>JAZKBM010000001.1:0-1502 GCA_040388645.1 Pseudomonadota bacterium
GTCAGCCCACCTTCAAGCGGTTTGAACACTGGATCGGGCACGCCTGAGCTTTCATCGACGCAGACCAGCATATTGTCGGCGTGAATACCGGCCAGTGTTTCCGTTTGTTCTTCTGGCGTGGATTTCGTACTGACGGTGCGGGGAAAGGCAAACCATTCCTTGCCTGCCTCTTCCTTGAAGTAAATCTTTTCCGCTTGCCACTTGATAATGTCTTGCAGAAAGGGACTCCTGCGTAGCCAGAGATGCACTTCAGGCCAGAGGTTGGAGGCCAATTGCACCCCAACCGGAGCCACACAGGGGATTTTGCAGTATTGACGGCAGACGAGGAAATGCAGGATGCACCAGGCCATAAACGCGGTCTTGCCCGTACCGTGACCGCTATGGATACACAGGCCCAGCCGCTTGGCGTCCTGCGCTTCTTGCGGCGTCAACGGCAAACCGCGTGCGGCTTTGAGTTTCGCCATGATGAGACGGCGATAGCACTCCAAGCCCTCGCGTTGCTGGTCGGAAATGCGCTTGTCCGGTGAGCCGTCCAGATCAAATACCTCGGAGACGAACTGCACCGGGGAGCGCGTCCAATCCTGAATCTTTTTAACCGCCTGCTGATCTGGCGTCATTTACTTGGTCTGATTCAGCCCTTCGGAGTCCTTGATAAATCCACCATGCGTCACGCCAAAATTTGTACCGGTGCCAATATGCAGGCCGTCACTCGTCTTTAGGTGTGGGTCGCTGATGCCCTCATGCCCTTTGCTGGGAATTTCCGCTTGGTTGCTCTCGATGGATGCTTTCATGGTGAACCTCCTTGGTGGTGAGATACTGAACAACGTCACGCGTCGTGAACTGATTATGACCGAAGTAGTCAAAGATATCTTTGATGCACTCATACTCTTGTTGCACATTTACGTCAAGGCGAATGTCTGATGGATGCAAGTAGTAGTGATAGTTCTCAAGGAAATATTTATGCGGGTGCTCACGCCATTGGGGTTTCCCAACAGATTTATTATCAAGCCATTTGAGCGTGCTCACGGTAAAGATTTCACAGCCAATGCCGTCTACCGCCTGAACGATGGAGCCGCGATAGGGCTGAGTGACTAACCCTGTTGTATTTGAATAATAGATATACGGCTTCTCCATAAAATCGAACACAGCCCGATCAATATACTCAGGATCGACACAGGGATTATCGCAGGGAATCCGCACAATAATATCAGCGTCGAACGCCTGTGCGGCAGCGAGATAGCGTTCGACGAGATCGGCTTCGTCTCCTGCATAGGCGTACAGCCATGCTCTGCAGTTGGCGATTGGAGCAAAGTCAGCCGCATCACGACTCGGTACGGCCAGCACAATATCATCTAGTCGTGTCGCCCGCTGCACCCGCTCAATCACATGCTGTACGAGCGGCTTATCGAGCAAGGGAATCAGCATCTTATTTTTTAAGCGCGTGCTACCCATGCGGGCTTGTAGTATCGCAACAACGCGCATGCTCAATCTTTCTTGATCGT
>JAZKBM010000002.1:0-92343 GCA_040388645.1 Pseudomonadota bacterium
ACTCCTTCTGCAAGAACAATAAGGTGTCCGTGAAATGGGGTCAACTTCAGTTTGATATGAGGTCATAACGTCGTATCCTGCCACCATGTCTTCGCACAGCTGTCAGCCATCTCTCCGGTCTATACGAGTCAGGCACCAGGTCTTGCCTTTTGCCTATCAACTAATTCCGAAAGATCAAAATATGCACACTCGAATTGTTTAACAGCTCAAGCCGTTTGAATTTCAACGTATTCAATAAACACATTAGCCGCTAATCTCGACTAACCGGTTTCCAGCTTCAAATGCCGCGATAACGGCAGGCAACTCCCGCTCGAACCATGTCAGCAGCTTTTCATTGGGGCAATTGCCTATCCTGACCCAGACGATGGCAGGTGCATTTTTGCTGACAGAGGCCCGGATGGCAAAGTCTTCATCCTTGGTGATAATTACCGCATTGTCTGCAAGGGCGTAATCCCATATTTTGCTGTCACTGGCTTCGAGCAGATCAACGTCTAGCACATGGACTGCCTTATGCCCCAACGCGCTCAACTTTCTGGGGAGAGCCGGTGGCAACTGCGCATCGACCAAGAAGCGCAGCACGTCAGGCGGCAATCAGGACAGGATGGTTGAATTGGCGCGCCGCATACAGAAGCACTGCGGTAATATCTTCCGCTTCGAGATAGGAATAATCCGCCAGTATCTGTTCGCGGCTTTCCCCTGCAGCCAGCAATTCAAGTATGTCGCTGACGCGTATGCGCAGGCCACGAATGCAGGGGCGTCCTCCGCATTGATCGGGGTTGACGGTAATTCTTTCCATTGGCATTTTTTCCACGCTGAATTTCCCCAACCAGAACTGGTTTTACGAGTCTAAAACACACGTCTGCGAGATGCAATCAAGTCATTTTTTTGCATAGACGCTGTGTGTGCTTGGCCGGGATTGCCCGGCGGCAAGTTCTTTCTTTGCTCGTGCAAAGAAATGAACCAAAGAAAGCACGCCCCACCTTGCAGGCCTTCGGCTTCCCCTTGGCATCAGGTCAAAAACCGGCCGGGACGGGAACTCGCCTGCGGCTCAAACAGCCGCCCCGGCTTTTTCGGTTTTTGACCTGACGCCAGGGGCTGCTGCAGAGGGGGAGATGCGCCTAAGGTTCACCTTCCGACAACGACTGGACAAACCAATGGGGTCTGCCCAATGCGGCTTTAGTTCATCAGGTCCCGCGCTGCTGCGACTTGATCCTTGTACGCATCGAATACGTGCTTGAGCGCTTGTTCCATGCTGTACTCGGGCTTCCAGTCCAGGTCTTTCATGGTGTTTTCGATTTTCGGCACGCGGTTCTGCACGTCCTGATAGCCTTT
Organism: Pseudomonadota bacterium; assembly: GCA_040388645.1. Lineage (GTDB taxonomy): Bacteria > Pseudomonadota > Gammaproteobacteria > Burkholderiales > Sulfuriferulaceae > Sulfuriferula. Next base: position 1,333 of record JAZKBM010000002.1, read on the forward strand.
GCCGTAGTAGGCGGCGGAGCTGGTTTCGACCATCTTCACCTTGGCGGCGTTGTCGCGGTATTCGGGGTAGGATTTGGCCAGTTCCAGCATCATGGTGGCCAGTTCCTTGACCGAGTAGTTGTTGACCGGGTTGCCGATGTTGTAGATCTGGCCGCTGGCGACGCCGTCTTTGTTGTCGATGATTTTCATCAGTGCAGAGATGCCGTCGGCGACGTAGGTGAACGCACGTTTCTGGTTGCCGCCGTCGACCAGTTTGATGTCCTCGCCGCGCACGATGTGGCCGAGGAACTGGGTGATGACGCGCGAGCTGCCTTCCTTGGGGGTGTGGATGCTATCCAGCCCGGCGCCGATCCAGTTGAACGGACGGAACAGGGTGAAATCGAGCACGCCCTGCATGCCGTAGGCCCAGATGATGCGGTCCATGAGCTGCTTGGAGCAGGAATAAATCCAGCGCGGTTTGTTGATCGGGCCGAGGATCAGTTCGGAGTTTTCCGGGTCGAATTCGGTGTCATGGCACATGCCGTAGACTTCCGAGGTGGACGGGAACATCACGCGCGTGCCGTATTTGACGCACTGGCGCACGATCGGCAGGTTGGCTTCGAAATCCAGTTCGAACACTTTCAGCGGGTCGGTCACGTAGGTGGCCGGGGTGGCAATGGCGACCAGCGGCAGCACCACGTCACACTTGCGGACGTGGTATTCGATCCATTCCTTGTTGATGGTGATGTCACCTTCGAAGAAATGAAAGCGCTCGTTGCTGGCGAACTCGGCGACGCGGTCACGGTTCATGTCCATGCCGTAGACTTCCCAGTCGGTGGTCTCCAGGATGCGCTTGGACAGGTGATGACCGATGAAACCGTTGACGCCGAGGATAAGGATTTTTTTCATGAATAGACTCGTTTAAAAGTTGAAAATTTATATCAGGGGTACTGAATGGCGACCATATTGCTGGACAAAGTCGGCTGGTGCAATGATTTGTCCGTCCAGTTCCAGTTCAAGGATGCGCAGCGTGCCGCCATCTCCGCATGTCGCAAGGAAAATTTTACCGTCACAAAGCAGGGCGGGTGAGGTTGTTGCTTTTGGCATGTTGACCACCCGGCTGCGCAGCAAGCGCGCCGCTTTGCCCGCCACGGTAGTGTAAGCACCCGGGTAGGGAGGCGCAACGGCGCGGATCAGGTTGTGTATGTTCTGTGCCGGTTGTGACCAGTCTATGCGCCCGTGTTCAGGGCGACGTCCGCCAAAATAGCCACCCTGGCTCAAATCCTGAGTCGTGGCGTTGGCGGTACCAGCAATCAGTCCGGGCAAGGCACGGTGCAGAGTGACTTCGGCCGCGCAGGTGACTTTTCGCATCACTTCGGCCGCCGTGTCGTCACCCAGGATGGGGACCGCCTGCTGATCCACGAGTTGTCCGGCGTCGGGTTTTTCAGTCATGTAGTGCAGGGTCGCGCCGGTTTCGCGTTCGCCATGAATGATCGCCCAGTTCACCGGTACACGGCCACGGTATTGCGGTAGCAGCGAGCCGTGCATGTTCAGTGCACCTTGTTTTGGCAAGGCCAGCAGCGGTGCCTTGAGCATCAGCTTGTAGTAGAACGAGAACAGGAAATCAGGTGCCAGCGTACGGATTTTTTGCACGAATTCAGGCGTGTTGGGGTCGTCCGGCGTGACAGTGGGAATATCGTGGCGGGCGGCGAGTTGCGCCACGCTGTCGAACCAGATGGTGTCGCCCGGCGCGTCAGTGTGGGTTACCAGCAGGGCCACGTCGACGCCAGCATCAAGCAGCACAGACAGGCAGCGCACGCCGACGTCGTGATACGCAAACACCACGGCGCGCGTCACGGTTGTTTTGCCTCGTTCTGCTCCAGTATGGCATCGATCAGATAGCGCGGCCGTTGCCGCACCTGCTGGTAAATGCGCCCGGTGTATTCCCCCAGCAGGCCGATGCCGAACAGCACCACGCCGAGCAGGAAAAACACGATGGCGAACAGGGTGAACACACCCGCCACTTCCGGGCCGATGAACAGCCGGCGCAGGCCGAGATAGATCACGAATAAGCCGGACAACAGTGACAACCCCAGCCCGACCATGGAAAACAGCTGCAGCGGCATTAATGAAAATCCGGTGACCAGATCGAAATTGAGACGGATCAGGTTATACAGCGAGTATTTCGATTCGCCCGCTGCGCGTTCCTCGTGCGCGACTTCCACCTCGCCGGGATTGCGCGCGTAGGTGTAGGCCAGTGCCGGGATGAAGGTGTTGACCTCGTGGCTATTATTGATGGCGGCGATAATGTTACGGCTGTAGGCGCGCAGCATGCAGCCCTGATCGGTCATCACCACGCGGGTAATACGCTCGCGCAGGCGGTTCATCGCCCACGAGGCATGGCGCCGCCAGGACGAATCCTGGCGTTGCTGGCGCACGCCGCCGACGTAGTCGTAGCCTTCGTCCATGCGGGCCAGCAGCTTGCCGATTTCCTCCGGCGGGTTTTGCAGGTCGGCATCGAGCGTCACTATGCGTTCGCCCTGACAGCGCTCGAATCCGGCCATGATTGCCATGTGCTGGCCAAAATTACCGGCCAACAGCACCACGCGCGTCACATCCGGGCGGCGTTCGTATTGTTCGCGCAGCATGGCGGCGGAACGGTCGCGGCTGCCATCGTTGATGAAGATGATTTCGTAACTCAGGTTCAGGGCATCGAGAGCCGGATACAGGCGCGCAAACAGCACATCGAGTCCAGCCTCTTCGTTGTAAACCGGGATGACTACGGATAACTGTAGCGCGCTCATTGCATCACCTCGTTGATTACTTCGGCACAGGCGGCGCATACGCGGTCGACGTCGGCCTCGGCCATGGCAGGGAACAAGGGCAGCGTGACAATGCCTGCGCCGACGCGTTCGGCGTGCGGGAACTGCCCGGCGCTAAAACCGAGCTCGCGATAGAGCTTGAACAGATGGATGGGCGGGTAGTGCACGCCAATGCCGATGTCGCGGGCTTTCATGCGGGCGATGAATTCACCGCGCGTGATGTTCATGCGCTGCAACGGTAACACGACCTGGAACATGTGCCAGTTGGAATCGGTAAAGTTCTCCGGTGGCAGATCACAACCGAGGCTGCGTTCGAAGTGCGCGAAATAGTGCCGGGCCAGTGCACGGCGGCGCGCGGTAAATGCGTCCAGATGGCGCAACTGGCCGAGGCCAATGGCGGCGGCGATATCAGTGAGGTTGAATTTGCCGCCGGCTATATCGACTTCCATGCTGCCATCGGGCTGACGCACCACGCCTTGCAGGCGCAGTTTTTCGCACAGGCCGGTGAGGCTGGCGTCGGGCAGGACCAGGCAGCCGCCTTCGCCGGTGGTGATGTTTTTGTTGGCATGGAAGCTGAACGCCACCAGGTCACCAAAGCTGCCGATCGCACGCCCCTTCCAGGTTGAGCCGAACGATTGCGCGGCGTCTTCGATGACGCGCAATTGATGCTTTTCGGCAATGGCGTAAAGGCGGTCGCGATCCACCGGCAGTCCGGCCAGATCCACAGCGATGATGGCGCGGGTACGCGGCGTGATCGCCGCTTCGATGCGCTCCAGATCAATATTGCGGGTGATCGGGTCGATATCGACAAATACCGGCTTCGCGCCTGCCAGTATCACTACATTGGCTGTCGCCACCCAGGATAAGGGCGTGGTGATGACTTCATCGCCGGGCTGGATGTCGATCAGGCTTAGCGCAATTTCCAGCGCGGCGGTACCGGAATTGAGGCTGCGCACCACCCGGCCATTCATCAACGCGGAGAGTTGTGCTTCGAACGCCTGGACCTTGGGGCCGCTGGTCAGCCAGCCGGAACGCAGGACATTGCTGACTTCAGCGATGGTTTGTTCGTCCAGAAAAGGTCGTGTGAAAGGTAAAAAATCCATAATCATGTTCTAGCCAGCAAAAATACGCCGAAAATAATCACGCCGATGCCGACCAGGCGTTCTATAGTCAGTGCCTCGCCGAACAGCCACCATGCGGCAAAAGCGTTGACCACGTAGCCAATGGACAGCATCGGGTAGGCCAAGCTGACCTCGACACGCGACAAAGCCATGATCCACACCACCACGCTGATTACATAGCAGGTCAACCCGCCCAGAATATGCGGTTCGGTAGCAAGCTTGAGGCCGACTGGCAGTAAGTTGCTGGCACTGAAGGAAAATGTACCGACGCTATTGGTGCCGGCCTTGAGCAGCAATTGGGCAGTGGCGTTAAGCAGCACACCGGTGAGGATCAATAGCCAGCTGATGGCGCTCATGGCGTGGTCACCACGGCGCGGCGGGTGTCGCGGGCGATCAGGTGCATCGGCAGCTTTTCCTGCACAAACTGGTCGTAAGTGGACGGTGACATGACTGCCAGTGCGTAAGGCTGTTTAACCCAGATTTTTTTCCATGCGTCCACAGTCGGTATCCATTTTTGGGGTTCCTGTTCCAGTCCGAATGCCATCTCATCCGTGTGTGCAACGAGTGTGAGCGTGCGGTTGATGTACGGCGGCAGCGTTTGTTCATACATCCCTACACTATAAAACGGTACGCCCGGTTTGAGGTAGGGTTTGATTTTCTGGGCGATATTGTAGGCCGAACTGGCCGGCGAGAGTGCGTTATACCCCATGAACGTCAATTGCGCCGTCAGCATGCTGGCCAGCGCTAGCACGATGACGGCCGGGCGCACCTGATTGCGATAGGAAAACCACAGGGCGAGCAAGGTGCCGACCAGCCAACTGATCGCCGCCGCCTGAATCCAGGGAACAAAGTTGGCATACAGGGCTGCGGGTACCTCGGCGCTGCCGGCCCGCACCGACATGGGCGCGAATACCAGCGCAGCCAGCGCAATCGGCACCATGATGAGGAGTTGCCGGAACAGGGTTTTTCCGGATGTGCGACTGAGCAGGTCACCAATCAGCAGCGCCAGCGCCGGGAAGATCGGCAGGATATAGGGAACCAGTTTGGAATCGGATTTGGAAAAAAATACAAAAATGAACACGATCCAGATCAGCAACATGCGACGCGGAGCAAACTGACCGCGTGCAGGCGTATCGCTGCGCCAGGCACGCCACAAACTCTGAAACATCGGGAACAGCCAGGGCAGGATACCCAGCATGACCACCGGAAAAAAGGTGTACCAGGGATGGACGCGGCCATGAATCGTGGTCAGAAAGCGCAGGATCTGCTCATGCACGAAAAAGAACCACGGGAACTCCGGGTTATCGATGGATACGGTAATCAGCCAGGGTGCGGCGACGGCCGTAAATATCAGCAGCCCCACGCCCAGATGCAGGCGTTTCCACAATGCCCAGTCACGCTGGATCAGGCTATACAGCAGCAGCACGGTACCCGGCAGCGCGATACCCATCAGGCCTTTGCTGAGCATGGACAAACCCATGGCGGCCCAGCACATGTACATCCAGTTGCGATTTTCCCGCGTGCTTGCTCCATCGCGTTGTGCCAGCAGCATGGCGGCCAGCGTCAGTTCCATGAAAAAAGTGACGCCCATGTCGAGGATGTTGATATGCCCGAGCATCACGTACAGGAAGCTGCTGCCCAGCACCAGTGCGGCCATTAATCCCGCTTCGCGCCCGAACAGGCGTGTGCCGGTGGCATACACCAGCAGAATGCCGAGGAAGCCGGTCAGTGCCGACCACAACCGCGCGGTCCAGTTGTGCTCGCCGAACAGCGTAAAAGCGGTCGCGGTAGCCCAGTATTGCAGGGCGGGTTTTTCGAAGTATTTGATTCCGTTCAGGCGCGGAGTGTTCCAGTCGCCAGTGGACACCATTTCGCGCGGAATTTCCGCATAGCGTCCTTCGTCTGGGCGAATCAGCGCGTTGTAATTGAGAGGGGCGAACCAGGTAAACGCTGCAATAATCAGCAGCAACAAGAGCCAGGCGCGAGACAGGGGAGTAGGGGCTGAGTTCAAATGGGGCTGAATTATTTGTTTGGGAGCGGGAAGGATTATATCAAACCCGTCTTACAAGCGGCTTAAGCGTTTTGTCGTCGCCAGATCACCGTGCCGTGTCTGAGGGGTGCGGCTAAACCAGCCCGCGCACGGATAATTCGTTTTTGAGGTAGGCATAATAAATCGGTCCCGCCACCAGACCTGGCAGGCCGAATGCCGATTCCATCAGCAGCATGGCAGCCAGCAGCTCCCAGGCACGGGCGCGGATCTGGCTGCCGACAATACGTGCGTTGAGGAAATACTCCAGCTTGTGGATGAGAATCAGGAAAACCAGCGAGCCAATGGCAATCGCCAGAGACTGACTGAGGCTGATGATGACGATGATGGTGTTGGAAATCAGGTTGCCGATCACCGGTAGCAGCCCGGCGATGAAGGTGATTGCAATCATGGTTTTGGTCAGCGGCAGGTGGATGCCGGCCAACGGCAAAATCACGGCCAGATAAATCGCGGTAAACATGGCATTCAATCCGGCAATGCGCACCTGCGCGAATACGATACGGCGGAATGCCAGGCCCAGTCTGCATATACGTTCTGATAATGCACGTGCAAGGGGTTTGTAATCTTCTTCGGACACGACTTCGCGCAGTGCCACCAGGCCGCCGATGATCATACCCACGATGATATGGGCAATTAACCGGCCGGCTTCTTTTCCTGCCAGTTGCAAGGTTGTGGCATGGGTGCGCAGCCATTCTGCCGCGGCCAGCTTGAATGATTCGGCGTCCGCAGGCAGCCGTTCGAGTACCCAGCCGGGCAGAATTTTGCGCGAATCCTCAATGATTTGCGCCATTTTTGAGAACAGCATGGGCAGGCTGCCCGCATCGGAACGGAAAAAAGCAATCAGCCCTACGCAGGCAAGGATCAATAAACTCACCACTGTAAATGAAAGCAGGGCGACCGCAATAATCTTGGCGCGCTGTCCCGGCAGACGGCGTGCGATCCACGGCGAGATCAGATGCACCAGTTCGAATACCAGGAGTCCGGCGAGCAGCGCTGGCAGCAAGTGGAATACCAGTACAAACAGCAAGCTTGCCGCCGCTGCCAGCCATGCGGCTATTTCACAGGCAGAGGGACGCATAGTGCGGACATCATCCATAACGGGGTATCAGATTTTTTATGATGGACACAGTTTACCCGGTTTGGCGCGTTTAAATCTTAAGTTAAATTGACAGATGTGCCCACGCTGGCTAGATTGAAAAAACCTCAATCAGAGGGTATGTATTTTATTATCACACAGGAGTTTTTCATGGCTGTACTCGTCGGCAAAGCCGCGCCCGATTTCACTGCAACCGCCGTATTGGGCAACAATGAAATCAAGAACATCACATTTTCAGAATTCACTAAAGATAAATACGTCGTGCTGTTTTTTTATCCGCTCGACTTTACTTTTGTCTGCCCATCCGAATTGATCGCCTTTGATAATCGCCTGGAAGAGTTTTCCCAGCGTGGTGTGCAGGTCATTGGCGCCTCGATCGATTCCGAATACACACATCTGGCATGGAAGAATACCCCGGTCAACAAGGGCGGTATTGGTCAGGTGAGCTACCCGCTGCTGGCTGATATCAAGCATGACATTTGCCGTGCTTATGATGTTGAGCTGGACGGTGGCGTGGCATTGCGCGGATCATTCCTGATCGACCGCACCGGTATCGTGCGCCACCAGGTGGTGAACGACCTGCCGCTGGGACGCGATGTGGATGAAATGCTGCGTATGATCGACGCGCTGCAATTCACTGAAGAGCACGGCGAAGTGTGCCCGGCAGGCTGGCAAAAGGGTAAGGCCGGCATGGGGGCATCATCCGAAGGCGTGGCTAAATATCTGGCCGAGCACGCTGAATCCCTGTAGACAAGCGCGGTATTAAATTAAAACGGCCATTCCTCGGGATGGCCGTTTTTGGTGGTGGATTCAAAGCAGGGATGTTTCACTGGGTGAGTAATTTGAATAGAAATAATTGTTGACATACATAACTACATACGTAAACATATAGTCATGTATACCGATCTCATTCAGGCATTACCAGACGAGTGGAAAGATGTTTCCGGCATGTTTGTCGCGCTCGGCGACGAACAGCGGCAACGCATCCTGCTCACGTTCCAGCCAGGCGAGCGGCTCAACGTGACGCAAATCGTGGCTGCATCCACCTTGAGCCGCACGGCGGTGTCGCATCATCTCAAAATACTGCGTCAGGCGGGCGCGTTGCAAAGCGAAAAGCAGGGCAAGGAGGTGTATTTCTGGGTCGACAAAGAAAATATTGCAGCCACCTTGCAGCGTGTACTGGATTACGTCAAAAACAATAGTTAAACAGCAACAGTAAGGGGAGAAAATCTTGAAAATGTTATTGCGCCTGCTGTGCAGGATACTGTTCCGGGTGGAAATTCGCGGCGGCGTCAATTTGCCGGAAACCGGAAAACTGCTGGTCATTGCCAACCATGAATCGTTTCTGGATGGTCTGTTGTTGGGGCTTTTCCTGCCGGTACGCGCAACGTTCGTGGTGCATACCACCGTGCTGAACAATCCGGTTTTCCGCTTGCTGTTATCGCGTGTGCCGCATCTGGCGGTGGATCCCACCAGTCCGCTGGCGATGAAGAAAGTCATCCGGCTGCTGGAGGCAGGCGAACCGGTAGTGATCTTCCCGGAAGGTCGAATTACCATGACCGGCAGTCTGATGAAAGTTTATGACGGGCCTGGATTTGTCGCCGCCAAGACCGGTGCAACCATTCTTCCGGTACGACTGGACGGAGCGGCACGTTCCTACTTCAGTCGCCTGTCGGGTAACCACCCGCGCCGCATTTTCCCCAAGATTACCTTATCCATTTTGCCCGCAACGGCCATTCCAATGCCGGATGCGCCCAGCGCCAAATTGCGTCGTCGCATGGCTGGCGAGGCGATGCGCCGCACCATGCAGGAAATGCTGTTCGCCTCGCACCCGGTGCAAACCCTGTTCAGCGCTTTTCTGGACGCAATCAAGATTCATGGACGTGGCACGCGTCTGCTGGAGGATATGCAGCAGATGGAAGAAACTTACGGCCAGCTGCTGAAAAAGAGTCTGGCACTGGGGCGTCTGGTCAGCAAGGTCAGCGCTCAGGGTGAGAATGTCGGCGTACTGCTGCCTAATGTCACCAATACCATTTGCCTGATTTTTGGCATGAGCGCCATGCAGCGCATTCCTGCCATGCTGAACTACACGGCCGGAACCGCCGGCATGCAGAATGCCTGCACTGCAGCCAAGGTACGTACCCTCATTACCTCGCGCCGGTTTATCGAGACCGCCAAACTGGCACCAGCTCTGGCAGGTCTGGAAAATCTCGATATCGTTTATCTGGAAGACCTGCGCGAGCACTTCAGTCTGTGGGACAAGATATGGCTGATGGGTTTTGCCCGCTGGCTGCCTGCGCTGGCGGTGCCGAAGGGGCGGGCTGATGATCCTGCGGTGGTGCTGTTTACTTCCGGGTCGGAAGGCAAACCAAAAGGCGTGGTACACACGCATCGCGGCATTCTGGCCAATATTGCGCAGATTCGTGCGGTGGTGGATTTTTCACCATCGGATAAATTCATGGTCACGCTGCCACTGTTTCACGCTTTTGGTTTTACCTGTGGTGGCATCATGCCACTGGTCACGGGTTCGAAAATGTTTCTTTACCCGTCGCCGCTGCACTATCGCATCATCCCCGAGATTATTTACGACCGTAACTGCACGGTGTTATTCGGCACCAGTACCTTTCTGGGTAACTATGCCCGTTTCGCTCACCCATACGATTTTTACAAGCTGCGCTACGTTGTGGCCGGGGCGGAAAAACTCAACGAAGAGGTGCGCAAGACCTGGATGGAAAAATTTGGCATCCGCATTCTGGAAGGTTACGGCGCGACCGAATGCGCGCCGGTGCTGGCGGTGAATACGCCCATGGCTTGCCGCTCGGGCACGGTTGGCCCATTGTTGCCGGGTCTGGAGTCAAAACTGGAAAGCGTACCCGGCATCACCCAGGGCGGCTTGCTCAGCGTGCGTGGCCCCAATGTGATGCAGGGTTATTACCTGTTCGATCATCCCGGTGTGTTGAAGCCGCCTGCGGATGGCTGGTACAGCACCGGCGATGTGGTGGAGATTGATACTGACGGTTTCGTGCGCATCCTGGGCCGCGTTAAACGCTTCGCCAAGATTGCCGGGGAAATGGTGTCGCTGGAGGTGGTGGAACAGATTGCCAATCTTGCGTCGCCCGCCTGTCAACACGCGGCCACCACCCAAGTCGACCCGCAGCGCGGCGAAAATATTCTGCTGTTTACTACGGATGCGGCGCTAAGCCGTGAAGCCTTGCTGAGCGCGGCGCGCCAACTCGGCAGTCCCGAGCTGGCGATTGCCCGCAAGATCATGCCAGTGACTGGATTGCCGTTGCTGGGAACGGGCAAGATCGATTACGTCACGCTAAAACAGATGGCGGAAGCGGCGTAATGAAGCGCCGTGAATTTCTCGGGACGCTGGGCGCATTAGGCCTGGGCGCGGTAGGTGTGGCGGGATGGAAGCATTGGCCGGAACAGGGTTTCACCAATCCCTGTCTCGCCGGTCTGCCGCAAGCGGTGGCGCAGCATCCGCTGATGCGCTCGGTATGGGCAGGGCTGGACCCGACGCAAGTATGGGATAGCCATGTTCACCTGGTCGGTGAAGGCGATGCCGGTAATGGCGCATGGTTCAGCCCGGACATGAACAGCCTGGGGCATCCTTTGCTGCGCTTGCAGAAATCGTTCTATATGAATGCTGCCTGCGTGGATGAAACCCCCGGCAAGCTTGATGCAAGCTATGTGGACAGAATGCTGCAACAGATTGAAGCCATGCCGGCGGGTTTCAAAGCACTGCTGTTTGCGTTTGATTTTTTTCATGACGAAGCGGGTCATGTCGACAAGAAACGTTCCATTTTTTACATTTCCAACCAGTACGCGGCACAGGTTGCGCATGCCCATCCTGCCGCTTTTGAGTGGGCGGCATCCATCCATCCTTACCGGGTCGATTGCATAGAAGCACTCCAGTTAGCCGTGCGGGATGGTGCGCGCGCCATCAAATGGCTGCCGTCGGCGATGGGAATCGACCCGCTCTCACCACGCTGTGACCGCTTTTACGCCGCATTGGCGGTGACAGGTATCCCTATCATCAGTCATGCCGGACGCGAGCTGGCCGTGCAGGGTGGCAATCAGGATTTCGGTAATCCATTACGCCTGCGCCGGGCAATGGATCATGGTGTGCGGGTAGTCGTCGCCCATTGCGCTTCGGATGGTGACGATCAGGATATCGATAAAGGGCCGAATGGCCCGCGGGTACGCAGTTATGAACTGTTCGCCCGCATGATGGACGAGCCGCGCTATGCCGATAAACTGCATGCCGATATTTCAGCGCTGACCCAGCTCAATCGGGCATGGGTGCTCAAGGCGGTGTTACAACGTGCTGACTGGCACCCACGTTTGCTCAACGGTTCGGATTATCCCTTGCCCGGTGTCATGCCGTTGTTCTCGGCGACCGACATGGCGAACAGGGGCTTGCTTGATCCTGCCGCAGTACCCTGGTTGCAGGAAGTCAGAGCGCACAATGCGCTGCTGTTCGATTTTGCGCTGAAACGTTTGCTGCATTCGGGGCAGTATCAATTTCCGGCCAGCGTATTCGAGACACGTCGTTTTTTTGAAAGGAAATCCGCATGACCATTCCGAACTTCAAGGGTGGCAGCCTGTTCTCGCGTGGCATGGTGGCTGTGCTGGTCGCGCAATTTCTTTCCGCTCTGGCAGATAACGCGCTGCTGTTCGCCGCCATCGCGCTGCTCAAATCGCAACACGCGGCAGCCTGGCAAACCCCGTTACTGCAGGAAGCCTTTGTGCTCGCCTTCATCTTGCTGGCACCGTTTGTCGGACCGTTTGCCGATCACATTCCCAAGGGTCGCGCGATGCTGCTGGCCAATACAATGAAGCTGATCGGCGCTGCCCTCATGCTGACCGGCACCCACCCATTGCTGGCGTATAGCCTGGTCGGCATTGGTGCTGCGGCTTATTCACCGGCCAAATACGGCATCCTGCGCGAACTGGTCAGCGCCGACAAACTGGTCAAGGCCAACAGCCTGATCGAAGGGTCGACCATTGTTGCCATTCTGCTCGGCGCCGTGCTGGGCGGCATGCTGGCAGACTGGTCGGTGCAGGGCGCGCTGGCCAGTGTGGTGGGTGTCTATCTGCTGGCGGCATTGTCCAACCTGCTCATTCCGCGCCTGCCTGTCGCTCATGCGCAGACACAGTTCTCGCCCACCGTTCTGGTCAAGGATTTTGCCCGTGCCTTGCGCACCCTGATGCGTAATCGTGATGCGCGTTTTTCGCTGCTGGGCACCAGTGTGTTCTGGGGTGCAGGCAGTACCTTGCGCTTTTTGCTGGTGGCGTGGGTGCCGGTGGCCTTGCTCATCACCGACAACACGCTGCCCGCCACTTTGAGCGGTATCGTTGCCATTGGCATCGCCCTTGGCGCTGCCGCGGCCGCACGCTTCGTCAACCTGCATAATGTCAATCGCGCGCTGCCCGCCGGTATCGCCATTGGCCTGTTGATCATGGTGTTTGCACATGTCACCAGCATGCCAGCCACCGTCGTCATGCTGATCCTGATCGGCGCCTGTGGCGGGTTTTACGTGGTGCCGCTGAATGCGCTGTTACAGGAACGTGGCCATGAAACGGTCGGCGCCGGCCATGCTATTGCGGTACAGAATTTTTTCGAGAACCTGACCATGTTGCTGATGATCGGCGTGTACGTGCTGCTGATCAAATCCGGTATTTCAGTAGTGACGGCGGCAACCGGATTTGGCGCGTTGGTGCTGATGGGGATAGGCCTGCTGGCGTGGTGGCGGCTGGCACGTGGTGCAGGAATGGCCGGACGTTAATTCGCCGCTTGCGGCAACTTGCCCGCGATCAGGAACAAGTCGATGGGAAATGTATGCAGGGCGCGGCTGTGGGCGGCATGAAAACTGACGCGCTCGCCGGTCAGTTCGCATAACCAGGCTTCCTGGAACACGGGTTTACTCCCCTTCAGGGCATGCGGTGTATACAGGGCAACATTGATGCCGCCATCCGGGTCGCGTGCAGAAACATACTCGAATGCCTCGATGCCGGCCGCGCGCATGCTGGCGCCGAGCGCCTGGCTTGCGCCATAGTCCGACGGACTGCTCAATACATCCTGATGCGCTGCAAACGGCGCAGCCTGGAGCTGCAACCCCTGGTCGGTCCGGTATGCCGCACCAAACAAAGTGTGCTGTGTATCCAGCTTGCCCACAGGTGGCGTGACCATGCCGTACCAGAACAGGAAACGGTAATAGGCGGCCTCGGCCAGCACCGTGCCGGTTTTCAACGCGCCGTAAAACAGGCTGGGCGCATTGCGTGTGCCAAAACGCGAGCCATGCTTCAGGGGTGGATAGCGGAACGGCGTTGCCAGCAGATAATCCAGGCGTTCGGTTCCCGGGCGCAGACGCGGCTTGGTCGCCTCCAGCAGGTCTTCCAGCACTGCCTGGCGGTCGAGCGAACTGACCAGCTGATTGGTCGCCACCTGCTCCTGACTTTCCACCAGACGCAGTAACTGGCCGGATAGCCGCAGCGGTTTGGTTTGCGCCAGACACGCCTCCCAGTCGATCACTTACAGCTTGCCCCGCATGGCATCCAGATATTCCAGCACCGTAGTAAGCCCTTGCACAGTTTTGACCTGTTCGCCCGGAATTCCGCCGGTATGCAGGTTTTCAGTCTGCATCCAGTGGCGCATCTGCTCGGGGTTGCCGCCAACCAGTACATACAGCGCGCGATAACAGCGGATAAACAGCAGAGCCAGCTCGCCTGCCTTGCTATCCGGGGCGATGCCTCCTCGGCCGATGACGGTGCGGTTCTTGCCGATAACCTCGCCCAGGTCAGTCTGAGTCATACCCAAATGCTTGCCTGCATTGGTCAGTGCTTCAGACAGGACGCTGGATTGATCAGAAACAGTGGCAAGCGCAAGATTCATTGAAAATATCCTCAATATGAGCTGTTAATTTAGCACAAATTGAATTTAATTGTTATTTTTGCACATAACTATTTGAGCTATTGCATGCATAAAAATGTTTGAGAATTAAAGCAGATGGCGACAAATTATGTACGGAACCGAACATAAATTAGGAAGATGTTAGATTATTATTTAATTAAGCGCGCCTGCGCTCACTCCAATCTCTCTATTTACGGTATACAGATACAATTACAGATAGCAGGGCCCCATCTTCGATGTCCTTCGCTTGGCACATTGCCTTATGGGTTGAAACGAACGTCGAGGCGCAATTGAAATGAATAGGGATTTCAGAATCGGAAATAGTAAATGAATTCATTACGCACGAAAGTAGGTAAGGGCCACACTACACTGGTAAATGCCAAGGAAGCAGGGCGCGCATTGGGGCAAGAGATTAAAAATGCAATGGAAGGAGTGTCTCCGGACGTCGCAATCGTTTTTGCCTCATCGGTTTATGCCTATCAGGAATTGCTTGAGGCCATACAGGATGAATGCCATCCGGCAATATTAGTTGGTTGTTCTTCAGCGGGAGAATTTGCCGGTTCGCGTTCGGCTAATCAGTCAGCCTCAATTTTGGCAATTAGCTCCAGTGACATGTATTTCAATGTATCAGTAGGACGGGATTTGAAGGAAAGCCCATTAGAGGCAGCACGTCAGTGTGTGGCGGGTCTCAAAGGTTTGAACAAAATAGAATTTGCCTATCGGACGGGTCTGGTACTGACAGATGCATTGGCAGGCTACGCTGAAGAATTGATCGATCATATCAATATCGCGAGCGGCGGTTCGTATCAGCTGTTTGGCGGCGGGGCAGGCGACGACGCAAAATTTCACAAAACGCATGTTTTTCATGGCACGCAGGTTTATGAAAATGCCGTAGTAATGCTGGAAATTTTATCCAACAAACCTGTTGGAATTGGCGCTGCCCATGGCTGGAAACCTGTTGGAAAGCTTATGCGGGTGACAGAAGCGAAAGGTAAAAGAATATTCAGTTTGAATGCGATACCCATGGAAGAGGTTTTTGCCGAGTTTGCATTGGAAAGTGGACAGATCTTCGATCGAACGAATCCGATGCCATTTTTTCTGAATAATGTAATAGGTATTCAAGTTGGTGAGGACTACAAGTTACGTGTGCCACTTTTCCTGCATGATGACGGGTCAATAACCTTTGCGGCTGAAATTGAAAACGGAGCCACCGTACGATTGATGTCGGCAAGCATCAATTCTTCCTGTGATGCGGCCCGACTCGCTACAGAAGCAGCATTGTCTGCACTGGGCGATGCTGAACATGCGTGTTCACTGGTTTTTGATTGTGCCGCGACGCGATTGCGTTTGGGGCATGAGTTTGGCGACGAATTAAGCGCGGTCGAAATAAGCCTGGGCTCATCCAATTATGTAGGCTGTAATACCTACGGGCAAATTGTGCGTGTACAGGGGCAGTTTAATGGATTCCATAATTGTACTGCGGTGGTATGCGCCTTCCCGGAATAGATTTTGACTCCCACTCATCTGATCCAATTATTAAGTGCATTGCACGAACCGCACCAGCGCGCCGATGCAGTTCGTGCGCTGGCGGCGGAATATGGCCTGTCAGAAGTTAAAATTTTCGGTAAGGATGGCGCCGTATCTTCCTTGTTACCGGCCCTGGGTTTACCCCAAACCTTACGTCAAAGTGGTTTCTGGAACAAATTTGTAAGCGCTTGTCTGGCACAACCGGAATGTGTACATACCCAAACATTTGAAGAGGGGCCGATTGAGGGTATTGCCGATCTCTACGGCAATTGCGTACTGGTTGGTCACGGTCATTTCCCGCCCGAGGACATTCAGTTATTAAGCTTGTTACTGCACTCCTTAGGCTTGAAGTTGGTAGAGGAACGCCTGTTACAAAGTTTACAAAGTGACATTCGGGCGACGCGGGAAATTGCCCAGCATGCCGATGCATTAAATCGAACCATCGATCTCAGTCGAACGCAGTTACATGATGCTTATCAACGCGCAGAAAAGGAGCTGGCACAACGGCGTCAGGCAGAACGGAATTTGACCGGTGCGATCGAGCTGAGTCAGACCATCATGCAGTATTCGATTGATGTTATTGCCTTGTTTGATCAAGACGGGCGTGTGCTCAAAATCAGCCAGGCAGCGACTTCCATATGGGGTTATCAGCCCGATGAAATAATCGGCAGAAAAGTATTTGATTTCATGCTGCCTGAAGATGTGGAACGCAGTATTACCGCCACGCAGTCATTGGCACCCGGTCAACCGGTGAGAAACTTCGAAAACCGTTACCGCCACAAGGACGGCGATATCGTGTATATGCTGTGGAATTCATCCCGTTTTGGTAGTGACGGGCATTTTATCGGTGTGGGCCGGGATATCACGGCACTGAAACAGGCATCCATGCGCTTGGAAGAAAGCGAACAGCGTTTTCGCTCCCTCTTTGATCATCACACTGATGCAGTGCTTGCGCGCGACCTGGAAGGACGGTTTATCGAAGGTAATCGCGCCCTGATGCGGCTTACTCAATACTCAGCGGCCGAACTCCAGCAATTCAATACGCGTACGCTGGTGACGGCAGAAGAGAAGCAGCGCAATCAAGCGCATTTTGAACAGGCCGTAAAGGGCATACCGCAAAACTTTCGCACCAGCGTATTGCGCAAGGACGGCACCAGTATCGAGGTCGATCTTGCCTACGTTCCGACAATCGTCAAACAGAAAGTAGTCGGGGTGTTTGGTCTCATGCGCGACATTACCGAATCGGCCAATTATGAAAGGCATATTGCCTACCTCGCCTCACACGATACATTGACCGGACTCCCCAACCGCAATTTGCTGGATGACCGTTTGCGACATGCCATCGAACAGCGGCACCCGCATCAGTTCGGTATTCTGTTCATGGATTTGAACCGGTTCAAAATCGTCAATGACAGCCTTGGACATGACAAGGGTGATTTATTGTTGCAAATGACGGCTGAACGCCTGCGGCAGGCCGTCCGTGAAGGAGATACAGTGGCACGCCTGGGTGGCGATGAATTCGTCATCGTGCTTGAAGATATCGAATCAAGCGACCGGGTTGCACAAGTGGCAAATGAGCTTTTGGCGGTGGTGGCAGAACCATTCCAGCTGGGTGGTCATGAGCTCACTATCTCGACCAGCATCGGTGGCAGCGTCTATCCAAAAGATGGGACGGATGCCGTAACGCTGCTCAAACATGCCGATCTGGCAATGTATCAGGCCAAAGAGCTGGGCGCGGGGACCTTCCGCTTTTTCAATCCGGCAATGAACGTCAAAATGCTTGAGCGGCTGCTGACTGAAAGCAGTTTGAAGCGTGCGCTGGAGCGCAATGAGTTTGTATTGCATTACCAGCCAATTGTTGATGCGAAATTGGGCAAACCGGTCGGTGTGGAAGCCCTGGTACGCTGGATGCATCCCGAACGTGGCCTGATTGCCCCCGAAGATTTCATCTCTTTAGCAGAGGAAATTGGCGTTATTTGTGCCCTTGGTGAATGGGTATTGGAAACGGCCTGCAGGCAAAATCGGATATGGCAGAAAATGGGGCTGACACCAGTGAAAATGTCAGTGAATCTGGCTGCTCAACAACTCGTAAAGGCAGAATTCACCGCCACACTGAAACGTATACTCGACACTACCGAACTTGATCCGTGCTGGCTTGGACTGGAAATTACAGAAACCAGTTTGATGCAAAATATCGACATTTCCTTGGTAACTTTGCAGGAAATTCGGGATATCGGTATCTCGATTTCAATTGACGATTTTGGCACCGGCTATTCGTCCTTGGCTTATTTGAAAAAACTTCCCATTCACACACTCAAAATCGACAAATCTTTTATTCACGATGTGAGCGTCGACACGGACGATGCCGCTATTGTCACTGCCACCATTGCATTGGCACATAACATGGGGTTACAGGTGGTCGCGGAGGGCGTGATGACAGCCTCGCAAATGCATTTTCTGATGGATAGACACTGCAATACCATGCAAGGCTATTTGTTTAGCAGACCGGTACCTGGGACCGAACTTCCCGCACATCTGGAGGCTTGTTCACGGCGTTTGAGTATTGAACGCGAAGAGCGGCTTCTTACCTGATTTGGCAGAGGCATCGCAGCCTTCCGAATCGGAACATTATTCTTTCAGCTTTGTTTTCCCCAAGAGTCCTTTAACGTCACCGTACGGTTGAAAACCGGTTTACCAGGCTGGCTGTCCACACGGTCGGCGACGAAATAACCGTGGCGCTCGAATTGAAAACTGTCCTCGGCGGTCGCGTTCTTCAGTGACGGTTCCAGGCAGGCGTTGATCACTGTTTTCGAATCCGGGTTGAGATCAAGCTTGTAATCCCGGTCCCCGGCACCCGGGTTGGCGGCGGCGAACAGACGGTCATACAGGCGCACTTCGGCCTGGTAGGCATGGGCGACGGAGACCCAGTGGATATTGCCTTTGACCTTGACGCTGTCCGAACCCGGCGTGCCGGATTTGGTATCGGGCAGATAGGTGCAGTGCACGGCGGCGATATTACCGTCAGCGTCCTTGTCGCAGCCGGTGCATTCGACCACATAGCCGTAACGCAGGCGGACCTTGTTGCCGGGGAACAGGCGAAAATAGCCTTTGGACGGCGTTTCCATGAAGTCCTCGCGCTCGATCCACAGTTCGCGCGACAGCGGCACAGCGCGCTTGCCAAGTTCGGGTTTGAGCGGGTGGTTGGGGGCGAAACAGTCCTCGTTTTGTTTGTCCGGGTAATTATCGATCACCAGCTTGAGCGGATTGAGTACCGCGATGCGGCGCTCGGCGGCAAGGTTCAGGTCCTCGCGCATGCAGTCTTCCAGCACGCTCATGTCGATCCACGAATCTGCTTTGGATACGCCGATACGGTCGGTGAACAGGCGGAAACCCGCGGGGGTGAAGCCGCGTCGGCGCGCGCCCACCAGTGTCGGCATGCGAGGATCGTCCCACCCATCCACATGGCCGCCCTCCACCAGATCGATCAGCTTGCGCTTGGACAGCACCACGTAGGTGAGGTTGAGACGCGAAAACTCGATTTGTTGCGGGTGCCAGCCGATCAGCGGCTGCAACTGGTCGAGCACCCAGTCATACAACGGGCGGTGGTCTTCGAATTCCAGGGTGCAGACGGAGTGAGTGATGTGCTCCAGTGCATCAGATACACAATGGGTGTAGTCGTATAGCGGATAGATGCACCATTCGTTGCCGGTGCGGTGATGCTCGGCATGGCGGATGCGGTAAATCACCGGATCGCGCAAATTGAAATTGGGCGAGGCCATGTCGATTTTGGCGCGCAGCACATGCGCGCCGTCGGCGAATTCGCCCGCTTTCATGCGCCGCAACAGGTCGAGGTTTTCTTGCGGGCTGCGCTCGCGGTAGGGACTGTTCTCGCCCGGCTCGATATGGCTACCACGCAGCGCGCGCATTTCTTCGGCGCTCAGGCTGTCCACATAAGCCAAGCCCTGTTCGATCAGGTATTCGGCGAAAGCGTAGAGCTTGCCGAAATAATCCGAGGCAAAATACTGATGCTCGCCCCAGTCGAAACCCAGCCAGTGCACGGCGTCGAGAATGGAGTCGACATATTCCTGCTCCTCTTTTTCCGGATTGGTGTCGTCGAAACGCATGTGGCATACACCACCGTAATCGCGCGCCAGGCCGAAATTCAAACAGATGGATTTGGCGTGACCGTAATGCAGGTAGCCGTTCGGTTCGGGTGGAAAACGCGTGGCGACACGCCCCCCCCATTTGTTACTGGCGATGTCGTCGGCAATGATGTTGCGGATGAAATTGGTCGCGGTGGTTTTTTCGATGGGTTCGGACATAATTGGTGAAGTCAGAGCATTAATCCGTGCAATTTTACCTGCTAAATCGTAAGAGGATGATAATGAAACATGGCAATTTACTGTGACCGAAGTGGCTACAAGCCCTTTTAAGCTGCCCAAAGTAAGATAAACACACCATAGACGACATAGGATAATGGCACTTACCCATACGTGAATGGGAGGCTGGTCATCATGGTTCATCTGTTATTCGAATAATATAAATCAGGAGGTGTTTGTGCGCATATTTTTTACTGCATGGCTAGCCGCAATATTATTCATTCCCGCTTTATCCCTCGCCGCCAACCCGGATACGCCGTGGGGCGAAGCCCGTGTGATGGAACAGACTTATGCCAAACAGAAAGTGGTCTACGACGTGAGTGTGAATTCCGAGGCGGCGGTGCGCTCGGTCATCAGCCGCGCGGTATTGCTGGCCAGCCTGAATGGCGATGACCCGTTCGACAGCAAGATCGTGATCGTGTTGCACGGCAATGAGATCCCTTATTTCGCCATCAAGAATTACGCCAAATATCAGGATCTGATGCAGCGTGCGCAAAGTGCGACGCAAAGCGGCGTGATTGAATTCCGCATGTGCCGGATTGCCGCCAGAGGTCACGGATTTGAACCGTCGGACATCCACGGTTTTGTGACCATGGTGCCGATGGCGGATGCCGAGATCGTGCGCCTGCAACAGGCCGGTTATGCCTATATGCGTTGATCAGGCTAATGCCATTCCAGACAGCGCGTTTCTCTTCGTGCAAGTATTCGATTCTGGGTGCTGCGCGGACGAAATTCAACGCGTGCGCAACAGGTTTAATTTTTTCCCCAGCGCAGCCGCGGATAATTCCCCCAAGTGAGTATCGATCAGTTGTCCGTGGGTATCGTAGAACAGGGTGACAGGTAACATTGCCGAGCCAGCCACACGACCGAGTTGGGTATCGGGATCAAGGATGACATTGGTCAGATAAAATGGGCTGGCGGAGAGGAATTGCTGAATCGTAGCTTTGCTTTCACCCTGGTTGGCAAACACAAAGCTCGCCCATGATTCCTGCTTTTGCGCGGCAGCGAGCATCGGCATTTCGTGCCGGCACGGTGGACACCAGCTTGCCCACAGATTGACGATCATCGGTTTGCCGTCGGCCAGTGCGGCTAAATTTGTCGATTCGCCGGACAGCATGCTCACCTGGATGGCGGAGGGCGCGGGTTTCTCCCCCTGGCGCATCACGCCGATGATTCCCAGCCAGACGAGTACCAATAACGCTAATGCCAGGGTATTTCGTTTACTGGGTGACAAACCTGCCCAGCCGCGCCGGATTGCCCTCCACACTGCCGCAATCGCTATCAGGAAGCTTTTGATCATGGCACTTCAATTACCGGCAGGGCCACTGGCCGGACGCATCTGGTTCAATTTATTCGCCAGCGAGGCATCGGACAGACCGCCCACATGGGTGTCGATCAACTGACCCTTGGCGTTGTAGAACAAGGTGGTGGGCAATGCCCCGGAGCCGACTGTGTGACCAATGCTTGCAGTGGGGTCGAGCAGCACATTGGCAAGATCGATTTTTTCGGTGCTGAGGTAGTGCTGCGCAGCCTCCGCTTCCTCGCCCTGATTGACGAACACGAAGCTCACTCCCGTTTCACGTTTTTGCGCGGCGGCGAGTGCCGGCATTTCGCGCCGGCAGGGTGGGCACCAGCTTGCCCACAGATTGACGACCATGGGTTTGCCGTGGGCCAGCGCCGCCAGATCGGTTGGTTCGCCGGCCAGCGTCATCAACATCTGCTTGGGCAGTACCGGCTGTTCGGTGTTGCGCAGTGCGCCGAACAGCACGCCCCACACCAGCATGCCTGCCATCAGGCCCAGCATCAAGGGTTTACGCTGGATCGGCTGGCGCCAGCCGCGCCAGATTGCGACCAACAATGCGGCTGCCACCCCGGCCCAAACCATAAACCCGCCGTCGCGGATGTCGAGCATCGACCACGGCGCGCTGCGGTAAGTGTCGAACCAGGCCACGACAAAGGCAATGCGCGCCATGATCACCCCTGCGAACAGCATGTCGAACAAGGTGTTGACGATACCCGTGTGCTGGCGACGCCCGGCCAGGTGGCCAGCGCCCGCGGCGGCCAGTCCGGCCGCGAGCATCACCAGCACGTTACTTGATAGTGCGAAGGGACCGATATTTATTGTTAACACATTCATCCTTTATCTTGTTTGTCGCAAAGCGTGGTGAAGTTCATCTGTACCCAGTTTACCGGGGATGAACTCATGACCGCATACCTTTTCGGAACTTGTGGTTACCCATCCAGCCTGCTTGAGTAGGATTCATCTCAGGAAAATTGCATTTGATCCGAACCCGACACAGCTTTATAGTTCGTCCATGCGATCCAATGGCAAGCTAAAATCCATCAGGCCGTATATTCGTGGGGCACTGAATTTTTTCCTGGCTGCGTTGCTCAGCCTGCAGTTGATCGCGCTTACGCAGCATCATCATGATCTCAGTACCCAGCAGGATAATTGCGCGGCCTGCAATCTGGCCCTCCATTTCTCCGGGGGCACGCCCACCATAGCCGTCGCGCTGCCGCTGATGATGCTTATTTTGGCTTACTGGATTGCGGCGCATCCGGTTCGCCTTGTTGATGTTGTTCCGCGTCGTCACGTCCGTCCCCCTTCCCAAGCACCTCCATTCGCCTGAAACCACTGTTTTCCTTGTAACGCGCTCGCCTGTCAGCGTGCGTGTGTGGCTTTGTGCTTACTGGAGTTTGCTGTATGAATATTCGTTTATCCCGCATGGGCGCGGCGTTCGCGCTTGCATTTGCGGTTGCTGCGCCGGCGCGCGCGGCCGCCATTCAACCCGGGCAGATCGAAGGCCGGGTCAACGATACGCTCGGCCAGGCCGTTGCCAATGCCTCAGTCAAGCTGCAATCACCCGACGGTAAAACACTGGGCGTAACGCATAGTGATGCGCAAGGCCATTTCAGCTTCACCCGGCTGGCGCCTGGCGTTTATGCGGTGGTGGTGGAGAAAGCCAATTTCCAGACCGGCACTGACATTGTCACTTTGGCTGCTGATGCAGGCAAAACCAGCACCATTACCCTGGCCAGTACGCAGGCACTTGAGGTCAAAGTGACCGCTCGCAAGCGGGAACGTCCGCGCAATGGCATCGCCACGGATACCGGCAGCAGCAACTACCGGATTAGCGCCAAGGATGTAGCTGCCTTGCCGCAAGGTGCCAGTACGCCTCTCAACCAGGTGTTGTTGCAGGCGCCCGGCGTGGCGCAGGATTCCTATGGGCAGCTGCATATCCGCGGTGAGCACGGCAATGTGCAGTACCGCATCAACGACATCATCGTGCCGGAGGCGATCAGCGGCTTTGGTCAATCGCTGGATACGCGTTTTGCCGAGAGCATCAATCTGCTCACCGGGGCATTACCTGCGCAATATGGTGACCGCACTGCGGGGGTGGTGGATATCCACACCAAAAGCGGCGCGTTCGACAACGGCGGACGCATCGGCATGATGCTGGGCAGTCATGACACGCGCGAAATGTCGGGTGAAGTGAGCGGGCATACGGGTGATTTTTCTTATTACGTCAATGCCTCTACCACTTCAAATGATCTCGGTATCGAAAATCCCACAGCATCACGCAATGCCATCCATGACACGACGCACCAGAACAAAGGCTTCGGTTACTTCTCCTATATGCTCAGCGACAGTGCAAAACTGAGTCTGATCCTGGGTAGTTCGGACAACAAGTTCCAGATTCCCAATGTACCCGGTCAGACACCGAGCTACACGCTGAACGGAATCGCCAGTTATCCATCAGCCAATCTGGACGAGCGCCAGCGCGAAACCACACGTTACGGCATTCTTGCGTTGCAAGGCACATTGGGTGACAAATTCGATTATCAGGTCGCGGCGTTCAGCCGTTATTCCAGGGTATTGTTCGAGCCGGATAGCACGGGTGATCTTCTCTATACCGGGGTTGCCTCGCATGTGCTGCGCACCAGTCAGGCCAATGGTTTACAAGCCGACGCCAGCTATCACCTGAATCCGCAGCACACCCTGCGTACGGGCGTATTTCTCAGCCAGGAACACCTCGATAACAACAATGATGTGCTCACGTTTCCGGCAGATAACGCAGGTAACCAGACCAGTAGCACACCCTTCGGATTTACCGACAACAACAGCAAAACCGCCAATCTGTACGGTGTCTACGCGCAGGATGAGTGGAAGGCGACGAACAAGCTCACCGTTAATTACGGGGTGCGCTTCGATCAGGTCAAAGCCTATGTCACCGATCACCAGTTAAGCCCACGCCTGGGGGCAGTGTATAAACTGACGCCGCAGACTACCTTGCACGCCGGTTATGCGCGTTACTTCACGCCACCGCCCAACGAACTGATCAGTGGTCAGACCGTGACCAGTTTTCAGGGCACCACCAATGCGCCGCCCGGCACGCAGAACGATCCAGTCAAATCCGAATCTTCCGATTATTTCGACATTGGCATCAGCCACCAGCTCACGCCCTATTTCACCTTGGGACTGGATGGCTATTACAAGTCGGTCAAAAACATGCTGGACGAAGGTCAGTTCGGTTCGGCGCTGCTGTATACCCCGTTCAATTAC
Source organism: Pseudomonadota bacterium (assembly GCA_040388645.1). Lineage (GTDB taxonomy): Bacteria > Pseudomonadota > Gammaproteobacteria > Burkholderiales > Sulfuriferulaceae > Sulfuriferula. The sequence continues at coordinate 25,787 of JAZKBM010000002.1, forward strand.
AGCCAGGGCAAGATATACGGCGCGGAGCTGACTGCCAATTACCGCAAGGATAATTTCTCGGCCTACCTCAATCTCGCCCACTCCACTGCAATGGGCAGGGGCATCAACTCGGCCCAGTACAATTTCGATGCGGCTGAACTGGCCTACATCGCCAACAACTGGGTGCATCTGGATCACGACCAGCGCATCACCGCTTCGCTCGGCACCGCGTATCGCTGGCGCGACACCACCTACAGCGCCGATGCGATTTATGGCAGCGGCCTGCGCAACGGCTTTGCCAACACCGGGCATCTGCCCGCGTATGTCCAGGTCAACGTTGCTGCCGCGCACACCTTCAATACAGCGCAACTGGGCAAACTCGAAGGCCGCGTGAGCATCCTCAACCTGTTCGACCAAAGCTATCAGATCCGCGACGGCAGCGGCATCGGCGTGGGTGCCCCGCAGTATGGTCCGCGCCGTGCGGTTTACTTCAGCCTCGACAAGTTTTTTTGATTGATCATGGAAATGGCAGTTAGCCACAGAGAACACAGAGGCCACAGAGAAAAAACAATGCATTGGTGGTTTTTCCGGATTTGTCCGTCAAGGGAAAAAACGATTTCCAACAAAGCCTGCGACACACTCTGTGGCCTCTGTGTTCTCTGTGGCTTCAACTGCCCTTTTCGATTGTTACCAACAAGCAGCGACAACGGCGTATTTGCTTGAATACGGCTTGGAATAACTCAGGAGATACCCTCATGCAAGATTTACACGAAAGCTGGATCGCCATCAAACTCGGTGGCGTCATGATTTTTCCGTTGTCACTGCTGGCCGTGCTGGCACTTGCCATCATGCTCGAAAAAGCCGTGCTGTACTGGCGCTACGCGCGTCTCTCCGGCGAATTGCTGGAACTGGTGGAAACCTACGGATTCGCCTGGGAGACGCTGGAGCACAAGTTGACTGCGCTCAACCAGCGCAATTATTTCCGGCGTTTTTTCAGCGTGGTGCTGGCCAACCGCAGCCGTCCGGCGTGGTGGACCGAATCGCGCGCCGCCGACGAGGCGCAACTGATCGAAACCGCGCTGTCGCGGCGCCTGTGGGTGCTGGAAACCATCGTTACCGCGGCGCCGCTGCTCGGGCTGATGGGCACCATCGGCGGCATGATGCACGCTTTCCAGCTGATCGGCGGTGCTGGCCTGGTCAACCCCACCGGCGTGACCGGCGGGGTGGCGCAGGCGCTGATTGCGACGGCCATCGGCCTGCTCATCGCGCTGATTTCGCTGTTCGGTTTCAACTATTTCTCGCGCCTGCAAGCGCAAACCATGGATGAAATGGAACGCCTCGGCACGCGCCTGATCGACCATATCCGCCTGGACGAGCAAGAACACGGGCCGGCAGGAGCACGGCCATGAAGCTGCGCAAAGCCCGAGTGCAGCGCAAGGGGCGCATCGAAATCATCCCGATGATCGACGTGATGTTTTTTCTGCTGGCGACGTTCATGCTGGCGTCCCTGTCCATGCAGAGCCTCAACTCGCTCAAGGTCAACCTGCCGCAGGGCAAGGCCGAGCGCCTGAGTACTGAAACGCCGGTGACGCTTTCGGTTACCGCCGACGGCAAACTCTTCATCAACCGCGCGCCGGTCAGCCTGTCCACCCTTGCCGCCACCTTGAAGCCACTGATGCGCAGCAGCGCGGAAAACATCGTGGTATCGGCAGACAGCAAAGCCCCGCAAGGCGTGGTGGTGCAGGCCATGCTGCAGGCGCGCGCGGCCGGCGCGCAGCATTTCCTGATTGCAGTGGCACATGAATAGCGCCGCTGCTGTTTTTAACTCGCCGGTCCGGTCAATCAACCCGTGGTGGCCGCTGCCACTGGCGTTATTGCTATGGGCTTTGATGCTGTGGGGGTTCGGCTTTTTTTTCGCCGCGCCCGCCAGGGTGGCGAGCATTCCTCCCGCCCCGATTGACGCGCGCATCATAGAGTTGCCGCCACCGCCCTCACCGCCAAAACTCCAGCCCAAGCCGGTGGTTAAAGCGGAGAAAGTGGCACGCCCTGTCGCTGTGCAGCCCACCCCGCAACGCATGCAAACGCCGCCGCCTGCGCCGAAAGTGGCATTGCCCCCGCCCCCCCCACCCCAGCCACCGCCGCCCCAAGCCGAACCCGCCCCCGTTCCGCCGCCCAAGCCGGAACCCGGTCCCAGCACCGGCCAGGGCGGCACCCAACAAATGGGCGCGCGCGCGCTGTACCAACCCAAACCGAAACTGCCGGAAGACCTGCGCGATGAAACCATCCATACCGTGCTGGTGGCACGCTTCCATATCAAGCCCGACGGCAGCGCAACGGTGGAGCTGACTCAGCCCACCTCCAACCCGCTCATCAATCAGAGTTTTTTTAACACCCTCAAAACCTGGCGCTTCTTTCCGGCTATTCAGGGTGGAAAACCTGTGGCGTCGGTGCTGGATGTAAAGCTGCCGATTGATGTGGAGTAGGGCATGCGCCGGGATCGGCTTAGGTACAAGCCGATCCCGGCAGCAGTTCAATAGCAGATCAGATGGTCAGGGCTGATGACGCAGTGTTGCGGCAATACTTGCCAGGCGTGCATCAATATTCTCGCTGAAGTTGGCAGGCAGAATCAGCGCTTTGCCGGTTTCTGAATCCGAGCGCACATTCCTGAGCTGTTTTTCTATCGCATCCAGTTCGGCAATTTTTTGCGGTGCAGCCAGTTGGCGCAGGATTTCAACGTCAATCAGTTGGTGGTCGCGGCGACTAAGGATGTGGTGAGTTGCACGTTGTAGCGTGTATAGGGCATCGCTGCGATGGCCTTCTGCAACTTGCAAACGGGCCAGTTCTATCATGCTGTCAGCGTGATAAGGATCGGCTTTCAGGTTGTCACTCAGAATCTGGTGTGCTTTGGTATAGGCTACATCATCGTTCAGGCTGGCGTGATATGTTATCAGGAGTTTGGCTTCGCGTACGCCGATATACGGGTTGTTAGCGTATTGAGCGCGAACAAAATCAAAGCGTTCCAGTACTTCATTGAGCAATTCGCGTTGAAAGTTACCGCCTTTCATTTCAATGCCGGCACTCTCAGTCAGGGCGTGTTCTGAAGTTTTCAGCATAATTTCCTGCGCAATACCCTCTTGTGGGCGTATGGCAGCGATGAGTTTGGCGATATCGTAAGCATTGATCTTGGGTGCAATGATATTCAGGACTTTTAAGCCAGGTTGTGATCCGGTTAAACATAATTGTGCGGTTAAATGGATCGCCAAAGGTGCGGCAAGTAGCAAAAGAATAAATCCAGCCAACATGCCTTTGATGGGACGGCTGATCTGATCAAGATTGGGCAGCTTGATCAGTTTGGCGGTCTCGACCAATTGCATTGCGCGCGCTAAATATAGTCCCGCCAGAATATTCATGAACGCGTAGTAGAAAATGAAATTTATCCCCGCATGAATAAACAAGGCCAATGCTCCAAGCAGCAACGCAACGCTTTCCAGGCCCGCCGCATCCGCTGCACGCTTCAGGCTGCGTCTTAACTGGAATAGTAATCCCAGCATCACCCCCAGTTGCAGCAATAAGGCAGGTATGCCGCCTTCGGCAGCCATTTGCAGGTAGTCGTTGTGTGCGTATAAGCCAGCAGTGGTGTTTTCCAGTGGCGAGCGAAAAGCTGGATAGTAACTGGAAAACGTGCCCCAGCCTGTGCCGCTAAACGGATGCGCCAGTGCCATGTGCAGGGCGGATTGCCACATCAATAGACGCGCATTGGTTGAGGGGTCTTGAGCTAACTGGTAGGTACGATCAGCGACACTGGTGTGCAGGAACAATGCGCTGCACAGATAGGCCGCTATTGCAATGAGCGGGATCATGGCGACTAGCCGCTTGGACTGGGTATGGCGATACCCGGCCCATAATAAAATGGGCAGTAATAACAGCCAGGTTGCAATCCCGCCGCGCGATGCTGTGGCAAACAGGGCAGCGCTAATAATGAATAGTCCGGCTCCCAGTAGCAGCGGCATCCAGCGATTTGATGTGGGTTTGCTGGTTAAAAACAAATAAGCGGCTGGAAACCACAGCACGTTCATCAATGCCGCAAATGCATTGCGATCTATCAGCGGGCCGACGGCGTCGCCATGGCCCACATGGTTAATGACTTGCCAGAGTGCCCATAGGGCTAAAAATATACCGCCCATCCATAACGTAGTGCGCAGGCGTGACCAAAGTGCCTCTGCATTTGGAGTGATAGTCCAGGCTAAATAGGCGATGGGTAATCCCGCTAATGTCCACATCGTCAGTAAGCTGACATTGGGGACGGGGCTTAATAAGGTGACTATGGCTAGCCAGGTTAGATAAGTCACCATCCAGTAACTCATTGGATAGCTTGAAATGATGCCTGCTCGGGTTGATTTTTTGATGGATAGAGCAAACCAGATCAGCGTTAGTAATCCTGTCATCGCGACGGCTGTGTATATAAAGCCGGATAGGATGGTGCCAATGATCAATAAAAATAACGGCAAAACATGGATAGGTTTAGGCATCTCTAAAAACCAGCAGAAATAAAAAAGATGGTTAAAGCTAATGACAGGACAAAAAAACCGCCAGATAGGCGGCTTTTTTGTTGGGTTGCTAATTAGTTAAGAAAATTAGCAAATACCCTGGTTAACGCAAGAGCCCGTTTTAGCCCAAGTCAGATTTTGGCTGCCGGCAGCACCTGATGGGGTTGGGGTAAGAATGTAAGTGTAACCAGTGCCTCCGAAAAGTGCAGCGACAGCGGTTGCAGTGATTTGCGCATTAGCGCCCGTTACCACGGAGGCTACCTTACCAGTAGGAGTATTCATATCGGGTGGAATGCCATTACTACTTGGTGTATTACAGGATGCAATAAGCTGATTTTCCTGGAAACATCCCTCGATCGCAATCTTGTATGGATCAACAGCCTGCACAACTTCGGTAAATTTTGCCTTCATGACGTAGGTTTGATAAGACGGAATGGCAATCGCGGCCAGAATACCGATAATCGCCACGACGATCATCAATTCGATAAGGGTAAAACCTTTTTGCATGCTCTTCATTTGAGTGTCTCCTGAGGGTTAAGAAAAACAAAACACCGCAGTGTTTGGCTAGGTAGTTGCAACGGCTATGCCAACTTGATTTTGATTTTTTTATGTATATGCGCAGATGGGAAAATAAATCTTAAAATCCTTGTCTATTAAACGCTTATGCGATTAAGTTGATGTACCTATTTTAATAGGTAGTATGTGCCTTCATGTGTCGGAATGTTTTTAGGTGTGATGATCCAAGGCGGAAAGTGACGTTTTGCGGCAGACGGGTGAAGTGAAATAGCGAAAAAATCTGATTTTTGTAGGCCATAAAACAAAACAGCCACGTTTTCACGTGGCTGTTTTGCTGTTTTGGTGGGTCGGGCGGGGGTCGAACCCGCGACAAACGGATTAAAAGTCCGCTGCTCTACCGGCTGAGCTACCGACCCGGCAAGCCCGCCATTATACGGTATTGGGCGGGTCCGTCAACATCAGGTCGTGAGTTTGCGGTAGATGTCGGCTGCTTTGAGGGGTAATTTTTTCACATCGTCGATTTCGATGTAGTTGGCGGCCCCATACATGTGCGGCAGGTAGGCTTTGGCCTCGCGGTCGATGGTGATGCAGAACGGATGAATGCCGGCGCGACGCGCTTCGATCAGCGACTGGCGCGTGTCCTCGATGCCGTACTGGCCGCGGTAAACGTCGAAATAATCGTCGGGCTTGCCGTCGGAGAGCGTAATCAATAGCTTGGTGCGTGCTTCAACCTCGATCAGCAGTTTGGACAGATGGCGGATGGCGACCCCCATGCGCGTGTATTCCTGCGGGGTGATGCCGGCGATGCGTGCCTTGACCTCGGGTGTGTAGGGTTCGTCGAAGCTTTTCACTCGGAAGATTTCGCAGCGCTTGCGGGTAATGCCGGAAAACCCGTAAATCGCGTAGCGGTCGCCCAGCACTTCCAGCGCCTCGGCCAGCAAGACCAGGGCTTCGCGCTCGGCGTCGTTGATCCAGCCTTTGGTGGAGCCGCTCATGTCCACCATGAACATGACGGCGATGTTGCGCTCGGAACGGTGCATGCGGGTGAACAGGCGGTCGCTCATTTCGCTGCCGTCGCGGGCATCGGCCAAGGCTTCGACCAATGCATCGATGTCTACTTCGTCGCCTTGCACCTGGCGTTTTTCCACGCGGTTTTCGTCGCGCATGGCTTCGAAAGTCTTGCGCAGGTGCTTGACCAGGCCGCCGTACCGGGCAAGAACTTCCGTCACATAGCTTGCTTCGCCGGGACGCACATCCTTTTCGCGCAGTACGCACCAGTTCTTGCGGTAGTGCTTGCGGCCGCAATCCCATTCCGGATAGAGGTGCGCGCCTTCTTCATGGTAAGTGCCTTGCCACACGGCATCGGGGTCACGTTCCTCGTCCTGGTAGAGCTTGGGGTCGTATTCGCCGTCACCAGCCGGGGTGAGGTATTCGGGTGGAATGTCGCCCAGATCGAGCTTGATCGAGGTGATCAGCTGGCACACGTCTTCGGGCGGGGCGACGGGCACGTCATCGAGGGTGATCTCAAACTGGTCGATGTTGGGCGTATTGCCTTCTTCGGGTTCCTTGATATTGAACACCGGCGGCTTCTTTTCTTTTTCCTCTTCCTCCTCGCGTTGCGACGGACGCAGGTCGTCGACGAGTTCAGCCAGTTTGACGCGTAGCAGCATTTTTTCGCGCTCCAGCCGCGCCGCCAGCATGCTGGCTACGGCATCCGGGCGCAGTTCTCCCTGATAGCAGATAGGCTCGGGTGCCACATGTGCATAGGCGGATTGCAGGCAGAGCAGGACGTCAGTGACGGTTGCAGCCGGATCGGTCAGTTGAGCCGCGAAGCCCTTCCACTCGGGCGGGAGGGTGGTTTGGCCCAACGTTTGACGCAGCGCCAGCATGTCGCGGTACAAGCCGGGCAATTCGCGCGCCAGGCAGGCATCGAGGCGCAGGGTTTCCAGCGCAAAAAAACAGTTCAGCGCATGCGCCTGATCCGGATAATCGGCCAGCGCGTCGTGCAGGTTGACGCGAAAACTGCCGTAGCGCGTTTGTGCCCACTGGAACGCGACCATGGCTTTGGCCAGGCGGAAATTGTCTTCCACCGTTTCCATCCAGGCGACGACGGTGGGCAGATACAGGGTTTCACTGTCGGTGAAAGGGGCGTCGGCCTGTTCCAGTTTCAGTTTTCTACCCGACAGGCCGCGTATAAAGGTAAACAGGATGCCGCTGATGTCTTCGAATACGATCCCGGAAGTACGGATTTCACTGGTATGCACGAACTGTTCGACATTGCGGATGACCAGCAGCGCATCGCGCAGGCCGGTGCGATCGTAAGTGTCCATCGCAGTGAGCGCCCAGGTTTCCAGCACGCGCCGGTCGAGCTGGTCGAGCAGCGGCACCGCACGTCCGGCGAACTGGTAGGCAATTTCGATATTGGTGGTGCTGATGCGCTTGATCCAGTCCAGCAGGTAGTCCTGCTGTAGCCGTGGCAGGGGATGAATGGCGGCGATCAGTTCGTCCAGGCGCAGAAAGGAGAATTCGGCCTCAAGGGTTTCTTCGAGGAAAGCTTCTATCGCTTCGGCGGATAATGGCGGGTGTTGAACCATTCAGGGGATCAGAACAATGATGAGGACAATTCCTGTACCGCAGCCAGCATTTCCGCATCATCGGTAATTGCCTGGGCGATTGCACACTGGCAGGCAGTGACCGGTGGCACGCCTTTGGCGATAAGCTTGCCGGCATGAATCAGCAGTCGCGTGCTGGCGCCTTCTTCCAGACCGCTGCCTTTCAGGTTGCGGGTCATCTGGGCGAATTTGACCAGACGTTCGGCCAAAGCGGCATCCACGCCGCTCTCGGCGGCAACGATTTTGGCTTCCAGGCTGGCGCTGGGGTAGTCGAATTCCAGCGCCACAAAACGTTGCCGGGTGCTCTGCTTCAAGTCCTTGAGCACGCTCTGGTAACCCGGATTGTAGGAAATCGCCAGACAGAAATCCGCATTGGCTTCGACGATTACGCCGAGTTTTTCCATCGGTAACGCGCGCCGGTCGTCGGCCAGCGGGTGTATCACCACCATGGTGTCTTTACGCGCTTCGACGATTTCATCCAGGTAGCAAATCGCGCCGGCGCGCACTGCGCGTGCCAATGGACCGTCTACCCACACGGTTTCGCCGCCCTTGACCAGATAGCGCCCGACCAGGTCGGAGGCGGTGAGGTCATCATGGCAGGAAACCGTAATCAGCGGGCGCTTCAGACGCCATGCCATGTATTCCATGAAGCGCGTCTTGCCGCAGCCGGTGGGACCTTTCAGCAACACCGGCAGGCGATTGGCGTAGGCTGCTTCAAAGATGCTGACCTCGCTGCCAACCGCTTCGTAATACGGCTCGCGCTCGATAAAGTTGGATTCCGGATTAAGGGTGCGAGCATTCACGAGGCTTTAATCCTTGATTTCGTATTTGTCGTTGGGGTCGCCGTGCTGGATCGCCTCAGGTGGAATTTTGGCGGTGATTTCATCCATGATCGCTTCACGTTCGGTCTTGCGTGACAGGCGCTTGTCGTAGGCATCTGCTTTGAGTGCGATGCTGGGCTCATTGAACATGACCTGGCGCAGCAGACGAAAACCGAATTGCATCAGCTCCGGTTCGGAGCCAAGTATCTGCGTCATTTCAGCGTCGCTAAGGTCATACACTTCACGGAACGAAGAATGCTCGACGAACTGGCGGAAACGATCGAGGTCGTAACAGGCCATGAAGAACAGTTGCAGGCTGCGGTCCGTGGGTTTGCCGATGGTCGGACCGGCGGATTTTTTCTTCAGGATGAGCTGGCGCCAGCCGCGTCCGAGTTCGTCGTATATCTCGACACCTTGCTCCTTGCGATAGTCGTTGACGGTGATGCTGCGCGGTTCATTATGACCGAGGCAGTGCGCTTCCTGCACCATGGCGTAGGAGGTACGATCGGTGGTTTCATCCTGACGACGCATGGACAGCAGGGCGACCGGATAGTAGCGGCATGAGGTGGGGCGATCTTCGTAGACGCTGCAACCTTCCGGACGCATGAATTGACAGGCGGTACCTTCATCGACCGGTTTCAATTTGATGCCGGCGATACCGCCCGGTTCGAGTTCGTAAGGATCGGTATATTTGACCAGAAAATCGCCGGAACTCATGTTGAGGTGATTTTTTAGGCGCAGCACGTCATAGGGTGTCAGGCTGATGTCGATATTGCTGCAGCATGCATTCCAGCACTTGATGCCTTTGCGGCACTGGAATTGTATGGCTTTTTCGCCTTCTACCAGTTGGGGCACAACCGGGCTTTGCGGAAAGGGAAAATCGCTGATGTCGGGTTGTTGCATGATGGGTTTCCTCGTTGCGTAAACGGTAATTCAGGGCCTCAGTGGGCACGGTGATCGTCAAAGATATGCTGTAATGGTGATTTTCATACAGATTTTCTCTGGATTCCGGGGCCAGGGCTTTAAACGTGTCACGGGTTTCCAAAGCAGTCGGTATTCCAACTGCTTTGGAAACAAAAAACCGGGCACCGTGGTGCCCGGTTCAATTTTACTGCGCTAACGGCATTAATGCGCGGCAGCTTTGAACAGCTTGGATTTGTCCACCAGATCCACGTGAGCGCGTTTGAACACCGTCCATTTCTTGGAGTTCTTGTCGTACACGGAATTGACGAAACAATGCCAGTTCTCTTCGTCCACAAAGTTTTTGTCCATGCGGTAGTAGAAGCCCGGGTAACGGGATTCTTCACGGAACTGGATATGCTTCATGTGGGCTTCCGCCGTCAGGATACGGTGGTAGTTTTCCCAGGCGCGCAGCAGTTCGTGCAGGTCTTTTGCACGCATCTTCATGGCGTCTTCCTTCAGCATTTCCAGTTTCTCTTCCGCTACGGCCAGCATGTGTGCGTTGGTCTGGTAGTAGGTAGCAACACCGGCTACGTACTCGTCCATGATTTTTTGCAGACGGAACTGCAACATCTTGGGCGTGATGTAGTGCGGGTTGATATCGATCGCAGTGGTGTAATCCTTGTGTTCCAGATAGGTTTTCACCGGCTGATAGATATCGGCCACCAGTTGCTCGGGTGAGGTATCCAGCTCAGGCTTCCAGTCCTTGTTATCGATGCAGTACTTGACCATTGCCTTGGCACACATGCGGCCTTCGGCGTGTGAGCCTGAGGAGAATTTGTGGCCTGAAGCGCCCACGCCGTCACCGGCAGTGAACAGGCCTTTGACTGTGGTCATGGAACGATAACCCCAGTTCCAGCCTTTTGGTAGATTACTCGGGATCTTGTCGGCGTCGGCGTGATCTTCCGAGGTGGGTGCACCCAGATCCTCCGGACCAGATACCCAGATACCGCAGCAGCCGGAATGTGAACCCAGCAGGTAGGGCTCGGTCGGCATCAATTCGGAGTTTTTCTTTTCCGGTTCGATGTTTTCACCGACCCATACACCGCATTGACCCACGCACATGTCGAGGAAGTCTTCCCAGGCTTCGGCTTCAAGGTGCTTTACTTCACGTGGAGACAGGGTCTCACGCAGTTTGGCCAGGGCGGTTACCGTATCCATGTAAATCGGACCGCGGCCTTCGCGCATTTCCTTCAGCATCAGGTGGTTACGCAGGCAGGACGCCGGCACGGCAGCTTGTCCGTACGGAGGGTAGTCGTTCAGCAGCTCCTTGTTTTTCACCATGTAGACTTCGCCAACGGCGTTGGTAGCCTGGGCTTTGAACAGCAGGAACCAGGCACCCACCGGGCCGTATCCATCCTTGAAACGGGCGGGTACGAAACGGTTTTCCATCATGGTCAATTCGGCGCCTGCTTCCGCAGCCATCGAGTAGGTCGAACCGGCGTTCCATACTGGATACCAGGCACGGCCTTGGCCTTCACCCACCGAGCGTGGACGGAACAGGTTGACGCAACCGCCTGCTGCCAGCAAGATAGCCTTGGCCTTGTAGACGACAACTTTGTGGTCACGTGTGGAGAAGCCGACTGCGCCGGCAATACGTGAAGGATCGTTTTTGTCGTTGACCAGTTTGACGATGAAGATACGCTCTTCAATACGATCCATGCCGAGCGCTTTTTTGGCGGCTTCAGCAACGATCCACTTGTAGGATTCACCGTTGATCATGATCTGCCATTTGCCGGAACGCACTGGCTTGCCGCCATCTTTCAACGCAGGCATGCCTTTGGAACCGTCATGGCGTTCGCCGTTTTCGTCGGTTTTCCAGATCGGCAGACCCCATTCTTCAAACAGGTGCACGGATTCATCGACGTGGCGACCCAGGTCGTAGGACAGGTCGTCGCGAGTGATACCCATCAGGTCGTTGGATACCATGCGGGCATAATCGGCAGGGTCCTGCTCGGTGCCGATATAAGTATTGATTGCGGACAGTCCCTGTGCAACGGCACCGGAACGATCCATGGCGGCTTTGTCCACCAGTTTGATTTTCAGGTCGATGCCGGTTTCAGCCTTGGCAGCATCAGCCCAACGCATGACTTCGTAAGCGGCACCGCAACATGCCATACCACCACCAATGAAGAGGATGTCGACTTCCTCTTGGACCACTTCGGGATTGCCAAATTCTCCAGCCATTTTCTCTTATCTCCTAGCTTGCAGTTCAGCGTGGCGCACAGACCCGCTCCCTCCTGCAATAGCAATATGTATTGGGTTAACTTCTCGACTTACTTGCGGATCAGCTCAGCTGGATTGCCCGCGCGATAGCCACCCGAAGCAGTAAAGAATCCGGATTTGGTGATGTTTTCCAGCTTGGCTGTTTCCTTGCCGCCGTAGCAGTCAATCGAGCCTTCCGGTGTGGTGCGGATCGGGAATTTGAAGCGCTTCAGCGTGCCATTACGGAACTTGATGGTCCACATGATGGAATCGGAACCGCGCAATGGCTGAACCGAACCGCCCAGTGGCACGATGTCGGCATAGTGACGCACTTCAATTGCGTTTTGCGGGCAGATTTTCACGCAGGAATAACATTCCCAGCACTGCTCGGGTTCCTGGTTGAACGCCTTCATGGCGTGGCCGGTTTCGGAACCGTCTTTGTCCAGTTTCATCAAATCGTGCGGGCAGATATACATACAGGCCGTTTTATCTTGGCCCTTGCAGCCATCGCACTTGTCAGTACGAACATAGGTAGGCATCTCTTAGTCTCCTTTTGTTAAAAACACCGCGTAAGTCGCGGCCCTTTGAGACGCTGAACCAGCCTTGGCCGGGGCGAATGCTGGTCTATCCAGCTTCTTCCGCTTCCGGGAGGCTCAGAGCTTCAAATTTTGTAAATCAAGTCGCGCTCTAGCTTGCGACTTCGAAATCTCATGCCGCCGAGTGGCCTTTCAATTCAACTTTGACATTCTGTTCAGCGCTCAGGCCGGCGTAATACTTTTGCAATACCTTGGCCACTTCGGGACGGCTGAATTCGATCGGCAGGTCCTGGCCTTCGGATAACATCGAACGAACTTTGGTCCCGGACAGCAGGATGCGGTCATCCTTGGTATGGGGGCATGTGCGTTGTGATGCCATGCCACCGCATTTGTTGCACCAGAAGGTCCAGTCGATGTTCATGTTGGTGGTTTCCAGCGAACCGGCCGGGATTTCGTCGAAGATTTTCTGCGCGTCGAATGGACCATAGTAGTCACCTACACCAGCATGGTCACGACCGACGATCAAATGCGAACAGCCGTAATTCTGGCGGAACAGGGCATGCAGCAACGCCTCGCGTGGGCCGGCATAACGCATGTCGAGGGGATAGCCAGCTTGAATGACGGTATTGGGTGCGAAATAATTCTCGACCAGGGTGCTGATTGCTTCGGAGCGGACTTCGGCGGGGATGTCACCCGGCTTCAGCGCCCCCAGCAGCGAGTGGATCAGCACGCCATCCATGGTTTCGATGGCGATTTTTGCCAGGTATTCGTGTGAGCGGTGCATCGGGTTGCGGGTCTGGAACGCCGCTACCTTGGACCAACCTGCTTTTTCAAATGCGGCACGGGTTTCGGCGGGGGTCATGAACTGGTCGCCGTATTCTTCCTTGAAGCCACCGGTGGAGAGGACTTTAACCGGACCGGCAAGATTGACCGGACCCTGCTCCATGACCATTTTGACGCCGGGGTGTTCGATATCCGTGGTTTTGTACACCATCATGCACTCGTGTGCTTTGTCGATGGTGTATTTTTCGGTGATTTTCATGGTGCCCATGATTTCGCCGGTTGCGTTATCAACCAGCGCTACTTCTGAGCCTTCCTTGATGCCCTGCGCGCAGTCGGTATCCGTAGAAAGCGTCACCGGGATCGGCCAGAACAAGCCGTTAGCCATTTTGTAGCCATCACAAACCCCTTGCCAGTCGGCATGGGTCATGAAGCCATCCAGCGGAGTGAAACCGCCAATGCCGAGCATGATCAGGTCGCCGGTTTCTCGCGAAGACATACGTACTTTGGGGAGACTTTGTGCGCGAGCGAGTTCTGCTTCGCAGGCGGCGCCAGTAAGGAGTAATGGCTTCAGTTCACCACCACCGTGTGGTTTCACGAGTTTGGACATCCGGTTTCTCCATCCTGTTGAGGTATTTATTGTGCTGAACAGGATAGCACCAAGGCGGAGGCGTCCTAATCCAAGTTTCTTATTCCAAAATAAGAAATTTCGATTCTTGGCTATGCCAAATTAAAAATGCCCGGTAAAAACCGGGCATTTTTAATTTGATGATGTTGTTTTAGGCATCAAAAAACATCGGCATGTCGGATTGCTCGACTTCAATTTTTTCTATCCAGCAGGCTTGGCTGGCGCCACCTGCAGCGGCCAGTTTTTTTGTTTCTTCAAATAACATGCGCCAGCGGTTGAACAGGCAGTCGCTTACCTTGTGCATGCCGTTGTCGAAATAGGAATTGTGCAGATCGCCGATGGTGCGGGTGAATGACTCCATCTGCTCCAACTGGTTGTGGGGGTAACCGGTACGGCTGGTGTCAACGTATTTCAACAGTTCGCGTTTAAGCGCTTTCAGGAACACTTTCTGGCCATCGGTCAGTTCGGCTTCGGTACGTGTTACACCGCTGTGATTGAATACTTCATGCATATATTCACGTAGTCGACTGCCGAAATTGAACTGGCTGTAATTCACCGCTTCCATTTTCCATCCTCCATTAAATAAAGTGCGACCTGTGTAAGCTGTTTTTATGGTGTAATCCTGTGCCTGTTTGCTGTCTTTGTCAAAGCAGCTCTATTTCCAGAAATTCGGGATGCAGCAGGGTTTTGTTAGCATTAAGTACGGGAATGACTACCACTTGCTGCACTTCGCGGCGGGCTCGCCCATGCACGTCACCTTGAATGCTTGTGTCCGTTGTGGCGCTTTGTGCGACGAGCGATGGACCATCTTCCAGCACTTCAACTATGTCGTAATCGTCGTCGCGCCAGCGCAGACGCATGCCGATCATGCCCTGCAATTGCGTCAGACTGATCGGCAGCGCTTCCATTATTGCACTAGGCCTTTGATCCAGCGGGCATAAAGCCGGTCAGCGACCTGATTGAGCGCGCGTAGCTGATCCTCCATATTCGCCTGCATGATCTCCGGCGTCTGGACCGCCGGGCTGTCGCTGTTGGCGATTTCATCGGCCCAGCTATTGCACCAGGTGCGGATCATGGTCGGTGTCATCTCGATGTGGCATTGCATGGCAAGATGTTTGCCGATGACATAAGCCTGATTTTCACAATGGGTGCTGCGCATGATATGGGTGGCGGATTCAGGCAGGGAGAATGTCTCGCCATGCCAGTGGAAACCCTCGAACTGGGTCAGTCCATCCAGCCAGGCACGGGCCGCGTCATTGTCAGTTGCGGTGACCTCGCTCCAGCCAATTTCCTTGACGGGATTGGGTTTGACCACACCACCCAGCGCTTTGGAGATCAATTGCCCACCTAGGCAATGACCCAGAACGGGTACGTCTGCTGCCACTGCGGAACGAATAAGTTGAAGGATGGGCGGAATCCAGGGCAGTGGATCGTTCACGCTCATCGGACCGCCCATAAACACCAGCCCGGCATGACTGGTGGGGTCGTCGGGGATCGGCTGGCCTTCATCCACCTTGATAATTTCCCAGGGAATATCGTGTTTATTTAGAAAGGTGGCAAAATAGCCCGGACCCTCTGACGGGGTGTGGCGAAAAATAGCGACGGTTTTCATATTTCAACTCAGGGCGGCGATGAAGAAGATGAATAAACTGAATTTGTATTGTATGGCAATTGCAGCTGTTTTGTTGAGTGCAAATGTGACTGCAGCTCAGATCAATGTGGTCGGCCTGTTCAAGGACAGGGCCATGGTGATTGTCGACGGCGGCAAGCCGCGAGTTCTGGCGGCAGGGGAATCTGAGCAAGGGGTAAAGTTGCTCTCAGCCGATGCGCAGTCAGCGACTTTCGAGGTGGACGGTAAACGTCGCGTTTTGAGCATGGGGCAATCTTATGCAGGTAGCGGCGGTAGCGCGAAGCCTGTGGTGAGCCTGAATGCGGACGGCCGTGGGCATTTTTTTACCACCGGTACCATCAATGGGCATAGTGTGAATTTTATGGTGGATACCGGCGCCAGTTCGGTAGCCATCAGTTCACGGGATGCGGATCGCATGGGGGTGAATTACCGTAATGGCCAGCGCGGCCTGGTGAGTACCGCAAATGGCACGGCGGTGGCGTACCGTGTGTTGCTCAATAATGTGCGTATTGGCGGGATCAGTCTCAACATGGTGCCGGGAATGGTTCTGGAAGGTGACAGCATGCCGGTCGTTTTGTTGGGGATGAGTTTTCTTAATCAGGTCGACATGAAACGTGAAGGGACTTTGATGACGCTCACCCAGCGTTATTGATGCCTTAATGATAACGGTCCAATACCGCGATACCTCGAAGGAAGGGGATGATGACCTGTACGACAGGACGGGCGCGCACTACAATTGGCAGTTACCTCATTTGAATCAATTCCTTTAAATCGTACAACATGAAAAGAATGTATAAGCAAATCGCGGTATTGGCTGTTCTGGCAATGGCCGCGCTGGTTCCATCATTGAGTCAGGCGATGACTTCAGAAGAAACCGTAATGCTGTCCAATGCAGCTGAACGCGGTAATGACGGCGCGCAACTCTTGCTGGCTTTTGAATATCTGCATGGAGATACTGCGCGCGCAAAAGATGAAAAACAGGCTGCGTACTGGTTTGAGCGCGCGGCGGTGCAAGGCAATGTGGCGGCGCAGAAAATGCTGGGCGATCTCTATGAGCAGGGGCGTGGCGTACCGGAAAATCTCAAGGTCAGCGCGGATTGGCGCACCAAGGCGGCGCTGCGTGGCAATACCGACGCACAGGTAAGCTTGGGAAAAATGTATCTGGCAGGCGCCGGTGTGGAAAAAAGCCCTGAAAAAGCCGAGTACTGGCTACAGCGCGCGGCGGTTGAAGGTAACAGCGAAGCCCAGTTTCTACTCGGTAAAATGTACAAACTGCGCGATTCGAATGCGCGTGAGCAAGCGCTGTCTGGCAATATGCTGGCCAAGTCTGCCTCGCAGGGTTTTGGTTCGGCGGCCGAGTTTCTGCAGTTTATGGAGAATGCCCGCTACAAGGTGTCGGAGTTATTCCACCAGCGTCCGGCGGACATTCATAAACTTGCCCAGGATGGTGATGCGGATAGCCAATACCGCCTGGCGACCCGTTATGAAAGCGGCCATGGCGAGCCTCAGGATAATGCCAAGGCGCTGTACTGGTTCAAGAAGGCTGCCGACAATGGTCATGTCATGGCGATGAAAAGCCTCGCGCATATTTATTCCAAGGGGCTTGATGGCGTGACGCCGGATGCCAAGATTGCCGAATACTGGGCAATCCGGGCGCAATCCGCTAAACCCTGATTTTTGTTTCAGTCTGAAGTGTTGACTGGATCAATTCAAGCTGGTTGCGTTTTATCGTTTTCGATCAAGGCGTAGGCCGAATGGTTGTGGATAGACTCGAAATTCTCTGATTCCACTACATAAGCGTCTATTTTGGCTTCTTTTTCCAATGCAGATGCTACGTCGCGCACCATGTCTTCGACGAATTTCGGATTGTCGTAAGCACGTTCGGTAACGTATTTTTCATCGGGACGTTTGAGCAGGCCATAGAGTTCGCACGATGCTTGATCCTCAACGGTGCGCACCAGATCTTCGATCCACAAAAAGTCGTTGGTGCGTGCACTGACTGTGACATGCGAGCGCTGGTTATGGGCGCCGTAATCGGAGATTTTTTTCGAGCAGGGGCACAGGCTGGTGACCGGCACCACGATTTTCGTGGTATGGGTATAGCGGCCATTTTCGATTGTGCCGATGAAGGTAACCTCGTAATCCATCAGACTTTGTACACCGGATATCGGCGCGGCCTTGTTGATGAAATAGGGAAAGCTCATCTCGATATAACCGGATTCGGCTTCCAGGCGCTCGACCATCTGGCGCATCATGGACTCGAAATTTTCCACCGAGATTTCACGTTCGCGCGTGTTCAGTATCTCGACAAAGCGCGACATGTGCGTGCCCTTGAAATTGTGCGGCAGGTATACGTACATATTGAAACTGGCCACGGTGTGCTGCACGCCACCGCTTTTATCGGCGACCTTAACCGGGTGGCGGATGGATTTGATACCGACTTTATTGATGGCGAGTGCGCGGGTATCCGCATAATTCTGCACATCAGGCATGGCGGCGACTTCGCAGCAGTCGTTCATGATTTCATTTCCTTGGTGATCTGATTTAGACAAAGTATAAACCAGCCTAATAGTTGAGTAAACTACTCGGGTAAATGTTGGCGGATGGCCGTTTCAATCCCGTCCGCATCCAGCCCGCATGCACTTAGCATGGTGGCGTGATCGCCGTGCTCAATGAATGTGTCAGGTAAGCCCAGTTGCACCAGGCGCGTCGTCAAGCCCAAGTGCCGCAGGCATTCGCTCACCGCGCTACCGGCGCCGCCCATGACTGCATTTTCTTCCAGTGTGACTAACAATTCATGGCTTTGTGCCAATTGCCGGAGCAACTCTTCGTCCAGCGGTTTAATGAAACGCATGTCGACGACGCTGGCATCAAGCCGGGTTGCGGCGGTTAAGGCCGGCGTGACCATGCTGCCGAATGCCAGCAATGCAACACGCTGTCCGTGACGGCGCCAGATGCCTTTGCCGACTGGCAAAGCATGCATGGTGGCTTCGATCGCCGTGCCCGGCCCGGTGCCGCGCGGATAGCGAACCGCAGCAGGACCATTCAGCGTCATGGCGGTATACAGCATCTGGCGGCACTCGTTTTCATCTGATGGCGCCATCAGGGTCAGATTGGGAATGCAACGCAGGTAGCTCAAATCAAAGCTGCCTGCATGGGTCGGCCCATCTGCCCCAACCAGCCCGGCACGATCAATGGCCAGCACCACTGGCAGGTTTTGCAAGGCGATGTCATGAATGAGCTGATCGTAGGCGCGCTGCAAAAAAGTCGAGTAGATTGCGACCACCGGCTTATATCCATCACAGGCCAGGCCGGCGGCGAAAGTCAGTGCGTGCTGCTCGGCGATGCCGACATCGAAGTAGCGGTCAGGATATTCTTCCGAAAAGCGCACCAGCCCGGAACCCTCGCGCATGGCCGGGGTAATGCCGATCAGCCGGGGTTCGGTTGCCGCCATGTCGCATAACCAGTCGCCGAATACCTGTGTGTAGCTTGGTTTGGCGGCGATTTTTTCGACGATGCCAATGTCGGATTCAAACCGGCTGACACCGTGATACAGGCAGGGGTTATCCTCGGCCGGCGTATAACCTTTACCCTTGCGGGTGACAATATGCAGAAATTGCGGACCATCCAGACGCCGGATATTGGTGAGCGTTTCCACCAAGACATCCAGATCGTGGCCGTCGATTGGCCCGATGTAGTTAAAACCGAATTCTTCAAACAGGGTGCCAGGCGTCACCATGCCTTTGACATGTTCTTCCGTGCGACGTGCCAGTTCCAGCATGGGTGGTAATTTACCCAGGGTTTTTTTGCCGGCACGGCGTGCCGCGGCGTAAAAACGTCCGGACATGAGTCGGGCCAGATAATTGTTGAGCGCGCCGACGTTGGGCGAGATCGACATGTCGTTGTCATTAAGTATGACCAATAAATTGGCGTCAATATCGCCTGCATTATTCAGTGCTTCGAACGCCATGCCGGCAGTCATCGCACCGTCGCCGATAATGGCGACGGAACGGCGCGCCAGTCCGGCGCGCTTGGCGGCTACCGCCATACCCAGCGCCGCAGAAATCGAGGTGCTGGAATGACCGGTGCCAAAAGTGTCGAAGGGACTCTCGTCGCGCTTCGGGAACCCGGCAATGCCGCCACTTTTACGTAGTCCGCTCATGGCTTCGCGCCGGCCTGTGAGGATTTTGTGCGTATAACTCTGGTGACCTACGTCCCAGACCAGACGATCATCAGGGGTGTTGAATACGTAATGCAGTGCGATCGTGAGTTCCACGGCTCCCAGGTTGGAAGCAAGATGGCCGCCGGTTTGCGTCACGCTTTGCAGGATGAAGGCACGCAATTCCGCGGCCAGCGGTTCCAGTTGTTCCCGGCTGAGTTCACGCAGATTAACAGGTGTGGCGACGCTGTCCAGCAGCGGATAGGCGGAAGTCAAAATTGTCTCTGCACAATAAAATCGGCCAGCTCGCGCAGGCGTTGCGCCGAATCGAATCCTGCCAGTGAGTCCAGCGCATCCTGGTGCAGTTCGGCAGCAAATGTTTTGGCGCGTGCACTGCCCAGCAGGGTCACATAAGTCGGCTTGTTGTTTTCGGCATCTTTGCCCGCGGTTTTACCCAGCGTGGCGGTGGGTGCTTCTGCGTCGAGAATATCGTCGACCACCTGGAAGGCAAGGCCGACGCATTTGGCGTAATGATCAAGTTTGGCTAATGCAGTGTCGTCCAGCGCGTGGCCGCAATAGGTGCCTAGCAGTACAGACGCGCGAATCAGTGCGCCGGTTTTGTGGATGTGCATGAATTCCAGCTCGGGCAGGGTGAGCGTCTGCCCGACACTGGCCAGGTCGATGGCCTGGCCACCGGCCATGCCGCGCGACCCGGCCGCATTGGCAAGCAGTTTCACCATCTCCAGCTGACGCTCAGGTGTGTCCGACAAGGTGTGTGTAGTGAGCAGTTCGAATGCCAGACTTTGCAGGCTGTCGCCCACCAGTAGTGCGGTGGCTTCGCCGTATTCAACGTGGCAGGTGGGCTTGCCGCGTCGCAGCATATCATTGTCCATGCACGGCAAGTCGTCATGAACCAGTGAATAGGCGTGGATCAATTCCACTGCGCTGGCTGCGATCTCTACGCGTGCCGGATCCGCACCCACTACTTCACCCGCCGCAAAAGCGAGTAGGGGACGCACGCGCTTGCCGCCCCCCAACGTTGCATAGTGCATGGCGGCGTGCAGGGTTAGCGGTGCGTGTTGAGGATCAGGCAGCAGTCGCGACAATGCTGTTTCGATACGTGTCTGCAGATTGCCGGACCAGGCCAGAAAATCAGGATTCATTCGTGCCATCTGCCGAAGTAAAAGGTTTCAGCATGCCATTTTCGAGCACCTGCACCTGTTGTTGAGCGTCGGCCAGCGCCTGCTGACAGAATTGCAGGAGTTCGGCGCCACGTTGATAGGCGGCAAGTGATTGCTGCAAAGCCAACTGGCCGGATTCCATATCGGCGACGATGCGTTCTAACTCCGCCATGGCGGCTTCGAAGCTCTGTGGCTGGGTTGAGGACTTGCGTGTCATTACAGTGAAGAGGGAGCAAAGGCGGAAATCTTACCCAATTATTGCGCTCAAAGCTATTATTGGCGATAATTCATGGCTTTGTTTTCATTTGCGTTGCAGGGATATCGAGCAATACTCATTCAGCTTGATTATCCGTGTCCATGGGCCTGGTCCAGGGTATTCTGAATTTTAATATGTCCGATTTGGCCGTCAGCGCTACGTTGACTCACACCTCCCCCCAGCTGCCAATCAGCTGGTATTTCGATGCCCAGGTTTATGCGCTTGAGCAAAAGCATCTGTTCGCGCATGCCCCGGGATACATCGGTCATACCCTGATGGTGCCGAATCCAGGTGATTACCAGGTACTGGAAACCACGCATAAAGCGTCCATGCTGGTGCATAACGCTAACGGCGTGGAGATGCTGTCCAATATTTGCCGTCACCGCCAGGCCATAATGTATGAAGGCCGCGGTCATCGCAAAAGCATCGTTTGTCCATTGCATCGCTGGACTTATGATATGGAAGGCCGACTGCTGGGGGCGCCGCATTTCCCTTCTACACCGTGTCTGAATCTGGGCAAAACACCGCTGCAAAACTGGAATGGTCTGCTGTTCAATGGACAACGCGATGTGGCGCGCGATCTGGCCAGACTCGGTGTGTTGCGGGATCTGAATTTTGACGGTTACATGCTGGACCGTGTGGTGGTCGAGGATTACGACTTCAACTGGAAAACCTTTATTGAAGTTTATCTTGAGGATTATCACGTCGAGCCTTTCCACCCCGGGTTGGGAAATTTCGTCACTTGTGCTGACCTCAAGTGGGAGTATGGCGACTGGTATAGCGTACAAACCGTCGGCGTGGCGCGGGGGCTGGGCAAGCCGGGCACGCCTGTATATCAAAAATGGCAGGAACAGGTGCTGCAATACAATGCCGGCCAGGCACCGCATCAGGGTGCGATCTGGCTGACTTATTACCCGAATATCATGGTGGAGTGGTACCCGCATGTCCTGGTTATCAGCACCATCATGCCTACCGGTATCGAATCCTGCCGCAATGTAGTTGAGTTTTATTACCCTGAAGATATTGCTCTGTTCGAACGTGAATTTGTAGAGGCTGAACAAGCTGCCTATAACGAGACCGCCCTTGAAGACGATGAGATTTGCCGTCGCATGCATCAGGGGCGTCGTGAACTCTATCGGCAAGGGCGTGACGAGGCAGGGCCATATCAATCGCCCATGGAAGACGGCATGGTGCACTTCCATGAATTTATCCGGCGCGAGATTACACCGCATCTGAACAAGTGAAATCAAGCTGGATGGTGGTGGCAGGGCTACTGTTCGCCAGCATGGGTGTGCTGGTGAAACTGGCTTCCAGCGAATTTTCCAGTGCTGAACTGGTATTTTACCGATCGATATTTGGCCTGGTGCTGATTTACTGGGTGGTGCGCCGCCGTCACCCGCACCTGTCGCGTCCATTCGCTACCCCCCATTGGCGCGCGCATCTGGTCCGCAGTCTTGCCGGATTCGTCGCGCTGTTGCTGTTTTTTCATGCGATTGATGTGTTGCCGCTGGCGACAGCGGTGACGCTAAACTACACTTCACCTTTATTCCTCGCCTTGTTACTTACTCTGTGGCAGGGGGAAAAACCGCATTGGCTGCTACTGACCGGCATTGTGCTGGGGTTCTGCGGGGTGGTGTTGCTATTGCACCCAACCTTGGAAAGCGCACAGTTGAGTGCTGGGTTGATGGGACTGACATCGGGTTTCCTGGCGGGCATCGCGTATGTAAATGTGCGAACGTTGAGCCGTATGGGCGAACCTGACTGGCGCACGGTATTTTATTTCACGCTGCTGTCTACACTCGGAGCCGGCGTATGGGCGGCCTGGACGGGCTGGCATGCAGTCAATGCTCGCGCCGCATTTTTATTGCTGGGTCTGGGGGTCACTGCAACGTTCGCACAGCTTGCATTAACTCGTGCGTATCGCCTGGGTAATGCGCTGACAGTGGGCAGTCTGGCCTATAGCACTGTAATTTTTGCCAGCCTGTTCGGAATGTTGTTATGGCATGAGGTTTTGCCGTTGCAAGCGTGGCTGGGTATGGGGTTGATTGTGGTGAGCGGATTAGTGAGTGTGCGTACAGTTGGGGCGAAGTAAATCAGAGGTGCACTGTTTTGATGCGTTTCAACAACCTAAAAAATTTATTAACTATTTGTTATTAAATGATAAATAATTTGGCATGGGGTTTGCTTTGTGTTGGTCGGAGCATGTGTTTTACGAGTTAATGCATGTTTCATCTTCATCCTCCATGCGGTATTTCGGGCGTCTTCGGACGCCCGCTTTTTTTGCCTGTCACCCGCAACTCCCCTATAGTTGTCCAAACCATCCACAACCATACCGGGAATACCCATGATCAATATCTCTATCGCTGGCAACACCATTCGTGCCGCCGTACTGGGCGAATTTACGCTGGCTGACTACCGTGAATTCGAACAGGCAATCCTGGACGGGCTGAAGCTTGAGGGGAAAGTCAATTTACTACTGGATTTGCGCGATATGCTCAAATTTACCGTGGATGTGGCATGGGAAGAAATCAGCTTTGGACGCGCCCATGCTGCCGACTTTTCCCGTGTGGCTGTTGTGGCTCAACAGCAATGGGTGATCTGGAGTACCTGGGTCTCGCGCATGTTTGTCGATGCGCAAACCCAGGTTTTCGAAGATTCCGAACAGGCGGAAAGCTGGCTCAAAGGCTGACAATAATATTCACATGGGTGTTCGGCCTGGTTTTAAGCGCCGATCTCATTGTTGGTCTTTCGCCAGCAGGTTGTTTCTCATGGAATCGCATGCGAGATTGAAAAACACCTGAATAACCAGTATAATGCGCGGTTTCCCTTGCCCCACCGCCAACGCACGGGGGGCTTTAACCCAGAAGGAGTTTGCATGCGTCACTATGAAATTGTATTTATCGTGCACCCGGATCAGAGCGAGCAAGTGCCCGCGATGATCGAGCGCTATCGCGGCCAGATTGCAGCACGCAATGGGCTGGTTCATCGTCTGGAAGACTGGGGCCGTCGTCAGATGGCTTACCCTATCCAGAAGGTACACAAAGCCCACTACGTGTTGATGAACATCGAGTGCGACCAGGAAACGCTGGATGAGCTTGAGCATGGCTTCAAGTTCAACGACGCCGTGTTGCGCCATCTGACGGTGCGTATGGATGAGGCGGTGATCGCTCCTTCGCCAATGATGAAGGAGGAGAAGTCGCGCTCCCTGACCCAGCCGGTTGAAGCCAAGCCTGAGCAAGCAGCTCCAGCAGCCCCAACGGAACCCGCTGCGCCAGCTGCCTGAATGTTTGGAAACCAATAGGCTGATACTGGCCGGCATTGTTGCTGAAGCCGAAGCGTTGCGTTATACCCCGGCCGGGGTACCTCTGGTAAGTTTGCGGATTCGTCATGAATCACAGCAGGTAGAGGCAGGCATAGCGCGCAGGGTAACTGTAGAGATGGCGGCGGTAGCAATGGGAGAGATCGCACAAAGTATCAGCGCGTTCCCCAATGGTAAGGGCATCAGTGTAGAAGGTTTCCTGGCTAGAAAAAGCCCGCAGAGTAATCAGATCGTGCTGCATATTTGCAGCTTAAAAACAGTTTAGATAGGAGTGCATCATGCCTCGTCCAACCAATAGTAAAAACACCAAGCGCCGGGAAGGTTCCCGCCAGCTATTCAAACGTCGCAAGTTCTGCCGCTTTACCGTTGAAGGTATCAAGTGGGTTGATTACAAGGACGTGGATATCCTGAAAGATTTTGTTGCTGAAAACGGCAAGATTATCCCGGCCCGCATTACCGGGACTAAAACCCGTTACCAGCGTCAGCTATCCACCGCCATCAAGCGCGCCCGTTTTCTGGCGCTGATGCCTTACACCGACTTGCATTAAGGAGACCGCCATGCAAATTATTCTGATGGAAAAAGTGGTCAACCTGGGTACCCTGGGCGATGTGGTCAAGGTGAAAGACGGTTACGCACGTAATTTTCTGATCCCGCAAGGCAAGGCCAAGCGTGCTACGAGTGCCAATCTCAAGCACTTTGAAGAGAAGCGCGCCGAACTGGAAAAAGCCCATGCGGCAACCTTGGTTACCGCCCAGGCGCGTGCTGAGAAATTGGCCGGTTTCATGCTGCAAATTTCACAAAAAGCCGGTATGGATGGCCGCTTGTTTGGTTCCGTAACCAATGCAGACATCGCCGATGCGTTGAATGCGCAGGGTTTCGAAGTGACCAAATCAGAAGTCCGTATGCCGACTGGCCCGCTCAAGGCGATTGGTGATTTCCCCATCAGCATCGCGATGCATGCTGATGTGGTGGCCGAGATTACTGTTGCGGTGCTGGGCGAACACTAAGCAGGTTTCATAACTGCATGAAAAGGGGCTGGGAACAGCCCCTTTTTTATTGGATTTTCACTCTGCCGTCCGAGACGCGTTAAAATGGCACTCCGCCTTCAAGCGTTGTCGCTTTAAAATCCAAACATGGCCACATTCCAGAATACTGCTGATCCCGAACTTGCTGCGCTCAAGATGCCGCCGCATTCCGTTGAGGCGGAGCAGTCTGTGTTAGGCGGATTGTTGCTGGAAAATCATGCCTGGGATCGTATTGCCGACGTCATCAGCCAGAATGATTTTTACCGCCATGATCACAAGCTGATCTATCGCATGATCACCAAACTGATCGAGCAGGGTAAGCCTGCCGATGTGGTGACGGTGGCCGAACTTCTGGAAAATCATGGTGAACTTTCCAACGTGGGTGGACTGGCCTATCTGGTCGCACTGGCGCAAAACACACCATCTGCTGCAAATATTCGCCGCTACGCCGAGATTGTGCGCGAGCGCGGGGTGATGCGCAAACTGGTGGAGGTCGGCACCGATATTGCCGAGTCAGCCTATAATCCGGCCGGTCGTTCGGCCAATGATCTGCTCGATCAGGCAGAGGCCAAAGTGTTTGATATCGCCGAATCCGGTGCACGTAGCCAGCAGGGCTTTCTCGAAATCAAGCCGTTGCTCACGGAAGTAGTGGAGCGTATCGATGAACTGTTTAGCCGCGATAATCAGAGTGATGTCACCGGTATACCTACCGGTTTTGCCGACCTTGATCAGAAAACAGCGGGCCTGCAACCTGGTGACCTGATTATCGTCGCGGGTCGTCCATCCATGGGGAAGACGGCATTCTCGATCAACATGGGTGAGAACGTGGCCATTGAGAGCGGTTTGCCGGTAGCGATTTTTTCCATGGAAATGGGCGGGGCACAGCTGGTCATGCGTATGCTGGGCTCCATCGGTCGGCTTGATCAGCATAAAATCCGCACCGGCCGTTTGCAGGATGATGACTGGCAAAAGCTGACTTATGCGGTGGGCAAGCTGAACGAGGCGCCGATTTTCATCGATGAAACGCCAGCTTTGAACGCCCTCGAATTGCGCGCGCGCGCGCGTCGGCTGCATCGGCAATGTGGCAAGCTGGGGATGATTATCATCGATTACCTGCAGTTGATGTCCAGTGTCAGCAGTGGCGAGAACCGCGCCACTGAAATTTCCGAAATCTCACGCTCACTCAAGGCGCTGGCAAAAGAATTGCAGGTGCCGGTGATTGCCTTGTCCCAGCTCAACCGCTCGCTGGAGCAGCGCCCCAACAAACGCCCTGTGATGTCCGACCTGCGTGAATCCGGCGCTATCGAGCAGGATGCCGACGTGATCCTGTTCATCTATCGGGATGAAGTTTATAACCCCGACAGCCAGGACAAGGGCAGCGCCGAGATCATTATCGGAAAACAGCGGAATGGCCCGATTGGTACCGTACGCCTGACTTTCCTGGGGGAACACACGCGTTTCGAGAACTACGCCAGTGGCGGCGGCAATTATTAATATCTAATATTAATATCTAAGCGTATCCAATGTCGCGTCCGATTCTCGCCCATATCCATCCTGCCGCACTCAAAAATAATCTGGCGGTGGCGCGCCGTCATGCGGGTACTGCCCGCATCATGGCTGCAGTCAAGGCGAACGGTTATGGCCATGGTTTGCGCAGGGTGGCGCAGGCTTTGGGGGATGCAGATGGTTTTGCAGTCGTGTCGCTGGAAGAAGCGGTCATTTTGCGTGATACGGGATGGCACAAGCCAATTTTGCTGCTGGAAGGCATGTTTGAGGCAGGCGAGTTGGCCGAATGCATTGCACAGCGCATTACCCTTGTTGTCCATCACACCGAGCAAATCGCCATGCTGGAACAGGCGCATGTGGACAGTCCCTTGCCGGTATTCCTCAATCTGAACAGCGGCATGAACCGGCTCGGTTTCAAACCGCCTGATTTCCATGCGGCACTGTTACGGCTAGTCGCCTGCCCTAATGTCGGTGAAATTACGTTGATGAGCCATTTTGCGACGGCGGATGAAGCCGTCGGGGTGATTGACCAACTCGAAGTGATTCAAGCTGTGTTCGCTAATCTCGAGTACCCGGTCAGCCTTGCCAATTCAGCTGCGTTACTGCGTTACCGGGCTACCCGGCGTGATTGGGTACGCCCTGGCATCATGTTGTATGGGGCGTCGCCCTTTGTTGAAGAAGATTCGCGTTCGCTTGATCTGCAACCCGCAATGACTTTGTCGAGCCGTATTATTGCTGTACAGACTTTGGCACCCGGAGATGCCGTGGGCTATGGCGCCAGCTTTATCGCGGACCGGCCGATGCGGGTCGGCATCGTGGCGTGCGGTTACGCCGATGGTTATCCGCGCCACGCCGCCACAGGGACGCCAATTCTGGTGAATGGTCAGCTGACACGTACATTGGGACGCGTCTCCATGGACATGCTGAGCACTGATCTGACCGACCTGCCCGGCGCCAATGTCGATACGCCTGTGGTGCTATGGGGAAAAGGTCTGCCGGTCGAGGCAGTCGCTACGGCAGCAGGAACGGTCAGCTACGAGTTGTTGTGCGCTGTGGCGCAGCGCGTACCCATGAGTGAGGCCTGACATGCACACACCCGAACAGTCCTTGCTGGGAAGACCTGCCTGCTATCAGGCTGAATACGATGCCTCGCTGTTGTTTCCCATTCCGCGTCAGGACAAACGCAATGAGATCGGCATCAATGATACGCTGCCGTTTTTCGGCGCGGATATCTGGAATGCCTACGAAGTTTCCTGGCTTAATTCACGCGGCAAACCGCAAGTCGCCATTGCGACGTTTATTATTCCCGCCGAATCACCCAATATCATTGAGTCCAAATCGTTCAAGCTGTATCTGAACAGCTATAACCAGACGCGGTTTGCCGATATCGACAGCCTGCAGACACGCTTGAAGGCCGATGTGTCTGACGCCGTGGGCGCGCCAGTACAAGTACGCCTGACTTTGCCGGGTACATTTAGCAAAGCGGCCTTTGCAGAACTGGAAGGCTTGTCGCTGGACCGTCTGGATATCGAGATAGACAGTTACGCGCCTGACCCTGCCTTGCTGCATGCCGGGCAGGGTGGGGCGGTGATTGAAGAAACGCTGGTGTCCGATTTACTCAAATCCAACTGCCTGGTTACCGGCCAGCCGGACTGGGGTAGCGTACAAATTCACTATGTGGGCGCACCGATAGAGCAAGCCGGCTTGCTACGGTATCTGATTGGATTCCGTACCCATAACGAATTTCACGAGCAATGCGTAGAGCGCATTTTCATGGACATACTGCGCCAGTGCAAACCGCTCAAACTGGCTGTCTACGCGCGCTATACGCGACGTGGTGGTCTGGATATCAATCCGTGGCGCAGCAATATCAGTGGCAGCCAGTTGCCGTCCAACCTGCGCTGCGCACGACAATAAATCCGGAATCCGTTCCTTCGAGAGCCGGATAATTTTTTATTTTCTCATATTGAACTGCAGGCGCAGTCTTGAGCTTTATTGACTTGGCTGGGCACGCTGGTATTGCACAGGCCAGTCCTGTTTAGCCCTTAGAGCAGTGGCCGCATGCAAGGGCCAGTATGGGTCGCGCAACAATTCGCGTGCGAGCAGGACTACGTCGGCAAGCCCGCTGGCAACGATCTGCTCCGCCTGGGCGGGGGCCGTAATCATACCGACTGCACCGACCGTAATGTCTGCCTGATTGCGGATGGCGGTCGCGAATGGCGTTTGAAAACCAAAGGTGGCCGGAATTTTGGCATCGGGGACCAAGCCACCGCTGGAGCAGTCGATCAGATCAACACCGATGGCTTTGAGCCACTGTGCGAGCTGAATGGATTGCGCCAGATCCCAGCCCCCTTCCACCCAATCCGTGGCCGATATACGCACGAAGAGCGGTAAATGTGGCGGCCACACTGCACGCACGGCGCGCGCGACCTGCAAGGGGAAACGGGCGCGATTTTCCAGCGAGCCGCCATATTCATCCTGGCGCAGATTGCTGAGTGGGGACAGGAATTCATGCAGCAAATAGCCGTGTGCAAAATGCAGTTCGATCACCTCGAAGCCAGCCTCCAGACTGCGTTGAGCAGCTTCCACAAACTGCGTGCAAAGCATATCGAGTTGGGCCGGACTGAGTGCTGCAGGTGTGGGGAAAGCAGGGGAAAATGCCAATGCACTGGGTGCGATTGTTGGCCACGCACCCGTATCGGCAGTTAATGCGCCGCCTCCACGCCAAGGTGCGTCTGCAGATGCCTTGCGTCCTGCGTGGGCAAGCTGGATTGCCGGCACTGCGCCGTGTTCCTTGATGAATTGCGCGATGGGCGCCAACGCTTGCGTATGCTGTTCCGACCACAATCCCATGTCCCCAGGAGAGATCCGGCCCTCCGGCGTGACCGCCGTTGCCTCGACCATCACCAGCGCCGCGCCACCCACGGCACGTGACCCCAGATGCACCAGATGCCAATTGTTGGCAAGGCCATCAGTGGCGGAATACTGGCACATGGGTGAAACGAAAATCCGGTTTTTAAATTCCAGATCGCGTAGTTTGAACGGTGAAAAGAGAGTGCTCATTGAGTGTGCCTTTGAGTTTTACAGAGATTGAATTGCGTCTTCATCAGTTTAAACAGGAGACTATCTTTCCATTATGTGGTTCCAATGAGGCAGGCTATTTTTCAAAATGCGGGGCAATGTCGAGAGCGACCTCATTCATTTTGACCATCTCTCTTGTACCCTTGTCCGGGGAATGTTTTCATCGCTGACGATAGTTGATTGCAGAAAGTGTCCGACTGCGGACTGAATCCCGCTCCAGTCCTTGAGGTAAACTCGCCTATAGGTGACCTGAACCACGGCATTCAGCGGGCTGAAAATGAAGTACTGTTGGCACAGAGGGTTGTACGCTATCCCATGCACTGTCGGCCCCACTTCGTCAGCGGTGCAACTGACATAAGTCTGCATGTCCGCACCCATATCGGGAGTGTAATAAAGGTCGTTATAGTGGCGGTATTCGGCTTTAGGCACATCTGGAAATCGATGGAAATCGACCCCCACACGCTTCAGGCCGAATTTTCCTGGTTTCGGGTACAAATGATCCAGGTCATGACAGATTGCCTTCCCGGGTAGGCTAGGCGGCGGAATGCAGACCTGTTTTAGGAAGAACTTATCAGTATCCAGATCAATATGCAGTCGATCGCGCGCGTGGATCGCCCGATCTACCGCGCCGGACCCGACGAGTATCATGAGCATTCGTCCCATACCCGGCACCTCGAAGGACTGGTTGTTGCCCACAGTGTGCGGCCCCATCTCGGGCCACAGCGTCTCAAGCAGCATTTCCTGCTGCACGTTATGCGGATCCGTCGGACGGCCATGCGGATAAATTACGGCTTCCATCCACTCGGCACCGGCACTCATGTTGTAGCCGGCAGGTACGAGAATTTGAACCCTGTGAGTGCCAGTGTGGTCAAGCGGCCAGTTGAGCCAGAGGGGAGACGAATAAGGTGTATTGGGCTTGGGTGATTGCAAACAACCACCCAGCCACCCTACCAGTGCCAACACCACAAATACCCCAGCACCAAAAAATATGCGTTTTTTCTGGCTCATACTTTTGTTAGCTTCTCTAATTTATGGTTTATGGGCAATGAAAGTGATGAATAGAGATAGGCACAATATCTGGTTAATATATTATTCTTGGTAACAGAGGAATTCCTTGTCGCAATCAGCCTATCCACCGCGATAACATCGGCCCAGGGGCGAAATAGTTTACCGGGCCGAACATGGCTAAGATGGTGCTATCTACCGGGTACAGGGTTGCCAGCAGGTGGCAGTGGCGAGCGTGTCGGCATTGCGACTGATAACTGCGCAATACTTATTCGCTATTTCCTTGCGAATCTTCCGTTCTGACGTCTGCTGTGGTGTCAGTTGCGGGGACCTCGCTTTTCTGCGCTTTCTCTTTCAATTTGTCCTCTTTCTTTTTTTTCTTGGCGAGTTCTTTTTGACGTTTCTCGTATTGATAGTTGGGTTTGGCCAATTTGATTTCCTGTCTGTGAGTGGTTGAAAAAAGGTTGCCTAGTTCTTGCTGCAAGTTGGCGTGGATATCGGCGCATCATCTTCGACAAAACACTCGATCACGCGTCGTCCATCGCCGGTTAAAAACATGTCCACATCAAACTCGGACACGGTCCGGGCGAGTTGGTGCTCAAAATTGATACTATCCGCCACATTTTCGTAGATTTCCATCCATGTGGATGGATCGTCGCGGCGTTTCAGCAGGCGTCCCTTGATATTGCTGCGGCAGGCCAGACGCGTCTGCATGGCGTGTATCTGGGTTTCGGTCTCGGCGTCGTCGTCTTTCACCCGGTAATAAATGTAATAGTGGTTCACGCCAGGGAGTAGGGTAAGGATTCAATTACAAGACGCGCGCCATCGAGCGACTTGAGGTGGATGGGGTGAGCATCGGCACTGCTGATCTGGATGACAGCCAGCGCGTCCCAGCCGCCACTTGGAGCAGGTTGGGCATTGACGATCATGCCGCTGGCCTGGCCTTCCATGTCGGCGCTATAGAGTTCATCGCCGGGGGTGGCGTGGCTATCGCTGTGCACGAGATACATGCGACGCTTGAGCTTGCCAAGATATTGGGTGCGGGCGACGATTTCCTGGCCGGTGTAGCAGCCTTTCTGAAAATTGACGCTGTTGGTGAGGTCAAAATTGACCATCTGTGGTACGAACTGCTCCTGCGTGGCCGGCAGGATGGTCGGAATGCCGGCGCGGATTTCCAGCCACTGCCAGACGGGATAATCGATCTGGCTGGCCTCGCGGCTAAAGGCGGCATTGAGGATGGCGGCGGATTCAGGTGAGGTAATGATCTGATAGCGTTCGGCAGCCAGACGAATAATGTTGCCGGCCGGGGTGTGGGTGACGCCCATATCTGCGGTGGGTAGCGCACCCAGCGTTGCTTCGATCAACTGGGCGGCCCGTTTACCCGCCATGCCGATGCGGACGACCTCGGGACGGGCGTCGCGAGCCTTGACCTTGGAGCGCAGGATAAACATGGACAGGCGCTTCTGAATGGTTTCCTGCAAGTCGCCGGCAAGCTGCATGTAGGTCGCGTCGTCCTGGTTCCACAGCAGGAAGCTGGCCAGCAGCCGACCCTTGGGCGAACAGAAGCCGCTGTACTGGGCTGCGCCAGCGGCGAGTTTACGCACGTCGTTGGTGAGCTGACCCTGCAGATAGGTAGCGGTGTCCTCGCCGTTGAAAGCGATCAAGCCGAGCGCGGCGAGGTCGGCGAAAACTGCGCCGGTTTGCAAGGTGTCGAGGATATTTTGAGTCATGGTGTGCTATGAAATGGGAATCCGAATGCGCTTATTCTACAATCATCGCCATGAACTTGCCCCCTTTACGCATTAATGTGCATTTATCGCATTACCTGATGGCGATATTGATCGCCCTGCATTGCGTGGCAGGATGGGCCGTTTGGTGGGCATTTCCGCAAGGCTGGATAAGGATATCGGGTAGCTTGGTGCTTCTGGTCAGCCTGGCTTATAATTTGGCGCAACTCAGTCAGCGACGCTTTACTGGACTGGAACTGGATGCAGATAACTGCTTTCGGCTATGCCGCGCGGAGGCTTGGCAGACTGCGCAACTGCTCGATGCCTTCGTGACACCATTGCTGACGGTAATCCGCCTGCGTCTGGAGAACGGTGGGACTGGTGTGGTGACGCTATTGCCGGATAGTTTGGCAGAGGATGATTTTCGTCGTCTGCGTATCCGCCTGAAATGGGGCATGACCGAAGACGGTGTTTAGCGCTGCCCGGTCATCATGCGTATGGATCAGAAATTCGCGTCGCACGCGCCCGGACAAATACGCCCCGGTTTAGGATTCAGAACCGTGTTGCCGGTGATGGGCAGCATGTCCGGATAATCGCGGCTAAAGTGCAGCCCCCTGGATTCGCGTCGCAGCTGTGCGGAACGCACGATCAAATCGGCAGTCAGCACCAGATTGCGCAATTCGATCAGGTCATTGCTGACGCGGAAATTGCGGTAGTACTCGCTGATTTCTTCATTGAGCAGGCGGATCCGGTTGGCGGCTCGCGCCAGGCGTTTGTTGGTGCGTACGATGCCCACATAATCCCACATGAAACGGCGCAACTCGTCCCAGTTGTGCGACAGAACGATTTCTTCGTCGGCGTCTGTGACACGGCTTTCGTCCCATTCAGGGATGACGGACAGTGGTGCCCCAGCACTCGCCAGAATATCCTTGGCGGCGGCGTGACCAAATACCAGGCATTCCAGCAACGAGTTGCTGGCCAGCCGGTTTGCGCCATGCAGTCCGGTACAGGCGACCTCGCCAACCGCATATAGCCCGGTAAGGTCGGTTCGTGCGGCCAGATCGGTGACGATGCCGCCGCAAGTGTAATGGGCGGCTGGCACCACCGGGATGGGTTCGCGCGTGATATCGATACCCAGAGCACGGCACCGTTCGTAAATGGTCGGGAAGTGCTCGAGGATAAACTCAGCCGGTTTGTGCGTAATGTCCAGATAGACGCTATCCAGGCCGCGTTTTTTCATCTCGAAGTCAATTGCCCGCGCCACGATGTCGCGCGGGGCCAGCTCGGCGCGTGGGTCATGCATGGCCATGAAGCGCGTACCGTCATGCAGTTTGAGCTGTCCGCCTTCACCCCGTACCGCTTCGGTAATCAGGAAGGATTTTGCATGGGGGTGATACAGGCAGGTAGGATGAAACTGGATGAATTCCATATTTGCCACCCGGCATCCCGCGCGCCAGCCCATGGCAATGCCGTCACCAGTGGCCACATCCGGGTTGGTTGTGTACAGGTAAACCTTGCCCGCACCGCCGGTCGTCAACACGGTATGTTTAGCGGCGAAAGTCTTGACCTGACCACTGATATTGTCCAGTGCATAGACGCCGTAACAAGTATGGTCATCCTGCCCGAATTTATCGCCGGTGATCAGGTCAATGGCGATGTGATGCTCAAGTAACGTGATGTTGGGGTTGTCGCGGATCTGGGTGCACAGAGTTTTTTGTACCGCGCGGCCGGTGGCATCGGCCGCGTGAATAATGCGGCGCGTACTGTGCCCACCCTCCTGGGTAAGGTGAAATCCGGTGGAACTGGTAGTGTCAGCCGTAAACGGCACGCCCATTTCCACCAGCCAGCGTATCGCAGCATGGCCATTCTCCACGACGAACCGCACTGTTTCCTCATCGCATAAGCCAGCACCTGCGATCAAGGTGTCGCGGATATGCGCCTCAACCGAGTCGTCATCGGCGAGGACTGCGGCGATACCGCCTTGCGCCCAGGCACTGGCCGAATCCTGCAAGGTTTTTTTGGTCAATAGAACCACCTGACGCTGCTGCGCCAAATGCAGTGCTGTTGTCAGTGCAGCCAGGCCACTGCCGATGATGAGTACGTCGGTGCGCTCCATATTGACCTGCAAGGTATTGGGTGCGGCAAGAATAACAGAGCGTTCCATGGCTGAATACCCATTCTCGGCATTGTCATGGAACTTCACCGTACAACGTACTGTCTGTCAGGCACTATAAGGCATGCCGGTGCAGTATTGCCTTAGCCGCAGGTATACTACGGCCATACAACAGGAATCAGGGATGAAGATTCACGATGAGTGATCGCGATGTCGATCAATTACTAGTCGAGCGCGTACAACGTGGTGACAAGCGCGCTTTCGATTTGTTGGTAATTAAATACGAGCGGCGTCTGGCGCGGCTGCTGTCGCGCTTTGTGCGCGATGCGGCGGAGGTCGAGGATATCTCGCAAGAGGCATTTATCAAGGCTTATCGCGCGCTGCCCTCGTTTCGCGGCGAATCGGCTTTTTACACGTGGTTATACCGGATCGGCATCAATACCGCGAAAAACTATCTGGTGTCGCGCGGGAGGCGTGCGCCCACCACTACCGAGTTTGATGCCGAAGAAGCTGAAGGATTTGAGGATGCCGATGGTTTGCGTGATCTCAATACGCCGGAGAACGAACTTCTCTCTAAAGAGGTTGCCCAAGAAGTGAATGCAGCAATGGCGGATTTGCCAGAGGATTTGCGTACAGCGATTTCGCTGCGCGAGATGGAAGGGATGAGTTACGAAGAGATCGCCGAGATCATGGGGTGTCCGATTGGTACGGTGCGATCCCGGATTTTCCGTGCGCGTGAGGCAATTGCAACGCGTCTGCGCCCAATTTTGGGTACTAGCAAAGATACAAGATGGTAAGGAGTAACGACATGCGAAATTCTGCAATATCCACTCATGAAAGCAGCCCCCTTGCTGAAGATACGACACTATCCGCGCTCGCCGATGGCGAACTGGATCATCAGGAGACCATGCGTATTCTCGAAACGATGAGTCAGGGCGAAGACTGGCGCGCGCGCTGGCAGAGCTATCATGTGATTGGTGATTGTCTGCGCAGCACGCCTCCGCTAAAAGCCGATCTGGCGACCCGCATCAGCCTGCTGCTGGCGGATGAACCCACGATTCTGGCCCCGCGCCGTTCACTTATGGCCCGCTTCGGGATGCCCGCAGCAGCCTCGCTGGCGGCCGTAATGCTGGTCACATGGGGGGCCGTCAACCTGATGCAAAACGGCAGTCAGTCATTTACCGGTAGTCAGATGGCCTCAATCAGCCCGGTTCATTCTTCGACCAAAGCGGCGGATGACATGCACGATTATATGGCGGCGCATCGTGATTTCTCCCCTGGCGCGATGCTGGCTGACGCCTCGTTCGAAGTGCCGGCGGATCCCGCCCGATGAGATGGTGGTTGATGTGGCTGTGGTTGGCGGCAGTGCCGCTGGCCAATGCCGCAAGTGCGACTTATCCGGGTGATCTGGTTGCCTGGCTGAATCAGGTAGCAGCCGCAGCAGAACGGCTGGATTACACCGGAACTTTCGTATACCAGCATGGTTCCACAGTGGAGGTTTCGAAAATTTCTCATCGTGTTGACAATGGTGTCGAGATGGCCAAGATTGATGTGCTTTCCGGTCCTCCTCACGCGTTTGTAAGTGTCAATGACGATGTATTTTGCTACATACCCGACGGCGATCGGGTCAAGGTGGAGAAGCGCGAACGTCATAAATTCTTCCCCGCGCTATTGCCGGTGCCAGCTTCGACGCTGGCGGAACAATATGTATTGAAGCCGCTGGGGCATGCCATGGTTGCCGGACATGATAGTGTCGGAGTCATGCTTGTGCCCAAGGATGAATATCGTTATGGCTATATCTTGTGGGCAGATGCGGCCACTGGCTTGCTGTTGAAAGCCCAGCCCCTGGATGCCAATAATAGGCCCTCCGGACAGTTCTTGTTTACCCAGGTGAACATCGGAAGTGCCCCGCGAGAAACGTTCAAATCCGGTTTTGACGACAAGAAAACTGTGCGCGTTACCAATGAGGATACCTATGGGTTAACAGACTGGCGCGTCAAACAATTGCCCGCCGGATTTGCCAAGGTAATGGAAGGTCGCCGCATGTTGCCAGGCAAAAAAACCCCCGTGGTGCAGTTGGTCTATTCGGATGGTCTGGCTACCGTATCACTGTTTATCGAACCCTATGCGAATCTGGTCAATCCGATGCGCGGGCTGTCCACCCGCAGTCTGCTGAATGTGTATGCAAGGCCGGTCGGTAAATACCAGGTTACAGCGTTAGGCGAAGTACCGTCCGAAACGGTGATACAGATGGCTGATAGTCTGGTCCACGAAAACGACGGCAACAGCAAATGATCGAAACACAAGCCAGAATCCTGGAAATTGAAGCGGGTGCGGCATTGGTAGAGCCAATGGAGCCATCCGGCTGTTCGGCATGCGGTGGTAGCAACGGTGGGGGTTGTGGTGCAGATCGCATTGGTCAAGTGTTCACATTGCGCAGTAAAAAATACCGGGTGCTCGATCCGCGCGGCAGCAAAGTGGGTGAGGCCGTGGTGATTGGCGTGGCCGACGGGGCGGTGTTGCGGGGATCGGGTGCCGTGTATTTGCTGCCGCTACTGCTGGTTTTTGCGGGCGCGTTGCTGGCGGGTCATTTCTCACCATTGGCAAACAGCGACGTCTGGTCGATCGTCGGGGCAGCAACGGGTTTTGTACTGGGGACGTTCTGGCTATTGTGGTTTAGCCGCAGGGCCGCACGCGATGCGCGCTTTCAGCCCGTCATCCTGCGTGCGGTAAATGAAAACACTTTTGTATTAAAGGAACTTGGATCATGAAAAAAGTGGTTTGGGTATGGGCATTATGGTTAATGGTGACGAGCTTTGCATGGGCACGTGATTTGCCCGATTTCACCGGGCTGGTGCAGAAATATGGCCCCACCGTGGTTAATATTACCAGTACGCAGCTGGTTAAGTCCGGTGGTCAGGGGCAGACCATGTCCGAGCAGGACATGCTTGAGTTTTTCCGTCGCTTCATGCCTCCAGGGTCTGTGCCGGATGGCGCGATGCCTTCCCCCCAGCAGCCGCAAGCCTCCAGCGAGGTGCCGGTACGCAGCAGCGGCTCCGGTTTCATCATTAGCCCTGATGGTTATATTCTTACCAATGCGCATGTGGTCGATGGTGCGGACGAGGTGACGGTCAAGCTGACCGACCGGCGCGAGTTCCGGGCCAAGGTGATCGGCGCAGATAAAACGAGCGATGTGGCACTGATTAAAATCAACGCCACCAACCTCCCGCAAGTGGTGATCGGCAAGCCCGATCAAATCAAAGTGGGTGAATGGGTGATAGCGATTGGCTCACCCTTCGGGT
Organism: Pseudomonadota bacterium; assembly: GCA_040388645.1. Taxonomy (GTDB): domain Bacteria; phylum Pseudomonadota; class Gammaproteobacteria; order Burkholderiales; family Sulfuriferulaceae; genus Sulfuriferula. Next base: position 63,676 of record JAZKBM010000002.1, read on the forward strand.
TCGAAAATTCGGTTACAGCAGGCATTGTCAGCGCTACGGGCCGTGCGCTGCCAAATGATAGTTATGTGCCGTTTATTCAGACCGATGCAGCAGTGAATCCGGGTAATTCAGGCGGACCGCTGTTCAACATGAATGGCGAAGTAATCGGCATCAATTCGGAGATACTGTCACGTTCGGGCGGTTATATGGGCTTGTCATTTGCCATTCCCATTGATGTGGCCATGCAGGTCGCCGATCAGCTCAAGACGCAGGGTAAAGTCAGCCGCGGGCGTCTGGGTGTGGTGATTCAGGAGGTGAATGCCGGCAACGCCGATGCGTTCGGTTTGCCCAAGCCTGCCGGGGCCCTGGTGTCCGGTGTGGAAAAAAACAGCCCTGCCGAAAAAGCCGGGGTGAAGGTGGGCGACGTGATCCTCAAGTTTGGCGGCAAGACTATCAATAGCTCATTCGACTTACCACGTCTGGTCGCGGCTACAAAACCAGGCAGCAAAGTGGACATGGAGGTGTGGCGTAATCGTGCACTGCAACGTATTGATGTCACCGTAGGCGCACTTCCAGATGCGAAGACAACCGCTTCCGGAAAACCGGCCAAAGGCGCAAAGTTGCCGAATAAAATAGGATTGGTACTCGCGGATATTAATAAGGATCAACAACATGCACTGGGCGTGAGTCACGGTGTCCAGGTGGTAGAGTCGCGGGGTGTAGCGGCGCGTGCTGGTATTCAGCCTGGTGATGTGATTCTGGCGGTAAGCAATGTGTCAGTCCATAATATCGGCCAATTTGACCAATTGCTAAAAGGTATCGCCGCGAACCAGCGCGTGGCTCTGCTGGTCAAGCGTGGACAGGATACGGTGTACATCCCCTTGCGTATGCCATGAGCCAGCAGCCCGTATTGACGGTCTATCTGCGCCGCTATTGTCATTTGTGCGACGACCTGTTGGCAGCATTGGCGCCATACAAGTCGCGCATGGGTTTGACCGTGCAGGAAGTTGACATTGACCTGGATCCCGTCCTGGAGGCCCGCTTTGGCACATTGATCCCTGTGCTGACCGGGCCTGATGGGGCGGAAATCTGCCATTATTTTCTGGACGAGGCTGCGCTTGCTGATTGTTTAGGAAAAATCCGTTAAAATTCACGGCTGTTGAGCATTCCAGGCACACGCGGTGTGCCTTTTTTATTGATTGTGTTGATGAAAAACATCCGTAATTTTTCCATTATTGCCCATATTGATCACGGTAAATCCACCCTGGCGGATCGTATCATCCAGCTTTGCGGCGGCCTGTCCGCGCGTGAAATGGAAGCCCAGGTGCTGGATTCCATGGATCTGGAGCGTGAACGCGGCATTACCATCAAGGCGCAGACAGCCGCGCTGGAATACAAGGCGCGTGATGGTCAGCTGTATCAATTGCATTTGATAGACACGCCCGGCCACGTCGATTTTTCCTATGAGGTAAGCCGTTCGCTGTCCGCCTGTGAAGGCGCACTGCTGGTGGTAGACGCCTCGCAGGGCGTGGAAGCGCAAACCGTGGCCAACTGCTATACCGCGACCGAGCTGGGTGTGGAGGTGGTGCCGGTACTAAATAAGGTTGATCTGCCCGCTGCCGAGCCGGATCGGGTGATTCAGGAAATTGAGGACATTATCGGCATCGATGCCCACGACGCGGTGCGCGCTTCGGCCAAAACCGGATTGGGTGTGGAAGACATTCTGGAGGCGGTGATTACGAAAATTCCGCCACCGGAAGGAGATCCGGAAGCACCGTTGAAAGCACTGATTATTGATTCATGGTTCGATAATTATGTCGGTGTAGTAATGCTGGTACGGGTAGTGGACGGTAGGTTGCGTCCCAAAGAGAAAATTCGCTTGATGGCTGAGGGTTCGGTACATCTCACCGAGCAAGTTGGCGTCTTTACGCCCAAGGCCAGACAGCGTACCCAGCTATCGGCCGGTGAAGTCGGTTTCATTATCGCCGGTATCAAGGAATTAAAGGCCGCCAAGGTCGGCGATACCGTGACGCTGGATACCCGACCCGCGGTTCAGCCATTGCCAGGTTTCAAGGAAATCAAGCCTCAGGTGTTCGCCGGACTGTATCCGGTGGAATCGCATGATTATGACTCGCTGCGCGACGCGCTGGAAAAACTCAAGCTTAATGATGCCTCGCTGCAATACGAGCCGGAAGTATCGCAGGCACTGGGTTTCGGTTTTCGCTGTGGCTTTCTTGGCTTGCTGCATATGGAAATCGTGCAGGAACGGCTTGAGCGCGAATACGATATGGACCTGATTACCACCGCTCCGACGGTGATCTATCAGGTGGTATTGAAAGACAGCAGCGTGATTGAGATCGAAAATCCGTCCAAATTGCCTGACCTGTCCAGCATTGAGGAAATTCGCGAGCCGATTATTACCGCCACCATCCTGGTGCCGGAGGAATATCTGGGCAATGTGATGACGCTGTGCACACAGAAGCGTGGTGCGCAAACCAACATGCAGTACATGGGGCGGCAGGTCATGCTCAATTACGATATGCCGATGAACGAAGTGGTGATGGATTTTTTCGACCGGCTCAAGTCAGCCACACGCGGTTATGCTTCTCTCGATTATGATTTCAAGGAATTCCGAAGCGCCGATTTGGTCAAGCTCGATATTCTGGTTAATAGTGAGAAGGTCGATGCGCTGTCGCTGATCGTGCATCGTGCCACCAGTCAGTACAAAGGTCGCGAGCTCGCGTCAAAAATGCGTGAACTCATCCCGCGCCAGATGTTTGACGTCGCCATTCAGGCTGCTATTGGTGCGCAGATCATCGCGCGTGAAAACGTCAAAGCGCTGCGCAAGAACGTGCTGGCCAAGTGTTACGGCGGCGATATCAGCCGCAAACGCAAGTTGCTGGAAAAGCAGAAGGCAGGCAAGAAACGCATGAAACAAGTGGGTAATGTGGAAATCCCGCAGGAAGCCTTTCTGGCGATTCTGCAAGTTGGGGATAAATAGGCTTCATTCATCAATCAAGCTGTAAGGGAGCAGTATGGACTTCGCACTTATCATGTTTATCGCGCTGGTTATCACCGGCGTGATCTGGCTGCTGGATAGTTTGTTTTTCAAACCGAAACGTCCCAAAGATGCCAAGCTGCCGGTATTGACCGAGTACGCCAAGAGTTTTTTCCCGGTGATCCTGGCGGTATTCATGCTGCGCTCATTTCTGGTGGAGCCATTCAAAATACCATCCGGCTCGATGATACCGACCCTGCTGGTGGGGGATTTCATTCTGGTAAACAAGTATACCTACGGCATCCGCCTGCCCATTATCAACAAGAAAATCATCAATGTTGGCGAGCCAAAAAAGGGCGATGTGATGGTGTTTCGTTACCCCAAGGATCCCTCGTTAGACTATATCAAGCGCGTGGTCGGTGTGCCGGGTGATACGGTGACCTACAGCAACAAACGCCTCACCATCAATGGACAGGCGCTGCCCACTACAAACGATGGTTCATATAGCTATATCGGCAGGGGGCTGAATTATGTCACCACGGAACGCTACAAGGAGCAGCTAGGCCAGCATCTACATAGCATCATTACCCAGTCCGACCGGCCCAGTATCGACTTGAGCCAAGTGGACAGCCAGTTTCCGCACCGTGAAAATTGCGATTACAATGACGCAGGCTTCACCTGCAAGGTACCCCAGGGTTATTACTTCATGATGGGCGATAACCGTGATGACAGCACCGACAGCCGCTACTGGGGCTTTGTCCCGGAACGCAATATTGTCGGGCGCGCCTTCATGGTGTGGTGGAATTTTGATCATCTCAAACGTATTGGCCACATCCTTGAATAAGGAAAATAGCATGCAAAAGCAAAAGGGAGCTACGCTGATCGGGATGCTGCTTGTGGGTATCGTGATTGTATTCGCGGCGATTGTCGTCATGAAAATAGTACCGGCCTACATTGAGTATTTTTCGATCAAAAAAGTATTTGGTGCCATGGCCGTCGATCCGGCGATGAAAGACGCCACGAACGACGAAGTGCGCTTGTCCTATGCACGCCGCTCAGGAATTGACAATATTACCGCGGTTAAACCTGACGATCTGGACATTTCGCGGGCGAACGGCCAGTTGGTCGTCTCCGCCAAGTACCGGGTAGACAAACCATTATTCGGTAATTTGGGTGTATATATGGATTTTTCTGCTTCGACAGCACCTGGGGCCGCGCAATAGCGCGAAGCTTTTGACTTGGCAGCGATTGAACAAGCGTTAGGCTATACATTTCTACAACCACGTCACCTGCATCAGGCATTGACGCACCGCAGTTTTGGCACGCCGCATAACGAGCGCCTGGAGTTCCTCGGCGACAGTGTGCTGAATTGCGCCATCGCGCATCTGCTGTATATCCATTTTCCGGATTTGCCGGAAGGCGTGCTATCCCGTTTGCGCGCCAACCTGGTGCGCCAGCAAAGCCTGTTTGAAATTGCGCTCACTCTGGAACTGGGGACGCTGCTGAAGATGGGCGACGGCGAAGTAAAAAGCGGTGGCCGTAATCGCCCATCCATCCTTGCTGATGGACTGGAGTCGCTGTTCGGAGCGGTTTTCCTGGATGGCGGCTTTGCCGAAGCGGAGCGCGTCATTCATGCGCTGTATGCGCCGCGATTGGCAGACATCAACCCCGACCTGCCAGCCAAGGATGCCAAGACGCTGCTCCAGGAGATCCTGCAAAGCCGCAAACTGCCATTGCCTGCCTACGAATTGGCGGGGACTGTCGGCGATGCCCATGCGCAAACTTTTCGGGTGACCTGCAGCGTACCGGCGTTGCAGATTTGTACGCAGGGTGAAGCTGCCAGTCGTCGTGCAGCCGAACAAACAGCAGCCCGGACAGCCTATAATCTGATAGTGGCTGCCGCCAAGGACAATTTCTGAATTCGAACGGGATGCGCCGGAAATGCTGCATATAGCGCCAGGATGGGTTGCACGGCTGTGGTGTTTTTTTGATAGCAAGCTCTAAACAGGATACAAAATGCATACAGCCGAGCCAGATTTCCGTACCGGGTACATCGCCATTGTTGGCCGCCCCAATGTGGGTAAATCCACGTTGACCAATCACATTGTCGGTGCCAAGGTCAGCATTACCTCGCGCAAGGCACAGACTACCCGCCATCGTATACATGGTATTCACACCACGCCGGATGCGCAGTTCATTTTTGTTGATACGCCTGGTTTCCAGACCAAATACAGTAACGCGCTCAACCGCAGCATGAACAAGACTGTCGTAGATGCGCTGCGTTCTACCGATGTCGTGCTGTTTGTACTGGATGGGACGCATTTTGACGCACGTGACCGGCAGGTGGTTGAATTGTTGCCGCGCGACATGCCAGTCATTCTGGTATTGAACAAACTGGATCTCATCAAGGACAAGGACCAGCTCTTGCCGTTTATCGCGCAGATGAGCGAGGTGTTTCCGTTTGCCGCCGTGGTGCCGCTGTCGGCACGCGATGGTGACAATGTGCCCGGCCTGCTGGGAGAGATCCGCAAGCATTTGCCAGAAGCGCAGCCGATGTTTGAAGAATATGAAATCACCGACAAGAGCGAGCGTTTCCTGGCCGCCGAAATCGTGCGTGAAAAAGTGTTCCGCCTGTCCGGCGAAGAGGTGCCCTATTCCGCCAGCGTGATCATCGAAAAGTTCGAGCAGGAAGGTGAAATGCGCCGTATTTTTGCCGGTATTCTGGTTGATAAACCCAACCAGAAAGGCATCCTGATCGGCCATCAAGGCGCCAAGCTCAAGGAGATTGGCACCGCTGCGCGCCTCGATATGGAAAGGCTGTTTGGCGGCAAGGTTTATCTGGAGCTATGGGTCAAGGTCAAAGGCGGCTGGGCGGATAGTGAACGCATATTGAAACAGCTGGGTTATGAATGAATGCTCGTCCGGCCACATTTTCACTGGAGCGCAGCCGCGTCGATAACGCTGCCGGCTTTGTGCTGCACAGTTATCCGTTTCGTGAAACCAGCCTGATTGTGGAAACCTTCACGCGCGCGCACGGCCGGGTGGCCCTGGTGGCGCGTGGCGCGCGTCGGCCACGCTCGCAATTGCGCGGCTTGGTGCAGGCCTTTACGCCCTTGCTATTGTCGTGGGCAGGCAAAGGTGAACTGCGCACCTTGCACCGTGCCGAGTGGCAAGGTGGGCTGGCATTGCCGCAGGGCATGGGGCTGCTGTGCGGATTTTATCTCAACGAACTGATGCTGAAACTGCTGGCGCGTGAAGACCCGCATGAGAAGCTGTTCACTGATTACCAGACCGCTCTGCAGGCCTTGTCCAGCGCATTGCCGCAGAGCGCCTATGCCGCCATCCTGCGCCGTTTCGAAAAACGGCTGCTGGCGGAACTGGGCTACGCGCAACCGTTCGAATTCGAGGTAGATTCCGGGCAGGCCGTACTGGCGCAGCATGAGTATATTTATATACTTGATCGCGGTGCATTGCCTGTCCAGCGTGCCACTGGTCATGCCGACATGCGCTTGGCGGGCAAGACCCTGCTTGACATGGCGGCAGACGATTACCACGATCCAGTTACGCTTATGCAAAGCAAGCAGCTGATGCGGCTTATTATCAATCATCACCTCGGTGGGCAAACCCTGCACGCCCGCGAACTTCTGAAGGACTTGCAACAGCTATGATCCAGCTTGGCGTCAACATCGACCATATCGTCACCATCCGTCAGGCGCGGGGTACGCGCTATCCGAGTCCTGTGCAGGCTGCGCTGGTGGCCGAGTCTGCCGGTGCGGACGCGATCACCCTGCATCTGCGTGAAGATCGCCGCCACATCCAGGATCACGATGTGGACACTTTGAGCCGGGTGCTCACCACGCGCATGAATCTGGAAATGGCGGTCACCGACGAAATGCTCGGCATTGCCTGCCGCGTCAAACCGCAGGATGCCTGTCTGGTACCAGAACGGCGCGAAGAACTGACCACCGAAGGAGGCCTGGACGTGGCTGGCCAACTCGACAAGGTCAAGCGCGCCTGCGAGGTGCTGGGCGAGGCCGGGATTCGCGTCTCGTTATTTATTGATGCCGAGCCGCGCCAGCTTGATGCTGCGCGTGCCAGTGGCGCTCCGGTGGTGGAAATTCATACCGGCCGTTTTGCCGATGCACACAGCCGCGCAGATCAGGCCAGTGAATTGCAGCGTATTGTCGCGGCGGTGGAATACGGCAACCGCATTGGCTTGCAGGTGAATGCCGGGCACGGCCTGCACTACCATAATGTGCAGGACATTGCCGCCATCCCCGGTGTGGCGGAACTCAATATCGGCCACGCGATTGTCGCGCATGCATTGTTTGTGGGTTGGGAGGCAGCTGTGCGCGAGATGAAGCGGTTGATGCTGGCCGTTGCACCGGAGTCGCGCGGCCATTAAGGCACGAAATAGCGCCTGAGTTGATCAGAATTGAATCAATCGCACAGGATCAAAGCCGTAGTGCAAAGGCTTCGAAGTCATCTACAGGTAATGGTCGGCTGAAAAAATAGCCCTGATAGGAATGACAGCCTGCGCTCGCCAGAAACTCTTGTTGCGCTGCCGTTTCAACGCCCTCCGCAATCACTCCCAGTCCCAGGTTCTGGGCCAGTGCCACGATGGTTCTGGCAATGGCCGCATCGTTGGGGTCACTGAGTACATCACGAACAAACGACTGGTCGATTTTCAAATGATCCAGTGGCATGCACTTCAGGTAAGACAACGAAGAATATCCGGTGCCAAAATCATCTAGAGAAAATCCCACTCCTTTAGCTTTCAACGCGTACATTTTTTCAATCGTATCCTGTACGTTGTCTACCAGCAGACTTTCGGTCAGTTCCAGTTTCAATCGCTGCGGGTTGGCACCGCTATTCTTGAGTACTGTCAGTACTTGATCGACGAATTTGGCCTGGTGGAATTGGTGCACGCTGACATTTACCGCAAGAGTGAGATCAGCCATGCCAGGCTGGGTGGCCCACTTGCTTAATTGGGCGCAAGCAGTTTCCAGAACCCAGAGACCCAGGGGCAAAATCAATCTGGTTTCTTCGGCCAGAGGAATGAATTCGGCGGGTGGCACCAAACCGCCCTGAGGGTGTTGCCAGCGCACCAGCGCTTCAGCACCGGTGACGCGGCCTGCGCCGACCACCTGAGCCTGGTAGTAAAGCACGAATTGATTTTCCTTGATTGCTCTGCGCAAATCCGCTTCCAGATTGGCTCGCTCGACCACGCAGGCCTGCATGGCCGGATTAAAGAAATAGGTGGTATTGCGCCCGCTTTCCTTGGATTTGTACATGGCGAGATCGGCCTGTTTTACCAGGTCTTCGATACTCACCAGATGACCTTTGAACAAGGTGGCACCGATGCTCGGTGTAATGTGGTAACTCAAATTTCTGAGCAGATATGCCTGGTTCATGACAGAGTGAATTTTTTCGCAGACAGTTTTGGCTCGGGTAGCTGCCTCTGTTTCTGAAGTACTCAAGTCCGACAGCATGATCACAAATTCATCGCCGCCCAGTCGCGCCACGGTTTCCCCCGCACGTATGCATGTGGTTAACCGTTGTGCGACCTCCTTTAGCAGCAAGTCACCCATATCATGGCCGAGTGTATCGTTAAGGGTCTTGAAGTTATCGAGATCAATTAACAACAGCGCACCCATATTGCCGCTGCGGGTGCTGACGGACATGGCCAGATTCAGGCGGTCCAGCAGGAGTGTCCGGTTGGGCAGACCAGTAAGCTGGTCAAAGAAGGCCAGATCATTGATTTTTTCTTCCGCTTTCTTGCGTTCGGAGATGTCAAAATGTGTAGCGATATAATGGGTAACAGCACCGATACTGTCTTTCACCGCCGAGATGGAGAGCCATTTTGGATATACCTCGCCATTTTTGCGCCGATCCCATACTTCACCCTGCCACCCGCCGGTACGATTAATGCTCTCCCACATGGCGCGGAAAAAATCGGCATCGTGTCGATCCGACTTGAGCAGGCGCGGTGTTTGACCGACGATTTCCGCCGCCGTGTAACCCGTGGTTTCGGTAAATGCCTTGTTGATTCGCAAGATCACGTTATTGGCATCGGTTATCATCATGCTTTCATGTGATTCAAAAGCGGTGGCGGCAATACGGAGTTCCGCAATGCTACGCTGTTGGGCATCGACCATGGAATTGAATTCCCGTGCCACCGCTGCGATTTCACTTGGGCCTTCAGTTGCAGACCTGACTCCGATGGTGCCATCCCGGACTGCTTGCGCCGCCATTTCAAGTTTAGTCACCGGGTTGGCGATCCTGCGTGCAATGATGGTGGCTAAAACAAACAGCAAGACAATAACGGCCAGCGTGATTACCGTGGCGGTTATCGCACGCTGTCTGGCCTTGGCGTAAATTATCGATACAGGTACACCCACGTAGGCAATCCATCCAACTTCAGGCATCGACATCACGGAAAAGTAGCGCGTCACGCTGTCCGCCGCGCGGCTTTCGAACTCTCCATTGCGCACCTTGACAATCTGTTGTGCCGCATCCGCTTTCGGTTTGGTAGCCATGGCAGCCTGGTTCGAATCGCGCCAGATCATATATCCGTTCTCACTGAAGAAGCCGTAATGGCTGCCTGGCGGCAGCAAATGAGCAGGAATATTAGGGTCGAAGGCTTGCAGATTGAGAGGAAGATGTATCCCACCAACCATCTCCCGATGATCATTCCAGATTGGCATACTGAGGACAGATACCTTTTTGCCGCTAAGCGGACCGAGAAAAGGCTGACTAATGGAGAAGCGCCGCTGTTTCAGAAAGCGCTGGAACCAGGGTGATTTTCCGACATTAAGCGGTTTGCTGCCTGGCCGCAGCAATGCCGAGCAGACGCCCCGACCCTGCATATCCGTATAACCGATATTGGCATAGTACGGATTCAGGATCAGTAAGTCCTTCAGTATCGTATCGCAATTTTTTGGATCAACCTGCCTGATCAACGGGCGAGCCGCCAGTCGCCCGAGAATCTGGCGGGTGTTGTCTATTTTACGGCCTGTGTTGCTCGCCATCGTGCTTACCAACGCGCGTAGCGAGGACTTGGTATGGGCAATGGTCTGCTGCATGTCGGAATAGATGACAAGTCCGACCGTCGCCACGAGTGGGACGGACACTGCCATTACCAACAGCAGTAGATGGGTTCGGATCGAAAATGTACGCACTATGCTGCTTGCCGGGTTTGATGGCGTTACTTAATGCCTATTACGGAACAAACAGGCTTTTCTGTAGGGGGCAGGTTGAACGGCATATCAATAGCCCTTGAAATCAGTGCAAGAATACCTGTTTAAGGGCCATCGCCAAACCCGGACATGTGCCAGGTTCGTATCGGTAAGCCCGATAAATCCTGGCGTAGCAGCTGGTTGATATCAACTGAAAATTGTCATGCTGAGAGGGTAAGTTCATTTAAGCCCCGTCCGCGGGACCAGATTGCGGCGTATTCGCTGGTGTTGGTCACTCCGCATTTACCAACATGTGCTTTAATGGGAATTCCACCCACCCGCAAGGAGTTCATTATGAGCTGTAATGTTGGCGGTATTGACCGCGCACTTCGCATCATTGTTGGCATTGTACTCATCGGTTTGGCAGCAACGGCCAGGATAGGCTGGTGGGGCTTTATTGGTGTGGTGCCGCTTGCGACAGGGTTGATTGGGTGGTGCCCAGCCTATTTGCCATTCGGCATCAAAACCTGCAAGACCAAGTAATTTTACGGATTCTCAAGACATGTGATGCCCGCTGGCGTCGCCTTTTTTATCACCATATTTGATCCAGTATTCCGCCATGCACATTTCCAGCCAATTTGATTCCGGTGCGATTGAAGTCCTCGCCGCCATTGATCCCGCCGACATCCGGCTCAACATCCGTAGCGACAATGCCGCTGAATTCCGGCAGTGGTTTCATTACCGGGTGAGCGGCGTCGCCGGTCAGGCTTTAGTGATGCATATGCTGAATGCAGGTGACTGCACATACCACGCTGGCTGGCATGGTTACCAGGCGGTCGCCAGCTACGACCGCCAACACTGGTTTCGCGTGCCCACTACCTACGACGGGCAAGTGCTGACTCTCAGCCACACTGCCGAGTGCGACAGCGTTTACTACGCTTATTTCCAACCTTATTCATGGGAACGCCATCTCGACCTGATTGCCCAGGCGGCATCAGATATGCGCGTCGCACGCCTGGGAAACAGCCTGCAAGGCCGGGATATCGACAAACTCAGCTGGGGAAGCGGGACGCAGCAGGTATGGATCATCGCACGCCAGCATCCCGGCGAGAGCATGACCGAATGGCTGGCCGAAGGGTTGATCGAGCGTTTGCTTGATTCGGCCGACCCGGTTGCACGCAAGCTGGCATTGCTGGCTACGTTCCACATCGTACCCAACATGAACCCGGATGGCGCCGCGCTGGGTAATCTGCGCAGCAATGCAGCAGGTGCCAATCTCAACCGCGAATGGATGACTCCTAGTCCGGAAAAAAGTCCGGAAGTCCTGCACGTACGACAAGCCATGCATGTCAGCGGCGTGGATCTGTTCCTGGATATCCACGGTGACGAGACCATTCCGTATGTCTTCACGGATGGTTGCGAAATGATTCCCGGCTATGCCGCCAGCCTGATGGCGCGACAGGAAGTATTCCTGTCACGTTTGCTGCAGGCCAGTCCGGATTTTCAGCGCGAACACGGTTACGCGCCGGACCGCTTTTCCGATGAGATGCTTACTCTGGCATCAAAATATGTCGGGCACACGTTCGGCTGCGTATCGCTTACCTTGGAAATGCCGTTCAAAGACAACAACAATCTGCCGGATCCAGAGTATGGCTGGAGCGCCATACGCAGCCAACGGCTCGGCGCGGCCCTGCTGGAAGCAGTGCTGATGCATTGCATAGACAGCAAGTCTGAAACGATTTGATACAACTTGATACACAATCCTGTCCCCCGTGAGTTGGTCCAAGCGCGTTATCTGTACTGTGGTTGTACTCAATCACATAAACCACTTACAGGAGATACCGCAATGTTTAAATCCACTTTGATTGCTGTTGGTGCTATTTTTGCCGTAGCCGTTTTGCCTGCTGCTTACGCAGCCGAGGGTGATATCCATCATGATAACCAGGCAGTCCACGCCGACCAGCATGCTGTACGCCAGAGTGTGCGCGACATTCACCAGGATCGACGCGAACTGCGCCATGAAAAGCGTGAGGGAGATGCCGCAGGGGTTGCCAAACAGCGTCACGAATTGGCACATGACCGGGCCAAGCTGCATCACCAGCGTCGCCATCTGAGTCATGCACGCCACGACCGGCGCCATGACCGCATGGAGCATCATCACGAGAAACATGCCGGCTAAGTTTTGTTCAAGCCGATAAAAACCGCACTTTCAGGTGCGGTTTTTTGTTTCCTGCGCCTGGTGAGGCTTCTGTATACAGACAAAACATGCGTGGTGTATTCTCTGCATGGCATGAACGAGGTGTGTTCATGCAGGCATATAAAGACAGACGCCGGGAACTGTTTAACCCGGACGTCTAAAAAATCAATAATTGTTTTCAGGGAGAGAACACATCATGACGACAGCCAATCCGTATCAGGTTCCGCAATCCAATGTGGACTTTCAAGGCCAGGACGATTATTCAGAAGTAAAGCTTCTGTCGATTAAAGGCCGGATCGGGCGCTTACGATATCTGGGTTACACCATGGGCTACGGCATGCTCATCTACCTGGCTTTCGCAATAGTGGGTGGCGTGATGATTGCCATGGGATTGCCGCGCGGGATATTCATGGGCATGGTGGGGATCGGCTATGTCCTGGCCATGGTGTTGTCCATCATGCTCACGATTCAGCGTGCGCATGATTTCAATAAAACCGGATGGCTCGCCCTGTTGGTCTTTATTCCATTCCTCAATCTGATTTTCTGGTTTATTCCGGGTACCGAAGGCGAGAACCGTTTTGGCAAACAGACGCCGCCCAATCGGGGCGTGCTGGTATGGGTAGTGATCGCCATTGTTGGAATCGCATTCATAGGCATACTCGCAGCCATAGCGATCCCGGCGTACCAGTCTTACGTGCATAAGGCGCAAGCCGCTGCACAAAACAATCTACCCGTACCGGCTGCCCGGCCTGAGTAATTCCGGTTTGCTTGATACCTATCGTGCGATCGAGACGCCGGAAGGCGTCGAATTAAGGCTGCGCGTCGCCGGTCCGGTGGTGCGCAGTCTCGCCTGGGCGATTGATTTGTTGATCCGTGGCGGTATTTATATTGCGCTATCCATTGTTTTTTCCATGCTCGGGAAATTCGGCTGGGGTTTGCTGCTGGTCGGATTGTTTTTGATCGAATGGTTTTATCCTGTGCTGTTCGAGGTATACCGGCATGGAGTAACGCCGGGCAAACGCAGCATGGGGCTGTGTGTGGTCAACGATGACGGGACACCTGTCGGCTGGTCAGCTTCGATGATCCGTAATCTCCTGCGCTATGTGGATTTCCTGCCGGTGTTGTATGGCTTTGGACTGGTTTCCATGTTGCTGCATCCTGACTTCAAGCGTCTTGGAGACATTGCAGCCGGGACGCGTGTGGTATACCGGGATGCGGCAAAGAAGATAGCTCAAGTACCTGTCGCTCCTGCCCAGCCGCCCCATTTTCCGATGAATCTGGAAGCACAACGTGCGGTGATCAATTTTGCCGAACGTACTGGAGAAATATCGCCGGAGCGGATGGAGGAACTGGCGAATATCGTATTCCCGCATGACGGAAACCAGTACGGTAGCGGCATCAAACAACTTCACGCCACAGCCAACTGGCTGCTGGGCAAGAAAAGTTAAACCGAAATGAAACAACAAGATTTCGAAACCCGGCATGAGCCCCTCTGGCAGCGCATGGAAGGTCTGCTGGTGGCGCTTGAACAGCAGCGCAAGACGAAGCGTTCGCAACTGCCTGCGGATATAGGCGCATTCCCGCAGGATTACCGGCAGATTTGCCATCATCTGGCGCTGGCAAGGGAACGTCAGTATGCAACCTATCTGATTGACCGCCTCGACCGGCTGGTGATTGACGGCCATCGGCATTTGTATCGGGCGCGCAGTTTTTTTCTGTCCCAGACATTGCATTTTATCGGTGCTGGATTTCCGGCATTGATTCGTGCCGAGGCGCGCCTGCTCTGGCTGTCTTTCGCGCTGTTATACCTGCCGGCACTGCTGATGGGTATTGCGCTGCAATATGAACCGCAAATGGTTTATACCATGCTGGATCACCACAATCTGACTTCCATCGAGAGCATGTACAACCCGGGCGCGGCGCATATCGGCCGTGAACGCCAATCGGATGGAAATGTCTTGATGTTTGGCTATTACATCAAGAACAATATCGGCATCAGCTTTCAGACATTCGCAGGCGGCTTGCTATACGGCCTGGGCAGCATTTTTTATCTGGTCTACAACGGACTGTTCCTTGGCGCGGTTGCCGGACATTTAACCCGCATAGGCTATGGGTCAACGTTTTATCCGTTTGTGGTAGGGCATGGCGCCTTTGAATTGACAGCGATTGCCTTGTCGGGAATGGCGGGGCTGAAAATGGGCCTGGCATTACTGGCGCCGGGCGACAAAACGCGTTTGAACGCCTTGCGCGATGCAGCGCAGATCAGCATTCGTATCGTCTATGGCGTGGTGGGCATGTTGTTGATCGCCGCATTTCTTGAGGCATTCTGGTCGTCCTCCGCAGCAATCGCACCGGTCGTGAAATACGCAGTAGGGGCGCTGCTGTGGTTGCTTGTTGCAGGCTACTTCATGTTCATGGGGCGTAATCGTGCAGCTTGATTCGGTTACTGTTGCATTGCGCCCGCGCAAGCCTTGGGAAGCGATCGATCTCGGCTTCAGCATGGTACATCGCTGGTGGAAGCCGATATTCAGTGCATGGCTGGCAGTGGTGTTGCCGGTTGCTGTGGTCATCAATCTGCTGTGTTGGGAAGTGCAATGGCTGGCACCGTTGCTGATATGGTGGTTAAAGCCATTATTCGACCGTATCCCGCTCTATATTTTAAGCCGCGCCACATTCGGCGATACGCCGGGAATCAAGGAAACCATCAGGGCCGTGCTGCCATTGTGGCGCCGAAGTTTTGTATGGGATTTGACTCTCGGCCGCTTTAACATGGCGCGTTCATTCAATATGCCGGTAAGGGATCTGGAAGGCTTGCATGGCAAGGCACGCAGGCAACGCCTGAAAGTCCTGCAAAAAAAGACGCGTAATGGTGCAGTGTGGCTGACTATCGTTTGTGCCAACCTGGAAGTCGTGCTGAATATCGCCTTGTTCGCGTTGCTCTATTTGTTGTTGCCTCAGGCCATGCAGCACGATTTTTTCAAGCTGTTTTTCGCTACCAGCAATCAGGCAGCCTGGCAGGATGTATTGCAACATGTTTTTTATCTGGTTGCGATGACGGTGATGGAACCGTTTTATGTCGCTGCCGGTTTTGCGCTATACCTGAATCGGCGCACGCTGCTGGAAGGCTGGGATATCGAAATTGCTTTCCGGCGTATCGCCCAGCGCCAGCATTCTTCCGGAAAATTGGCGCCAGCTGGCACCGCGCTCATGTCCATATTAGTGATCTGTGCATTAGGCGGCGTATTCGCTTTGCCAGGCCAGACTCAGGCTGCAGTTGTGGCACCAGCATCGCGAGCTGATGTCCCGGTAGAGACCACCCAACAACTGAAGCAACGAATTTCTACCGTGCTGAAACAACCCGAGTTTGAAACCGAGAAAGTCGAACAGCACTGGAAATACATAGGCAAACGCGCTCAGAAAAAAAAGCCCAGCGACACGCCGGCCTGGCTGAAATTTCTGGCCAGGATTGTGCCGGGCATGGCGCGCGCTTTCGAAGGCTTGTTGTGGCTGGTGCTCGCTGCTGCCGTCGTCTGGCTGATTGTAAAACGTGAGCGTTGGCTCGGTTGGTTTGGCTGGTTCGGGCATCATCCGGCAGTCACGGGCCCGCCACCTGTGCAGGCGCTTTTCGGTCTGGATATCCAGCCGCAATCGTTACCGGAGAATGTCGCAGAGACGGCCTGGAAGCTGTGGCAGGATGGCCAGCCTCGCAACGCGCTGAGCCTGCTTTACCGGGGTGCGCTTGCGCATTGGGTGACGCGGGAAAAAGTAGTGCTGGGGGCCAATGCCACGGAGGGAGAATGCATCCGTTTGTTCCGTAGCAGCGCGACACAGGAAACCGGCAATTATTTTTGTCTGCTAACCACTGCCTGGCAAAGCATGGCCTATGCAAACCGCCAACCTGATGCAACAGCAATGCAGCAGTTGTGCCGCAATTGGGATGTTCATTTCGGGCACACGCCATGAGTGCCAGGCCATGGCTGATTGCCGTATTGCTCGCCGTATTGACGGGGGCGGGCGGCTATTGGTTTTACCAGAATTTTGAGCTGGTTTCCGACAAAGTACAGATCGGTTACCAGGGTGAGGCACGTGACAACCCGCTGCTGGCAGCCACACGCTTCCTGAACACCCGGAGCAGTCCTGCGCGGAGCATGCCCAGTTTGACAGGCCTGCCCCCAACCGGTGCTACGCTGGTAATACCGGGTGAGCGTTATGAGATGGGCCCGCAACAGGCCGCACAATTGTTAGGCTGGGTACGCGCGGGCGGCCATCTGATCGTCATTCCAGCTGACACGGCCGAAAACGAAAAAGCGCAAGACTGGTTATTGAACGGATTAGGGGTGCGGCGTGTAAACAATCCAGCCAAATCACGTGAACCTTTTGTACCGACCAATGTGGATATCCCCGCGGCCAGCGATTTTATGCAGGTGGCTTTCAAGCCATGCACCACGCTGGAATATCGCAACCCAAAAACGCATGCCGTCATGGTGGGTGACATGGGCGGGCATCTGCTGCGTTACCGCTTGGGTGCCGGCGATCTGACGGTTTTGAGTGATGCTGATTTTATGCGCAATTCATCCATTGGCCGTTACGACAATGCTGCATTTCTGTGGTATCTGACCCATCCTCAGCGCGAGGGTGAAATCTGGCTGATCTACAGCGGGGATATGCCACCGCTGTGGAAATGGCTGGGCATGAACGCCTGGACGGTACTGGTCAGCGCAGCCGCGCTGCTGATCGCCTGGCTGTGGTCAAGCAGTCGTGGATTAGGCCCGAAGCGTGCGATGCCATCGCTGGCACGGCGGCGCCTGCTGGATCACATCGTTGCAAGCGGACGTTTTCTGTGGCAGCAGGGTCAGCGTGCAAAACTCTTGAATGGCACGCGTGCGGCCTTGCTGAGGATGCTGGAGTCCCGGCATCCGGCGCTAGCCAGTCTGTCCCCTGCTGCGTTGGCGATACATCTCGCCGAATTGTCGAAAACGACGCCTGACACGATTCAAAAAATCCTGTTCAATCAATACGCCCCGAATGAAACCGAGTTTACCGAAGCAATCATCCTGCTGGAGACGATAAGGAAAAAGCTATGAATGAAACCACCCCATTAGAAGCAGAAACCGATCCGGTCGCCAGTAAAATCGCGCAGGCCAGCGCGATTGCGCAACGCATGCGTGCCGAAATAGCCAAAGCCTTGATCGGGCAGACAGACACCGTGGATCAGGTGTTGATCGCCCTGTTTGCAGGCGGCCATGTGTTGATTGAAGGCGTCCCGGGACTCGGGAAAACCTTGCTGGTGCGCGCTTTGGCAAAAACTTTTGACGGTGCATTTGCGCGCATCCAGTTCACCCCGGACCTGATGCCGTCCGATATCACCGGCCATGCGCTCTATGATCTGAAAAGCGAGCAGTTCAGCATCCGCAAAGGGCCGATCTTTACCAATTTGCTATTGGCAGATGAAATCAACCGCGCACCCGCCAAAACCCAGGCTGCGTTGCTGGAAGTGATGCAGGAATGCCAGGTCACGATCGAAGGCCAATCCATGACTTTGGCGCCGCCGTTCATGACATTGGCAACGCAAAACCCGATCGAACAGGAAGGTACCTATCCATTGCCGGAAGCACAGCTTGACCGGTTTTTGCTCAAGATATTGATCGGCTATCCGGGCGAGGACGAGGAGAAATCCCTGGTGGCCAGCGTGACGGCCGGTCAGACCGGCGATGCGCTCAATGTCGAACGCGTCGCCACGGTCATCAAGCCGCAGACGGTGCTGGGGATACAGCGGATCGTGGCGAGTTTGCGCGTCGATCAGCAAGTGAATGATTACGCCGTACAAATTGTGCGCCAAACCCGCGAGTGGTCGGGGATCGCCATCGGCGCCGGGCCGCGCGGCGGCATTGCCCTGATCCGTGCGGCGCGTGCACAGGCATTGCTGGCCGGGCGTGATTTCGTTACGCCGGATGACGTCAAGTCAGTATCAATTGCAGCCCTGCGGCATCGCATCATGCTGCGGCCGGAACTGGAAATCGAAGGGCAAAGCGCAGACGATGTCCTTAAGGCTATGCTGGAAAAAGTGAAAGCGCCGCGCGCGTGATACCCGCACGGCGGCTGTTCCACCTGCTGTGGTTGTGGCTGGCTATAGGCGTGGCCGCGGCATTCTGGCCGGCGCTGGTGATGGTTTGGATCGGCGGCGGTGTACTGATATTGCTGGCTGCAGGCATCGATCTGCTTGCGTCATTGCGGCAAGCAGAAATAACCGTGGTGCGGCAGGTTTCCGCCACGCTCGCGCTGGGCGTTTGGAGCGAGGTCCGGCTGCGTATCCGGCAGGGCGCAAAAACTTCTGCCACTGTGGAAATTTTCGATCAATTTCCGGCGCAGGTCGAAGTCCGGGGAATGCCGGCGCAGACACGGATTCCCGCTTCCGGCTGGGTCGAAATCAACTATGAAGTCAGGCCAACAGAACGCGGCGAACAATGTTTTTCTGCAACCCGGCTACTGGTTTTGTCACCCTTGCGGCTGTGGCGTCGCAGCCACATGGTGGGTGCGCGTGAATGCGTCAAGGTGTATCCAAACTTTGCCGCGATGACCAGTTACGCATTGCTCGCCACTGACAACCGGCTCAGCATGATGGGTATACGTTTGCGCCAGCGTCGCGGAGAAGGACTGGAGTTTCACCAGTTACGCGAATACCGGACCGGCGACATGCTGCGGCAGATCGACTGGAAAGCCACATCGCGCCTGAAAAAATTCATCTCGCGCGAGTATCAGGATGAGCGCGACCAGCAGGTGGTGTTTCTGATCGATTGCGGGCGCCGCATGCATGCCAAGGACGGCGAACTGAGCCACTTCGACCATGCGCTGAATGCCGTACTGTTACTGTCCTACGTGGCGTTAAGGCAGGGCGATACCGTCGGGTTGATGGCATTTGGCGGCCGCCCGTGTTATCTGCCGCCCCGCAAGGGCGCAGGCGTGATCAACAGCCTGCTCGATACCGTCTACGATTTGCAGGCAGGCACCAGCAGCCCGGATTTTTTGAAAGCGGCGACAGAATTGATGTCGCGCCTCAACAAGCGCTCGCTGGTCGTGCTGGTGACCAATCTGCGCGATGAAGATAATGACGAGCTGCTGCCCGCATTGCACTTGATGCGGCAACGCCATCTGGTGCTTCTGGCCAGCCTGCAGGAACGCATTATCAATGACGTCCTGTCCAAACCGATCCAGGATTTCAGCGCTGCCTTGCGCAATAGTGCAACGCATATTTATCTGGAAGAACGGCGCAAGGCACATGAGGCCATCAAGGCGTATGGGGTGCTGGGTGTCGATGTCGAGCCGGAGAAGTTGCCCGTGGCATTGGTGAATCGCTATCTGGATATCAAACGCAGCGGGCGATTGTAGGATATTTTGAATGGCGCATCTCGAAGCCAAACAAGGCCAATATTTTCATTATGGTTGAATATTTTTAAACTTGATAAGGAGGGTTCATATGTAGCGTAGGGTGTTTTTTTATTAATTTGCATTGAAATTTATCCAGCTTCCAATTCTTGAATAATTAATGAGCCACTACAATGAAGAATAAGTACATTTCTCCCATTATTATTTTGTTTGTCCTGCTAATGTCGGGGTGTGCCACGCCGACAAAAATGGCATTTCATAATGACTCGGATCGATTGACTGAAAGGAGCAACCCCGTTTTTCTCATGACGGCGACTATCAAGAACACATACAGAACCTCATTCCAGCCCCGTCTCCTGGTTGTGAATGTCGAGAAACCCGATGCAAAACAGGCTTCAGACAGGCTCAACTTTAAAATGGATGATATCGGCAAGAATGAAACGGATTCTGCCGAAACGGGAAACAATTACCTGATTCGCATGGAGTTGCCCGCTGGAAAGTATGAGATTCAAGGCCTGACAAGTCTGGCCAGATCCTTCCCGATCAATGGTTTCTTCTTCACCCCGTTGCATATGCAGATCGTGGCGAAAGCACCCGGTGTTTATTACCTGGGTCATGTGGCAGCAACAGTACGTGAACGACAGGGAAACGAATTCAAGGCCGGTCCTTCCATACCTCTGCTCGATCAAGCAATCGCAGGGGCTTCCGGTGGAACATTCGACGTGGTTATATCGGATGAGTCTGCTACGGATGAAGCGCTATTTCGCCAGAAGTTTCCTGCGCTGACGGGTATCGAGATCAAGAAGGATATCCTTCCTGCATTCGACAGGGATTATGCGCAACAATGGTGGATAGCGCATTAAACCTTGCTTTTTGCAATGAACGGACTCCGCAAGGGGGTTCGTTCGTGATGAAGTAAGTCTACGTGTCATATAACGCCAATCAGCGCGAGCGTATTTCTCCATCCACATAAAACCAGTGTCCGTCTTCACGCACAAAGCGGCTCACTTCATGCAAGCGTTGCGCTCTGCCTGCCAGTTTGCTGCGCGCCACAAATTCGACTGTGGCATGGCTTTCGTCCTGAATGTGATGGGCGACGATTTTCAGCCCCAACCATTTCGGCTGCGGCGATGCATGTAAATCAAGGGAGGCGGGGCGGGTGGAGCTATGCCAGCTGGATAACAGATAAGCTTCATTCAGCAATGTAAAGGCCGTGTAGCGTGAGCGCATCAGCGCTTCTGCGGTAGGGGCGGCTTCTCCTGCGAGATAGCGGCCGCAGCATGAATCAAACGTGGACGTGGCACCACACGGGCAAACCGTGGTGTCCGATGGGGACGGGTTTATTTGCCGTTGCGTTTTTGCCACTGCCAGTAAATGGTAATTGCCAGAACGACGAAGATGATCACGCCTGCGCTGAGGTATTTCAGGTATTCCTTGAGGAGTAGTTCATTCCCGCCGATGAAGTAGCCGAGCAGGGTTAGTACGCTGGACCAGAGACCGGCGCCAAGGCTGGTATAGAGTACAAACGCCGCGATGTTCATGCGCGCCAGCCCGGCGGGTAAGGAAATCAGGTGGCGGATGCCGGGGATCAAACGGCCGGTGAAAGTGGATATCTTGCCATGGCGTTCAAAGAAAACATCCGTCTTGTGCAGCAATGCCGGGCGCACAAAAAAGTATTTGCCATAGCGTTCAAGGAACGGCCGTCCTACCCAAAGTGCAAAGGCATAGTTGAGCGAGGCGCCTGCCAGACAGCCCAGAGTGGCCGAGATCAGCACCAGGGGTAAGCTCAGATGTCCCTGATAAGCGAGATACCCCGCCGGGATCAGCACCAATTCGGAAGGCACCGGCAACACGGTGGATTCCAGCGCCATCAGGATAAAGATACCGGCATAACCCCAGTCATGAACGGTGGCGAGCAGCCAGGCAATGAATTGATGCAGCATGGGTTATTCCCGATCCAGGTGTAAAAGGCTGTCCTGTCCCCGATCAGGTCGGGGCAGGACAATGGTGGACTAAACTTGTGCGCCGTCGGCGGTGACGCCTTCTTTCGGCTTGTTGTCCTTGATGAAGTGCTCGCGTTTGACGCCGAGCATGAGCAGTATCGGCGAAGCCACCAGCACCGATGAGTAGATGCCGAATATGATGCCGATGGTCAGGGCCAGCGCAAAGTTGTGCAACGCTTCACCGCCCAGGAACAGCATCGACAACACCATCATCTGCGTCATCGCGTGGGTGATGATGGTACGGCTCATGGTGGTGGTGATGGCGCTGTCAATGATGTCGGAGATCGTTGCCTTGCGCATCTTGCGCAGATTCTCACGGATCCGGTCGAACACCACCACCGATTCGTTCACCGAGTAGCCGAGCACCGCCAGTACGCCGGCGAGCACCGTAAGGGTGAATTCCCACTGGAAGAACGCGAAACAACCGAGGATGATGACGACGTCATGCACGTTGGCGATAATGGCGGCGAGTGCAAAACGCCATTCAAAGCGTAGCGCCAGATAAATCAGGATACCGATCGCCACGACCACCAGCGCCAGTGCACCATTGTTGTAAAGCTCCTTGCCGACCTGGGGGCCTACAAAATCGACGCGTTTCAGTTCCACTGTGGGATCTTGCGCCTTCAATGCCGCCATGACGATATCACTGCTTTTGGCGCTGCTGGTTTTGCCTTTCAGCGGCAGGCGGACTAGCACATCGTGCGTCGTGCCGAAAGTCTGCACCGATACTTCAGGCAGGGCCGTATGAGCCAGCGTAGTGCGGATGGCATCCAGCTGGGCCGGTTGAGGATAGGTCACTTCCATCACGGTGCCGCCGGTGAAGTCCACCCCCAGATTCAGACCTTTGCTCGCTAACGCCCATACCGCAAAGATGAAGGTAAGCAGGGAAATGGCCGTGGTCACCTTCCCGTAGCGCATGAACGGGATGTCTTTTTTGAATTTGAAAAATTCCATGATGGATACCTTAGATGGAAATTTTAGCCAGACGCACGGTGCGGCCATAAGTGAGGTTTACCATGGCACGTGACACGGTCACCGCGCTGAACATGGAAGTCAGGATGCCCAGGCACAGCACCACGGCAAAGCCGC
The DNA here is from genome assembly GCA_040388645.1 of Pseudomonadota bacterium. GTDB lineage: Bacteria > Pseudomonadota > Gammaproteobacteria > Burkholderiales > Sulfuriferulaceae > Sulfuriferula. Next base: position 86,503 of record JAZKBM010000002.1, read on the forward strand.
GTACCGGGCCCGAGCCCAGCCAGAATAGTGCGACACCGGCAATCAGGGTGGTGATGTTAGAGTCCATGATAGTGCCCCAGGCGCGGTCATAGCCGGCATTAATGGCGGCCTGCGGCGAATTGCCGTTGCGCAGTTCTTCGCGGATACGCTCGTTGATCAGCACGTTGGCGTCAATCGCCATACCCAGCGTGAGTGCGATACCCGCCAGACCCGGCAGGGTCAGCGTGGCCTGCATCATGGATAACAGCGCTACCAGGAACAGGCCGTTAAACGCTAGCGCCAGCGTGGAGAACACGCCCACCAAACGGTAATAGAACATCATGAAAATGGCAACTGCTGCGAACCCCCACAGATTGGAGTGGAAGCCTTTTTTGATGTTGTCGGCCCCCAGGCTCGGTCCGACGGTACGTTCTTCGACAATGTTCATCGGGGCAGCGAGCGCGCCGGCGCGTAACAGTAGCGCATCGTCAGACGCTTCCTGGGCTGATTCCATACCGGTAATCTGTACCCGGCCACCGCCGATTTCCTCGCGTATTACCGGTGCGGTAATCACCTCGGCCTTGCCTTTTTCGATCAGCAGGATAGCCATGCGCTTGCCCACATTATCGCGTGTGACATCCTTGAAGATACGCGCGCCACGACTATCCAGGTTGATGTGGACCGTGGCCTGGCCGGTTTGCTGGTCGAAGCCGGGGGCTGCGTCGGTGATGTAATCACCGGTCAGCACCACGTTCTTTTTCACCAGTAGGGGCTGGCCGCTGCGGTCCGTATAAAGGTCATCACCGAATGGAACCTGGCCTTGCAAGGCGGCGGTGACATCATGCTCCTCATCCACCATGCGAATTTCCAGCGTGGCGGTACGTCCCAGGATTTCCTTGGCCTTGGCGGTGTCTTGCACGCCGGGCAGTTGCACGACCACGCGATCCAGGCCCTGCTGCTGAATAACAGGTTCGGACACACCCAGTTCATTCACCCGGTTGCGCAGCGTCGTAATGTTTTGCTGAATGGCAAAATCCTGGGTGCGCGTTTTCACTTCCGGACGGAGCGAAGCGATCAGTTTGTATTCACCCCCGCTGTCCTGTTCCGTGAGGAGCAGGTCAGAAAAATTGCTGGAGATATATTTCTTGGCCTGTTCCAGTGTGGCCGCATCGCTAAACTGGATTTCCACTTTCTGACCAACGCGGTTGATGCCGTTGTAACGGATTTTTTGTTCACGCAACTGGACGCGCAAATCGTTGTTATAACGGTCGGCGGCCTTATCCAGTGCTGCGGGCATATCTACCTGCATCAGGAAATACACGCCACCGCGCAAATCCAGACCCAGGAACATGGGCTTGGCGCCAATTGCCGATAACCAGGCAGGCGAAGCAGGCAGCAGATTGAGTGCCACACTGTAACCATCACCAAAACGCGCTTGAAGCGCATCTTTGGCTTTGAGCTGGATATCGGTGCTCGTGAAACGGACTTTGACGCTATTGCCTTCGATGAAGGCACCTGTGTAAGGAATTTTCTGCGCCTTCAGTTCATCCTCGACCTGTTGCATCAGGGTCGCATCGGCCTTGATCGCAGTTCGTGTAGGCGACACCTGCACGGCAGGCACTTCGCCATAAAAATTAGGCAGCGTATACAGCACGCTGACTAACAGCACGACTGCAATGAGGATGTACTTCCAAAGCGGGAATCTGTTCACGGCGCGGCCTTCATACTGTTATGGATATGGGTACAGCGGATTACAGGCCCTTGATGGTGCCTTTTGGCAGCAGGGTTTGCACGGTGGCTTTTTGCACGTGGGTGACGACGCCATCGGCAATTTCAAGGCTGATGTACTGTTCGCCCATTTTGACAATTTTGCCTACCTGGCCGCCGCTGGTGACGACCTCATCGCCTTTTTGCAGCGATTCAAGCATGGTACGCAATTCTTTGGCGCGTTTCATTTGCGGGCGGATAATCATGAAGAAAAACAGGACGGCGATGACCGCCAGAGGTAAAAAGCTCATCAGCTCACTGGTGGGGGATGCTGCAGCCGGTGCGGCGAAGGCATTCGAAATCAGCATGGTTTTACTCCTTCAAGAAATCGGGACATTCTAACATGACCCCGCGCGCTGCTCATGAAAGCGGGCAACGAAGTCGGCTAATGTATCTGTTTCAATTGCTGATCGCAGCCCGGCCATCAATTCCTGGTAGTAATGCAGGTTGTGAATGGTGGCCAGGCGTGCGCCGAGAATCTCGCCGCAGCGGACCAGATGGTGCAAGTAGGCACGACTAAAGTTACGGCAGCAATAACAGCCGCATTGCGCGTCTATTGGCGCCGTTTCAGTGCGAAAGCGTGCGTTTTTGAGGCGCAGGTCGCCGTGCCGGGTAAACAGGATGCCGTGACGTGCGTTACGCGTGGGCAACACGCAGTCGAACATGTCTACGCCGTGTTGCACCGACGCAACAATATCCTCCGGTGTGCCGACACCCATCAGATAGCGCGGTTTATGTTGCGGCAATTGTGGGGCGGTGTGGGCGAGGATGCGGCGCATGTCGTCCTTGGGCTCACCTACCGACAAGCCGCCGATGGCGTAACCGTCGAAATCCATGTCAGCGAGCTCGCGCAGTGATTCGTCGCGCAAATCTTCGTACATGCCGCCCTGCACAATGCCGAACAGCGCATTCGGGTTGCCAGCATGGGCTGCCTTGGAGCGTTCCGCCCAGCGCAGCGACAGACGCATGGAATACGCCGCTGCGTCGAGTTCGGCCGGGTAGGGTGTGCATTCATCGAAAATCATCACGATGTCGGAATTGAGCACTTTCTGAATGCGCATGGATTCTTCCGGCGTCAGGAACAGCCGGTCGCCATTCAGCGGCGAGGCGAATTTCACGCCTTCTTCGGTAATCTTGCGCAGTGCGCCGAGACTGAATACCTGAAATCCGCCCGAATCGGTCAGGATGGGTCGATCCCATCCCATGAAACGGTGCAGACCGCCATGTATCTCAACGGCTTCCAGACCAGGGCGCAACCACAAGTGAAAGGTGTTGCCGAGCACAATGTGCGCGCCGACCTCCTTGAGCTCTAGCGGCGACATGGCCTTGACCGTGCCGTAAGTGCCGACTGGCATGAAGGCGGGCGTTTCCACCGTGCCGTGGGCGAGGGTGAGCGTGCCGCGGCGAGCCAGGCCATCGGTGCGGTGCAGCTTAAATTCCATGGTTTTTTCTTTCGATCAGCATGGCGTCGCCGTAACTGAAAAATCGGTAGCGTTCGGCGATCGCGTGAGCGTAGGCGTGGCGGATATGATCCAGCCCGGCAAACGCCGACACCAGCATCAGCAGCGTGGATTTGGGTAGATGGAAATTGGTGAGCAAACGTTCCACCACTTTGAATTGATAGCCCGGGGTGATGAAAATACTGGTTTCGCCTTCGCCCGCCAGTAAGGCTCCCGATTGTGCGGCGGCTTCCAGCGCACGCAGGCTGGTGGTGCCCACGGCAATCACGCGCCCGCCATTCGCCTTGGCATGGGCAATCGCATCCACCGTGGCCTGTGGAATGGTGTAGCGCTCACTGTGCATTTTGTGCTCGGCCACATCGTCCACGCGCACCGGCTGGAAGGTCCCCGCGCCGACATGCAAGGTCACATGGGCGCGGATCACCCCCATGGAATCGATCTGCGCCAGCATGGCTTCGTCGAAATGCAGCCCCGCAGTGGGCGCGGCCACTGCACCGGGATGGCGTGCGTATACCGTTTGATAGCGTGCATCGTCCGAGCCATCGGCGGCCCGCTCGATATAAGGCGGCAGCGGTAGGGCACCATATTGATCGAGTACTTCCAGCACACTCGCGTCGCCATCAAAGCGCAGCCGGTAAATATCCTGCTCGCGCGCCAACACGGTTACCGTGACTGCATCCGCAATACTGAGCGTGCTGCCCGGCTGCGGCGCGTGACTGGCGCGGATGAATGCCAGCGCCTCCTTCTCGTCAGTGACGCGCTCGATCAGCAACTCCACCTGTCCACCACTGGCCTTGCGCCCATACAGGCGCGCCTTGATCACCCGGGTATCGTTGAATACCATCACATCGCCACGGCGCAAATAGCCGGGCAGGTCGGTAAACCGGCAATCGGCAAGCTGGCCGTTCGCGCCATCCAGATGCAGCAGGCGGCTGGATGAACGCGAAGCGGGCGGAAACTGGGCGATAAGATCGTCAGGCAGAGAGAAATCGAAATCGGTCGTGCGCATATAGATGAAGGCTCAAAACAAGGCGCGATTATACCTTGTCATCATTGAGCATTGCCGTATGACAGCATTTCGAGGATAATTCGCCCTCTTTGATTCACCTCTCATGGCCGGGATGGCGGAATTGGTAGACGCAGCGGACTCAAAATCCGCCGGTGGTGACACTGTGGGGGTTCGAGTCCCCCTCCCGGCACCAAGCAGACGTATCGCAACATCTCATACAGTCTCAAAACCCCCGTGTTTTAAGGCTTTAACGGCAATCGGTTGATTCGTGACGTATCAGTACATTGCTTGACATACCGTCACTTTTTGATGGTATTTTTTTCCGCCGTTGAGCAGATACCATCATGGCGCTGACACATACCGCTGTACGTAACGCCACTCTGGCGCGGCCTGTTGGGCGTCATGGCGTCTCCGAAGGTTGGCCAACGCCATTTACGAACATTAATCGACGGTCTACGTAGCACCCCGAAAGCGCAGGGCCTTGGAGACATCCTGAATCAGGACATCAGGAAGCTCAGATAAGCGTCCAGCTCCCGAAAGGAGCGAGGTTGTGTGCTGAGTTAGAAGGTTTCATTGATACGTTTGACCTTGGTGTTGTAGCCACCCAGCTGGGTGAGAACCACTTGGATCTCGATGCGTCCAATGCAAAACTCCACCTTTTTGGTTCCATTCGTACTGGCCATTAAACATAATCGAGTCACCTTCACTCAGATGGGCAACTCTGGCGGCGAGATCAATATTGTGTGCGACTAATAGGGTTTGACCGTTGGCTAATTTGACTATGAATCTTTGATGCCTGCTGCCGCTGTTGTCATCAGGTAGCAACTTGATGACAACACCCTGACCAGAGACCTGTAAGTTACTAATTTGGTTTGCAAATGCATTAGCAATTACCGCATCGGATGTATCTACGCTCTGGCTCTGTGCGGCGGTCGATGAATTATTCGGCGTAGCGCTATGTGGGCCACTAAAGTAGGAATATCCAGCAAATAGAACTGCTACAACGAACAGAAATTTTTTCATGCGGGAACCTTATAACGTCCACTCCATGGTGTTGTTAGCTGTCCGTTGGATCGGCTCGCAATGCATCGCAAAGTTCATCCAGCTTCTCCCACTCGTTTTCAAAGCCACAACCTAATTCGATCAGCGATCGCTCCAAGAGATTACGTTGGATGCCTGAGATCAGGAAGTTGGGCACTTCTAGAAGAATGTAGTACTCGTCAAACTGGTTATGATCAAGCGCACTTACGAATTCGGCGCTCTCCTCTGGCGACATCGTGCCACTTGACCAACTGGCGAGCGCCTCCTTCCACCAACTAAATTCGGACTCGCGAATGGGCTCCTCGGTAGTCAAGTAGAGGTCAGGTGGTATGCGATACTTCAAGCTTAGGCGTTCTTGCTCTGCCCGAAGCTTCCCTTCAAGTTCTTTCGGCCACGGCTCAATTTCTTCATCTGTGCGAGATCCTATGAGTTCCTCAAAAGCTTCTTGATATTCCTCCTTGAATGCATTCATTTGAAGAAAGCGATACCAGCAACCTGCAAACAAGGCCTCCCCGCCGAAGAGGTCAAAGTGTTTGGACTTGACCCGTTTCCACGGACAGTTTGAGCTTCTTCATTGAAGCTCAT
>JAZKBM010000003.1:0-751411 GCA_040388645.1 Pseudomonadota bacterium
ACTCCTTCTGCAAGAACAATAAGGTGTCCGTGAAATGGGGTCAACTTCAAGTCCAGTCTACGGTACGCAATCCGTGATTGGCCGGGGTTGCCCGGCGGCAAGTTCTTTCTTTGTTCGTGCAAAGAAATGAACCAAAGAAAGCACGCCCCACCTTGCAGGCCTTCGGCTTCCCCCTGGGGTCAGGACAAAAACCGGTCGGGACGGGAACTCGCCTGCGGCTCAAACAGCCGTCCCGACTTTTTCGGTTTTTGGCCTGACGCCAGGGGCTGCTGCAGAGGGGGTAAAATCTGCGTGGAGTGCGCAAAAAATACGGGAATATTTGAAGCAAGGTGGCTCAGATGAAGAAGCGTGATACTTTCGAAGAAGATGTCCTCGCCGCTTATGAAAAAGGCGAGCTTAAATCTATTCTCCCCTCGAAATCCCAACTCATAAGGTACCGGGAGGCGGCGCAGGCCACATTTATCAAGGATCGGCGCGTCAACATCCGCCTTTCCTCGCCTGATCTGATGGACATTCAGGCTCGTGCGATGGAAGAGGGTATTCCCTATCAGACGCTGATCGCCAGCGTACTGCACAAGTTTGTCTCGGGCCGTTTGGTTGAAAAACCTTCCCGTCTAAGCGCTCGCTCAACCCGGACTACGCGCAAACGGACAGCAGATTAGCGGCAAATCAAGGCAGTGCAGAAGGGGGAAATGCACCCCTAGTTTTACCTGCGCGAATCGAATCAAACCGGCCCGGTTTCAACTCCAGTATTTTTTGTTAAATCTCTTGCCGGGTTGGCCTGAACAGGATTTCGTTCACGTCGATGTCGTCTGGTTGGCTGATTGCAAAGGCGACAGCCCTTGCAAACGAGTCGGCTGGAATGGCGATTTCATAGATTTTGCGCACATTGTCGGCGATGTCCGCTTCGGTCACGCTGTTGGGCAGTTCGGTGTCGATTGCGCCGGGTGAGATGACGGTGGTGCGTATGTTGTAGGGTTTCACTTCCTGGCGCAGGCCTTCGGACAGGGCCAGCACGGCGTGCTTGGTAGCAGCATAGACGGCGCTGGCGGGGCGGACTTTATGGCCGGCGACTGACGAGACGTTGATGATGTGGCCGGATTTCTGTTTTTGCATGTAGGGCAGTGCGGCGGCGATGCCGTACAGCACGCCTTTGATGTTGACGTCGATCATGCGGTCCCAGTCGTCGATCTTGAGGCGATCCAGCGGCGAATGCGGCATCAGACCGGCGTTGTTGATCATCACGTCGATGCGGCCGTATTTTTCCATGGCGGTATCGACCAGCTTTTGGACTTGTGCGCTTTGGGTGACGTCGGTCTGCACGGCGATAGCTTTATCTTCGCTGCCTGCCAGTTCCTTTGCCAGCGCGTTGATGCGATCAATACGCCGGGCACCGAGTACCACGGTGGCACCCTGTTCGGACAGGTGGCGCGCGGTCGCTTCGCCCAGCCCGCTGCTGGCGCCGGTGATGACGACGATTTTGCCTTCGATGTTGTTTCGCATGGTATTTATTGCTCCAAAAAGTTAAAAAAAGAAGCTGCATTCGACGAGTATTTACCTGGCGACTACCTGTAAATAGCAGTCCATACCTGTAATCTGAGTCAAACCCAATTTTTTTCGTTCCTTAACTTTTCGTTATTCTCTTTCCGAATGAAATGCAACGAACCACGAACGCAGGATATTGCTGGCTGGCGTTGGATGGAAAAATCAAAATCAATTTCAGCTCGGGTATAAAAAATTCAGCTCATCTGCCGATATGCATACTATGTAAAACGGGAATTGTTGCGTTTATCGCCTTGGTTCTTGATCAAGGCGAGCCTTCAATTCATTCTCCGCGTGGTAACGCAGCCCCACTTTGGTGACAGGCATCGCCATGGCCCAAAACGTGACGTGACCTGACTACGAGCTATGGATTCAGTCAAACTGACACATTTAATTTACACCAGTGCCGCTGCTGCGGGTTTCGACACCGCCCAACTCAGGGCGATCTTGCAGGTTGCGCGGCGTAAAAATGCGCAACGCGCGATAACTGGAATGCTGCTGTACACCGCGGGCAGCTTTTTTCAAGTGTTGGAGGGTGAAAAAACGGCCTTGGAAGAGTTGTTTGTGATTATCGCTGCAGATCCGTGTCATCGGAATGTAACCAAGATTATTCATGAACCCATCGCGCAACGTACATTTGGTGATTGGTCGATGGGGTTTTCAGCACCGGAACCTTCCGAATTGTCGAGTATTGAAGGGTTCAATGACTTTTTTCAGCAAGGTATATCGCTGACAAATCTGCAGGCGGGCAGAGCAAAAAAATTATTGCAGGCATTTGCGCAAAACCGCTGGCGTTCGCGTCTGGAGGGAATCGCCGCGTGAACCACAGTTTGCCGCCGCCGGATGTTGGTCTGACGGATACGGCTGCGTTGGATTTTTCGTTTGCATTTCAACCGATCGTCGATACTCATGCCCGGATGGTTTATTCCCACGAGGCGCTTGTTCGTGGCCTGCAAAATGAACCCGCCTACCAGATTATCCAGCGCTATGCGGGCAAGCAGTTAACCATGTTTGATGCCGTGTGCCGAGCCAAAGCAATCGAAGTCGCAGCACGCATTGGCATCCATACGCATCTCAATCTCAATTTTCTTCCCAGTGCGGTAATGGATACGGACGTAGGACTGAATTCCACCATTGAGGCAGCAAATCGACATTCATTTCCGCTGGATCGGATTATTCTTGAAGCCACCGAAGTCGAAGCAATAGCCGATCACGCCCGTTTTGCGCAAACCGTCAATGAATACCGTCACGCTGGAATAAAACTCGCCATTGACGATTTTGGTGCCGGGTATGCAGGTCTGAGCCTGCTAGCCGAGTTTCAGCCGGATATCGTCAAGCTGGATATGAGTCTGGTCAGGGGCATTCATTCCCATGGCCCCCGCCAGGCAATTGTTCGCGCCATTGCACAGATATGCCTCGATCTTGGGATTGATTTTGTGATTGAGGGTGTGGAGACAATCGACGAATTTTCCTGGTTCAACGATTTGGGCGCGCATCTATATCAAGGCTATTTGTTCGCCAAACCTATGTTTGAGGGAATGCCGTCTATTTTTATCCCCGCGCTACCTGAGTGACTTGTGTCGAACAAGCAGACGCATGGCTTGTAGGTATTGGCTCGACGAGCTATGCTCTCTGAAGCTTCGTATGTGTGATCAAATCACCCTGTTTGCTTCAGCATGTTCAGTACGTGCGCAGCCGTATTTTCGTCACGGACGGACATTATTGCCTTAAGAGGAAATAATCATGTCGGTGAATATTGTCTGGCCGGTCAAATCCAGAGAGCTGCATAGCCACCATTTTGATTCAACCATCTGGAACGATTTCCAGTTCCGCAACGATGACATCATCATCGCGACTTATGCCAAATCCGGTACCACCTGGATGCAGCAGATCGTGGCGCAAATGTTGTTCAATGGCGACCCGGATCTGGCCGTGGCTGAAATGTCACCGTGGCTGGATTTGCGCGTGCCACCCAAGGAAGTGAAATTGCCGCAAGTGGAGGCGCAGACCCACCGCAGGCTGATCAAGACGCATCTGCCGCTGGATGCGCTGGTGTACTCACCCAAGGCGAAATATATCTATATTGCCCGCGATGGCCGCGATGTCTTGTGGAGCATGTATAACCACCATGTGAATGCCAATCAGGCCTGGTATGAGGCGCTGAACGATACGCCGGGCCGGGTCGGGCCACCCATTGAGCCGCCGCCAGCGGATATTCGCCAGTACTGGCACGACTGGCTGGTCAGGGATGGACATCCGTTCTGGCCGTTCTGGGAAAATGTGCGCAGCTGGTGGGCGATTCGCGAACTGCCGAATATCCTGTTCGTCCACTTCAATGACCTGAAGCGCGACATGCCGGCGGAAATGCGCCGCATTGCTTTGTTCCTCGATATTCCCATCGACGAGACGCAATGGCCCGCGATCGTCGACTATTGTTCATTCGACTGGATGAAAAAGCATGCGGCGAAAACCGTGCCGCTCGGCGGTGCATTTTGGGATGGCGGTGCGGAAGTGTTCATCAATAAGGGCGTGAATGGCCGCTGGATGGATACACTGACGACCGAAGAATCGGACCAATACGAAACCCGCGCGGTGCACGAATTGGGACCGGAATGCGCAAGCTGGCTTGCCTATGGGCACGGAACATAACCAGCTTGCGGCGGGCATATTCCAACAGCGCTGATCCGGAACCGGCAACCATTCCGGCTGATTGAACTCCAACCTGGGCAATGTCGGCACATCGGGTGTCGATATCGGCTTCGAATACACATTTACGAAAAGGAGATCAAGCATGATCAAAGCGTTTGCTGCATTTGAACCCCAGGGCGAACTCAAACCCTTCGAATATGATCCGGGCCCGCTCAAGCCGCATGAAGTTGAAATCGATGTCCAGTACTGCGGCATCTGTCACAGTGACCTGAGCGTCATTGATAACGAATGGGGCATTACCCAGTATCCGGTGGTCCCGGGGCATGAAGTGGTCGGGGCGATTGGCAAGGTAGGCGAGAGCGTGAAACACCTCAAGGTCGGACAGATTGTCGGGCTGGGCTGGCATGCCGGTTACTGCAATGAGTGTGAACCTTGCAAGACCGGCGACCACAATTTGTGCGCTACCGCACAGGCCACCATCGTTGGCCATCATGGCGGGTTTGCCGACAAGGTGCGTGCGTCGGCCGATAGCGTAGTGCCGATTCCTGAAGGTATTGATCTGGAATCCGCCGGTCCGCTGTTTTGCGGTGGCGTCACAGTGTTCAATCCGCTGGTGCAGTTTGATATCAAACCGACTGACAAAGTCGCGGTGATCGGTATCGGTGGCCTCGGCCATATGGCGTTGCAGTTCCTGAATGGCTGGGGCTGCGATGTCACGGCATTCACCAGCAGCGAAGACAAAAAAAAGGAAGCGCTGGAACTGGGCGCGCATCACACCTTGAACTCGCGTGATCCGAAAGAGCTCGAAGCGGCAGCAGGTCGTTTTGACATGATCATTTCCACGGTGAATGTGAAGCTGGACTGGAATCTTTATCTCGGCACCCTCAAGCCGCGCGGACGTTTGCATTTCGTGGGTGCCACGCTGGAGCCGCTTGATATCAATGTGTTTTCACTCATCATGGCGCAGCGCACGATATCCGGCTCTCCGGTGGGCAGTCCTTTGACGATTGCCAAGATGCTGGATTTCGCGAAGCGCCACAATGTCAAACCGGTCATCGAGAAATACAGTTTTGACAACATCAATGAAGCAATCAAACGCTTGAGAAGCGGAAAGGCGCATTACCGTATCGTGCTGCATCGCTAATTAGCTTCAAACCACGCATAATATCGGGGTGTCTGCATATCCACCGGCATGGTGATGCAGGCAAGACCCGAATCGATAATGGGGGAAAATCAGAATGAAAATTCGTACATTGCTTTTGCTGGTAGTGCTGGGGTTGATAGCGGTTTTTTCTGCGCTCAACTGGAATGCGTTCATGACGCCGACCATACTTTCGCTGGGGTTTTCCACGGTTCAGGCACCGCTGGGTTTAATCATGCTGGGCGTGTTGATCCTGCTCACAGCGTTCTTCCTGGTATTTGTGGTGTATCTGCAGACTGCGGTGCTTTTTGATACGCGCCGCCAGGCACGCGAAATGCAGGCCAATCGGGAGCTGACGGAAAAGGCAGAAACGTCACGCTTTATCGAGCTGCGCACATTTATGGAAAGCGAAATGAAGCGGCAGACCGAGCAGAATGCGGCCTCGAAAGCAGCCGTGCTAACCAGGATCGATCAGCTTGATCGGGATGTGCTGTCCGCCATCGAACAGTCGGGCAATTCGGTTAGCGCCTTCGTTGGTCAACTGGAAGACAGGCTGGAAAGAGGCGAGCACGGTTTGATGCCGCGCCCGACCTGACCCGTTGCGCCGTATGCCGGGTCAATCCTGCTTCAAAGTACTGATCCGGTAAATTCCATATACAACATTCCCGCAAGCAGGAGTGGGCAGTCCATGTACATCCCCGAACATTTCAAGGAAACCGATCCTCAGCGCATTACCGCACTGATTCATGATAATCCCTTCGGCATGCTGGTTACGGCACCCGCTGGCGTGCCGTTCGTCACGCATCTGCCATTCCTGTTTGAACCCACGGTCGGCGTGCACGGCAGGCTGTTGGGTCACGTGGCGCGGGCAAATCCGCAATGGCAGCACTTTGCCTCCGGTCACCCAGTGCTGGCGGTGTTTCACGGGCCGCATGCCTATGTCTCGCCAACTTGGTATGCCTCACCCGGTGTGCCGACCTGGAATTTCGCGGCGGTGCATGTGCAGGGCATCGCGCGGATTATTGAGGACAAGGCTAGTTTCGCTACGCTGCTCGAGCAACTTACCCAAACCCACGAAGCGTCCATGACCAGCCCCTGGCAGCCCGATTTCTCCGGTGACCGGCATGCGAAAATGCTCGACGCAATTGTCGGTTTCGAAATCGACATCAGCGACATTCAGGCCAAGTTCAAGCTGAGCCAGAATCGCTCGTCCGTGGACCGGGAACGGGTGATGGACGAATTGAGCCAGTCACCGAATCAGACCGATGCGGCTATGGCGAAACTGATGTCAGGTACCGACTGAATCTGCGTGTTTGTGATGCCGGTGAATAGCCGACGTTAGCTTTGTTTGCGACCTTGCCCATGATTCTGCGTCTATACCTGTACATCAATTTGATGTGATACAGGAGTCTGACATGAAGCGCTTTCACGTTCACGTTGCAGTCACAAATCTCGAAGACAGTATCGACTTTTACAGCAAACTATTTGGCCAGCAACCCAGTAAGCAACAAGCTGACTATGCAAAATGGATGCTGGAGGAGCCACGTGTGAACTTTGCAATTTCTGCGCGAGGTCTTACCGCAGGCGTTAATCATTTCGGGTTTCAGGTTGATTCATCCGAAGAACTCCAAGCGATCAGGCAGCTTGCCGAGTCGGCCGCAGCGGGTGCAGTATCGAATTCAGGTGTAACGGCGTGCTGTTATGCAAAAAGCGAGAAATACTGGATCCTTGATCCACAAGGGCTTGCCTGGGAACACTTCCATACCTTGACGGATACCCTGAAATTCGGTGCTGACACGGCAGCCCAGGACGGCACTTGTTGTATTCCTGTGCACACGCCGGAACAAGATGCAGCCACCGGTACGGCAGCTTGCTGTATTCCGAAGGATGTATTCGATGGCAAGGACGCGTGTTGCTCATGACGCCGATGACAGGCGAAGATCTGGGTACCACCTTCTCCGCTGTACGCAATAGTTTGCGCAGTTATTTGCGCAGACACGTAAGCGATGCAGGGACGGCTGATGATCTGTTGCAGGATATTTTTATCAAAGCGCTCGCAGCGATTAATGCGAATCGGGCACCGCACAATCCAGTCGGCTGGCTGTACGCCGCGGCGCGCACGACACTGGTCGATTATTACCGTTCGTCACGCACGCATACCCAGATGCTGGATGACGATTTGCCCGATACGCAACAACCCGATGATGATCGTCTTCATCAGGAATTGGCGCGATGCCTGAGGCCGCTGGTACTGAAGTTGCCTGCGCTTTATCGCGATACCCTGCTTGCCACGGATTTCGATGGGCAGAGCATGCAATCGCTGGCGACCGCACAAGGCCTGTCGGTATCCGCAATCAAGAGCCGGGCAAGCAGGGCCAGACGCATGCTCAAGACCGAGTTGCTGGCGTGCTGTCATGTGGAAATGGAGGGCGGTGTAGTGACTGACTACACCCATCGTGTCCGCGGGTCCTGCAGCAAGGATTGCGCAGCTCAGACGAAAGTTCGCGAGGCAGGAGAATGAATGTCATTTGAAGATCAATTTCGTCTCAGTTCGCACGCCGTCATCACCAACGAGCAGGGTCATGTCCTGCAACTCAGGCAAACATATGGTGACAAACGCTGGGGCTTGCCGGGTGGCGCGCTTGAGCCGGGAGAGACCATTCATGAAGCGCTGTATCGTAAATGCGTGGAGGAACTCGGGCGGGAGGTTGAGATCGTCTATCTGAGCGGCGTTTACTTCCATTCCGTAGTGAATTCGCATGCGTTTATTTTTCGGTGTGAATTACTGCCGGGTACGCAGATCGTGTTGAGCGAGGAACATTCGGAGTATCGTTATTTTCCTGTCGCTGAACTCTCGGCGGTTCAACAAAAAAGAATTCAGGATTGCCTTGCTTTCAAGGGCATCGTTGCCAGTGCGAAATTTTAGGCTGGAATGGAATATCTTGAGCCTATTGTTTGGCTTAGAGGAGTGCAATAAATAATCATGGAGATACGTATCGCCGTCACAGACATGGAAATCGCCGCGTGTTATCCGGTAATGCGCGAGCTACGGCCGCACCTGGTAGAGGATGAATTCATCACCCGGATTCGCGGTCAGGAAAAAGCCGGTTATCGGCTGGCTTTTGTGCAGCATGCAGCTGATCTGGTGAGCGTTGCCGGATTTCGGGAGGGTAACAGCCTGTCCTGGGGACATTTTCTGTATGTCGACGATCTTGTCACGCTCGCGACACATCGCTCAAAAGGTTATGGCGCGAAATTGCTCGAATGGCTCGAAGAATATGCGCTGGCGGCAGGTTGTCAGCAATTCCATCTGGATTCGGGTATACAAAGAAAAGCCGCGCATCGTTTTTATGAGGGTACAGGCATGACGGTGACAGGTTTGCATTTCGTAAAAATGCTGGCCGGTCGTACACAGGCCTGACAGCTATATTGCAATGCAATCCCGATGTCCGGTCACGGTGAAAGCCGGGCGCCACTGCAGACCCGATGTATCAATCGTGGTGCTATATTGATCGCAACAGGGATTAATACAGAGTGGAGCGCGAAAAGCATCATGAATATTTCGGATTTGATGAAGGTATGGGAAAGTTCGGCGAGTGGTTCATTGACTGCGCAGACGTATCAGGTACGGTTGCCACTTCAGGATGCTGCAAAAATTGCGGCACTGACGGAAATGTATCCGCGCCGCAACGAGACGGAAATCATTACCGAATTGCTGACCGCGGCATTAAACGAGCTCGAACGTGCCATGCCTTATATACAAGGCTCCAAAGTCATTGCGCAAGACGATCAGGGAGATCCGATATACGAGGACATCGGGCCGACGCCACGCTTTATAAGCTTGAGTAAAAAATACCGGATGATGCTGGAGAAAAATGCTGGTGAACTTGCTGATTAATTCGGCTAAAAGATTTGTGCTATGCGCTGCATTGGATCGTCATGGTGATTGCCGTGATGGTCTGAAACCCGCCTGAAATATTCTCTATGGCAGTGCTGACACTGAACCAATGTATAACTGATTGCGGGATGTGGGCTGCTTTACCTATTGTGGAAATTTCTGCCGATGACTATTGTGGTAAGGCGGAGCGGTCGACGATAGGATTTTGTCCATATCTATTGAGTGACACAGACAGAGATAAATTTCCACCTGAAACTATTTCCTGGCAGTAAAGTTCTAATTTCTCAAATTTTTGAGCGTCGCTTCATTGAACGTTGCGCGACCAAAAATCCTGTATTGATATCGAAGTCATTCTTTGGCTGGTGACATATGAAAAGCTCGTCGTGGAAAGAATGTATTTATGTGCAACGGGAAGAATTGGCCAAAAAGCTGCGCGAGCCGCTCGCACATCTGGCCGAACAATGCGCTTCGGCATGGGGAGATCGCGAACGGCTGGATGAAATTCTTGCCAGCAGCTTTTCCAGTGTTCCCTATTGCGCCTATTTGTACTGCCTGGGTACTGATGGCGTCCAGATTAGCGACAATGTCAGTCAGACCGGGTTGGCAAGGGAGCATTTCGGACGCGATCGTTCCCAGCGTCCGTACATGAAGGAGGCTGTACCGGCATGGGGTTTCCTGCTTTCCGATGCCTACATCAGCATGATGGGGCACCGGCCGTCGCTCACGGCGCTGCAGGTGGTGCGTTCGGGCTCCGACATGCTGGGCTATCTGGGTGCCGACTTCGATTTGCGCGATCTGCCGGTGACTTCGGAACTTTACGAAGAGCCGGGCTACTGGCGGCAGGTAAAAGGCGATCCGGCCATTCGCGGCACGGTGTTTCAGCAGTGCCGCGTGGATAGTCCCATGGATGGCAATCTGGAACAGGCCTTGTCCATCCTCGAAGAGCTGCTCACCATGCGCGGCGTGTTTCAGTGCCAGATACACTTTTCCAGCAGCCAGGCCACCATCTGGACGGTCGACGACCCCTACCGCTATCGCATGCTGGATCATGAGGCGCTGAGCGACCCGGACATCTGTCTGGTATTCCCGTCGCGTCCTTACCCGCATGATGCGACCATCCCGCAGCACAATATCGAACGGATTCTGGCCACCATGCGCGCCTTGCGGTTTGCCGATCAGACCATTTATCTGCGCACGGCTTCGATCAATATATTCAACGGCATGATCAGCCTGACCTTCTCCTGCGACGGCTCGCACTACATGTCCTATGTCGAGTTTTTGCTGAAAGATACCTCGTTCTGGTTCTGAAACAGGATCGGGCAATTCAGCGGCTTTGCCGGCGCTGAATTGCCTGAATAGCCCCATGCGGCGGCAGCTGGGTTTATAATGCCCGCCCATGGCGCCTTACAGCACATACTTCCCAGCCCCCAATATCACGGCGCTCTCTGCCCCGTTTCGGGGGCTTATTCTTTTCATTTCCACCTAATCAAGGAGTCCCGAGCAAGATGGCACACGGCCCATATTCACGCTTTGAAGCAGCAGAGCTGATCTTGAGAGATCAGCTGGCAATTGATCGCACGCTATTGGCGAATGAGAGAACTTTCCTGTCGTATCTGCGCTCAGGCGTTGCACTGCTGATTGCAGGCGTATCGATCATCCATTTCTCGCACGAGATATGGTTTACTGCGGTGGGTATTGTGTGTATTCCGAGCGGCGTTTTAACCGGGATATTCGGTTACTGGCGATTCCGTAAAACCAATAACGCCATTGCGGTAGTTCGCGTCGAGTTGAAAAACATTACCATGACCGAATAACGCGTGATGGCGGACGCCATGCAAGCGCCGCAATGATCAATCCGCGAGCGTTTGAAAGCCTGATGTGACGCCTCGCCGGATACAGGAGCAGATGATGATTACGCTATACGAGCTGCACTGGTCACATTATTGCGAAAAGGTTCGTCTGGCGCTTGATCACATGGACCTGGAATGGCGCATGGTCGGCATTGACGCCTTTAACAAGCGTCAATTGCGTGAACATCCTTTACCCGCGCATCTGCCCGGCCATACCGTTCCTGCTATCCATGATGCCCGCACCGGTACGTTCGTTATGGATTCCACCCCGATATTGCGCTATCTCGCCGCCGAGTATCCGGATGCGCCCAATCTGTTTCCCGGCGATCAGGCCAACGTCGCAGCGATTGATGCCCAACTGATCGAATTCGATACCTTGCTGGGTATACCGGCACGCCGCTTCGGCTATACCCAGGTCATACTGGAGTGTCCGGATCTGCTGGCCGATCTGTTTCTTGCCCACCGGGGTCGTGGACTGTTTGGCGCGCCGGTCATCCGCGCGGTGGCGGGGACCTGTATGGGCATCCTGCTCAGCAAACGTTTTGCCTTCCATCGCTCGGAAGCCCTGGGGCTGTATGAAGCGCTGGAGACGTATCTGTTGC
Organism: Pseudomonadota bacterium; assembly: GCA_040388645.1. Lineage (GTDB taxonomy): Bacteria > Pseudomonadota > Gammaproteobacteria > Burkholderiales > Sulfuriferulaceae > Sulfuriferula. Next base: position 11,683 of record JAZKBM010000003.1, read on the forward strand.
AGCTTGCCGCGCGCCTGGAGGGCAGGCAGTACGTTGTCGGTGATGCGTTTTCTGCGGCGGATATCGCTTTTGCGGCACAGATAAGGCCACTGACCGTCGTGCCTTTCTTCACCGAACATCCACGTTTGCAGAGCTTGTTCGAGCGGCATCGAAAAACCATTGCATCCTGTCACGGCGAAGAGAACTTTGCATACCAAACCGGCATTGCTCAAGCCAGAAAGCATAGGCCGCCGGTACGCAGAAGGTTGCGCGAGATGGCGGCTGCGCTGCCATTCCAGTCCCACGGAGCACTGTCCGGCAATGATCAGAATAAGGTATGGACATGGGGTATGCTGGCCATGCCCTATCATTACCTTGTCAGCTTGCGCAGCCGCAAGGTACGCCAGTATCTTGCAACGACTGAAGTGAGGTAAACAGACATGCGCTGGAGGCATTATGTTGCGCTTGGGGACAGCATTTCGGCAGGATCCGGCGATAACGTTGCCGGTATCGAAGCGCTACGCTGGCCCGATCGTCTCGCCCGGACATTACGTCAGCTAAATCCCGGCCTGCGCTATGACAATCTGGCTCAGCACGGCCATACCGCCGAGGATATTCTCGCCCGGCAGTACCCAGAAGCCGAGGCGTTGCGGCCTGACTTGGTCAGCATCCTGTGCGGCGGCAATGACGTTCTGTCGCCACACTGGTCCCCGACGCAATACAGAGGCGCGCTGGAGAAACTGTTTGGCGCGTTCAAACTGCAAGGCGCGACGGTCATTTCCTTTACCTTGTTGAATCCCGCCTCCGTTTTGCCCCCACGGCTTGCCGCGCGAACTTGTGCACGCCTGGATCAGGCGCATAGCGTTGTGAGGGATTTAAGCGAACAATATGGTTGCGTCTGTGTGGATTGCTGGGGGCTGGCGAGCACTCACGACCCCGGCATATGGAGCGCGGATCGCAAACATCCAAATGCACTGGCGCACCAACTGATTGCAGCAGAAGTAGCGCGATGCCTGCACGTAACCAGCAATGCGTCATTGTGAACCGAAAATCCGTCAATAAAACGTGTCACCGGCAGAGGTAGCGAGGCAATCCGGTATTGTTGTAGCATGAAAATGTCTTTTTTCCATAAATTCAAGGATGAATTGCAATGAGAAAAACGCCTGATGAACAATACCTCGAAAAAGCCAAGCTGTTGACCAAGGACGAAACCGAGCGCCTGCTGTCAAGAATGCGCACCAAGCTCACGCGCAGACTGGAAGACAACAAGCTGAGTGAACTGGAGGTCGTGGCGATTCAGCTTGAGATAGAGGATAAGGAACTCAATGAATGGCGCGAGAGAATGGCGGAAATAGAAAAAAATACGAAGAAGAAATAGGCTATTGTAAAAAATCCACGAATTCCGGCAGGGTACAGCATCAGACAGCTACGTTCCGGTTGCAGATTGATGAAGGCGTGGTGAACGACAAAAATTCGCATCACTTGTCTTCCGCACCTGAATGTCGCTGAGGCAGCCGATGCGATAGGCGCCTACTTGAAGAGCATTGGCTATTAGCTACATTAGGAGGCCGTCATCACTCAGGGAAACCACGTCATATGATGCAAGCCTTCAACGATCACTTCACCGCAGTAGCGACCAGTTACGCTGGTTTCCGTCCAACCTATCCCGCAGCTTTATTTGCATGGCTGGCGCAAATTGCCCCGGACACAAACCTTGCGTGGGATTGCGCGACGGGCAGCGGGCAGGCGGCCCGTGATCTGGCTGCGCATTTCAATCGGGTCGTCGCGACGGATGCGAGTACAGCGCAGATTGCCGCCGCACAGGCACATCCCCAAATCGACTATCGTGTCGCAGCGGCAGAAGCCAGCGGTCTCGCCAACACTTCGGTCGACCTGATCACCGTGGCACAAGCTTTGCACTGGTTCGACCACGATGCTTTCTATGCCGAGGTACGGCGGGTTCTGAAACCTGGCGGGGTGCTGGCAGTCTGGACCTATGGCGTGTTCAGCGTGGAAGGTGAAACAATCAATGACTGTACCAATGCCTTCTATCAGGACACGGTGGGCCCGTTCTGGCCGCCGGAGCGTAAGCATGTGGAAAGCGGTTATCGGACGCTGGCGTTCCCTTTCAGCGCAATTCAAACACCACAATTCATTATGGAAACGGCATGGACCTTGGCTGAGCTACTCGGTTATCTGCGCAGCTGGTCGGCGACCGGCCACTATATCGCTGCACACGGCATCGATCCGGTCGACGCCCTGGAGAAGGAACTGGCTCCGTTGTGGGGAGATGCGCAACGCACAAGACACGTATCATGGCCGCTATCCGTTCGTGCGGGACGGGTCGGAGAATTGCATAACTATTAGGCATTGCAAAGGAGCCGGGATGAGTATCGCTCAATCTGACAAACTCTTCGCGGGTTCAATTCCTGCGCTTTACGAAGAATATCTGGTACCGCTCATTTTCCAGCAGTACGCTGAAGGGCTGGCGAAGCGGCTGGCTGCACGAAAACCGGCCCGGGTTCTGGAGGTTGCGGCCGGGACTGGTGTACTTACCCGTCAACTTGCCTCGCTTCTGCCGGATGAGGTGTCGATTGTCGCCACCGATCTGAATCAGCCCATGCTGGACATGGCATCCGGAATAGACACTGTCCGCCCGGTCGAATGGCGGCAGGCCGATGTCATGCAACTGCCTTTTGAAGCAAACTCTTTCGACGCGGTGGCATGTCAATTCGGAGTCATGTTTTTCCCCGACAAGTCACAGGCTTTTGCAGAGATTCGCCGGGTTTTAAAGCCGGGTGGCGCGCTGCTGTTCAGCGTCTGGGATCGCATAGAAGAAAACGAATTTGCGCATGCGGTATCCTGTGCGCTCGAAGCAATCTTTCCTGAAGACCCTCCGCATTTCATGGCGCGCACACCGCATGGTTATTACGACATCGAAATCATTCGGCAGGATCTGCGGAATAGCGGTTTCATTGCTGAGCCAGTGTTCGAAACAATGTCGGCAAGAAGCATCGCGGAATCAGCAAGCATCGCAGCGCGGGCGTACTGTCAGGGCACGCCGCTTCGCAATGAAATCGAAATGCGTAACAGCGCTTTTCTCGATCGGGCGACACAGGCAGCCGAAAAAGCGATTGCCGCCCGGTTCGGGCAAGGACGGATTGATGGCAAGATTCAGGCTCATGTTGTTGAGGTCGAAAGCTAATAAACCATCCCCACATTGCCACTTGTGAGTTAGCCTGAAACAGATTTGCTTGAATGCGGGCATCAATTTCTATAAATGAATTGTGATCGGAGGGGATGATGAGGGGTGCTTGTTTATGCGGTGCGGTGGTATACGAGGCCGAACAACTCGATATGCCGATTGTTCATTGCCACTGCCAAACTTGCCGCAAAGCCCATGCGGCCGCATATGTCCCCAGTGCCGGTGTCAATCGCACGCATTTTCGGTGGTTGCAAGGCGAGGAAAAATTAACTTCGTTCGAGTCGTCGCCGGGGAAACAGCGTCATTTTTGTTCGGTGTGCGGCACCCACATCCTGGCGGAACGGCCTGCTCAAGCTCACGTTATCCTGCGCGTGGCGACGCTGGATGAAGATCCGGGCACCCGGCCAGTTATGCATATCTGGTGTTCACACGATGTTTCCTGGCTGCAGGATAACGAGGACGTACTGACCTATCCGGAATGGCAGCCGCGTTAATAATGGATCGGCTATGCGGTTCATGTGACCGATTTTCGGCCATTGCAGACCGTCGCCTTCGAGAGAATTGAATTGATTATGAGTGACAGCTTTGCGGCAAGCAATTCGCAAAGTACTACAGACACTGTGTACCAAAGGCAAACCTTCGCAAAATTTTATTGTAAGGTGTATAACTTGTGGTTTCTTCCGACAGTATCTTTACATGACAACCGAGCCGAAAACAAAAATTCCGAATGGCACCAAGCCCGGTAAGTCCTTGACCAACGTGTTAGTTCAAAGCGAGCACGTCCGGGGCATGGTGGAAGAAGCTGCCGAAGAGTTGTCATCGGTCAATATGGTCCTCAAGCAAGAGATCGCAGAACGAGGCTCGCTACTCGAAGTTGAAAATGCCATACAAAAAAACAAGACCGTAGAAATCAAAGTGGAAGAAGCTGCCGAAGAGTTGTTGGTCGTGAATCAGGCATTAGAAAATGAGGTCAATGAGCGGCACTTGCTAGAACATCAATTGGCCGCCGCTGAAAAGCAGGAAAAAGCGGCTCGCCATGTCTCCTTTCATGATCCTTTAACTGGCCTCCCGAACCGCGTGCTGTTTAATGATCGCCTAGAACATGGTTTGGCGCAGGCAAAACGGCATAACTGGACCCTGGCTGTGATGTTCATGGATCTGAATGGTTTCAAAGGCATCAATGATACGTACGGACATGACACTGGCGACAGCGTATTACGCACCATATCCCAACGGCTGAAGGAAAATACGCGCGATGACGACACCGTCTGCCGCCACGGCGGAGATGAGTTTTTGTACGTGCTAATGGAGGTTCGTGATGAAGGAGATATCACTTTGATCACGCAAAACATCCTCAATGTGATTCAAGAGCCATGTCATGTCGGTGGACTTGAACTCATTTTAAGCGCCAGCATCGGGATATCGATTTTTCCGAAAGATGGTACCACTGCGGATAGCTTGATAAAGAAAGCAGACAAAGCAATGTATGTCGCTAAAAACACGAAATCCGGATATGCATTTGCACAATAGTTTCACTCTTTTGCAGTTCTGCAAACGCGTCCTAAAATTCTCATGAATTCTCCGGTTGGTCCCAAGAGCGAGTTGCTCCCAGATTCCAGTAGTGGAACGTCCGCTTCGGAGAAAATCGCCTGGCGGTTTCGGAACGCATAGCAGAAATTTCACGGCTGCCCGCTCGTAAAACCCGGCATAACCTATTTGATGGAGCGCGGATGTCAAATATGGGTAGTGACTTGAGGTGCGCGCTCGAGTTTCACGCGTAAATAAACATCACCCCGCTTACGCGCCTGCGGATCGTAGAGACCTTGCTGGGCGAGCTTTATTATCTCGCCGGATGGCGTTTGCGGCCGAAGCTCAACTCGCGCCTCCGCGCCGTGAGGAAGACGTACTTTGGTCTCAATTCCCTGCCAGGCCAATGTGCGCGAAACGACAATCGAACCGTGGATATCGGCCCCTTTTATTTTCCAGCCTTCGGGCGCCGCGATTCGGATTTTTACAATCAGATCGCCGCTATATCTGCCGCCTTGGCCGGGGTGACCCATTTCGCGTAACTTGATCACATAACCGTCGATTAAATTCTTGGGCAAAAATATCGGTGTTGCGCTGGTGCTGCGTGAGCGGCTCGAAGAATTGTTGGATTTCAAATATCCGCGACCCGCGCAGCGCGAACACAAGCTGCGCGCGCTCAGCATGCCACTACCAGCACATTGAGGACAAGGTTGCGAGTTGTTCGCTTGCTCGGCTTGGTACTGCTGGCTCGAACCATCTTGCAATGAAACTTGACTCCGTCCACCGCATAATGCCACGTCTAAAGGAATCGTTAGAGTCACCTTGATATCGGTGCCCCGCTTGGGCGCGGGAGGCCGCGAGGCAGTGTGAGGTCGTTTTCCCGAAGAAGTACGATGGTCACGCTGACGTGGGGTTGGCTGGTCAAGCGTCGAGCGGCGCGAAGGATCTGACAAAAGCATGTATGCCGCGTTGATCTCCTTGAACTGCACCTCGGCTTTAGCTTTGTCGGCATCACTATGCCGATCCGGGTGCCAGAGCATCGCCAGGCGTCGATACGCGGTGGTGATGTCTTTGCTTGTCGCCTCTGCTCTTAAGCCCAACACTACATAAGGATTCATATGCCTATTTTAAGGTAGTTGTTCTAGCGTGGAACTAAAACTCAAGGATAAATTGGTGACAAGTCCACTTTCCTGCCAATAGTGGAAGTATCAAGCTGTTACTGCTAAGGGCCGCTACGGAAACTCCAGACCATCCGCATGATCGCAGCGAGTTTCCAGTTCTCCGCCCCGTGACTGTGCCCTCGCCTGGCACAGCATAAGGAAACGCTATCTCCGTGGGTAGCCGCAGGGGGGCGTCACTCCATCTTTCGATGGGATACTAGAAGAGGGCGATGCCGCCTGGCGCACGACTGGCGAGCGGCAGTCCCGCACGACGTGCCATCTCGAGCGCAAGCGTTGTTGGCGCGGAGAGTGTAGCCAGCCCTCCCAATCCCGCCATGGCAGCTTTCTGCACGAGTTCGAAACTGCAACGGCTGGTCATCACGGCAAACCCGGCGGCGCCATCGATGTGATTGCGCTTGAGTGCGCCGATCAATTTGTCGAGTGCATTGTGGCGGCCGACATCTTCGCGCGCCCAGTGAATCACGCCGTCCATTGCGGCAAAACCGGCGGCATGCACGGAATGGTTGGCAGCATTAATGGGTTGATGCGAGGCCAGGGCGTCAAACGCGGCGGTTACCGCTTCCGCTTGCAAGGCAGGGCGCACGCGGTGAGGCAACTTGAACGTCACATCGGTCAGCGCATGGATGCCGCATAGCCCACAGCCCGATCGTCCTTCCATTGCACGCCCCGGCAGTTCGCGACGCAAGGGCTTGCCAGCGGAAACATCGACGCAAAAGCCCGTGTCGGTCGACAGGACACGTATCCTGCGTATATCCAGCACGCTGTCAAAATAGCCTTCCGCCAGCAGAAAACCGACTGCCATGTCTTCGAGATCGACCGGCGTCGCCATCATCACGGTCACCGGCCGGGCATTGACCAGAATGCCCACCGCGACCTCCTCGGCAACGTGCCACATGATTTCGCTGTCATCGTGTCCCAGTGGCACGGTGGGCGAAAATAGCGCGCGCGTCGCCATGCTGCCATTGGATCGAATCGATTGCATCGCTCGCTTACGCAGCTAATCCGTTATCGGCCAACGCGTCGCGTTCGATGCGCACTGGCACCGATTTTGATGCCGGCGTCTTGGATAGCTCGTCGTGATGAGAGATCGGAACCAGCACATTGCATTCGGGATAGTAGGAGCCCACCGTGCCAGGCGGAATGTCGTAGGGCGTCAGTTTGAGTCCGCCCAGGGAGCGATACTGTCCATCGTCGAGGTCAGTGACCAGCCGCACCGTCTCATCCGCCTGCAACCCGGCGGCGTCGATGTCGGCGGGGTTCATCAGCAAGACTGCGCGCGTTCCCTCGATCCCGCGAAAGCGGTCCGAATAGCCGTAGATCGTGGTGTTGAACTGATCATTGGAGCGTAGTGTCACCAGGCGGTAGCGTCCGGGCCGGTCCTGAAAGCCAAGTGAGGTCAACTGACCGGGGGTCGTGAACACAGCCTTGCCTGCCTCGGTTTTCCAAACCCGTTCGCGGGCCGCGTTGCCGCGGTAAAAGCCGCCGGGCTTGAACAGCCTCTGATTGAAATCGCGGAAATTGTCCGGATAGGTCGCCTCAATGAGCTCTCGTACCAGGCTGTAGTCACCGGTCCATGCGTCCCACTTTACTTTCGGGTTGGGCGGCAGGGTCGCTTGAGCGATGCCGGCGACAATGGCCAGTTCACTTTTCACATGCTCCGAAGGCGGGTGCCGATGTCCGTTCGAACCGCTGATCATCGAAAAGCTGTCTTCGCTGGAAACCGACTGCGGACCGGTTGCCTGCTCGTCGATTTCCGACCTGCCGAGACACGGCAAAATGTAGGCGGTTTTACCCGGGAACAGATGGCTTCGGTTCAGTTTGGTCGAGACCATCACGGTCAGGTCCTGGCGCGCCCAGGCTTCTTCCATGTGTTTCTGGTCGGGTACCGCGCGTACCAGGTTGCCGCCAAGTGAAATGAAAGCCTTCACCTTGCCTGCGAACAGGCCCTCGACAGCCTCGACGATGTTCATGCCGTCGTTCGTGGGCGGTTCAAATCCGAACAGCGATTTGAGCTTGTCCATCGGGACCAGATGGGCTTTTTCGGCAATCCCCACCGTGCGCTGCCCCTGGACATTGGAATGACCGCGAACCGGACAACAACCCGCGCCAGGCCGACCGATATTGCCGCGCAGCAACAGCAGATTAACCAGCATGGCGATGTTGAGCGAGCCATGCGTATGCTGGGTCAAGCCCATGCCGTATACGCCGATTACCCGTTCCGCTTCGATGTATACCTGCGCGGCTTCGCGCAGTGCGGACTCGGTCAGCCCGCTGCAGGATTCGATATCCGCCCATGACGTCTCGCGGACGCTCGCGATGAAGTCATCAAAGCCGGTGGTGTGCTCGGCGATAAAGTCGATATCCAGCACGCGCGTTGCACCGGCGGCGGTTGCCACATCGTCGGCTTCGATCACGCACTTGCACAAGCCCAGGATTGCGGCTACGTCGCCACCCGATTTCAGTTGCAGATAGTGATCCGAGATCATCGTCTCCTTGCCGGTCATCATCTCGACAGGGCTTTTCGGATTGACGAAGGAAACCAGTCCCTGCTCCCGAATGGGATTGAAGGTCACGATTTTGGCACCGCGCTTTTTCGCTTCCTGTAAGGGATGAAGGAAGCGCGGGCTGTTGGTGCCGGGATTTTGTCCGAAGAAGAAGAACGCGTCCGCCTTCTGCAGGTCGTCCCAGACCACGGTACCGACCGGCGAGCCGATGACTTTTGTCAGGCCGACGGAAGTGGTTTCGTGACACATGTTGGAACTCTGCGGCAGATTGTTGTTGCCATAGAGGCGTGCGAGTAGCGCATAGAGATACGATGCTTCGAGTCCGGCGTGCCCTGAGGCGTAAAAAACAGCGCTTTCGGGGTCGAGCGTCTTCAATATGTTGCCGATATCGGCAAAGGCCGCTTCCCACGAAACAGCGACGTAACGGTCTTCTGCGGCGTTGTACTTGAGAGGGTGGGTCAGACGCCCGGTCATTTCCAGGTCATGGTCGGGCCAGTCACGCAATTGGCTAACGGTATGTTCATCCCAGAACTCAGGCGTACATCGCTTGGTCGTCAACTCCCACAACATGGCCTTTGCGCCGTTTTCACAAAATTCGAAAGCCGAGTAATTGGCAGGTTTCGGCCAGGCGCACGATATGCACATGACGCCGCCCGGCTTGTTAAGGCGTCCGAGGGTATCGAGTGATGCAGGTGTTGACCACGCCTCGCCAAAAACGCTGGCGATACCCTTGAGCGATCCCCAGCCGCCCGCGGGTCCTTCGGAGTGGGGCATTTCGTGTTCATCGTCCATGGTCAGTCTCCAGGCAGTTGATCAAATAAAATGCTTCGACAATTTTTTGCGGCGGCATAAAGCGCTACAAGCCACCACATACCAGTCGCTCCCGCTAAGCGGGCCTCATCAAGATTACGGTTATCGTCCTTTGTCCGATTACCAAATCGATCTCGGGTTCCCGGGGCAATTGAATGGGCAGCACTTTTTGCTGGAAGCTTTCCGGTGGGCGATGGCGTCTTTTCATTCCAGTTGTGGGTCCGGTTTCGAGCGTCGGCAGGACGATAACTACATCCATGTAGATAAAAAAAGTGTATAGGGTCCGCTGTGAAAAGGTCAGTTCGTTTGCGCACAGACCAGAGGCTTCGCTGTGCGTATCGTGAGCCGAATGGGCTGTCGCCTATGCAGAAAATGGACAAGTTCGAAGGTGTGCCGAGCATCACGCGAGCGAAACGACGTCAATCGCACCATGGCGGGGATAGTCCATTCGGGATGCCATGATTTATTGCACCAGATTGCCCTCTCACACGGTGCTAAAGTGCCTCCAACTTCCTTCACGATGCAGCCCGAGCCAGCACCATGCTGTTACAGAGGCATTTTCCTATAGGTAATGGCTGGAAGGCTTGTCCAGCCGACGCTTATCGACGGGGTTCCAGCAGGTGGACGTTAGCCTTCAGGAATTCGAGAAATGTTGTGGCAACCACTGATAGTTGTTTGTCTCTTGGGCGCACCACATACCAGTGGCGTTTGATTGGAAATCCTTGTACGTTCAGAACCGTTACCTCATCCTGTGAGGGGTCGAGATGGAGTGTGCTCTGCGATAAAAGTGCAAGCCCGAGCCCACCCGCGACCGCCTGTTTGATGGCCTCGTTGCTACCCAGCTCCATCCTGATCATGAGGGGGATGTTGCGTTCCTTGAAGACGCGTTCGATAGTCAAGCGAGTACCCGAGCCGCGTTCCCGCACGATAAAGGGTACGTTCGCCAGGCTGGTAAAAGGTACACGCTTGCGCTGCGCCATTGGGTGTGACGCTGGCGCCAGTACTACCAGCGGGTTTTCCATGAAGGGTTCGCATTCGATATCCAGACCATCAGGCGGCACACCCATGATGTAGATATCATCCTGGTTGCGCACAAGCCGTTCCAGCAAACGATCCCGGTTGACCACTTCCAGCGCGATATCGATGCCAGGATACTTGCCGCAGAACGGGCCAAGAATGCGTGGCATGAAATATTTGGTGGTGGTAACCGCAGCAATCCGCAGCCGACCCTGTTTCACACCCTTGAGATCGGCAATCGTTTGTTCGAATCGGCCCCAGGTTTCCAGCCAGTCGGCGCACGTCGCATAGAGCTGTTCGCCCGCCTCGGTAAGAAAAACCTTTTTTCCGATCTGTTCCAGAAGCGGTAACTCGACTTCATCATTCAGCAATCTGATTTGCTTGGAAACCGTGGGTTGCGTGACGTGCATTTCTTCTGCTGCACGCGAAAAGCTTTTTAACCGCGCCACGGCTTCGAACGTCCTCAACTGCCGCAAACTCACATGGAGCATCATCTTTACCCTTAAACAATATGCATAGCCATAAGGCTATGATTTTCATTCGAATAATTCATTATTGTTTTAGTTTAGCATTCCTTAGACTGGCCGGGCACTCAAAAATATCTTATTGACCCATTCGAGGATTCAGGCCATGCAACCGACATTTAGTGAACTTATCTCCGCTCTGGTTCTATTCGCCCCGCTATCCGTATACTTGGTAGGCATCATGCCAGTGAGCATGGCAAACAGTCATCCCCGCCTGATGGCGCGCATGAACAGCGGGGCTGCATGGCTGGCTCTTGCCTGTGCGCTGATAGCTTCTGCGGCCTACATGTTTGGCAGCATTGACACCGCATACGGGTGGACTCTCTTCTCGGTTGATTTACCCGGTGATATTGGCGCTTTTAGCATCGGCACCTATTTGAACAGTGTGACCCTGATCATGCTGGTTCTCGTGTCTTTCGTCGGGGTCATCGTGTCGCGCTATTCGCGCAACTATCTGGATGGGGACCCTAATCAGGGGCGTTTTCACAAGTGGCTGAGCCTGACCCTGGGTACCATCCTGACTCTGATTATCTCGGGCAACATGCTCATGTTTTCGCTGGCCTGGATCATCAACAGCCTGTGCCTGAACCAGTTGCTGATGTTCTATCGGGAGCGTCCGGCCGCAGTGCTGGCTGCGCACAAGAAATTTGTCGCCAACCGCATTGGTGACCTGGCCCAGATCACAGCCATTTTCCTGATTGGTTCGACCCTGCATAGTCTGGAATTTTCTGACCTGTACCACAGCATGCAGGGGATGGCGGGTCCATTACCGCCGGCCCTGCAATGGGCGTCAATGCTGATCGTGGTAAGCGCGGTCCTCAAGTCGGCGCAGTTCCCTCTCCATGGCTGGCTGATCCAGGTTGTGGAAGCGCCCACGCCCGTTTCGGCCCTGCTGCATGCAGGCATTGTCAATGCCGGCGCCTTTCTTGTCATCCGCATGAGTCCTATCATGTCCTTGTCGCCTACAGCCATGGGTGTGTTGGCGATCATCGGCCTGATTACCCTGGGCCTGGCCTCCATGGTCATGCTGACCCAGACCAGTATCAAAGTATCGCTGGCCTGGTCCACTACGGCGCAGATGGGGTTCATGCTGCTGGAGTGTGGCTTGGGCCTGTACAGTCTGGCCATGCTGCACCTTGTCGCCCACTCGCTGTACAAAGCTCATGCCTTCCTTGCTTCCGGTAGTGGCGTCGATGCCTTTCGTGCACCCACCATGGCATCGGGATCAAAGGGATTTCAACCCGGACGTCTGCTGCTGGCCTTGACGATCTCGGGTTCGATGGTCCTGGGTGTGGGCGCCCTGTTCGGTGTAACACTGGATCGGCAACCTGCGCTGCTCGCCGCAGGCGCAATTGTCGCTATCGCAGTGAGCCAGTTGATGATGCAGGCGGCCAGCCTGATGAGTGGCACCCTTTTCTTGTCCCGTGCTCTGGGAGTCAGCGCCATCGTCAGCACTGCCTATTTCACCCTGCACGCTGTGTTTGACCGTCTCCTGCTCGGCAGTGTGCAGCCGATGCGCGAAACGGCAGGCATGTTCGAGTCCACATTGGCGATGGTGATTGTCGGTGTGTTCCTGGCCTTGCTGCTGCTGCAAGAGACCTTCAAATATGCGCGCTCCTCCCTGGGTGACGTCGTCTACATGCATCTCTATAACGGCCTGTACATCGACGTGTTCATCACTCGCTTGTTGCAGCGCATATGGCCAGTCCCACAATCGTCATACATTGCCACGACCAGAAAATACGGAGCCTGAACATGAAAATACGCGATTCCATCAAATTGAAAGATGCCGACGATGCAAGGTTGGGCGGCAATGTTTCTCACACGCCAAAAGCGCAGAGTGCCTCCCCCGGCACGGACACGGTGAGCATGGATGGTGCCACGCTGGATCGTCGGATTGATGCGGCCTGTGGCCGTATTGCGCCGCTGTGGCCGCTTAAGCACTTTGTCGCCGTCAACCCGTTTTTCGGATTACGCGACCAGACTTTTCAGGATGCATCGGATACGCTGGCGCGCATTGTCGACACCAGCCTCTATATGCCGCGGGCCTACTTCCGTGAACAATTGGCCTCAGGCCGCATCACACGCCTGGACCTGGCTCAGGCCATCGACCATTGCGGCAGTACGCTCGATGTGACGGCTGTCGAGCGGGCTCTCGGTGCTGAAGCGCCTCAGCCCAGAATGGGCATGGCATCGGTCAGCGAGGTGCTCGAGCGGGTGGAAGGCGGGATCTGGACCAGTTTTGTCACCGAACGTATCAGCCTCCATTGCGCTGCCTACTTCGATCTGGGCCAGGCTGTCGTGAGCATGCCCTGGCGTGACATGTCGCTGTACGAATCGTGGCGCAAGGCCGCCGCCATCGACATGAGTCCCGCCATGATGGGCCTGGGAGACTTCCGGACCAGCGTGGCCAAGTTGCCAGCCCGCCCGCGCGACGCCATTGCCTATGCGTTGACGCAACTCGGTATCCCGGACGCAGGCGTGGAGCGGTACCTTCACGCGGCACTGCTGAGTGTCGGCGGCTGGGCAGCATGGGCACGATATCTGCGCTGGCAGGCGGAGCTCACTGCCGGGCGTGATGATTCCATTGTGGACCTGTTGGCTATCCGTCTGATGTGGGATGTCTTGTTGTTCCAGGAAAAGAAATCGGCAGCTTTGGTTGCCCGCTGGCGCGATATGCTTGCGGTCAGCATGCGTCCGCCTTCCGCCAAGCGTCAGGCGGCAGCGGAGATTGATCGTATCCTGCTCAATGCCATGGAGATCGGCTTTCAGCGCAGCGTAATCTCCGGTCTCAACAGCGCCCCCTGCAATGGCAAGGGAGCCAAGCCCGCAGTGCGGCCTGCGGTTCAGGCTGCCTTCTGCATCGACGTGCGCTCCGAGGTATTTCGCCGTTCCCTGGAGACCGTGGCGCCCTCTGTGCAGACCATCGGTTTCGCTGGTTTTTTCGGCATCTTCATTGAGTACGTGCCATTGGGCGCCAGCACCGGCCGTTCCCACGTCCCGGTGATTTTCAATCCGGCCTACCGCGTCTACGAACAGGTCAAAGGCAGCAATCCCCAGGCAAGTACACAGCAATTGATCAAGCGTCGCATGCGCATCGGTCTTTCAAAAGCCTGGAAGGGCTTCAAGCTGTCGGCCTCATCCTGCTTCTCCTTCGTCGAGGCCGCCGGGCTTATGTATGCCCCCAAACTCCTGACCGACAGCTTCGGCTGGAGCCGGCCGGTGCCCGATCCCTTCACGCAAGGTATCGACAAGCAGGTCATTGATCGGATCGGCCCGACGCTCGCAGCCGCACCGCGAGCGCAGTGCTGTCCTCACCATGCGGATTCGGGTATCCCGGAAGCTGACTGGATTGGCCACGCGGAACGCATCCTGCGCGCCATGTCCATGACCGACAACTTCGGGCGCCTGGTGCTGCTGGCCGGCCACGGCAGCACCACGGTGAACAACCCCCATGCTACCGGTCTGGACTGCGGCGCTTGCGCCGGCCAGACCGGTGAAGCCAGCGCTCGCGTGGTGGCTGCAATCTTGAATCAGCCCGCAGTGCGTCGCGGCCTGCATGAGCGAGGCATTGTGATTCCGGAAGACACCTGGTTCCTGGGCGGCTTGCACGATACCACCACCGACGCGGTACGCCTGTTTGATACTGACGACGTACCCAAAGCCCTCGCGCCTGACTTGGCACAACTGCGTCAATGGCTGGAACAGGCCGGTGACCTGACCCGCATGCAGCGTTCTGCGCTGCTGGGGATTGCAGGTCTGCCCGATCGCGACATAGCGGCTGACATACAACGGCGCAGTCGCGACTGGTCGCAGGTCCGGCCGGAATGGGCGCTTGCCAACAATGCGGCTTTCATCGCCGCGCCGCGCGTGCGCACTGCCAGCATGGATCTGGGGGGGCGTGCTTTCCTGCACGAGTATGTGTGGCGGAAAGACAGCGGCTTTCAGATTCTGGAACTGATCATGACTGCACCCATGGTGGTGGCCAACTGGATCAACATGCAGTACTACGGTTCTGTCGTCGACAATCGGCGCTTCGGCAGCGGCAACAAGGTGCTGCACAACGTGACAGGCGGCGCCATCGGGGTGCTGGAGGGCAATGGCGGTGACCTGCGCGTCGGGTTGCCGATGCAGTCGCTGCACGACGGCAAGCGCTGGGTGCACGAGCCACTGCGCCTGAGCGTGTTCATTGAAGCGCCCGAAGCAGCCATGGAGGACATCATCGCCCGCCACGAACTGGTGCGCCAGCTGGTGGAGAATGGCTGGCTGCACCTCTTCCGCATCGACGAGAAGGGAGGCGTCTACCGGCGCGTATCAGATTCCCAGTGGGAGCAAGCTGCGGCATGATCGTAGTGGCCAAATAGCAGGTCATTACCCTGAAAGCAGCGGGCTGCTGGGTGTGACACGACGGCGGCTGGACCTGACCAGGTTGCCTTATGGCATGGGCAATGAAGGTAGCAACGGGTCCGAGCCCTACTTGGGTCTGGCTTATTGGAACGGGTGACCAGTCCCTTTTATGGATATACAGGGGTACCGATTTCACGATCGCGCGTTGAAAAGCGGTCTATGAGAGCATTACCTGCCGTCGCAAGCGGGTTACCGACTTTGGAGTCGGCCAAAGCAGCCAGCCATTCAGGAACGCCTGTTTTTTTCAGGTACCCTTGGTTTAATTGAAACTCACAGACGGTCAAGTTTTAAGAAAATTAGCGTTAGCCATTTTCTGCACTTAATTCAACTTTTTCAGAAAATAGTCGGTGATCGTCTTGTTCAGTTTGGGCACCTCAATCTTGCGGTTGAACGCCTCGGGATCACCAATCAGCTTGGCGACAAGGCTGGGCAGGTGCGGGGGCAGTGGACCAAGCAACGAACCATGTCCACCTGTAGAAAGATCTGCAAGATGTTCACAAGGCTGGCACACGGCTAGCACGGCATCGCTGTGGAACTGAGGCTTCAACCATTGATCGCCTCTCGCACTGACAATGGCCAAGGCCACTTTAGGTGCGCGCAGTGACTCAGGGTCGAAGTCGGCTGCAAACGGTACTCCAGCGACGATGGCTACGATACGTGAATCTGTGTGTTCGTACCAGGCCGTGTCGTTGAACTTTCGATTGTCTACGGTACGTACGATGAATTTCTTGATGCCATCCAGCACACCACCAGTCAACTCAGTTGTCAGCCCGGCACATGCATGGAAATCGTTTTCGAGATTTTTTTGGCAGTGATCGCGAAGCCGTGACGGAGACCAGCGTCCACCAGCGAGTGTCAAGGCAGTATGCCCGCCTGCCGACATGCCAAACATACCAACCCTTGAGAAGTCCAGCGTCGAACCGAATCTGGAACTATGCTGAAGCCGATCAATCGCTTTGGTGACTTCGAAAGGTCGCCGCCTCCAGCTAGGTGGGCCTGGTTCACTGTCGTCTTTGTAGTTGTCGGCGAAATGCTCCGGCAACGCGACGGTAAAGCCCGCGCCAACCAACACACGCACCAGATCAAGGTAGACCCACGGCGAGGCAGGGGAGCCGTGCGAAATTACGATCAGTTTCCGATTTCCCGGTAACGGGTCAGCATCAAGCGCGACATCGACCTGAAAGTCGCCTCGTTGCACAACCTTGGATGAGGCACTGGTCGGATAGAATACAGTGACCGGGCCGGAGATAACATTAGCGGGAAGTTCCGACATGCCGACAGACGCATACGCGCTTCCACACCAGAGAGAAACGAGTAGCCAAGTAAATGTGGTCCGTAGTGAAATCAGCATGAATTCGTGTGTGTTGGCTAACAGGTATTAGACGGGCCCATAGGTCAGTCCCATTAGAAATAGGGAAGCGTGAATATTTTTTTGTAACCGCTCTATTTTTCCCGTCTGCATCTGCGGTTAATAATACCGGCAAAAGTCACAATGAAAACCTATCACTAAATTCGATATTGGTGGGCATTAATGAAGGGCCGCTTTGGCACACAGTGGCCATTGGATTATGGTTCCAGTAAGCGGATTTTGGCAATCATCCAAGGAGTTCCATTGACTGTCCGCAAAGCCAAAAACCAGACATTCGCTACGACCACGCCAGCCGAGAGGCGGTTGTATCCACGGCAGAATTTAACGGAATCCGTCGGCTATAGCGGAAATCTGCGAACTCGTCGCGCACTGTGCACTCTATACACAATTATCCATTCGTGTTGCCATGCACCCACTCCATAGCTTCTCTCCGGTTGCCGATGTCAGGGCGCGCGTGCTGATTCTGGGCAGCATGCCCGGCACACTGTCATTGCAGGCGCAGCAGTATTACGCGCATCCACGCAATGCGTTCTGGCCGATACTGGGTGAATTGGTGGGCGCAGGCCCGGACCTGCCATATGCTGCCCGATTGCAGGTGCTGAAGGCCAACGGCATCGCGCTATGGGATGTGCTGCAGTCATGCTGCCGGGAAGGCAGTCTGGATTCCGCCATTGACGATACTTCCATCATCGCCAATGATTTCGTGTGGTTCCATCAGACACATCCAAATATCACGCACGTTTTTTTCAATGGCGCAAAAGCCGAAGCCTGTTATCGTAAACATGTATTGCCCGGTCTTGGCGCGGCGGCGCGGCTGCACTATCAGCGGCTGCCTTCCACCAGCCCTGCGCATGCTGCGTTGAGTCAGATGCAGAAACTCAAGGCATGGGAAATCATCAGGCAGCAGGCCCCGGTTTGTTAACCTCATTTACCAGTGGGTCCGGGGATATAATGGGTCTGCTCCACGCTATTCAACTTCAAGGAAATCAAGATGCTTATTACCTTTCGTACCGACGCTTATGCAGACATCACCATGTTTGGTGATGCGGCGCTCAACATGCTCAAAATGATGGGGCATAGCGCCACTTTGCCGGGCGCCATACTGGCTGCGGATGTGCCGGTTGCCTTGCAGAAGCTGCAGGCGGGTGTGGCGGCCAGCACACCGCAATCCGACTTGGCCGGCGCTGACAACGGCGATGAGCCAGAGGTAAGTTTGTCGCATCGCGCGTTGCCGCTGGTCAAACTATTGGAAGCAGCGGTGGCCGCAAAAGCCGACGTGATGTGGGATCAATAATTGCATTAATTTGGTCTTTCTTTTGTAAATCCGATTGAATCAGGTGATCCTGTGACTCAAACGCGCAAGCCCGGATTGATGAGCGGCATGCTGGCCTTGTTGCTGGCTGCCGTATTGTGGGGCGGGATGTTCCCGGTGGCCAAGGCAGCCCTGGTAATGCTTGATGCCTATTGGCTGACGCTGGTTCGCTATGGCAGCGGCGCGTTATTGTTTGTGGCGCTGCTGGCGGCGATCGAGGGGCGTGGCGTATTGCGTTTCGAATCGCGCACCCTGGCGCTGTGGGTTTATGGTACGGCAGGTTTTGCCGGATTCAGCATTCTGGCGTTTTTGGGTTTGTCGCGTTCGCAACCGGAACATGGCGCCATCATTCTGGCACTGATGCCATTACTGGGCGTGCTGGTGAATGCGGTGTGGCGCGGCTTGCGACCTACACCGGCGAATATCGCAGCCATCGCGCTGGCTTTAATCGGGGTGGCGCTGGTCATTACCAAGGGCCATTTGGCGGCGCTCACACAGGGCGGTGAGGCCATGGCGGATTTGTCGATTCTGGCCGGCGCATTGTGCTGGGTTGTTTACACAATCGGGGCGCAGGATTTTCCCGGCTGGTCGCCGCTGCGCTACACCGCGCTGAGTTGCCTGATGGCGGTGCCCAGCATTGCCGGTATTACGCTGCTCGCCACCCTGGTCGGCATGGCGCATGCACCTTCATTGCCCATGCTGGCCAGCCTCACGGGCGAATTGATTTATCTGATCATGTTTGCCGGTGTGGTGGCGGTGTTGGCGTGGAACATGGGGATCAAACGGGTCGGTGCCAGCGGAGTGCTGTTTATCAATTTTGTGCCGGTAACGGCACTGATCATCGGCTGGTTTCAGGGCCATCGCCTGAGCATGGCCGAATTGACCGGTGCGCTGATTGTCATGGCTGCCCTGGTGTTGGGTAATCTTGGCCGACGCCCGGTGGTGCGTATGCCCCAATCCACGCTGTGCCGTTGCAATGCGAATGAATAAAGGCGCTTATATCACACAGAACAGCATAGCGATGCGCACGATTCTTCAACCCCTGCAGATACTGGTTTTGTTGCTGGTATGGAGCACCGCCTGGGCGGGTAATCAGGCGTTGCCGCAATCGGTGCAGGTGGCGCTGCGTCAAGCCAATATCCCGGCCAGCCATGTCGGTGTCATCGTTTGGGAAATGGGCAAGCATGCGCCGCTGCTACAGCATGATGACACGCTGTCATTCAATCCCGCGTCGACCATGAAATTGGTCACCAGTTATGCCGCGCTTGAATTGCTTGGTCCGGCCTATACCTGGAAAACCGAGGTTTATACCGACGGCAGACTGGTTGATGGCGTGCTGACCGGTAACCTCTACATCAAGGGCAATGGCGATCCGCAACTGACCCTGGAGCGCTTCTGGCTGCTATTGCGCGAGTTGCGTAGCCGGGGCGTGCGCGAGATTCGCGGCGATCTGGTACTGGACCAAAGTTATTTCAGCTTGCCCGGTGCCGATCCGGCGCGTTTCGATGGTGAGCCGGGACGCGCCTACAATGCGATCCCGGCAGCGCTGATGGTGAATTTCAACAGCACCATGCTACGACTCACCCCAACGGCGAGCGGTGTGGCGGCATACGCAGACCCGTTGCCACCGGGCATGCGACTGGTCAACAAACTGCAGCTTGATAATGCGCCCTGTGGCGAATGGCGCGATCGTATCGATATCCAGTGGTTGCCCGATAACGGCAATAGCCGTCTGGTACTGAACGGCAATTATGCGCTAGCCTGCGGCGAGAAAAGCACCGCATTCAATCTGGGTGATGCCAGCGTAGCGGTGGCGGATGCATTCCGTATGCTGTGGCAGGAATTGGGAGGGCGCTTTACCGGTAACTGGCGCGTGGGCGAGGTGCCTGCCAATGCGCAACAGCTGATGGTGTTCGATTCCACGCCGTTGGCAGAGGTGGTGCGCAGCCTGAATAAATTCAGCAACAACGTCATGGCGCGCAGCCTGTTTTTGAGCCTGGGGGCAGTGACCAGCGGCGCTCCCGGTAATCCGCAAAAATCTGCCGATGCAGTGCGCAGCTGGCTGGCTGGCAAAGGCCTGGATTTTCCGGAATTGGTGCTGCAAAACGGTTCCGGCCTGTCGCGCATCGAGCGCATCAGTCCGCATAGCATGGCGCGCTTGTTACTGGCTGCCTACGATAGTCCGGTGTTCGCCGAACTTGAATCGGCACTGCCCATCGCCGCTGTGGACGGCACCATGAAATCGCGCGGCAAAAACACTGCCCTGGCAGGTCATGCGCATATCAAAACCGGCACGCTGGAAGGCGTCAAAACCATTGCCGGTTATGTGTTCGACAAGACCGGCAAGCGTTTTGTGGTGGTGTTCGATATCAACGACCCGAATGCAGCAGCAGGCGGTGCGGCGCAGGATGCCTTGCTGGAATGGGTCTACGGTGGCCGCTAGATTGCGGATTCTGCCATCGTTCGAAACAACGCCCCGGAAATAGTATTCCGGGGCGTTGTTCCTTGGGTTAGCTACCGAGTGGCTGAGATTCAGTCGTCATGGTGTCCGTTGCCATGACCTTCCCCATGCCCTCTGTCGTTACCGCGGTCATGCTCATTTCCGCGACCTCGTTCGTTGTCATAGTCCCGGAGATCACGGCCACCACGGTTTTCATAACGGTGCTCCCTGCCTCTATCTCCATGATCCTCGCGGTAGCGCGGCGCATACACATTGTCGTACCAGCTGTCCCGCACGAAATACACCGGCCGTCCACAGGCATTGTATTCATGACAGTGTTTACGCCAGTGTTTGGCATGGCCGGGCGGCACGCGCAGATAAATCGGCGGCGGTGCGCGATGGTGACGCTCAATCATAACGGGCTGCGCATAAATCAGCTGAGGGCGCGGGTAGTTGTTGCCGATATTGATCTGCCCATAAAAACCCGGTTGACCGATATTGACCGAGACGCCCACGTCGGCGGCAAGCACAGGGCTGGCGGCGAGGGCGATGATTGCGGTAAGCAGAAAGTGTTTCATGGATGACTCCTGATGATAATCGTTATATGGAGCTGAGGTTTGTCAGGCTACTGACAGGATATGATAGGCCCGGAACCGGGCAGTGTATATGGGTGTAATGTCGGTGCAGCGCTGGTCATTCCCTGCTCAGGCTTGACCCAGGCCGAATTCGTCCCACATCGCATCCACGCGTTGTTTCACGTCGGCGTCCATGACTATGGGCGTGCCCCATTCACGCGCCGTTTCACCCGGCCATTTATTGGTGGCATCCATGCCCATCTTGCCGCCCAGACCGGATACCGGGCTGGCGAAATCCAGGTAATCGATCGGGGTGTTTTCCACCAGCAGCGTATCGCGTACCGGGTCCATGCGCGTGGTGATCGCCCAGATTACTTCTTTCCAGTCGCGTATGTTGATGTCGTCGTCCACCACCACGATGAATTTGGTGTACATGAACTGGCGCAGGAAACTCCACACCCCGAACATCACACGCTTGGCGTGGCCGGGATAGCTTTTCCTGATACTGACCACCGCCAGCCGGTACGAGCAGCCTTCCGGTGGCAGGTAGAAATCGACGATCTCGCTGAACTGCTTTTGCAGTAACGGTACGAATACTTCATTGAGCGCCACGCCCAGCACCGCCGGTTCGTCGGGCGGTTTGCCGGTGTAGGTGCTGTGATAGATCGGGTCGCGGCGCATGGTAATGCGCTCGATGGTAAACACCGGGAAGCTGTCCACCTCGTTGTAATAACCGGTGTGATCGCCGAACGGACCTTCCTGCGCCATTTCGCCAGGATGGATGACGCCTTCCAGCACGATTTCGGCGCTGGCGGGCACCTGCAGATCGCTGCCCAAACATTTCACCACTTCAGTTTTGGCACCGCGTAACAACCCGGCAAACTGGTATTCGGAGAGTGAATCCGGCACCGGCGTGACCGCGCCGAGGATGGTGGCCGGGTCGGCACCCAGAGCAACGGCGACAGGAAACGGCTTGCCCGGATTTACCTGCTGGAATTCGCGGAAATCCAGCGCGCCGCCGCGATGCGCCAGCCAGCGCATGATGACCTTGTTGGACGCGATGACCTGCTGGCGGTAGATACCCAGATTCTGGCGTTTTTTGTGTGGTCCGCGGGTGACAGTCAAACCCCAGGTGATGAGCGGACCTGCGTCACCGGGCCAGCAGGTTTGAATAGGCAGTTTGGCCAAGTCCACGTCGGCACCTTCCCAGACAATATCCTGGCAGGGCGCGCTGCTCACTTCCTTGGGCGCCATATTGAGCACCTGCTTGAACACCGGCAACTTGTCCCACGCGTCTTTCAGACCTTTGGGCGGTTCCGGTTCTTTCAGGAACGCCAGCAGCTTGCCGACCTCGCGTAGCGCCTCGACCGAGTCTTCACCCATGCCCAATGCGACCCGTCGTGGCGTACCGAACAGGTTACCCAGCACTGGCATGGTATGGCCGGCTGGGTGCTCGAACAGAATCGCAGGACCTTCGGCTTTGAGCACCCGGTCGCAGATTTCCGTCATTTCGAGATGCGGGCTGACGGTGGCGCCGATCCGTTTCAGCTCGCCGATTTTTTCCAGTTGCGCCATAAAATCGCGCAGGTCTTTGTATTTCAAGCCAGTCCCCGGATACGTGTCAAAGTTGCGGTGGTGGAGGTAGTGTGCAGGAACGGGATGGAATGCACCTGACCGCCCCAGCCGAGTACTTCGCGGCTGCCGACCATGGCATCGACAGGCCAGTCGCCGCCTTTGACCAGGATATCCGGATGAATTAACTGGATAAGCGCCAGCGGCGTGTCGTCGTCGAAACCGACCACTCCATCCACCGCGCCGAGTGCAGCCAGCACGGCCATGCGGTCTTCCAGCGTATTGATGGGACGGTCCGCGCCTTTGTTCTGGCGCCGTACCGAGTCATCCGAGTTGATCCCGACGATCAATGACGCGCCCAGGGCACGGGCCTGCGCCAGATAAGTGACGTGTCCGCGGTGCAAAATATCGAAGCAGCCATTGGTGAACACCAGCGGGCGCGGCAAGCGCGCGAGCAGGGCGGGCAGCGTTTGTTGCGCTGCCGTTTTGGCCTCGAAATCGGGCAGCGGGTAAACGGGTTTCAATGTGCTTACTGGACGATCTGGAACAGCGTGACTACTTTGCGTACGCCGGATGTCGTGCTCGCCAGCTGCGCTGCATCTGTCGCTTCTTGTGCGGTGACCAAGCCCATCAGATAGACCACGCCGTCTTCAGTCACCACTTTGACATAATTGACCTGGAAACGCTTGGCGTCGAGGAAACGGCCTTTGACCTTGGTCGTGATGTAAGCGTCATTGCTGCGTGAGGAGAACAGGGACACCGGGCCCACCACAGTCTGGTTGTAGACCTTGCGTACATTGCCCACACCCTGGGCGATATCGGTGATTTTCTGCTGCGCTTCGGCGCTTGGCACCTCGCCGGTGATCAATACATCGTGATTAAAACTGGTGACATTGACATGTGTATCTTTGGGAAAGGCATCGCCAATGCGTTTCCCTGCGCGCAGTTCGATTTCCTGATCCTCGATGTAGGCGGCCGAGCTGCGACGGTCTGCCGCCATCAGCGCGCCCGCGCCGACGCCGGTTGCGACCAGTGGTACGCATCCCTGTAATTGCAATAGTGCCAAACCGAGTGCGGCAACAATCAATGTAGTACGCATTATTCGACTCCTAGAATGAGACAATCAATCCCATCGCACAGGCAGTGGATGGTGAGTAGGTGAACTTCCTGAATTCGTGCCGTGGAAGTGGCCGGTACGCAGATATGGACGTCATCGTCGTGCAGAAGTTCGTCAATCTGGCCGCCACCATTGCCGGTCAATGCGATCACGCGCATGTCGCGGGCATGGGCAGCGCGGATCGCTTCAATCACATTACGCGAATTGCCGCTGGTGGAAATCGCCAGCAATATGTCGCCCTCGCGACCCAGCGCAGTCACCTGTTTGGAGAATACCTGGCTGAAATCGTAGTCGTTGGCAATGGAAGTCAGGATCGACGTGTCAGTGGATAGCGCAATGCCGGCCAGGCCAGGACGTTCGATCTCGAAGCGGTTGACCAGTTCCGAAGAAAAATGCTGCGCGTCGGCGGCCGAACCGCCATTGCCGCAGGACAGGATTTTGCCGTCCGCCAGCAGGCATTCGCTCATGTGTTCCACGGCCAGCGCGATGGGCACGGCCAGCATGTCCATGGCGTCCATTTTGAGGCGTGCGCTGTCGCCAAAGTGTTCAGATATACGTGCGATTAAGTCCATAGATTAAATTATGACACACGCCATGCCCTATGCGCCGAAGGCATTTGGTATCCATTCGATTTCATCGCCTTCAAACAGCAGGGCGTCAAACCGGCACGGCGGGGGTTTTCCAAGTTGGGCCAGATAATGTTGTGCTGCGGCGATCAGTTTGCGTTGCTTGTGGGCATCAATACTGGCGCCGGCACCGCCAAATGCGCGTGAACTGCGGCTGCGCACTTCGACGAATACCAGTGTCGTGCCAGCGCGCATGATCAAGTCGATTTCGCCAAAGCGGCAGCGATAGTTTTTTTCCACCAGTTGCAGCCCGCGTTTGACCAGATACGCTGCTGCCGCCTGCTCCGCCACCGCACCGGTCGGCATCAGGATTTGCTCCGGCTGGCTGGGGCGGCGACAATAGCGGGATTCGTCAGCGGCGGTAAACATGCATACATGCGGGACATTATATGTGGTGGCAACGCCCATTGGTAATCTGGGTGATATTACCCAGCGTGCGCTGGAGGTGTTGCGCTCGGCTGATCTGGTCGCGGCCGAAGATACCCGCCACAGCGGCCAGTTGCTTACCCGGCTGGGTATCCAGACACGTTTTGTGGCGTTGCACGAGCACAATGAGCAGCAGATCAGCGCGCGGCTGGTAACAGACATGCAGGCCGGCAAGAATGTGGCGCTGGTGACGGATGCCGGTACCCCGGCGATCAGCGACCCCGGTACCTTGCTGGTGGCTGCGGCGCATGCGGCTGGGATAGTTGTGGTGCCTGTGCCGGGCGCCAGCGCCGTGATCTGTGCGCTATCGGCGGCCGGGGTGGTGGCACCGCACTGGCTGTTTTACGGATTTTTGCCGGCCAAATCGTCCGCACGGCGCCAGGCACTAAGCGACCTTTCCCGGCTACCCTATGTGCTGGTGTTCTATGAAGCCCCGCATCGTATCCTCGACTGCGTGGCGGACCTGGCCGAAACCCTGGGTGGCGAGCGGCGCGTCACTTTGGCACGCGAGCTGACCAAACTGTTTGAGTCCATCCACAGCCTGCCGCTAGGCGAAGCGCAAGCGTGGCTGGAAGCAGACGCCAACCGCCAGAAAGGCGAATTCGTGCTGATCGTGGAAGGGGCGCCCAAGGCCGGTATGGATGAAGACACTTTGCGTCTGCGCGAGACGCTCACAGTACTGCTGGAAGAATTGCCGGTGAAGCAGGCGGCACAACTGGCTGCCAAACTGACTGGCCTGAAGAAAAATGCCGCCTATGCGCTGGCTTTGCAAATGAAGGAAGAAAGCAATCCATGAACCAGATTACCCTTACCCGCCCCGACGACTGGCACCTGCATTTGCGTGACGGCGCCGATATGCAGTCGGTACTGCCCGATACGGCACGGCGCTTTGCCCGCGCCATTATCATGCCCAATCTCAAACCGCCGGTGCGCACGGTGGAAGACGCACGTGCTTATCGCGAGCGCATCCTGGCTGCTTTGCCTGCCGGGTCGGATTTCCAGCCGCTGATGACGCTGTATCTCACCGACAACACCGATCCCGGCGAGATTGCGCGTGCCAAGGCCAGCGGTTTTGTGCACGCGGTGAAATACTATCCGGCCGGGGCGACAACCAACTCGGATATGGGCGTGACCGATCTGGCCAATTGCGACGCAGTATTTGCCGCGATGGAACAGCACGGCGTGCCGTTATTGCTGCATGGCGAAGTCACCGATGCGGCGGTGGACATCTTCGATCGCGAGGCCGTATTCATCGAGCGTCATCTCATCCCGCTGCGAAAAAAATTTCCCGCACTGAAAATCGTGCTCGAACATCTCACGACAAAACAGGGCGTCGAGTTTGTAAACGCCGCACCCGCCCACGTGGCGGCCACCATTACTGCACACCATCTGCTGTACAACCGCAACGCCATGTTTCAGGGCGGCATGCGCCCGCATTACTACTGCCTGCCGGTGTTGAAGCGGGAAGTGCATCGCCAGGCACTGATTGCCGCCGCCACCAGCAGCAGCGCAAAATTCTTTCTGGGTACCGACAGCGCACCGCACCCGCTAGGTGCCAAGGAAACTGCTTGCGGTTGCGCTGGCATCTACACTGCGCATGCCGCCATTGAACTCTATGCCGAAGCGTTTGAAGCAGCCGGTGCACTGGACAAACTGGAAGCCTTTGCCAGCCACTTCGGGGCGGATTTTTACGGTTTACCGCGTAACAGCGAGCGCATCACCCTGAAACGCGAGGCTTGGACGGTGCCTGATACGTTTGGCATGGGCGCAACAAAATTGGTGCCGCTCAGAGCCAGTGAGTCGATAGCATGGAAATTGGCTGACACAACCGCTTAGGCTGTCGTTTTGTTTTTTGGCTATTCGCATTCCAGGGTTGGAGTCGTGTAATTTTGCAGTTAAATGATCTGAACTATTTCCCGCTTCCTGGTTGGAAATTAGCAGCCCTGCTTGCTCAAAAATAAGGTGCTGTTGGTTGGAATTCATGTCCGTATGAGCCGGTTTTTGGGAAACGCAGTCTGGTTATCAGCTTGGACTCAACCGGTGGACCCACTGGAGTCGGCGCCGTCGAGTTGAATGCCTTGTTGGGTAGATAGCCTGTCAAACAGATACTCAATATCGAGCAAGCTCCTGAAATCTGGCCGTACAAGCTACACGATGGTTTCATATGGCACTTCGGCAAATTTGGCGCCTTCTGCGTACGAGGCTACTTGGTAAGGAGCAAATAGAAGATCAATGCTGTTCTCAGAAAAAACAAAGGCGCTATAGTCTGACCATTTTTCCGTACCTCTTTCTATCCAGTCTTTCCCGAGGCTCTGCGCGTCGTCGTTACTATGTTCGAAAAACTCTGCGTTAAGTTGGCTCCTAGCTTCGTCCTGAATTTTCTTCAACGCTTCGAGTGGCTCCAAAAATATATCTTCTAGTGCGTGAATACGCGCTAGTGGGTCGAGCGCAAATACAAATGTCTCAAAGTGAAAGTTTGGATGTGCGGCGCCGGCTCCATACCAATGTACGGCGTACTGCACGGATAACACACGCCCTTTAATTTTCGGATCACCGCAGTGTGCATCGTAGGTATTCGTGCGCAGGAATTTATCTTGCCCATAATTGTGAAAATCTGGGGCTTGCGATAACTTGCCCAAACGATGCTGAAAGAGTTGATTGAGTATGTGCCCTTGTAAGTATTCACCTGCCTGGTGGGCATTCGGATATGTCTCTGAAGTAAACGACAAAAGCTGCGCTTCAAACTCGTAGCCAGGCAAGCCATCCCATGACTCTTGAAGTGTTTTGGTGTGCCAGTAAATATCTTGCTTCCGCTGCATCTGATCGGTTTGAATTCCGAGACGACCAAGCTGGAAAGTGATCGCGTCCGATACTTTCTCTTTACATTGGCCGTCAGAGTCTGAAATGCACTGAATTCCCTTCAACTGGTCCGGAATTTCAACATCGTCATCTAGAATTACCGGGACGATGTATATATCGTCGATTAATTTTTCGGATAGATTATCCAAAGCGATCTTCAATTCTCGCTGGACATATCCGCGACGGTTATAAGATTGGCGAGAAATGAAGGCCACGACAAAGCTGCTTTTGTCGAGTGCTCTCTTTATCTCGAAGTCCCAATTTTGGCCTGGTTTTATTGAGTGGCAATCAATCCATACATCCAGCCCATTCTCCTTCAGCCACGAGTAATAGGGTAGGACTCGCTCCCGATCAGGCGTAGCGTAACTGATAAATATTCGATGGATAGTCTGATCGTTCATTTGTTATTTAGGCCCAACGAGGCTGTAGAAAAACTACTTGAGGGGTCAGGCAAACCGGTTTTCGGGGGTCGCTTGATCCTTCCCGAGCACACGATCGTTTAATACAGCGCATTTTGAGAGGTCGATTTTTATTCATTATTGGTCCGAATTTTCGTCAGAGGGTTTTTCTACAGCGTCAACGTTAAATTGAGGGGCAGGCCGTTTCTGGCCTGTCCCTCTCGAATGCCAGGTTGGCTGCTTCGACCTCATTCAATGTCAATTTCGAGCGTAGCGCTAAACTTGGCCGCCATTTTCTCGCGCCAGCCATGCACCGCCATCGTAATGGTGAACACTTCATGCGTGCCTAGGGCGAGGGTACATAATGCCTGATGCATGTTTCTCGTAAGATCGAGTCTAGACATTCCCAACAGTTTGGCGTTCTTCATAGTTTGCGCTTGCAACCCAGTGCCGCTCGCCGTAGCGTGCCAGTCCTCAGGCCATCCGTGATGATGCTTGAAGTAATTCGCGGCGGTGTCAATGATGACAATGGTGCTCAATTCGTTATTGGGAGATGGTTGAGCCTCCGTTTTTAATATCTCCGGCTTTTTGCCTGGGATTGCCGGGGAATGGGATAACTTGTGAATTTGTTGAACTATTGAAATCGATTGTTCGATTGCAGCTTGACCAAGAACAAAGGCTGATCCAATTGCTACGCCAATGCTGTCATCTAGCATTTCCATTGGTACGTCCCAATACTTTCTCGCCACCCCATACGGCCCGCCTCGCTCATTGAACGACCCTTGAGATTCTGAGATCGAATCCCCTAGGTAGCGGGCAACGTCTTGCAATGGAAAGATTGCAAAAGGATCGTTTAGCTCTTGAAGGAGCCATCTAATTGAGCAATACGTCTGCGAGTCCATTGGGGATATGATCAGCCTAACGTAGAAGTCACCGGCCTTGCGCGGCTTTATGCACAAGGCCCGCGTGGACTGCCGGGTTATGCCAGATAGGATCAGTAACGAGCCTTTGAGTGATCAACTGCACATACTCACCCATGCCATCGATTAGGCTCACTCCCTTTTTTGCACGTGAGTGTAGTTCCAGAAGAAGTACCGCATTACGCTGCGCTCTTCTATCTTTAAGATGGAGCTCATCTCGATCGGGAATGATGCTTCCGTAGTGCCCGATGCTTGGCAAAATTGACCGCCACCGTCTCGCATGATCATCATCCGCTCCAGAAAAAACATACACCGCAGCAGCAGCCACCGCATCCGCAATTTGAATGCCGTGAGTGGTTTTGGAGTCCATGAATTCGATTGGCCCTGAGAGATTGAACGTAATCGGATGCTTTTCTCCGAAATCCTCACTGAATAGTTGATCCTTTCGTCCAATCATCGCATTGAACATTGTTTGCTCATGTTGTAACGGTTTCGATGGATCGCAAACTGCCGTTACTTCAGTAAATTCAGTACCCCAATGCGCAAGCAATGTGAAGAGGGCGGAGTTTGTAAGGTCGAGAATCCACTTTCCCACGCCCGAATCGTTCAGCGAAGATAGTTCCTCACGAATATCTTCAGCCCGGCATTGTGCGAATTCTCGGATTTGTGTGATGATCGGCGAGTTTTCCGGGTGCACCGAGGACGAAAATATCCCTTGTAGATTCGCCTCGTCCTTCGTGCCCATTAATACCTCGAACTCCCCGAATATTTCTTCTGCCCCCGCACCTCTAGCTATGAACTCCACGTACAGAATATTTGCGATGAATCGGTGAAATCCAACACCATAGAACAGCGAGTTGATATCTGAAATGCATGGCTCAAAGATGTACTCAAAAAATTTGCACGCTAAGGCGAACTTCTTGTCAGAAATTGAAACCTTTAGTCGCCCTTCGTAATGCTCGAATATCTCGTCAATCGCCTTTCTGCCTTTGTTAAATTTGACTAGTTTGCTACCCTTCAATTCCCCGTTTTGAATGCCGTACTTCTTAATGATCCCAAGGACGAAATCTTTGGCCTCTTGGTCGTCAGTTGCTACGGATGCGTAGGCAAAAAACTTTTGATCGGGGTTAAGAAGGTTGTTTCCTGTAAACCCAGATTCGTCGAAGTAGATTCGTTGTGGCATTGGCTGCTCATGCACCGAGATTGAAGGTATAACTGTTATTAGACGGATCCATCGGTCAGTACTATTAGAAATAGGGAAGCGTGACTATTTTTTGTAAATATATGATTCATTAGAACCCTTTGTTTTTTCTGTCCGCATATGTATCAATAATACTGACAGAAGCCTCAACGGAAATTTATCACTAAATTCGATATCAGTGGGGCGTTAATGTAGGGTGGATTTTGGCTCAGAGCGGGTATTGGATTATGGTTCCAGAAAGCGGACATTGGCAAACCACCAAGGGGTTCCACCGACCGTCCGCATTGGCCAAACTACTGTCACCCCACCCTGTTCCCATGAACGGCGTTTCCCGATCTGTTGCTGACCTACCATTGCCCCAACCCTGGAATGCAAATAGTAATTTTTTGCGTCTAATCATCATCCATAGCCGGAAAATCCGGCAAAGCTTCTTCCATTTGAGCGGTGCGATTTCCGCCTTCCTGTTTTGCCTGAGCGAGGGCTTTTTCCGCGCGTTTGATGATCACTTCGACGGTATCTTTTGGCGCATTGGTAGTGATGCCCGCCGAAAAGGTCACCGTCAGACCGGGCGCGATACCGGCCCAGTTGCAGCCTGCCACGGCTTTGGTTAATCGCTCCATTGCGATCAGGCCATGATCGAGCCAGGTGGCTGGTAATACGATGCCGAACTGATCATTGTCCAGACGGCCAAACCGGTCTACTGTCCTGAGCAGTTTGATCGCGGTATCGGCTACCGTTTTCAATATCGCATCCCCTGCCTGCCGGCCATGCTGGTTATTCGCTGCAGTGAGATGATCGATGTCGATGATGGCGAAGCTGAAAGGGTGGCCGGTTCGCAATGCGCGTTGCAGTTCTGCATCCAGCATCTCGGACAGGCTGCGCCGGTTGAGCACACCCGTCAGTGGATCATGCCGGGATAATTTGTCGATCTGGTGGCGCAACGCTTCGATGGTCTGTTCATGCTCGGACAACTGTTGATGCAAGCGGATGCAATTGGGGCAGGTATCTTGTTCTGTCGTCATTGGGGCTCCGTTAGATTACAGACGGGCAAGCTATGCGAATGGAATTGCCCGTTAAAAAATGGGTGATTTATAGTGCGATGCCGCAAGCGAC
Source organism: Pseudomonadota bacterium (assembly GCA_040388645.1). Taxonomy (GTDB): domain Bacteria; phylum Pseudomonadota; class Gammaproteobacteria; order Burkholderiales; family Sulfuriferulaceae; genus Sulfuriferula. The sequence goes on from JAZKBM010000003.1 coordinate 42,765, forward strand.
GCGTGCGCCGCCACCGCCAAGAGGGGCCGGGTGATCGGCATGATTGTCACCCCCCATATGAATCATCAGGGAGCGGCCTTTCATGTCAGCCATCGTCAAGCGTGGCGCCAGTACCGGTGAGGTGGCATTGCCATTGGCATCCACGTATAACGGCGGCAGATCACCCAGATGCCCATCGCCCCATGGCGTGCCGTGGTGATTGGTTTTTGCAGGATCATAGTGGCCGCCTGCGCCAAGCGCTGCGACCATCTTTCCATCTTTTTCCTTGGGCTGGCAATCGGCGTTCTGGTGCACATGAAAGCCGTGTGAACCGGGTGTGAGGTTGTTGAGCGCAGGCGTAAATACCAGCCCGTATTTTGATTCGGAGATGGTCACCTGTCCGACAGAAGCGCCGATACCGCTTTCATTGACAACATGCATTGGAACCACAATGTCCGCCGAGGCAGCAAGCGGTGCAAGGCTAAAAACAAGCGCGAATATCAACGATCCGGTTTTCATGTTTATCTCCCAGTTGACAGGTGATGGATAGGCTACCGATATTGGACAGTCGCAAACTTCGTGCGGCTTGCTGACTTGAAATCTCAATATCCGGCATATAGTGCCATCGTAATTGATTGATGTGCAATGAATTAATTATTGTTGGTCGCTTATAAACAGCATGGTTTCTGAAACACAGATGCTGGGCCGTGCGCTGTCATGGGTATTGTGCACGATCAATGATGGTTGCCGTCATAGCGGAATCCTGGCCGCCAGCCCAGTCCGGCCATGGCTTTGGCGATGGCAACGGTGCCATCCTCTTCCGCGATATTGTAAATCCCGGTATGGCCGTTTGTGACTGCGCGGCGCGCGGCATCCGCAGCGTCATCCACGTGCAGTGACCCGCCAGAAAATGGCTTGTCGAAGCCGGTTCCCGGGCCATAGAGCTTGCCGTAACGAAGCACAATGCCCTCGAGCGGAGCGCCGAGAACTTGCTGTTCGAGACTGGCTACGGCACGGGCTGTTAATCCCGCAACTGGGTCATTCAGATTCAGTGGTGCATCCTCGAGGTAGGGCAGCGGGCCGGGCGCATAAACAAAGGCCAGGCTCTGGGCGACCATCCGTTGTGCACCCGCAGCGACGGCTGCGGCAACCAGATGGCGCGTGCCGATTTCACGCAGACGCGCGTTGCGGATTCGCGCCTCGGGCATTTTCGCCGGGTCGAGCGCAGGCGGCAGGTCGGTCAGTTGATGTATCACCACTGCGGGCTGTGCCGAGCAAACACTATCGAGCAGTGCCTGCGCGTCGAATACGTCCACAATCACCGGCGTTACACCCATGGCGCGCAGCGCCGCAGCTTTCTCAGCCGAGCGGGTGGTGCCTGTCACCGACCAGCCATCCTGTATCAGTAACGGGCAAAGCCTGCGGCCGATAGCGCCACCCGCGCCGGCCACAAAAATGTTTTTGTTCACTTCGCCTGGTCTCCTGTTTCCTCGCAAAATGATTGGTTTTGAATTAATAGGCTGGCACAGCACCGTGCGCGCCCAGCCCAGGTGAGTAGGGCGAATCCCTGACGGTTCGCGATGCCTTTATTGCTAGGCGAAGAAACGGATCGCACCATACACCAGACCGGCCAGTACCACCGAACCCACACCCAGAATGACATAGGCGCCCTTGGTAATGTCGCGTATCGTTTTTTTAATCGCCGCGCGATCATTGACATTGGGAAATTCGGATTCCGGTGCTGGTACCGCCAGAAACTCGCACAGCGGCTTCCAGCCTTGATCGACGGAGAATATCAGCAACCGTTCCGGGGGGACCGCTGCTTTCACATCAGCGATGTGTTGATGGTAGTGAGCGATGGCCTGGTTACGGTCTTCCATGGTGCCTTTGTGAGCGCGCTGCCAGATCAGCTTGCGGGACATGTCCCCAAATTTTCGTCCGAACGGCGTGGTGAATTTCAATACTTTGAACTGCCACATTTTCTCCGTGAAATAAATGGTGTCCATCGTGCTTTCATACCAGGCTTCGGCACCACGCGGGTGTACTGTCATCAAGACCTTGGCATCGGGATAGGCAACCATCAGTTCACGCCATACACAACACGCCGGGTTATCCACCGCGGCGGTATATTTCGAAAACACCTGCGTCCAGTCGTGCTGCGTGCCCGGCGCGGTGTTGGCGACCTTGCGCCAAAAATCCAGATGCGATGTGTTGTCCTTGTTTTCCAGCACTTCGAACATGTGATAGCACGGAAAGCCCAACTGCTGAAGTGCGGTATAAACGGACAATGTGCCGGTGCGTCCGAAGCCTGTACCGATTATTTCAAGCGCCATGTTCCTTCCTCCTCCTCCTTCATATCCAGCCGACATTGATCGCCCAGGCCCGCGCTTTTTGTTTGTACGCGGTAAAATCAGCCGGTGGATTCCCTCCCTCGGCTTTTACTTCAGCCCGGTGCCTATCAAGGTCTTCATTGAAAGGGGGCAAGCCAACTTCGCGCCTTCTCAAATCGAGATTCGCTGGATCTTCGACCTCACAGTTAAGCTCGCCATTTTCATCCCAATCCAGAATGGTGCCGTACACCTGCGGTTTGTTTTCGTTAAAGCGAATTCGATCGGTAAGGAACGCGACCTGCATTTTTGGCGCGTCAGCCTGCTTGCAGGCCCTGCTAAGAAGGGTGAGGAATTTTCTTTGTAATTCAGGTGTGCATATTGAGTGTTGTGCAATAAGCCAGGCGGCTCGACACCCTTCCAGGCCGACGAGCGAGATACCCGGCCAGCCGAATTCTTCCACGATGCTGTCGAGCTGATTCGCATTTTCTCTGTGAACTTGCTGCATTTCCGGCGCATAGTCGCCGTAGAGTTTTCCTTCACTCAGCAGGCGAGAGCGTGTATCAAGGTCGGATTGTTTCAACGCCATCAATTTGTTCACTAGCGGTTGATTCATCTGCTTTTCTCCCCGGCAATAGCACCGAGGAGCATCATGCCACCGTATTGTATTGATATGCAAAGAATTTGTTGCCATATCAAGGATGGCAGGGTCGATTGATGCGCGGACGACGTTCAGGGGAACAGCACTGCCCGAGATCACGCGCCGGGCAGTGGGCGAGGGCAATAATCAGGCGGCCAATTGTTCGGTTTCCAGCGCATTCGCACGTTGCAGGATTTCCCGGGCGTTATCTACTTCTCCGGCGCTGCCATGAGCGATGACCAGATATTTGTCCGCCTTGAGCAGGGTTTCGTATTTGATTGCGCTGTGTTTGGGTATGCCCAGACTCATCAGTGCGGCGACCAGGGCGCTGATGCCGCCTGCCACTACTGCGCCTTCCAGCGCACCAGCGAGCATGCCGACAATCGGCCCGGCTACGGCCAGCGGGCCGAAGCCAGGTACCCAGAAGAAGGCAGCACCTAACAGTATTCCCCACAGGCCGCCCCAGAAGGCACCGATGCCACCCCAGGTTTTGATGCGATCGCCGCGGGTGTAGAAGCCGAGCGGATGTTCTTCACTGTGATAACCGCGTCCGATGATGGACAGTTTGTTCATGTCGAAGCCGGATTTCTGCAGTTCCTTCACCCCTTGTTCAGCTTGCGGATGGGTGTCGAACGTGGCGACGACGGCGCTTTGGTTGGGTTGTAGTGTTTCCATGATTGTGTTCCTTTCTGTGTGGTGGTTAAAACATGACGCGATTTCAGCTCTTGGGTATCGCCAGGATGCGGACTTTCTCGGCGACCAGGCTATCCAGAGCATTGTTGACAGATTTTTGTGCCGATTTCAGATTGGGATGGCTGCCATGTAGCGCGGCCTGCGCGAGACGAATCTCTTTGCTGACGTGGTCGAGGGGAAGGTAAACCGTGGTGGTTTCCAGATCGTTTGCCACATCCGCCAGGGCTTGGGCCGCCGCATGTGTATTGCCGTTACGCGCCTGGGTCTCTGCCCGCTTGACTTTGTGGCGTTCGCGGCGCGCCAACTCGGGTGCATAAACCTGCATATCATCGAACCGTGCATAGATCGGCAGCAGGTCATCGTAGGCAATTTCAGTATTGCCCGAGACCAGTTTTTTCTGTGCGTTGCGTATTGATTTGGAGATTTCCAGGAATGGCATATCGTGTTTCAGCGCAGCGCTGAAATCGTGCGCGACGATCAACTCGCTACGCGCACCAGCTATAGAGCCGCTGGATAGAAATGCACTTGCTGCGCGCAGATGGCTCATCAATACACGCCCTGATGCCGCTGCTGCGTGTTCCATATCCGGATTGGCCCAGCCGTTATTTTCGGTATATTTTTCATTTTCAATGCGCAGATTCGGATGTGTCGTGGATAGCGCCGCATAGCTGGCCCCGGAGATGAGTGACAGGGAAAGCATGAGGGGTAATGCAAATCTGGCGTATGCCACTGTGCGTTTTTTCATGATAAGAACCTCCATTACGATTGTTTAACAGGGATACCTTGTCTAAGCTGAATGACGCATGTCGTGTGCCAGATTTTCAAGTTATTGAATTATTTGCATGAAATTTCTGGTGCAAGCGAACGGGCGGGGGATATCCCCCGGCAAAATTTAAGGTTTGGGGGATGTGGGCCAAGAGTAATTGGCTCGCGAATTGAACTTAAGGTTTGTTACTCAGTCGATGAAGTACCTTAAGTACCTACTAATTTGCTAATAGAGACTTTCATGTCAGCCACATTAGTCACCGATCTGTCTCGTGCCCAATTCGCCCTGACCGCGCTGTTTCATATTCTGTGGCCGGTACTCACCATCGGGTTGTCGTTTTTTCTGGTTGTAATCGAAGCGCTCTGGCTCAAGACGGGTGATGTTGACTATTATCGACACGCGCGCTTCTGGGCAAAATTATTCGTGCTGAATTTCGGTGTAGGCGTCGTCACCGGCCTGCCGCTGGAATTCGAATTTGGTACCAATTGGGCAGAGTTTTCGCGCTTTGCCGGCGACTTTTTCGGTGCCGTGCTGGGCTTCGAAGGCGCCATGGCATTCATGCTGGAGGCAGGCTTCCTCGGCATCATGCTGCTGGGCTGGAAGCGTGTGCCACGGGGCGTGCATTTCTTTGCAACGCTGATGGTCGCAGTGGGTGCCAGTTTGTCTGCGCTGTGGATCGTCATGGCGAATTCATGGATGCAGACTCCCGCAGGCGGGACGGTAGTGAACGGCCATTTTGTGGTGACCGACTTCTGGGCCGCCATGTTCAATCCGGACATGATTTGGGGCGTGAGCCACATGTGGGTGGCGGCTCTGGAAGTGGGTTGCTTCGTAGTTGGTGGCGTGTCTGCCTGGTATGTGCTGAAAAACCGTAATCCGGCATTTTTCATGAAAAGTCTGAAAATGGCGGTATTGGCAGCGGTGCTGATAACGCCGCTGCAAATATTCCTGGGCGATGGTTCCGGTCAATCCGTATTCGCCTATCAGCCAGCCAAGGGGGCGGCTATCGAAGGACACTGGCATACCAATCCGCTCGGGCAGGGTGCGCCGTGGGCGGTAGTGGCCTGGCCCGATGCAGAAAAAGGCGGTAATGACTGGGCGCTGGAAGTCCCCAATGTCTTGAGTGTGCTGGCGACGCATAGCTGGGACGGCCAGGTAAAAGGTCTGCTGGATATAGCGCCGCAGGATCGGCCGCCCGCGCTGCCGTTATTGTTTTACAGTTTCCGTCTGATGGTAGCGATCGGTTTTTACTTCTTTGCGTTGATGGCCCTGAGTCTGTGGCAAGCGTGGCGTCACGGTTGGCGCGAACAGGACTGGCAACAGCGCTCATGGCTGCTCAAAGGCTGGCTGTGGGCAGTGCCGCTGGGCTATGTGGCAGTGGAAATGGGCTGGATTGTGCGTGAGGTTGGACGCCAGCCCTGGTTGATCTACGGCGTGTTGCGCACCAGCGAGGGGGCATCGAAATTGCCTGCGTCCAGTGTCATGTTCAGCATCGCTGGTTATTCGTTACTGTACATCGTGCTGGCAATAGCGTTCTTTATTTTTGCCCGGCGCTGGTTGCGCAAAGGCCCCGATTTGACGCTGAAACCACCGCAGGCGCCACCCCACGCCTGGCAGGATCGGCGTACCTGATTCCCACGGGGCATAACGACGCTTTAATCATTCAAGGACAAATGCTGTATGGATATGCATAGTTTCCTGTTGGTATTCTGGATCGGCGTAGCAGGGCTGTCCCTGCTGCTGTATGTGGTGCTGGACGGATTTGATCTTGGGGTGGGTATTCTGTCTCTGGTCGCCTGTGATGAAGACCGACGTGGCTTGATGATGGCAAGTTTATCCAGTGTATGGGATGCAAACGAAACCTGGCTGGTGCTATTGGGTGGTGTCCTATTCGGCGCATTTCCGCCAGTTTATGCAGCCTTGCTGCAAGGCCTGTACATTCCGGTCATCGTGATGTTGTTTGCGCTGATCATGCGGGGCGTAGCATTTGAATTTCGCCATGCCAGCGGGCGAAAATGGCTGTGGAATTTTACTTTCGGTCTGGGCAGCCTGGGTGCAGCGGTTAGCCAGGGCGTGATACTGGGTGCCTTGATTCAGGGCTGGCCGACCGAGGCTGGCAATTATGTGCAGAGTGGCTGGCACTGGTTGACGCCATTCACATTGCTGACCGCCTTGGGCGTCGTGCTGGGTTATGCATTGATGGGAGCTGGCTGGCTGATTCTCAAGTCCACTGGCGAGATGCAGGATCGTGCCTACCAGCGTGGCTTCTGGCTTTTGATGGGTACCCTGGCGACCGGCGTACTGGTTCTGGCATTGACACCGTTACAAAACGCGCATATCGCGGCACGCTGGACAGGCAGTAGTGCGCTGCCCTATGCGCTGGCCGGGGGCGTGGCTGTATTCGCAGCGCTGCTAACCATCTGGGCTTATCTTAAACGGCATGAATACTGGCCGTTTCTGGGCACTTTGCTGCTGTTTACCGCTTCGTTCACCGGTCTGGTTGGAAGCCTTTATCCCTACGCCGTGATGCCAGGACTGACCTGGAATGCAGCCGCTGCCTCCACTGGCACACAGTTGTTCATGCTGGTTGGCATCCTGCCGCTGATACCCATCATGCTCATCTATAACGGCTATCAATATCTGGTTTTCAGCGGCAAGGTGGATGGTGTGGCTTATGGTGAAGACCATAGCGGTTAATGAATAGCCTGCTGGCCACTGCTCATCCCTACATTCTGCAGTACGGCTATGGCGCGTTATTCGGTGTGTTATTTGCGGAGTCGGTTGGTCTGCCATTACCAGGCGAGACGTTTTTGGCCGCGGCTGCGTTTCTCGCCACACAGAGCCAGCTCAACATCTGGCTGGTCGGTCTGACAGCATGGGCTGCGGCAGCGCTTGGCGATAACCTGGGCTATGCCATTGGGCATTTCGGTGGCCGCAAGCTGGTGATCCGTCACGGTGCGCGCATCGGCATCAGCACTGCACGGCTGGATAAGACGCAACGTTTCTTCGCGCATTACGGCCCGGAAGTTGTCATCATTGCGCGTTTTTTTCCGGTGTTGCGGCAACTCAATGGCATCGTCGCGGGCAGCGCGGGGATGGGCTGGAAACGTTTCGCAGTTTACAACGCGTTGGGCGCCCTCCTGTGGGTTAGCGCATGGAGTGCAGGCGTTTACTATTTCGGCAAGCAGATTGAAGCATGGCTATTGCGGGTTCATACCGCCGAGTTGTGGCTGGCTGGCGCACTGGCGCTGATACTGCTGGCGGCTGCAGTTTATTGGGTAATCTCGAAACGGTCGCACCGGCAGCCCTGAAATTTTAATTCATACCGGATTTAGTCCCCGGCATGTTTGTTTTTACATCATGCGGGTATGCAGATCGAACATGATCCATAGCGTGCCCAACAGCATGATGGCGATAATGAGTACGGTGAATACGATGGCAAGCATGTTCCAGCTTTGCTCAGAGCTGCGATCCAGATGCAGGAAGTAGTGAAGTTGCACCCCGATCTGGGCAATGGCAGTCAATGTGATGGTGATCAGTATGACAAGGTGCGGAAAACGTGCGCTGCCGAATACGACCAGCGCGAACGGAATCGCAGTGAGCACGAGGGACAGTGCTAACCCCACGACATAGCTGTGTAAACGCGCATGGCTGATACCGGGCAGATCGACTGAATCATGTGTCATTTACATCACTCCCATCAAATAGACCACGGTAAATACGCCGATCCACACAATGTCCAGAAAATGCCAGAACATGCTCAGACGGATCAGTCTGGATTGCACCGGCACCGTTAAACCCTTGCGCATGACCTGAACCATCATCACCAGCATGCCGATCAATCCGAAGCTGACGTGCAGGCCGTGGGTACCGACCAGGGTAAAAAATGCAGACAGGAAGCCGCTACGTTCAGGACCATTGCCCGCCAGGATCATGCGCTGGAATTCGCTGACTTCCATGCCGATGAAACCCAGTCCGAGCAGGATGGTAACGAACAGCCAGCCGAGTACCTGGACCTTGTTTTTTTTGTTCATCGCCAGCACGGCTAGCCCGTAGGTCACGCTGCTGGCGAGCAGGCACATTGTTTCAATGAACACATAGGGCAGGTCGAACAGGGCTTTGCCTGAGGGACCATCGGCCACGTTATGCTGCAGCACGGCAAACGTTGCAAACAGGGTGGCGAACAGGATGCAGTCACTCATGATGTAGATCCAGAATCCGAACACGGCGTTGTTCACGGATTCCGTATGCTGATGATGCGCGCTGCTGGTGTCCTGGCTCAATGAAGTTGTTGTCATGATTACCCCGGATGTGGCTGAAATACGCGGTGCAGTGAGTTGTATGTGTTCATGCGGCAGACACGGCTTGCTCAAGCTGACGGATACGCAGCATTTCAGTGGCTTGCACCTGCTGCGCAGGAATGAAGTACCCGGTGTCGTCCTGCGTTGCCCTGATCATGAGCGTGATCAATATGCCCAGACTGCCGACAGCGGCCATCCACCAGATATGCCAGATCAACCCGAACCCGGCGATGAACGCCAGCGCACCGATGACGAAACCGGCCGGTGTGTTGCTGGGCATATGGATGGCGTGATATTCAGTTGGCTGTGGCGTGGCGCTGCCATTCTGTTTCATACTCGTAAAGGCATCCCGACCGGTTACTGCAGGAATTTGCGCAAAGTTGTAAAGCGGCGGCGGTGAGGCGGTAGACCATTCCAGGGTGCGGCCATCGCGCCAGTAATCGCCGCTTAGGTCACGGGTTTTCTCACGCGTCCGGATGCTGACCACCAACTGGATGATCTGGAACACGATGCCGACCAGAATAAAGACTGCGCCCACGGCTGCAACTTGCAGCCAGGGTTGCCAGGCAGGGTTGGTGTAGTACTCCAGCCGGCGCGGCATGCCCAGAAAGCCCAGCACGTAGAGCGGGATGAATGCCAGATAAAAGCCGCTGGCCCACATCCAGAATGCGCGCTTGCCCCATTTCTCGTTCAGCGCGAAACCGAACACCTTGGGAAACCACAGGGTATAGCCGGCAAAATAACCAAACAGCGCACCGGGAATCAGCATGTTGTGAAAATGCGCGACCAGAAATTCGGTATTGTGCAGCACGTAATCGGCTCCCGGGATGGCCAGCATCACCCCGGTCATGCCACCCAGCACGAAGGTCACCATGAAGGCCAGTGTCCACAGCATCGGCGTATCAAATCGTACCCGCCCCTGATACATGGTGAACAGCCAGTTGAACACCTTGACCCCGGTGGGCACTGCGATAATCATCGTCATGATGCCGAAAAAAGCATTTACATCGGCACTCGATCCCATGGTGAAAAAATGGTGCAGCCACACCGTAAAGGACAGCACGGTGATGGCGACGGTCGCCCAGATCATCGAGGTATAACCGAACAGGCGCTTGCCGCACAGGATGCTGACCACTTCCGAGAACACGCCGAATGCAGGCAACACCAGGATGTAGACTTCCGGATGCCCCCAAATCCAGAACAGATTGAGGTACATCATGAAGTTGCCGCCCAGCGCGTTGGTAAAAAAATGCATGCCCAGGTAGCGATCCAGTGTCAGCAACGCCAGCGTGACGGTCAACACCGGGAAGGCAAGAATCATCAACACATTGGTGCACAGGGCGGTCCAGGTGAATATCGGCATGCGTATCAGCGTCATCCCCGGTGCACGCATCCTGAGGATGGTGACCAGGAAATTGATACCCGTCATCAATGATCCCAGCCCGCTTAGCTGGATACTCCATATCCAGTAGTCGACCCCGGTGCCGGGGCTGTAACGCAGGCCACTAAGCGGCGGATAGCCGGTCCATCCGGCATGCGAAAAATCACCCACGCCCAGCGAGACCATCACCAGTCCCGCACTGAATACCGTGAGCCATAAACTGACCGAATTCATGAACGGGAAGGCGACGTCGCGCGCGCCAATCTGCAACGGCACGACCACATTCATCAGACCAACCAGGAACGGCATGGCCATGAAAAATATCATGATGGTGCCATGCGCACTGAAAATCTGGTCATAGTGCGCGGGCGGCAGGAAGCCGTGGTCGGCACCCAGCGCCACCGCCTGTTGCGAGCGCATCAGAATGGCATCAGAGAAACCGCGCAACAGCATGACCAGCGCCAGAATAATGTACATGACGCCGATTCTTTTGTGATCGACGCTGGTCAACCATTCATGCCACAGGTAACCCCATTTCCGGTAATAGGTAATGAGCGCCAGGATCAGCACTGCGCCCAACAGTACGAATCCGACCGACCACATGATGATGGGTACATGAAATGGAATCGCCGACAGTGACAGTTTTCCTAACATGCCTGATGCCTCCTAGTGGCTGGGTGCGGATTTCATGAGCGCCATCGCGGGCTGCATGGGGGCAGAATTAAATTTGCGCATCACCCGATCAAATAAATCAGGTGGCTGTACCGAAGCGAAATAACTCACCGGGTTGTGAGCACTGGCTTGCTCCAGCTGCTTGAAACGGGTCTGGTCCAGTGTGCTGCCAGCGTGTCTGATCTGCCTGATCCAGGACTGATAATCCTTTGCCGAAGTGGCAACCACTTTGAAATGCATCTCGGGAAAACCGGCACCGCTGAATTGCGAATTCATGCCCGTGAATGTGCCGGGTTTGCTGGCCAGCAGGTGCAGGCGGGTCTGCATGCCGGCCATCGCATAGATCTGGCTACCCAGGCGCGGAATGAACAGCGATGTCATCACAGTATCGGAAGTAATCCGGAAACTCACCGGCACGTTGACGGGTATTTCCAGTTGATTGATGGTTGCGATATGCTCGTCCGGATAAATGAACAGCCATTTCCAGTTCAGTGCAATCGCCTCGATCTGCACCGGTTTGGCTGGAGAGGCGATAGGCTTGTAGGGGTCGAGCCGATGCGTGGTGATCCAGGTCAGCACTCCCAGAGCGATGACGATGAGGGTCGGCACCGTCCACACAATCCATTCAATCTTGTGCTCAGCCCAACCGGGCGCGGATGTAGTTTCGGCCCGCGTGGCGCGGTAGCGCCAGGCGAACCAGAAGGTCATGAATATAACGGGAACGACCGGAATCAGCATGATCAAAAAAGCGATAATGATCAGTCTGAGTTCACTCTGGCCGATGGGCCCGTGCGGGTCCAGTAGCGGGTAACCGGATGAACTGCAGGCGCTCAGCAGTAATATCGGGACAAGAGCGAAGTAACGAAGCAGCTTGAGGTTTTTTTTTCCAGGCACAAAATATCTCATTTTCATATTCAAGCGGGAACTGCCTGTCGATTCTGCATCGACCGATCCGGGTAACCTTTGACAAAGGATCATTGGCAAGGCGGTGCTCGACCGGTTATCCATATGCATTCACCATGCCAGATGAATAACGCATTGAATATTTTGATGTTAAATTTTTAGCCACCGCAGGCTGCGGGGTTTATGCCCCGGGTCGGACATGTTTGGTGGTGTTTCTCAACCAGCCGATTGTCAGATCAGCGCGATGTCTCCGTGCCGGAAAATGTGAAATGATGCGCGTGTCGATGTCGGGCGCAATGCAAACTGCTTTAATGTCTATGATGCATAGTTAGAAGGAGTTGAGGCGATGACGAATTTAATCCATGCGGTGTTCCCTTATCTGCGCGTCAAGGATGCACCGGCTGCTATTGATTTTTATAAAAAAGTTTTCGGGGCCAGGGAGCGTTTCAGGTTGACTGAGCCGGGTGGACGGATTGGTCACGCCGAACTCGAACTGGGGAATGTGGTGCTGATGCTCTCCGATGAATATCCGGAATCAGGGATACTGGGACCACAGTCCGTGACAGGTAGCGGAACGGCCATTCACCTGCATGTTGATAATGTGGATGCCCTCGCCGCGCGTGCCGTTGCCGAAGGTGCCACGATGATACGGGAACCGGCCGACCAGTTTTATGGCGAACGCAGTTGCTCAATGCGTGATCCATTCGGGCACGAATGGATACTGGGTCATGAAATTGAGCGCCTCACTCATGCGGAAATGCAGCGTCGATTTACGGCTCTGTTTGATGAGATATGATATATATCAGCCGCTTGTAAATGGTCAGGCTTACTGACTATTAATCAATTTATCCATTGGCAAACCTGAACATTGGTGCGGGAGGTGTGATGGCAATCAGGAAAAACAAGAACATTGCGAGTAAAACCAATGTGTCATTGATGATTGCCACCCGCAAGGGCGCATGGCTGTATCACAGTGATATATCACGCAAGACGTGGCGTACCGACGGGCCGCATTTTTTGGGCCATATCATTCATCATATGGTGCTCGATCCGCGCGACGGAAAAACCCTGCTTGCGGCGGCAAAAACCGGCCATCTCGGACCCACCATATTCCGCTCCAGTAATTTCGGTCGCACGTGGAAGGAGGCGGTACGTCCGCCGGCTTTTGCGAAGACCAAAAGCAAGGCAGCCTGCGCGGTCGATCATACTTTCTGGCTCACCCCGGGCCACGCCAGCGAACCGGATGTCTGGTATGCGGGCACCTCGCCCCAGGGCCTGTTTCGCTCCACGGATGGTGGCGTGACCTGGGCACCGTTTTCTTCCATCAATGACGATCCGCAATACCGGGAGTGGATGGGCAGCGTGCAGGATGGCACGCCCGACGGGCCGAAACTGCATTCGATCATCGTCGATCCGCGCGATGCCCATCATCTGTACTTTGCCATGTCGGGCGGAGGCGTGCACGAATCGCGTGATGGCGGCCGCACATTTACAGCATTGCTGGATGGGCTGGATGTGGTGGCGGGTTTCAACCCTGCCAATGCGGCTTTTCACGATCCGCATTGCGTCCGTATCTGTCCGAGTCAGCCCGATCGATTGTATCAACAGAATCATTGCGGAATTTATCGTCTGGACCGGCCATCGGATCGTTGGGTACGTATCGGCAAGCATATGCCGAAACGGATTGGCGACATTGGTTTCCCGATGGTAGTGCATCCTCGCGATGCCGATACCGCCTGGGTATTTCCGATGGATGGGACGACGGTGTGGCCGCGAACCAGTCCGGCGGGCAAACCCGCCGTATACGGAACCGGCAACGGCGGAAAAACCTGGCAACGTCTTGCGCAAGGACTGCCAGAAAACCAGGCCTGGTGGACAGTGAAACGCCAAGCCATGACGGCTGACACCTGCAATCCCGTTGGGCTGTATTTTGGCACCAGCAGCGGTGAACTGTGGATGAGCCGTGACGAAGGTCAGCAGTGGTCATGCATCGCGCGGCACCTGCCGGAAATCTACGCTGTGGAAGCAATCACGCTGGCCTAGGCATGCCATGAAGATCCATATACCCGGCGCCTTACGTTCCTATACCGTGCAAGCCGAAGCGAATGTAAAAGGGGCCACGCTTGCCGAGGCGCTCGCCGATCTGGACCGTACTTACCCGGGCATTCGTTTCCGCATCATAGACGAGCAGGACCGCGTACGGCCACACATCCGTTTTTTCGTCAATGACGAACAGGTCCGTGATCTGCGTCGTGCCTTGCACGCATCCGATGAAATCATCATTGTGCAGGCGCTCAGCGGGGGCTGATAACGCGCAGCATTGCCGGCGGGCATTTTTCAGCTGCTTAAAATTGGCACGTGTTTTTAGCAAAGCGTCCGAATCGTCGCGCCAATGTGGGCAGGATCAACAGATTCGCGACGGCGGCTTGTGCTGGATTACATGCCTAATGCAGCTTGATACGGTCCTTGTTAGGCGCATTGATGAGATTGGCGAGAAGTAGCAGTGCGGTCTTGATATAGCCATGCAGCGCAAGTAGATGCATTGTGTGCAGTGACCGGTACATCAGTCGCGCCCACAGTCCTTCAATCATCAGGCCCTTGCCGGACAACCTGCCCATCAGATTGCCTACTGTTCTGTGTTGTCCAAGCGCAACCAGCGAGCCGTAATCGCGATACACATACTGCGGCAACGGTTTGTGGTTGAGCCGGCAGCTGATCGATTTCACCAGCAGGCTGGCCTGCTGATGCGCAGCCTGTGCGCGTGCAGGCACGGTGCCCTTGCCATCCGGTAGCGGGCACGCAGCGCAATCGCCAAACGCAAATATTGCGTCGTCTTCGGTCTGTAAGGTCGGGCGTACGATCAGTTGCTGCGCGTGATTGGTGGGTAAGCCGAGTGTCGTCAGAACATTCGGCGCCTTGATGCCTGCCGCCCACACCATCATGTTGGCGTGGAAAAATTTGCCGGTGTGCGTGAGCATGCCGTCCTCGCGTACTTCCACCACATGCTCACCGTTATGAATCTCGATACCCATGGTGTGCAATTGTGCGGTGACTGCATCGGTCAGGCGTTGCGGCAATCCCGGCAGTATATGCTCGGCTGCCCCCACCAGAACCAGCCGTAAGCTCTTGCCGGGGTCGAGATGTTTCAATCCATAAGCCGACAGCTCGCGCGTCGTATCGTGCAGTGCTGCTGCAAGTTCCACGCCGGTGGCACCGGTACCGACGATGCCGACGGTGATCTGTCCCGGTGTGACCGGCCCGGTCTGGGTTTGAGCATGCAGACAGGCGTCGATATGGCGGCGATGGAATTGACGCGCCTGTTCCGGCGTGTCGAGCATGATGCAGTGCTCAGCCACGCCGGGTATGCCGAAATCATTGCCGACAGAACCTATCGCAATCACCAGCGTATCGTAATGAAGGCTGCGGCGCGGCATGATTTCCTGGCCGTTTTGATCCAGCTTGGGCGCAATCCATACTTGTTGCCGGGCACGATCCAGGCCGTCAATACTGCCGAAACAAAAACTGAAATGATGCCAGTGTGCCTGTGCCAGATACTCCTGCCGTTGCGCATATGAATCCAGGCTGCCGGCGGCCACTTCGTGCAGCAGCGGCTTCCATACGTGCGAAGCTGCCGCGTCGATCAGCGTCACTTTGGCACGGGTGCCGCGCCCCAGTTTATTGCCGAGGCGCGTGGCGAGTTCCAGCCCGCCCGCGCCACCGCCCACGATCACAATATCGTGCGCTGGCTTATTGCGTGTCATGGTCGCCTTCTGTCTGGTTTCATGTGATGGTCTCCGGATCGCGATGCTCAAACCGCCCATAGCGCAATGCAAGGGTGGGCAGGATCAGCAGATTCAGCAATGTTGAAGTAATCAGGCCGCCCAGGATGACGGTTGCCATGGGTCCTTCAATCTCGTTGCCCGGCGCACCGCTGGTCAGCGCCAGCGGCAGCAGACCCAGCGCGGTCACCAGCGCGGTCATTAATATCGGCGACAGGCGTTCCGCGGCTCCCCGGACCGCCGCCTCTTTACCCCACGGCATGCCTTCCACCTCGACCAAGTGATGATAGTGTGAGATCAGCATGATGGCATTGCGCAAGGTAATGCCGAACAGGGTGACGAAACCCACCAGCGAGCCAATGGACAATACGCCACCGGTAATCAGCACCATGGCGATGCCACCGGCCAGCGCAAAGGGCAGGTTGACGAATACCAGAACGGCCGAACGCACGCCGCCCAGTGCCATGTATAGCAGCAACGCCACGCCTGCTGCAGCGAGTGCCGAATGCAATAATAGATCCTGTTGCGCGCGCGCCTGAGCGGGTGCATCGCCGGCATAAACAAGGTAAGTGCCGCGCGGCAGGGTGACCTGTGCGGCGATCTGTTTTTTTACCGCCGTGACGAAGCTCGACAGCGCACGGCCGCTGACCTGTGCGGTAACCACCTGCAGGCGCAGCGCGTCGTCGTGCAAAATCAGATAGCGTCCATCTGTCTGGTGAATATTGGCGACGTCCTTGAGCAGCACCATGCGGCCGTCCGGCGTTTTGAGCGGCAGTTCGCCCACCTGCGCCGGGCTTTGCCGCAGCTGCGGGGCCAGCACCACGGCCACATCAAATACGCGATTTCCTTCGTACACTTCACCCACGCGCGTACCGGCATAGGCGGTTTGAATGGCACTCAGGGCATCGACCGGCGCGATGCCGAGTCGCGACAGCGCGCTATCGCGCAGATGAATAACCAGCTGCGGGCTGCCGGTCGGGGCCTGCACCTGTACCGCCCCGGCTCCCCTCACGCTACGTATTGCGGTGGCGACTTCTTCCGCCTTGCGGTCCAGCACGTCGAGGTCATTGCCATAGATATTTACTACCAGTGGCGCGGTATAGCCCGAGATGGTTTCGTGGATACGCTCGGTGAGGAAAGTATTGACCGAGAAATTCGCTCCCACGAACGGCGTTACGGTACTGCGGATAGCGTTCAATACGCGTTGCTGTCCCGGACCCGAGAGCGGGTTCAGGTCCACCTCGAACTCGCTTGAAAATGCCCCTGCCGGATCCGACACCTGGGTGGCGCGGCCCGCACGCTGGGCCACCGAGCGTATCCCCGGTATTCGGCTCAGTGACGCGCTCACCCGTTGCCCCAGCGCCAGTGACTGGGCCAGCGAAGTGCCGGGAGTCATTCTCATATGCACGATGAAATGCCCCTCGCGTAATGCCGGCAGGAAGCTGCCCTGCAGGAATGGCAGTACCGCAACGGCCGCGCCGCACAATAGCACCACCACCACGATGGCCGCGCCCGCACGTTGATCAATGCCGGCAAGCAGCCGGGTGTAGCGCAGCTTGAGCCACTTGCCCAAGGGCGGTTCTTCTGTAGTCGCACGCCGCGCAAGTCCCGCATAAGCCAGTGCCGGGGTCAGGGTCAGCGCCACCATCAGCGAGGCCATGATGGCAGCGATGTAGGCGAGCGCCAGCGGGCCGAACAAACTGCCGGCGACACCAGGCAGCGTCAACACCGGCACGAATACCAGTGCCACGATGAAGGTGGCATAGATCACCGCACCGCGTACTTCAAGCGAGGCATTCAGCACCACTTGTGCCGCATTCAGCGGGGTGGCCAGCAGCCGGTTTTCGCGCAGGCGTCGCAAGATGTTTTCCACATCGACGATGGCGTCGTCCACCACCTCGCCCAGGGCAATGGCGAGTCCGCCCAATGTCATGGTATTGAGGCCGACGCCGAAGTGATTCAGCACGATTACCGCGGTCAGCAGCGAAAGCGGAATGGCGGTCGCTGAAATGGCAGCGGCACGCGCATTGAGCAGGAACAGGAACAACACGACCAGCACCAGCGCGGCGCCGATCAGCAGCGCGGTACGCAGGTGGCTGATTGCCGTTTCGATGAAGTTGGCCGGGCGGAACAGGTCCGGATTCAGTGTCACGCCTTCGGCACTCAGGGCTGGCTTGAGCTGGGTGAGGCGCTGTTCCAGCGCACGGGTCACGGCCAGGGTATTGGCACCGTACTGCTCCTCGACCACCAGCATCACCCCCGGCTGTCCTTCGATTGAGGCAGCGCCTACTGGGGGAGCGGGCGCCACCGTGATTTTTGCCACGTCGGACAGACGCAAGGTCGCACCACCCTGATTGCGCAGCACGACGGCGCCCAGCGCTGCGGGGGATACAGGTTGCCCGGTGGTTTTCAGTGTGATGCGCTGATTGTTGTTTTCGATCAGGCCGGTGCCGCGTACAGCGGTTGCACGTTTCGCTGCGTTGACCACGTCCTGGATCGACAGGCCGTAACGGACCAGCTTGTCGGGCGCGATCTGGATCTGTAATTGTTTGACCTCGCCGCCGAACACCGAGATGCCCGCCACGCCGGGCACGGAAAGTAGCTGGGGTTTAACACTCCAGTCAGCGAGGGTGCGCAGTTCCATCAACGAACGCGATTTTGAGGTCAGGCCGAGACTCAGCACGACGCTGGTGGAAGAAGCCAGCGGTAGCAAAGTGGGTGCTTTTACCCCTTGCGGAAGGGTGCCGACAATGCTGCTCATCTGTTCAGCCACGACCTGACGAGCCCGGTAAATATCGGTGCCTGACTTAAAGGTCATGGTAATCATGGATAGCCCCTGGAATGACTTGGAGCGCATGGTTTTGAGACCGGTCAGACCTGCCAGCCGGTTTTCCAGCGGCTGCGTGACCAGTACTTCCACCTGACCGGATGACAGGCCGGGCGATTCAGTCTGCACCTGTACCTGGGGAGGTGCGAATTCGGGGAACACGTCCAGCCGCGCATGGCTGATGGCAAACAGGCCATATCCCGCCAGCAGTATCGCCAGCGCTATAATGACGCCACGAAAACGAATGGCAAAGCGAACGATGGGGGTTAGCATGAAACGAGTATCCCGTTGTCTTGCTGCGGGTTAATCATCGTCATCACCGCCATCGCTCGAGCCGCCCGGTTGCGGTTTCGGCTGGAATTCCTGTGAAAACAGCAGTGCTGCGCCTTTGGTCGCCACGCGTTCGCCACCTTGCCAATGCGCGACAAACCAGCCGCCATGGGCGGGCACATCGACGGAAATTTCACGCCGCACGAAATGCGTAGCATCGGTTTGCACGTATACCCAGGGCCGGTTGGCGTACCACACCACCGCCTGGTTCGGAATAATGACACCAGTGCGGGATTGACCGGCAGGCAGCCAAGCGTCGATGCGCATGCCGGTGCGCAATCCTCCCCGCGGCACCAGATAGAAATAAGCCGGGCTCTGGATGACCGGATCGGCCAGTGGCGAAGGCGATATGAAGCGTGCAATCACCTGGGTTTCCGCGCTGCCCGGCGCGCCGACATGGAGGGTTGGCGGTGGGGTGCCCGCGGTTTCGCTCGCGGGCAACGCCACGGAAAGTAAAACCTGTTGACCGCCATTCAGCGCATCCAGCTGGGACGAGCGGGCGGCAGATGCCCAGCGTACCAGTACGTCACCCCAGCGGCTGCGCGCATTGTCGCGATCCGCCAATAGCGTTGCCTGGGCCGCTGCCAGATGCGCGCGGTCTGTATCCCGGGTAGCCAGTGCCGCCTCGGTGACTTTGTCCGACACGGTATGGTCCTGCCCATTCAACCCAGCCAGGCGCTGATATTCGCGTTGCGAAGCGACCGCCTGGGCGCGCGCGGCGTCAGTCTGCAGTTGCGCTGCGCGCAGTTGCCCATGCAATTGCAACAGCGGGCCGGGATCGATCACGCTGGCGTAAGCGCTGGTTTGTGGTTGAAATTTGTCGACCGGCAGCGCTTGTACTGCGATACCGCTCATTGCCATTTGCGCGGCGCTGATCACCACTGTTCCCACGCTGGTAGCGGTTGGGGATTGTGGGGACGGCGCGGGCGGATGAATGGGTGAACTGCGTATCCAGACGACTGCGCCGATAATGATCGCAGCCGCGATCAGCACGACGATGATAAAACGTTTTTGTTTCATGATTGGGATCCTTGGCTGGCAGGAAGTGTGTCGCGTCCAGGGTCCGGCGTGATGGCCGTTATTTTTGTTGCGCCGTCCAACGGTTGTTGGAGGGCGTCCTCAAGTGCACCCAGCGCGCGTTGCGTTTGTATCGACACTGTCAAACGCGTGTTGTCAGCGGCCAGTGCCTGCAGATGTGCCTGGTCCAGCGCGAACTGATCGATATAGCCGGATGAAAATTGACGCTGCGCGGATTGCGCGCGCAACTGTTGCGTCGCTATCAATGACTGTGCGGCATCCAGTGCGGTCAGTGACGCATGGTAATCGGCCAGTGCATGTTCGGTCCGGGCGATGGTTTGTGCTTGCAACGCGGTGAAGCGGGCCGCAGCCAGCTTGCGTTGCGCCCGGGCCTGCGCGATCTGGCCCTGGTTGTGATTGAACAGCGGCAGTGTCAGGCTGATTCCCAGTGACCATTTGTTTGCGCCCTGGTCCCATTTATAGCCCGGGCCGATTTGCAGGTCCGGATATTGGCGTGCAATTTCAAGTTGCAGCGCGGATTGGCTCGCCGCATAGCGGGCCAGCGCCGCCAGCAGATCGGCGCGGTTGGTCAGTGCCGCGCGGCGCACGGCGGGGGCGGGAATTTGCGCTGCCGAGAGCGGCTGCCTGAATGCAGCGAAAGAAAATTCAATGCCGTCGAGCGCGGCTCTCGGTACGCCTAAAGCCGCCGCCAGTGTCGCACGCGTGGTCGCGATGCGGCCTTGTGCCGTATTCAATTGCAGGCGTGTATCAGCCAGGGCGGCCTGCGCAGCATCCACCTCAGGTTGCCCGGCTTCACCCGCCGCCAGACGGCGCTGCATGGCTTGCAACTGGTTTTTGCGCAGCGCCAGAGTCTGCTCCAGCAGGCCGGCTTCGCGTCGTGCGGCGTCGTAATCCAGCATGCGGCTGCGCACGTGGCTTCTCACCTGCCAGGCGATCTCGGCCACATGAAAGCGCGCCTCATCCAGTTGATCGCTAGCCTGGGCCTCGTGATAACCACGCCGCCCGGCGGTCTCGATCGGGAAGTTCAGCATCGACCCCAGAATCCACGGCGACATGCCGGCGAGGGTATTGGCGTTATAACCCGGCGTCAGCGTCAGGCTCGGGTTGGGGCGCTGCCGGGAAACCTGAACACCTGCTTTGGCCACCTCCTGTTGCGCGCGCGCCACCACCAGATCGGGATGGTAATACAGTGCCACCAGAGTTAGTTTGTTCAAATCCCAGGTATGAGGAGATTCAGCCTGTGCTGCGCGCGACAGCTGCGCCGCCAGATACTTTTCCAGGCCGGGATCAGAGAGTGAGCGGGATTCAAAGGCGCTAGCGGTGGCCTGTGGTGACAGCGGGCGCGGCGTATAGCTCGCGCAACCGGTAAGGGCAATTGCCACCACGAATAAAGGTGACACAACGTGATTGAAACGCGATATTTGCATGGTGCCAGGCTGGGTGCCATTTCAAAGTATTGTTAATACTAGGCGCTGAAAACTTACTTTATTCTTAACGCCGCACTGGATATGCGCGGCAGATAACACATCAGCTGTTAGTCGCGCGCGCAGACAATCGCCATCCCAAACCGAATAACGGCACAGCCAATAATGTGGCAAACAAATAAATATGCGCCAGCGTAACCAACCCTTGTAGCGGGCCAAGAGCAAACGAGCCGATACCTTCCCCGGCCATCAATGCGGCCACCAGCAAACCGGCCATGCGGGTTTGCTGCCCGGAAAACGCCGCCAGCCCATACGACATGGAAAACGGAAAATACACGCTGCACGCTGCACCGGCGAGTGCAAATGCGGCTATCAAGGTCCACGCGCCGGACAGGAATGGCAACGCGGCGAAACAGATTCCCATACCGATCGGCGCCGCCAGATAAAGCTGGCGCTGTGCGATGATCCGCTCTGGAACCAGCGCCAGCAGAATGCGGAACAGCGTCATGCTGCCCCAGAAAGCAGACAGCGCCAGCGCACCATAATGCGCAGGCAATGCTTTGTTCACGCTGATGTAGATATTGGCCCAGCTACCGAAGATGCCTTCGCCAATGGCATAAAGAAATACCGCCAGGGCAAACAGCCACATGGAGCGCTCAAAACCGGATGATTCACCCGACCGGGAAGTGCCCGCCGGCAGCGGCAGAAACAGCACCAACCCGAATCCTGTGGCCAGCGCGAGTGGCCACATGCCCCAGTTCGTCCATCCAGCAATGCCATGCAGGATCAGCGGGGAAAGCGCAGTAGCGCCACCAATAGCAGCATTCAGCAAGGTGACCGCCATCGTGGCCTTGCCGGGAAACAACAGCGCCGCATAGTGATTGACGGCAGCCAGTGTCAGGCCGAAACCCATGCCCAGAAAGAGAGTTTCCAGTAACAGTAATACGTGTGCCATCGTACCGCTGCTATAGGCTGCACCGGCCAGCAGGAGCAAGGCAATCACATTGGCGCTTACCCCGGTGCGGAACAAGCCACGACTGCCGATGCGTCGATGCAGCGTATCAGCCCCCAGCGCACCGAAGATGGCGCCCAAGGTTTGAGGCAGGAACAGCATGCCATAGCTGCTGCTGGACAGGTGGTAAGGCGCAGCGGTGAGAATGGTGCCGAGCGCAGGAATCAATACAAACGCACAGCCTTGCAGGAAGCCGGCTGTGTAAACTGCAACGGCACTGAGTTTAGCCATTTTTGATGGGAGTTTGCCAATCACCCTGGGCAAAACGCTGGTGCAGATGCGCACCGACGCGCAGCGCGTTGGCCATGATGGTGAGTGACGGGTTGACGGCAGCGATGGAGGGCATGAATGACGCATCCACCACGTAAAGATTATCCAGCTCATGGGCCTTGCAATGAATGTCGAGCACGCTTTGTGCGGGGTCGGTACCGAAACGTGCCGTGCCGACCTGATGGGCCACGGCCTCAATGCCCATGCGCTGGGTGAAAACCAGCGGATAGCCGAGCTGCTTCAAGGTTCTTTTCCAGCCGCCGACCAAACGCTGATGCGCGGCCTCGTTGGTCGGCTGGTAGTGTAATCGGATGGTGCCGTCGGTATCCAGTGTTACCCGGTTGTCAGCGCGCGGCAGATCTTCCGTGGTCAGCCACCAATCCAGCGAATGAGTTGCGGCCCACTGTGCCAGGGCCCAAGGCAAAGCCGGGCGCTGTGCTTTGAGGATGGCCGGCGTGATCTTGCCGAGATTCTGGATATGGCCGAGCGGATAAGGAAAGTCCGGCGTACCTGAATCATTGTAGAAATCGTTGATGGCGAGGGTCTTCTGAAACACCGTCGGATTACGGCGGCGCGGGTCGATGGCAATACAGGCAGTGTTTACATGACACATGTAGTTGCGCCCAAGCTGGTCGCTGCCATTTGCCAGCCCGCGCGGGTGCCTGGCGTTGGCCGAGGCCAGCAATAATGCCGCCGAGTTGATGGCACCTGCTGCAACCACCACCACACGGGCGCGGAAACGGCGCGCGCCTTCAGGGCCAAGTGTTTCTATACTCTCCACGCGGTTGCCAGTGGCATTGGTGAGGAGTTTTTGTACCCGGATACCGGGCAGAATATGTACGTTGGCATGTTGCAGCGCGGGGCGGATACCGCATACTTCCGCATCGCCTTTGGCGTGTACCAGGCAGGGAAAGCCGTCGCAGCTGTTGCAGCGTATGCATGCGCTCTGCTGTGGGTGGGCTTCGTCCCGGTTCAGCGCCAGCGGCAGCGGAAAGGGATGCAATCCGAGCGCTTGCAGTTGACGCGCCACTTCGGCAATGTACGGCTCATGCGTGAATGGCGGGTAGGGATAATCGCCGCGCGGCGGCTCCGTGGGGTCGCTACCGGCTTCGCCGTGGGCGTAATACCAGCGCTCGGCTTCGTCATAGTGGGGGCTTAACGCCGCGTAGCCTATGGGCCAGTCGGGTGTGCTGCCGTCAACATGCCGGCGAGTCACAAAGTCCTCGCTGCGACGCCGCAGAACCGCGGCGCCATAGAGTTTGGTATTGCCGCCTACGTGATAGCCGGTGACCGGCTGAAACAAGCGCCCGTTGCCATCGCGCCAATGGTCGTGCGTGTGGTAACGATGGTCATGAAATACGGCGCCGGCCTTCCAGTTGGCTTTTTCCCTGGGCAGAAAGTCGCCACGCTCCAGCACCAGAATGGATATGCCGCTGGGTGCCAGTGCACGTGCCAGCGTCCCGCCCCCAGCCCCGCTACCGATGATGATCAGGTCGGCATCCAGATCATCCGCCATGACGGAAGTCCGGGTAGATCAGCATGCCGCCGTCCACCGCAATACTGGTGCCGGTGATGTAGCTTGCCAGATCACTGGCCAGGAAAGCCGCGACCTGGCCGATTTCCTCCGGTTCACCCATGCGTCCCATGGCAATTTTCTGATCCAGATCGGCCAGCCCTTGCGTGTCTTGCCAGACGTTGGCGTTGATTGGTGTGCGAATGGCGCCGGGTGCGATGGCGAGTACGCGTACCCCGTCTCCCGCCACTTCCTGCGCCAGTGTTTTGGTAAACATGGACAGCCCGGCCTTGGCGCTGGTGTAAGCGCTGTAACCGGACCAGGGAATGAATTCATGCACCGAGGTGATATTGATAATGACGCCTTTTTTTTGCGGCAGCATCCATTGCAATGCCTGACGTGCGCAGTAGTAGGGACCTTGCAGGTCCACGGCGATGACGCGCGCCCATTTTTCCGGATCGCTGTCGGCGCAATTGGCCGAGCCGCCATCGATGCCGGCATTGTTGACCAGAATATCCAGCCCGCCGAATGCAGCGCCGACTTCTGCAAATAATCGGGTGACATCGCCCGTTATGGCGATGTCTGCCTGAAATGCCTGCGCTTTGCCGCCTTGCTTGGCGATGCGCGCTACCACCGCATCGGCGGCTGTTTTGTCATGCAGGTAGTTAATCGCCACCTGCGCGCCTGCGCTGGCTAAAGCTATTGCGATGGCTTCGCCCAAACCGGAACTGGCGCCGGTAACCAGCGCCCGGCGTCCGCTTAAATCAATTTGCATCATGATGCGTCTCCCGTGATTTGAAGGGAAAAATTCTCGCCTTGCCATTGCCCGGTTTCCGGCCAGTACAAGGTAAATTCCAGTGTGTCGCCTGGTTTCAGCTGCGTTGTCGGCAGGATGGCGATGTGCGCCAGCCCCCAGTCTTGCGTATCCACATCGGCAATTTCCTGCCAGCCGCTGTGCCCCCAATGCACGCGGGCGGGTGAGTGCAACAGCAAACGCAGTTCCTTGCCTGCGGGCAGATTGCGTGGGCGCTGCCGCAGACGCCACACATAGTAGGAAATGGTCGGGCGCTGGCCGTGGTAACGCAGCCAGGTCTGCACCGGGCGATCCACCGGGTAACCCTGCGCGAGGCTCAGGCAAAGCTTGATGTACTCCGCATGCGCCCATACCAGCGGCATTGCGGAACCGCTGGGCTGGCCTGGATAGAGGTCGCGCGCCGGAATGGGGTCGGCGTCCCATACCTGTTCAGGAATGAGGCCGCCGGGGCCGGTCATGGCTGTGATGGCGTTGATGTAAGGCAACACGTCTTCGCCAGCCATCAATGCATAATGCGCCCGTTCGCCGGTAAGCAGCGGCCAGCCGCGTCCGTGTCCGCTGCCGTCAAAGGGTCTGCCATCGGCATGTTCGCCGTAACCGTCACCGTTGTAGCGATGCCATACCGGGCCGTTGGGCGTATCGGTCTTGAGCAGCTTGTCGATGGCGGTGACGCTCGCCGCGATGTATGGATCATGGGCATCGCGCAGTCCGTAGCGCACCAGCTGCAAAAAATCGGTGGCCAGTTGCTCCTCGGCCGGCAGATCGGGATCGATGGCGCGGTTTTTGATTAGCAGGTGTTCGTGCCGCGCACCATCGTGATACAGCTCGTCAGTGGGCGCGCTGCGCAGATAATAGCCGGGTACGCCAAGGCTGCGCGCCAGCTGCGTGTCTTCCACCCAGGTCCAGTCTTCCAGCCGGGCATTCCAGTAATCCGCCAGCATCAGTGCGCAATCGCGCTCGCAGCCTTGCAGGAAAGCGGCGCCTTCTACCAATGCGGCGATGGCCACGGCGAGGGTAAAAGTGTTGATGCCGGCGTCTTCCTCCCAGCGATCCTGACCGGTGGATGGGCCCTCACGCATGATGAAATCGAGCGCACGACGCACGGTGTCATGCACTGGAATTTGTGCCAGTGCGTCGCGTGCGTGCAGGGCGGCGGCCAGTAATACCGGGAAGGCGGTTTCGTCCAGCTGGATGCCCTGCCAGAAAGGTTTGCCACCCAGCCACTGATTCTGCAGCCAGTGGCCGTCGGACTGCTGGGTGGCCATCAGGTAGCACAAGATGGCCTGTACATCGTCGAGTTTGTCCATGGCCAGCAAAGCACCGGCAGTCTCTACCAGATCACGTGACCACACCAGATGGTAGCCGCCCTGACTCGGGCTGGATTCTCCCCAGGGAACCGACAGGCTGGCAACAGCGGCCCCCGGGTAAGTATGGTCCTGGTGTATCTTGAGGACGCTGGCGGAGCGTTGCAACAGTTGTTGTGCAGCATCCGGCAGGGTGGCGAGCGCGGGAGCCAACTGCCAGGCTTTTTGCCAATCCATCCAATCCGCACATTGATCTTTCCAGGCCGGCTCGAATCCCCGCATCAATGCACTCCACGCCAGTGTGGCAGCGGCTTCCTTGCTGCTGCTCAGACCCAGCGCTACAGTACAGCGACGCGGCAGTTCACCAGCCAGCGATACCTCACCCGGTTTGGTATCGGCAAAGCACCAGGTCATGCGCCGATGGCGGTCGAAATCCTGCCATAAATCGCTTTCTCCCACGCTACCCGCTGAACGCATGCCAAAACCGGGTAGCCCATCGTTATCGGCGCACATCAGCGCCATACCGAATGGGCCCTGTTCCGCCCAAAGCACGGAGCGACCCTCCCAGCTATCCGCCCAGGCGCGGTTGGTGAGGCTGTCCCCCCCCAGTCGTGGTGCGGCGAGCAGGTAAGGACGCAGTTCCGCATCGCCCTCCAACTCGATATCCAGCAGCAGCACGTCGCGTTGCGGGTCAGGGCAGATGCGCAGGCGCAGGTTAAAGCGCGCATGCCGGTGGTGAATGGTCACTACCGGGATGCCGGGCGAAACGAATTCCAGGGTATAGCCGGGCAGTCTGCGTAACTCCTGCCAGAAGCCTTGATCATCGGCGACGATCAGGCCGAGATCCTTGAGTTGCGGGATATCCAGGCGCGGGTAATACACTTCGCTGACGATTCCCTGCGCGACACTAAACCACAGCCGTGAGGCACCGAGTGTGGTGCCTGTCATATCCTTGCGCGCAGACGACCAGGTAGCCTGGTTGCGATCATTGGGCGCTGGGGCAATACCTGAAGGTTGCGGAGCGCTGTTTTTCATTGGGTCCTCTGTGGGTGAATGCCGATCAAAATATCTCCAGGGAAAGCACGAGCGAGGCGACCGTCATGCAAATCAACCCGACAATAAACATGGTGTCTGCCAGATTCTCCAGGTGCACCGCCCTGCGTTCATAGCGCATGGATGCATAGGACATGATGGCGCTGAGCAGAAACACGACATTGTCAAAGGCGAGAATCTTGTCCACCAGGCGGCTCATGGTCCCACCCATGTGGATGAGTTTGACGATGCTGATAATCATCATGCAAACCCCAACCATGGAGGCCGACGTTTGCAAAATATGCGATGAAAGATTCTTGAACTGACTCATGCCGAGGTTGGGTTATTTGAAGATTGCCTGCCAATTTGCCGCTTCAGAAAAAGTGTTCATCAGTAGCAGTTGTATGGCCATCCATAGTAACAACCACCATAAAAATAGCCGTTAGGCCCGGGCCGCCAAAGGTTCCAGTCCTGTAGATGCTGATCGCGGCGTACTGCCTCAAGATAGGTGTGCTGCATGTAATTCAGCACCGCATCCGGCACCCCTTGCTGATGCAGGTACGCCAGCTGACTGGCCTCAAGCCGGTAAACCATACCGGCGTCACGCATGCGCTGAATGATTTGTTCCGGCGGGTCGCCTTCCTTGCTCAGCCGTATTACTTCTGACACCGGAAGCGGTGCGGGTGGCGGAACACTGGCACAACCCCCCAGCATCATGACCAAAGTGGACGCGGTGAGTATGGGGAGGATACGACGCCTCATAATGAACTCCTTGATTCGATCCGGGTTGGCACATATCGAGATGTGAAAACTCCGCAATCACCCGCATTTCAAGTGCTGTACTTGAATGCAGGCAACGACTTGAGCATGGCTACGCTCGCACCCGGCAGCAAATACTGGTTCCCCTTGGCCTGGAAATGATTGAAAGGCACCAGTACATCGTGGCGATCCATACCAAGAAAGCCGCCGACCCCGACAACTGCATAAGAAACCGAATTTTCGGGTGACACGATAATGTCCTCAATCACCCCGATTTTCTGCTTGCTGTCGTTATAGACCGCTTTGTGTAGGATTTGTTTTTCTGCACTCCACCCCATTGCAGTGATATTCGCTTCCTGAACGGCTACCCCTACGGTTTCAGAGCCTGCGACGGGGTCGGCGATGGCAGCAAAAGAAATAATCGAAGTGGCGATAATCGTGACGAGTAGTGTGCTTTTCATGTTGATATCTCCTGATATTGTAGGGTGGTAAAGCTTGTGACCCGGTTTGCCTGGCATCGCCAAGCTAGTATCCGAAATCAATTCCGTGTTTATCCAAAAGGAGTGCCAGCATCCGAGCCGAAACACGGTGGGTGCTATTTACCAAATACCCAGATTGCAATACTTGCAAAGGCAAGTAACAGAACGACAGTGTGAATGACATAACCTACAGGATCCATTTCCTTTTCCTTTGCTGCTTGAGCGGTGTTGGCATTGGTGACGCGGATACCTTGCCCAAGAGTGCAGCAGTATCCATGCCAGATATTTAAGTGATTGAAGACGCACATAAAGATTGTTTTTTGGTGGTGTTAACCGGTGGATATGCCCCAGGACCTTAAAAAATCAGGGTGATATCGCACCGGGATAGTCTTTTGCAAAAGATTGGATTGCCGCTAGTAATGACGTCAGCACCGTGTCAGCTTAAATGTGCAAGATGGCATCCGGGTTGATTACTTTTAAGCAGATCAAGAATAACTTGAGTTAATTGTGTCGCTGGTTTTCTACACGACAAATTCAACATTCTGGCAGTAGTCCAATCGTTGAAAAGGGGGAAATATTGAAATCAATCACTATAGTCTGTGCATTCGTGCTCATAACACTTTCGGGGTGTGCTGTCGTGTCTACCCCCGTGCAACCCATGCAACCCGCGCAACCACACACGGCGTCAGCGCAAAACGCTTTTGCACAAACCGTATATTGGCAAAATGTCAGAAGCTATATGGCTGGCATTGAAAGCATTGAGGGCCATTCACTGCGCGAGGTTCGTGTTGAACAGGAAAGCAGGGCAATGAAAAAAGCGGGGAAACCGGTTCCGCTGCCGACGGGATCTTGCATGGCCATTGTGACCATTACCCGGGAGGGCGTTATTGAGGCGGTTCATCCTGGCCAGTGTGCGAGCGATGAGTTGGCGAGTACGGTGCGTACGGCCATCCTCCGCACTTCTCCTCTGCCACCCCCACCCGTTTTGGGTAATGCCCTCCGGGGCAATATTACGGTTGTTGTGTCCGCACCGGTCGCGACACCCGGAGTGAATGGAAACTGACGGTTACAAGTTGTGCGCACGAGAACGTGTTTCTGCCAGCGATTGGCTGAAAAATAGCTGACATTCTCAGCTGTCTGAATTTGCCGCGGGTTTGAGGCCGTATTTTTCCACCCGGTAGCGCAGGGTTTCCCGCGTAGTGCCGAGCGCGCGCGCGGCAGCAGTCACGTTGTAGGCACAGCGTGTCAGGGTGGTCTGAATAATGTGGCGATCCATATCGTCGAGCGCCATGCTGCCATCCAGTGGCAGGCACAACAGATTTTCGCCGTTTTGCCCTGCCGGCGCTGTGGGTGTAGTTCGGGCCGGGGTGAGTTGCAGCCATTCCTCTTGCAGGGTCTCGACATTATTCGGGGTCAGCAGTACGGCTCGTTCGATGGCATTGCGCAGTTCGCGTACATTACCCGGCCAGTCGTGCTGTTCGAGCAACAGCCAGGTGCTGTCGCGGATATGGCGTATTTTTTTGCCGGCCTTGAGGTTGAATTCGGTGACGAAGCGTTGTACCAGGGCACGTATGTCCTCGCGACGCTGGCGCAACGGCGGCAGTTCAAGGCGGAATACCGAAAGGCGATGATAGAAGTCTTCGCGGAAACGCTGCGCTGCGACTGCTTCGACCAGATTCTGGTTGGTCGCCGCGATGAACTGCACGTCCAGCGGAATTTCGCGGTCTCCCCCCACACGGCGGATCACCTTGTCTTCAATCGCCTTGAGCAGCTTGGCTTGCAAATCGGGTGCCAGTTCGCCTACCTCATCCAGAAACAAGGTACCGCCATCGGCCTGCTCGAACAAACCGCGGCGCCTGGTCTTGGCACCGGTAAAGGCACCGGGCTCATGACCGAACAGTTCGGATTCGATCAATTCGCGCGGTAGTGCGGCGCAATTGACCTCGATCAATGGTGCACTGGCGCGCGTCCCGCCGTGATGCAGGATACGCGCTGCCAGACCTTTTCCGGTGCCGGTCTCGCCATGGATGAGTAACGCAGAATAAGGCACGCCGGATAAGCGGGTGAGCATCTGGCGCGCTGCACCGGAGGCAGCGCTATCGCCGCTGAAACTGTCCACGCAATAGCGCTGTGCGGCGACCGCAGAGTGTTCGGCGATGCGCCGCTGTGCGCGTCCGCTACGTGTGGCGGCGGCGATAATCAGATCCAGGCGTGCCAGATCGCAGGGTTTGGTCAGGAAATCCAGGGCACCCAGTTTCAGTGCACGAACTGAATCCGGCACAGTGCCGTAACCGGTAAGGAACAGCCACTCGCCTGGCAGTTTTTTCTGGCGCACGGATTCGAGCAAGTCCAGACCGTTGCCGTCCGGCAGGCTCATGTCGGAAAGCACGACCAGTGGCGAGAGGCTCTCACTGAACAGCAGGGTTTCGGCTTCGGCAATACTGCGGACCCAGCTGACCTCCCAGCCTTCACGGCGGAAATGGCGCTGCAGTTCAGTGCCGAGCAGGGTTTCGTCTTCGATGATGAGCAGGCTGTCAGGCATGAGCGGCACAAGGCAGGTAGAGGGTGACGCGAGCGCCACCGGAGGGAGGATTGTCCAGGCTAAGGCGTCCGCCCAGGTCGTTTACAAAACGGCGTGTGATAGCCAGTCCGAGTCCGGTGCCGGATTCGTGTCCGCTGATAAACGGACGAGGACCATGGCTGAGCAGTGTATCGGAAAAGCCGCTGCCGCTGTCGGTGATGCTGATTTCGATGTGGCCTTCACTGGGCTTGGCGGCAAGGATGATATTGCCGGGATTTTCGCCGATTGATTTGCTCGCATTGAGGATTAAATTAAGCAATGCCTGGCGCAGGCCGTCGTCCGCAATCATGCAGTGTAAATCGTGGGGAATCTCGATGATCAGTTCGATATTCGGCGGCAGAAGGTAATGGACAAGGCGTGCCAGTGTACTGCACAGTTCTGCCAGATTTACCTCACGGACTGTTTCAGGCCGATGGCGCGCCTGATCCAGCAAGCCGTTAAGCAAGCGTGTGATGCGATTGATTTCATCCAGGACCATATCCAGTCGTTCGGCATGATCGCCTGATTCTGTTTCCCGACGCAGGTTAGTCAATGCCAGCTGAATGCCGGATAGCGGATTGCGCAATTCGTGCGCGATGCTGGCGGCGACTTCGCCGACGCTGGCCAGTTTTTCGGCTTGCGCCAGATGCTGTTGCTGAGTGAGCAAGGTGGTGCTGGCAGCGCGCACCTGCTGCTCAAGCAGGGTTTCGCGGTTCTGGTGCTCGATCTCAAGTTCGGCGAGGCGGCTGACCAGATGGTTGTAACGCAACAGCAATGGCTTGATCACCGGATCGGCATGGGTAATGGGTGCGCTGGCATAGTCCTGTTGCGACAAGCGTTGCATCAGCCAGCTCAGGTCACGTAGTGGCAGCTGTATGCGGCGGCGTAGCAGATAAAGGATAGTCACGGCCAATAGCGGGAGAACCGCAACCAGCGTCAGAGCGAGATTGAATTCGAAATGTGCGGTACGTTTTACCGCGCTGATCAACGCGGCATGTGCATTGGTTTCACGGGTAATGCGTTCATGAATTTGCGCCAATGCGGAGAGCAGTACGTCATGACTCGTGCCGCCGCCTGCCAGCAATTGTCTTAACTGGTTCAGCACCGCCGGTGTATCGGCTGCGCGTGAGTGATCAGCAGTAATAATATCTGTCAGTTGCTTGTCCAGCGTGTTGCGCAGGCGTGCCGGAAGAGGCGCCTGAGGATTCACCAGGCGCAGATAATCGTGTTTGATGTGCGTCGACAGTGCCTGTAATGCGAGAATGTTCTGCATATGCAGTTGCACCGTGTCGATACGGGTTTCGGCGCGCCAGGCAGTCAGCGTCATCAGGGTCAGCGTCAGGATCACCAGGCTGCCCAGTACCATCGCGGGCACGCGAAATGGGCGCAGGATCAGTGCATTCGACATGGAGCGGGCATGGGTATCGTCATATCCGCTATTCAAACTGGTTTCGCTAGGGTAGGCAAGCCACATGCAATCAACTTTGGTCGATCAGGATGCCTAATTCGCCAGCAAGCTGATTGTATTCATTTTGGCTGCGCCGGGCTGGAGGCGTTGATGCAAGCTGTGCGACGTGGTTTTGTACACCACGTATTTCCATTTTCGGTTGATCGCTGTTCCGTGCAATTTTCAGCGCTTGGCCCAGATAGTCCTGGGTATGTACTAGTGCCGCTTCGGCGGCTGCCGGCTGGTGCGCAGCAAACTGATCAATGGCGGCATTGCGTAAGGCGAGGCGGGCCTCGATGAGTTTTGCCTTGATCGGCTGGTCGTGCATGACGCTGGCCCATTCATTGCCAAGATAGGCATTGGAGCGTTCCGCAAGTGCGGCTGCCCTGTACCATAAGGTTTGCGCATCATCGACCAGGTTGGCGTCGTCATTCTGGATGTGCGAGTCCAATTGGTCGGCATCCTGCAACAGCTTGTCGGCATCCGTCCTGGCGATGCTATCCGTGGTTTGAGCGGCGCGTTGCAGGTAGCTGCGCGCGTGCTGCAACTCGAGCCGGGCCTGGGTCATTTCTCCTGCCGCCAGCAAGCGTGTGGTTTGCAACAGTGATTGGCGGCTAGCCGAGAGGGGGGTGTTCACGCTTGTCGACACGAACACGACGCCGTCTTCGGCATTTTGCAGCGCGATATCGGCACGCTGCCACTGGCGCTGATCAAGCGCGCGACGCGCCGCATCCACAGCATGTCGGGTATGCGCGATTGGCAAGTCGGCTTCGGCATAAATCAGTGCGGTATCCGTAGCCTGCAATCCATCGGCGTCAGGCGCTGTCAGAACGGGTTGGGGGTGGTTACGAGTCGAGTCCGGCGCACTGGTCTGTTTAGCTGGAATGAAATCCCGCAGTGTGTGCAGGTCAGTGTAGATGGGAATCAGATCGGGGAATTCGCCCGCGCGAACATCATGTTCAAGATGTTGCTGGGCGATCCTCGTATGCTTGCGGGCAGGCGTCGATGGCAGGCCGGTTCGCAAACTGTCGAGCAGGATGCTGGCCTTATCCAGCATCTGATGAGCGGCGGCGGGATTGCGCTGGGCGATATCCTCCCGTGCTGCAGCCACCTGATGCAGAATCTTGACTGCCAAATTTGAGCGTTGATGTTGCTGCTGCATGTTCAAAGTGGAGCCGGAAACTTCCGGTATCTGTATCTGTGGGACTATGCCTGCTTCCGCCGCCCAGGCAGGAATTGACACGCCACCCAGCAACAGGGGAATGATGAGTGGGCCATAGCTAAAAGCGTGCATATTGTTCTCCGGCAAAAACAAGTTTCTACCTTTCTGCATACAATTGCCGTGCCAGGATATAACTTATTGATACTGCTGGTTAAGAAGCCGTTTTCCGGAATAAGGCGGGGCATATCCACCAAGTGTGTGGGGGCATATTCCCCGTACACTTGGTCATGAAGCGATGTTCACTGTATGAATCAGGGAAAAGCCGGAATGGTGGGCTCCATGTTACTCCTGCTGGCCTCGGGATGGCGGCTGGCGATGAGCTTGCTGATCTCGTCGACGCGCCCGCTGGGCACGTCGACCATCATCAGGATGCGTCCCTGTTCAATCGCTTTTTCGTAAGTCTTGAGCCTGGAATTGGGAACCGAACTGGCAATCATGCTGGATACCCAGGCACCGAACGCGGCTCCAACCAGCGCAGTCACCAGAATCGTGACCAGCCTCAAATCGACGCCTGCGGGAGGAAATAATATACCCACGATACCGGCCAGAATGCCGGCGATGCCGCCAATAACCAGGCCACTTTCCATGCCGTGGATAACATCGCTTTTTTGCAGAATGGAGGCTTCATGCAGGCCGTCGAGGGGAATGCCATCCCGGGCCAGAACGTGCATGTGTCCTTCATCAATCCGTGCCAGCAATAAATCATTCACCATCTGCTGGGCACTGGCCGTATCCGGTACTATGAAATAGAGTCTGCGTCTCATCATTTACTCCTTTGAAGAAAGTATCTGGACATCAGATTGCCCCTGACAGGGGCGGGGAGAACACTGCCTGTAAAGCAGCACCATAGTGCGTTCTAGGTAATATATCTAATAATGTCAAGGATATAGATTGGGTTGATGATGATAGAATGGCGGGGAAGTTGGCCAGACAGTCGCCGCCCCGGGCAACCGGGGGGGAGGAAAGTCCGGGCTCCATAGAGCAGGATGCCGGTTAATGGCCGGCCGCCGTGAGGCGAGGAACAGGGCCACAG
This sequence comes from Pseudomonadota bacterium, assembly GCA_040388645.1. Lineage (GTDB taxonomy): Bacteria > Pseudomonadota > Gammaproteobacteria > Burkholderiales > Sulfuriferulaceae > Sulfuriferula. The sequence continues at coordinate 77,270 of JAZKBM010000003.1, forward strand.
AGACGAGCCGGTTTAGTCCGGAGTGAAACGCGGTAACCTCCATCCGGAGCAAGGCCAAATAGGCAGGCGATGAAGCGGCTCGCTGAGTCTGCGGGTAGGCTGCTTGAGCCGTCGGGTAACCGGCGGCCTAGAGGAATGACTGTCCACGACAAAACCCGGCTTATCGGCCAGCTTCACCTTACATATGAGATGCCGGTGTCCCCGGCGAGCATTTGGCGGCATTGACCATTCATATCGCCCCGTGATGGGTTGACAGCCAGCTTAAGGCGTTATGGAAAGATAACCGGATTTCTCCAGATCAACCATGGCGCCAATACCGGAGGTTACGATTCGGCTATAGGGGAGGATGTCGTGAGGTGAGTAACCCTTCAACTTCATGGCGACAGCGCACTCATACATTTTCACGCCGTTTTTGCTGAGTGCATCAAGTATCTTCTGATTGGGATTGCCTTTGGGGTGTGCCTGCTTCACTTTCTGGTCGTAAGCCTCGTCAGTCAGCAGGAATTGAGCGCCATCACCTCTGAAAACCATCACTATTTCATAGTCTTTACCGGGTTTCATGCCCAGCGCGGTGTATTGGTCGTACAGGTTTTTTGCCGCCAGCACTTGCTTGCTCACCCCATTGGGAACTGTGTCGGCATAATTGACCTGGATCGCAATTTTCAATCCTGTCTGGTTAACGATCTGCAGCGGCGGGAGTGTATTGTTGGCTGCGGTGTCGCTGGTTTCGGCAAAAGCCGCCGTCGACATGCCAGGCAACGACAGGAAGAGAAGCCCGGCGATGGCCAGCGTGATAGATCGCTTACTTTTAAGCATGATTTTTTCCTTGGGAACTGATTTTGGTGGGGAGTGAAAGAACTGTGTGCTCTAGATGTTGAATCAGGGCACGAGGGATTAGTGCTGACGAAACTAAATTAGTTCATGCTTATATTCATCAGAATGAAAATAAAGTCGGCACGCTGTTCGTGCGAGTGTGCTCTGCTGCCGTCTTTCCGGCAGCAGAGCACGGAGCCGAGCTAATCAAATACCATCATTGCTGACTCAAGGGTGTGATTATTCGTCCGGTTCGTGTTTCCAGTGGAGAATAATCGACTTGTTATGTTTGCCATCCAGTTTCACTTTGCTGGATAGCGCCACATCTCTCGACACGGCTTTGACAATGTAGCTACCCTTTGGCAGACGTACATACAAGATTGGACCAGCGTCAGCCAGATCAAACACGGCCTTGCCATGTAGGTCAACGATTTTAACGGGCACATCGGCGAGATACGTGCCACTCCTGCCTTCCGTAAAAGTAATGTGGAGAGGATAATCTTTGGCGGAACTATGCATCATCGCCAGTTCCTCTTCGCCAACACCCCCGTTGAGGTAATTTGATCCTGTGCTGTCTGCATAGGCTGATGGCAAGCTCACCAGCAATGCCGCAGCCAGCAGGAATAAAGGTTTATGCAGCTTCATAAAATGGTTCCTTTCGTCTATAAACGGCAATTGAGACTACAAGCTTGTGGTTTCCTGGTTTCGGTACCGGCTTTTATCGGGGGTACGTGGGAAACCTGTGGAGTGGGTTTGCTGAGGTAATTGGTCATTTGATCTATGCTGTGGATACCCGCTTGGCGGAAAACCATTCCAGTTGAGGAAAACAACAAGCGCTGTGTTCAATATAGGATGCGTTTTGAAATTGACAAGATCGGGTTGTGATTGTTGGTATCGGTGACAAAGCAGTTCTAATGCACATAGCTGAGATGCGATGATCACCATCGCAGTTCGACGCTCATTTGCCGAAATCTGATTTGTGGTCAACATGTTTAAAAAACCAATTGTAAAACCGGATATGTGCCATCCAATATGAGTAAAGCTTTCACTAAAGAATCCGAAACCGACGAGGAAGAAATTGAGCTTGTAACGCAACTCCTTCCACCGGGCGCAAAAAATTACATGACGCCGCGCGGATATGCGCTGCTCAAAGCCGAGTTCGATCATCTGCTAAAAATCGAGCGCCCGCAGATGGTGGAGACCGTATCGTGGGCAGCATCGAACGGCGACCGTTCCGAGAACGGTGACTATATTTACGGTAAAAAACGCCTGCGCGAGATTGATCGTCGTTTGCGTTATCTTACCAAGCGTCTGGATGATGCGGTTGTGGTTGATCCTTCGACTCAACAAGGATTGGAACAAATTTTTTTCGGCGCGACGGTGAGTGTGGGCGAGGCTGATGGCAGCGAGCATGTTTACCAGATTGTGGGCGTGGATGAAGCTGATCCGGGTGCTGGCCGCATCAGTTGGGCGTCACCGCTGGCTCAGGCATTGGTCAAGGCCCGCGCAGGCGATGTCGTACGTCTGCATAGCCCGTCCGGGTTGCGCGAAATTGATGTTCTGGAAGTGCGCTACATAACAAATTCTGAACCCTCCGCTGCAGCCAAGGGCAACTAAGCTGAGTCTCCCCGCCGCTTGCTACACCAACATGCTACCCACACTTAATATCAAGCCTTCATAGAATGGCCTATGTTCTTATTTTTGATTGTTAATTAGCGTTTGCTAATCTTGTGTAAGTGTTTGTAACGTCTTGAAAAAATCCCTTTTAGCCGCTTGACCCTCTATGGCTTTTTATCTATAGTGGGTCGAAGTGGTGAATTGTGGGGGAAAGTGGGAAATTTCCTCCTGGTTAGGTAAATCAAGGGATCTCATGTTCCGTGGCGTCGCAACACTAAACCTGGATAGTAAAGGCCGGCTGGCAGTGCCTTCCAGGTATCGTGACGCGCTGATGGTGCATGGCGCCGGGCGAGTGGTTGTCACTGCCGATCCCAGCCAGTGTCTGTTGTTATTCCCGCTGCCGGAGTGGGAGCCCATCGAGAAAAAACTCAATAGCTTATCCAGCTTCAATCCTCAAACACGCAGTTTGCAGCGTCTGTTGGTGGGTAATGCAGCCGATCTGGAATTGGATGGTGCGGGGCGCGTCTTGCTGCCGGCCATGTTGCGCCAGTTTGCCGGGTTGGAAAAAAACGTGGTGCTGGTAGGTCAGGGTGTGAAATTCGAATTGTGGAATGAAGAACGCTGGCAGGCACAAATGGAACAGGCACTGGTGTTCAGAGATGGTGCCATGCCGCCCGAGCTTGAGGGCTTCTCTCTGTGAGCTTTGGCTTGCAGCATGAAGCGGTTCTACTTGAGGAAGCAGTTGCAGCACTGAACATCAAGCCGGACGGTATCTATGTAGATGCAACCTTTGGTCGTGGCGGACATAGTCGCGCGATATTGGCGCAATTGGGAGCGAGCGGGCGGCTGATCGCATTTGATAAAGATCTGGCTGCCGTGGCAGTGGGACAAAGCTGGCAAGACCCTCGTTTCGAAATTGTTCATCGTAGTTTTGCACAAATGGCAGAGGCAGTGTTCGCGCGTGGCTTAACTCAAGTGAGTGGTGTGTTGATGGATCTGGGTGTGTCTTCACCGCAGCTGGATGATGCTGAACGTGGTTTCAGCTTTCGTTTCGATGCGCCTCTCGACATGCGTATGGACACCACGTGCGGTCTGTCTGCCGCAGCTTGGCTGGCCGAAGCCGATGAAGGGGAGATCAGGGGGGTCATCAAGGATTATGGCGAAGAGCGGTATGCTAAATCGATTGCAGGCGCGATTGTTGCGCAGAGAGCGGGCGCGCCGATTACAACCACCAAAAGGCTTGCGGATCTCGTGGCGGGAGTCGTGCCCGCGCGCGAGCCAGGGCAAAATCCGGCGACCCGTACCTTTCAGGCTATACGGATTTACGTCAATCGGGAGCTTGAGGAGTTGTCGTTAGCGTTACCTCAGGCAGAACAATTGCTAGCTCCCGGCGGCCGTCTGGCGGTGATCAGTTTTCATTCGCTGGAAGACCGTATCGTCAAGCGCTTCATGCGTGAAGTGTCCAGTCCGCCCGAACTGCCGCGTCGTTTGCCGGTTCGAGCTGCGGATATCCCGGTTCCGGAAATGCGTTTAGTGGGGCGTGCGGTTCGCCCAAGTGCTGCCGAGGTCGCCGCCAATCCACGCGCGCGCAGCGCGACTTTGCGTATTGTCGAGCGCTGCGGGGTGGTTGAGTGAGCCGGCTGCATCTCGTGTTATTGGCGCTAGTCGTGGTTTGCGCGCTGGGGGTGGTAAACAGCCAGCATCATGGACGCCAACTATTTGTGGCCTTGCAGCAGGAGCAGGCGCAACAGCGCAAGCTGGATGTGGAGTGGGGACAACTGCAGCTGGAGCAGAGTACCTGGGCAATGCATGGCCGTATTGAAAAGCTGGCGAAAGAACGCCTGCAAATGCAGGTGCCCTCCGCTGATCGGGTGCAGGTGGTAAATGACATGACGGGAGCTGCGCAATGAGTCGTATTGCCGCACGCCCGTCCAGCCATTTGCTGGAATTGCATCTTCAGCGCTGGCGCGGCCGCGTTGTCGCCGGATTGTTGATGCTGTGGCTGTTGGCTTTGGTAGGGCGCGCGGTGTATTTGCAAGGCTTGCACCATGATTTTCTGCAGCGCAAAGGGGATGCAGTGACTAACCGGGTCCTGGCCTTGCCTGCGCATCGGGGCATGATCACTGATCGGCGCGGAGAACCGCTGGCGATCAGTACGCCCATGGAGTCGCTATGGGCCAATCCAGGTACGGTCAGTGCCAGTCAGGAGCAGGTCAAACACCTGGCAAAATTGCTGGAGGTGCCGGTAAAGGAACTGCAAGCCCGTTTGAATGACAAGGATCGGGAATTCGTATATCTCAAACGTCTATTGCCACCGGATCAGGCGGCTGCAGTGACCCAGCTGGGGATTCCGGGCTTGTATCTACGGCGCGAATATCGCCGCTACTACCCGTCGGCGGAGGTCACGGCACAATTGCTGGGTTTTACCAATATCGATGATGCAGGTCAGGAAGGTGTGGAGCTGAGCTATCAGAATTGGCTTGCCGGCATACCTGGCAGTCGCCGGGTCATGAAAGATAGACGCGGCAATATCGTGGAAGATGTGGAGAGTATCCAGAGTCCGAAACCGGGACGTGATCTGGTGTTATCCATCGACATGAAAATCCAGTATCTGGCCTATCGTGAATTGCAGAAAGCCGTGATTGACAATAAGGCGAAGGATGGTGCGATTGTGGTGCTGGACGCGAAAACCGGCGAGATTCTCGCGCTCGCCAACGCCCCGTCTTACAACCCCAATAATCGTGAAGGCGTCAAGCTCTGGCAGATGCGCAATCACGCGATCACCGACGAATATGAGCCGGGATCAACAATGAAGCCGTTTACGATCGCGGCTGCGCTGGATGCAGGTACGATCAAACCAGATACGGTGATTGATACCGGTGATGGTACCTATGAAGTGGGCAATCGGCGCATTCACGATACGCATGCCAACGGCATGCTCACCATCTCGCAGATTATCGAGAAATCCAGCAACATCGGTGCAGCCAAAATAGCGCTGGAACTCAAGCCCGAATACTTCTGGGATGAACTGCACAAGGTCGGATTTGGTACCGCACCCCAGGTGGGATTCCCGGGGGCAGCCAGCGGCCGTCTGCGTCCATATCAACGCTGGCACACGATTGATCAGGCGACCATGGCATATGGCAATGGCATCGCCGTCAGTCTGCTGCAAATGGCGCGTGGTTATACCGTGTTTGCCAATGACGGGATGATGAAGCCGGTAACTTTGCTGAAGCAGGATGACCCATCCAGCAAGGGGGTGCAGGTATTCAGTCCGGCGACTGCACATGCGGTACTTGCCATGATGGAAACGGTGGTTTCGCCGCAAGGCACCGCACCGCGTGCCCAGGTTGCCGGCTATCGGGTCGCAGGAAAAACCGGCACGGCACATAAACCGGAAGATGGGCGCTACTCGGCGCACAAATATATCGCGTCTTTCATCGGCATGGCACCTGCCAGTAACCCGCGACTAATTATTGCAGTGATGGTTGATGAACCGGATGCAGGCCAGTATTACGGCGGCATTGTGGCGGCTCCAGTATTCAGCAGTGTAATGAGCGGCGCGTTGCGGATACTCAATGTGACCCCGGACAATCCTACCGGCAATGTCGTATTGCCACCGGCTTCCAGTCATGCCGAAGAGGAGTCGATGTGATGGCGGCACTGGACACAGGTCAGCAAACCGCAAGCGAGATCCTGGCCAGCCTGGCTCGCCAGGGCGTGTTGCTGGAAAATCTTACAGCGGATAGCCGCATGGTGACGCCAGGGTGCGGTTTCGCTGCCTACCCGGGCGACGCCAGCGATGGACGCAATTATCTGGATCAGGCGATTGCTGCAGGTGCGGCGGCCGTGCTGTGGGAGCGGCAAGCTTATGCGTGGCCGCAAGAATGGTCGCAGTTACCTAATGTGGCGGTGGACGGACTGAAAGATCGTATTGGTGAAATTGCTGCGGCAATGTATGGCAATCCGTCCGATAAATTATGGATGATCGGTGTGACGGGCACCAATGGCAAAACCTCCTGTGCACACTGGCTGGCGCAGAGTTTGTCCGGCAGCGGTCGGCGCAGCGCCGTGATTGGTACGCTGGGTAACGGTTTTCCAGAGGCGCTGACGCCGTCACCCAACACCACTCCCGATGCCATCGTGTTGCAACAGGCATTAGCCGGATATGTTGGGCAGGGCGCGAGTGCAGCGGTGATGGAAGTGTCCTCGCATGGCCTGACGCAAAGCCGGGTAAATGGCGTGCAATTTGATGTGGCTGTACTCACCAATCTTTCACGCGACCATCTTGATTATCACGGTGACATGGCCAGTTACGCTGCGGCTAAAGCCGTGTTGTTCGAATGGCCAGGGTTACGCTATGCCGTACTGAATGTCGATGACGAGTTTGGCCGCACCCTGGCGGAAAAGTTAAGTGACAGCAACGTGGAAGTGGTGAGTTACGGTATGCACAGCAGTCGTGTATGCGGCACTGCGCTCAAGTTGAGTGCGGCAGGTCTGGAAATGGAAGTCGAATCCGAATGGGGCAAGGCGCATTTGGTATCACCGTTGCTCGGTAGTTTCAACGCGTACAACCTGCTCGCCGTACTGGCCACATTACTGGTTAGCGGCGTGCCGATGGCTGCTGCAACTCAGCAGTTGGCAGCAATCAGGCCGGTAGCCGGTCGCATGCAGGCATTGGGTGGTAACGGCAAGCCAGTGGTGGTGGTGGATTATGCACATACACCGGATGCACTTGAAAAAGTACTTGGCACGCTGCGCGAAATCAATCCGCACGGCAAGCTGGTCTGTGTATTTGGATGCGGAGGTAAGCGCGACGCCGGCAAGCGTCCGTTGATGGGTGCCATTGCCACCCATCTGGCTGATCATGTCATCGTGACTTCGGACAACCCGCGCAAGGAAGATCCGTTGGTCATCATTGCCAATATCACGGCTGGCATGAGCGGGGATTATTGCATCGAAGCGGATCGCGCAGCTGCCATATCAGCGGCTGTGCGGACGGCTGGTGTTAACGATGTGGTGCTGGTAGCAGGCAAGGGGCATGAAGATTATCAGGAGATTCAAGGTGTGAGGCATCCATTCAGTGATATTGACGTTGCCACCAAAGCGCTGGAGGCGTGGGCATGATGAGGCTTTCCAGCGCAGCCGCCGCCCTCCATGCAGATATGCGCGGCACGGATGTGGAATTTACGCGCGTCGTTACCGATACTCGCACTATCCAGGCAGGTGACTTGTTTATCGCAATCAAGGGCGAGCGTTTCGATGGTCATCAATTTGCCAAACAGGCGCTGGATAAAGGCGCGGTGGCGGTCATGATCGCAGCAGATAGCGGCTGCGATGTGCAGCCTGCGTTAGTGGTAGGCGACACGCGGCTGGCGCTGGGTCAGTTGGCTGCCTGGTGGCGTGCGCAACTACCTGCACGCTTGATAGGAATCACCGGTAGCAATGGTAAAACCACGGTCAAGGAAATGCTCGCAGGCATTTTGCAGGTTGCCAGTTCCAGCGATGCGGTGCTGGCGACGCAGGGCAATTTCAATAACGACATTGGCATGCCGCTCACGCTGTTGAGGCTGCAGCAGCAACATGAATACGCGGTCATCGAGATGGGCATGAACCACCTGGGCGAAATTGACTATCTGACACGGTTGGCAAATCCCGATGTGGCATTGGTGAATAACGCCGGTGCCGCGCATGTCGGTATGCTGGGTTCGGTGGAAAACGTGGCACGTGCCAAAGGCGAAATATTCGCCGGTCTGAAAGGTGGTGGTGTGGCGGTGATCAATGCGGATGATATTTACGCCGGGTTGTGGCGCAAATTGGCTGGCAACCATCAGGTGCTGGATTTCGGGATCGCACAAGGTGCCGTTCAGGGTAGTTACAGTGCACATGCCCGCGGCAGTAGTGTGACGATGAATACACCGATTGGCCCGTTGCAATTCAATCTGCAGGTGGCTGGAGAGCATAACGTACGTAATGCGTTGGCGGCGACTGCGGCGGCATTGGCATTAAATATCGGTGCTGATGCAATAGTGAAAGGGCTGTCCGGATTCGGCGGGGTGAGTGGGCGTCTGCAATACAAATCCGCGCTGCATGGCGCAACCCTGATTGACGATACCTATAACGCTAACCCGGATTCGGTCAACGCTGCGCTGGCAGTGCTGGCAGCGAATCCAGGCACAAAAATCCTGGTGTTGGGGGATATGGGCGAACTGGGAGAGGAAGCTGCAGGAATGCATGCAGCCATCGGCCATGCCGCGCGTCAGGTAAATGTTGACTGTTTGCTGGCGCTGGGAGAAATGAGTGCAGAAGCAACTAAAGCCTTCGGTCACGGCGCAATGTATTTCGAACGTATCGAGGAATTGCTGGCGGAACTGGAAAACCGGCTGGATGCAGAAACGACAGTATTAGTAAAAGGTTCCCGTTTCATGCACATGGAACGGGTCGTGCAAAGCTTCGAGGTCAAACACTAATGCTGCTCTGGCTTACTCAACATATGGCACATGATGTGCGCGCCTTCAATGTGTTCAACTACATCACCTTGCGTGCGGTGCTGGCGACATTGACCTCGCTCACCATCTCGTTTGTGGTCGGACCAGCGGTTATTCGCAAACTGGCTTCAATGAAAATCGGTCAGTCGGTACGCGATGACGGTCCGCAAACCCATCTTATCAAGGCGGGTACACCGACGATGGGGGGTGCGCTGATCCTGGTGTCCATTACCATTTCCACTTTGTTGTGGGCGGATTTGTCCAACCATTACATATGGGTTGTATTGTTTACCACACTCGGTTTTGGAGCCATCGGCTGGGTAGATGATTACCGGAAAGTCGTGCACCGCAATCCCAAAGGTCTGTCCGCCAAGGCCAAATATTTCTGGCAGTCGCTGATTGGTTTGATTGCCGCTTTGTTTATTGCCTACTCCACGCATTTGCCTGCGCAGACCGAATTGATCGTGCCGTTCTTCAAGCATGTGGGTATTCCGCTCGGCACGTTCGGTTTTGTCGTCCTGACTTATTTCGTCATTGTGGGTTCCAGCAATGCAGTCAATCTGACCGATGGTCTTGATGGGCTGGCGATCATGCCCACGGTAATGGTGGCGTCGGCACTGGCTATTTTTGCCTATGTGGCGGGCAATGCAGTGTTTTCCAGATATCTCGGTGTACCGCATATTCCAGGTGCGGGCGAGCTGGTGGTGTTTTGTACTGCCATGGCGGGAGCGGGTTTGGCTTTTCTATGGTTTAACGCCTATCCGGCAGAAGTGTTCATGGGTGACGTTGGAGCGCTGGCTTTGGGTGCGGCGCTGGGCGTAGTGGCGGTGATCGTGCGTCAGGAGATCGTACTGTTCATCATGGGCGGTGTGTTTGTGGTGGAAACCCTGTCTGTGGTGATCCAGGTGGCTTCGTTCAAGCTGACCGGCAAGCGGGTATTCCGCATGGCACCGCTCCACCACCATTATGAATTGAAAGGCTGGAAGGAGACACAAGTTGTCGTCCGGTTCTGGATCATCACCATGATGCTGGTGCTGATCGGTTTGTCTACGTTGAAGCTGCGCTGATGAATTTATACGGACAAAATATTCTGGTACTCGGGCTGGGCGATACCGGCCTGTCTGCAGCGCGTTGGCTGGTGCGACGCGGCGCCACGGTGCGTGTGGCAGATACCCGTAGCGCGCCACCCAATCTGGCGCGGCTGCAGGAAATGCTGCCTGACGTGGCCGTCTCCGTTGGTCCGTTTCGCAGTACCGATTTCGATTGGGCTGAACGTATCGTGACGAGTCCAGGTGTCGCCGTGTCCGAGCCGTTGATTCAGCAAGCCATGCAACGTGGTGTGGCGGTGGAGGGTGATGTCGAACTGTTTGCACAAGCTGTTCCCACCGCTGCAAAAGTCATCGCCATTACCGGTTCCAATGGCAAGAGCACTGTGACCAGCATGGTCGGTGCAATGTGTGCGGGTGTTGGTAAAAAAACCATCATGGCAGGCAATATCGGTCTGCCAGTACTGGATGCGCTTGAAGATCACCCTGAAGCGGAGATTTTTGTACTGGAATTGTCCAGTTTTCAACTGGAAACGACATTCAGCCTCAATGCCGTATCTGCTGCAATGCTCAATATCAGTGAGGATCACCTCGATCGTTATGCTGATCTCAATGCATATAGTGCAGCCAAGGCTCGCATTTTCAGCGGTGAAGGTATACAGGTTTTGAATCGCGACGACGCGATCAGCATGGGCATGGCGCTGCCCTGGCGCACGGTGCTGACATTCGGATTGACCGCTCCCTTAATGTTGAATGAATTCGGTATCAAGGACGGCTGGATGTGGGAGGGTGAATCCCGGCTCATGGAGATGGATCAATTGCCGCTAGCCGGTTTGCATAATGTGGCCAACGCGCTGGCCGCGTTCGCGCTGTGCCGTGCAGCAGGTTTGCCGATTGCGCCCCTGGCTGAGGCGCTGCGTCAGTTCCGTGGTCTGCCGCATCGGGTGGAGTGGGTGGCAAGCGTCAACGGCGTCGAGTTCTATGACGATTCCAAAGGCACGAATGTCGGTGCTACCGAGGCTGCATTAAATGGAATGAACCGGAAAGTTGTGCTGATCGCCGGTGGCGATGGCAAGGGGCAGGATTTCAGTCCGCTCAAAGCGGCCGTTGCCCGGCATGCACGCGCAGTGGTACAAATCGGCCGCGATGGGGCATTGATTGCCGCCGCCATCGCGGATTCAGGCGTGCCGGTGCTGCGCGCTGAAAGCATGCCGGAGGCAGTGCAAGCCGCGCTTTCAATGGCTCAATCCGGTGATGCGGTCCTGCTGTCACCCGCCTGCGCCAGTTTTGACATGTTCAACAATTATGCCCACCGCGCCCAGGTATTTGTGGACGCGGTGCGCGCCTTGTCCGGAGTCACCGCATGAGTTCCGCGACAGCCGCCGCCATGCCGCGCCGCAGCGCGGTTCCGGAATATGACTTCACGCTGATGTGGATCACGTTAATCCTGCTCGCCTTTGGTCTGGTAATGGTGTATTCGGCATCCATCGACATTGCCGAGGCAAGTCGCCGTACAGGTCATAACTCAGCCTATTTTCTGATTCGTCAGGCTGTCTTCATTGGTATGGGCATCGCGGCTGGATTTGCCGCATTTCAGGTGCCGATGCGCGAGTGGCAGCGCGCCGCACCCTGGCTGTTTGTAGGTGGCTTGGGGCTGCTGGCGATTGTGCTGATTCCGGGTATTGGGCGTAACGTCAATGGTAGCCAGCGCTGGTTGCCGTTGGGGGTTCTCAATCTACAGCCATCGGAATTGATGAAGCTGGTGGCGGTGCTCTACGCCGCTGACTATACAGTGCGCAAGGCTGCTTTCATGCACAGCTTCAAGCAGGGTTTCATGCCGATGCTGATTGTCATGCTGCTTACCGGTTTTCTGTTGTTGCGCGAGCCTGACTTCGGTGCGTTTGTGGTGATTATTGCCATCGCCATGTCGGCGTTGTTTCTGGGTGGGCTGAATTTGCGTATTTTTGCCGGATTGATTGTGTTGCTGGTTGTCGGCTTCGTGGCATTGATCTGGAGTTCACCTTACCGATTACAGCGTATTGTCGGCTTCATGGATCCGTGGGCAGACCCGTTCGGCAAAGGCTACCAGTTGTCGCATGCACTGATCGCCTTCGGACGGGGCCAGTGGTTCGGGCTGGGGCTGGGCGGCAGCGTGGAAAAATTGTTCTACCTGCCTGAGGCGCATACTGATTTTCTGCTTGCCGTCATTGCCGAAGAGCTGGGTTTTGTGGGCGTGCTTGCCGTAATTCTGCTGTTCGCCTGGCTGATACTGCGTGCATTCCAGATTGGCCGTCAGGCGGCCGGGCTGGAACGCCATTTTTGCGCGTTGACCGCGATGGGTGTGGGTGTATGGCTGGGGGTGCAGGCATGCATCAACATGGGCGTGAACATGGGTCTGCTTCCCACCAAGGGTTTAACCCTGCCACTGCTGTCGTTTGGCGGCAGCGGAATTGTAGCCAACTGCATCGCTATCGCGTTATTGCTGCGCGTCGATCATGAAACGCGCTGCTTGATGCGCGGAAAGAAGGGTTCATGAGCAACGCGCGCACACTGATGGTCATGGCCGGTGGAACGGGTGGGCATATCTATCCGGGACTTGCCGCTGCAGATGCGTTGCGTAACCACGGCTGGAATGTGGTCTGGCTGGGTACCCGCCATGGCATGGAGGCACGTCTGGTGCCTGAACATGGCTACCCGATGGCCTGGCTATCGCTCGGCGGCGTGCGGGGTAACGGTTTGCTGCGTAAATTGCTGTTGCCGGTGACGCTGCTGGTGGCCTTTGGGCAGGCCCTGCGCGCCTTGCTGCAGCATCGTCCCGATGTCGTGCTGGGTATGGGAGGCTATCCGAGTTTTCCGGGCGGCATGATGAGCGTGTTGCTGGGCAAGCCCTTGGTTATCCATGAACAGAATTCAGTAGGCGGACTCGCCAATCGCGTGCTGGCATGCGTGGCTGATCGGGTATTAACCGGTTTTCCTGACGTATTCAAAAGCCAGCGCGATAAACCGTTACCGTGCGGCACAGTGACGACGACATGGGTAGGAAATCCGGTGCGCAGCAGCATCGCCGCATTGCCTATTCCGCAGGCACGTACCACGTCGCCATTACGTTTGCTGGTGGTGGGTGGCAGCCTGGGTGCGGCGGTGCTAAATGACGTGGTGCCGCGTGCGCTGGCACTGATTCCGGAAGCTGAGCGTCCCGCGGTCATTCATCAATCCGGCACCAGGCATGCTGACGGCTTGCGTGCCAATTATGCTGTGGCGGGGGTAGTGGCGGATGTGCGTGACTACATCGCCGACATGGCAGAAGTCTATGCCTGGTGTGATCTCGCTGTGACCCGGGCGGGTGCCCTGACCATCGCCGAGCTTGCCGCAGCCGGGGTGCCGGCCGTGCTCGTGCCTTATCCGCATGCAGTCGATGACCACCAGACCACCAATGCAAGATTTCTGAGTGAAGCCGGTGCCGCTTTGCTCATGCCGCAAGACGAATTAACACCGGATAGTTTAGCGGCAATATTGCGCAGCCTGAACCGGGAAAAATTATTGGCTATGGCACAGCATGCGCGCGCGCTGGCCAAACCGGATGCCACCGAAAGCGTGGCGCAGATATGTATGGAGCTGGCAGCATGAAGCATAAAGTCAAACAGCTGCATTTTGTCGGTATTGGCGGCGCTGGCATGAGTGGTATTGCTGAAGTGCTGGTGAATCTGGGTTTTGTCGTGACCGGTTCCGACGTGACCGAAAACGCGGCTACGCAGCGCCTGATAAAGCTGGGCGCCAAGGTGTTTTACGGTCATGACGCAAAGCATGTCGGTGGTGCAAATGCGGTCGTGGTTTCTACAGCAGTGAAAGACGACAACCCGGAAGTCATGCTGGCGCGGGAAAAGCATATTCCGGTGGTGCCGCGCGCAATCATGCTGGCGGAATTGATGCGCCTGCGTCAAGGCATTGGTGTGGCCGGAACCCACGGCAAGACCACGACCACTTCGCTGATTGCCAGCATTCTGGCGGAAGCAGGGATGGATCCGACCTTCGTCATCGGTGGCCGCCTGGAAGCGGCGGGTGCGAATGCGCGCCTGGGCAAGGGTGAATTCATCGTGGCTGAGGCGGACGAATCGGACGCATCCTTTCTTCATCTCACGCCGGTGCTGGCAGTGGTGACCAATATCGATGCCGACCATATGGAAACTTATGGCCACGATTTTAGCCGTCTGAAGCAGGCATTTGTGGATTTTGTGCAGCACATTCCTTTTTACGGCATGGCGGTGTTGTGCAGTGACGACCCCAACGTGCGGGAAATCATGGCCAGCATCAGCAAGCCGGTGACTACTTATGGTTTGAATGACGGTGCCGATATCCGTGCGGTGGATATTACCCATAGCGGGGGGCAAATGCGTTTTGGCGTGATCAATGGCGGCGGCCGCCGCGTGATGGAAGTCACCCTAAATTTACCTGGTCTGCATAACGTACTCAATGCGCTGGCAGCGATCGCCATCGGGCTTGAGGTCGGTGCGGCCGAAGGTGCGATTGTCAAGGCATTGGCAGAATTCAGCGGTGTAGGCCGACGCTTCCAGCGCTATGGAGAAATTGAAATTGCAGGCGGAGGCAGCTTTACGCTGGTAGACGACTATGGTCATCATCCGGTGGAAATGGCCGCCACACTAGCGGCAGCGCGCGCTGCATTTCCAGGGCGGCGTCTGGTGCTGGCGTTCCAGCCGCATCGCTATACCCGCACCCGTGACGTGTTTGAGGATTTCGTCAAAGTGCTGTCAGGGGTGGATGTGCTATTGCTGGCAGAAGTCTATGCCGCAGGCGAGGCCCCGATCGTTGCGGCGGATGGACGTGCGCTGGCACGGGCGCTACGGGTGGCGGGCAAGACCGAACCGGTGTTTGTCGAGCATATCAATGAAATGCCACGCGCCGTGCTGGATACAGCACAGGACGGCGACGTAGTGCTGGTCATGGGCGCCGGATCCATCGGTCAGATACCCGCTCAGATTGTGGAGGCAGCCAATGCAACGTAATGAAGAGCTCGGCCATAACGCCTCGGGCGGGGCGATCAGCAGCGGCGTCACGCGCGGTGAAGTGCGCCTGCATGAATCCATGGCCAGACACGTAAGCTGGCGGGCCGGCGGGAGCGCAGAACGCGTCTATGTCCCCGCTGATATAAGCGACCTGGCTGAATATCTGCGCGGATTGCCACCTGATTTGCCTGTAATTTTCGCCGGTCTGGGCAGTAATTTGCTGGTACGCGATGGCGGTGTACAGGGCGTGGTGGTGCTGTTGCATGCGGCATTGAAACGCATAGCATTGGAATCCCGAGTCAAGGGAACCAGTTGGGAAAACGAAGCGGTCGATGGCCACGGTGTGGTGTATGCCGAAGCGGGTGTAGCCGCACCGAAGCTGGCACGTTATGCGGCAAGCCATAACCTGGTGGGCGCGGAATTCATGGCTGGCATTCCCGGCACGATAGGTGGGGCACTAGCGATGAATGCGGGTTGTTACGGCTCAGAAACATGGGATGTGGCTGCGCAGGTGTTGACTCTCAACCGTAATGGACATTTCACAGAACGTAGCGCGGCTGATTACACGTTGGCTTACCGCCACGTGGTGTTGAACAGCGGCGCAGACGAGTGGTTTGTGGGTGGCTGGTTCCGCTTGGCACGCGGCGATGGTGCTGCATCCCGTCAGCGTATCAAGGATCTGCTAAACCGCCGCATCGCCAGCCAGCCATTGAGTCTGCCGAATGCAGGATCGGTGTTCCGTAACCCGCCAGGAGATTTTGCTGCACGCCTGATCGAGTCGTGCGGATTGAAAGGTATGCGGATCGGTGGTGCGCAAGTATCGGAAAAACACGCTAATTTCATCGTCAATACAGGTGGTGCCACAGCCGCAGATATTGAAGACTTGATCGACGAAGTGGAATACCAGGTAAGCCGGCATTCCGGCGTAAGGCTGGTCCGCGAAGTCCGCATTATCGGGACGCGAATGTGAGTGAAACAATGAAAGAATTTGGAAAAGTCGGCGTGCTTCTGGGCGGACGTTCGGCAGAACGTGAAGTGTCATTGAAGAGTGGTGCTGCGGTATTGGCCGCATTGTTGCGCCAGGGTGTGGATGCGCATGCGTTTGACCCGGCAGAACGCGATTTGGCAGCGCTGGCGCAGGAGCATTTCGATCGCGTCATTATTGCCCTGCATGGTCGCTATGGCGAGGATGGCACGATACAGGGTGCGCTGGAATTGATGGGTATTCCTTATACCGGCAGCGGTGTGATGGCATCGGCATTGGCGCTGGACAAATGGCGTACCAAATTGCTGTGGCAGGCCGCTGGGGTGCCTACGCCAGAGTACGCGATACTTGATGCGAGAACCGATTTCGATAGCGTGGTAAGCAAGCTGGGATTGCCTATTTTTGTCAAGCCGGCACGTGAGGGATCCAGTATCGGAATGAGTAAGGTGACGGCAGCAATCGATCTGAAGCCCGCCTGGGAAAAAGCCGTGCAGTTTGACCCATTGGTGCTGGCAGAGCGCTTCATATCGGGTGGCGAATATACCTGCGCAATTGTGGGTCCGAGCGTGTTGCCGATGATCCGCCTGGTGCCGAAAATGGATTTTTATGATTTCGAGGCCAAATATCTGCGTGAAGATACCGAATACCGTGTGCCTTGCGGCCTACCCGCAGATGAAGAACAGGCAATTCAGACATTGGCACTCAAGGCTTTTGATGTGTTGGGATGCAGGGGATGGGCGCGGCTTGATGTGATGCTGGACGAAGAGGGAAAGCCGTATTTTCTGGAGGCAAACACGTCACCCGGGATGACCGATCACAGCCTTGTACCCATGGCGGCACGAGCGGCAGGAATGGATTTCGACATGCTGGTTCTGAAGATTCTGGAGACGGCCCGTGTGGGATGACGAGGCCGCGCTTGCGCGCCTGACCCGCTGGAGCCTGTGGGCAACTGCCTTCATCGTGCTGTGGGCATTGCTGGTTCTGGCTTCGCGTCTGCCCTGGTTTGATCTGCGCCAGATCAAAGTCAATGGTGCTCAGCATGTGACGCGCGAGCAAGTGAATCTGGTGGTGTACCAGCACCTGCGCGGAAATTTTTTTTCGGTGAATCTGGATTCGGCTCGTGCCGCTTTCACCAAGTTGCCGTGGGTGCGCAGCGCCAGTGTGCGTCGGCACTGGCCGGATGGGCTGGAAGTGACGCTGGAAGAACACAAGCCACTGGCTCGTTGGGGTGATGAGGGATTGCTGAATACCTATGGTGAGTTATTCCAGGCAGCCACCGCACAAAAACTGCCGCTGCTGTCCGGGCCGGCCGGTAGCGAAAAGGAAGTGGCGCAGCGCTACGCCGATTTCACCCGCCTTCTGCTGCCCTTGCATCACCGGCCAGCCGAAGTGGATTTGAGTGCGCGACGCGCCTGGAGTATCCGTCTTGATGACGGCATGAGCATTGCGTTGGGCCGTGAGCACATGGATACGCGTCTGGCCAGCTTTGTCGAGTTGTATCCACGTACCCTGGCTAACGTGGCAACACCGGTCAAGTATGTGGATTTGCGTTATCAGAATGGCTTTGCAGTACGGGTGCCGGTCGCTGCCATCAAGCATCCTGGATTAGCCGACAAGCAATCCAGCCGAAAGCAATTACATCAAGATTTAATACATAGCGCCCGCTTGGTTACGGGGCAAGGAAAGCAGGGATGAGCAGATACAAGGACACACGCGAGCTGATTGTCGGACTCGATATTGGCACCTCAAAAATACTCGCGATCGTGGCGGAGTTGTCACCCGATGGCGATGTGGAGGTGATCGGCATGGGCAGTCACCCATCACGTGGTCTGAAAAAGGGCGTGGTGGTGAACATCGAATCTACCGTCAGCGCAATTCAGCGCGCACTCGAAGAAGCCGAATTAATGGCGGATTGCAAGATACGTGAGGTTTACACCGGTATTGCCGGCAGCCATATCAAGAGTTTCAACTCGCATGGCATGGTGCCGATCAGGGACAAGGAAGTCAGTCAGCTTGATGTGGACAGGGTAATCGAGACAGCACGCGCGGTGAATATTCCGACCGATCAGCAAATCCTGCACATCCTGCCGCAGGAATACCTGGTGGACGGTCAGGAAGATGTGCGTGAACCGCTCGGCATGAGCGGCGTGCGCCTGGAAGTAAAGGTGCACATTGTGACCGGCGCGGTATCTGCCGCACAAAATATCATCAAGTGCGTACGCCGCTGTGGTCTGGAAGTCCGCGATCTGGTATTGCAGCCGCTGGCTTCTGCGTTGGCCGTATTGACCGAGGACGAAAAAGACCTGGGTGTGGCGTTGGTGGATATCGGCGGGGGTACCACCGATATCGCGGTATTTACACAAGGGGCGATTCGCCACACTGCCGTGATACCGATCGCCGGCGACCAGATTACCAATGACATCGCACTGGCGTTGCGTACTCCGTTGAAGGATGCGGAAGATATCAAGATCGCACATGGCTGTGCGTTGCGTCAGCTGGCCGGGGCACACGATATGGTCGAGGTACCAGGGGTGGGCGAACGCGCTCCGCGCCAGTTGTCGCGCCAGACGCTGGCCGAGGTGATTGAGCCGCGCGTGCTGGAACTGTATGAGCTGGTTCAGGCCGAGTTACGGCGCAGTGGATTCGAGGAGTTGATGCGTTCCGGCATCGTGATTACCGGGGGCTCAGCTGCAATGCAGGGCATGGTGGATTTGGGCGAGGAAGTATTTCACATGCCGGTACGACTAGGGTTGCCGCAATACGCTGGCGGCCTGTCGGAAATGATGCGCAATGCACGTTACGCCACCGGGGTGGGTTTGCTGCTGGCAGGTATGGATCAACAAGATCGGCATCAGCCGATGAAATTGTCGGGGAGTTCGGTAAAGCAAATATTGGAGCGTATGAGGGGCTGGTTCAAGAATTTTTAATGAGATAGCAGTAACGGGTTGAGCAGTTAAGTGGTTCGGGTAAATTTTTTATTGGCTGATAAAGGAGATGGCAATGTTTGAAATCGTGGATACACAAACGCAGGATGCAATAATCAAAGTGATCGGTGTTGGGGGTTGTGGCGGTAATGCGGTAGACCACATGATCGATTTTGGTGTGCAGGGTGTGGAGTTCATCAGCATCAATACCGATGCACAGGCGCTGCAGCGCAACAAGGCCAAAATTCAGTTGCAACTGGGTACAGGTGTGACCCGCGGGCTGGGTGCCGGTGCCAATCCGGAAATCGGACGTGAAGCCGCACTGGAAGATCGCGAGCGCATTGCCGAATTGATTGAAGGCGCGGACATGCTGTTTATCACCGCTGGCATGGGCGGCGGAACCGGCACAGGTGCTGCACCAGTGGTGGCGGAAGTCGCCAAGGAAATGGGTATCCTGACGGTTGCCGTAGTAACCAAGCCGTTCATGTTCGAAGGCAAGCGTGTACGTCTGGCGAATGCTGGCATCGAAGCGCTATCGCGCCATGTGGACTCGCTCATCATCATCCCTAACGAGAAACTGATGCAGGTGCTGGGTGAGGATGTCTCCATGCTGGATGCCTTCACGGCAGCCAATAACGTGTTACACGGCGCGGTAGCGGGTATTGCCGAAGTGATTAATTGCCCTGGCCTGGTCAACGTTGACTTTGCCGACGTCAAAACCGTGATGTCGGAAATGGGTATGGCGATGATGGGTTCCGCAGTGGCCAGCGGTGCCGAGCGCGCACGTCAGGCAGCGCAACAAGCCGTGGCAAGCCCGTTGCTCGAAGACATCAACCTGGCTGGAGCCCGCGGTGTACTGGTCAACATTACAGCCAGTGCCCATCTCAAGATGCGTGAAATTCACGAGGTGATGAACACCATCAAGAGCTTTACCGCAGAAGAAGCCACCGTGATCGTCGGCGCAGTGGTGGATGAAAATATGGGTGAAGAGCTTCGTGTGACCATGGTAGCGACTGGCCTGGGCAGCCCTGTGGCGCGCAGCCAGGCAAAACCGGTCATTGTTAAAACTGGCACGGATCATCATTACGCGACCTCAACCACGGAATATCAAAGCCCAGAAGCTGAACCAGCAGTATTCCGCAACAATCGTCGTGAAGCGCAGGTCGAAGCAATGCGGCAGTCAGGCATGGAAATGCTGGATATACCGGCATTCCTGCGTAAACAGGCCGACTGATTTCCGGCTGGCTCAAGCAGCCAGCCAGGATTTCGGAATCCGCGCTATAATGCGCTGATTCATTGGAAATATTTGCATGATCCGACAACGTACACTGAAAAACGTGATCCGCGCTTCGGGCGTGGGTCTGCACACGGGCGAAAAAGTCCTGATGACGCTGCGTCCGGCCGCGCCCGATACGGGCGTAGTGTTTCGCCGCGTGGATATGGTCAGTCCGGTAGATTTGCCCGTTTCTGCTGAACTGGTAGGCGATACCCGGCTATGTTCCACGCTGGACAATGGTCAAGCCAGTGTCGCGACCGTGGAGCACCTGATGTCGGCCCTGGCTGGCTTGGGCGTGGATAACGTGTATGTGGATCTGGATGGTCCGGAAGTCCCGATTATGGACGGCTCCGCCTCGTCATTCGTGTTTCTCCTGCAATCGGCAGGGATAGAAACGCAGAATGTGGCGAAGAAATTCGTGCGTATCAAGGAAACCGTCGAAGTAGTAGAAGGGGATAAATGGGTTCGCTTCGAGCCATTCGACGGCTTCAAGATCAACTTTACGATCGATTTCAAGCACCCGGTATTCGAAAAATCCGGCCAGGAAATCACGCTGGATTTTGCCAATACGTCATACATTAAAGAAGTCAGTCGGGCGCGTACCTTCGGTTTCATGCAAGAAGTTGAGTGGCTGCGCGCCAATGGCTTGGCACTGGGCGGCAGCCTGGACAATGCCATTGTCATGGATGAATTCCGTGTGCTGAATAACGATGGCCTGCGTTACGAGGACGAGTTCGTCAAGCACAAAGTGCTTGATGCCATTGGTGATTTGTATATTCTGGGGCATCCTATTATTGGTGCATTTAATGCCTACAAATCCGGGCACGCACTCAATAACCGTCTGTTGCGTACCTTGTTGCAGGCGCAGAGTGCCTGGGAGTATGTCAGCTTCGAAGATGAAGCCCATGCGCCTGCCGGGATTCAGCAATTGTATGCACCAGCAATATAATCCTGTGTGATTATTATTCGCCTGTTGTTTGTACTGACCTTGCTGGCGCTGGTAGTGTCCGGCGCGCTGTATCTGTTCACCGGAAATCGGCGTTACGTCAACTTTGTCTGGAATGTACTCAAATTTGGTGTAGTGCTGGTGCTTTTATTTGGCACCTTGGTGGTGGCTGAACGTTTTCTTTTTCTCTGATTGTTCCCAATTCCATTGCGATTGATAGTGTCGTGACTGCTTTCGTTATGAAAAATTGATTATAAATGGAATAAATTGGTGTCCCGCTTCGTCTACCCATACAGGGCATACCGATTTACTGGTATAGCCTTTGTAAATACCTACAACAACACCCGTGAACGTTAAGGAGACAAAATTGAAGACAAATCTTATTGGTAGTTTGGTTATGGCGACAGCCCTGTTTGCAACAGGCGCATCTTTTGCTGCCACAGCAGCCGGCACACAGCCAGTCAATGCATCGTCCGCAGATATGAAGGGTGTGGCCAAACAGAAAGTCGTATTTCAGGTTAGTGATGCTGATCCGAAAAAATGGAATCTGACGCTTAATAACGTGAAAAACATTCAGCATGATCTGGGCAAAGACAATGTGGATATCGAGGTCGTAGCCTATGGTCCCGGTATCGGCATGCTGAAACTGGATTCGGATGTCGGCACCCGCGTGGCAGAGGCATTGGGTAGCGGCGTGAATGTTGTGGCTTGCGGTAACACCATGCACAACACAAAGCTGACCAAGGAAGACATGCTTCCCAATATTGGTTACGTGAAAGCCGGAGTGGTCGAGCTGATGGAAAAACAAAGACAGGGCTATGCATACATCCGCCCATAATCACGGCATAGAATAAAGAAAGGCGGGGTGTTTACCCCGCTTTTTTTATGAGCTTAGGCTGCTGCGTTTGGTTCTGTAGCCGAGGCGTTTGTTCAAAACGGCAGGCCAGAATCAACGTTTGCCGAGATGACGCAGAAGCATATTATCAAGCGCAGACTTAAGCTCGCCCACCTCGAGCTGGTCACGCAGTTGAGCAATGTTGTCCAATCCGTTGGGACTAATTGCCCTTTTTTGCATTGTGCGAGCCGGTACAGGTAGTGCATGAGCGCGTACCTTCACCTGCAGATTTGTCGTTGCGACCCCTTTGCTGCGTAATGTTTCTGCCAGCGTAGGGAGTTGCTGACGCAGTTTCGCCGCCACAGCACCATTATCGCAATAAAGCGTGGTCTGACCGAACTCATCTTGCCCGATATGGGATACGCAAGCCAGATTCGCGGGGGCCACAGTCTCCCAGATGCGCTGCAAGCCAAGCAGTGTTTGAACCTGAGTGGAGAGCAGGCGCAATTTGTCGTTTTCAGTCAGAAAAGCGTTGGCTTGGCGAGCCGTCAAGGTAGGGCGCATGGAGTGTCTTCGGAATGCAAGTCTGAGTATGGTAACATTGCCTGATTTTCTCGCAACGCGTCAAGGAATTACCCTTTAGCCATGATTTCTTCCCTGCTGAAAAAAGTGTTTGGCAGCCGCAATGAGCGGTTGGTCAAACAGTATATGGCCAAAGTCAAGGCCATCAATGCTCTCGAACCTGCCCTCCAGAAACTGACCGACGCAGAATTACGCGCCAAGACGGACGAATTTAAACTCCGTGTGGAAAACGGTGAAACCCTGGATCAATTGCTGCCGGAAGCGTTTGCAGTCGTGCGTGAGGCTGCCCGCCGCGTGATGGATCAACGCCATTACGACGTGCAATTGATCGGCGGTATGGTGCTGCATGATGGCAACATTGCCGAGATGCGTACCGGTGAGGGCAAGACCCTGATGGCGACCTTGCCATCCTATCTGAATGCCTTGTCTGGCAAAGGCGTACATATTGTGACCGTGAACGACTATCTGGCCAGCCGGGATGCTGCACAGATGGGACGTATCCATAATTTCCTCGGTCTCAGCGTCGGGGTGAATCTGTCGCAGATGCCGCACGACGAAAAACAGGTCGCTTACGCTGCTGACATCACCTACGGTACCAACAACGAATTCGGTTTCGACTACCTGCGCGACAACATGGTCTACCAGGTTTATGAAAAAGTGCAACGCAGCCTGAATTTCGCCATTGTGGACGAGGTCGATTCGATCCTGATTGACGAAGCGCGCACACCGCTGATTATTTCCGGTCAGGCCGAGAACAGCACGGAACTGTATCTGGCAGTGGATAAAGTCATTCCCCACCTGACCCGTCAGGAAAAAGAAGACGGCGAGGGTGATTACTGGGTGGACGAGAAAGCCCACACTGTATTGCTATCCGAAGCCGGACACGAGCACGCCGAGCAGTTACTGACCGACGCAGGCCTGCTACCACCCGGTTCCAGCCTGTATGAGGCTGCCAACATCGGCCTGATGCACCACATCTACGCCGGACTGCGCGCCCACGCGCTATATCATCTTGATCAGCATTATGTCGTGCAGGAAGATGAAGTCGTCATCGTGGATGAGTTTACCGGGCGGTTGATGTCCGGCCGACGCTGGTCCGAGGGATTGCATCAGGCGGTGGAGGCGAAAGAGGGTGTCGCCATCCAGAAAGAAAACCAAACACTGGCGTCGATTACCTTCCAGAACTATTTCCGCATGTATGACAAGCTGGCGGGCATGACCGGCACGGCAGATACCGAAGCCTACGAATTCCAGCAGATTTACGGACTGGAAACGGTGGTCATCCCGACTCATCGGCCAATGATCCGCATCGACAAGATGGACCAGGTGTTTCGTACCGCGGGCGAGAAATACCAAGCCATTCTCAATGACATCAAGGATTGCTATGAGCGCGGCCAGCCAGTGCTGGTGGGTACCACCTCGATCGAGAACAACGAATATCTGTCTTCATTGCTGAAAAAAGCCAAACTGCCGCACGAAGTGCTCAACGCCAAACAGCACGCGCGCGAAGCCGAGATCATTGCCCAGGCGGGTAAGCCCAAGGCTATTACCATTGCTACCAACATGGCGGGTCGTGGTACCGACATCGTACTGGGCGGCAGTATCGAGAAGGAACTCGAAGCCATCCGGCTGGACGAGAGCCTGTCGGACAGTATCAAGCAGGCGCGCACTCAGATGATCAAAACGGAGTGGCAGCCGCTTCATGACGCCGTGCTGGCGGCTGGCGGTTTGCATATTATCGGTACCGAGCGCCATGAGTCGCGGCGTGTGGACAACCAGTTGCGTGGCCGTTCCGGGCGCCAAGGAGATGCCGGTTCGAGCCGTTTTTACCTGTCCCTTGAAGACCCTCTGCTGCGTATTTTTGCCTCCGATCGCGTGGCATCGATCATGAACCGCCTGAAAATGCCCGAAGGCGAGGCCATCGAGCATATCTGGGTTACCCGTGCCATTGAAAATGCGCAACGCAAAGTAGAGGCGCGCAACTTCGACATGCGCAAGCAATTGCTCGAATATGATGACGTTTCAAATGACCAGCGTCAGGTGATTTATCAGCAGCGCAATGAATTGCTGGAATCCGAAGATATATCTGAAACCATTCACGCGATGCGTACTGACGTATTGAACAGTATCGTGGGTGAATATGTCCAGGCTGGCAGCATGGCTGAGCAGTGGGATGTGGCAGGACTGGAGCGGGCACTGGCAGCCGAGTTTCAGCTGCAATTGCCGTTGCAGGAATGGTTGGAGCAGGACAGCAAGCTCGATGAAGATGGCCTGCGCGAGCGCATCGTGACGGAAGCCAACACGCGCTATCAGGACAAGGTCACCCAGGTTGGTGAGCCGGTAATACGCCATTTCGAGCGGGCAATCATGCTGCAGAATGTGGACAGCCACTGGCGCGAGCATCTGGCTGCGCTGGATCATCTGCGTCAGGGTATTCACCTGCGCGGTTATGCACAGAAAAATCCCAAGCAGGAATACAAGCGCGAAGCCTTCGAACTGTTTTCAGCCCTGCTCGAAGCCATCAAGCGCGAAGTGACGCAAACCACCGCAACCGTACAGATACGTTCGGAACAGGAAGTCGAAGCAGTTGAGAATGTCACTCCGTTGGCAAATGTGGAATACCAGCACGCTGATTACAGAGAGGATTTCGCAGGCGCCCAGGCTGATCATGTCGATGAGCATACGCTAGCTGTACCGATCCGGAATGAAGACAAGGTGGGACGCAATGATCCCTGCCCGTGCGGGTCGGGTAAAAAATACAAGCAGTGCCACGGCAAATTGAGTTGACGTTCCTGGGGTGCTCATGCCCGAGTGCCCTAGCTCAACCCGCCCCATTCTGATGAAACGACCTCGACTTCCCCGCACACCGCGTCTGAGCCGCGACGCCACACAATTGTTGCGCCTCGCCATTGCACTGAGTGTGTCTGCAAGTCGTCTGGAAGATCGATTCTGGACGCAGCAACTGGATGCGCAAATTGATAGCGTGCTCGACAAGGGGCAAGAGGACACGCTGGAATCCGCCCTGGATCAACTCTGGACTGCCAATCCGCCGGCTTATGATGCCCTTGCACAGGCGATCGAAGCTCGTAGCAGTGGCATGCTGGATGCGGATGGACAGGAGTTGTTACTGATCGCTCTGCCGGTGCAAGCGTGGTCGCGCTACGGTATTGCGTCCGGTGCAATTACACCGGCGCGATTAATGGAACTGCGCAGCCAGTTACACGATCACGTGCTGGCCACGGGTGTGCGTGTGGGGTTGGCGGATGTGTTATTCAGCCCGGATCAGTTGCCACGCGGCTTTGCTGCGACGCGTAAATTTGCGCACGGTCTGGCCGAAACCGCTGAGCATGAACAGACCATGCATATTGATCCGGCGGGTTTGGCTCAAGCCGTCCCTTTCGTGGCCGATGTGCGCTATGTCGTGGGCGCAGTGAAGGTGGTGCCGGGCGCGCCGGTATTTCGTTGGCAGGAAGACCAGCAGAGCCGTGAACAGGTATTGCGCGACTGGCAAGTCCATGGTGGCGGTGTGTTGCAAACTATGTTGGCGGGTTGTGCAATCGAAGCATTGTTACCCAATGCCTATTTCAGTGCCTGGCGCGAATCGGACCTGTCCGGACGTGGTTGGGGAGTGCGTTCCACTGTGGACTATCTGAAAGCAATACTGGCGCTACCTGCGGGATCGCTGCGTATGGTGGTTGCGCCTTTTTATGATCACGTGCTGGAAGAATACCGGGTCGGTTTTACTCGTGTGGGTTCGAATGATGTGCTGCATGGCGTCATATGGCCGTTGATTGGCAGTGAAGATGAGGCCACTGAAGTGACGAGTGAAATCGAAACGATTGCGCGTGGCGCCGGAATTACCGACATACTGCTGCTGAATGAACGTATGCCGCTGGAATATTGTGATGACTGTGGTGCACCATTATTTCCCAATCCTGAAGGTGAACTGGTACACGCACAAATCCCGGAATCGGCCGAACCCACACCACACCTGCATTAAATCAAAACATCGTCTGACCAGACGCCACAATGTTCAGTACAAAATCGTACTTGTAGAATGTCTAAATAAACTGGCCTGAGACTAAAGCCTGATCAATCCGACGTGCCTACAATTTGCGTTGTTGATCACCCTGCACAAAACCAAGCAATACGGTATCCATATTCTTGCACAAGGCAATCACCTTGAACAATTCCCCCATTTCAGCGGGACTCATCAGTTTTTGTAACGCGCTGGCCTGGGGTAGATAGGTGCTGACATCACTTGCCGGGGTGCGTGCCAACAGGTCGGTGATGCCGCAATTGATCAGAAATTGTGCCTGACTGGTATAGCCTGCCAAGCGCATTCCCGCTTCGATACCGGCTACGGCGATCGCGGTAAAATCCACATGGGCCGTGATGTCCTGCAACCCCGGATAATAGAATGGATCATCGTGCACATGATGGCGGTAATGGCACATCAGGGTGCCCCGGTTGCGTTGCGGATGATAGTACTCGCGCTCGCCAAATCCGTAGTCGATCAGTATCAGCGTGCCGCGTTGCAGACATTGCGCTAGGCTTTTGATGAATGCGCCAGCCGCAAGGTTGATTTCGCTGACATAGTCGGCAGGAACGTCAAGTGCGCGTGCCGCGTCGTGCAAACGCCTGTCAATAATGACCTGTTCGCGCCATGCGAAAGCATTGTCTACCCACGCCACGCCCCGTTCGAGCAGGGTGTCTGACATCCAGTGCAACAGGTGCGCCGGCATCGCATCGAGTACCTCGTTGCCAACCATGCAGCCAGTAAAGGCTTCCGGCAGGGCATCCAGCCAGCATACGCGTTCCAGCATCTGCGGAGCTTGTTGCTGGATGGTGGTGCGCTGTCTATCGCGCAAATCGGCACTCACTTCAAGGATGTAATAATGCTGTGGTAAACAGTCAAGCGCCGCCAGTTCCTGGAGCAGGTCGCACGCCAGACGGCCGCTTCCTGCACCTGCCTCCAGCACATCGCCACCGCAGGTTTGCAGGACTTGGGCCACTTGGCGTGCCAGACTGCGGCCAAAAAGTGGAGAAATTTCCGGCGCGGTGACAAAATCCCCGGCAGCACCGAATTTGGCTGATCCGCCGCTGTAATAACCTAACCCGGGCGAATACAGCGCCAGCTCCATATAGCGGGCAAAGCTGATCCAGCCATCAGTTTGGTGAATAACATCCGATATATGATCGACGAGCGCGGTACTATGGGCGAGTGCTTCAGGGCTGGGTGTGGGTAAAGGCATGATACTGGTTGAGGTTCGGCAAAGCTGAGAGGATAAGGAATTAAGCCATGCAAGGCAAAACGATCTTGATTACAGGCGGGGCAAAACGGGTGGGAGCAGCCATCTGCCGGCTACTGCATTGCGAAGGCGCCAATCTGATGGTGCACTATCATACCTCGATGCAGCAGGCGCGCGCACTGCAGGACGAACTCAATGCCATCCGCGCCGATTCGGTGACCCTGATCCAGGGTGATTTGCTCAAAACAGAAGCCTTTCCCAATATCATAGCCACGACCGTGGAAACCTACGGCAGTCTGGATGTGTTGATCAACAACGCTTCGAGTTTCTACTCCACGCCCATTGGTGAGATCAACGAAACCAACTGGGATGACCTGATCGGCACCAACCTGAAAGCGCCGCTTTTCCTCTCGCAAGCCGCCGCGAATGAGCTGCGCCGCCGCCACGGCTGCATCGTCAACATTGCTGATATCCACGCCGAGCGGCCGATGAAGAGCTACGCGGTATACAGCATCGCCAAAGCAGGGGTGGTCGGGCTGACGCGCTCGCTGGCCCGGGAGCTAGGCCCGGAAGTGCGCGTCAATGCCGTCGCACCGGGGCCGATTTTATGGCCGGAAGACGATGCCATATTTGATGAGCTATCGCGCCAGCGCATCATTTCCCATACCATCCTCAAACAAGCCGGCGAACCGGAGGACATTGCGCGGGCGGTGCGCTATCTGGTATCCGATGCGGGTTATGTGACAGGGCAGGTACTGACCGTGGACGGCGGACGTAGTGTGCGATTGTAACTACAGGTTTCCGGACACTCGTCTGGCCCAAAAGGCGGCTTACTTCGGTGTGTATTCCGGCACCCACTCGCGAAGTTTCTGTTTAACACCGGCTTCGGACACTACGTCACGCTGCATGAGCCAGATCAACGCATCATCCAGCCAGGTGCTATCCACCCTGCGTGACTGTGCAATGCGTAGCTTGGGGTGAGGTGTAGGCAGGGTGTGTTCGTCGTCGGCCAGTAATTCCTCGAATAATTTCTCGCCCGGGCGCAGGCCGGAATAAACGATTTTGATATCCTGTTCGGTATAGCCGGACAGCCGAATCATGTCGCGTGCGAGGTCGGTGATTTTGACTGGCTCGCCCATGTCGAGCACAAAAATTTCGCCGCCTGTACCCATCAAACCGGCTTGCAACACCAACTGACAGGCTTCCGGGATGGACATGAAATAACGCGTGATATCGGGATGGGTTACAGTAATTGGCCCACCTTTGGCAATCTGCTCCTGAAACTTCGGAATCACGCTGCCCGAGCTGCCCAGTACATTGCCGAAACGTACCGCGATAAAGCGCGTGCCGGTGGCTTGTTGCAGGCTTTGGCATACCATTTCCGCGCTGCGTTTGCTGGTGCCCATCACGTTGGTCGGGTTGACAGCCTTGTCGGTGGAAATCAGCACGAATTTGGCGACGCCGTGTGCTTGTGCAGCGCTGGCCAGGGTATAAGTACCCAGCACATTGTTTTGCAGTGCTTGCCAGGCGTTTTGCTGTTCCATCAGTGGCACATGTTTATATGCGGCCGCGTGGAATACCACAACGGGACGATGGCGCTGCATCAGATAGTCGAGTACGGCACGGTTTTTAACATCACCAATGATGCAGAGGATGGGAATGCCGGGGAAACGATTGCCGAATTCCTGTTCGATTTGATATAGGGCAAATTCACTCAGCTCGAACAGAATCAATAATTGAGGTTGATAGCGCGCAATTTGCCGCGCCAATTCCGAGCCGATCGAACCGCCTGCGCCACTCACCATGACGACTTGATTCCACAGCAAGCTATGCAGCCCGGCATCATCAAGTTGCACAGGGTCACGTCCGAGCAAGTCATCCAGTTCGATCTTGCGCAGACTGGAGACGGTCACTTTGCCGCTCACCAAATCTTCAAAAGCGGGTACGATCAACGCGGATACCCCGGCGCTATTACATAACTGTAAAGCGTGGCGGCGTACTGAGTGCGGGGCGGAAGGCATGGCGATTACTGCGTGCTTTACGCCCAATTTGCTGGCTTGCTCGGATAGGTTGTCCAAAGTGCCGAGTACCGCTATGCCGTGGATATCGCGCCCCAGTTTGGTGGCGGTATTGTCGAGCAATCCGACTACGCGCCATTCCCTGCTTTGCGAGAGTTCGCGCACCAGCGATGCCGCAGCATTACCCGCGCCCATTACTAGCAGGGGTTCGCGCTCAGTTAGCAACAATTTGGAAAAGCGATGCTCTTTCCAGGCCCGATATAACAAGCGGCTGCCGCCCATGAATAACACCAACAGCAGTGGATCGAGCAGCAACACCGAGCGTGGTACCACGGCATGAACTCGAAACATCAAAAGCCCAAGCGGTACCAGCAGCCCTGCCACACCCACAGCCATCAGAATGCGGCGCAGATCTGTCAGGCTGGCAAAACGCCAAATGCCCCGGTACAAGCCAAAAAACCAGAATGCCAGTGCCTGCAGTGGCACTACCCAGGCCAACGTATCCAGGGCACTGCTCAGGAATTCGCTTGGAATATCAAGATTGAAGCGTAGCCAGTAGGCGAACAGCCATGCCGCCGCAGCCGCACCAAGGTCATGCAGAATCGCAAGTGCGATTCGCGAATTAAAGCGGGGCAGGGACATCATTGAGATTTTGTGAAAATTCACGCCAGTGTTTATCGACACGCCACATGAGTGTAGCCAAGAGTGCGCCCCAGAGTGTCACCATCGCGATGGTTGTTGAAGTGGATATGGATATGCCGAGCAATGCGACACCGCCGCTGCCTGCCATGATGGCATATTCGGCCAGTGCGGTTTTGCGGTGGCTCCAGCCCATGCGGATCAGGCGCTGGTAATAATGCTCCTTGTGTGCGTGCCATACCTTCTCGCCGCGCAAGCCGCGGCGCGCCAGGGTGATGGAGGCATCCAGCACAAATGGCGCAAAGACCAGCAGCGGAAACCAGCCTGGCCAACTTCCTCGCACTGTACCCAATAGCCCAAGCCCGGCGGCCAGAAATCCCAGAGGGATTGATCCGGCATCACCCATGAACACCTTTGCGGGTGGAAAATTAAACAATAGAAAACCAATTGCCGCGAAAGCAATCACCGTGCTGGCCAGGACCAGATCGGTTTGCCCATGCAGCAACGCGGCTAGCGCATAACTACCAAAACCAAACAGCGCCATGCCACCCGCCAGCCCGTCCGAGCCGTCCATGAAGTTATACAGATTGGTCATCCAGACGATGATAATGATTGCCAGAGGCCACATCCAGACGTTCCAGTTCATATCCAGCGTAGTCACCAGCCATACCGCGACAGCCGTGTGGGCGAGAAAGCGCACGCTGCTTGGCAGGTTGTGGCGGTCATCCGCAAAAGACAATGCCGCGAGCAGTCCGGCGCCGATCGATAATGAAATGGGTAAATTGACCCCAGCCGCAAACCAGCCAGTTGCAACGCCGACGATCATGCCCAATCCGCCGGTACGTGGTATGGGCATCGTATGCAAAGAACGCAAATTGGGATGGTCCAGCGCCAGATCAGCGGCCCGCCCCCTCGAAAATAGCCACACGGCCAGCGCGCTGACTGGTAAAGCCACGAATGAGAAATAGTAATCGGATAGATTAGGCAATGAAGTGTCCGGTATTTTTACGAATGTTGTTTCCGTTACATGTAGGACAGTGCTGCACCAATGGGGCCTGATTCTAACCCATGCATGACTGCGGCGTCAGTTGAGTTATCCGGTGCTATCCAGCCAAGCGTGCGCCATCTGTGCCAAGCCCTCATCCAGCGTGCGCGGTGGCACCCAGCCCAGCTCACGCCGAATCCGGCTGTCATCCACAATCAGTGAACCGGTCAGGCGCTGCGCGTCGGCACGCCGCCCAACCAATCCCGCTAAGCGCTCCAGTAGCGGTGGAGGTAGCGTAAACAAGCGTGCCGGCTTGTCCAGATGGTGACCCAAGCGGCGCACCAGCTCTGGCGTAGAAATATCCTCGCCATCACGTACCAGATAAGTTCGCCCGGCGGCTGCGGGATGGGTGAGACAGGCGTGCAGTGCGCTGGTGAAATTGTCTATGCCGATCAGGCTGCGAGTGTTGCGGATTCCCGCTAGCGGCAGTGGCACGCCGCGTTCGACCCAGCTCAACAAACGCGCCAGATTGCCTTTCACGCCGGGTCCATAAACCAGCGGTGGCCGCACGATCACTACTTCCAGGCCGGTTTCGTTTGATATTTGAAAAAGCATTTGTTCTGCTTCCCACTTGGTCTGGCCATAAGGGTCTTGCGGAGCGGGCGTATTGCCCTCATTAAAACCGGTTGCGGTTTTCTCGCCGTTTACCTTGATGCTGCTGACAAAAACCAGCCGTTTCACCCCGGCTGCTGCGGCCTGACGGGCAAGCTGCCCGGTTCCCGCTACATTGGCGGATCTGAATGCCCTAAGCGGATCATCTGCCGTCTCGTGCATCACATGCACGCGCGCGGCGCAGTGGATTACGCCTTCGATACCATCAAGGGCGGTGCGCCAGTCAGTACTTGGTCCTAGTTCGCCTACGATACGGTAGTCAATGCCGGGTAAAGTGGGGCGCAACAAATTACGCACTGTACCCACAACTTCTATACCTTGCTCTACAAGCCAGGCGCAAGCCGCCCCACCAATGAAACCGGAAGCGCCTGTGATTAAAAATTTCATTGAATTAATTCCCGATAAACCTCCAGAGTTTCCCTGATGACTTGTTCGCGGGAGAATTCTGCCAGGACGATCTCCCGCGAACGCTGGCCCATTTCAGCGCGTAGCACCGGATTATCGATCAAACCGCGCAGCGCGATGGCGAGTGCTTGCGCGTCGTGCACAGGCACCAGAAAGCCGTTGTCGCCGTCACGCACGATTTCACGGCAGCCAGGGGCGTCTGTGGTGACAATCGGCAGACCGCACGCCGCAGCTTCCAGCAGCGATTTTGGCAATCCCTCGCGATAGGACGGCAGGCAGGCGATATGCGCTGCATGGAACACGGCTGGCATATCGTCGCGCTGCCCCCACCATTCCACGCCATTTTTGCCATGCCATGCGCGCAAAGTCGATTCCGGTACCGAGGTCGGGTTGTCGTGGTCGGGGTCACCTACCAGCACGAAACGGGCGTTTATTCCTGCCTGCGTCAAGAGACGCGCGGCTTCGACGAATTCGCCCACACCTTTGTCCCACAGCATACGCGCGACGAGTACGATAAAGACCGTTCCGGATGGCTCCGGGACGGGATAAAAAGCGGCCGTATCCACCCCGGCACCGCGAATCAGCCGCAAGTGGGTTTCCGGCAGGTGCGAGCGGATAAGAAGATCGCGGTCGTCCGGGTTTTGCACGATGGTCAAGCTGCCGCGCGCTTTGAGCAGCCATGCCAGGGTCAAGCGCACCGCCGGCCGGATGATGCGGGTGATTCCTTTGGCCGAGGTGAACAGCCAGCCCAGACCGGTAACTGCATTGACGCGGCCCGGCACGCCCGCCACCCGGGCCGCAAGCGCACCGTACAAAACCGCCTTCAACGCCACATGATGGACAATGTCCGGACGCTCGCGGCGATACAGACGCACGAGCGTCACAATCTCCTGAAATGGATTGCCGCGCCGGCGCGAAAGCCCGAGAGGGATCAGGCGAATGCCTGCTGCCCGGATGGTCTCGCCATGTTCTCCCACGCGGGTCGCCACGACTACATCGAAACCGGCCTCCCGTGCCGCCATGGCGAGCGGCAGTCGATGCGAGACGAAATACCAGTCTTCGGTGACGACAAACAGCAGCTTCAAGCGTTGTGCTCCTGCCACTGCTGATACATCAGCACGTCCCACAAGTAATACGACCAGTTGCGGCTGCCGGACTGATGCTCGGCCCATTTGCGCTGAATTGGCGCAGGATTGAACATCCCTTCCCGCGCCAGCCGCCGAGGTTCAATGAGGGCCGCCGCCCAGGGTTTGAGCGGCCCGCGCAACCACTGGTCGATGGGCACGCCGAAGCCCATCTTGGGGCGATCCATGATGGATTTTGGCACGTGGCGATTAAGCACCTGGCGCAATAGCCACTTGCCCTGGCCGTGGCGGATTTTCATGTCCAGCGGCAAGGACCAGGCGAATTCCACCACCCGGTGGTCGAGTAGTGGCACCCGGGTTTCCAGGCTGACGGCCATGGCTGCCCGGTCCACCTTGGTGAGAATGTCGTCGGGCAGATAGGTGACTGTATCCAGATACATCATGCGCTGTTCAAAATCGGGTAGATCGGCTTGCTGACCGGGGTCGGTGAGGAGCGTCAATGGTTCGTGGCTGCCTGGCACCAGTTGCGCGGGGTGCTTCCAGTGCGACACCAGCCCCAGATAAATCTCCTCGGGCGAGCGCACCGCCAGAATCTCGGCCCCCTTGTGCAACTTGTCGCCCGGGTTGGCATAACGCAGCCCGGCCGGAAGCCAGCGCCCCAGTTTGTGGAAGGCTGTGTTCCAGGCGGCGGGCGGCAGAGTAGTGAGCACCCCGGCCAGCGCCGAGCGTAGCGGGCGCGGCATCCAGCCCAGCTTGCGCCACAAATTGCGTGCCCAGAAATAACGGTTGTAGCCGCCGAACAGTTCATCGCCGCCGTCGCCAGACAGGCTGACCGTCACATGGCTACGCGCCAGGCGAGAAACCAGAAAGGTGGGAATCTGCGACGAATCGGCGAAGGGCTCATCGTAAATGGCCGACAGACTCGGGATTACGTCCATCGCATCCTGCGGGGTGACGTACAGCTCGGTATGCTCGGTTCCCAGATGACGCGCCACCGCGCGGGCGTGTTCGGCTTCGTTGTAGCCCGCCTCGTTAAAACCGATGGTGAAGGTTTTCACCGGGCGGGTACTTTGCGCCTGCATCAGCGCCACGATGGTGCTGGAATCGATGCCGCCGGACAGAAACGCACCCAACGGCACATCCGCTACCATTTGCCCACCCACCGCCTGACCGAGCAGGCGTTCCAGTTCCGTCACCGCTTCCGCATCGCTGCCGCGAAACAGATTGCGCTGCCCTGCCTCAGCTATGGACCGCGCCGACCAGTAGGCCAGCGGGCGTGCATCCTTCTGCCCGGCGTGAACCTGCAAGAATGTGCCGGGCGGCAGTTTGTGTATGCCCTGATAAATCGAGTAGGGCGCAGGTATCGCGTTGTGGCGCAGAAACAGCGTCAGCGCATCGCGGTCGATTTCGGCGCTAAACGCCGGATGCGCCTTGAGCGCCTTGAGTTCCGAGCCGAACAGGAAGGTCTCTCCCTGCCAGCCGTAATAAAGCGGTTTTTCGCCCAAGCGGTCGCGGGCAAGCGATAGCATGCGCGTTTCCCGATCCCACAGCGCAAAGGCGAACATGCCGACGAATTTTTTCAGCGCCGCGTCCAGTCCCCATGCGGCAATCGCCGCCAGCATCACTTCGGTATCGGAATGACCGCGCCAGGCGGGTGCCACCTCTGCCTGCTCCAACTCTTCCCGTAGCGCCGCAAAGTTGTATACCTCGCCGTTGAACGCAATCACATAGCGCCCACATTGCGACAGCATGGGCTGATGGCCCTGCGGTGAGAGATCGAGAATGGAAAGGCGGCGGTGGGCGAGGGCAAGTCCCGCATCGGCATCCGTCCACACACCCTGATCATCCGGTCCGCGATAGGTGATTTGGCGAGCCATCGCTCCCACAATCGCTTCCGCCGTCTCGGCCAAATGGCTGGTGGCTTTCCAGTATCCGGTCAGACCGCACATATTTGCGTACCTTTTGATATTAACGCCGCGTTACCGCGCATTCGCCAACAGGGTTTCATAAAAATCCTCATACTGCTGCACTACCTTGCTAATCTCAAAATGTTCTGCCACCCGTGCGCGAGCACGTTCGCCCAGTGCCGCCTTTTCAGACGGGGACAATGTCAATAATTCCTCCAGAGCGGCTGCAAGTCCGGTCATGTTACCCGACGCGATGACGCGGCCCGTATCTCCGACGATGTAAGCCGAATCACCCACATCCGTTACCGCGCACGGTACACTACAGGCCATCGCCTCACCGAGCACGTTGGGAAATGCCTCCCCGTAAGAAGAAGAAGCCAGCACATCCAGTGCCGCCATCAACCCAGGTATATCGTTACGCAAGCCCAGCAGATGGGTGTTGGCAAGCACGCCTGCCTGGGTAATTGCCTGCATCAATGCTGCGTTACTAATATCAATACCATTGCCTGCGAGCACAAAATGCGTATGCGGCCTATGGCGAAGCAACAAACCCGCTGCCTCAAAAAACCCAGCATGGTTTTTCTGTGGATCAAATCGGCCGATGAGCCCTACCAAGGGGGTTTGATCAGTGATACCCAGTTCAGTACGTACCCTGTGTCTGGCATCTATGTCCGGTTTAAATCGGGTCAGATCGAAGCCATTGGGCACGACCACCATTTTTTCCGCTGCATAGCCGCAGCCCACATGAACTTGCCGCGCCTTCTCGGAACACGAGAGGATTCGTGACGGCACCCATTTCGACATCGACGCGCACAGAGTAACGACTGTACGGGTTGAAAATTTGGTTTTGTCGCGATCCAGATTGCTGTTACGAATACACCAGCCTACCGCAGATACATCTGCCAGACGTGCCGCCAGCCCACCCAGAAAATCAGCATGGTACATCCAGGTGTGCACCACATCGGGGTTCAGGCGCTTGAGTAATTGCATCAGCTGGAAAAACCCTGATGGGCTGGGCAGACCGGGTTTCATACCCACTGCATCCACTGGGATGCCGAGCGCCGCGATACGCGGGGCAAGCTCACCCAGTGTCGTCAGAGAAATGACATGGGGTGCAAAGCGCTTACGATCCAGGCGCTCTAGGACCTTGAACAGCATCATTTCCGCCCCCCCGGTGGAAAGACCAGTGATGATGAAAACAATGCGCATCAAGCCATGCCCAATGCCTGTCCGGTACGTTGTACCAATCTGTCCATGCCAAATTCAGACTCGACACGTGCCCGGCACGCCTCGCCCAGCATCCTGCGGTCTTCGAGAGGCAGATCGATCAGGCGCCCCATTGCGGCGGCTAATGCGCTGTAATCGCCGGGGGGAGTGACGCTGCCCGTGTCGCCAACGATGAGCGCAGAATCGCCCACCGCTGTCGCAACGCAGGGCACACTACAGGCCATCGCTTCGGCGATGGTATTGGAAAATCCTTCGCCGAAAGAAGAAGAAGAAGCAGCGATATCCAGTGCGCTATAGACCGCTGGCAGATCATCCCGTGCACCCGCCCAGATCAGGCGCTCCCCCAAACCTAGCACTACTGCCATCCGTTGCAGACTTTTTGAATAACCGGGCGCGCCATTTCCAACACATACAAAACGTAAATGGGGAAATTTTGCCGCAAGCAGGCTTGCTGCCTGAAGAAAAATGGCGTGATCCTTCATCGGGTCAAGCCTCGCCACAAGACCGATCAGTAGCTCATCCTCGCGTATGTGCCATTCCGCCCTGATTTGCCCCCGGCCCCGCGGGTCAAAACGGAAACGTTGCGTGTCAATGCCATTGGGAATGACGACGACATGTTTTGCTGGGAACCCGTGCGCTACTGCATACGATCTGCCCGCATGCGAATTAGAAATGATAAGGTTGGCAAAACGGGACAGGCGGCATTCCAACCAGTACGAGAACCGTGATAGCGAGTCATAGTGAAACAGATCCATATTGGATGCACGAACGCCCCAGACGATGCGCGTATCCGGCATCAGAAATTTGAGCAAGGCGGTGAGGATATTCGGCACGCCCAAGTAACTATGGAGTACATCAGGGTGCTCGTTGCGCAATAAAATCCCCAGGCGATACAGAAACGGCACAACATCCCATCGGCCGCGTTTGTCCAAGTTGATGATACGCACCCCTGCCTGTTCCAGCTCGGCCTCATAAGCACCACCACCGTAAAATACTGTTACACAAACCGTCATATCGCGCTTTGCCAAACCCTTGGCGAGTAAGACCAATTGCCGTTCAGCACCGCCGCGGCCCAACGAGCGCGCAAGGAACAAGATAGTATTAGCGTCTTGGTGCACGGTAGGAACCCGGCTCAAACTGGAACTTTTGCCGATTTTTTTCAAAATGCCGTTTCGCGTAAATTAACAGTCCGATGGCCAGCCACCAGGACGCACGCGGTTTTAGCACCAGGATCAGCGCACCTTCGCGAAAAAATTCAAGAAACATAAAAAATATCCACCAGTAGATAAGCCAGGCGACAGCATCGTTGCGCCGTACAGGCCTGAGTATGTTATCCAGTTGTTTATAAGCCAGGCCCAGCAAGAAAAAGAGCAGAAACATCCCGAAGTACCCAAAATTAACCAGAAGATAGCCATGAAGGCCCGGGGGTTCTTCGCCCGAGAATCCTTGTGCAAGTGGGTGGCCAAGGAAAAATTCGCTAGTGCTACCTAACCCTCCTCTACCTCTATCGAACCCAAACAAGTAGGAGGGAACAAATTGCAGTGGAATCTCGCGAATGTCTGATAAAAATCCAAATTGCCATAGTTTGGCATGCTGCATGCCAACAAAATGCATAAAAGAATCCGCTGTACCTTGTACGGTACTCAAGTACACATTATTAAAATAAGTCCCGGCTATACTGACACCGGGGTTATTGCTTTGTACTGGAGCAATGGCTTCTAAAGTTTTAAATGATCCGAAACCCCACCAAAGAACAAAAGCAAATACCAAGAAACCAAGCTGTCTGAATTTAAAGCCATTTCTCGCTACAAAAGACACCAGGAAACAAAGCATTACCGGGTACCAGAACTCTCGGCGTCCATCGGTTGATAGCGCGAAGAACACAAACACGACGGTCGTTAAAAGCATTAAACCGGTATCGCCAAGAGATGGTTTTTTTTTCGTGTCATAAACGGCCCAGAAAAGAATGAAAGCAGTTGATGCGAACGCACTGAACTGCCGCAGAAATAACCACTTCCCTTCGAGTCTATATTCACCTGTCCGCACGCTGGGTGCATATTTTATGACATCAATCAACCCACCCATTAATGCTGTGTGATAAGACAATCCGGCGAGGCCAATGAGTAAAAAAGCGATCGATAGGCGAGTTGCTGTTTTATACAAATAAGCCGAACAGGCTTCGCCTTTGTCCGTCCCTAATGAAGGGTGGTTCCTTGTAGCAGATTCCCCGCTGGCATACTTTTTTATCCAATACCCGGTAACGAACAGCAAGTAGCAAGCCAACAGAGCCATTGCAGTGGATGTGTCCCCGTATCCAAACTGCTGATAGACGTATTTCTGCCGGACGGCTGCTTCGCCGAGAATAATCACATTGAGCGGTACAAATACGAAAAACAGGAAGTAGGCAATATTAAAAAGCATCAACGCGTCAACGGAACGATAACGCGTAATCCTGAAAACCTCTGAGGCGACGATTACTAGCCCTAACAATACGTACAGTGTGAGAATCATAACTTTGTTGTTCCTGTGTCCAATACCGCTACTGGACGGTCAGGTAAAGAAGTTGGTTTTGTGGCGAGACAATTAACATATGGGGAAAAGACACGGCTTGTTGGCAAAGGTCCTAGCAGGCGTTCCCACCACCAAGCGCCCATGGATATTCGTGCCAACACGGCTAGAGTCACTTTCTTTATCCACCACTCAAGGCTATAAACGCGTATGGAATTCAAATTTATAACGCCAAAATTGGTGGATAAAAAATAGTCGCAGGACACTGTGTTCAATCCCGCCTGCTCATGAGCCTTACATACTGCTTCCGCAGTCAACGGCACATGGATGTCATAAACTCCTTTATCCAGAATTTTTTGAGCAAACCCCGTCATTCCATGCATATTTGGAATGTTTGTAAAGATTAACCCGCCGGGTCTAATCAATCGAGACAAGGCAGCCACTATTGCTGTTGTGTCCGAAAAATGCTCAATCAAGCCGAAAGAGACAACCACATCGAACCGTTCGACCAAAGCATCTGGAATGGAAAAAATATCGCAACTATAAATTTCACCCTGAACTTCTTCACGCGCTAGCATGAGGCGGGTTTGCTCACAACCATTTGGAGAATAATCGATCCCCGAGACTTGAAATCCAAGCCTCTTCGCAAAAAGTGGAAGAACAGCAGAACGTGCGCAACCAACCTCGACCAATCGCTTGTTCTG
This sequence comes from Pseudomonadota bacterium, assembly GCA_040388645.1. Lineage (GTDB taxonomy): Bacteria > Pseudomonadota > Gammaproteobacteria > Burkholderiales > Sulfuriferulaceae > Sulfuriferula. Next base: position 117,205 of record JAZKBM010000003.1, read on the forward strand.
ATTGATCAGTCCATGTTTTGCAAAGGCGTTAGACATATAGGAAAACAGCGATCGCTCGACATTAGACCCGATCTTTTGTGAGTCAACTGGCCATAATGCGGGTAAGGGGCTGGCATCCCATGTCTGATTCCAATACTTCTGCCCGGCTTGATCCTGATCGGCATTTTTCAAGGTTGTCGCCCTTCTAAAACAGTTTGATGTGTTCTCTGGATTGAAGATGCCCAGTCCATAAAACGAAGTAAATTAGACTCCCATTGATAGTCCTGCCAGGAACGAACGTAGCCCGCTTGTGCAATGCGAATTCTTTCTTCGTCGTGCGCTAGATAGTATTCAATCAGGTCAATAGCCTCGTTGACACTGTCATAATAAACCGCCTCGATATCCGGTTCGAAAATGCCGGCATGGGTATTCGCGGCGGCTTTATCGCACACCATCAGCATGCCATGTGCCGGGGTTTCGTACATGCGCATGTTTCCTGTTTCATAAGGATGATCGGAAACGTGCATGTTGAAGCCAATTTTGGTGCGCCAGTAAAGCTGCGTCCGTTGCTGATTCGTCAGGCTCGTCACCCGATGCGGATAGATGGGCTTGCCAAAAATGCCGCGCACGAAGCCTGTGTAACCCTTGAACGGCCAACGACCATGTACCCGCATACGATCGCCAAAATGACGCTTCAGCCGGATCAGCCGTTCTACCTTGGATGCGCTGGGGTTGCCTACATAAACCACATCCATGTCGCGTTGCCGAAAAAAACTTTCATCAGCGTTTTCCGGGCGGGAAAAAGGAAACGGGACGAGGGGCCACCACATGGCTGGTTTATTGCCCCATCGCTGGATGGCTTCATCGAACGGTTGATTGTCGATATAGCCTGGAGAGATAAAAAATGCCCCATCGAAAGCCCAAAGGTAGGGGATGCCACGTAAATAGGTGGAGAGCGGGTCATCGATAAATCCCAATACCTTGATCGGTTTCTTCAATTCACGGGCAAGCACTTCTGGATGAATGAAGTTATAGCTGCTCATGACGATGAGATCGAAATCCCGGAAGCGGTCGACGAAGTCCCCGATCATGCGCATGTAATGCGGGTTGCGCTCGCGGTAAAGCCGATCCACTCCAGCAGCACCTGCAGTGAGTGCGCGCCGTTGATCCCATCCATTCAAGCCCCAGATAATCAGGTCGGTAAATGGCCACCGCGATCCTTTAGGAAAATAGGCCAAGGGGTCGAAATTTTCGATATGGTAGCCGTGGAAATCATCCATCGGCGGGTAGTTGAACAGACAGACTTTTTTCATGGCGTGTGTTGTTTGAGCACCGCTCGTGCGGCAATAAAGCTGATGGTTGCGATGATCGCAGACATTGCGGTGGCTGCCCAAGCGATGCCGGCGGCACCGAATTGGCGCGCAAGGAAATACGCCAGCATGCCTTGCAAAATAGCGGCGGCTGCGGCAATCAGGCTTACCTGAGCATTACGCCCGAGGGCCGCCAGTGTCTTTATACCCAGCATGGCCAGCAGGGCAAAGGGGATCTGAATGAAATAGGCGGTTTGAATTGGCACTACGCGAGCGACAGCCGCAGCGTCGAAGGCGCCGCGCTGGTAGAGCAACGCGGTAATCTCGGACGAAAAAACAACCAGCGGAAGCGCGATAAGCATTCCGCCTACGCCGAGTGCCCAGAAAAGCCTTTTCAGGCTGTGCAGACAGTAATCATGTTGTCTCTGGGCAATCTGAGCGGCGAAATATGGCAATGCGGTAATGCCGATGGCGGTGACGAACAGGCTTTGCAGTGCGGCCGGGAGCCGGTAGCCATAGAGAAGTGCGGCGTTGCTGCCTTCGCCCAATGAAGCAGCGATAGCCTGTTCGACAAGAACGACGAGCGACCCAATGGCGGTGCCGGGGAGAAGTGCCAGGCTGTTAGCTAACACGGGTTTGAGCGCCCGCCAACCCGAAAGCTTGGGTAAGCCGATACATCCCAGCCGATACAGGGTCATCAGAAGCAAGGTGCATTCAGTTGCCGTGCCTGCCACCAGCGCTGCTGCCAGGATATGCCACCCGCTCGTCGCGCCGATCACGAGCAAGGTCAGCATGATGACCAGCGGTGTGGCCGCAGGTAGCAGGCCATTTTGAAGATAACGCCGTTTGGCCTGCAACACGCCATAACCAAGCAGGTTAAGACCGTTGAGGAAGTAATACGGGACTAGCCAAAGCAAGGCTGTTTCCAGTGCTTGACGTTTTTCGGGCGCGAATCCGGATGCGAGCCAAGGCAGAGCGTGCGGCACGAGCAGTAACCACAAAGGCAACATTAACAACAAGATCAGCAACGTGCCGACTGCCGTCTGACCATACAGGCGCTTACCTTCGGCTTCGGAGATATTGGCAGACAGCCTTGCGATAAAGGCGGTTTGCACGGCATTGAGTAGAATGGCCAATGGAAAGCCGATCAGTGTAAAGGCGACAAAATAGACGTCCAAATTGCCGGATAGACCGAAATGCGCGGCCACTACTATTTCCTTGGCGAAGCCCACGCCGCGTGCGGCAAGCGAGGTGCCTGCCGCTACCAGGGCATCATGGCCAAGCCGACGCAAGGGTGACGCGCCAACGAATACTCGCCAGCGGGTGAGAGCTGTAGTCAAGAACATGCGATGAGTCGATGTTTTAGACGGGCTTGCTGCACTCAATATTCAGGCTCATGAGGATGCCGTTATCTTTGTCCATGTGAGGAACGTACGCTTGAGAGTAATCGTCCACATCGGCATGTTCGGTCTCACGCCAGTCGTAGCGGCGTACATTGGTAAACCCGACACTTTCCAGTTCTGCACTAAGAGAAGCGAAGTCGAAGACGTTGTAGTGAATATTGTAGAGATAGTCCTGGCGTCCAAACAGTGCGCCAATGACCAGGTTGAGTTGATGATATTGCTGATATACCTCGCAGAGTTTGGCAAAATCAGGAACCGATATTCGTAGTGTGCCGCCTGGTTTGAGTACACGTAACCATTCCTGTAGTACCCGTCCTACATCACGTCGCTTGAAATGTTCCAGCACGTGGCAGTTGTAGATTACATCTACGCTATTATCCTGGATAAAGGAAAGATTATCGATGGTCGCGACATGGTCCACATGGGGGTAGTCGATTGCGTCAATATGGACGAACCCGGGAATAATTCGCTTTCCACAACCTAAATGTAATTTCATTCATTACTCCGATATTAAATGTTGCAGGTAGTCCTGATAAGCCAGCTTCAGCCCATCTTTCAGGTTTAAACTCGCATGCCATCCCAGCGCGTTCATGCGTGACACATCCAGCAGCTTTTTAGGCGTGCCATCCGGCTTGCTCGTATCAAATACGATGTCGCCGCTAAAGCTGACGGCTTCGCCCACGCGCTCGGCCAGTTCCTTGATAGTGAGATCCACGCCTGTGCCGATATTGACCAGCGGCGGCAAGGTGCCGTTGCCGTCATCCAGTGCGCTCTGAAAACGCGCATCCTCAAGGTTCATCAGGAACACGCAGGCATCGGCCATGTCGTCGCTGTAGAGAAACTCGCGATACGGTGTGCCGGTGCCCCACACCACGACTTCTTTGTCACCCCGCACTTTCGCTTCGTGAAACTTGCGGATGAGCGCGGGGATGACATGGGAAGTGTCAAGGTCGTAGTTGTCGCCCGCGCCATACAGGTTGGTGGGCATCACCGCCAGAAACTGGGTGCCGTATTGACGGTCGAACGCCCAGCACATTTCGATACCGGCGATCTTGGCGACGGCGTAGGGGCGGTTGGTGGGTTCCAGCGGGCCGGTGAGCAGGTATTCCTCCTTCATCGGCTGCGGGCAGTCGCGTGGGTAGATGCACGAGGAACCGAGAAACAACAGGCGTTTGACGCCGTGCCGGTGTGCCGCCTGGATGATGTTGCACTGGATGGCAAGATTGATGGCGATGAAATCAGCCGGATAGGTGTTGTTAGCGAGGATACCGCCGACTTTAGCGGCAGCGAGAAATACGCAGTCGGGTTTTTCTGCGGCGAAGAAGGCTTCAACCGCGGCCTGGTGGGTGAGATCAAGCTCAGCATGCGTGCGGGTGAGGATATTTGTATAAGAAGCTGCGGCCAGGCGACGGGCAATGGCTGAGCCGACCAGTCCACGGTGACCGGCAATGTAGATTTTTGCGTCTTTATGCATGGTGCTACTCATGAGCATTAAGCGTTGCATAGCCATGCTTCTTGACCAGTTCATCCCGCTCGGCAGCCTTTAGATCCTCGCGTACCATTTCGGCTACCAATTCGTAGAAGGTGACTTTGGGTGTCCAGCCGAGTTTTTCCTTGGCCTTGCTAGGGTCGCCCAGCAGGGTTTCGACTTCGGTGGGGCGGAAGTAGCGCGGGTCTACTTCGACGATGCATTTGCCTGAACTATCGTAACCTTTCTCTTCTTTGTCCTCCCCTTTCCAGGTGATGACCATGCCCAGTTCCTTGGCTGCAGCATTAACGAAATCACGCACGCTGTATTGCACACCGGTGGCGATGACGAAATCCTCCGGTTCATCCTGTTGCAGCATCAACCATTGCATCTCGACGTAGTCCTTGGCATGCCCCCAGTCGCGCTTGGCGTCCAGATTGCCGAGGAACAGCGTGTCCTGAAGGCTGAGTTTGATGCGTGCCAGCGCACGGGTGATCTTGCGGGTGACGAAGGTTTCGCCGCGCACGGGTGATTCGTGGTTGAACAGGATGCCGTTGCAGGCATACATGCCATACGCTTCACGGTAGTTGACGGTGATCCAGTAGGCGTAGAGTTTGGCCGCGGCGTAGGGTGAGCGCGGGTAGAACGGAGTGGTCTCGCGCTGTGGGGTTTCCTGTACTTTGCCGAACAGTTCCGAAGTGGATGCCTGGTAGAAACGGGTTTTCTTTTCCAGACCGAGAATACGGATGGCCTCGAGCAGACGCAAGGTGCCGAGCGCATCGGAGTTGGCGGTGTATTCCGGTTCTTCGAACGATACCGCGACATGCGATTGCGCGGCGAGGTTGTAGATTTCGTCGGGTTGTACTTGCTGCACGATGCGTACCAGACTGCTGGAGTCGGTCATGTCGCCATAGTGCAGAAAAAATCGCCGGTTCTGCTCATGCGGATCCTGATATAGATGATCGATACGGTCAGTGTTCAGCAGAGAGGAACGACGTTTGATGCCGTGTACTTCGTAACCTTTTTCCAGCAAAAACTCGGCCAGATAGGCACCGTCCTGGCCTGTGATGCCAGTGATCAGGGCTTTTTTCATAAGGTAATGACTTGGGTGGTTGTTAGATTGGTATTCGCGCAAAGCACAGGCGTACTATCAGTTAGGTATGGCTTCGTCATGTCCAGCCTCGTTGCTCGATTTCGTTCAACATATTTGTCCATCTGTTCGTTGTCAGGTGCATGCAGCGATAGACCTAAAATGGCCTTGTGTACTGGTCTGGGCGAGGCTAGGTAGCGTGTGGGTAGGCATTATAGCAGTCCGAATCCATGCTTGGCTTGAAGGGCTTTCTACTATTTACCTTACGTACGGGCGGTCCGCGTTTCCGCATAGTTCGACTGATTCTGGTGTGATTACAGCTTCTGGCGTGCAGATGGTTGAGTCGGAATGCCGCGGCTGGCCGGTGTGAATATCATGTGACCTAATGATAATAACCGCGATACCAAGCCACAAATTTCTCTATCCCCTCAGCGAGTGGTGTCCTCGGTTCAAACCCCGCATCGCGTTTGAGATCGGCTACATCGGCATAGGTGGCGACTACGTCACCGGCCTGCATGGGCAGGAAGTTTTTAACCGCCTGTTTGCCAGCAGCGCGTTCGATGGTTTCAATGAAAGCCATTAATTCCACCGGCTCGTGGTTGCCGATGTTATAGACGCGGTAGGGTGCGTAGCTGGTGCCGGGGTCGGGGGCGTTGGTGTCGAAGTGGGGATTGGGTGTGGCGGCGCGATCGAGGATGCGCACCACGCCTTCGACGATGTCGTCGATATAGGTGAAATCGCGCTGCATTTTGCCCTGGTTGAAGATGTCGATCGGTTCACCGCGCAGGATGGCGCCGGTAAATAACGATGGGGACATATCGGGACGTCCCCACGGTCCGTAAACGGTGAAAAAGCGCAAACCGGTGGTGGGTAGGTCATAAAGGTGACTGTAACTGTGCGCCATCATCTCGCTGGCTTTTTTGGTGGCGGCGTACAGGCTGACCGGGTGATCGACATTGTCGTGCACGGAAAACGGCATGTGCGTATTGGCGCCGTATACGCTGGAACTGCTGGCGTAGACCAAGTGCTCGACCTGGTTGTGACGGCAGCCTTCGAGGATATTGGTCAGGCCGACAATATTGGACTGGATGTAGGCGTGCGGGTTTTTCAACGAATAGCGCACGCCGGGCTGCGCCGCAAGATTAATGACGCGCTGGAATTTTTCGGCGGCAAACAGGCTTTCCATGGTTGCCCGGTCGGCAATATCCAGATGGATAAAACGGAAATTGTCATGGGGCGTCAATTGAGCCAGTCGCGCTTTTTTGAGATTGACGTCATAGTAATCGTTGAGGTTGTCCACGCCGACGACTACATCACCGCGTGCCAGAAGTTGCAGGGCGGTGTGCATTCCGATGAAGCCAGCCGCCCCAGTAAGTAGGATTTTCATGTGGTCTCCAGAATTATAGGGCTGATTCTATCATGCCCGTTTGCGCTTCATGCGCTGTTAGAATGCCGGCATGAAACTGTTTTTGTCCCGTTTTTTCTACGCCTTGCTGCTGTTCGTGGCGTTTCCTTACGCGCTGCTGCATTTGCTCTGGCGGGCGCGTCGCCAACCCGCCTACCTGCATCATTGGAGTGAGCGTTTCGGGTTGTATTCGGTCCGTCCAACGCAACCGGTGATCTGGTTGCATGCGGTGTCCGTGGGAGAGACGCGCGCCGCAGTGCCCTTGGTGGAGGCATTGTTGGCGCGCTATCCAGAGCATCAGATTTTGCTGACGCACACCACGCCCACCGGCCGCGCAACCAGTGAGTCTTTATTCGGCGAGCGGGTGGTTAGAGTATATCTGCCCTACGATTACAGTTTCGCTGCACGGCGTTTCGTGCGGCACTTTAAACCCGCGATCGGTCTGTTGATGGAAACTGAAATCTGGCCGAATCTGATCCGTGCCTGTCACGCAAGCGGCACGCCAGTATTGCTGGTGAATGCGCGTTTGTCCGTGCGTTCCGCAAGGCGCTATGGCTGGCTTGATGCGCTGGTGCGTAGCAGTTTTGACAAGCTCGCCGCTGTCGTGGCGCAAACACCCGCGGATGCAGAGCGGTTGAGTCTGCTGGGTGCGCATGATATCGAAGTGGCGGGTAATCTGAAATTTGATTGCGACCCGCTCCCGGCACAACTCCAGCTCGGGGAGCAACTGCGTGCGCAGATCGGCGTTTCACGGCCGATATTCGTGGCGGCCAGCACGCGTGAGGGCGAGGAGGGGCTGGTGCTGGACGCGCTGGAACAGCTTGCGTCACCCGATCTGCTCACGATGATGGTGCCGCGCCATCCGCAACGTTTTGACGAGGTGGCGGCGCTGCTGAAACAGCGCGGTGTGATTTATCAGCGGCGCAGCGCAGGTGAGCCTGTGGCAGTGCAGACTGCGGTGTTACTGGGCGACACCATGGGCGAATTGTTTGCTTATTATCGTGCTGCTGATGTGGCGTTTGTAGGGGGGAGTTTGCTGCCTTTCGGGGGGCAAAACCTGATTGAAGCTGCCGCCGTAGGCTGCCCGGTATTGATTGGCCCGCACACCTGGAATTTTACCGATGTGGCGCGCCAGGCTATTGCATGCGGGGCGGCGCATCGTGTGGAGGATGTGGGTGACTTGGCCCGGGCATTGAAGGATTTGTTGGATGATACTTCGCGACGTCGCCAGATGTCGGAAGCAGCGCAGGCGTTCAGTCTGGCGCATCGTGGCACGGTGCAGCGCTTGATGCAGGTTATAGGCCGATTTCTGGGTTGAATCTGATTAATTGCTATTCAGCAGTGATTTGTCTACCTCGTCAAGGTCGGTTTCGCTCAGGATGCCGGCAGCTGCTTTCAGGCGCAGTTTGGAAAGAATGTAGTTGTAACGCGCGGCAGCCAGATCACGTTTGGCGGAATAAAGCTGTTGCTGCGCATTGAGTACATCCACCGTGGTACGCACGCCGACCTCGAGGCTGAGCCTGGTTGAATCAAGCGCGGTTTGGCTGGAGCGCAACGCCTGTTCGAGTGCCTTCACCTGGGCAGCACCACTGCTTACGCCAAGGTATGCCTGGCTGGTATTGAGATCCACCTGGCGCCGCGCATCTTCGAGGTCTTCGCGCGCCTTGTCCTGATTGGCAACCGCTTCCCGCACTTGTGAACTGACGAGGCCGCCTTGATACAGCGGCAGATTGAATTCCACCCCGATCACGGCACTTTTGGTATTGACCTGAAATCCGCCAAAATTCTGGTTGCGATTATCCGAATAGCTGGCAACGGCATCCAGGGTCGGATAGTGCCCGGCGCGGTTGCGTTCGACCTCGCGTTGGGCGATGGCATAACCAGCACGCTGGGCCTTTAGTACAGGACTGCTCTGTTCGGCATGAGCGATCCATTCTTCCATGCTGGCTGGATCGGGTGGTGTCAGGCGTAGTTTGTCCCCCAACTTGTCGAGCGTGGGCGGCGGCGTGCCGATAATGCGTTGCAGGGCGCGTTGTTTGATTTGCAGATCATTGAGGGCTGCGATTTCCTGGGCATTGGCAAGATCGGAACGCGCTTGCGCTTCGTTGCTGTCAGTAATTGTGGCCGTGCCGACCTCGAAATTACGCTTGGCTTGTGCCAATTGCTCGCCGATGGCAGCCTTTTGCGCACGCACGAAGCTGATGCTGTCCTGGCTTTGCAAGACATCAAAATAGGCTTGCGCAGTACGCAGGATCAAGTCCTGCGCGGCATTGGCGAGTTGCGCTTCCGCTACACTGACTTGCTGTTTGGCTTGTTCGTAGCGTTCCCAGTTTTGCTTGCGATAGATGGGTTGGGTGACCGTGATGCTGGCGCCTTTAGAGGTGTAATTTTTGTCCCCGAACACCGATGAGCGGGTGTCGTTATTGAGCACATTGGCGTTAAGGCTGGCTTGCGGCAGTAAACCTGCCCGGCCCTGCGGCAGTTTTTCGATACCCGCGCGGTAGGTCGCGCGGGCAGAAGCATAAGCGGCATCGCGGTTTTGTGCCTGATGATAAATATCAGATAGGTTGGCGGCAAACGCCAAATGGGTAAATCCGATACCGAGGAGTGCGAGAGACAGACGTTTCAAAAAGCCCCCCAGAATGAGTCGGCGATGCGTTTCAATAAGTAGGCATGCTGGCATCAACTTGCTGCGCCCAGCTATCCACCCCGCCTTGTAAATTGTAGACCTGTTCAAATCCGGCATGCTCGAGAAAACGCGCTACCTGCATGCTGCGCACACCATGATGGCAGATCACCACAATTTGCGCCTGTTTGTCGAGTGTATCGAGTTTGCCCGGAATGCTTTGCATCGGTATCAAATGGGTATTAGCGATATGGCAATGCTCATATTCCCAAGGCTCGCGCACATCCAGCAAAAAAGGGCTGGCACGGCTGGTATCCTGCATCCATTGCTGGAGTTCATGCGCGCCGATTTGCTGCATGGTGGTTAAAATACGAAGCGTTCCGGTTGCTGTGCATTGATGAGCGGCTGAATGTTGGTTTCAAACAGTGTCACCGTGTTATAGACGCCTTCACCCATGCAGGTGATGAGCTGGGCCTGCATGGCTGGCGCATCGCCAACGATGGCGAACATCCGTCCGCCGGGCTTCAGGTCATGCAGGTAAACCTCGGGCAATACAGGCGTGGAGCCGGTCAGCACTATCACATCATACGGGCCATGTCGCGACCAGCCGCGTGCCGCATCGCCCACTTCCAGCGAGGCATTGGCAAAACCATGCGCTTTAAGTTTGATTTCGGACTGTGTCTTGAATTCCGGCACGATATCCACGCTGTGAACATGGTGACCCTGATGTGCGAGTAATGCAGTGAGATAGCCGCTGCCAGTACCGACTTCGAGGATCTTGTCGGTTTTTGTGATGGCCAATTCCTGGACGATGCGCGCTTCGAGTTTGGGCTGCATCATCAACTGGCCGTGGCCGAGCGGGATTTCCATATCCACAAATGCCAGGGTACGGTATGTTTGCGGGACGAATTCCTCGCGTTTGACCTTGGACAGCAGGTTGAGAATGTCCTGATCCAGCACATCCCACGTACGGATTTGCTGCTCTACCATGTTGAAACGGGCTTGTTCGATATTCATTATTTAACACCTGGGCGCGAACTTATACCTTGCGATTATTCCATAATTCCTTTAATTTAACATCTTTGCTAGGGGTCTGCGCCGGATGTTGGTCAGCGCAGTGAGACACACCCTTTGAACCTGATACGGGTCATACCGTCGTAGGGAAGCAGCTGACCATGCTCCTTACGCTATTCTGCTTAAGGATTTTTCCATGAATGCCAATCCCCAGTTTATTGCCGCCACTGCCCACGTTGATGAGGCAGCCGTCCAGCCTTTACCTAATTCGCGCAAAGTGTATGTCGAAGGCAGCCGCCCTGATATCCGCGTGCCGATGCGCGAAATCAGCCAGGCCGATACCCCAGCCTCATTCGGGGCGGAACCCAACCCACCCATTTATGTGTACGACTGTTCCGGTCCTTACACTGATCCAGCAGCAAAAATAGATATACGTACCGGGCTGGATACGGTGCGTGCCGGCTGGATCGAGGAGCGTAATGACACCGATGCACTGACCGGCCTGAGCTCAGAGTATGGGCTAGAGCGATTGAACGATTCCGAGCTCACCGCCATGCGTTTCCCGGGTCTCGCTCGTCAGCCGCGGCGTGCGAAGGCGGGCAAGAATGTGACGCAAATGCATTACGCGCGACAGGGCATCATCACGCCGGAGATGGAATATGTGGCCATTCGCGAAAATATGCGGCGCAAGGAATACATCGAGTCGCTCAAGACTGCCGGCCCCACCGGGTTGAAAATGGCGGAGCTGCTGGGCCGCCAGCATCGCGGGCAAAACTACGGCGCTGCGCTGCCCGAGGAAATTACGCCGGAATTCGTGCGTGATGAAGTGGCGCGGGGCCGGGCCATCATCCCTGCCAACATCAACCATCCGGAAACCGAGCCGATGATCATCGGGCGCAACTTTCTGGTGAAAATCAATGCCAACATCGGCAATTCGGCGCTGGGTTCATCGATTCAGGAAGAAGTCGAAAAGATGACCTGGTCGATTCGCTGGGGCGGCGATACGGTGATGGATCTCTCCACCGGCAAGAACATCCATGAAACGCGTGAGTGGATTATCCGCAACTCACCTGTACCAATTGGTACGGTGCCCATCTATCAGGCGCTGGAAAAGGTGGATGGCAAGGCTGAAAACCTGACCTGGGAAATGTTCCGTGACACCCTGATTGAGCAGGCGGAGCAGGGCGTGGATTACTTCACCATCCATGCCGGCGTGCGCCTGGCGCATGTGCCGCTGACTGCCAAACGCATGACCGGCATCGTGTCGCGTGGTGGCTCGATTATGGCCAAGTGGTGTCTGGCGCACCACAAGGAAAGCTTCCTTTATACGCATTTTGAAGACATCTGCGAGATCATGAAGGCGTATGACGTAAGCTTCAGTCTCGGTGACGGCCTGCGTCCCGGCTCGATTTACGATGCGAATGACGAAGCACAACTGGCTGAATTGAAGACACTGGGCGAACTCACCCAGATTGCCTGGAAGCACGACTGCCAGGTGATGATCGAAGGGCCGGGTCATGTGCCGATGCAACTCATCAAGGAAAACATGGATCTGCAACTGGAATGGTGCGACGAAGCGCCGTTTTACACGCTCGGACCGCTCACCACCGATATCGCCCCTGGCTACGACCACATCACCAGCGCCATCGGCGCCGCACAAATCGGCTGGTATGGCACGGCCATGCTGTGCTATGTCACACCGAAAGAACACCTGGGCTTGCCGGACAAGGACGATGTGAAAGAGGGCATTATGGCTTACAAGGTCGCCGCCCACGCTGCCGATCTGGCCAAAGGCCATCCGGGCGCGCAGATACGTGATAATGCCTTGTCCAAAGCGCGCTTTGAATTCCGTTGGGAGGATCAGTTCAACCTCGGCCTCGACCCGGACAAAGCACGTGAATTTCACGACGAAACGCTGCCCAAGGATTCAGCTAAGGTTGCTCACTTCTGTTCCATGTGCGGTCCGCATTTCTGTTCCATGAAAATTACCCAGGATGTGCGCGACTATGCGGCTCAGCAAGGATTATCCGAGCAGGATGCCTTGCAAAAGGGCATGGAAGTGAAAGCGGTTGAATTTGTGAAACAGGGCGCGGAAATTTACCGTAAGGCATAATTGGCATTGGAACCTCTGGCGTGCATGTTTCATGGATTGAGATGGCACGTCTATTGTGGCTTGAATAGGAAAGACTCCGTTTGACCAAGCTGGGCGAGGTCGACGTCATATCTTCACAAAATTTCTTTATCATGAATGCGCCTGATGTGATCGTCGTGCGCATTCAAGAAATATCTGGCCATACGCTTCGCGGGTAGTTAATCGCGTGTATATTAGACTAAACTGATTCACGCCCTGAATGGGGCTTTTTTTGTGTGGGGTACGATGGATAATTTGATATATCTCAAGGCCTTCATCATGGGGCTGGTGGAAGGTATAACGGAGTTCTTGCCCGTATCGTCTACAGGCCATCTGATTATTGCTGGCGACCTGTTGAATTTCAACGATAACGTCGGAAAAGTATTCGAAATTGTGATTCAGCTAGGCGCGATTCTGGCCGTGGTGTGGGAGTTCAGAGCGCGTATTGGCGAAGTGGTGGGGGGGTTGGGCAGTAACCCTGCATCGCAGCGGTTTGCCATCAATATCATGATCGCCTTTATGCCCGCCGCTGTTTTCGGGCTGTTGTTCATCAAGGCAATCAAGGCACATTTGTTTAACCCGTTCTGGGTTGGCGTATTCTTTATACTAGGCGGCTTTGTGATATTTGCAGTGGAACGGTACGCACGTAGTCCGCGCATTCATCATGTCGATGACATGACATGGAAGGACGCGCTTAAAGTGGGTTTCGCGCAGGCTTTTTCCATCGTGCCGGGTACGTCGCGCTCTGGCGCCACCATCATGGGGGGGATGATTTTCGGGCTGTCGAGACAGGCGGCCACGGAGTTTTCATTTTTCCTGGCCATACCCACCATGTTTGCGGCGACTTTCTACGAAGTAGCAAAGCATTGGCATGAACTCCATGTGCATGATTTCATGGTATTCGGAATTGGTTTTGTCACTGCCTTTGTGAGCGCATTTTTCGCTGTTCGTGCATTGCTACGTTATATTTCAAACCATAGCTTTGCCATCTTCGCTTGGTATCGCATCGTGTTTGGCGTGATATTGCTGATTTATTTCCGCGATACCTTGTTTGCGAGCGCAGCCTAAGGTTCCGCTGCGTTGTCCCGGATGCCGGGAGGGGACGGAAGGTAAAGCGGAAAGACGGCCCGCACAGCCGCGGGCCTGAATTCAAACAGTTTCGGATTGCTGCATATAGTGTGCAACGTGGGCCAGCAGTTCTTCTTCCTGGAAAGGTTTGCCGAGGTAGGCATTAACTCCCAGACTCAAGGCGTGATCACGATGCTTATCTGCAGTTCGTGAGGTAATCATGATAATGGGCACCCCGGCCAGTTGCGCATCTGCACGCATGGTTTTAGTCAGTTCAAAACCATCCATGCGTGGCATTTCGATGTCCAGCAACATCACGTCCGGGATGACATCCTGCAGCATTTGCAATGCATCCAGTCCATCCTTGGCGGTGATTACTTCATAACCTTCGCGCGCCAGCAACCGGCCAGTAATTTTGCGCACTGTGAGTGAGTCATCAACGACCATCACCACTTTGCTGCGTACGGCGTCAATTTCGATAAAGGGGGCTACTGTCGTCTCGGTGTGTTCACCTTGACGCAGGGCCAGTTGTACCGGGTTGAGAATGAGGACGACCTGGCCGTTGCCGAGCACCGTGGCGCCAGCGATACCGCTGACCCGGGCTAACTGTGGTCCGATATTTTTGACCACGACCTCACGGTTGCCGATCAATTCGTCCACCAGAATGGCGCAGCGTTGGGTGGCGCTTCTCAGCAGAATAATGGCATTGTAGCGTTGCGAGAGATGCGCCTGTTCCATCTGGCCCAGAAGATGCGGAAGGTAGAACAGGTTATAGTGATTACCCTGCCAATTGATGGCGCCGGTGGCAAGCAGATCGGCCAAAGCCTCGCTTTTGTATTCCTGGACTTGTTCGACCATGGTGGATGGCAGCGCATACAGGTGCTCGCCAGCCTTGATCAGAACTGTCTGCGTGACGGCTAGGGTCAGCGGCAGGTAAATCATGAACTGCGCACCTTTGCCGAGCTCGCTCTCGACTTCTATACGTCCCCCGAGGCTAGTGATTTCGCTCTTGACCACATCCATGCCAATGCCGCGGCCGGACAGTTCGGTGACCGATTCAGCTGTGGAAAAGCCCGGCGAAAAAATGAATTGCATCAACTGATTGGGGGCAACGTGAATCTCGGGTTGCAACAAGCCATTGGCGATTGCGCGGGCGCGAATTGCCTCCAGATCAAGCCCGCGACCATCGTCGCGCAGCGACAGCATGACTTCGTTACCTTCCTGGCGTGCATGCAGTACAACTTCACCATATTCCGATTTACCGGACGCTATCCTGTCGGCGGGGAGTTCAAGGCCGTGAGCGACGGCGTTACGTAGCAAATGCTCGAAAGGAGCGACCATTTTTTCCAGTACGCTGCGATCAATTTCAACCTGCTCGCCAATGATCTGCAAGCTGGCTTTTTTACCCAGGTCTTTGGCCGCGCGGCGCACTGTGCGGTGCAGGCGATCAGCAATGCTGGACAGGGGCACGATACGAATATGCATCAATGCCTGTTGCAGATCGCGTGTCATTCGGCCTTGCTGGGTCAGAGCAGCCTCGGTTTCGTTGAGGCCGACTGTAATGTTCTGCTGAACGGTGCCAACGTCGTTAATACTCTCGGCAATCATGCGTGTGAGTTCTTGCAAGCGTGTGAAACGGTCAAATTCGAGTGGGTCAAACTGCTGGTCATCCATTTGCATATGCGACAGCGTGGATTGCATCTGGCTTTCAGCCTGGATTTCCAGTTCGCGCAGCTGGCCACGCAAACGTCCGATATTTTCCGCCAATTCAGCCGCGTTTTGCTTGATGCCGGATACGCTGCTTTCCAGACGCGAGCGGGTGATACTGATTTCGCCCGCTTCATTGAC
This sequence comes from Pseudomonadota bacterium, assembly GCA_040388645.1. Classification (GTDB taxonomy): domain Bacteria; phylum Pseudomonadota; class Gammaproteobacteria; order Burkholderiales; family Sulfuriferulaceae; genus Sulfuriferula. The sequence continues at coordinate 132,547 of JAZKBM010000003.1, forward strand.
CAGACGATCTACCATTTCAGCACGTACGCGTAACATGCTTGCGCTGGTTTCAGGCTCGATCAGCGGCACAGCTGGTGTGTGTACTGGCGTGATGTGTGGCGCGACCTGCTGGTCTGCCTGGATTTCCTCGCCGAGGATGGGGGCTGCTTCAGGGTGCAGCAATTGGTTCAAGGCGTCGTTCAGACGATCCAGTTCAATCTCAAATTCATCAAAATAGGCTGTGTCGAGGGAGCCGGACTCAAGCGCGTTGACAACCTGGGTTTCCATGACATGGGTCAATTCGCCAAGGCGCATGGCGCCGGCCATGCGTGCGCTACCCTTGAGGGTATGCAAGAGGCGCTGCAAACTCGCCGGCGCTTCGCCCTGAGCCGGGTCTGTACGCCAGTTACGGCTTTCAGCGCCAATTTTTGGCATCAGTTCAGCCGCTTCCTCAAGGAAAATTGGCAGCAGCTGATCATCCAGATCATCCACGATATTGCGCCGCACCTGCTGCTCCTCGGCAGTGGCTAGCAGCGTGTTGAGATGTGGAAGATCTGGCGCAGGTTCATCAATATGTATTGCTTCTGGCGGAACAGTATCTTCCTCGACGATAGACGCTACCTCGGGAGTATTGCTGGCCACTTCGTTGTCGGACAGCTGCGCCTCATATTCCAGTGTAGCGGCCTGCAGAGCCTCGAGGGCGGCAATGAGGTCGTTTCCAGGTACGGGAGATTGTTGCGCACGGATACTGTCGAGCATTTCACCTAATGTGGTGATAGTCTCGTCTGTAAGCTTGCTGTCTGCAGGTAATGGGGCAACGCTTTCCTGCAATTGGGTAAGCCATGTTTCCAGCGCGTGTGCAAGATCGGCTACCGCCGTGAAGCCTGTGGTCCCGGCAATGCCAGCCAGTGTGTGTGCAGCACGCATGAAATCGTATGCAACCGGTTCACCAGCATTGGCTTGCAGACGCATGAACTCACGCCGCAATGTGGCATGGTGTTGCTCGGCTTCGCGTAGAAAAATGTCCAGTAAGGGCGCGGAAATCAGGTTGGCGCCGATACTGATACGGTCGTCTTCGGGAGGGGCGATTTCAGTTGTCTCCGCATCCGAGCCGAGTTCGCGGAAGTCCGTTTCGAGCATATCAGATGAGGCTGATTCATCTACAAGGTTGAATTCAGACGTGCTGGATTCTGATTCAGGAGGAGACGCGGGTTCCAGAATGGTCGGCTCTGTCGCCAGGGTGACTGGTTCCTCAGTGGACTGGATGTCTTGTATTATTTGAACCGGCGCCAGTTCCAGTTCTTCACCCGTGCGTAACTTGCTTGCCCTGCTCACCAATTCACTTGCTGAAATAAGTGCTTGTCCACTGGCTTTTAGCGATTGAATCCAGCCATCAAAGTGTCCGTGCGCCTCTGTCAGCACATCAAGAAGGGCGGCGCTAGCTGGCTTTTCATCCTGTAGCCACTGATTAAGCAGCTGCTCGATGCTCCATGCTACTTCACCCAGGTCGGTGAGCCCAACCATGCGGCCACTGCCTTTCAGCGTATGGAAATTACGGCGCAGAGTCGTCAGGCTGTCGTGATTATGGGGTTCGTTGCGGCATACTTCCAGATTGCTGGCAATACTATCGAGTACTTCACAGGCTTCTTCCAGAAATACTTCCAGCAGTTCCGCATCAATCGCCTGGCTTGTCGCTGCATCGGGAGTTTCAATTGCGGATGCGGGCAGGACAGGTTCACTACCCGTGATCTTTTGAATAGCCTGAGACAGTTCGGGGTTGGGGCCATTGTCGGCAAGCTTTAGCGCCTCGGCGGATTGTTGTTTGAGCGCATAGTCCCCGATGAGCTCGGCATCGTCTTGCAGCTCATGCAGTGCGCTCAAAAACTTTTTTTGGGTGTGTGCCTCGTCGGGGGCTTCCTGCCAGGCTGTCAGCTGACCATGTAGATTGTGTTTCAAGGTATCCAGATTGTCTTCGACACTGGCAGGTTGCACATCCACCGGTGCGACTGGTTCAGGCTCATATAAACCCATCTGCTGAAGCGCAGGAAGCAGAATCGTGTCCGCATCATTGCGCTGGTGACGGAGAGCGTCAATATACAGACCGAGACTACTCAGGGCATCCGCGATGACTGCAAAATCGGCTTCGTTAATGGGTTGTTGGAGATCCTGAAAACCCGACACAATGTCTCGTGCTGCAGTGAGTAGCTGACCAGCCTGATCCAGTTGCAGGATGCTCAAAGCTCCTTGTACCTGTGTCAGGGGGCTATTGATGCCGCCCAGCGCCTGGCGGTCATGTTCGGGATCACGGAAAAAGGCATCCAGTACTTCTTCAGCGTGGTTCAGGTTGGATTGGATTTCCTGTGCAACCTGGGCGATGAGTAATCGCTCTTGGGCATGGCGCGATATTTCATCCAGCAACGGAATTTCCGGTATCTGGGATACATCCACATCGCCGTATGCAGCAGCGCGCAGCCGCTGTATTTGTACATCGGTTTGCGCAACCAGCTCGCCGGTAACGTTCTGGTAGTTTTCCAGCGTGTTCTGAATCAGTAATAGTGCGGTGGCAATTTCCAGGCCCAGTGTTTCGCTTTTGCCTGTTGGAAGCGTGTCCAGTGATGCAGCGATCTCGCTGATTTGAGTCAGCAGATTCAACAGTGGTGTGATTTTCAGTTCAGTTGTTCGTGTCAGCAAAGCGGAGGTTTGGGATCGGAACTGTGCCAAACTGTCACGGTTGCCGGCAGTAAATTTGAGCCAGGACTCCTTGGCTGGGCCAAGCAGATTGCGCAGTTCCTTGAGTAACGGCAGCAGCGCGGCCATTTCACTGGATGCTGCGCTGTCGTCAGGCATCATGTTATCCAGCGAAAAAGCCTGTTTGACGGCTTTGACATGATCGCTGACATCGCGGCTTTTCGCCACGAAATAAAGGATGTCCTTGAGCAGGCGTTCGGCGACTTTATATGAGCCTTCAGCCTGGCGGCGCATTTGCAGATCGATGCGTCCGCATAGTTGCTTGACCGCAAAATTGGGTTCGATGGCGTGATTGGCCAGGCAGTCTACAAATGCAGTGGCGCCCCACCATAACGTACGATTGGCAGGCAGGGCCATGGCTTGCTCGATTTCATGCACTGCCGTACGCATCACCGCCAGACCCCGATCTGCATTTTGTTGACGCAGGAACGCCAGCAGGCCGCGCTGGAATTGGGCACGTGATTTTTTTACCAAAGCCGCCAGTTCTTCTTCGGAACGCGACGCAACGGATTGAATCTTCGGAGCGCGCTGACCCAAATCCGGGAAAAACAGATCGCTTTCGGCGCTGTTCTCGACACCCAGTGCGGCACGGATTTCCTTGTAAAGCGGAAACAGACGCAGTTCCAGGTTGGGTTTGCCTTTGATCAGGTCATCCAGATACAAACAAATCGCATTGATGCTGCGTTGCAGCAGATCAATAGCAGCCGTATCGACAGGCAGTGTCTGGTTTTCGAGTTGCTCCAGCAATTTTTTGGCTTCCTGCGAAACAAGTGCAACACCTTGCAGCCCGACCATCTCGATGGCACCGCTGACCTGATTTAGATACGTGCGTGCATTACGCAATTGTGCAGGGTCGTCCTGCCCGATACTGAACTGTTCCAGTATCGTGCGAGTTTGCTGCAGGGCGTGGTCGATTTCGCTCTTTACCCAGCTTAATGGGCCGGTATCGTATTCCGCAGTTGCGCTCATGGTGTGTCCTGTTTAGTCAGCTAGTTGCAGCGGCGTGCGTTCTGTGCACGCCGGTAACCAATGTGTTATGCCAGTTTGAAACCGGCAATCGATTTCTTCAGATCGGCCGCCAAATCACTCAGGGCACCAATTGAAGACGCGGTCTGGTTTGTGCCAGTTGTCGTCTGCTCGGTAATGTTCTGGATGTCCTGCATGGTGCGGGCAACTTTGGTGGCCGCCGAAGCCTGGGCTTCAGTCGCAGTGGAGATGTTTTCGATCAAGGCCGCCAGATTGCGGGAGACCTGACTGATCTCGGACAGCGCCTGACCGGCAGCATCAGATAGCTTCGCACCTTCAACCACACCTTGGGTACTGGTTTCCATGGCGGCAACCGCATCTTGTGTATCTGATTGAATGGTTTTTACAATGGCGGCGATCTGCTTGGTCGCTTGACCGGAGCGTTCCGCCAGACGTTGCACCTCTTCCGCAACCACCGAGAATCCGCGTCCTGCTTCACCTGCTGATGCTGCCTGAATAGCAGCGTTCAGCGCGAGCACGTTGGTCTGTTCGGTAATGTCGGAGATCAACTCCACAATTTCGCCAATTTCCTGGGATGACTCACCCAGGCGTTTGATACGCTTGGAGGTTTCCTGAATCTGCTCACGAATGCCATTCATACCTGCAATGGAGTTTTGCACTGCGTGGGTGCCTTTTTCAGCAGCTTCCAGTGATTGATGCGCCACCTGCGCCGACTGGCTGGCACTGGCGGAAACCTCGTTAATGGATTGCGACATATCAAGAATAGCGGCGGAGGTATCTTCGATTTCGCGTGATTGGCGTTGTGCCGCAGACAGGAGCTCATCCGACACCAGTTTAGCTTGCGTGGTCGTCGAATTGACTTGATCGGTTGCCTTGTCAATACCTGCAACCAGTGAGCGCAGCTCATCGATTGTGAAATTGATCGAATCCGCGATCGCGCCGGTGATGTCTTCGTTAACCGTCGCGCTAACGGTCAGGTCACCTTCCGAGAGGTCACCCAATTCGTTCAGCAAACGCAAAATAGCTTCCTGGTTGCGTTTGTTCTCGGCCTCACCTTGCATCGCACGGCGTTTGGCTTCGTTAATGTTGATGTATCCAAACAACGCCAAGCTGGCTAACCCAAGTACCCCAAACAGAATGGCCAAGGCATTGCCAAGCGCGCCCATCTTTTGATAAGCGGTGGTGATTTTTTGCGTGTCAGCCAGAAGTTTGTCACTTTCGGTAAAAATTCCGTGCCCCGCCTGTTTGGCCTCAACCAGAGGCTGCATATTGGCAAGGATGTTGTTGACGTCAACGTCAAATCCTTTGTAGGCGGTGAGGATATCCAGCAGCTTGGTGCGCACGTCCTGATCGGTGGCGGCAGTCAGGCGCAGCTTTTCGCTACCGTCATGCAAGCCATTCATGATGTCCTTGAAAGTGGTCGCATCTTTGCCCAACTGAAATGCCACGTCCTGATCAATGACTTCGCCGGACAGCAGCGTGTTGGCATTTTTAGCCATGCGCTGGGTCAGCATGACCATTTCGCTGGCTAGCGAGGTAGGCCGTTGAGCTGCATTGGCATCGTTCATGCGGCCAACGAGTTGTTCGGAAAGTTCCAGCAGCGTACTACTGTTCTTGTTGATGTTTCCTACGCTTTTATGCAGGCCTACCAGCGTTTTTTCCTGGCCCAGAATCAAGTCGATCTGCCCGGCCATCGGTTTCCAGTCTTTGTCTAGCGTAGCCAGCAGTGGCTGAATCGAACTGGGCGAAGCAGGGATGCTGCTGTTGCCGTTTATCAAACCAGACAGGCTGTTTTTGTAGATATCGCGGCTATCCTGGAGTTGTTTGAATGCTGCCGGGGTGCCAAGCACAGCCTGTTGCGCACCCTTGGCAATGCGTTGTGACAGCATCTGCATTTCTGTGGATGTGCCGATATATTCGGTCTTGTTACCCACTTGAATGGTGCTGTATGTCACCAGACCGGCGGCCAGCACAATCAGACCCAAGGCGGCGCCGAGGGTAAGCATGTACTGTTTTTCGATCGGCAAATGACCGATAAGCGGTGTCTCTCCAGGAGCCTTCGCAGAAATTTTGCGCAATCCGCTCATGATCAGCGTGGTGTGCTCAGGCACGTCGCGCGCATTTCTGGATTTGGAATTTTTGTCCTTGGAGGACTTCAGATTGAAACTGGGAAAGCTGATAGCCATGCTTTTCTCCGCGTTAAAGTTGTTTAGTAGATTGTTATTATGAAATATCTAGATGCCGGCCTGGAGGAAAGTCGGGTGCGAAACCAATGCACCCATGTCCAATACTTTCCAGGAGACATTTTGTCCGTCACGATAATGACGGCTTACCCATTCTGTATCCAGCGTGCCGGTTTCGATGTGAGCGGCCGGTTCCAGACTACGCAACCCCAGTGTCTGGTCAACGAGCAATGCGGCATTCACGGCAAAGCGGCTGTGAACCAGCAGTAAGCGCGTATCCGGTCCCGGTGTGACTGGGGCGTGACCCGAAAAGGCGGATAGGTCGACAACGCTATATAGTTTGCCGCGTATATTGGCGACCCCCAGCAGCCAGGGTTTGGCAAGCGGCACACGTATCCATGGGCCTGGCGCAATGACTTCGCTGATGTTGCTCAAATCGATCAGCCAGTTTTCTTCGCCGACGCGCACTCCCAGGCTGGTCGCCAGCGTGGTGCGCGTGCCCGCATCTTGAAGCCTGGTACTCAGATCTTGCTGGAATTGTTTGAGGCTGACGCGTTTTGACATGGTCTTAAGTGAATGGTCAGAAACTGAGACTTATAAAGTACGGATCTTTTGCAGCAAGGCAGGGCCATCAATGGGTTTTACCATGTACTCGATGGCACCCTGACGCATTCCCCATATTTTATCGGTTTCCTGATTTTTGGTTGTGCACAGGATGACCGGGATATGTTTGGTGTCGTCGTCGCGCGAAATTGCGCGGGTGGCTTGAAAGCCATTCAGACCGGGCATCACGACGTCCATCAGGATCAGGTCTGGTTTGCTCTGTTTGGCTTTGTCGAGTGCCTCCGTACCATTTTCAGCCATGCTGACGTCATAGCCATTTTTGCCCAGCAAATCAGCCAGAAAAAAGCGTTCGGTCGGAGAGTCGTCTACAATCAGGATGCGTTGGATAGCCATGGTAATAATCTCGTCTTAAAAAGTCAGGCAGCTAAATGCTGGGTGGTGTGGCGTTGTACAGCGGTTAACAGGGTATCTTTGGTAAATGGTTTGGTCAGGTATTCATTGGAGCCCACCATGCGGCCGCGCGCTTTATCGAATAACCCGTCCTTGCTCGACAACATCACTACCGGAGTGGCACTGAAATGTGCATTTTTCTTGATCAGTGAACACGTCTGGTAGCCGTCAAGGCGGGGCATCATGATATCCACGAAAACCACATCCGGCTGATGCTCGGTGATTTTAGCCAACGCATCAAACCCGTCCTCGGCCAGAATGACCTGGCAGCCGGCCTGGTTGAGAAAAATCTCTGCACTACGGCGGATTGTATTGCTGTCATCAATGATCATTACTTTGATACCAGCCAGATTTTTCGTATCGCTCACGCTGTACCCCGTCCTGAGTGTGTCGGTTTCAGCCTGCATGGTGATTTAATTGCAATAAGCACCAGTACAGGCTTTGAGTAAATATCGGACTGCGTGGCGAAATCTTTAGGAATTGCTACGCTTCTTTATATTTGAATAAGTTCGAAATCATCCTTGCGTGCGCCGCAATCCGGACAAGTCCAGTTGGGGGGCACGTCGTCCCAGCGGGTTCCAGGGGCAATGCCATCATCCGGACGACCCTTTTCCTCTTCATAGATAAAGCCGCAGATCACACACAGATAACAGTTGAAGGGGGTTGCCATTAGAATGTCCGCTTTTCGGTTAAAATGATTATTCTAACTCCATAATGCACCGAAGTATCGGGTGCCACCGCCTCGACCATGACCGAAGAACTCCCGCCTATCGTACTCACTTTTGCCGCGACCGATCCCAGTGGCGGGGCCGGTATTCAGGCCGATATTCTCACGCTGACCAGCATGGGCTGCCATGCCTTGTCGGTGGTGACGGCGATCACGGTGCAGGATACGGTTGGTGTAGACGATTATCTGCCCATAGATGCCGACTGGATCGCCGATCAGGCGCGCAGCGTGCTGGAAGACATGCCGGTGGCTGCTTTCAAGATCGGCCTGCTAGGCAGTATCGAAGCGATTGCTGCGATTGCCGAGATTGTCAGCGACTACCCCGATGTGCCGCTGATACTCGACCCAGTATTGGCATCCGGGCGTGGTGATGAACTGGCGAATGACGACATGCAGGCGGCGCTTCTCGACATGCTGATCCCGCAGACCACTATCCTGACCCCCAACAGCATGGAGGTCAGGCGTCTGTTACAGGACGATGGTGAAGAAGGTGTGGAACTTGATCTGGAAGAATGCGCTCGACGCTTGATTGATTTGGGATGTGAATATGTGCTGATAACCGGCACCCACGAAAATACGCCTCAAGTCTTCAATACGCTTTATGGGGAAAATGGCCGGTTACGGCGGGATGCCTGGGATCGCCTGCCGGGCAGTTATCATGGTTCCGGTTGTACACTGGCATCTGCGATTGCAGCCGCGCTGGCGCATGGTCTGGATCTGTCAGAGGCGGTCAGGGAGGCGCAGGAATTCACCTATGAATCATTGCGCGCAGCATTTCGCCCTGGCATGGGACAATTCATTCCGGATCGTTTGTTCTGGGCACGCGAGGGTGAGAAGCCGTAATGATAGGCGGGCTCTACGCGATCACACGTGAAACTGACGACAGCGCACGGCTGCTGAATGAGGTCGAAGCTGCCCTGAAGGGCGGAGCCGCCGTTGTGCAGTATCGCGATAAGAGCGGTGATGTGGCGCGCCAGCATGAGCAGGCCAGCGAATTACTGGAGATATGCCGGTGTTACAGGGTGCCATTGATTATCAACGATAGTCTGCGTCTGGCCGACCTGGTGGGTGCGGATGGTGTCCACCTCGGGCGCGATGATGGGGGCATCCGTGAAGCACGCATTGTGCTGGGAGCGGACAAGGTCATCGGCATGTCGTGCTATCAAAGCCTGGATCTGGCCTTGGCAGCTCAGCAAGCAGGGGCTGATTATGTGGCATTCGGTAGTTTTTTCGCGTCCGTCACCAAACCCGATGCGCCGCGTGCAGATTTCACATTGTTGCAACATGCCAGCGGGGCATTGCGTCTGCCCATCGTGGCAATCGGCGGCATCACCTCTGAAAATGCAGCGTCGCTCATCGAAGCGGGTGCCGATGCAATTGCAGTTATCAATGCCTTGTTCGAAGTACCCAATGATATCGAAGCGCGTGCGCGCCGCTTCGCCGATCTTTTTATTGCTGAAACAGAAGACTGAAACCATGAGTAAAAATGAAGAGCTGTTTACCCGTGCCCAGCGCCATATACCGGGTGGGGTCAATTCACCGGTGCGCGCGTTCCGTTCGGTGGGCGGCACGCCGTGTTTTTTCGAACGCGCACTGGGCGCGCGCGTTTGGGATGCCGATGGTCGCGAATACATCGACTATGTCGGTTCGTGGGGGCCGATGATCGTCGGCCACAGCCACCCTGAAGTGTTGCAGGCTGTGTGCGAGCGTGCTGCGCTTGGTCTGAGCTTTGGCGCACCGACCGCGCTGGAGGTGGAAATGGCCGATCAGTTGACTGAACTGGTGCCGAGCATGGATATGGTGCGCCTGACCAGTTCCGGTACCGAGGCGACCATGAGCGCGATCCGTCTGGCGCGCGGGCATACCGGGCGCAGCAAAATCATTAAATTCGAAGGTTGTTACCATGGTCATGGCGACTCGTTGCTGGTCAAGGCGGGTTCCGGGGCCCTGACTTTCGGCCAGCCCAGTTCCGCCGGGGTGCCCGCTGAACTGGCGGCACTCACTGTGGTGCTGGATTACAACGACACGCAACAGTTGACCGACACGTTTGCCCGTATCGGATCAGAAATTGCGGCAGTCATCGTTGAGCCGGTGGTGGGCAACATGAACCTGATTGCGCCGCGATTGGAATTCCTGAACGCCATGCGCGACCTGTGTACGGAATATGGGGCTGTACTGATTTTCGACGAAGTGATGACCGGATTTCGTGTTGCGTTGGGTGGCGCGCAGGCGCTTTACGGAATTACCCCGGATTTGTCCACTTTTGGCAAGGTGATTGGCGGCGGTCTACCGGTAGGGGCATTTGGCGGCCGACGCGAGATTATGGAAAAACTTGCGCCACTGGGCCCGGTTTATCAGGCGGGTACCTTGTCGGGCAATCCGGTGGCCGTGGCAGCGGGTTTGGCGACACTCAAACTCATTCGTTCTACAGGCTTCTATGAGCGCTTGGCTGACTCAACCGCCGCTTTAATGGCCGGATTGACCGAGGCGGCCTATCGCCATGGCGTGGCTTTTTCCGCGCAGTCGGTTGGCAGCATGTTTGGTTTGTATTTCCGCGCCACGCCGCCTCAAACCTATGCCGAGGTGATGGAGTGTGACAAAGAGAGCTTCAATGTTTTTTTTCACGCCATGCTGGATGAAGGTATCTACTTTGCGCCTTCGGCGTTCGAAGCCGGATTTGTGTCGGCCGCGCATGACGGCAAGGAGATTGAGGCAACCGTGGCGGCCGCGGATCGTGTATTCTCGAAAATGACAGGATAATGATGCAATTGCCCATAAAAAACGCAGCCTGGCTGCGTTTTTTATGGGCAATTGAAATTGAATTATCAACCCAATAGTTTTTGTAACTCGCCGCTTTTGAACATTTCTTGCATGATGTCGGAGCCGCCAACGAACTCGCCATTCACGTAAAGCTGCGGGATGGTCGGCCAGTTTGCATATTCCTTGATTCCCTGGCGAATTTCCGGATCAGCCAGCACGTTGACGGTAAATGGATCAGTCACGCCACAGGATTTGAGAATCTGCGTGGCGCCAGCGGAAAAACCACATTGCGGGAACTGCGGTGTGCCCTTCATGTACAGTACGACTTTGTGGGTTGTGACTTGCTCGCGGATAGTGTCTTGTACGCTCATTGCAACAAATGCTCCATGATGATTATAAAAGATGCGGGTGAATACCCGACTAAATCAATCAAGAATAATACGCGCGTGCAGTTGCGTGCGTCAAGTTTCGCTTAGCAGCTTATTTAACCGGGTTTACTTGAATTTGTGATGCGACAGTCCAAAATGAGAGCGAATACAAACTGAGAGTCAAAAAGGAAAAGTCGCTGTGGAATACAAGGATTATTACAAGATTTTAGGTGTGGCGCGGGATGCTTCGCAGGATGAAATCAAGCGCGCATATCGCAAGCTGGCGCGAAAGTACCATCCTGATGTAAGCAAGGAAGCCAACGCTGAAACGCGTTTCAAGGAAATCAATGAAGCCAATGAGGTGCTCAAGGACGCGGAAAAGCGCGCCGCTTATGACCAGCTTGGCAGTCGCTGGCAGGCAGGCGAGCAATTCCGTCCGCCGCCTGGATGGGATGCCGGTTTCGAATTCAATGGTGCTCCCAATCAAGGTGCTCAGGGGCAGGATTTCAGTGATTTTTTCTCGGAACTGTTTGGCCGGCGCGCACGTCACGGCGGTTCAGCGCAACAGCGCCCAGGAAAGGATCACCATGCCAAAATCATGCTGGAACTGGAAGACGCCTATCGTGGCGGATCACACCGAATCAGTCTGCGCGTGCCAGAAATTGATGCCAGCGGTCACCTTGCGTACCGTGAACGCAGCCTGAATGTGCAGATGCCAAAAGGGGTGCGCGCGGGCCAGCAAGTGCGTCTGGCCGGGCAGGGTACGCCTGGCGCCGGGGGAGCCGGGGACTTGTACCTGGAGGTGCAGTTCCGCCCGCACCCACTATATCGTGTGGACGATTCGGACATTTACCTGAAATTACCGGTCACTCCTTGGGAGGCTGCTTTGGGGGCAACAATCAAAGCACCGACGCCGGGCGGTACAGTTGAAGTCAAAGTGCCACCCAATTCACAATCCGGGCGCAAGCTGCGCCTGAAAGGGCGCGGACTGCCAGGGAATCCTGCGGGTGATCTGTATTTGACGCTGGAAGTGGTGTTACCCGAAGCGACAACAGCGCGTGCACGCGAGTTGTACCAGACCATGGCGCAGGAGCTGGCATTTGATCCGCGTCATGCGCTCGGAGTCTAGCGCCGATGGAATCTTCCCTACCGATTTCCGCAGACAGCATTTTTACGCTGACACTGGAGCAGCTTGCCTGGACTTGCAGTGTTGAATCTGCATGGGTCTGTGTGCTGGTGGACGAGGCGATATTGAATCCGTCGGGTGCCACACAGGCTGATTGGCGTTTTAACGCGGAAGATTTGGCCCGTGTCCGCCGTGCCTGGCGTCTGTATCACGAGTTGGAGTCCAATCTGGAAGTGCTTGGTTTGATACTGGATATGCAGGATGAGATCAGTCGCCTGCGCACGCGTTTGGACTGCGCTTAATTTTCTGCTGCGCGTGGCGGAAACAGCGCCTTGTGTGCCAGATGATAGGCGAGCAGATGGGGTGGCATGCGCAACCAGTGGGCACGGGTATAGAGCAGCATGCGGGCTGTCGCAGACAGGGCATCGTGGCAGCTGACGTGATCGGGTGCCAGCGCACGTTTTAATAGGGTATCCATGAACTGCTTTACCGGGGCGAGAGGTCGGCCGCAGGTGTAGATTGCATTCAGCACATTGGTTGGTATCGGTGTGGCAAACAGTCGTGTTGCCCAGTGCAGTGCGTAATACAGTGGCCGCATCAAATCCAGTTGTCGTGCGCGAGGTACGAGCTCATCCCAAAATCCTGCCGTGGTGCTAAATTCACGTAACAATAAATCGATGTCCGACAAATCGCGCAGGCCATGTTCGAACTCGCCGCAAAACAGATGGCTGGCCGAATGCAACACCATGTCGGACGGGGCCAATGTAAATAACCCGGATTCTCCGGGGATGGCGCGCACTGCATCAAGCAGCAGAGCGGGGTCGGGTTTCATGCGTGCGGTTTCCGGCAGGATTGCATGATGCACATCGATCACGGTCAGGCGTTTGAGATGTACGAGCGGCGGGATCTCGTGCATCCAGTTACGATAGTAGTGCTGGTCGTATGCGTCATGCTGGGTAGCGACCCAGCCGCGCATTTTGAGCGCGGCTTCCACTAGGGCGATATGTGTTTTCGGAACCAGCATATCGACATCGGAAAATACTCTTCCGCGCCCGGCAGCCAAACCTGACAGTCCATACGCGGCTCCCTTGAGGAGAGTGAGCGGCACGCCAATGGATAATAGGGTCGTGCGGATTTGTGATACTTCCCAACGCACTGCCAATGCTTGCTTGTCTGCAATGATGCGGGCTGATTGCAGATGTGCCAAAGCAGCTTCTGGTACTTGTTTGATCTGGCCGGACTGTGTCCATTGCCAGTGCAGGCGCGCCAGCAAACCGGCTTTGCGCCCCTGCCGGATCAGCAGATCCCACTCGCGCATTGGCAATGAGGTGAGCTGCAAAGTGTCACGCAACGCACGCACAATCAGGCAGTCAGCTGGATGCATTGAGTTTCGACCGGGCCAGTTGATCAAACATCGCAACTGCTTCTTCCAAGTTGCCATAACTGAAGTGATGCGCCTCGGTACAGTCGATCAAGTTACCCAGACGCAAAAATCCCTCTGTGCCCTGCAGGCTGTAATTAAATGCATTTTCGGCCAATTCGATGAAGGCATAACTGCGCTCTGCGGATTCCAGTCGGGCAGGCGCATCGGCCACGAATTTAGGAAAAATTATCCAGCCAGGAGCGGCAGGCTCCATTACCCGGGCAACACTGTCAGCTGGCGCCCGCATGTGGGCCACCGTTCCTTTAATCGTATCGGTGACCACTTTGCCAATAAAGGCATCGGGTGCGAAATCACGAATCACCTCGATGGAACGATTTTTCAGACTGATGGGGCGTGCTATGGGTTGGATCATGCCTGCCTGGGTAATCAATGTCAGCTCATCCGACAACAAGCGCCAGCCGCGACTGACGAGCCCTGCGGTGAGCGTGCTTTTGCCGGATCCAGGCGGGGCTGGCAGGATGGCGGTAAAGCCGGATTTTTCCACCGCAGCGGCATGAATGATCAGGAATTGCTGCGCATGCGTGGAAATGCACCAGTTGAGTCCCCACTCCAGCAAGGCGAAAGCTTGTGCGTAGGGCAAAGGTTTGAAGGGCACGAAGTCATCGAAGCTGAATAGAACCTGGGGTTTGAGCCAGCGCCGATGGTTGGCAGGGCGTTTGAGTGCGATATGAAAATCGGCGAAACAATCGGCGTCAAGTATCGGTGCGCCCGCATACAGTTGATAAATACCTTCCGCGACAAGATCAATATCGCTGCGGATGTGGGATACAAACCCGCCTATATTCAGGTACAGGCCAGCGCCCGCTAATTTGCGCCGGATTTTTTCGAAGGGGTAATCAGTAACAATCAAGCTTGATGAACCGTAATCAGATCCATATTTTGCAAATCAGACAGCGTGTTATCCAGCATTTGGAAAAATTGTTCACTGTTGACCGATTCATCCGGCCCCAGCTTCCCGAGTAGTTCGGTTCGCGTCATGGCACGCGTTTTAAGGTGTTCGATGATGCATCCCGCCAGGACGCCAAGCTGGTGGGTGTCCCCCGAAGCAATGTTGTAGGCGACATATGCACTACCCCAGTGGCGTAACAATACGCCCGGATCAGGAACGCTCATCAAGCCAACATCGCTGACCGGAGATTGCATTAACAAGGCTTTTACAATGATTAGGGGAATGAATTGTCGTTGGGTAGCGGGCAGGGTGATTCCAGGCTTTCAATATCCATCTTGAGCTGCTGGGGGTTTGTCATGTAGCTGGCCTGATACATATTGATGACTTCCTGCGCGCTGTAGCCGTAAGTCATATTGCCGTGATCGCTGGCCGACGCATTCAGCAACGCTGCCACGATGTGACAGCCGAGCGAGCCTGGGTCATTTTGCAGCACGTCCATCAGGGTCGTCTGGCTATTGTAAGTCAATGTGCCGAACACGCCTGCGAAAGTATCGGTGGTTTTATATGAGGTGTATTTGGACCAAGATCCCGGGCTATTTTTCCAGTAGCCGGGGGAGCAGCCCTGGCAAGTCACGGCGGGGCCGTGCATGGAAGTATTGCCAGACTGCATGCCAGAGACTGTGCAATAGTATTGAGCCCCTAAAACAGGTTTGCTAACCAGTGTGGCGATGACAGTGCCCGCACCCAGTCCGGTTTTGGTGAAACGACGCCGTGCATTGTTGGTTACCCCATCTTGCGAATCAGGGTTAGTTGGTGCGGCGGGGGTTTCGTTGTAGGTTTCATTATCCATTGAGTGCCCTTTTGGTCCCTGCTTGCGTATCCATATATCCAGAACAAT
The DNA here is from genome assembly GCA_040388645.1 of Pseudomonadota bacterium. Classification (GTDB taxonomy): domain Bacteria; phylum Pseudomonadota; class Gammaproteobacteria; order Burkholderiales; family Sulfuriferulaceae; genus Sulfuriferula. The sequence continues at coordinate 147,670 of JAZKBM010000003.1, forward strand.
AAGCAATAAACGTTCCAAAATAAAAATCGTGTTGATGCATAAGCCATACCGGGTACTTACGGAATGATATCAACATGGATAGCAACGGAGATGTAAATTTATCCGACATTCCCTCGTGTTACCCGTTCCACGCCGGCGAGGTCAGGATAAGTCACGTATTCACGAAAGCCCGCCTGCTGCAACGTATTACGTGCATGTTCGCCTTGATCGTAACCATGTTCCAGTAATAGTGTGCCGGAGCTTGTCATATAAGACATCGCCTCGCCGATAATCCGGTCGAGTGCACTGTGTCCCGAGGTGCCTGCAGCGAGCGCACGGGAAGGTTCGAAACGCAAATCGCCCAGATCCAGATGTGGGTCGTCCGCGCGGATATACGGCGGATTACTGACAATAACGTCAAATTTTTCGACACCATCCAGCGCATCGAACCAATTGCTTTCAATAAACCGGACATTGTGCACTTCCAGGTTGCTGGCATTTTTTTGCGCCAATGCCAGCGCAGCCAGGCTGATATCCACAGCAACCAGTTCGGCTAACGGACGCAGCTTGGCCAGGGTAATGGCGATAATACCACTGCCGGTACCCAGATCCAGCACCCGACAAGGCCGGTGCTCAGGAATGCGCACTAGTGCCAAATCCACCAGTAGTTCGGTTTCGGGACGCGGAATGAGGACAGCTGGGCTGACTTTGAACATCAGGCCATAGAATTCTTTTTCACCAAAAATATAAGCAATTGGCTCGCCTGCCAGCCTGCGATTCAGCCAACCGGTATAGCGTGCAGCGGCTGCCGGAGGTAATTTTTCATCATCATGCGCCAGCAGCCACGCACGGTTGACGTCCAGCGCGGCAGCCATCAGAAGCTGGGTTTCCAGGCGGGCGTCGTGTGGTGCGAGCCCCAATGTTTGTGCTATTTGTGACTGATCCGCTGAGAGCCTATCCCGGATTGCCGGCACGATTATCGTTCACCCATGGCTGCCAGTAGTTCGGCCTGATACTCGGATGCCAGCGCATCCAGGAGTTCGGTAAGGTCGCCGTCCATGATGGCATCAATCTTGTACAGGGTGAGATTGATGCGGTGATCGGTGATTCGTCCCTGGGGGAAATTGTAAGTGCGTATCCGCTCGGAGCGGTCGCCACTGCCGATTAATGATTTGCGGGTGGCGGCTTCCTTGGCGGCGATTTCACGCAATTGCTTGTCCTTGATACGCGCGGCGAGCACCGATAGGGCCTGTGCCTTGTTCTTGTGCTGAGAACGGTCATCCTGGCATTCCACCACAATGCCGGTAGGCAGATGTGTGATACGCACCGCCGAGTCGGTCTTGTTGATGTGCTGCCCGCCGGCGCCGCTGGCCCGGTAGGTATCGATACGCAAGTCGGCGGGATTGAGATTGACGTCGGCAACTTCGTCTGCTTCTGGCATTACCGCTACAGTGCAGGCGGAGGTGTGGATGCGCCCCTGGGTTTCGGTGGTGGGCACGCGCTGCACGCGATGGCCGCCGGATTCGAATTTGAGCCGGGAATAGGCACCGCGTCCGATAATCTTGATGATGACTTCCCGATAACCGCCCAGCTCGCTCATGTTTTCCGAAATCAGCTCGATTTTCCAGCGCTGGCGTTCGGCATAACGTGTGTACATGCGGAATAAATCAGCAGAAAAAAGCGCGGATTCATCACCGCCAGTGCCTGCGCGGATTTCCAGAAAGATATTGCGTTCGTCATCGGGATCCTTGGGCAGGAGTTCTGCCTGCAATTCTGCTTCAAGCTGCTGGAGCCGAGCCTTGGCATCTTCGATTTCAGCCTCGGCCAATTCCTGCATTTCCGGGTCCGCCAACATCGCCTGGGCATTCACGATGTCTGTTTCTGATTGGCAATAAGCTTTGTAAAGCGCGACTACCGGGGTGATGTCCGAGTGCTCGCGGGTGAGTTTGCGATAATTGTCGAGATCATTCGTCACCGTCTCACTGGCGAGCAGACGGTTGAGTTCATCCAGCCGCTCGGTAATCTGAGCGAGCTTGGTAAGCAAGCTAGGTTTCATTCGTGGTGGAGGGAGTAAAGCCGGGCCAGGAGTGCTGCCAATTCCTGGCGTTCGCTGTCGCCAGCGTGGCTGAGTGCATGAGTAGGTAGATGCAGGAATTTATTGGTGAGCGCGCGCGATAATACATCAATTACTTCGCGCGGATCGTCGCCGCGGGCCAGCATTTTTTGTGCGCGCTCCAGTTCGTGGCGGCGGTAACGCTCAGCATGGTCACGCAAGCCGCGGATAGTCGGTACCATCTCGCGGGTTTCCATCCAGTGCACAAAAGTTTCGACTCTGGTTTCGATAATTGCTTCGGCTTGGGTGACATGTGCCTGGCGGTTGTCCATACCCTGTTTGACCACTTCGCCCAGATCATCCACGGTATAGAGGAACACATCGGCCAGTTCAGCTACCTCGGTTTCTATATCGCGCGGCACCGCCAGATCCACCATGAAAATGGGACGATGGCGGCGTGCTTTGAGGGCTCGCTCAACCATACCCTTGCCTAATATGGGCAGCGGGCTGGCGGTACAGGTCACTACGATGTCGTAATTTGCCAGATGCTCAGGCAAATCGGTCAGCGCAATGGCGCCACCGTTATACCGGTCGGCTAACTGATGCGCGCGTTCTTCGGTACGGTTGGCGACCAGAATGTGCTTGGGTTGGCGCGCAGCAAAATGGGTAGCGCACAAGTCGATCATTTCACCGGCACCAATAAACAATACATTCTGTTCGGCAATGCTGGGGAAAATCCGCTCTGCCAGGCGCACTGCTGCGGCTGCCATGGATACCGAGCTGGCACCAATTTCGGTGGTGGTGCGCACTTCCTTGGCGACTGCAAAAGTGCGCTGGAACAGCTTGTGCAGCAACATGCCGAGTGTGCCGGCATGCTCGGCGGTTTTGACTGCCTGCCGCATCTGGCCAAGAATCTGGGTTTCGCCCAACACCATCGAATCCAGTCCGGATGCGACGCGGAATGCATGTCGGGCCGCTTCGGCTTGGGGCAGGGCATACAGATAGGGTTGGATGACGGAACGCTTGAGCTGGTGATAGCGAGCCAGCCAATCCAGTGCCACTTCCCCCTGGTTGGTGTTGCAATACACTTCGGTGCGGTTGCAGGTAGACAGGATGGCGGCTTCTTTAACCGGGGTGTGGGTAGTCAGGTCGCGCAACGCCTCTTCCATGCGTTCAGCATGAAACGCCACCTGCTCGCGAATGGAGAGCGGTGCAGTCTGGTGATTAATGCCGAAAGTAAACAGCTGCATGAATGTGTTGAGGCACTATAACTGCCCCATTTTACCTAATTGTGGAAGACCGCGCAGGATTGAGTGCAGTTCAATGTGGGTGCTGACGCATTGAATGTTCAATAAGCTTCTTCGCTTTTGGGCTGGATGTCTTTATCCGGAGCAGCTGTCGCGGGGCTGGGCGCAGAGATTTTCGGGCGAGTTTTTGGTGGGCTGCCCGGGCTGATTGCCTCTGGAGGCAGGTGCCGTTCCGGTTTTTCTTGCGGTATGGCATGGTGTGGCTGGAGGCGCGCACGCGGGGCTGATTCCGGTTGTGATTCCGTCACGGCATCATGCTTGATTTTGGCGCTGGTTTGTTCCTTGATTGGCGTCAGGACACTGCTTAACGCGGGCCCCATTTCTTTGAGTATTTGTGCCGGCAGGGAACTGGTGAAGCGGTAGGCGGCTGCTTTTTCACCTGGTACCAATGCGGTCATGGTGCCGAAAAAACGGTCTCCCAGGAAAAATACTATGGTCGCGGTACGGTTCACTACCCGCGAAGTCAGTAGATTGCCACCGGCACCGAAAGTTTTGTAACGCTGGTCGCCGGTGCCGGTTTTGCCTCCCATGGGTATGGGATTCCCGTCGGCATCCTTGAATGCGCCATTCAGGCGTGCGGCAGTGCCTTTCTCCACGACCCCCTGCAATGCCCGGCGCACGACCTGGGTCAGTTCAGCTGGAAGCAGGCGCTCACCTTGCGGTTGCTGACGTACAAACACGGTGTCGTAGGGCGTACCGGCGGCAAAGTGCAGTTTCTGGATGGAGACTGCGGGCAGGCGCACACCATTATTGACGATCACACCCATTAATTCGGCGAGGGCGGCGGGGCGGTCTGCCGAACTGCCGATGGCGGTAGCGTAGGAGGGCACCAGGCTATCAAATGGATAACCGAGCCGTTTCCAGTCAAGAAAAATGTTCTGGAATGCTTCGACTTCCAGCAGGCTGTGTATACGCTGATCCTGCGCATTTTTGCGACTGGTCTTGAACAGCCAGCTATATACTTCCAGGCGCTGATCATGACTGGCAGCAACGATGTTGGAGAAGGTCGCATTGGGATGGCTGCGTAGATAGCGCACCAGCCACAATTCCAGCGGATGAATTTGCGAGATATAGCCCCGGTCTGCCAACGAATAAGCATCCGTCGCCTGCTGTGTGTAGAGTGCCTGAATTTCGCGATCCGATAGGGTGGTCCCTGCTACGACGTGACTGCGCAGAAAGCTGGCAAATACACTGAGTGGAGCGCCCGGTATGACATATCGATAAACAGCGGCCAGCCTGCGTGGTATCGGGTGCATTTCCGAAAAGAGTTTTTCCGTGATCTGGTCAGGATTGAGGCCGCGGTATTTTTTATGGAAGCGTAACAGGAAGGCCTGGCCTTCCCGGTCGGCAAACCGTTCCAGATAGGTTTTCCGCGCCGGGTTGTTTGCATCTTCGAGAATTTTGCCGACCACGCCCGGATTCTGCGCAATATAGTGACGTTCGATGTCGCGCATGACACGGATATATACCAGGTTGACCGAGTTGCGCGTGGCCTCCCACAAGTTCATGTGGCGGCCATTATCGTCTTTGTTGAAGTTGGCGAAATGAAGCAGGCCGCCGCCGGTGAAGAAGCCAGTGGACGGATCGGCTGAATAAGTGCGGTTCATTGCCTCTTCCAGCATGGCGGCAAGGCTTTTGTCCTGTGCTGTGAGCAGGTATTGAGCCGCCCATTGAGCAATTGCATCATTGTTTTGACGAGCGATTTCATGCAGGCGTGCGTCGGACAGATGCAGATAGGTATCATGCAGTTTGCTGACGATCTCCAGATAGCTGATCAGCGTGCGCAGTTTGGCGGTTGAACCCAGGTCCAGTTTTGCGCCGCGATTGATATCGAATGGCTGGTTGAGGTTGTCTGCCTGTACCCGCAACAACGCGCCCTGCGGCGTCATTTCATACAGGGTAAAGCTGTAGATTATTTGCGATAAATCATTTTCCTGGCTCAGCAGGTTCCTGCCATATGCACCGATTGCCTGGACGCCCTCGGGTGTATTAAGACTCACCAGCAATCGGGTTACCGCTTTTTGTGCAGCGGCGTTCAGGGTGCTGCTGGCGGTCAGGTCGAGGCGATCAAGGTTGTACAGGCGATGCATGCCGAGCAATATGGCGAGCCGCGAACGCACTGCGTTGGCGGCTTTTTGCTCAACAAAGTCGGTATTGCTGGCGGCGCGCTGGATATTGAAATGCAAGGGGATCGATAGAGCTGCGTTGCGCAGTGCCGGACTGATCAATCCCTCCCTGGCCATCAGGCGTACGTAGCTGTTGGTAAGCTCGTTGAGCTCGGTGTGGTTGCTGCCAAGATAAAATGAGGGTTTACGCTGAGCGATCAGCAAAGACAGCGTATGCTTGAAAGCATTGGCAGTCGCGTGGTCCGGCTGATCGGCATTGAGCAGGCGCACCACTTCATGGTAATCCAGCCCGTACCATGCTTTTAACGCATCGGGCAGGCCGATGACCTCACCGTAACCCGGTGCGGCGGAGAGGGGCACAGTGTTGAGATAGTCCAGTACCAGCCTGCGTCGTGTAGCCAGAGTGTTTTCACCATCCAGATAAGCACGCACCGATGCCGATTCCATTTGCTTGAGCTTGTCGCCCATGGACAATGTCAGCCCATCAGGTGAGTGACGATATTTTTCAATTTGTGTGGCGAGTGTACTGCCGCCGGGCACGTCGTGTGCAGGATGGAAAATCTGAATGATTTTGTCTGTCACCGCCTGGGCGAGCCGATCCCATTCCACGGCAGGATTACGTTTTGGGTTCTCTGTGGAGAGCAGTTCACGATTTTCGATAAACAACAGTGAATTGCGGATCAGTGGCGGAATGGCCTGAAAACTGTCGAACACATGATGTGGTGTGCGACTGGAAAACATGACCGTGCCGTTTGTATCGTAAAGGGTAAGGCCTGCCTGATCTTTTTCGTGGTAAGGCAGGAACAGACCTTTATCAGCCATTTGCGCCATGGCTGGGCTGATGCGTGCCTGCGCCGAGATCGTGAAGCCGGCGTCCGTCAGACGTTTGCTGAAATCGGGCAGCTGGGTATAACCAAAGCGCACATCATAGGGGCCGTCATGTGGAAAACGGATGGACGGGCTGGGCCCTGGCTCCAGCTTGAAATGCATGCGTGCAGCGTACTCGCTGAGATATTTTGCCTGCAGGGTGGAGGTAGTGAATTCCCAGGCGAGGAAGCCCGCCAGTATGCCGACGATAAGCAGACTACTACCACTGATAATCAGTTTGCTGCGCAGAGAGGCCATGACGTCATTCAGACCCGGTTAAACATTAGCGAGCCAGTCCTTGGCTACCAGAAAGTCACTGTATAGTCGTGACTCGGGAGTACCCGCTTCGGGCTGCCAGTGATAGCGCCATTTGGCTACAGGCGGCATGGATACCAGGATGGATTCGGTGCGGCCATTGGATTGCAGGCCGAATAGCGTACCGCGATCGTAGACCAGGTTGAATTCCACATAGCGGCTACGCCGATACGCCTGAAAATCCCGCTCGTGTTCGCTGTAGGGCGTATCCATGCGGCGTTCCAGGATGGGCGCATAAGCGGAAAGAAAATGATCGCCCACGCTTTGCACCAGATTGAAGCTCGAATCGAAATCAGACTCGTTGAAATCATCAAAGAAAATCCCGCCGATGCCGCGCGGTTCGTTGCGATGCTTGAGGAAAAAATACCTGTCGCACCATTCCTTGAAACGTGGGTAGTAGGCAGGATCAAATGGATTCAATGCATTACGGCAGACGTGATGAAAATGTGTCGCATCTTCATCAAAGCCGTAATACGGTGTCAGGTCCATGCCACCGCCGAACCACCATACCGGCGCTGCACCTGGCTTGGTAGCCATGAAAAAACGTACATTGAGATGAACGGTCGGCGCATAGGGATTGCGCGGATGGAATACCAGCGATACGCCCATGGCCTCAAAACTGCGTCCTGCCAGTTCCGGTCGCACCGCGCTGGCGGACGGTGGCAGATTGTCACCAAAAACGTGAGAAAAATTGACCCCCCCGCGCTCCAGTACGTTGCCCTCTTCCAGGACACAACTGATACCACCACCGCCTTCAGGGCGCACCCAGCTTTCGCGCAGAAAAGGCTTGCCGTCGATCTGCTCCATACGCTCGACGATGAGTTCCTGTAGTTCCAGCAGATATTCCTTGATTGGCTCGGTGTTCATGTCTCGTTCCTTAACTGCGCAAAATTTTTCCGCTGCCAAAATCCATGATGGTGCTGGGGCGCCGTGCAGTACCAATTTTACCGGCAATGACGCGGACTTGGCTGCCGAACAGTCGATAGCAGTCGCGCGCATTTTTCAGTGATTTCCCACCCGCCCGATTGGCGCTGGTGGAAACCAGTGCCATGCCGAGGCGTTCGCACAGCAGAGCGGCACCCGGGTGCGCAGTTACACGCACTGCCAGTTTGGCGTGCCGGCCGGTGAGCCAGTGCGGACAACGCTTGGCTGCCGGCAGCAGCAAGGTAACCGGCCCCGGCCAGAATGAGGAAAGTGCTGCGCGCTTCAATGCGTGCCCATCCACAAAATACCGGAGTTGTTCGACATGCGATGCGATCAGTATCAATCCCTTGGATTGAGGTCGCCCCTTGATCTGCAGAATACGCCGGACCGCACGCGGGTTCATTGGGTCACAACCCAGTCCATAGCAGGATTCGGTCGGATAGGCGATCACGCCGCCGGATTTCAGCCGGTGGCGCAAGCCGGTATCAGTGGGTTTTTTTGTCAATTGCGCGATAACCGATATCGTGGCGCATCTGGCAGCCGTCAAAATGGATCAGATCGGCAATTTCATAAGCGCGTCGCTGGGCCATTTTTACACTGTCACCCAATGCAGTGGTGCACAACACCCGTCCGCCACTGGTCACCACGTTGTTGTCCTTGAGCGCGGTACCAGCGTGAAAGACATGGAAGTCCTGATCATCTTTTGGCAAGCCGAAAATCACGTCGCCACGACGTGGCGTGTCCGGATAATTGGCTGCAGCCAGGACCACCCCAAGTGCGGTGCGTCGATCCCATTCGGCCTCCACTTTATCCAGGGTGCCATTGATCGCATGTTCCATGATGCTGACCAGATCGGACTTCAGCCGCAGCATGATAGGCTGGGTTTCCGGATCACCCATTCGGCAATTGAATTCCAGTACCTTGATATGGCCTGTGGCATCGATCATTAAACCTGCATACAGAAAACCGGTATAGGCGATGCCCTCTTTTTTCATGCCTGCCATCACCGGTGCGATGACCTCGCGCAATACACGCGCATGAATTTCCGGCGTTACCACTGGTGCTGGCGAATAAGCGCCCATACCACCCGTGTTGGGCCCGGCATCGCCGTCAAGTAATCGTTTGTGATCCTGACTGGTAGCCAGCGGCAGCACATGCTCACCATCGCACATCACGATGAAGCTGGCTTCCTCGCCAACCAGAAATTCCTCGATGACCACGCGCGCACCGGCACTGCCGAGTTTGTCACCTTCCAGCATCATGTCTACGGCGGCGTGGGCTTCCTCCAGGGTTTGGGCAACGACCACGCCTTTTCCGGCGGCCAGTCCGTCGGCCTTGATGACGATGGGTGCGCCGTTGGCATCAATGTAGGCATGCGCGGGCTGCGCAGTACTGAAGGTCTGGTATATCGCGGTAGGAATGTTGTGACGAGCCATGAAGGCCTTGGCGAAATCCTTGGAGGCTTCGAGTTGGGCCGCCGCCTGGGTCGGGCCGAATATTTTCAGACCCGCTGCGCGAAAAGCGTCAACGATGCCGGCAGCCAATGGCGCTTCCGGGCCGACCACCGTAAAGGCCACACCTTCACGCCGGGCAAATTCAATCATACTGGGGATTTCGCTGACCGGCACATTGGTGAGTGCCGGATCCCGTGCCGTACCGGCATTGCCGGGAGCAACCAGCACTTTGGAAATGCGCGGTGACTGGGCCAAACGCCAGGCGAGCGCATGTTCGCGTCCGCCGGAACCAATGACTAGAACTTTCATGTTTAACCTGTCTGAACTTTAGTGGCGGAAATGCCGATGTCCGGTAAATACCATGGCAATACCATGTTCATCCGCGGCGGCAATGACTTCTGCATCCTTGATGCTGCCGCCCGGTTGAATCACGGCTTTGGCACCGGCCGCAGCAAGGACATCAACGTTGTCGCGGAACGGGAAAAAGGCATCCGAAGCGACTGCACAACCGGCCAGTGGCAAGTTCGCCTGACCCGCTTTGATAACGGCGATACGCGTGGAATCAACGCGACTCATCTGGCCTGCGCCAACGCCCAAGGTCTGTCCATTGGCGGCAAATACAATGGCATTGGATTTGACAAATTTCGCGACGCGCCAGGCGAATAGCATGTCCTGGATTTCCTGCGGGCTGGGTTGACGCTGGCTGACCACTTTCAAATCGGCTGCGGTGATGTTGAAGGTGTCGGCACTTTGTACCAGCAGCCCGCCGCCAACGCGTTTGATCTCCAGCAAGTTATGGCCCGCGGCGAGCGGGATAGCAAGTACCCGTACGTTGACCTTTTTTGCCAGCAGCTCCAGTGCAGCAGCGCTGTAGGCTGGTGCAATCAGTACTTCCATGAATTGCCCGGATATCGCTTCGGCCGTGGCCGCATCCACTTCACGGTTGAAGGCAATAATGCCACCAAACGCGGACGTTGAATCAGTTGCAAACGCCAGCCTGTAGGCGCTGAGGGGATCGGTTGCGACTGCCACGCCACAGGGATTGGCGTGTTTGATAATCACGCAGGCAGGCGCGTCGAAAGTCTTGATGCATTCCCATGCCGCATCAGCATCGCCGATATTGTTGTAGGACAACTCCTTGCCTTGCAGCTGGGTGTAATGCGCCAAGGTGCCGGGAGCCGGATTCAGGTCGCGGTAGAAGGCGGCAGCTTGATGCGGGTTCTCGCCGTAGCGCATTGATTGCACACGTTCGAAATTAAGGTTGAGTCGACTGGGAAAATCAGCTTGTTCGCCGTTCAGTTCGCGTGCAGTCAGATAATTGGAAATTGCACTGTCGTACTGGGCGGTATGCGAAAACGCCTTGCGTGCCAGGTTGTAGCAACTGCCAGTGGATACCGAGCCATGGTTGGTTTGGAGTTCAGTGAGCACGGTGGCGTAATCAGCTGGATCCGTTACCACGGCTACGTGCTGATAGTTTTTGGCGGCGGAACGCACCATGGTGGGGCCGCCGATATCGATATTTTCGATGGCATCGGGGAGCGAGCAACCCGGTTTGGCGACGGTCTGGCTGAACGGATAGAGATTCACCACCACCAAGTCTATATAACCGATACCGGCGTGACGTATTGCTTCGGCGTGTTCGGCCAAATCACGGCGTGCCAGGATACCGCCGTGTATTTTTGGATGCAGGGTTTTCACCCGGCCATCGAGCATTTCCGGGAAGCCGGTGTAGTCGGCTACTTCGGTCACCTGGATACCATGCTCGGCAAGCATTTTTGCGGTACCGCCAGTGGAGATTATTTCGATATTGAATTCGCGCAAACCTTTGGCGAATTCGAGTACACCGGTCTTGTCGGAAACGCTGATCAGTGCACGTTCGATGAAAGCCATGATTAATCCTGATTGGTTAAAAATTGTGTGGCACAGAATATATTTTTACATCAGAGCGATGCTTGTCATCATCTCTGATGGCAAAGATTTCTGTAGCATAAATATTTTATTTAATCCCGTACTGCGCCATTTTTTTGCGTAGTGTATTACGGTTGATACCCAGATATTCAGCTGCACGGGTCTGGTTCCCTTCGGCGAAAAGCAGAACTTGTTCCAACAGTGGCTGTTCCACGCAGGCCATCACCATGTCATATATTCCAGCGGGTACCTCACCGTCCAGATCGTGGAAATAGTCGTCCATGGAGCGGGTTACACATGCTGCAATGTCATTTTCTTTTTCTTTTCTCACCTTGCTGAATCTCCCTGTGCTTGCTGCATCATGCAGCAAGCGATGTTTCATTGAGGTTGTTATTGTTGAATTCGATATATTCTAGGCACTGGCCGCGAGCGCGACAGCGGTCGAAAAACTCGTTCACTGCGGCTTCTTGTTCGACTACGTTCTGCAACTGGTTCATGGCATGACGAAAGGTGGCGGAATCCTGCAGGCCTTTGGTGTACCAGGAGATGTGTTTGCGCGCGATACGTAACCCGGCATACTCGCCATAGAAGCCGTAGAGATCGTGCAGATGATCAAGCAGCACGCGGTGGATTTCGTCGACTTCGGGTGCGGGCAAGTGTGTACCGGTTTGCAGGAAATATTCGATCTCGCGGAAAATCCATGGCCGACCCTGGGCGGCGCGACCAATCATGACCGCATCCGCTCCGGTGTAATCAAGCACGAATTTCGCCTTTTCCGGGGTGGTGATGTCGCCATTCGCAATGACGGGAATATATGCTGCTGCTTTGACTGCGGCGATGGTGTCATACTCGGCATTGCCCGTGTAGCCGCATGCGCGCGTGCGCCCATGCATGGCGAGTGCCTGGATGCCGCTGTTCTGGGCAATATTCAGCACACTCAGCGCATTTTTATGCTGCTTGTCCCAGCCGGTTCGAATCTTGAGCGTTACCGGTACGCCAGGCACAGCATTAACCACAGCTTCCAGAATTCGCGTAACCAGCGGTTCATCTTGCAACAGTGCGGAACCGGCCATGACGTTGCAAATTTTCTTGGCAGGGCAGCCCATGTTGATATCAATTATTTGCGCGCCGCGATCGACATTATGGCGTGCCGCTTCCGCCATCATTGCCGGATCTGCTCCGGCAATCTGTACCGAAATCGGGTCCACTTCGCCCTCGTGATTGGCACGGCGCGCCGTTTTGGCCGAACCATATAGCAGTGAATTGGAAGTCACCATCTCGGACACAGCCATACCCGCACCCATCTGTTTGCACAGCTGGCGAAAGGGCCGATCGGTCACGCCCGCCATGGGGGCGACAATCAGATTGTTTTTGAGAGTGTGTGAACCGATACGCATGGAAAGAGACAGCAATGAAGAGGAAGAAAAGGCTGCCTATTTTATACGCAATCCTGAGTGGGGGCAAAACTGTCTGATTAGCGTTTTTTTGCCTGCAAATACAGCGGCATCACTTTTTCAGCATATTGCTGCAAATCCTGCATGCGCGATTCCGGATTGGGGTGCGTACTCAAAAATTCGGGGGGCCGGCTGCCACCCAGCTGGATCATTTTTTGCCATACGGTGATGGCAGCGCGCGGATCATAACCTGCCCGTGCGGCGAGTTCCACGCCGATGCGGTCTGCCTCGGTTTCCTGTCTGCGGCTATGCGGTAAACCGATGCCAAGCTGATACAGCTGTCCGCCTGCATTCACGATAGTCTGGCCTGCCCCCGCCAGTGATGCGCCAAGCAAGCCTAATTGTGCCAGTGATTGCTCGGAGGCCTGTTCGCGTGCATGTTCGCGCAGCGCATGGGCGATTTCGTGACCTATCACCGCAGCGATCTCGTCATCAGTCAATTTCAGTTTGTCGAGAAGGCCCGTGTATACGGCAATTTTGCCACCCGGCATGCACCAGGCATTGACTTCTGGCGAACGAAAAACGTTGACCTGCCAATTCCATTTCGATGCATCCGGCCGGAACACGGTAGTTTGTGGAATCAGGCGATCGGTTATCCGGCGTACCCGTGCAGTCTGTGCAGGATCGGGATTCAGGTCACCTAGCTTGGCTTCTTGTCCGACCAGATTGGTATAGGTCAGCGCTGCCTGCAGTTCAAGTTGCTGGCTGGAAACCAGTGGCGACATGATTTGCTTGCGGTCAATGCCGACCGCTCCGCCTTGCGTGGTGCTCACTGTTTCGCACGCGGCTGTGAGCATGGTGCATCCAACAATCATGGTGAGCAGAGCAAAATGTGATCTAGTCATGGTTTATTACCTGGTACAGTTTCTTTTGAAACGCTCCAAAATGTTTATTGAAGTTTCTTGAGATAGTCCTTGTTGAAAACTTTGTCCGGCAAGTCACGCAATTTCATGTTGCTGTAGTCCAGCACCGACGTGTCGCCAGACTTTAGGGCGTCCTGTATCAGCAAACGTGTCGGCCGCTGTTTCCCCGCCATGGTTTCATAGTTTTCGTAAAAACTGGTCTTCAGCAGCCGGCCTGAAAGCGAATAAAATTCGGCCTTGTACGGGCGATAACTGGATTTGTTGACCCATAGCAGGACTCGATGGTAGGTCACGCTGCGATCCACGGCATCCAGTTGCAGGACATAATAATCATCGCCGTCCAGTTTTTCGGTGCGTAGTAATTTTGGGGTATAGTCACCGGAGAAATTGGCTCGCGCCAGATCGCCATTCGCGACCTGACCGGTCAGGCGCTGGGCCAGTCCCAGCCGGATGGGTTGGGAAACGTCGGGCATGAAAACCCAGAGATCACGGTCTTTCATCAGCATGATCTGTCCCCGTTCCGACGCGGGTTCAAGTATCATGACGACTGTATTTTCGTTGCCCTTGGAAAGAATCCGGTATTTGCGATGTTCAGTAGTCATCCCAGGCGACGTACTGGCAATGTCGACATCAACCTGAAAGCCTTGGGACGGAAACCGTATGGCGTCGGATTTTTCCAGAATGCTGCGCGCAAGCGGGCTTTCTGCAGTATTCGGCTCCGCAGCTGTCGCGGCACCCATCAGGGACTGGGAAAGCAAACAGGTTAAAAAAACGGCACGAAAAAAACAGGAGGTTATCGACATGGTATTAATCCTTCAAACGATACAGCCTCGAACGGATGAGGTGCAATGAGCCTGGTCCGGGTCGAAGGCGTAACCAAAGAATATTTGCTCGGTGAGCAAAAGGTTATTGCGCTTGAAGATATCACACTCTCCATTGAGGAGGGCGTGTTTTTGGCCATTGCAGGACCTTCCGGCAGTGGCAAGACCACGCTGTTGAACATCATTGGCTGTATCGACAATCCCACCCATGGCAAGGTCTTCATTGACGATGTCGAGGTGACCGGCCGATCATCCAATCAACTGGCGGACTTGCGTGCGCGCACCACCGGTTTTATCTTTCAAACCTTTAATCTGTTCCCGGTACTGACCGCCGCAGAAAATGTGGAATACCCGCTGCTTCAACTGCCCGAAATCAGCCGTGAAGAGCGGCACAAGCGAGTCAAGAAATTTCTGAGTGTGGTTGGGCTTGAGCGTTATGCGAAGCATATGCCCAATCAATTAAGTGGCGGACAAAGGCAGCGAGTTGCGATTGCCCGGGCCTTGGCAATCAATCCCCGCATCGTGCTGGCCGACGAACCCACCGCCAATCTGGACAGCAAAACGGGGGAGAGCATCCTGAATTTGATGAAGGATGTTAACCGGCGCTATGGTACGACCTTTATTTTTTCGACCCATGACCGTCATGTCATGGCAATGGCTGATCGACTCATCCGTGTCGAGGATGGCCACATAACGATGCTCGGTATAAAAACAGACAAAAAATGGAAAGCAGTCAATACGAATAACGCAGTGGTGAGCGAGGGGGAGAATTAGTATGGGTTTACATTGGACAAAAACAGTGGGGATAATATTGCTAGGCGCACCAGCGCTTGCCAATGCTTCGGGGGTGATTGGGATAAATGCACCCGAAAAGTCTGGCGTCTTCTTGCTGGCCGCGTCAGGTGCGGATCTGCCGATGTCCAGGGATGCGCTCTTCGATGCCCCCGCTGCACCGGATAAAGCAGATAAACCTGTTCCCAAAAAAGTGTCCGGAGATGCGACTGAATCAAAGGATTCATTGTTTGGCATTGATGACGGTTCGGACCAGAAACCTCAATCCGCAACCAAGTCTGGCGGAGATGTACCAGACAGCAAGGCTGCGCTGTTTGATGACGCTGGTTTAGCATCACCCGCCAAAGACCAGGCGCCATCGCGCTGGCACGGGTTCGCACAAACCGAATTTGCCTATACTTATCCGCACCCGGCGCATTGGTCGAAACAAATGGGGCGCTTTGAGCTGGGTACAGAGGGGAATCTGGGCTCCGGTATCCATTGGAAGGTCAGTGGCCGCCTTGATTACAACGCAGTTTACGATCTTACCAATTATTATCAGGATGCTGTCCGTGATGACCAGCGCTTCGGATTGCAGTTTCGCGAAACTTATCTGGACTTCAGTGGTGCAGGACTGGACTGGCGTGTAGGTAGACAACAGATTGTTTGGGGCGAAATGGTTGGCGTATTCGTTGCCGACGTTGTTTCTGCCAAGGACCTGCGCGAATTCATCCTGCCGGACTTCCAGGTGCTGCGTATCCCGCAATGGGCCGCACGCGCGGAATACTTCAAGGACGATTTTCATGCCGAGCTGATCTGGATCCCGGTTCCCAGTTACGACAAGATTGGCAAACCGAAAGATTTTAGCCAGCCTGGCGCCGGATCGGATTTTTACCCCTATCCGGCGACGCCCGCGGGTTACCCGGTGGTATTCAGGGACGAGGTGTTGCCCGGAAATCGTTTGAGTAATACCAATTACGGCTTGCGCCTTACCCAGCTAAGCCATGGCTGGGATATGTCCGGATTTGTTTACAGCAGCATGGACAGTCAGCAGACGTTTTATCGTCAATTGGTGACTGCACCCACACCGTATTTTGTCTATACGCCGCGCCATGACCGCATCTGGCAGACCGGTGGAACCCTATCCAAGGATTTGGGTTCCTTCGTGCTGAAAGCGGAAGCTGTGTATACCAACGGCCGTCGCTACAATACTTTGAGTCCGACTGATATAAATGGTGTGGTGAAACAGAATACCCTCGACTGGATCGTCGGGATGGATTTCAACCCGACCGCCAAGACCAGAATCAATACACAGTTCTTTCAGCGGGTTTATTTCAATCATGATCCGAATATTATCCCCGACCGGATCGAGAACGATGTTTCCCTGTTGGTAAACCACAAGATCGCCCACAACTGGGAAGTGGAAGCGCTGGCTGTGCATAGCCTCAATCGGAGTGACTGGATGTTCCGGCCCAAGGCGACCTGGAAATTCGAGCGTAACTGGCGTCTGGCATTCGGGCTGGATACATTCGGAGGGCCGTCCACCGGCTTTTTCGGTCAGTACAGTAAGCAGGATCGCGTCTACACAGAATTGCGCCGCGATTTTTAGGCAGGTGACAACACAGGGGGATTACGTTATACGTTCTGCCGTAACGCATCGACTACGGGTATGTGACGCACCCGTGCGGCTGGCAAAAAAGCAGCCAGGAAGGTAGCAATCAGCCCCACGGCGAAAGCCCCGGCGACAACCGACGGCACCACGCGGATGTGTGCGGTATAGGCCAGATCTGCGTTGGGCGGTGGTGGCATGGGGATGCCGATGGCCGAGATGATCAATGCCAGGATGATGCCCAGAACCACGCCGAGAGTTGCACCGGTCAAACCGATGATGGTGTTCTCGGTGATGATCAAGGTGAAGACCCTGCTACTCCGATTGCCCAAGGCCATCATGGTGCCGAATTCACCCACGCGCTCGTAGATGCTCATGTTCACGCTATTGACGACACTCAATAACACCATTAACAGGATGATGAAGCGCAACACGCCGAACTGTACGTCATACATCTTCACGGTTTTTGCGTAAAAATCATTTAGCTGCAGCCAGGTTTTCACTTCCAGACCGGCCCCGGCAAATTTACTGGTTAATGCCGAGGTGACGGATGCCGTATCCCCGGTGTGTTTTAACGACACGACCAGCGTATTGACGCCCTGCGTGGCGAGTAAATTCTGGGCAGAAGTCAAAGGGATGCGCACAGCACGGGCGTCATAATCCTTGGAGAAAGTCTGAAAAACGCCGATTACCTGCAGGTCGAGGCTATTTAAAGCGCCGTCAGCGGTATTCATCACCAGTGTTGCCCAGTCACCCGGTTTGAGTTTGAGAGCGTGGGCCAAGCCGTAGCCGACCATCATGCCATTCTTGTCTTTGTCATTGAGACGGCGCCCGGCTGTAATCACCATCCCGCTGCCCAGTCTGGCTTCACGTGAGGCTTCCACACCCTCGCCAACAATGGGCAGGTCGGAACGGCCATTATTGAGCAAACCGGCAAAATAGACTCTGCCCATGACGTCATCCACTGCGGGCATTGCAGCGATAGATTTGCGGATTGGTTCAGGTTTGGCGATTAAATATTTCTCCGGGCTGCGTGCACCGTGTTCGAAGTATCCGTTGCGTGAAAGCTGTATATGACCGGATTGGGAATGAATCAGCGCTTCACCCAACTGGGTGAAAATGTCGTGAACGAAGCCGCCACTCAGAATAAGGCCGACCACCCCAGCGATGATCGCCAGCAGGGTCATCCCGGTTCGAGCCTTGTGGCGCAGCACATTACGCAGGGCGAGTTTCCACATGCCTAATATTCCTCAGCGGTTGTGGCGTAACGCATCGACAATAACCAGCCGTGACGCGCGCCACGCAGGATAAATGCTTGCGATGATAGTCGTAACTAAAGCCAGCAACAGGGCTTGCTGAAT
Organism: Pseudomonadota bacterium; assembly: GCA_040388645.1. Taxonomy (GTDB): domain Bacteria; phylum Pseudomonadota; class Gammaproteobacteria; order Burkholderiales; family Sulfuriferulaceae; genus Sulfuriferula. The sequence continues at coordinate 165,482 of JAZKBM010000003.1, forward strand.
AATGCTTGGTGTGATCATGATCGCTGCGATGAACCCGCGAGACATACCCGGTGAGGGCGGCATCGGAATGCCGATTGCCGAAATAATGCGGGCTGCCAGATAACCCAGGAGCACGCCGCTTGCGCCGCCCATTGCACCGAGCACCGATCCCTCCATCAGGAACAGGCCGAGGATACGTTGACGGCGGACTCCCAAAGCCATTGCTGTGCCGATTTCCACAGTACGCTCCAATACGCTCATGGTCATGGTGTTACTGATGCTCAGTATGATGATTAGTGCGATGATGGATTTGACGATATTCATCTGGCTGGAAAACAGTGCGACAGTCTTGTTATAAAAATCCGCCAGTTTCGTCCATGGCACGATCTCATAGTCCTTCAGAGCAGGTGCGGCTTTTAGCTTTTTCACAACCGTGTTCGTCATGTCTGTGTCCTGCAGAGACACAACCCAGACATGTGAACCCTTGGTTCGCAGCAAGGTGCGTGCCATGTCGATCGGTACACGCAGCATGGTATCGTCGTACGCCTTCATGGAGGTGGACGCCAAACCCCGTACATGCCCTTCAACGGCATTGATTCCCCCCGATGGCGTATTGGTGAGCAAGACGATGGTGTCGCCAGTTTTGACGCCCAGATTGGCGGCCAGTCCCGCGCCCATCAGGATACCTTTCGGGTCATTGGCATTGAGCCCATGACCATCCAGAATATCCAGGTTGCGCGCGGATGGATCCTTGGCAGGATCAATACCTTCGCCAATGAATGAGATGGTATTTTCGCCATGACTGACCAGTCCATTGAAAGCCAGGCGCGGCGTCACTGACTTTACCCCGGAAATATGTTCGAGAACATTCAGTGCGGGGGATTTTTCCGGAAGCAGGTAGGCTAATGGATTTGCCTGGCCGTTTTCATGATAACCAGGTTTGGTTACTTGAATGTGTCCGAGTTGATTAACCGTCACCAACTCGCGATTAGCCCAGAAAATCCATTCAATGTAGCCCGATGAAAGCATCATCGCGATGACACCAAAACCGATGGCGACAATGGCGATGAGGCTGCGTCTGCGTTGGCGCAAAATATTGCGCAGCGCAAGCCGGAAATCGATAGCTAATGTATTGACGATCGTCAATTTTTTAAATGATGGGCCACAAAAAGTTTTGCCGGTTAAGCATACTAGACATCCCCGGCATCATCAAACCACAAATGAGACCTGTCTTGGCTCTCCGAGGCGGTCTGGCAAGACTGACAATGGCATAGTTCGCGCTTGAAGTAGTCAATGGGCAGCTTCCCAATTGGATCCCACACCCAGGCCGATTTTAAGCGGCACCGCCAGTTGGGTTACGTCACACATTAATCCAGGGAGCATGTCACGTACGAGGTCCAGTTCAATCTCCGGCACTTCCAGTACCAGTTCGTCGTGCACTTGCATAATGAGGCGGCTATGCAGGTGCTCGCGTTCCAGCCAGCCCTGCACGGCGATCATGGCAAGCTTGATGAGGTCGGCGGCAGTGCCTTGCATGGGAGCGTTGATGGCGGCACGCTCGGCACCATCGCGGCGCTGTTTGTTGGCGCTGCGGATTTCCGGTAACCACAGGCGTCGCCCGAATACGGTTTCAACATAACCCTGCTCGCGTGCCTGATCCCGGGTGCGACGCATGTATTCGGCGACACCGGGATAACGCGCAAAGTAACGGTCGATATAGGATTGCGCGGCGCTGCGGTCGATGCCCAACTGGCTGGCCAACCCGAAAGCGGACATGCCGTAGATCAGTCCGAAGTTGATGGTCTTGGCGACACGTCGCTGTTCCGGGCCGATCTCCTGCTGGGGCATGCCGAAAATTTCGGCGGCGGTGGCGCTGTGGATGTCGGCATCCTCGGCGAAGGCCTTGAGCAGGCTGGCGTCATTGGAAAGGTGCGCCATGATGCGCAGTTCGATTTGCGAGTAGTCTGCGGAAACGATGTGGCTGCCCGATGGTGCTATGAACGCCTCGCGGATGCGTCGGCCTTCGGCGGTTTTTACCGGTATGTTCTGCAGGTTGGGGTCGGAACTGGACAGCCGCCCGGTTACCGCCACTGCCTGTGAATAGCTGGTGTGCACCCGGCCGGTGGTGGCGTTGACCATGCGCGGCAGTTTGTCGGTATAGGTGGATTTGAGTTTGGCCAGTCCGCGGTATTCCAGCAACAGCTTGGGCAGTGGGTAATCCAGGGCCAGCTGGGTGAGCACGTCCTCGTCGGTGGAAGGCACGCCGCTGGGCGTTTTCTTGATCACCGGCAGGCCGAGTTGATTGAACAGGATTTCCTGGATCTGCTTGGGTGAGTTGAGGTTGAATGGTTGGCCGGCGGCCGCATGCGCCTGCTGCTCCAGTGCAAGCATTTTCTGTCCAAGTTCGCGGCTTTGCGCATCAAGCAATTTAGCGTCGAGCAATACGCCGTTGCGCTCAATTTTCCAGAGTATTGATAACAAAGGTATTTCCAGATGGCGGTATACATAATCCAGTTTGCCGTCGGCTGCTATGCGCGGGTACATGGATTGATGAAGCTGGAGCGTTACATCGGCATCCTCGGCAGCGTATTCGGTAGCGCGCGCCACGTCGACCTGATCAAAGCCGATTTGTCCGGCGCCCTTGCCGGCGACTTCAGCATAGGTGATGGTGGTGACACCCAGATGACGCAGGGCAAGGCTATCCATGTTGCGTGACTGGTGTGATTCCACGACATAGGATTGCAGGAGTGTGTCGTGTGCCACACCAGCCAGCCGAATGCCGTGGTTAGCCAGTACGTGCATGTCGTATTTGAGGTTCTGGCCGAGTTTGGCGCTGGTGGCCTCTTCCAGCCAAGGTTTGAGCTGCGCTAGCGCGCTGCTGCGGTCTAACTGCTGAGGGGCATCCGGCCCGACGTGTGCCAGCGGCAAATAGGCTGCGTGGTGCGGCTCGATAGAGAAAGACAGACCTACAATCTGTGCCTGGAGGGGGTCGAGGCTGGTGGTTTCGGTATCCAGGCAAACCAGCGGGGAAGCCTTGAGTTTGCTGAGCCAGGTATCAAGCTGCGCTTGGGTGAGGAGGGTGTCGTAATGGCGCTCTACGGGTACGGTAGGTTGTGCATCGTCGGCAAACATATCACTTGTGACCGGATTGGTTGCAGGGCCTGGTGTGCCATTGTCGAGATCGCGTAACCAGCTCTTGAATTCATAGCGGGTATAGAGTGCGCTGAGTGCGGCTTTGTCAGGTGTATCCATGACCAACGCATGTACACCCACCGGCAATGCGACATCGGTGCGGATAGTGATCAGTTTGCGGCCGGTGGGTAGCCAGTCGAGCGCACGGCGCAGGTTATCGCCAACAGCCCCTTTCACCTGTCCGGCCTGAGTGATGAGGTTGTCCAGCGTGCCGTATTCGGTGAGCCATTTCACCGCGGTTTTTGGGCCGACCTTGTCCACCCCGGGTACATTGTCCACCGCATCACCTACCAGCGTCAGGTAGTCGACAATACGCGCGGGCGGAATGCCAAATTTTGCCAGCACCGCAGCTTCATCCAGCGTTTCGTTGGTCATGGTGTTGACCAGTGTGACGTGCCCGTTCACCAGTTGCGCCATGTCCTTGTCGCCCGTGGAGACGATGCTATGCATGCCCTCGGCTTCAGCCATTTTGACCAGCGTGCCGATCACATCGTCGGCTTCGACACCGTCTATCATCAGCAACGGCCAACCCATGGCACGGATGGCGTTATGCAATGGCTCGATCTGACGTGCCAGGTCATCTGGCATGGATGGCCGGTGCGCCTTATACTCTGGGTACCAGTCGTCCCGAAAGGTTTTGCCTTTGGCGTCAAAGACGCACGCGCTATAATCAGCGGCGATATCTTTTTTCAAGCGGCGTAGCATATTAAGCACACCGTAAATCGCGCTGGTAGGTTCGCCGACGCTGTTACGCATATCCGGCAGCGCGTGAAATGCCCGATATAGATAAGACGATCCATCCACCAACAGCAGTTTTTTTGTCACTACGATACCCCAAAATGCTTAAAGAAAAATTGCCTCTGCCCGCAGATCCTGAACTGGCCGCTCATGCAGGTTACAACGCGCGTGAATCCTGGCGCATGTTCGAGATTATGTCAGAGTTTGTATCGGCTACCGAACGTCTGGGCGAGATACGTCCCGCGGTGAGCATGTTCGGCAGCGCCCGCACACCTGTAGAGCATCCTTATTACGAACTCACTGAACGCATCGCGCGACAGCTATCGGATGCGGGGTTTTCGGTCATCTCGGGTGGTGGCCCCGGTATTATGGAAGCTGCCAACAAAGGCGCTTATTTCGGCAAATCACCGAGTGTGGGTTTGAATATTCAGCTTCCGCATGAACAGCATGACAATCCTTATCAGGATATCTCGCAGAGTTTTACGCATTTTTTCGCGCGCAAGGTAATGTTCGTCAAATTTGCTTCGGCCTATGTCGTGATGCCAGGCGGTTTTGGGACCATGGACGAACTGATGGAAGCGCTGACTCTGGTACAAACCGGAAAAACCCGCAAAATACCGATTATTCTGGTACATAAGCCATTCTGGAACGGATTGCTGGACTGGTTTAAATCCACACTGGTTGATGAAGGCATGATCAACGCGGAAGACATGGATTTAATCAAGGTAATTGATCAACCCGAGGAAGTGGTAAGTGCGATTTTTGACCATTATGAAAAGCGTGGTTTCGAGCCTTCAGCCAGGGAACGTGAAATTCAGCTTTATTTGTAGGGTGGTGTTGCAGGCTCTGCTAAAATCAAAACAATCACATAAACATACAAGGACGCCATCATGCGCCGCCTCATTGCCGCCTTTCTGGTTATATTGCCCCTCGCTGCTTTTGCAGCAGATCGCCCCGGTAACTTGCAACCCGTGCCGGATGCACCACCTCCTCCGCCCCCACAAGGGTTGACAGGAGAGGATGCCACGCCCCAGATAACCATCAAAAAGCAGGGCCAGGAAACGCGCGAAGAATATCGCGTACATGGCAAACTCTACATGATCAAAGTCACGCCAGCTGTGGGCAAACCCTATTATCTGGTTGATCAGTTGGGTGATGGTACCTTTGCGCGCAAGGACGGACTGGATTCAAATATCCATCCGCCGATGTGGGTAATACATCAGTGGTAATCCCAGCGTTTTAAGTGTGGGCCGTCATATGCGGCCCCTTTGTAGCCATGTCCGTATTCACTACCGTTACCCCCGACGAAGCCAGTATTTGGCTCGGCCAGTACGCCATAGGTACGCTGGTCGAGCTCAATGGTATTTCTTCGGGGATTGAAAATACCAATTATTTCCTGACCACAACGCATGGGCGGTATGTGCTGACCCTGTTCGAAAAGTTGACCCATGACGAGTTGCCGTATTTTCTCAACCTCATGGATCATCTGGCCAGGCATGGCGTGCCTTGCCCGCAACCGGTAGCTACGATTGCAGATAGCTTGCTGACCAGCCTGAATGGCAAACCGGCCAGTATCGTCTCGTGTCTGTCGGGCCGGTCATTGGAAATCGCTGGAATGGATCACTGTGCACAGGTAGGCGAAACGCTGGCCGATATCCATTTGGCGGGGAAGACCTTTTCTTCCCAGCGCACCAATCCGCGTGGAGCGGCTTGGTGGAAAGTAACTGCCCAGCAAGTCACCCCCTTTCTAGGTGCGGAAGCAGCGCAACTATTGAACGATGAAGTGCGTTTTCAGGCGTTGCACCGTTTGCAGGATTTGCCGCGCGGAGTGGTGCACGCCGATCTGTTTCGCGATAACGTATTGTTCGATGGTGAACGGCTGGGCGGTGTGATCGACTTTTATTTCGCCTGCCATGATGTGTGGCTCTACGATATTGCGATTGCAGTCAACGACTGGTGCGTGAGTGAGGAAGGCGGGCTGGATGAAGCACGCATGCTGGCTTTGCTGAGTGCCTATCATGCGGTGCGTCCATTTACGCCGATAGAGCGTGGCGCCTGGCCGGTAATGCTGCGCGCTGCAGCGCTGCGTTTCTGGGTGTCGCGAATGTACGACCTTTACTTTCCGCGCGCGGGCGAACTTACCCACGCCAAGGATCCACAGCATTTTGAACGTATTTTGCGTCAACGTGTTGCTGCGCAGTCGCAATTACAACGTATCTGGGTTTGATTCCAGGGTAAATTTTAGGTAGACACCATGCAAGCAATTCCGGAGTTTCGTCGCGTACCCGCCAGACACGGCTGGTTGTGGATCAAACAGGCATTTGGCCTGTTCAAACAGAATCCGCTGATCTGGATTGTATTGTCCGTCAGTATTTTTTTGCTGGCGGGGCTGTTAGGGATTATTCCGCGTATCGGGAGTGTGGTATTCCAGTTGATCTCTCCAGCCTTCACCGCGGGCCTGATGCTTGGATGCAAGGCGATGGAAGCGGGTGAGGAGCTGGAAATAGCGCACTTGTTTGCCGGTTTTAAATCCCATGGTGCGCAATTGGTGACGGTGGGCGGTATTTATCTGGTGGGCCTGATCCTGATCGCGGGCGTCATGACAGCGCTGGGCGGTGGTGCATTGGTCACCATGATGCTGCAAGGGCACCCGGATGCGGGCAATATGGCTACGCCGGCAATGCTCGGCAGCGGGGCAGGTTTGGCTGTATTGGTGGCGCTGGCATTGCTGATGCCATTGTTGATGGCATATTGGTTTGCCCCCACATTGGTGGTGTTTCGCAACATGGGTGCGGTGGCGGCAATGAAGCTTAGCATGCGTGCAGCATGGGCAAATATGGTTCCTTTCCTGATGTACGGCATCATCATGTTTGTTTTGTTTGTGATTGCTGCAATGCCCTTGATGCTTGGTTTCCTGATCATGCTGCCACTGGCGTTCATTACTTATTACACTACCTACAAGGATGTATTTGACGTAACTGGATAGTTGTATTGCCACCCAAAAAAAGCCCCTCGTCATCGACGAGGGGCTTTTTTATCAGTTGCCAATGGCAAGAGTATGCCCGGCAAGTGGCAGTTAGTTCTCCGATCAGAGTGTGCCGTATGAATGCAAACCAGACAGGAACATGTTTACCCCCAGAAAGGCAAACATGGTGACGAACAGGCCAACCACGGCCCACCAGGCCAGCATCGGACCACGCAAGCCCTTGACCAAGCGTATATGCAGCCAGGCTGCGTAGTTGAGCCACACAATCAGCGCCCAGGTCTCCTTGGGATCCCATGACCAGTATCCACCCCAGGCTTCAGCTGCCCAAAGCGAACCGAGAATGGTGGCGATCGTGAAAAAGCCAAAACCCACTGCGATGGATTTGTACATCAAGTCATCCATTACCTCCAGCTTGGGTAAGCGGGAAGCGAAAATCCCCTTGGAGGCAAGCAGGTACGCTATGCCAACCATGGCGGCAAGCGAGAAAGAACCGTAGCCGATAAAGTTGGCAGGAACATGGATTTTCATCCAGTAGGATTGCAGTGCGGGCACCAGCGGCTGGATTTCCTGCGCCTGACGATCAAAAGCGTACCAAAGCAAGAAGGCGACTGCAGCGCTGATCACGGGCATTACAAAGGCGCCCATCTGGCGATTGTTGTAGAGGCGTTCGTAATGCAGATACAGCAGCGAAGTGATGATGGAAAACAGGATGAACACTTCATACAGATTGGAAATAGGTATGTGACCCACATCCGGGCTGATCAGATAGGACTCATACCAGCGCACCATCATGCCGACCAATCCCATCAGGATGGCTGACCAAGTCAGTCCGCTACCGACTTTGGCTGCGAATTCGGAGCGTGTGGCCAGGCTGATCCAGTAACTCAGCGTGGCCATCACGAACAGTGCGCTCATCCACATGATGGCGGACTGGCTGGCAAACAGATACTTCAGGAAAAATGCCTGATTGCCGCGCGCCAGGTCGCCGTGATAACTGGATATGGCAAATAGACTCAATACCGCAACCCCAATCATCAGCAGGCGGATGGGTTTCCAGTTCCAGCCGAGTACGGAAAACACCCCGACAGCAGCCAGCAGAATGCTTTTGTCGTAAATGTTCATGTAACTGCTATACAAATTCAAAGCGTATCCAGCGCCACTTAGCAAAAAGACGGCGAACAGCCAGTCGAATAACGACAGGCGCTTGAAAAATGATTCCGGTGGAGCGGTTTGGGTCAGTTCCATGGCTTCAGTCCTTTACGATTGTGGAAATGCGCTGCTTATGGCGCTCGAACTCTTTTTCAAAATCCAAGGTCTTGCGGTTGCTGGACATGGCAAACAGGATTTGCCCGGGTTTGACGAGCAGCCACAGCCTTCGTTCCCTGATAAAAAACATTGCAAAGATACCCAGCACTAATAATCCAGAACCGCCGAAAACAATATTCTCGCCGGGGGAGCGTGTCAACTGTAAACCGCTGGCATTGATCTGGTCATATTCAGCCAGTTGCAGGTAGACAGGCGCACCATAGAAAAAGATGTCGCTGATGCTATTAAGTGAATCGCGGATGAACCAGCCGGTTTCCTCGTCGGCTTTGGGTGCCGGGGCACCAGCCTTTTCTTCCGCCATAATGTAGGCTTGGAACGAGGATAGCTCAAGAATTTTCAGGTATGTCTGTGCTGCGCGGTCACGCTCGGCGGCGGGGATGTGTTTTTCAATAAAAGCCGACAATGCCTGATATCCACCTTTTGCAAACAGATCAAGGACCTTGGCTGTACTGTCAGCCAACTTGGCGCGTACATTTGGCGGCACATTGCCCCCCTGAATTGCGCTGGCGGCAAATTGGCGTGCAATTTCGGCATGCGTTGAGGGGTCAAGCAGCATGCCGCGCAGGCGCATGAAACCATCCAGACGTCGATCCTGATCCAGCGGAAAGCGAATATAGTGGAGCGGGTCCGCAGGGGTGTTGCGTACGCCCGAGAGCATATACCAGCGTTTGTCGATCAATAAGGGCAGCATGTAGTTGTTGTATTCATGCGCCTGGCCCTGCGAATCGCGTACTTTGTACTGGAAGCTTGGTCCGACATTGTGCAGGTTGGTTTTGTCGCCCACCGCATTGCCCACCATCACGCTACGCGCATCCTTGTTCTGTTGTTCGGTCGAGGGTAACTGGCCGGTGTTTTCGATATTGAATGGGCGAAAATCAGTAAATTCCAGCGTGTATTGTTGACCGCCAGCGGTTATCTTGGTGTTGCTGTTGACCGCGCCATTCACATCGAAAGGCTTGCTATCTGGGGAATACAGATTCCAGCCATTCATTTTCAGCTTGGTGCCGCCATCGCCAAAGCTGGCCTGAAAGATCGCAATGCCATCATAAATGAGCGGGTGATTGACGGTTAACGTATGTTCCAGGATCGGCTTGCCCGTGGCCTTGTCGAGAATGGCGATATCGCTGGCAAACATTTTCGGCTGGCCAGTACTGTAATGTTCAATATGGAATTTTTTCAAGGCAATGGCGAAGGGCAGATCCTGCACCATATAGCCATCGGCAATATTCAGAAATACCACGTCGGCACTGGAACCTTCCGGGATGGTGACATTGCCGCGAAAAGACAGGCTGTTAGGACCGAGACGACTGATTGCAGGTACTTGGCTCTGCGGAATGTCACGGGTTTCGATGCGTTTTATCCCGAAGGTCTGTTCAATTTTGAGTGGGATGTTGCTGTCCAATAGTGCGCCCAGGCAAATGACGACAATGGCCGCATGAGTAAAGATATATCCCAGTCGGTTGACGCTACCCACCTTGGCTGCCAATAAGGTACCCGCGCCGTTGTCCAAAATACGCTGTTTATATCGATAACCTTGCTCGGTCAAATATTGGGTCAACGCGTCAAGGTGGGAACCGGAGGTGGCAAATTCAGCATGATGCTGAAAGTGCCGCAGTGAGTTTTCGCTGGCCTGTTCGCGATAGCTGCGCATTTCTCGCAGCATGCTGGGCATATTGCGGTAAATGCAGGTGCTGGTGGAGGTAACCAGAAAAGCCAGAATGGTCACAAACCAGACGGTGCGGTAAACATCGTATAGCCCCAGCCACTTGAATACAGTAAACCAGTATTGACCAAATTGCAGAATGTAATTCAGGTAGGGTTCGTTCTGTTTCAGTACTGTACCAATAATCGATGCGATGGCCAGCACGGTGAGTAGGCTGATGGCAAAGCGCATCGAACTAAAGAGTTCATATACAGATTTTGAAAATGTGGCGGTGGATTTGCTCATGGTGTGCCAGGAAAAATAAGGGGTGACTCGCGCCACCCCCTATTGATTGCTTATACGCCGGCAGGTTCCGGCAGGCAGTTAATTAATGCAGGCCGGAGATATACTCGGCAACCGCTTTCATTTCCTGATCGGTCAATTTGGAAGCGATGATGCGCATCATTTTGGCACCATCGTTTGCGCGGTCACCATTCCAGAAGTTGTGCAATTGGGCTAGGACGTATTCGCTATGTTGCCCAGCCAGGCGTGGGAACTGAGCCGGAATACCGGCGCCAGTCGGACCATGGCAGGCTGCACAGGCAGGTACGCCGCTGCCAGCATTGCCGCCCTTGAAGATTTTTTCACCTGCCAGCGCCAACTCCTTGTTTTTGGCACTGCCGGGTTTGGGTGTTTGTGAAGAGAAATAAGCACCCAGGTTTTTCATGTCGTCAGGGGTAAGATTGTTGGATGTGACAATGCCTTGCATGATCGGGTTCTTGCGTGCACCGGACTTAAAGTCCATTAATTGCTTGGTGATATAATCCGCACCCTGACCAGCCAGATTCGGGTTGGTCGGCGAAGTGCTATTGCCGTCCGCACCGTGGCATGCTGCGCAAACCGATGTCACCAGCTGTTGAGCCTTGGCTGGATCACCTTGGGTTGTGACTTCAGCTTGAGCCGGGGAGAAGGCAGTGAATGCGGCAAGCGCCGCAAGCGCCATGGTGTATTTCATTGTGAGTTCCTCTTACCGTAACATTCTAAAAAGCTAATATTTTAGCTGCGTTTTGGTTTCGACGCCAGTTCCCGGGATTTCTTTAGATGAATCTATTTCAGCAAGCAGAGTTTTACACGACAGTTAACCATTTACGAGACTTGCCTGTGGAGAGTGTCATTGAGGTGGCTTTTGCCGGGCGTTCGAATGCCGGTAAATCAAGTGCAATCAATACATTGGCAAACCGTACCCGATTGGCATTTGTCAGCAAAACGCCGGGAAGAACCCAGCACATCAATTATTTTGCCTTGGGTCAAAACCGTTTTCTGGTGGATTTGCCAGGCTATGGTTATGCAAAGGTTCCGGGTGCCATCAAGGATCATTGGCGCGAGTTACTGGCTCAATATCTGGCACAACGTAAGCAACTTGCTGGACTGATTCTGATTATGGATTCACGTCACCCGATGACAGAGCTGGACCGGCAGATGCTGGAATGGTTTTTGCCTACAGGAAAGCCGGTGCATTGCCTGCTGACTAAAAGTGACAAGCTGAATCGGAGTGACGCTATGTCTACTTTGCGTTTTGTGCAAAAGGAACTTGCAGCCTTGTCGGCGTTCTATACGGCGCAATTGTTTTCCAGCCCCAAGCGTCTGGGTATGGATGAAGCGGGAGAGGTGTTTGCCAGATGGCTCGGTATTGACACAAATGATGGGCATAAAAGAGCCCCGGTTAAAGGGGAGTAAAACCGGGGCCAAAAAAGCCTCAACTGGTGTCGAGGCACCCGCTCAGGGAGGAGAAGCGGGAGACGGCAGCGAGCCGTCTGCATGATAAGATGAGCCTTTATGCAAGAAGTTCAAATTTTTTTAAATTCTTTATTAACTGGTTGATTCATATTGTTTATGAGCGCAGACGCCAACTACCCTAAGACACGCATGAGACGTATGCGACGTGACGATTTTTCACGTCGCTTGATGCGCGAGAACCACTTATCTGTGGATGATCTAATTTATCCGGTGTTCGTTCTGGATGGCGTGGATCGCGCTGAACAAATCAACTCGATGCCTGGGGTGACACGGGTTTCCATAGACCGGTTGCTGGAAGTAGCCGCGCAGTGCGTGGCGCTGGGTATCCCGGCCATGGCATTATTTCCGGTAATCGATCCAGCTGTGAAGACATTGAATGCAGAAGAAGCTTTCAATCCGGACGGCTTGGTACCGCGTGCTGTACGCAGTCTTAAACAGCGATTTCCACAATTAGGCATTATTACTGACGTTGCACTGGACCCTTATACCAGCCATGGTCAAGATGGCTTGATCGATACCCAGGGGTATGTGGTGAATGATGCGACCATCGCTGTGCTGGTACAGCAAGCGCTGGCCCACGCCCTAGCAGGTGCGGACGTGGTAGCGCCTTCAGACATGATGGATGGTCGGGTGGGTGCTATTCGCGGTGCGCTGGACGCCGCAGGCTATGTCCACACGCGGATTCTGGCCTATGCAGCCAAGTATGCCTCCAGTTTTTATGGGCCCTTTCGCGATGCGGTCGGATCCTCCGGCAATCTGGGCGGCGGGAGCAAAGAAACCTATCAGATGGACCCGGCTAATAGCGACGAAGCATTGCGCGAGGTGGCGCTGGATATCGCAGAAGGTGCTGACATGGTCATGGTCAAGCCAGGCATGCCATATCTGGACATTGTGCGGCGCGTGAAAGATACCTTTGGCGTGCCTACCTACGCTTATCAGGTTAGTGGTGAATATGCCATGCTTAAAGCGGCCGCAACCAATGGCTGGCTGGAGGAAAAAAAGTGCGTACTGGAATCTCTGCTATCCTTTAAGCGTGCAGGCGCCGACGGCATTCTGACTTATTTCGCCCTGGATGCCGCAAAGTGGTTAAGCCCGTCCAGATCTAATTAGAAGAAAGTTTTAGCATCGGTACCGTCTGTATCGGGTACAGTTGTTAGATAGCCTGCTGTTGTTTGATCGTTTTCCTAAACTATCCGCAGTTTTGTCCGTTAAATTTAATAAGCATCTGAATTATTTGGCATTGCATTAATTGGAAGTGGTAGTTCTAAACTGGTAGTAATATGATGGCTATTCAACGCAGAAAACCGGCAGATGAGTGGTCCAAAACCATTGTGGAGTTTCAATCGCCCCACAAGCTGAGGGAGTTGTGTATCCCGGGCGGCGAACAGGCGAGTACTCACAATGTCACGCTTGAGCAGCAGAAATTCAAGATACGCTTGGCAGCCAGTGAAGACCGCGTGCAGTCTGCCAGTCTGCTCATTCAAAAAATGTACTCCTGGCGCGGTTATCAGACCAGCGGGATGGATGAAGATCCAAATCGCATCACGCTACTTGCGTTTGATAAAGACAAGATTGTAGGGACACTCACACTAGGCTTGGATTCCAAGGTCGGTCTACTGGTGGATGAGCTATACAAGCCTGAAGTGGATAGCTTACGCGCTCAGGGACGGCGGGTATGCGAAATAATCAAGCTAGCCCTGGATGAAGGTCTGGGTTCCAAACCGGTTCTTGCTGCTTTGTTTCATATCTCTTTCATTTACGGACACAATATCCATCAGGGAACCGACTTTGTCATCGAAGTCAACCCGCGACATGCCGGATTTTACCGGCGCATGCTGGGTTTTGAGTTATTGGGTGAGGAACGTTTATGTAATCGCGTCAACGCGCCGGCTGTACTTCTAAGGCTGGATTTGTCTTATGCAGGGCAGCAGATTGAAAAATTGGGCGGCCTGACCCATAAGCCGCCTGGAGAAAAATCCTTGTATCCATATGGATTTTCGAAGCAGGATGAATTAGGTATTACTCAGAGGTTGTTGCACGGAATCGATAGCTGACCTTCTGACCACCTTCTTCTATTTTTACCAGTAAAACAATGGGTTCTGGTTTATGTCCAGCTTCTCCTATCACACCGCATTCTCACGCAATATTGGTTGGATTACCCAAGATGAACAAGAATGCCTGCGCCACAAGCGTGTGGCCATTGCGGGTATGGGTGGGGTCGGCGGTTTTCACCTGTTGACCCTCGCCCGCCTCGGCATTGAAAAATTTAACATTTCCGATCTGGACACATTCGAACTTGCCAACTTCAATCGTCAGGCGGGTGCCAGCATGGGTACACTGGAGCGCCCTAAAGTTGAAATACTGGCTGAAATGGCCCGCGATATTAACCCTGAAGCCGACTTGGCTATTTATCCGCAAGGTGTAAATGAGGGCAACCTTCAGGCCTTCTTCGAGGGAGTAGACCTCTATGTTGATGGCCTTGATTTCTTTGCTTTCGATGCGCGCGAACGCGTTTTCGCCTATTGTGCTCAACACGATATCCCGGCAGTGACTGTTGCACCTCTTGGCATGAGTGCTGCATTACTTAACTTCCTGCCAGGCGGTATGAGCTTCGAAGACTACTTTCAGCTGAATGGGCGGCCCGAACTTGAAAAAGCCGTGCGCTTTCTGGTCGGGCTGGCTCCCGCGCTTTTGCATCGCCATTATCTGGCGGACAAGACCCGCGTCAACCTCAAGGAACGTCGTGGCCCATCCACTATCATGGCCTGTCAGCTTTGCGCAGGTGTCGCTGCCAGCGAAGCCCTCAAGATACTGCTTGGTCGCGGCAAAGTCTGGGCGGCACCTCATGGCATCCAGTTCGATGGTTACCGCAACAAACTGGCGCATACTTGGCGACCCGGCGGCAACCGCCATCCTTTAAATCGACTGGCCATTACTCTTGCCCGTCATCAATTGGGGATTTAGGGGATGAGCGATATTGCGCAGCATCTTGAGCGCATCCTGAATCTGGCACGCTGGGCACCCAGCGGCGACAACACGCAACCGTGGCGTTTCGAGATTCTTGGAGACGAACATATTCTGGTGCATGGCTTTGATACACGTGATCACGTGGTTTATGACTTGGATGGTCACGCCAGTCAACTGGCCATCGGCGCGCTGCTGGAAACCATCGTCATCGCTGCCAGCGCAATGGGGCGTATAGCCATCATCGAGCGCAGACCGGAAACACCTGAAACCCATCTGTTGATCGATGTCCGCTTCCGGCAAGAAGCGAGTATGGTGCCTGACCCCTTGGCTTCCTGCATTGAAACACGCATGGTCCAGCGCCGTCCAATGTCCATCCGGCCCTTGAGTGCTGAGCAAAAACGGATTCTCGAGGGTGCCTTGCCCGATGGATATTCCGTAGTCTGGTATGAAGGTTTTCCCCAGCGCTGGCGTCTTGCCAAGTTCATGTTCGATAACGCCAAGGTGCGCCTCACTATTCCTGAGGCCTACTCGGTCCACAAATCTGTCATCGAATGGGGGGCAAGATTCAGCACCGACAAGATTCCTGACCAAGCTGTTGGCGTTGATCCGCTGACGGCGCGTTTCATGCGCTGGGTCATGACGAGTTGGGCGCGTGTCGAATTTTTTAACACTTATCTTTTGGGGCATCTGCCGCCAAGGCTACAATTAGACTTGCTTCCCGGCCTGCGTTGTGGTGCACATTTCGCACTCCTCACACCCTTGCCGCCAATTTCAGTAGATGATTATATAGGCGCAGGTCGCGTCATGCAGCGCTTTTGGCTTACCTTAACCCGTCTTGGTTGGTTATTGCAGCCGGAAATGACCCCTGTGATCTTTACCCGATACTATCGTCAGGAATTGGTTTTTACAGAGAGGGAGGCTGCGCAGACACAGGTAGGACGATTAAATGATCGCTTAGGCAGTTTGCTTGGAACCGGACAAGTCGAGCGCGTGTTCTTTATGGGACGTATAGGGGAAGGGCCTAAGCCATGGGCAAGGTCCCTACGCAAAAAAATTGAGACACTGGTTCTGAAAGACGAGTGAATCATTCCTTCTTGCTTTTTGTATCTGTCGAAGATATTTACAACCCCTTTTTTTTTTGCGGCTTCAAAAACGGGGAATGTAAGATAATTAATTCATAACCAATTGTATTTATGTGTGTTTAATAATTAAGTGTATACATGGCATGGGTCGTGCTTAGTAAGAGCTACGTTCGGTGCGACTTTGAGTTAAAGCTTACACATCGCGTCTGACAAAATTTTTTCTCGTAGCTTATGGAGATTTATCATGAAAGCAATTAAAAGTACTCTGACGGCTCTGGCATTAGTGTCCGGTTTGGTTGTTGCTGGTTCTGCAAATGCAACGCTGACCAACTGGTATCTGGACACTAACGGTGCTGCTCCAGGTGGATCCGTGCAGGTTCAGGATTACGCGGATCTGACTGGCACTGCCTATGTTCATAACACCTTCAGTAGCCCTACTAATTTCTCGTTTAACGAGGCGGGTCACTTTAATGTATTCTCTGTCGATGGCGTTACACCACTCAGCCCAACCTTGAGCGCCGATTTCCTGGGTACAGGTAGTGGAACAGTGGGGGGTCAACTGAGTTTTGCCACCGGTTCACTGAATATTTTTTCGGGTGCGACACAAATCGCCACCTTTGATCTGCAAGTTGGCAGTGCCGTGCTGAATGCAAATAGCACGCTTCCTAATGGCACGGTTTCGATCGTTTTCAAAGCGACCAGCATGCTGAGTGGTTACTTTTTTGACAGTGGCATGAATGATTTGTCCACGATTGCGAATGACCCGAATGGTTTGCTTATGGGATTTGCGACGACCAATGTGATTTCTCTTGCAAATGGTACTCGCACAGTTGATACCGCATTGACATCCGCTTACAACAGCGCATTCAACCCAGGTGTAACAAATCCGGTTCTCGCAAACAATACAACTGATCTGTATATTTCGAACAATGGTCAGTATCGTTTGTCCGTTCCTGAGCCTGGTTCGCTGGCTTTGATCGGTCTGGGACTGGTCGGTCTGGCAGCTTCAGTCCGCCGTCGCAAAGCATAATAGAAGTCGATATGCGAAGGTTTAGTATTTAAACGCCAAGCATTCGTAGAATAAAAACCCCCCATGGAAACATGGGGGTTTTTTATTGGTGGTGCGCCACTGAAAACGGGATATTAACGACTGAACTTGGAAGTGTTGAAGCTGGTTACTGCCCTCGACAGTTCTTAAACTGACCAGAAATTACCGGGCCCAAGTACAAAACGCCTGATGCATAGCGTCAGGCGTTGGTAGTTCTATGCTATGCATTATTGAACGGAGGAGCGGTCACAAAACAGCAGCAATCTACCTTGGTTAAAACATAGGTCTCTGCCTGATGGAAATGCTTGGTTATTATTACAGGGTATCTAATAATTTCCTGGCCGCCGCCGCCTCCTGAAATTTCGGATGGTCGGCAAGCAGTTTACTGAGTTCCTTGCGAGCATGTGCTTTATCTCCGCTGTTAGCTAAAGCCGTTGCATAGTGAAAGCGTACAGAGGGGCTGTCGGGCATTTTGGTCAGAGCTTGGTGTAATAAATCCAAACCACGGCTAGTCTGGCCTTGCGTGATCAGTATCCACCCTAACGTGTCCTGTATGGCGGGATTGTTGGGTGAAATTTTGTGTGCTTGCTCTGCGGTTGGCAATGCCCGGGGGTCTTTCTCAATCAGAAACAAGTTGGCCAGGTTGTTGAGGATTGAAGCGTTGTTGGGTGTCTGTTTCTGGATCGCCAGGTATTCAGTAATGGCATCTTTATTTCGGCCCTTGCTCATGTAGTATTCGGCTGTGTAAGCACGTACCGCATTATCTCCGGGATGCTGTTTGAGCCAGTCGCGAAGATTCTGCTCTGCTACTTTGATAGCGCCAGACTCAAATTGAGTATTCAAGAGTTTGATAAACGTGGTTGATCCTGCGCCTTTTTCAAGCGCCAACTGATAACCTTTGATCGCTTCGGGGAAATGCTTCTGTGACATCAGAATATCGGCTTCCCGCTCATATCCCAAAGGTAACTCCGGATGTCGCGCTTCGATTTGCCGTGCGATTTGCAAGGCGGAATCAGGTTTTTTCTCAGCCAAGTTCAGATCAAGTAAGGTGTTCAGTATTTGTAGGTTGCCAGAATCAAGCTGGATCCCCGTCTCCAGTGTACTGCGAGCTTCATTAGGGTTTTTGTTTGCGAGTTGGGCAATTGCCAGATGCCAGTACGCTTCGGCAGAAGGTTTTCCTTTGCCAACCAGCTTTGTGTAGGTGATGATGGCACCAGCCATGTCCTTCGTAGCCATTTGCGTTGCTCCAAGCAAGTTAAGCGCGTCAGGATTGTCCGGATTGGCATTTACAGCATCATTTGCCAATGTCAGCGCTTTCTGGGGCTCGTTTTTGGTAAGGTAATAACGCGCAAGGGCTGTGCGTGGCGGGATGGCTTCAGGATGTGATTTTATTGATTTTTCCAGCCAACCAACGTAGTCCATTTCCTGTTTTTCGCTGGCGGCCAGTTCGGCCATAGCCATCATGGCCTGCAAATTATTTTTGTCGACATTGAGGATATTCTCAAAACGCTTGCGCGCAGCACCAGGATTTTTCGCCTGTAGATCAAGTTGTGCAAGATTGGCAGCGGCAGGGAAATATCCCGGGTTGATGGCCAGCGCTTGCTCGAAATTTTTGCGTGCATTGACCAGATCATTTTTGCCTAGGTAGGCACCACCCCGGAAATTGTAGGTGAGCGGATTATTCGGTTGTTTCTTGTCCAGATCGTCAATGGCCTGAAGAGCGCGATCATATTGCTTATCTCTGAGAAAAGTCATTACAAGCAGTGTGTTAGCTTTGTATGCGTCTGGTCCTATGTTCAGTGCGGAGGCGGATTGAAGGTCTGCAAGTGCGCGCTCGGTTTTGCCACTGGCAAGCAGGCTGAGCCCTAAACCTGTACGGATCGCGGCATTCTTTGGATCAATAGCAGCAGCTTGTTCCAGCATTTGGTTGGCTTTGATATATTCTTTGGCGTGAAAATATATATTTGCTGCCAGTGTCAGCAATTCAGTGTCATTGGATTGTTCCGCCAGTAGCGGTTGTAAAGTTGCCAAGGCCTGCTGATCTAAGCCAAGTTTGACTTGTGTGGCAGCAAGTAATTTACGTGCATAGGGGTTGCCAGGTACTTTATCAAGCACTTTGTTTAGTTGACTTGCGGCCTGTTCATAAGAACCCATTGAATAATTTACAGCACCAGACAACAAAAGGCTCGGTAGGTAATCCGGTGCAATCTGTAGGGCTTCCTGAAGTGAGGAACGCGCAGCTGAAAAGTCATTATTTTTGAAGGACAGTAATGCTTGAGAATAATTGGCAAGCAGGGAATGAGGGGCAAGCGAACTGATTTTTTTTATGTCTGTTGTGGCGGCGCCTAACTGACCGATGGCAATATTAAGCGTCGCGTGTTTGCTGAGCGCTTCTAGACTATTCGGATCAGTTTTTACAGCATTTGAGTACGCAGCAAGCGCTGCCTGTGAATTGTTGTTTAATTGTTCAAAATCGCCCATGTAAAGCCAGGATTTAGCCATCCTGGCATTGATTTTAAGTGCGGTATTGAGCAACGCTTTAGCTTTGCTCATGTCTTTGTCAGCCACGGCACATTGTGCCAGACCCCAATAGGTAGGGGGATTCTGGTTGTCGGTATCGAGTGACTGCTGAAACAAATGACAAGCGTCCTGTAATTTTCCCGTTTTAAGCAATGCTTCGCCACGCATTTGATAAATGCGTGCAAGATTCTGTTTGGTTGTTTTGTCGCTAGGCTGAATTTCAGTTAGCACACGGTCGTATTTTCCCATCATTAGCAAAGCTTCACCCAGCAATGGCTTGATAGTTTCTTCGTCTACACCCAGTTTTTGGGCTTTCTGCAGTTCGCTTTCGGCTTCTGCACCCATGCTATCCTTAAGATAAATTTGCCCCAGTAGCAGCCTGGCTTGAGCGCTATTAGGATTTTTCTGGAGTGCGCTTTTTAGCTCAATAATTCCTGCTTTGGTGTCGCCTTTATCTTCATAATCCTTAGCACGCTGGATAAGTTGCTGCTCGGTCAGATTGGCGTTATGGTCGCAACCTTGCAGGGTGACCGTAGTTATAAGCGCGAGGATTAAAGCCGAATGAAATGGTTTAAGTGGCATGTTCGTTCCTTGAAAAGACGGCTGAATTTAGTTAATTAATTTGCCTTGCCCTGGAGTTGCTTGAGTAAGGTCCGTGCCTCGGATTCATGTGAAAATGCGGCCCCGCTAGCGAGCAGTCGTTCAAGTTCGCTGCGTGCACGGGCAGTGTCACCGGATTTTGCCAGCGCTTGGACGTAGTGATACGCGATTTCAGTATTGTCAGGTACTTTGGACAGCGCCTTCTGAAGTAGTTGCAGGGCGCGTTGGGTTTGACCGCGGCTTACCAGTATCTCAGCCAGGGTATCCATGATAGCGGTATTGTCCGGTGCAAGCTTGTAGGCGCGTTCGGCATAATCCTGCGCGCGCGCATCGCCCGCGTGCTGCAGGCTCCATGCGTAATTATTGAGGAGCAAAATATTATTGGGTGATTTTTCCAGTAATTTGGCGTAGTGAGTATTGGCTAGCTTGTAATTGCCACGCTCCATGGCACTCTGTGCCAAATAGGCACGGCTTGCGGCATCATCCGGGTGTTGCTTGAGCCAATCGAGCAG
Organism: Pseudomonadota bacterium; assembly: GCA_040388645.1. Taxonomy (GTDB): domain Bacteria; phylum Pseudomonadota; class Gammaproteobacteria; order Burkholderiales; family Sulfuriferulaceae; genus Sulfuriferula. The sequence goes on from JAZKBM010000003.1 coordinate 185,871, forward strand.
CACGGTATCGGCCTCCGCAGGTTTACCTGCCAAGAGTTTGGCATTGTAGAGTTTAATCGCCAGTGGCCCACTGTTTTGCAGACGCCAGGCTATTTCATATTTTTTGAGTGCCAATGCAGGCTGTTTTTGCAGCAACAGTGTATCGCCTTCCAATACCCAGCCGGCAGGGGCGTGCGGTAGTTGATGCTGCACCTGTTGCGCCATTTGAATGGCCTGGTCGTAGTGGCCACCTTGTGTATCGAGGTTGATCAACGCAGCCTGGGCGTCGAGAAAATCGGGTTTAAGCTGCAGTGCACGGTTTAATGAGGCTCGTGCACTATTAGTTTGCTTGAGTATGAGCTGTGTATTGGCGAGCCGGAGTTGGGCCATGGGTGACTGCGGTACCATTTCAGTCAGTTTTTGAAAGCTGGTCAAGGCGTTGTCTTTATCACCCGCCGCCAATTGAGCGCGGCCGAGCATGTCGAGCGCAGCAGGATTGTCAGGATGGGCGGTGCGAGCCTCTCTTGCCAGTAACAAGGCTTTGGAAGAGTCATTTTTGCGCAGATAGTAATCGGTCAGGAGCAGGTGCGGCTGCAACGCATCCGGCGCAGTTTTGGCGGCTCGCTCCAGCCAGCTCAGGTAGTCTTTTTCCTGTCCTGCACGGGCAGATAGCTGAGCAAGTGCCAGCATGGCTTGGGTATTTTTGGCATCGTGCTGGAGCAAGGTTTCGAAGCGTTTGCGTGCGGCGGCGGGATTGTTGGATTGCAGGTCGAGTTGTGCGAGATTGGCCGCTGCCGGGAAGAAGTCCGGCTTGATTGCCAATGCCTCTTCAAAGCTTTTGCGCGCATTCGTGATATCTTTTTTGCCCAGATAAGCACCGCCACGCAAATTGTACGTGATCGGGTTATCAGGCTGTTTTTTGTCCAGCGCCGCGATGGCCTGTAAGGCGCGATCGTATTGCTTATCGCGCATCAGTGTCAGTATCAACAATGTATCGGCTTTGTGCGTGCCAGCCCCAGTATCCAAAGTCGCGGCGGATTCAAGATCGGCGAGCGCGCGCTCGGTGTCGCCACTGGCAAGACGGCTTACGCCTAAACCAGTGCGGATGGCCGCGTTCTTGGGGTCAATAGCAGCGGCTTTTTCAAGCAACTGTCTGGCCTTGCTGAAATCGTTGGTGCGCAAGTAGAGGTCGGCAGCCAGTGACAAAACCTGAGGGTTGTTTGATTGCTCAGGTTTGAGTGGCTGCAGGGTTGCGAGGGCTTGCGCATATTGGCCCAATTTCGCTTGGGTAGCAGCAAGTAATTGGCGGGCGTATGCGTGAGCCGGTGCTTTTTCGAGTACTTTGCCAAGTTGATTCGCGGCTTGCTCGTAGGAACCCTGTGCGTAATTGACCGCGGCTGCCAACAATAGGCCGGGTGGGTATTCAGGCGCGGATTTAAGTAATTCCTGCAGGTTATCCCGTGCTGCATTGAGTTTGCCCTCGCGGAAATCAATCAAGGCCTGCATATAGCGCACGGAAAGATTGTTGGGGTTGAGTTTGCGAGCCGTCTCAATCTCTTGCCGGGCTTCTGCGATCTTGTTTTTTTCCAGATTAATCGAAGCAATGCTGAGGTGTGCGGCCGCGTTAGATGGGTCACTTTTTAATACTTCACGATAAGCCACAAGTGCGCTATCAGGCTGGTTTTTCAGGCGCAGCAGGTCGGCTTTCATGAGCCAGGCATGCTGATCTGTTGGCGCAAGTTTTAAAGCGCTGTCGACTTCGCTGAGAGCGCTATCCAGACTGCCTTTGGCCGCGGCAACGCGTGCCAAACCCAAATTGGCAGAGGCGTCGGGTGCCGCTTTAAGTGCTTCATTGAATGTTTTTCCGGCTTCGCCAGGTTCATTCAAACCCAGTTCGGCATTGCCGCGAGCAACGAGGATATGTGCCTTAAGTTGCCCAGAGGAACCAGGAGGCACGGTGATTTCATCGATTACTCGCTGAAAAGCACCTTGACCAAGGAGCGATTCCGCCAGTGCTACAATCACCTTATCCGGGGCATACCCTTCCGCACGTGCGCGACGCAGTTCTTTTTCGGCTGAGGCGTAATTGCCGCTATGGTTGTAGGTAATCCCCAGAAAATAGCGTGCCTCCGCGTTCTTGTCATCTTTTTGCAGCGCGTTTTTGAACTGGATAATGGCTGCTTTATCGTCACCCTTCGCTTGTAATTGTTTGGCTTCGGACAAATATTTGGAAGCGGAGTCACCACAGGCGGCTGTAGTGAGGAGTGCTACCAGTAGTGCAATAGGTAGACGGAATTTGGCAATCACGTTGTGGTATCTCCTGGAGTTTTTTATTTTATGATGGCGTCATGCGCTATGTTGCAAATGAGGGTTATAGATGTTGTGTGGTAATGCACAAACTTAACACCTTGTTTTATCCAGTCTGATCGACAGAACATCAGCAAACCAGAGCGTATCCATTCTATATTGTTATAAAACCTTGGATCATGCTACCACGCGCCATTAAACAGCGTTATCGGTCATCTGGAGGATACACTCCTAAGGCCTATTTCAGGCCGCAGCGATTAATCAAGTCATATAAGGTCGGGCGGCTTACGCCCAATAGCTCAGCGGCCTGTACGATATTGCCATTTGTACGCCCCAAAGCGCGGATCACGGCGCGCCGATCGGCTTCTTCCCGCACTTGGCGTAGATTCAGGGGTTCCGATTCGGTATTGCTGGTATTCAGGCCCAAATCATGTGCTGTAATTTGCGTACCCTCAGCCATGATCACCGCACGCTTGATAACATTTTCCATTTCACGCACATTACCAGGCCATGGATAGGTCTCGATGGTTTCGATGGCGTCAGCCGTAAAGCCTTTCAGAACGCGATTTTGCTGGGCGCTGAATTTCTCCAGAAAAGCATGGGCAAGCAGCGCGGCATCACCTTGCCGATCGCGCAGTGGCGGGATCAGTACGCTAATTTCACTCAGTCGATAATATAAGTCCTGGCGGAAACTACCACTCTGAATCAGGTTTTCCAGGTTCTGGTGGGTGGCGCCGATGACTCGTACATCCACAGGAATTTCACCACGGCCGCCCAAGCGTTCGATCACCCGTTCCTGTAAAAAACGTAATAGCTTGGCTTGTAAGGGTTGCGGTAAGTCACCGATCTCATCAAGGAACAAAGTGCCTTTGCTGGCGTATTCGATTTTGCCGATCGTTTGCTTGGCTGCGCCCGTAAATGCCCCTTTTTCATAACCGAACAACTCTGACTCGAGCAAAGCCTCGGGTATGGCCGCGCAATTGATGGCGACAAAACGTTCGCCGGCCCGGTTCGACAACTGGTGCAAGGCACGTGCAAGTAACTCCTTGCCGGTACCGGAATCGCCCAACAGCAGTACCGTAGCGTCAGAAGGGGCGACTTTTTCCACCGTGCGGCATACCTGAACCATGCTGGGTGCGCTGGTAATGATGCCATGCATCACTTCACCCGGCCGTTGTTGCTGGAGCGCCCGGTTTTCCTGCTCAAGACCATGTACGCGGAAGGCGCGAGCGATGATCATGTCAAGAATTTGCGGATCGAATGGTTTATGGTAAAAATCGTAGGCGCCCAGGCTGATGGCCTTAACGGCGTTGGCGCGATCCTGGTTGCCTGTCACCACGATTATTTTGGTGGAAGGCGCAATGGACAGGATCTGTTGCAAGGTTGCAAGGCCTTCTTCAGCGCTGTCAGGGAAAGGTGGCAGACCGAGGTCGAGCAGTACTACCGCGGGTTCAAAGCGGCGGATCTGATTGAGTGCCGTTTCGCGGTCCGCAGCCAGTTGTATGTCATAACCATCCAGGCTCCAGCGTATTTGTTTTTGCAGTCCGGGGTCGTCTTCGACGACGAGCAGTGTGGGTTTATGATCGCTCACGCGATTTCTCCTTGCATCTGATTGCGTATTGGTTGCCGGGCTGTTGCCAGCGGAATATGGATATCAAAAGTGGTGCCTTGCCCGAGGCTGCTGGTGACGTCGATTTTGCCGCCCAGTTCACGAATGTATTCGCGGCATTCGTAGGCGCCAATCCCCATGCCCGAACCCTTGGTGGAATCAAATGGACGGAACAGTCGTTCACGGATGAAGACGCTATCCATGCCGCAACCGGAGTCGGCAATTTCAATGACCGCTTCGTTGTCCCTGCGTGACAGCCGGACTTCAATATGACCATCGTAAGGGGTGGCTTCCAGCGCGTTTTGCAGAATATGGCCCAGTACACGTTTGAGACGTTCATGATCGGCGCCTACCTCGATTGACGCTTCATCCGATTGCAGCGTGGGTTTGAGACGGTAAACATGCTTGTCGCTGATGATCTCGGCAAGCAATCCACCCAGTTCGATTTTGCTTTCGGCCAGTATCGCCGGCTGATTGCTGTTCAGTTGTTGTAGCAAGCGATCCATGCGTGTTACAGAGCTTTCTACGGTACTGATCATGTCGTCCACAAATTCCGGGTTGTGCTTGTATTTATCGGCATTGGATACCAGCAAGGACTGCTGGGCGATAAGATTTTTCAAATCATGCACAACAAATGCAGCCATGCGATTGAAAGATTCGAACTGGCGCGCCACCGTGAGCGCTTCAGCGGCCTCCATTTGGGCCAGGTTGGCTGCGGCCTGACGCGCGGCTGTCTTGATCAGATCACTGACTTCCCAATCGAAGGAAATTTTTCCCAACGAATGACCGATAATCATGAAGCCGATCAATTTATCGCGCACTAGTAATGGCGCAACCAGCCATGCATCGGGTATGGCGTTGAGCCAGGACGGCAACTGCAAATCTTCATAGAGATCGGGCTGGTTCCGGTATTCATCCAGATTGATTACCCATTCGCGCTGGGTAAGAAAGCCTGCCAGCGGACCATCCACGGGTTCTTCGCCATCGGCATTCTGCAGATTCCAGCTCACGATGCGGGTAAACTGATGTGGTTCGCGAGCCAGCCATAACGCACCTGATGGACTCTCAACCAATCCTGCAACAGCTTGAATGGCTCGTGTGCATAACTGCTCGCCAGAATCTCCCTGCGACAGGATGCGTGTGAAATTGAGCCATTCATCGCGATAATCGTAGGTGTAACTGAAAAAATTCTTGCTAAAAAATACACGTACTCGTGCACGCAGCGTCCCGGAAAACAGAATGGACAGCAGGATTACGAAGGCGCCAAACAGGAACGCTGCTTGCAGGATACTGCTCCATTCCCCCCCAAAGGTTCGGATGTAGTAGCCGGCACCTGCCATGATCAGCAGATACACGCCGGCGCCGAGCAGGGCGGCAGTATGGAAAAACAACCGTCGCGATACAGTCACGCGCAAATCCCAGTTGGGATTGCGTTTAGCGGAAATGGCAATCAGCGGGACTGACAATGCATTGACTATACCGCGTCCAGCCCAGATTTCAGCATCAATATGTTGAAACAGCATGGCATCCGAGTATAGGTAAAAGTCATAGACCAGCATGCCACCGAGACCAAAGCACAGGTATTTGATGCTCCAGCGATCTTCGCTGCGGGTATTACGAAACAACTGCTCAATCAGAGCCATGCCGAGTACAGCCAGGATGACACGGCTGACGGCGCCGCCAAGCAAGCTATCCAGTATTGAAAACCCATTGGCGGCAGGAAAAATACCTGACATGCCTGCCATGATGCGCAGTATTAACATCGCGCAGTAAAGCAGCGCCACATATCGAGCCATGCGCAAAATGAATAGCGTTTTAGGCTGTATGCCTTGGCGTTGGGTGACGAGGTCAAACAGGAAATACAACCATGCTGCGTCGCGCAACAGCTCAACTATCGCAGTGAGTGGCGCGATGGGCTGAACATAGTAGGCATCCATTGCTGCCAGTCCGGCCCAGAATGCGGTTACCAGGCTGGCGGCCATGAATACGCCGGTGCGATTCCCACTGCGCTTGGACACCACCATGGCACTCAAAGCCGAAAATGCAACGGATGCGAAACCGTAGCTGATCAAGGTGGCATTCATGTGAGTAGCCGTTTGCTTACTGACCCTTGCCCCAGAGTACTACCTGTACTGTCTGGAACAAGACCATCATGTCGAGAAATAAGGTATGGTTTTTTACGTAATACAGATCATATTGCAATTTTTCTATGGCATCTTCAACGCTAGCGCCATACGCATAGCATACCTGTGCCCAACCGGTAATGCCTGGTTTGACAGTATGGCGGCTGTTGTAATAGGGGATCTTACGTGACAGTTCATCGACGAAATAGGGCCGCTCGGGCCGAGGGCCTACGAAACTCATATGCCCCATAAATACATTGAATAATTGCGGCAGTTCATCCAGGCGCACACGCCGGATAAAACGTCCGACCCGCGTGGTTCGGTCATCGTTTTTATCTGCCCAGCGTGGCTTGCCATCTTTTTCGGCATCGCTGCGCATACTCCGAAACTTCATGATGGTGAATGGTTTTCCATATTGCCCAACGCGTTCCTGACGATACAATACCGGGCCGCCACTTTCTATATATATAGCCAGCGCCGTCAGCACCATGGCAGGCAGCGAAATCAAGACGATAACCAGGCTTACCACCAGATCAAAAATACGTTTAACGGTATCGCGCGCCAATCCCTGTTTAAAGCCTTCCGACAGGATGATCCAGCTGGCGTTAAGCGATTCCAGTTGCAATTGGCCATTTTCGCGTTCGAAGAACGACGATAATTCGATGATGTTGATACCGCGCAGCTTGCATTCCAGTAGTTCACTTACCGGCAGGCCGCCATCACGGCGGTCGCGTACCGCGATGACGATTTCGTGGATATTGTATTTGGTGACGATTTCACCAAGCCCTGAGTTGTCATGGATGACACGTGAGTGCTCTACATAATGGTGGCTGCCCTGCAAAGGCAGATAACCAATGATTTGCACACTGCGCGTCGATGACATTGACTTGATCAGGTGGTCCACTTTGGCAGCACGACTACCGCTCCCTAGAACTAGTACACGTTTCTTGAAGGCATCCAGATTGGACCATTTAATGAATGCAATGCGTGTAATTGTGACGCCGATCAGGGCAAACAGCAGAGAAAACAAAAATGCGCCCCGCCCCAGGAGCATATCCGGGAACAGGTAAAAAAGCAGGCTCATGACGACGAAGCCCGTGGCGAAACTCGCTGTGATACGCAGCGCCACCACACGCGCCCCTGCCATCCATTCGCCGCTATACATGCCAAAGATGGTCATAATTAACATCATTACCAATGCAAAAACGCTAGCTTTAGGCAATATTGGACCCAGCGAAGCAGGCAAGCTGCTCGCACTTTCCATGAAGCGCACAGAGATGCCCAGGTAGATGGACGTAAACATGACCGCAATATCCACTCCCACAATCAAGATCAGATTGGCGGGTATGTAATGTCTGAAAAATCGAATCATGTCGTGCCTGTCACCCTCGGGTAGTCCTGTTTAGGTTGTGCAGATGGTTTTTTCTTATGATTATCCAAGTTGCCCGGATTGGTTACGCAGGATGCGTGCCAGTTACTGATAAGACAGTGGTTTTGTGCTGTCATAGCGTGTTCGGGGAGCTTGATAAGCTTGTCGCGGACAAGAGTCTAGCGGTCTGGAGTCGTGTTCTCAACTGTATGTCGGATTTTTTGACACTTTGCGTGTGTGGGGTGCCGGGATTCTGGCATGCCCTTACGCTGTTATTCAATGGCAGGTAAAGCGGGGGCTACGTCATCCAGCAGGGCTTGTACTTGCGCCAATTTGGCGCGTTTTAGCGTACGCCCGTCACCTTGACCGCGCGGCACACTACGCAATTCATCTTCAGGGTAAATGGCAATCTCAACATCTGCCGAGTCCAGATTAAGCGTAAAGCTGGGAATGTTTTTGACCACGCCGTGCCGGTGTATCTGACGCTGGCCCTGCTTGAAAGGGATGTTGCGTTGCATTAAATACAACTCGAATTCTTTTTCGTTGTCGGTAAACAGTTGCAGATTGATATCGGAGTGTAGTCCAGCCGTTCCGTTGAGTACCGAACCGGTTAAATACGGGTGATACTCGGCGAGCATACGCATCGTATCCAGCGCAATTTCACGCAGCAAACGCAGTCGTGCCGGATGTGAGTCGCCATGGTAGAGCGCCTGATACGATTTGAGCGCCAGCTCGATTTCCTGATTGCCCGGCAAATTATAGCCATCTTCCACACCCATCTGGCGTGCAGCTTTACGCTTGGCCAGGCCGAAATCCTGAATACCGTGCTCGGCCATCAATTGCGCAGCCAGTTGCGCCACGCGCTCGCGCAGCTGATTATGTCGGCCGCTCATGGCGCTAAAATACCGAATTAGTGTCAGGTTGCTGAACCCCAGGCGTAGCCGGTACCATTTCCGGCGCCGCGGGTGCGGTGGTGAGTACTGGCACGGTCTCCTGATAAAAGTATTCGTTGTAGCCTTGCTCGCCATTGGCGACCGGCAGGCCAGTGAGGGGATTGATGGTGGCGGTGACGATGCCATTGGGGACGCTGTATCCGGTTTGTGGCACATTGCGCAATACCGTTCCCATATATTTCATCCAGATTGGCAATGCGGCTCGGGCACCGGTTTCACCCCGGCCAAGGGTACGTGGTTGATCAAATCCCATCCAGGCTACGCCCACAACGGTGGGTTGGTAGCCGGTAAACCATGCGTCGAACTGGTCGTTAGTGGTACCTGTTTTGCCCGCCAGATCACTGCGGCCAAGCTGCATGGCACTGGCGGCTGTGCCGCGCCGCACGACACTTTGCATCAGGCTGGTCATAATAAATGCATTGCGGGGGTCAATGACCTGGCGCGGTTTTTCTGGTGTGGTCTGGCTGAGTATATGCCCCTGTTGGTCTACGACACGGGTAATCAGATAGGGTGTGGCTATCTTGCCGCCATTGGCAAATGCGGTATAACCCGTGGCCATCTGTAGGGGGGTGACTGAGCCTGCACCCAGTGCGAGCGTGAGATAAGGGGGCTGACGGGCGGGATCGAAACCAAACCGTTTGATGTAATCACGCGCATAAATAGGTCCAATCGCCTGCAGAATGCGAATGGTAGGGAGGTTGAGTGATTTGGTCAGCGCCTCGCGTACGCTGACGATGCCCGAATAGGTATTTTCATAGTTCTTCGGAGACCATTCGACACCGCCGGCCTGCGCAGCCGGAATTGTGAGAGGCGTATCCTCCACCAGCGTCGCTGCCGTAAACCCTTTTTCCAATGCGGCAGAATAAATGAATGGCTTGAAACTGGAGCCCGGTTGACGCCAGGCCTGGGTTACATGGTTAAACTTGTTGAGACTGTAATCAAAGCCGCCGACGAGTGACAGTATCGCGCCGGTTTTTGGATCAATCGAAATAAACGCGGCCTCTACTTTGGGTATCTGAACAATATTCCAGGTATTGTCCTTGGTGTTTTTTTCTACACGAATCACAGCGCCGCGCCGGATATCGAGCTTGGCGGAAAGGCCACCCGTCAGCGCACGATGGGCAAATTTGAGCCCTTCGCCCGCAATGGTAATCCTGCCTGCATCCTTAGCGTAGGCGCTCACCGATTTAGGATTTGCGGCCAGGACCACGGCGGGTTGCAAGTCATGAATAACGCTCAAATTATCCAGTGCGTCATCCAGCGCGGTATCGGTCAACTGAGCATCCTCAGGTAACTTGACCGTCTCTTCCACGCCACGATAGCCATGGCGCTGATCGTAATCCATTACGCCCTTCCACAACGCCTGATCCGCTGCCTCCTGATCGCGTTTGCGTATGGTAGTGTAAACCTTCATCCCGCTGGTGTAGATATCATCCTGATAGCGTTCGTACATGGCCTGCCGCACCATCTCGGCAACATAATCTGCGCTGACATTTTTCGTGCTCAATTGAGCGCTGCGAATGTCCAGGTGTTGGTTTTTTGCCTGTTCGTATTGTGCGTCAGTAATATATTTAAGGACGTGCATGCGGTGCAGGACATACAGTTGACGTTGACGCGCGCGCTCGAAATTGACGACAGGGTTATAGCGTGATGGTGCCTTGGGTAATCCTGCCAGCATGGCCGCTTCGGCAATGCTGATTTTCTGTAGTGGCTTGCCGAAATAAGCGTAAGAAGCAGCACCAAAGCCATATGCACGCTGCCCAAGGTAAATTTGATTGATATAGAGAGTGAGAATTTGATCTTTGGTCAGGCTGTGTTCTATTTTGATGGAAAGCATCGCCTCGTTCAGTTTGCGGGTAAAAGTTTTTTCCCGTGACAGAAAGAAATTCCGTGCGACCTGCATGGTAATAGTCGATGCGCCCTCTTTGGCACCTCCCGAGACCACATTGCTGATTGCTGCACGCAATATGCCCAGAGTATCTACTCCGCCGTGTTGATAAAAGCGTTCATCTTCTGCGGCGAGAATGGCTTGCGGCACGTAATGCGGAATATTGGCGAGGCTGACCACAATACGGCGCTGTTCGCCGAATTCAGCAATCAGCGAATTATCAGCTGTGTAGACGCGCATGGGTATTTTGGGGTGGTAATCCGTCAGCCTGTCCAGGCTAGGTAAATTGGGATATATCAGTATCGCTGTGAGCGCCCCCAAAGCAGCAATGAGCAGAAAAAAAGTGACGAGCGCAGCGATGAAGTAGTGCCAACGGGATTTGAACATTTTTGGGATCAATAAAAAAACTTGGGTGAGAAATCTAAAGTTCCCGACATTATAGGCGTTATCAGTACCCAAGATAAACACGACTGTATAGCCATTGGTTTGGTATGCTGGATACGCAAAAACCTTTACAGCATATAAACTTGTTGTTAGCATTTAACGTGAATTGTGTATTTAGTTCCTAACTATTACATTAAAAAAGGGATTTCCATTGCAGTTCGATTTCTTCAAAGCGAAGTCTCCCCCTCTGATTGGTGTTGATATCAGTACCAGCGCCATCAAGATGGTGGAAGTTTGCGATGCAGGGAAGGGTCTGTATCGCATCGAGCGCTATACAATCGAACCATTGCCGAAAGAGGCGGTGGTCGATGGGAATATCGCAAAACTGGATGAAGTAGCCGAGGCGATCCGGCGTGCCTGGAAAGACATGGGTAGCCGCGCCAAGCATGTTGCCTTGGCTTTACCGGCCGCAGCCGTCATTACCAAAAAGATTATTTTGCCTGCCGATTTGCCAGAGATCGAACTGGAAGCTCAGGTGGAGGCCGAGGCCAACCAGTCCATTCCGTTCGCGCTGGATGAAGTGAACCTGGATTTCCAGATTTTGGGTCCGGCACCAAATAATCCGGGCGAAGTAGAAGTGCTGCTTGCCGCCAGTCGCAAGGAAAAAGTAGAGGATCGCGTAGCTGCCGCAGAAGCAGCCGGACTCAAAGTGCTGGTGATGGATATGGAATCAAACGCCAGCCAGACTGCTTATGAAGCCATGACACACATGTTGCCCGACAACGGCCGCGCACAAACTGTCGCGCTGATCGATATTGGAGCGTCGACCATGCATATCATGGTGTTCGTTGATGGGCAAATGATGTACCAACGCGAACAGTCATTCGGCGGTAATCAGTTGACACAGGAAATCCAGCGTCGCTACGGCATGTCGATTGAGGAAGCCGAAAAAGCCAAACGTGGTGGTGGGCTGCCGGAAAGTTACGAGCCAGAAGTGTTGGAGCCGTTTACTGATACCGTTGCCCTGGAAATCAGCCGCGCATTACAGCTATTCTTTACATCCACGCCATATAGCAAGGTTGATCACATTGTGCTTGCCGGGGGCTGTGCGGCCATCCCTGGTCTGGACGAAACCGTTGCTGGACGTACCCAGGCCAGTACTATGGTTGCCAATCCATTTGCCAATATGGCCGTTTCAAACAAAGTACAGCCAGGCCGGCTGGCGCTGGATGCGCCCGCATTAATTGTGGCCTGCGGACTGGCGATGAGGAGGTTTGACCCGGCATGATACGTATCAACCTTCTCCCGCACCGCGAAGTCAAACGTGCCGCACGCCAACGCCAATTCACGTTGTTGCTAGGGTCAGTCGCCCTGCTCGGTATTGCAGTTGTTGTTCTGGGTTATTTGGCACTGGATGCACGTCTAAATACTCAGGCAACTCGTAATGCCTATTTAAAAACCGAAATTACCAAGCTTGATAAAGATATAGCGGCAATCAAAGGACTCAAGGAACAAACCCGCGCATTGCTGGCGCGCAAGCAGGCGGTGGAAACCCTGCAAACCAACAGGTCCAATGAAGTACATCTGCTTGATCAGTTGGTGCGGCTTTTACCCGAAGGTCTCTACCTGAAATCCATCAAACAAACCGGCAGTACTATTAATCTGCAGGGGTATGCCCAGTCCAGTGCGCGCGTTTCCAGCCTAATGCGTAACCTGGAAGCCTCCCCATGGCTGGAATCACCCACCCTCATCGAGATTCATGCCGCAACCGTACAGGGTCTGCGCGCCAATGAATTCAATCTCAATGTGCAGCAGAAACAGCCACAAGGCAGTCTAGATGACAAAGCCAAAAATGGTGGAAAACCATGACACTAGATGATCTGAATAATCTCAATCTCAAGGATCTGGCTAATGCCCAAATGGGTGTTAAGGTTGTGATCTTGGCGGTGCTGTTTGTGGTGATTGTTTTTGCTGGTTACTGGTTTGGCTGGAGTAGCCAGCTTGATGCGTTGAACGCTGCCAAGCAGGAAGAAATGTCCCTGCGTGACACCTTCATGAACAAAAAACGCCAGGCCATCAATCTGGATGCTTACAAACAGCAACTCAAGGACATTGAACATTCGTTTGGGGCCTTGCTGAAACAGTTGCCTAACAAGTCTGAGATGGATGCGTTACTGACTGATATCAACCAGGCTGGTCTGGGACGAGGATTGCAATTCGAATTGTTCAAGCCAGGCACAGAGAAAATTGGTGATTTTTATGCCGAATTGCCTATCAACGTGCGTTTGACCGGTACATACCATGACTTAGGCGCTTTCGCCAGTGACATTGCGCAGTTGCCGCGCATCGTTACCCTGCACGATATCGAAATCAGTCCAGACAAAAATGGTGTGCTTACCATGAATGCCGTCGTGAAAACCTATCGTTATCTGGACGCAGATGAAATTGCGGCCCAAAAGAAAAATGCGAAGGGAGCGGCTAAAAAATGAAATGGCTCGTTTCCATGATCCTGTTACTCAGCCTTGCCGGATGCGGTGGTAATGGCTATGAAGACCTGGAACAGTTTGTCAAAAATTCAGGTAATAATCTACACGGCAAGGTTGAGCCACTGCCCGAGGTCAAGCCTTATCAGGCCTTCACCTATGCGGCGTTTGATCTGCCTGACCCGTTCAAACCGCGCAAACTCAAACTTTCTCAGGGTGGCGGCGGATTGCAGCCAGATATGAACCGGCCCAAAGAGCCGCTGGAAGCGTATTCGCTGGAAAGCCTGAAAATGGTTGGCGTGATCAAACAGAAAGGTCAGGAGTTCGCCATCATTAAAGCACCGGACAACGGAATTTACCGGGTTCGTAGCGGCAACCATATGGGTCAGAATTTTGGCTTGGTCACCGCAGTGAATGACACTACTGTGAAAATAAAAGAAATCGTGCAGGACAGCGCAGGCGACTGGGCGGAGCGCGAAAGCAACCTTACCCTGCAGGAACAGTAAACATGAGGTCTACCATGAAAAACAAACTGGCTCATTTATATAAACAATTACTTGCTGGCATCGCTGTGGGCTTATTGCTGACACTGGGGGTGCAGGCCGCACACGCCGCCAGCGGTGACACCAACAGTGTGGAGACACTGGATTATTCCACACTCGACGGTGGCAAACTTCTGATCAAGGTGGGTTTGAAGCGTCCTCTCGAAAGCAGTCCCGCAGGTTTCGCCATTAACAGTCCTCCGCGCGTAGTGCTTGACTTGGTCGGCGCTACCAATGGACTAGGTAAAAATACGGTCAAAGTTGATCAGGGAACATTGCAAAGTGTAAATGTAGTGCAGGCAGGAGATCGCACTCGTCTGGTATTGAACTTGTCCAAGGCTGCTCAATATACGACGCGTATTGATGGTAAGGATCTATTGATCACCCTGCAGGAATCCGGTAATCGGGCGGTTAGCAACGAAACGCCGCGTTTCGCCGAAGGTGCGCCGAATGCGGCCAAACACAGTTTGCGTGATATTGACTTTCACCGTGGGAGCAGTGGTGAAGGGCGTATCGTCACGACTTTGTCTGATACTACTACCGGCATTGATATTCGCAGGCAAGGCCAGCAATTGATCGTGGATTTTCTTAACACAGACGTGCCGCGCAACCTGCAGCGTCGTCTTGATGTCGGGGATTTTGCGACGCCAGTGAAATTTATCGAGACTCAGAGCAATGGCGGGAACGTACGCATGACCGTAGAACCCAAGGGTGATTACGAGTACTCCGCTTATCAGGCAGATAACAAATTCACTATTGAAGTGCGTGCCAAGCAGGAGGAATCTGACAGAACGGGCTCAAGTAAACCCAAGTATACCGGTGATAAGCTCTCCCTCAATTTCCAGAATGTTGAAGTGCGCTCCGTACTGCAGGTAATAGCAGATTTTACCGGTCTCAATATTGTTACCAGCGACACAGTAACCGGTAATCTGACGCTACGTCTGAAAGACGTGCCGTGGGACCAGGCGCTGGACATCATCTTGCAGAGCAAAGGTTTGGACAAACGTGAAAATGGTAACGTTATCTGGATTGCGCCAAAAGATGAACTGGTAGCCAAGGAAAAGGCCGAGTTGGAGTCACGCCAAGCCACTCAGGCGCTCGAGCCATTGGTGGTGCGTAGCTATGTGCTTAACTATATGCGCGCAGAGCAGGCGGCCCGAGTATTGCAGGGTTTGGCAGCTGTAGCCGGTGATAATGGAGAAGATGTCACATGTTCTGCGCAAGCTCAGGGCGTCAAAGCGACCCCAGTGACGACCGCTACAGCATCAACTGCAACTGCTGGTTCAACTGGTGGAGTGAGTCGTATACTTTCGTCGCGTGGCAGCGCTTCATCCGAGCCGCAGACCAATAGCCTGATTGTTAGTGACACACCCAGCAAGCAGGACGAGGTGCGCGCATTGCTTAAGTTGATCGATATACCTGCCAAGCAGGTAATGATCGAAGCGCGGGTAGTTGTAGCAGATGATGGCTTCAGCCGACAGTTGGGCGCGCGACTTGGCGTAAAAGGAGGTGGGCAAACCAACAGTATTGGGTACGGTGTTTCAACAACAGCGAACGATGCTGCAGCTATTGCGTCAACTGGCGGACTGGGGGGCAGCACTACAGTGCCGTTCAATGTGGATTTACCCGCTCTGACAGGCGCAACTTCAGCTGGCAAGATTGCACTATCTATTCTTAACTTGGGGGGGAATTCGGTGCTTGGCCTTGAACTCCAGGCACTAGAAGCTGATAATCGTGGGAAAATTATTTCCAATCCACGTGTGGTGACTTCCAACCAGAGACCAGCGGTTATTTTGCAGGGTACACAGATTCCTTATATTACGCCGGGCACTGCTAATTCTCCTGCAACCGTAACATTCAAAGATGCTTTCTTATGCCTTCTGGTAAATCCGCAAATTTTGAACAATGATTCAGTAATCCTGAACGTTGAAGTTCAGAAGGACGCTGTGGGTAATGGTTCGGCTACAGGTGGGAATCCTCCAATAGATACCAAGCGCGTTAAAACCCAGATACGTTTGAAAAATGGTGAAACAGCAGTATTAGGAGGAATCTTCGAACAGACCACTCGTAATGATACTAACAAAGTACCATTGCTTGGTGATATTCCGGTTCTTGGTCATCTTTTCAAAGATAATTCCAAGATTGAGCAGAAAACGGAACTAATGATATTCCTTACCCCACGAATTATTAAGGATAATATGGACTTGAACTAAAATACTGTGTAATAAAAAAAAACGGGCAATGCCCGTTTTTTTTTTGCTTATTTTATTCAATTGCCGAGCTATATGACAGCATCAGCTTTCGTTACAATCTCGCCATGATTGATAAACACACTAATATTATTCTGGTCGGCCTGATGGGGGCTGGAAAAACGACGGTGGGCAAGTTGCTGGCGAGGCATCTGGACAAATGTTTTTACGATTCCGACCATGAGCTCGTGCGTCGCAATGGCGTTACTATCCCGGTCATATTCGAGGTGGAAGGCGAGGCAGGTTTCCGCAAACGCGAAGAAGCGGTCATTGATGAGTTGAGTAATCTCGAAAACGTAGTGCTGGCGACCGGGGGTGGTGCAGTATTGAGCGCACAAACCCGCGCCTTGCTCAAAGCGCGCGGCACGGTTGTCTACCTGCGCGGGACGGTGGAGGACTTATGGCAACGCACGCGCCATGATCGTAATCGCCCACTGTTACAAACCGCCGATCCTAAAGCGCGTTTGCGCGAGTTGTACAATCAACGCGACCCGTTGTACCGCGAAGTGGCTAGTGTGGTGATGGACACCAGTCGTCAGAACGTCAATGCGTTGGTGCGTCAGCTTGAACAGAAACTTGCCGGTATGCCGGATTAGTACCGTGATGGCCACCTGGCGCTACGCGTGGCAGGTTGCTTTCATTATCGGGACCGGCGTAGTCGTAGCCGGCACGACTGATGCGCGAACAATCAATGCCGGACCGGGCAATTATCATGCATTGTTAAACACCCTGCAGCCCGGCGACCGGCTGCAACTCGCCGCAGGTGATTACAGGAACGGATTGCCGATACATCACCTCAGCGGTATGCCTGATCACCCCATAATCATTAGCGGACCCCTCGCGGGTCGGGCCGTGTTCCACGCCCGCCCCAATGTCAACACGGTAAGCATTGTCGATTCGGCGTATATCGAAATCCGTGATCTGGTACTTGATGGAAATAACCTGCCGGTAGACGGCGTGAAGGCTGAAGGACATGCGCATTTTGCTCATCACATTACACTGACCAACCTGCTCATACTCGGATACGGCAATAACCAGCAAACCGTTGGGATATCAACCAAATGTCCGGCGTGGGGCTGGGTAATTCGTGACAACGTGATTGTCGGTGCGGGCACAGGCATGTATCTCGGCAATTCGGATGGTAGTGACGCATTTGTGGGCGGCGTGATTGAATACAACTATATAGCCGATACACTCGGCTACAATCTGCAAATCAAGCATCAGATCGGCCGTGCCAATGTCTCTGGCATGCCTGTCACCGCACAGCAGACCATCATCCGTCACAATGTGTTCAGCAAAGCAGAAAATGGCAGTAGTGGTCAATTGGCGCGCCCCAATGTACTGGTGGGGCATTGGCCACTGGCGGGTAATGGCGAGAATGACCGTTACCTGATTTACGCCAATTTTTTCTATAATAATCCGACCGAAGCGCTGTTTCAGGGTGAAGGCAATATTGCACTGTACAACAATATCTTCGTCAACCCGGCGGGTGACGCAGTGCATATCCAGCCGCACCACGATATTCCGAAAACCGTTGTGATTGCCTACAACACCATCGTCGCCCGCGGTGACGGTGTGCGACTGCTGCATCGTCCCGATACGGCGACCGCCAACATAACGTTCACGCATAATCTGATCTTCGCTGGTCGGCCTGTGGCAGGCCTTACAGATGCCGGTAATCTGGTGCAGGACTATGCCAGTGCCAGGTTGTATCTGCGGCGTCCAGAGGCGGCGCCACCCGAGCTGGATGTTACTCCGACACGCAGATTGCACGTGGCTGCTGAACGCCCCCAAGGACCGTTTGAACTGGCGTACGATTATGCCGGACAACGCCGCACCCTGGATGATATGGGCGCATTGTCAAGCTCACAGCTATCCGCAAGTGAGCCACTGTTGCTGCAACGTCCACACCGTGAATAGGGGGGATTCATGAGCAAAATGCCAGAACGCAGCACCTTGATCAACTATACGGCGCTGGCATACCTGAGCTTTGTGATTTACGGCAGTCTGGTACCACTGGATTTTCATCATGTACCGTGGGATCAAGCCTTGCAGCATTTCAGTGATATCCCCTGGCTGGCCATGGATACGATTTCTCGTGCCGACTGGGTCGCAAACCTGGTGTTGTATATGCCGCTGGCGTTTCTGATGATGTGGGCACTGCGTCCACGTAATAGCATCAGCTATTGGGCGGCGAGCAGCGTGACGTTGACGGTGTGCATAGCGGTGGCGGTAGGGGTTGAATTTACTCAAATGTATTTTCCACCACGCACTGTTTCGCTCAATGACATTGTCGCGGAAATCATTGGCAGCGTACTGGGCACGGGCATATGGTTGCTGGCGGGCGAAGCTATTGCTCAGCGTTTTTCCCGCCTGAGTGAAGGGGGAGATGCGGCGCTGACTGCGGCGTTTGTACTGTATCTGCTTAGCTATCTGGCGCTGAGTCTGTTTCCGTATGATTTCGTCATCGCGTCGAATGAACTCGCCGCACGTCTCGCCACCGGACGTGACAGTTGGTTTGTGTCGCCTGTTGTGTGCAGTGATGCACTGCGTTGTGTTGCCAGATTGGTGGAGGAGGGCCTCGTCGTGGCACCGCTCGGTGCATTGATGGCGCGCTGGCTGCGCGGGTCGAAAGCTGCCCAGATAGGGGCCGCGATGAGTGCAGGCGCGCTGCTGGGCGTGGTGATCGAGATTACCCAGTTGTTTCTGGAATCAGGCATTTCGCAGGGTGCGTCAGTATTGACGCGCGCATTGGGTATGGGGCTGGGAGCTATCGTTTACCAGCGCTTATTCGCGCATGCCTTCAGCGCACAGGTACGGCTACAGATTCGATGGCTGGCAGTGCTCGCGTTGCCGTTTTACCTGGTCGCAGTGGTGATGCTGCAAAATGATCATCTTTCCGGCTGGCTGGATTGGCAAGCCGGTCTGGCGCGGTTGCCGGAGGTACACTTTCTGCCATTTTATTACCACTATTACACTTCAGAGGCATTGGCGCTTTCCAGTTTGCTGATGGTGCTTGCCGCTTATTCTCCGTTAGGTGTGCTGGCCTATTTATGGCAATTAGGTAGGGTTCGTCGTATGGGTGCCGTAGTGCCGGCTCTGCTGGCTGCACTGATCGCAGCGGCGGTGGAATTCAGCAAGCTGTTCCAGTCTGCGCAACATCCGGACCCGACCAATGTCATGCTGGCCGCGCTGGCTGCAGCAGCGGGGTATCGTGTGCTGGTCTGGATGAACGCATTGAACACCACTGCCCGCCACCGCGCCGCACGCCAAGAGACTCATGCTGTGTCAACGGCGGAGGGCGAGCCCCTAACATTGGATACCCCAGATACGGTTGGCCGTGGCGGCATCAATCCGCTGGCACTGGTAAGTGCAGGTATTCTGGTATGGGTAGTAGTGCACTATCCCCTGGGCAGCATCTGGCTGGGTGGTGCTCTGCTGGCGTACGCAGCATTGTTGTGGCGTTGGCCGCAGGCCTGGTTGATCGCGCTGCCTGCTATGTTGCCGGTACTTGATCTGGCTCCTTTTACCGGCCGGTTTTTCTTCGATGAATTTGATTACCTGGTTCTGGCCACTTTTGCTGTGGTAGGTTGGCGCCACAGTAGCGGCAGACCGACATGGAACCTGAGTGGCGCAGGTTGGCTGCTGCTAGGACTGTTTACCCTGTCGGTAGCGATTGCTGCATTGGTCGGTATGTATCCATTCCCGGCGCTGGATGCCAATTCGTTCAGTAACTACTATAGTCATTACAACGCGTTGCGTGTTGCCAAAGGTCTGCTGCTACTGTTGCTAATACTGCCGCTGCTACGCAAGGGCTTTAATCAGGATGCAGAGAGAAGTCAGCGCTTGCTTACACTAGGTATGACGCTGGGTGTGGCGGCGGGCGGACTGTCCGTGCTTTGGGAGCGGGCTGCATTTACCGGATTGCTCAATTTCAGTAGTGACTATCGTGTGGTGGGAATGTTTTCAGGCATGCATACCGGCGGTGCGTATATTGAAGGTTACTTTGCCACCGCGCTGCCCTTTGTGGTGTGGTGGACTTTGCGTAGTCGCAGTGCACTGGCGCGGCTGTTTGGTGTGGGTGTGTTCGCGCTGGGGGTTTATTCATTGCTGGTGACATATGCGCGTGGCGGCTACATTGCCTTGATATTGGGTATGGCGGTATTGGGGTTGGGGCTGCTGTTGAGGCGTAGCGGGTCGCTGCGCATGACTCAGCTCATGAGCGGGTTAGCACTACTGCTGTTACTTGGCGGGATTGCCTGGCCGATCGTCGAAGGTCGTTTTATGCAGAGCCGTTTTGCCACGGTGCAGCAAGATGCCCGCATTCGCACCGCACACTGGCAGGAAGCCGTTGACATGATGGATGATGGGGTGGCCACACAGTTATTCGGGATGGGTCTCGGACGTTATCCGGAAACCTATTTCTGGCGTAATGCGTCGAGTGTACGGCCCGCCAATTATCGATTCATTACACAAAATAACCAGACATGGCTGGAACTGAGTGCTGGTGATGTGTTGTATTTTGAGCAAATTGTCGCGGTACAGCCGGGACGGCATTACCGATTGAGTTTTGACGCACGCTCGCACCAAAGTCAGTCAAATCTGACGGTACCGGTGTGCGAGAAATGGATGTTGTATTCAACGGCCTGCGTGTGGCAAACCGTGCATGTAGGTAATACCAACGGACAATGGCGGCATTTTGTACTGGATGTGGATACGACCAAGTTTTCGAAGCATCCCTGGTATGCTCGGCCCAGTGTGAAACTGAGTTTTTACAACCCGACTTTTGGCACCTTGCTGGATATCGACGGGGTGTCCATGCGCGATGATGCAGGCCATGAGTTGGTGAAAAATGGCAGCTTTAACGCGGGCATGGACCACTGGTTCTTTGCAACAAATAATCACCTGCCCTGGCATTTCAAGGATCTCTGGTTGCAATTATATTTCGAGCAAGGTGGCATCGGGCTCGCGCTGTTTGCAGCGCTGGTGGTGTATGCGTTTATAGCGTTGGCGCGACGTTGGCGCGAACCCGAGTTTCCAGCGCCCACGCTGGCGGCTGCATTGGTGGCATTTCTGACCGTGGGTGTAGTCGATAGCCTGTTTGATGTGCCGCGGATGGCGCTATTATTTTATCTGCTGTGGGCATGGACGGCGCTGCGTGAGCGTTCTTCTTTACAACACGCTACGCGCAGAAGGCGTCGGTCTCAGCCAGAGCAGAATCAACACAAGTAATGGCCATGCCAGCGCCACCCAGGCGGCAAGCGCTGTAATATTGAGTGGAACCGCACGACTGCCTTCTGAAAATGTGCGCAGGACATTACTGTGCAATAAAAATTGCAACAGTTCGGTCAGTAGCAGCAGGAAAGCTATGGTCTGGGCACGTAGTCCGCCAGGTTCCCGCCGCGCCCATATAATCAATAGCGCAGCCAGTATCATGCCGCTGATCATTTCAGCAGAAAAAAGCCTTGGTACTACCCATCCCTTGAGCAGCAGGGCCGCCGCGAGCAGTTTGCATATCAGGACAAATCCCAGGATTCCGCTCCAGGCGGATAATTTTTTGGGTGAGCGGCGCATCACGGTTGCAATCAACAAGCTTGCCAGCGCGCCCTCCAGGCCGAATATCACGGCATACAATAGATGAAATCGATAGCCATCTACCCCCCGTATTTCCCAAAATGGCACAAAATGAGCTTTTAGATTGCCCGCCACCAGAGAAGGCACGTCCAGGCTCAGTTGCGACAACCCCCATAATGCCAGCACCAGCAGACCAAAATTGCTCCATAGCCCCGATGCCAGCCAGCGTCCGCGCCAACCGGGTAGTAGTCGCCCTGGCCATTTGCTTTCCTGCAACAAGCGGTAAAGCAGAACACCGAATACCGTACCGGCTACATTGGCTGCAATGTCTTGTGTGGCTGCGATGCGGCCAGGTAGAAACGTTTGCGACCATTCCATCAGCAGGCTGAATAAAGCGGCGCTCAGGATTGCCCACACGACGGCACGCCAGCGCGACAGATACAGGCGTAGCCAGGCGGCAAGCAAATATCCCAATGGCATATATGCGAGTATGTTGGTG
Source organism: Pseudomonadota bacterium (assembly GCA_040388645.1). Taxonomy (GTDB): domain Bacteria; phylum Pseudomonadota; class Gammaproteobacteria; order Burkholderiales; family Sulfuriferulaceae; genus Sulfuriferula. The sequence goes on from JAZKBM010000003.1 coordinate 207,830, forward strand.
ATCAGGTCGGTGCGGGTGATGTGGTGCGGCCATGGCGCCGACAAAAACGCCAGGCTGCCATTCAGCGGTGCACGCCAGCCACTGAATGGATACAAGCTTCCATAGCCAATCAGCAACAGATATAACAGCATTGCGCTGAAGCGTACCAGCCGTATTGTGGTTGAGGATGAAATGGTGTGGGACATGCGATGATGGTAGCAGAAGCAGGTATGATATAACGCAGCTGTAGTGGTTCCTGAATAGTCCAGGAGAACAAAAATTTGACACAGCATTTTGATGTATTCAATGGTGACGCAGACGGGATTTGCGCATTACATCAGCTACGTCTGGCGCAACCGCTGGATGCCACTTTGATTAGCGGAGTAAAGCGCGATATTGGCTTGCTTGCGCAGGTACACGCAGCAGCGGGTGATGAAATTACCGTGCTCGATATTGCCATGAGCAAAAATCATGCGGCGCTAGTTGCATTGCTGGAAACAGGCGCGCATGTGCGTTACTTCGATCACCATATACCCGGCGATATCCCGCAGCATCCGCATCTGGATGCGTATATTGATACCGACGCCAATGTATGTACCAGTCTTCTGGTGAACCGTTATCTGAGCGGTAGCCAGTTGATATGGGCGGTGGTTGCCGCGTTTGGTGACAACATGGCAGACGCTGCCCGTGCTGCAGCCAGCCCGCTTGATCTGAACGATGCGCAGTTGGATGAATTGCGCAGCCTGGGGGAATGCATCAATTACAATGGCTATGGCGACACGCTGGCGGACCTGTTTTTTGCTCCCATCGATCTTTATCGTATCGTGCATGCTTATGTCGATCCATTTGAGTTTATTCGCACCGAGTCGGCTTACCAAGTATTGCGCGATGGATATGCTGAAGACCTGGCTCAAGCCAAAATCGTGCAGCCCATTCAAGTACGCGGTAGCGGTGCCGTTTATCTATTACCTGATGCAGCCTGGAGTCGGCGTGTATCCGGTGTGTTCGGCAACCGTTTAGCGACCGATCACCCCGAACGCGCTCATGCCGTGTTGACCCACAAACCCGGTGGCGGTTATGTGGTGAGTGTACGTGCACCACAAACAACCAAGGCAGGCGCGGATGTCTTGTGCAGCAGCTTCGCTACAGGTGGTGGCCGTCGTGGAGCTGCAGGTATTAATCATTTGCCAGAAGTAGAACTGGCAGAATTTGTAAATCGTTTTTACAAGATATTCGAAAAGAATTAAGGGGGGGTGCTGTGGAGCAGTTGATCACGCCTTACGGCGGCGAGTTGGTGAATTTGTTGGTCGACAGCACGCGTGCTGCCGAACTCAAGCGAGATGCGTTCAATTTGCCGTCGCTGGATTTGAACTGGCGTCAGCAATGCGATCTGGAATTGCTGTTGAATGGCGGTTACACGCCACTTACCGGTTATCTCGGTCAAGCCGATTATTTAAGTGTGCTGCACTCCATGCGACTTGCCGATGGGCGCGCATGGGCGCTTCCAGTAGTACTGCAAATCCATGAAACATTGACGCATAGCCTGAAACCCGGGGAACGCCTGGCGCTACGTGATCCGGAAGGTTTCATGCTGGCTGTGGTCACCGTAAATGAAATATGGGCAGCGGACATAGAGCTTGAAGCAGAACAGCTGGGCAGCGCAATCGATGCACCGGCAAAGTGGTATGTCGGCGGTGCAGTAGAAGGCTTGTCATTACCGTTGCGCCATGACTTTCTGGCGTTGCGCCTTGGCCCGGCGCAATTACGCGTCGGGTTTGCGCGGCTGGGGTGGCGTAGCGTGATTGCCTATCCGGCCCGTACCCAATTACAGCGCGCCCAATATGAATTTATCCTGCGTGCAGCAGTCCAGAATGAAGCCAATCTGCTGATCCATCCGATGGCAGGTGGGGATCCGGTGGAGAGCGCCAACTATTTTACGCTGGTGCGGAGCTATCAAGCTGTGATCGGGCGTTTTCCTTCGGCAACCAGCCAGTTAGCGTTATCACCCGTATATGTACGTGATGGCGGCGTACGTGACACATTGTCTCGAGCTATCATTCAGCGCAATTACGGTTGCTCGCATCTGATTGTTGGTGGTGAGCACGATGCGCACGGCCAGCTCAGGCGTGGTGCCGACATCGTACAGCACGAGGATTATCAGCGTGTCGCTGATCACATCACCGAAATTGGCGTGGGATTGATCCCATTCCCGCGTATGGTGTACTCGGAAGAGTATGCGCAATTCATGCCGCTCGAAGAGCTTCCCAAGGGCGCACGTGCGTTAGCTCTGACCAGCACTGAAATTCATCGCCGCCTGCAACTGGGTGTGGCTATTCCGGATTGGTACACCTTTCCAGAAGTGCTGGCAGAAATGCGTCGTAGTTACCCGCCTCGTGACCAACAAGGTTTTACTGTGTTTTTCACCGGTCTGTCCGGCGCAGGAAAATCCACCATCGCACGTGCGTTGAGTACACGGCTGATGGAAATGGGCGGACGCTCAGTTACCCTGCTGGACGGAGATATCGTGCGTCGCCACCTGTCATCCGAACTGGGATTTTCTCGTGAGCACCGCAATATCAATGTGCGCCGCATCGGTTATGTAGCATCAGAAATCACCAAGAACCGCGGCATCGCTATCTGTGCACCGATCGCACCCTACCGCGACACGCGCCGGGATGTGCGAGCCATGATCGAACCACTTGGTGGTTTTTTTGAGGTTTTTGTCGCCACACCCATAGAAACCTGCGAGGCGCGTGACCGCAAGGGACTATATGCCAAAGCACGGGCAGGGCTGATCAAGGAATTCACCGGGGTATCCGATCCTTACGAGATACCCGAACGGGCAGAATTGTCTATTGATACAACCAACTTGAGCGTGGACGAAGCCGTACAGCAAATTTTGCTCAAACTGGAGCACGAAGGGTATTTGCGCTGACCGGGGAGGAGGGGCTGTAGCGCTACGGGAAAATAAAAAACGGCGGCCAAGGCCACCGTTTTACTGTCAAATAATTCGACAACTTAAACCATTAGCTTGCGGCGACGCGCGGTTACCAAACCTGCAAATCCAATGCCGAGCAGCGCCAGAGAAGCGGGCTCTGGAACGGTATTTCCGCCTACAACAGGAGGGGCCTGAAAGCTGATTTGATCTTCCAGGACAAACCAAGCTCTGCCCCCATTGGTGAGGCCTGCAAAATTGACTGTTCCGGTATCATTGGACGTGCTCGTTGTTGAGATGCCACTGAAGGTGGTCGTCCCAAGAAGGTTATTTGAGGCATCGAAATACTGGCCGAAATAAGTATCCCCCGGACCCGTCCCTGGATTGGGGATGGGGCTAACACCGTCAAAATCAAAATCAAAAATCCCAAGTCCACTAATGCCAACCCCAGATAGGCTAATGAAATCGATGGTATGTCCGGACAGATTCAACACGCCGGCCAATGTATCCTCAATGCTATCTGTAGATTGTATGGAAGGGTCGACCGAAGTCGTTACAGAACCATCTGGATTGAATGTATAAAGTACGGCACAGCTTGTAGCGGCGCCAACAACGGGGCACTGGTTAAATGGAACAGCCTGAGCGGTACCACCGATAAATAGCAAAGTCAGAGTCGCTGTCAAAGCGCTCAATTTAGGCAGGTAACTGGTCTTCACTTTGGTTTCTCCTCAAAAATTTAAATGAGGGTCGCATCAGACGTGGTTGCTATTAAGTTGATAAACCCAGCAACCACTTTCTTACCTAACCCTTATGAAGTTCCAAGCATATTTTAGGCCACTGTTATTTAATTCATTAAATTAATTTAAAAAACAGCTGGTTAATATTTAAATAGCCGCGGGCAAGGTAAGTTCGAAATCGCTCGTGTAAATTTTTCTGACAAGTACCTGACGGTTTTAAACCTGACGTTTTGAATGTAACAAGAATCCCACTATCATCCTTGCCAGGCTCATCACAAGCTAAACAGTCGAGATGGCCAATGAATGGTTTGATGATGTTCTCGGTAAACGTCACCGACGGCGCCAGCAAGGTGCCGCTGGCGGTGCTCATGATCGCGGACAGCAACGCGTCGAAGAACATGACCCGGGCGAATATGGGTGTGTGGTTGAAGATCAGGTCGGGCAGTGTGTGGCGGTGGAGGGAAGAAGTAAGAAAGGCTTATCTCAATAAAAGTGAAACCGAAACCGATTACGTTCGGATTTGGTTTGCCGCCCGTTTTGTGTGATTTTTTTATTTACAAAGGGTAATAAAAAACGGCGACCAAGGCCACCGTTTCGTTGTCAAGGAATACCTGACAGGTTAGGCAGTTTGTTTGCGACGGCGTGCGGCTACCAAACCAGTCAGACCGATGCCAAGAAGTGCCAGTGAAGCTGGCTCGGGGACTGTATTGTTGCAAGGAGGTTGACCAGGCTGGCCACACTGAAACACTGTGCCGGCACCGCCGCCTATAACCACGGCGCCTTGTCCATTAGGAACTGGGCCTGTAACCAGTGCGGTCAATCCGCCGAAATTTCCGGTAAACCAGCCATGCCAAGGTGTGGCATTGCTCACATCGCTATCCGTTAGCCCAGGGAAGGCTGTGTTACCCGCCGCGGTGATTGTGAGAGAGCCGGCATTTGATTGTGTGCCGTCCGGTTGCAACACGATTCCGGGCAACAAGGTGGTTAACCAACCCCAGCCACCGGTCTGATATTGCTCATCCTGAGCAAACAAGCCACCTCCGCCAGCAACAAAGGTGTTTAACAAGGAAGCATTCGAATTGACGATGGCCAGCTGGGCAGCCGTGATCCCGCCGCCGACATTACCGCTATCGGTAGGCATGTAGTAAATACCAGTGTTGCTGATGTTAGCGGTTCCGGTACCGTTGAAAAAATTGGTGATATCTGTTGCACTGGAGAGGCTGGTGCGCGTCCAGCCAGCGGCGAAGCCGGATTTATCAAAAGCCGAATTGAACGCGCTCTCCGCGCCGCTGCCATTACAGCCGATACACACAACAGAGTTCTGGCCATTGCTAACTTGGGGGGCAATATTTTCAAGGGCTTTTTGCATAAACAGCCAACCATTAAAATTTGTTGTGGCATTTGCTGATCCGTGATCATCCGCGTCAGTCCCTGCGATGATGATAGGGCCGGCAATGGAAGCTGCCGAAATCCCAGATAAAACTAGGCCTGCCAACATTGAAATTAAATTTCTGCTGCTTTTCATGATTGAGTCCCCCAATGTAATCTGTAATCTGCTGAATCAATAGATGGAGTCAGCGTATCTCCATGTTCACTCCGGCATCTTGGGTTATAGTCAAGCATTAGTTATGCCAATATATTTTTTTAGAAAAAATTTCTTTTAATTACAATTTGTTATAAATGTTTTTTGTGGTTAAAACTTGGCTAGTGAAATATTGGCTGTAATATTTTCTGACATTTAGCTGACAGATTGCTAACGGGTTGCTAGATTTTTATTTCTATTTTTAATCATGGTGTTATGTGTAATTGCTGCCATTGTTGACGGTTGTGGGATGTTGAAGACTGAATGGAATTGGTGGGAGAATGAATGAAAGTGAGGTATCAAAAGAGCGTTTAATATGACGACACGATAGGATGAATCACAGGCTGATTGATCGCGTCAGACTCTTTTTTTGTTGTGGTGCCAAGTTTTGCGTGGTCATACAGTATAAAAAATGGCGACCGCGGTCGCCATTTGGTTGTCAAGAAATCAAATAGGTTAGGCCACTGGCTTGCGACGCCGTGTGGCGGCTAGACCTGTCAAACCTATACCGAGCAACGCCAAAGAAGCAGGTTCAGGAACGGTGGTAGCCGTATTAACATAGTTCAATTGGTTCACCAGCAAGGTTTGAGCATCCGAACCAGGGCTGTGAAAGTTGGTGGTGGTTTGACCACCGAAAGCCGCAAAGCCATTGCCATAGGTTAACGATCCAAAGATGATGCCTTGAGGCCCATCCAGTAGATCAGTCAGGCCGGTGCCGCTTACTGTAGAGTGCGCAAAATAACCACCGGTGTAATTCGTAGCGATACCATTGAAAATACCGGCATCGATACCCGCTTGGGTAGCTTGTGCTGTGGAACTGGCGTAAGGGTAGCCATAGCCGCCCCAGTTCATGGTTATTCCAAATCCAAGATTAACTGTGTCACTACCTTGGTTAGGAGCATCATTTATAAAAAGCCTACCTCCGCCAGATACCCAGTTCTGGATGGTTCCAAGATTGGCGGTCAAAAAGCTTTCGAGTTGTGACGAATTGTTATCGCTACCGTCTAGGAAGACGAAGCTGGCGTTTGTAGTGAAAGGGGTGGCATCAAACCCATTTGATTTTGCCCAATTCCCGGCACCAAAAGCACTGTTCATCGCCGTATCATTCGTGGTGTTTCCCCATGGGTCGGATGTGCCGGTTTGATAGTAAATTGAAGTGGCAGAAGCCGAACCGATTGAGCCGATACCGAGTGTTGTGATAAATAAGAGAGAAACGAGGCGTGACATAAATTATTTTTCCTTAGATGAGTTTGTGCCGTTTAAATGGGGGCTTAATTTTTATAAGTTACGTTACGAAACGTGCCCCCGCGCAGACAAAAGCACAAAACATGCCAGTCAATTAAGTTATATATAAATATTATTAATTACAGAAAGTTAAGCCGAATTTGCATGGTTAAACTTGAATAGCCCAGAAAATGTCACGTGTGAATGTAAAAAACCATGACAAATCGCTGACATTCACCCGAGACGTTTCGGGTATATCAAAGACCCGACTAACATTCCAATCAGGCTCATCAGCAAGCCGAACAGCTGTGGTGGCCACAACCCGTCCGGGTGGAAAATTTCCAGCAGCAGCCACGATGACACGCCCAGCACGATGGCGAATAACGCGCCCAAGGTGTTGGCGCGTTTCCAGTACAGACCGAATACCAGAGGGACGAAAGCGGCCACTAACGTAACTTTATAGGCGTTCTCCACCATCTTGTAGATGCTGGCATTGGAGCCGAGCGCAAACAGCGTGACGATGCAGGCAAAGCCGACCACGACGGCACGCATAGCCCAGAGCAGATGGCGATCGCTGAGGTGGCCGATGAATGGTTTGATGATGTTCTCGGTAAACGTTACCGACGGCGCCAGCAAGGTGCCACTGGCGGTACTCATGATCGCTGACAACAGTGCGCCGAAGAACATGACCTGGGCGAATATCGGTGTGTGGTTGAGGATCAGGTCGGGCAGGATGTGTTGCGGATGTGCACCGAGCAGCGCATTGGCAGTAACCGGATCTATCAGAATGGCGGCGTAAGCCAGAAAAATCGGGATGAAAGCGAACAGGAAATACAGGCCACCGCCCAGCACTGCGCCCGACACTGCAATATTTTCGTTGCGCGCCGACATGACGCGCTGGAATACGTCCTGCTGCGGAATCGAGCCGAACATCATGGTTACCCATGCGGCAACAAAAGCTAAAATGTCGCGCGTTTCCAGTTTGGGCCAGAACTCGAATTTGCCTGCGGCTTGCGCATGACTGACCACATTACCGATGCCGCCGGCATACCCGCTGACCAGCCAGCCGATGTAAAGCATGCCGACAACAATAATGATCATCTGGAAAAAGTCGGTGAGTGCCACCGACCACATGCCGCCGAACAGAGTGTAGACCAGCACGATACTGGCACCGATAATCATGCCCTCATGCGCGCTGATGCTGCCGTGAGTGAGCAGGGAGAAAACCAGTCCCAATGCAGTGATTTGTGCCGATACCCAGCCCAGGTAAGACGCCACAATTGCCAGGCTGGTGAGTAACTCGACTGTACGGCCATAACGCTGACGATAGTAGTCGCCAATTGTCAGCAGGTTCATGCGGTACAGCTTGCGTGCAAAAAACAGCCCGACCAGCACCAGGCACATGCTGGCCCCGAACGGGTCGGCGACAATACCCTTGAGGCCATCCTGCAAAAAGCTGGCCGACGTGCCGAGTATTGTTTCCGAGCCGAACCAGGTGGCGAATACCGTGGCGGTAACAATATAGAGGGGGAGCGAGCGTCCGGCTACTACATAGTCCTTGGCGCTATGTACCCGGGTTGCTGCATAGAGACCGATGCTGATGGAAATGAATAAATACAGCATCACAAACCAGATCAGCATATCTTCCCCTGTTAATGTCTGAATAAGCTATACCCGGCCAGAATGGCCAGAACGGCGAGCAACAACGCGATTACCCCGAGCATTTTTTGCAGGCGCGCCTGACCCGTGGCCAACTGTCTGGACAGGCCTGCCAGGTCAGCGCTGCTATTGTGTCCAAGATAGGTGTGCGCAAGGCGAGGTAACTGCGGCAACAATACAGCCCAGCGTGGTGCCTCCTGTTTGATGGATTTAATCGCACCGCGCCAGCCCATCTGTTCGTTCATCCAACGTTCCAGAAACGGCTTGGCGGTTTTCCATAAATCCAGGTCGGGATCCAGTTGGCGGCCCAGACCTTCGATATTAAGCAGGGTTTTTTGCAGCAGGACCAATTGCGGCTGGATTTCCATGTTGAAACGGCGTGAGGTCTGGAACAGGCGCAACAGCACCTTGCCGAAGGAGATTTCTTTCAATGGCCGGTCGAATACCGGTTCGCACACCGCGCGGATGGCCGCTTCGAATTCATCCACGCGCGTTTCTGGCGGGGTCCAGCCGGCATCCACATGAGCTTGCGCGACAGCACGATAATCGCGCTGGAAAAATGCCAGAAAGTTCTGTGCAAGGTAGTTTTTATCGACTTCGGTGAGGGTACCCATAATGCCAAAATCCAGCGCGATATATTGCCCGTGTGCGTTAACTTGGATATTGCCGGGGTGCATGTCGGCATGAAAAAAGGTATCGCGGAAAACCTGGGTGAAGAAAATCTCTACACCGGCCATGGCAAGCTTGGGAATATCCACACCCATTTCACGCAGTGTATCAATCTGGCTGATGGGTACACCTTTCATGCGTTCCATCACCATTACCTCGGGCTCGCAATAATCCCAATACACTTCGGGGACGATAAGCAAGTCTGAGTTTTCAAAGTTACGCCGTAACTGCGAGCAGTTGGAGGCCTCGCGCATCAGGTCGAGTTCGTCGGTGAGGGTTTTGCGGAACTCACCAACCACTTCGCGCGGGTGCAGGCGCGGGCCGTCCGCGAATAGTTTTTCAACCAGCAGGGCGCCAGCTTCGAGCAGTCCGAGATCGTGCTCAATGACTGCGCCGATGCCGGGGCGCAATACTTTCACAGCCGCCTCGGTACCATCCTGCAAGATGGCGAAATGTACTTGCGCCATGGAGGCACTGGCAATGGGTTGCGCGTCGAACTGTGTAAATACTTGTTCCACCGGCTTGCCGTAGACGCGATGCAAGGTGGTGCGGACCTCTTCTGCAGGGAAGGGTGGTACGCGGTCCTGCAGGCGTGCTAACTCATCGGCAATATCCGGTGGCATCAGGTCGCGGCGGGTGGATAGCATCTGGCCGAATTTGACGAAAATCGGACCCAGTGCTTCCAGCGCCTGACGTAGCCGAACCGCGCGCGGTTGGGAAAGGTTGCGCCAGAACAGCGTTGTTTTGACTAGCCAACGTAGGGCACGAACGCGCTCGTGGCCAAGAAAAAATTCATCCAGGCCGAAGCGCAGCGCAACCCAGACAATGGTGATCAGACGAAAAATTCGCATTAGTTTTGTTCGCGTCGTGCGGCGAGCAGTTGGAGGCGCTTTTCCAGACGCGCAGAGTCGTTACGTACGGCATCCACCTCGGCAATAAAAGACGCGACGTGACGTGACTTGGCAAGCACAGGGCTTTCCTCGGTGGTAAATTCGACCAACGATTGCAGGGCGCTGTCCGCCACATGACGGTGCCAAGCTTGCAAGTTGTGTGCACTATTCACCACGCGATGTGCGGCAACGTCACCGACTATACGTGCCAGATCAGCCTCTGCATCCCATTCCAGTTCGCGGAAAATACTGCCCAATGTTGCGGCAAACTGGGCGTCCCCATCAATCACCACATTATGAAACGCAGCCGGATCCTTCATTGCCAGACGTGCTGCCTGTATCGGGCCAAGTTCGATATGAGCGTCAGGGACTGCGTCTGCCCCAGCAGCGGAAAACATACCGGTTTCGGTCACAGTCAGTGTGAAATTGAGCGGAAATAAATCGATGCTGACGGTTTTTCCAGCCCATGCCACCAGACGTTCTCGTGCCCATGGTGCACCATGAAGCAGGTGATTGAGCGGTGGAAGGCCCGCACTGGCAGCCAGGCGTGACAGCATTAAAACTTGTAGCCCTTGTGCAACGCGACCACGCCGCCACTCAGGTTATGGTAGTCCACTTTGGCAAATCCGGCGTGTTCCATCATGGTTTTGAGTTCTTCCTGACCTGGGTGCATGCGGATGGATTCGGCCAGATATTGATAGCTATCGGCATCCTTGGCGACCAGTTTTCCCATGAATGGCAGTAGCTTGAATGAGTAGGCATCGTAGATCGGCGCCAGCGGTTTCCATATTTTGGAGAATTCCAGCACCAGCAATCGGCCGCCGGGACGTAGCACACGGTACATGTCAGCCAGTGCGAGATCTTTGTGGGTCATGTTGCGCAGACCGAAAGCCACGCTCACGCAGTCGAAATAATTATCCGGAAAGGGTAGTTTTTCGCCGTCGCATTGGGCCACCGGCACTGCCTGCCCTTCGTCCAACATGCGGTCGCGCCCCACGCTGAGCATCGAGCTGTTGATGTCTGTCAGCCACACCTGCCCGGTACTTCCTACTTTTTTCAGAAATAAGCGGGTAAGGTCAGCGGTCCCACCTGCCACGTCGAGCACCCGATTTCCGGGCCTGACGCCTGAAGTCTCAATCGTGAAACGCTTCCAGGCGCGATGCAGCCCGACTGACATCAGATCGTTCATGACATCGTAGCGTTGCGCAACGGAATGAAAAACATCGGCAACTTTGGCCGCTTTTTCGGATTCGGCAACAGTCTTGAAGCCGAAGTGGGTAGCGTTATCCATGGCAGGAAAAAAATCAGTGAAAACAGGCAGAATCATAACCGACACGAGGGGTAAACAAAAGGTGATACATTATTTCGATGTTGTCACGAGTTTGTCACAAGGCTGTCATAACATGCATTACTATTGAATGGCTAATTGGGGACATACATGGCTGCGACGATATTGCTGGTAGAAGACGAACCCGGAATCCAGGAGCTGGTAAAATTTAATCTGACCCAGGCGGGTCATAACGTGTTGTGCGCGGATTCGGCCGAGATTGCGGCTGGCATGGTGAAACACAACTTGCCAGACCTGGTATTGCTGGACTGGATGTTGCCGGGCATGAACGGAATTGATCTGGCCAGGAAATTTCGCGCAGACATCCGCATGAAGAATGTCCCGATCATCATGCTGACAGCCCGTGGCGAAGAACGTGACAAAGTGCTTGGTCTGGAAACCGGGGCTGACGACTACATCACCAAACCTTTTTCGCCACGTGAATTGTCGGCACGAATCAAGGCTGTATTACGCCGTCGTGCACCTCAGATGACGGAGGACAAGGTGGAAATACGCGGCCTGAGTCTGGACCCAGTGAGCCATCGTGTGACTGGTAACGGCGCAGCCGTCGAATTGGGTCCGACGGAATTTCGTTTACTGCACTTCCTGATGACGCACCCGGAACGGGTTTATTCGCGCTCACAGTTACTTGATCAGGTCTGGGGCGATCATGTATTTGTGGAAGAACGTACCGTAGATGTACATATCCGTAGATTGCGTCTGGCACTTGAACCTACTCAGCATGAAAGCCTCATCGATACGGTGCGTGGAGCTGGCTATCGCTTGTCTGCGCAACCCGGGTGATGCCTTTGCGTACCCTGTGGTCTCCAATTTCAAGCATAATTAACCTCCCTTTAAAGCGGCGAGGGTAGCTTTGTTTGATTTCTGGTGGCGCCCAGCCTTGATGCTGGGCGGAATCCTGTTTGCAGCGTTGCTGGCTGCGGCTTTATTCGGTGTGTCAACCGGCATAGCACTGTTCGTATTGGGTGTGCTGGGTTATCTGGTGTACAACCTGCGCCAGATGGCCGCATTGATCCGCTGGCTGGAGCGAGGCGAACGCGGCGGTATTCCCCAGGCCTATGGGGCTTGGGATGACATTTTTTATGGGTTGGAACGCTTGCTGCGCAAGCAGAAGCGCAGCACCACCAAGCTGTCAGCGTTGCTGGATCGCTTTGAACATGCCGCCCAGGCGATTCCAGACGGTATTGTGATGCTCAACGGGACTGACCAGATCGATTGGTTCAATCCTGCCGCCAGCCGCCACTTCAGTCTGGATGATGCAGCCGACCGCGGGCAATTTATCGGCTATCTGATCCGCCAGGCGCCGTTTCATGAATATCTGGCGGGACATGATTACAGCGAACCACTCATCATGAAATCCCCAGCCAGCCGCGATGTGAGCTTGTCAGTCCAACTGGTTCCGTTTGGTGACAAACGCAAGATGCTGATTTCCAGGGATATTACCCAGATCGAGTTGATTGACTCAATGCGTCGCGATTTTGTCGCCAACGTTTCGCACGAATTACGCACGCCATTGACGGTGGTGGGCGGGTTTCTGGAAACTTTTGCAGACATGGAGCATATTAATCAGGCTGACTTTCATCGCTATAGCGATTTAATGCAGCAGCAGACAGAACGCATGAGGATGCTGGTCGAGGATTTGCTCACCCTTTCGCGTCTGGAAAGCCCGCAAAATCGTTTGCAGGAGTCGGCGGTCAATGTGCCAGACCTCGCGCAGTCCCTGTTTCAGGATGCACAGAGTCTGAGCGGAGAGAACCACCAGATCCAGTTATTCATTGAGTGTGACCGCTGGGTTAAAGGTAATCCGGATGAGTTGCGCAGCGCCTTCGGAAATCTGGTCAGTAATGCGGTGCGCTATACACCAAAAGGCGGCAGCATCAGTTTGCGTTGGGCAGTGCGTGGCGGCGAGGCGTGTTTCAGCGTGAGCGACACTGGAGATGGAATTGAGCCGCAGCATATTCCGCGCCTGACTGAGCGCTTCTACCGGGTGGATCGCGGTCGTTCGCGCGAGACAGGTGGAACCGGACTTGGTCTTGCCATTGTGAAGCATGTGTTGACCCGGCATCAGGCGCGGCTATTGGTAGATAGCCAGGTGGGTAAAGGCAGCTGCTTTGCCGCGTGTTTTCCTTCCAGCCGGGTGGAAGAGCCGCCGCCAGTTTGAGGGTTTCCCCACGCGGCGTGCTGAGGGGAAATATTGCAGGACTACAGTCGCTGTCCCAATGCAGATTTTAAGATTCCGGCAATCAGATTGAGCTGACCTTGCGGGCGCGATTCACGTTGCGGTGCGCCCCATATCGGGTTTGGGAAATGCCGATCGCTGGTAAAGCGTGGAATCACATGCCAATGCAGGTGCGGCGTCATGTTGCCCAGACTGGCAAGATTGATCTTGGCAGGCTTCAACGTTTCACGCAGCGCGGATTCGGTAGCAAACACCACCCGTAACAGCCGGTGCTGCTGGACTTCGGTGAGGTCGGTCATTTCCTTGATGTGTGCATTCAGAATGACCCTGCAAAATCCAGGATAGTCTGCGTCCTCTACCAGTACGACCCGGCAAAAATCATCACCCCACAATAGGTCGCCACCCGGTGTGCCGCACAGCTCACAATTTTCCATATTCATTGATCCTGAAGTTGGGGGAGTGTATGTTTGTCACACGGCAGCTGCATTTACAGCAATACCCGTTCGATGCCACCGTTGCTGGCTTTCTCGATGTAGCTTTCCATCCAGTCCGGCCCCAATAGATGTTTGGCCATTTCCACCACGATGTAATCGGCCGAGGTGGCAGCATCATCGTCGTAGCGGGATAAACCTTGCAAACAGGATGGGCAGGAGGTGAGAATTTTTACCGCTGTGGCATCACCCGAATCGGTACGCAACTGATCGGCTACCTTGCGGATTTCTTCTTCCTTGCGAAAGCGGATTTGTGTGGAAATATCCGGGCGCGATACAGCCAGAGTGCCAGACTCGCCGCAACAGCGCTCGCTCAGTTTTACTTCTTCACCCATCAACTGGTTCACGACTTTCATGGGTTGATAGGTTTTCATCGGCGTGTGGCAAGGATCATGGTACATGTAACGCGTACCGTTCACGCCTTCCAGTTTTACACCTTTTTCCAGCAGATATTCATGGATGTCGAGCAACCGGCAACCCGGAAAAATCTTTTCGAACTGGTACTTCAACAACTGATCCATACAGGTGCCGCAAGACACGATCACGGTCTTGATGTCGAGATAGTTCAGGGTGTTGGCAACGCGGTGAAACAGTACGCGATTTTCGGTGGTAATTGCATCACCTTTATCTGCCTGCCCGCTTGACGTCTGCGGGTAACCGCAGCACAGATAACCGGGCGGCAGCACGGTTTGCGTGCCGAGTTCGAACAGCATGGCTTGCGTCGCCAGCCCGACTTGCGAGAATAGGCGTTCCGAACCGCAACCGGGGAAATAGAACACTGCATCGGAATCATCGCTAAGTTTGGCCGGGTTGCGGATCACCGGCACGATGCTGGCGTCTTCCAGTCCCAGCAGCGCACGTGAAGTCTTCTTGGGTAGGCCGCCGGGCATGGGCTTGTTGATGAAATGAATGACTTGCGCGCGAACTGGAGCAGTGCCGAGCGTAGCGGGAGGGTGCGCAGTCTGCGTTTTAACCAGACCGAGTTTTTTTGCACTCTGATAGGCCCAGCGCTGGGCACTGTAACCCCATTCGATCATCACTTTGCGAGTGAGTTTGATGGTGGTTGGGTCGGTAGCGTTGAGGAAAAACATCGAGGCTGTCGTGCCTGGATTGAATTTCTTTTTGCCCTGTTTGCGCAGGAAGTTGCGCATGGCGATGGAAACATCGCCAAAATCAATGTCGACAGGACAGGGGTTGAGACACTTGTGGCACACGGTGCAGTGGTCAGCCACATCGCCGAATTCGTCGAAGTGCTGGATGGAAACCCCGCGTCGAGTCTGTTCTTCGTACAGGAATGCTTCAATCAGCAGCGAGGTGGCGAGAATTTTATTGCGTGGTGAATACAACAAATTGGCACGCGGAATATGAGTGTTGCACACCGGTTTGCACTTGCCGCAGCGCAGACAGTCCTTGATTGAATCGGCGATCTCACCGATCTCCGATTGCTCCATGATCAGCGATTCAGCTTCCAGTAACGAGAACGACGGTGTGTAGGCGTTGCGCAAATCAGCGCCAGGCATCAATTTTCCCTTGTTGAAACGGCCCTGCGGGTCGACCTTGTTTTTGTAGCGAACGAAACTCTGGATCGCCTCGTCTTCCAGATATTCCATCTTGGTAAGGCCAATGCCATGCTCGCCCGAGATCACGCCACCCAAATCCTGTGCCAGACGCATGATGCGCCCCACCGCTGTATTGGCTTCCTGCAGCATGGTGTAGTCGTCGGAATTGACCGGCAGATTGGTGTGTACATTACCGTCGCCGGCATGCATGTGCAGTGCCACGAACACGCGGCTTTTCAGGGTTTGCTTGTGCAGGCGATCACTGGCGTCCAGTATCTTCTGGTATTCGCGACCAACAAAAATACGCTGCAGTTCTTTGCGCACCTCGCGCTTCCAAGAAACACGCAAAGTGTGATCCTGCAAGGCCTGGAACACGGTGGCATGACCATTGGATGCGACCAGCTCCGTGCTGGCAATGGCGAGTTCGGCGTTAGCAGGTGGTGCATCCAGGTTATCCAGTAGCCAATGCCAGCGGGCACGCGTCCGTTCCAGCAAGCTCAAGGCGCGGCTACGACGCTCCTCGGTCATTTGCGCGTCGGCCACCGTATCTTCATCCTGAAACAATGGCAATTCGCCACGGAAAAATGGCTCCAGCGCATCCAGCAATTTCAGTTTGTTGGTGATGGATAGTTCAATGTTGATACGTTCTATTCCGTCCGAATAATCCGCTAGCCGGTCCAGCGGAATCACCACGTCCTCGTTGATCTTGAAGGCATTGGTGTGTGCTGCAATTGCAGCGGTACGGGCGCGATCCAGCCAGAATTTCTTGCGTGCTTCGGCAGTCACGGCGATGAAGCCCTCGCCGCCACGCGCGTTGGCGAGCTGCACGATATGTGACGCGGCTTCACCGCACGCGGCTTCGTCGTCCGATACGATGTCAGCCAGCAGGATCATTTTCGGACGTTCGTGGCGGTGGGCCTTGGTGGCATAACCCACCGCCTTGATGTAGCGCGCGTCCAGGTGTTCTAGCCCGGCGAGGATGGCAGATGGGTGCGCGTCCAGATAATTTTTGACTTCGACGATGGCAGGCACCGCATCGCGTACCTGGCCGAAAAATTCCAGGCATACCGTGCGCGTGAATGCGGGCAGCTTGTGCAGGATGAAGCGAGCGGAAGTGATGATGCCGTCGCAGCCTTCCTTCTGGATGCCGGGCAGACCAGCGAGAAATTTGTCGGTGACGTCCTTACCCAGCCCTATCTTGCGGAAGTGCTGACCGGGGATTTCCAGGATTTCCGGTCTGGCGATCTCGGCGGAAAAATCAATGTCATAGCGTCGAACCTCAAAACGCGCCATTTCAATGTCGTGAATTTTGCCCAGGTTGTGATCGAGACGGGTGACTTCAAGCCATTCTGCATCCGGCGTCACCATGCGCCAGGACACCAGATTGTCCAGCGCTGTGCCCCACAGTACGGCCTTCTTACCGCCGGCGTTCATCGCAACGTTGCCGCCGATACATGAGGCATCTGCCGAAGTGGGGTCGACCGCAAATACAAACCCCGCCGCATCCGCCGCGTCCATCACCCGCCGCGTCACCACGCCGGCGCCACAGTGGATGGTGGCATAGTCGTAACCCACACCGGGCAGGCGCGTCATTTCAACGGTGGACAAGGCCTCCAGTTTTTCCGTATTGATGACAGCAGAATCCGGCGTGAGCGGAATCGCGCCACCCGTGTAGCCGGTACCACCGCCGCGCGGAATGATGGTCAGCCCCAGTTCGATGCAGCCTTTGACCAGATGGGCGATTTCCGCCTCGGTGTCGGGATTGAGCACGACAAAGGGGTATTCCACGCGCCAGTCGGTGGCATCGGTAACGTGCGAAACGCGTGCCAAGCCATCGAACTGGATATTGTCCTTGCGAGTATGGCGTCCCAGCTTCTTGAGGGTGTCGCGACGCAACTGGCGTGTATGCGTAAAATCCGATTTGAAATTAGCGACTGCGCGGCGCGCGGCCTCCAGTAGCGGTTCTACGAGCGGGTTGTCCTGACGACGCGCGTCGACTTCATTCAGGCGATGATTGAGGGCATCAATCAAGGCTGTCTGACGTTTGGGATTGGCCAGCAGGTCATCCTGTAAATAAGGATTGCGCGAAACCACCCAGATATCGCCCAGCACTTCGAACAGCATGCGCGCCGAACGCCCGGTACGGCGTTCGCCACGCAATTGGTTCAGGATTTCCCACGACTCTTTCCCGAGCAGACGAATGACGATTTCGCGGTCGGAAAACGAAGTGTAGTTATAGGGAATTTCGCGAAGGCGGGGGGTGTCCATGTGCAGCACGGCGATTGCAAAACGCCATTTTATCAGTAACCGGACGGCTGAATAAGCTTTTACTTTTTCAAGATTACTTAAGTTGAGTGTGGTTTGCCCCAGTGCTTTTATTCATGCTGGATGATGAAACTATTCGAATCTCGATAGAGTCGGATTGATATAGCGGTATTGAAAATTGTATTTATCAGGACATTGTGCAGGATTTAATACAGGAGGTTCGTCATGAATGAATTAAAGCGTTTTATATCCTTATTCGATCAGCAAGTTATCCATACTTTTGATTATCTGGATATGTTGCGGGACACGCATTGGTACGCGATCCCGAAGGATTCCGAAACCCTTTTCCTGGGTACTCGGGTGAATAAAATCACCATTGGTGCCTTGACCAGGCATCTGGTCAATGCCGAGAGCCATTGGTTCAGGCAATTGGCGAGTTTGCCAGCTTTGGCTACGATGCCATTGCCAGGCAAGTCCGGTTCGCTGGAAGGTGTTTCCGATGGCGTTGCGCTTATTGATGCTTATCGTGCCATGCATGCCACCAATCTTGAGTACCTGCATGCGTTGAGGCCAGCGGATCTGGAAAAAGAATTCGTCTTTACCGGCAGACGTTACACGGGCATCGGCTTTTTGTGGTCAGTATTGGGACATCACGCCTACCATCTTGGGCAGATCGACCTGCTGATGCGCCAGCAGGGCTTAGCAGCGCCAGAATATATGGAATGGCAGGAAACCGGGCGGGTATTGGGATGAGCGCACCTGAAACCGAAAAGCGTTATCGGGAGCTGTTAGGTTTTATCCCGGATAACGTCAGGAAACGTGGCGTCCTGGCCAAGCTCGCAGGTCATGAAACTTCAATTGAGGCGGTTGAGTTCCTTCGTGCATCGCTCATCCATGACAATCCGCTCGATCGAAAGACCCAGCAGTTGGTCCATTTCGCCATGCTGATCGCCATGGGACACACGCAAGCCGCCAAGCTGCACGTTCAGGGCGCATTAAAAGCGGGAGCAGGGCCGGGTGAGCTATATGGGGTATGCGAGACTGCGGCGATTGTTGGTGGCATGCCGGTATTCAGCAATGCAGTGGATGTTGTTTATGACGCGCTTGATGAAGCCGGATTGATCGGCGAGAGTGTATCTGGATAATGCCCGACCCGGGCTGGTGCGCCAACCGCATGTGAATCAGGTGCATGGGGTGCCGCAAGCATCCTTGTCGAGGCTGCCCATTTTTTTGAGCTGGCGGGCCATGGAAAATGCCAGTTTTTCGACTGAAGTGGCGTTCTGGCCTGTATACAGCTGGCGGTCGATAACGACATGTTCGCTGTCGGGGGAGTCAAAATTCAATTCTCCGCCCAGTTTGGCGAGGCGTTCTGCCAGCAATTCGGGTAAGGTGTCGGCAAGTCGTTCTTCCTGCGGGCTGCAGCAAGTGAGCTGATACCCGGCAAATAGCCAGTTTCCATCCTGTTGTGCCATGACCAACCCGGCTGGACCATGGCCTGTTGCGCCGATCAGGCCGCCATTTGCCAGGGTGCGTTTGACCAGATTGCCTGTTGCGTCGGAAGCAATCAAATCAGCCATCACGCCGTATCCACCTGGGAAGAATAATGCACCATATTTAGCGCCTGTCAGCGCCAGGCGTTCCAGCGAAAGCGGTGTGAGCCAAGTCTCAATGCCGGATAGTTGTTCGCGCAGGTTGGCGATACGACCGGCATCGTGGTGGTGAAATGTCGGGTCAAAACAGGCTTCATCCAGCACGGCAGGTTTTCCCTTGGGTGTGGCAATGTCGATCGTGTGCCCGTGCTCGAGAAAAATATGGTGGGGGGGGACAAACTCCTGTGCCCTGAACCCGGTCGGGATGCGTTCACCATTGTTGAGCGCAAGTTCGCTGGCGGCGGTGAGTACGAACAGGATTTTTGCCATTAGTATGCTGCCATCCGGCTAGGCTGATGGTTAATGGGGCTACCGCCATTACCTGACTGGGCTATGCAATTCACGGAACCTTGCATCAAGGTTTTTTTCAAATAGCAGCTGACTTGGCAGACTGGACAACGAATCCACTTGTATGCTCCAGCGGGGGTACTGATGACAAGGGCAGCGAAAAACATGACAATCCTGTGCATGACGATTTCTGGATGGAAAGAGACAGATGATCAATAAACAATATCACAAGTATGCGCTGATTACTGTGGTGCTAGCTGCACTCGCAGCGGTGCTGTTTTTCGGTTTGACACAAAAAACGCCGGCGCCGCAAGTGACCTTTACCGACCTTACCGGCAAGAAAATATCCATGCAAAGTCTGCACGGGAAAATGGTGTTGGTGAATTTTTGGGCGACCACATGCCCCGGTTGCGTGGAAGAAATGCCGCATATCGTGGAAACTTATAATCAATACCATGACAAGGGTTTTGAAGTGATTGCGGTTGCCATGAGTTATGATCCTCCCAGTTATGTGCTCCGCTTCAAGCAGCAGCGAGGCTTGCCCTTCCCGATTGCACTGGATGTACAGGGAAATTTGGCGCATCAATTCAATAATGTACAACTTACTCCCACCTCGTTTCTGATCGACAAGGATGGTAACGTAGTGGAGCAAACAATTGGTAATCTGGATTTTGCCAAGCTGCACAACCGTCTGGATAAGGCGCTCGTTAAAAAAGGTTGATCATGCATAGCCGTTATTCCTGGAAGAGTTATTTCGTGGTCCTGTCTGATTACCAGCAGTGGGCGAATGATCGGCTATTCGCCGCTTTGGGAGGGATTAACCACGAATTTCTGCAAAGCCCGCAGGGTCTTTTTTTCGGTAGTATTCACCATACCGTGGATCACCTCATGCTGGTTAACAGGCTGTGGCTGGCACGATTGCAAGGCGAGGCCCTGAAAGTCAATTTTCAGGAAATTGCCTGCCCTGACTGGAATCAGTTGATCGAAGCGACACAGTGCCAGGCTGAGGAACTCAAGCTGTGGCTGGACGCATGCGAACCTGACTGGTTTGATGGCCGTCTGGATTTCGTCTCTTCGGAGGGTGCGGCGCGCTCGATGTGGATGCGTGACGTACTCACCCATATGATGAATCATCAAACCCATCATCGCGGCCAGATTTCTGCCGTCATCACTCGGCTGGGTGGTGAAGCACCCGAGATGGATTATTTTTACTACAAACGTGAGATGGATGGGTACATGGAAATTATCCGTGACGACCAATCATCGAGCAAGGTAGCTCAAACCCCTGCCGATCCTGATCTGGCAGAGTGAGTCTGTACGCTATCCGGTCATCACTAGTCTACGATCAAGGATTTTACACATCCTCGGCCTCGATAAAATGTACGATCTGTTCGGTTTTTGATTTTTCAATCGGGTCCTGTAACGACCCGTTTTCATTTATATCCGGATATAGGCATGCTGTGGATTAAGGCATTACATATTATTTTTGTGATCAGCTGGTTTGCGGGCCTCTTTTACCTGCCGCGCTTATTCGTCAATCACGCCATGATCAGTGACAGCGCGACTTCGGAGCGTTTCAAACTGATGGAACGCAAGCTGTATCGCTTTATGACGCCCCTCGGTGTATTGGCATTGTTGTTTGGCATCTGGTTATGGCTGGGCTATGGCTTTACGGGCACGTGGCTGGAAATCAAGCTTGTCCTGGTGGCTGTGCTGGTAGCCTATCATCTCTATTGCGGCCATCTGGTCAACGTGTTTGCAGAAAATCGCAATCGGTTGAGTCATGTATTTTACCGTTGGTTCAATGAGGTACCGGTTCTAATCCTGTTTATTGTGGTGTTTTTAGTGGTGTTGAAACCTTGAGTGTTATGGATAAGAAAGACCAACGATTTTTTGCGCCTTGCCCACGCGGGCTGGAGGCACTATTAGTGACGGAGCTGACCGGGCTCGGTGCGCAGGATGTTACCGCGGGGTTCGGCGGCGTCGCTTTCGCCGGCGATTTTACCTTGTGCTACCGTATCAACTTGTATTCGCGTATTGCTAGCCGGGTGTTGTGGCGGATAGGTGGGGGTGAATACGGCAATGAGGAAGACGTCTATCAGGGCGCGCTATCCTTTAACTGGCCTGAATTTTTTAGCGTCGACCGTACCATTGTGGTGAAAATGACGGCGCAAAAATCGCCGCTGAAAAGCCTTGAATTTACGACACTGCGTATCAAGGATGCCGTGTGCGATCGTTTTCGCGAGGCCACGGGTGACCGTCCCAACGTCGATATTCGTGAACCCGATGTGCGTATTTATGCTTTTTTGACTAGCGATACCTGCACGCTCTATCTGGATACTTCGGGTGACTCGCTGTTCAAGCGTGGCTTGCGTAAACAGGCAGGCGCTGCGCCGCTGAACGAAAATCTCGCGGCAGGCATGCTTATGTTATCCGGCTGGCAGCCCGGTACGCCATTGTTCGACCCCATGTGCGGCAGTGGTACCATTTTGATGGAAGCGGCGCTGATGGCCTTGAATATCGCGCCTGGCAGCCGACGCAGTTTTGGTTTTATGAAGCTCAGCAATTTTGATGCGGTGGTCTGGAACAAGTTGCGTGATGATGCCATTGCAGCGCAGCAACCAATAGAGCCGCAAGCGATTTATGGACGTGACCTGTTTGGCGATTCCCTGCGCGATGCGCAAGTTAACCTGGAGGCAGCCGGACTTTCGGGCGTGGTGCAGCTTAAGCAGGGTAATGTGCTGGAAGTCCCGGCACCTGCTGAATTCGGCACCATTGTTACCAATCCGCCCTACGGCATTCGCATCGGTGAACAGGCTGAACTGGCCGAGTTTTACCCCAAGCTGGGTGACTGGCTAAAACGTAAATGTGCTGGCTGGAATGCGTACATTCTGTCTGCCGATATGCTGTTACCCAAACTCATTCGGCTCTCCGCCAGCAAACGTACACCCCTGTTCAATGGGGCATTGGAGTGTCGCCTGTTCGAATATAAGGTGGTGGCAGGATCGGCGCGGAAATAAGTGGCGCTAACTGTATAGCTGACGCGCGTGGCGCAGCAGCTGTTCCAGTTCTGTGGCGATAAGTGGCTTGCTGAAATAATAGCCTTGTATTTCATCACACTTCATTTCGCGTAATAGTGTCAGCTGTTCCGCCGTTTCCACCCCTTCGGCAATGACCCGCAATTTCAGGCTGTGTCCCAATGTAACGATGGTGGCTGCAATGGCGGCATCGTCGGGATCGGTGGTGATATCGCGAACAAAGGATTGGTCAATTTTGAGCGTATTGATCGGAAAGCGTTTCAAATAGCTCAGACTGGAATAGCCCGTGCCAAAATCATCAATGGAAAGACGCAAACCCATGTCATGCAGTTTCTTGAGCGTGTTAATGGTTCCCTCGGTGTCTTTCATGATGACGCTTTCGGTTACCTCAAGTTCCAGGCTGTCAGAGTAAGGATCAAGGCCGGCATCCTCCATGGCTTTGGCCACCACTTCCAGTAAATGAGGCTGGCGGAATTGACGTGCGGATAAATTCACGGCCATGCGGATATGCGGCAAACCCATGTCCTGCCAAGCTTTGTTTTGCTGACAAGCGGTGCGCAGCACCCACTCTCCAATAGGTACGATCAGACCGCTTTCTTCCGCTACCGGAATGAATTTATCAGGCGGGATCAGTCCTTTTTCAGGATGTGCCCAGCGTAGCAGCGCCTCCACGGCAATCATTTTTCCGCTTTCGATATCCACTTGTGGCTGGTAGTGCAATACCAGTTCGTTCCTGGCCAGTGCGTGGCGTAATCCGTTTTCAATTTCCATCCGCTCGCGGATGCGAAGATTCATGCCTGCCGTATAAAACTGAAAATTGTTTTTACCGCTTTCCTTGGCGCGGAACATGGCGGTGTCCGCATTACGTAGAAGATTCTGGATGTCCGTGTCATCAAACGGGAAAATGGTGATGCCAATACTCGCGGTCATGTGCATTTCATGGTTGTCCACGATGAAAGGACGCGCAACCGCAGTCAGTATTTTTTCCGCAATCTGGATAATGTTATCCACGATCGAAATACCCTGCAGCAGAATGGTGAATTCATCGCCACCCTGGCGGGCCACCATGCCATCGTCACGCGCGATCAAATCATCAACGCGCAGCGTCACGGTGAGTCGTTGCGCAATTTCCTTCAGCAGCAAATCGCCATACTCATGGCCCAGCGTGTCGTTGATATTTTTGAATTCATCCAGATCCAGAAATAGCACCGCCAGCAGTTTTTCAGTGCGCAGGGCGCGCGCCATGGCATGCTCAAGAATGTCATGGAACAGGATGCGATTGGGCAGGCTGGTGAGCGGGTCGTGCGTCGCCTGTTGCAGCAAACGTGTCTCGAATTGTTTGCGTTCGCTGACGTCGCGTACAGCGCTAATTACGAAATAGCCATCTTCCGTTTTTAAAGGCCCCAGGCTGATTTCGGTGGCGAATTCTGTTCCGTCTTTCCGGCGCGCATAGAGTTCTTTTCCTTCGCCCATTACCCGCACACTCTGGGATTCTGTCGCCATATAGGCAGCGCGATGATTGCCATGAGCGGCGCGATAGCGCTCCGGTACCAAAGCGTCAATAGGCAGTCCGATCATTTCGCGACGAGTGTAACCAAACAGTCGTTCAGTTTGTGCATTGGCCGTTACAATCTTTCCGTTGCTATCGGAAACGATGACCGCCTCCGGCATGACCTCCATGACGTGCTGGCTTTGCTTGAATAAGCGCTCCAGGGACTGCGCCATGCTGTCAAACGTTGTAGACAGTTCACTTAATTCCCCCGACCCCTGTATTTGGGAGCGCGTACTGAAATCTCCCTGCGCTATCCGTTTGGCGGCATGAATAAGTGCCCGCATTTTCCCGAGAACCAGAACATTGGTACCAAACCATACCAGCACGAATATCAACGCTGTTGATAGGCCAAGTATGGTCATATCCCTGATAAACAAGCGATTGCTACGCGCAAATAAAATACCGACAGGAATGGTGACGCTGACGTAAGCAGAGGCTGAAGCACGATTTTCAAACAGCCGATGGTAGGCAAACAGCCGAGCGATTCCATCAACGCCGGTTGCGGTACCAATGCCTTCTTCCTTATTGTTCTTGATTGCTTCAACCAGCGAGTTGAGTGGATTGCGTTTGCCTATTAGGTGTTGACCATCGGGTTGACGAGCCAGGATGACGCCATTGAAGTCCATGACGCTGATTGCCGTGCCGTCGGGTAACTTGACCTGACCCAAGAGATGCTCTAGCCATTCGATATCAATGGACGTAAACATGACGCGTTGTATCACCCCTTGCATATTGGCAATCGGGTGTGCGGTGACGATCACCGGCTTGCTCGTAGTTCGGCTGGTAACTAGGTTGCCGATAACGAATTGCCGCGATGCAAGTGCGTCGCGAAACCAGACGCGATCACTGTAATTGACTGATTTTCGGGTAGCTACGGCATCGCATATCAGATTGCCATGCGCGTCGGTTACGCCAATATTGGCGTAACTACGCGAGCTATCTAGTATGTTTTCAAGACGTCGCTGGCAGGCAGCTTGAGTGCCGGAATTTATTTCCGGCAGGGTGGACAAAACCCGCATCAGGTGACGCGAGCGACTAATGGTTTCACGTTGATCAAAAGAAACCAGCCGCGCCAGCCGCAATGCGTTTTCCTGTGCGGCAAGGATGGTTAGATTACGCTCTTCAATGGCGTGGTAAATGGTGATGGAAACCCAGGGCGTAATCGCCAGTGCGACGAGGAGCAACACCCGTGCTCGAACACCAGAAAAAATAAATTTCCCCACTGGGCATCCCTTGTTATTGTCCAAACACCTATATCGATTGTGATGTTGTTTACAGATTTGATTTTGTGTCTGGCGGATAGGCTTACTTTTACCCGCGACTATCCAGTGCGAGTGAAAATTGTGCACACCTCATGTGTGTTATTTCAATAAATAGCCCAGTGTCAGGACTCTACCGGCAAATTTGCAATTCAAAGAATTCTCCAGAGAGCGACTATACAATATCCAGATGGTCCAGCCCGGACATGATGTCGCGTTCTCTGGATTCCTGACCTTGCAGCTTGATTTTCAGGCGCAGGTCATTGAGGGAATCGGCGTTGCGCAGTGCGTCTTCGTAACTGATTAGACCTGCTTCATAAAGATGAAACAGCGACTGGTCGAAGGTTTGCATGCCCAGTTCGCGCGACTTTGTCATGATCTCCTTGATCTCGTGTACATCGCCTTTGAAAATAAGTTCTGAAATCAATGGCGAATTGAGCAATATCTCAACTGCGGCAACACGTCCCGGCGCCCCTTTTTTTGCAATCAGGCGTTGCGAAATAAATGACTTGAGATTGAGCGAGAGGTCCATCAGCAATTGCTGGCGGCGTTCTTCGGGGAAGAAGTTGATGATGCGATCCAGCGCCTGATTCGCGCTGTTGGCATGCAGGGTGGTCAGGCACAGATGCCCGGTTTCTGCAAAGGCAATCGCATATTCCATGGTTTCCCGGTCGCGTACCTCGCCGATCAAAATCACATCTGGCGCCTGCCGCAAGGTATTTTTCAATGCGGCAAACCAGTTGTCCGTATCCACGCCTACTTCACGCTGGGTAATAATTGATTTTTTGTGCTCGTGGACATATTCCACAGGATCTTCGATGGTAATGATGTGATCCTGGGCATTCTCATTGCGGAAACCGACCATCGCCGCAAGGGATGTGGATTTGCCCGAGCCGGTTCCGCCGACAAAAATGACCAGCCCGCGCTTGACCATGGCCACGTCACGCAGCACAGTGGGTAGATTTAATTCTTCAAAACGCGGGATCTTGGTGGTAATGGTGCGCAGCACCAGTCCGACACGCCCTTGCTGCACAAAAGCGTTGACACGGAAGCGACCGATTTCCGGCGGTGAAATGGCGAAATTACTCTCATGGCTGGCTTCAAAATCCGCCCACTGCCGGTCATTCATCAAGGCACGTGCAAATTCACGGGTGTGGGCAGGAGCGAGCGTCTGATTGGAAACAGGCGCGATTTTTCCGTCCACCTTGATGGCGGGCGGAAAACCTGCGGTAATAAATAAATCCGAGGCTCTTTTGCTGAGCATCAGGCGTAACAAGTCGTGCAATGCTTTTAGGGCATCCATAAATTTTATCCCGCGTTGTTTATCCGGCAAACATGTCTTTATTTACAGCACGAGATCGTGCTTCGCCCACTGATATCGTGTTACGTCGTACCAGGTCCTGCAGACACTGATCCAGGGTTTGCATTCCGATGTTTTGTCCGGTCTGGATGGATGAATACATTTGGGCAATTTTGTTTTCGCGGATCAGGTTGCGAATGGCCGGAGTGCCGACCATGATTTCATGAGCCGCCACACGGCCATTGCCATCCTTGGTTTTAAGCAGGGTTTGTGCAATGACTGCCCGAATGGATTCGGACAGCATGGAACGTACCATTTCCTTTTCCGCGGCCGGGAACACGTCCACAATACGGTCGATGGTTTTGGCTGCGGAACTGGTATGCAGCGTGCCGAATACCAGGTGACCGGTTTCAGCGGCAGTAAGGGCCAGGCGGATGGTTTCCAGATCGCGCATCTCGCCTACCAGAATCACATCCGGATCTTCACGCAGTGCCGAGCGCAGTGCATTTGAGAAGCTTTGTGTATGTGGTCCGACCTCGCGCTGGTTGATCACGCATTTTTTACTCTGGTGGACAAATTCTATCGGGTCTTCGACGGTCAGGATATGACCGAACTGGGTTTCATTGACATAGTCGACCATTGCCGCCAGTGTGGTGGATTTTCCCGAACCGGTAGGCCCGGTGACCAAAACGATGCCGCGCGGCTGGTCGGAGATCTCCTTGAAAATTTTTGGCGCATTAAGCTCTTCCAGCGTCAGTACTTTGCTGGGAATGGTACGGAATACCGCCCCCGAGCCCCGATTCTGGTTGAATGCGTTGACGCGGAAGCGTGCCAAAGTAGGAACTTCGAAGGAGAAGTCGACTTCCAGCGATTCCTCGTAAACTTTGCGCTGGCCGTCGTTCATGATGTCGTACACCATGTCATGTACCGTATTGTGATCCATGGCCGGCAGGTTGATGCGGCGAATATCGCCGTGTACCCGGATCATCGGCGGCAGTCCGGCGGACAGGTGCAAATCGGATGCTTTGTTCTTGACGGCAAAAGCGAGCAGTTCGGAAATTTCCATTTGTTATAATTCCGCGATGAATTTCAAGCCATTATGGACAGATTAAAAAGTGCTTTGCAAGCTGTGCGTGCACGTATCGCCACTGCGGCTCGCGCAGCCGGACGAGCGCCAGACACAGTGGAGTTGCTTGCAGTCAGCAAAACTTTTGGTGTTGACGCAATCCGCGCAGCGGCAGTGGCCGGGCAGCAAGCGTTCGGGGAGAGTTACGTCCAGGAAGCGCTAGTCAAAATAGCGGCGCTAACGGACTTATCTTTAACCTGGCATTTCATCGGACCATTGCAACGCAATAAAACCCGGGTGATCGCCGAGCATTTCGATTGGGTGCACAGCGTGGATCGTGCCATCATTGCACAGCGTCTGAATAATGCCCGACCTGTTACGCTGCCCCCGCTGAATGTTTGCCTGCAGGTGAATATCAGTGGTGAAGCCAGCAAGAGTGGTGTGTCTCCGGCAGATTTGCCTGCGCTGGCGGAAGCCGTGGCACAACTGCCACGCTTGAAGTTGCGTGGCCTGATGGCCATTCCGGCGCCGAGTGCGAATGTTGATCAGCAACATGCCCAGTTCCGCTTGTTGCGGCAACTTCGGGACAGGCTGGATGTTCCGCTTGATACACTATCCATGGGCATGTCGGACGATCTGGAAGCGGCAATCGCCGAAGGAGCAACGCTGGTACGCGTAGGATCGGCTATTTTTGGCGGACGTCAGTTAAACACATAACTTTTTACGGGAGTAACAATGCGCATTACATTTATTGGCGGCGGTAATATGACGACCGCCTTGATTGCGGGTCTGCTGCGACAGGGGCACGCAGCTGAACAGATATCCGTCGTTGAGCACAATGCAGAAGCGAGCATACGATTGGCGGCTAATTTTCATGTGAACACCTATGCGCAATTATGTGCAGAAGCCGTGATCGCGGATGCTGTGGTACTGGCCGTCAAACCACAACAACTCAAGGAGGTGGC
This sequence comes from Pseudomonadota bacterium, assembly GCA_040388645.1. Taxonomy (GTDB): domain Bacteria; phylum Pseudomonadota; class Gammaproteobacteria; order Burkholderiales; family Sulfuriferulaceae; genus Sulfuriferula. The sequence goes on from JAZKBM010000003.1 coordinate 236,464, forward strand.
GCAGGCATTATCACCTTTACTTGCCACGCAACTGGTGGTGTCGATTGCCGCCGGGGTGCGAGCACGTACATTGTCGGCATGGTTGATGGGATACGCCAATGTGGTGCGCAGTATGCCCAATATGCCTGCCATGATCGGAGCGGGCGTGACTGCCCTGTATGCTTTGCCTGCGGTCCAGCCAGCGCAGCACCAGATGGCGGAAACCATTCTTAAAGCGGCAGGCAGCGTGCTATGGGTTGACGAAGAGGGGCTGATGGATGCCGTCACGGCGGTTTCCGGCAGTGGGCCAGCCTATGTATTCTATTTTATTGAAGCCATGCAGCAGGCGGCGCTGGAACTGGGACTGAGTGCCGATGCGGCGCGCCAGTTGGCACTGGAAACCATGCTGGGTTCTGCACAGCTGGCTGCCGGGAGTAGGGAAGATGCGGCCACCTTGCGCACGCGCGTCACTTCCAAAGCGGGTACCACCGAGCGCGCATTGCAACGCATGGATGAGGCGGGTGTCAAGGCTGCCATTATTGACGCTATCCATGCTGCTGCAGAGCGATCAGTCGAGCTGGGAGATGCGTTGCAATAATATCTGCGTATGTGCTGATAAAATGTAACAATAACAATGTAATAAAACGGTAAATCATCATGTTGAACCAAGCCTTGCAGTTCCTGCTGCAAAACCTCGTTAATCTGTTTTTAATCGCGCTATTGCTGCGATTTTACATGCAGCTGGTGCGCGTTCCTTTCCACAATCCATTTGCTCAGTTCGTGATCAAACTCACGGATTTTGCAGTGCGCCCCCTGCGGCGGGTCATTCCGGGCCTGTTCGGCGTAGACATGGGAACCTTGTTGCTGGCACTGGTACTGGAATTCATATTGCTGTTGGCGCTATACGGGCTGGACGGCTACCCGTTCCTGGCGGCAGGAAGCAGAGTGCTGCCTGCTTTCATGCTGCTGGCTGTGGTGCGTTTGGCTAGCCTTGGCATCTATACCCTGATAGGCCTGGTGTTGGTGATGGCCGTACTGTCCATGGTCAATCCGTTATCGCCTCTGATGCCGGTGTTTGCTGCGCTAGCGGCGCCGCTGCTGCGACCATTCCGCCGCTGGATTCCACCCATTGCCAATTTTGATTTATCTCCGCTGGTTTTTCTGCTGGTGTGTCAGCTTATCATCATGGTGCCGCTTGCCTGGATGGAGGGTGTGGCGCGCAGCATGATGTAGGTTCGTGATGAGGAACTGGTTGCAAGTGACGGGAGAATCGGCACAGCTTTTGCTTTATGTTCAGCCAGGTGCAAAGGCAACCGAAATTGCAGGAATTCATGGAGGCGCGATTAAGGTTCGGGTAGCAGCAGCCGCTATTGATGGGAAAGCGAATAAGGTGCTGTGCGCTTTTTTCGCCAAAACGTTCAATGTACCCGTGCGAAACATCCAGATATGGCGTGGTGAAAAAAGCCGCCGGAAAACATTGAGTATTACAGTGCCGGATAACGCGACACTTGAAAAACTAGAACAATTGGGGCAGTAGCCATGGTCAATCGGCTTGAACAGGAAATCGGGAATTACCAGCAGCGCCGCGATGCAATGCTGGGTGGTCTGGAAGCCTATAGAGGCTGGCTGGATCGCTATGCCGATATGGATGCGGAGCAGACCTTGCGGCTTTACGATCTGGCTGACACCTTGAAGCAGGATCGATTGGTGCTCGCGTTCGTGGCCGAGTTTTCACGGGGAAAATCAGAACTTATCAATGCGCTGTTTTTCGCCGACCTCAAGCAACGGCTTCTACCCTCGGATGCCGGGCGTACAACCATGTGCCCGACAGAAATCTATCATGATGCTGCCAGCAAGCCCTATGTGCGGCTACTGCCTATCGAAACACGTTTGCGCGACGAGAGCATCGCTACGTTGAAACGACTGCCTATCGAGTGGAGCACGATCAGTCTTGACCCTTCCAATGCCATGCAGATGGGTGCGGCTTTACGCTCACTGGCCGAAGTCAAGCGTGTGCCAGCTGCTGAGGCGCGTGCCATGGGTTTGTGCGATAAAGATGATGCAGAATTGGCACGGGCAGGTGCCGCCGATGGCAAGGTAGAGGTGCCTGCCTGGCGCTATGCACAGATCAATTTTCCACACCCCTTGTTGAAAGGCGGGCTAACCATTCTCGACACTCCTGGACTGAATGCGCTAGGTAGTGAGCCGGAATTGACGCTGAATGCCATTCCCAACGCTCACGGTGTATTGTTTTTGCTGGCGACCGATGCCGGGGTGACGCGTTCCGATCTGGATATCTGGGAGAACACGGTATATCGTCGTGTGCACCATCATATTGCGGTGTTGAACAAGATCGACATGCTGTGGGATGAACTCAAAACTGAAGCCGAGATCAATGTCACCATTCAACGCCAAATGGCGCAAACTGCCGAACAGCTCCGAATTCCACTGCGTCAGGTATTTGCTGTTTCTGCGCAAAAAGCGCTGGTAGGTAAAATCCGAGAAGACCAGGCTTTGCTGGATCGCTCCGGGATTGCTGCACTGGAAGGCTTGCTTGCCGATAAAATCATACCCTCACGCCAGGAAATGTTGCACCAATCGGTCAGTCGGGAAGTATTCAGCATGCTTGAGGCTTCGCGCGACGGGGTGAAGAGCCGATTGGAGTCGATCAAGAGCGATGCAGAGCAGCTGAGCGGATTTACCGGAAAAAATCGTGAAGTGGTCACCAAACTGCGCGACAAATTGGTGATCGAAAAACGCAGTTATGATGCTGTTGCACTGAATTTCAAAATTACTCGCACTCTGGTGCAACAGCAAGGACGCGCTTTGTTGGCGGAGCTTTCGGCGGACGTGTTGAATGGCATGCTGGAAAAAAGCCGCGCCCATCTGGATGAGAGCTGGACCACGGTTGGTCTGACACGCGGCATGAATCATCTGTTCGGGCGCATCAACGCCCAGTTTGCCAAGGTTGATGCGGCGGCCGTAAATATTCTGGCGTTACTCGATTCTGCCTACCTGCGTTTTCAGGAGCAGCATGATTTCCCCCAATTAAATCCGCCGACACTCGATATGGATCGCCATCGTCAGCGGCTGACGAGTCTGGCACAGAGTACCGAAATATTTTGCCGCGATCCGCTTAATCTGATGCTGGAAAAGCGTTTTATGGTCAGCAAGTTTTATCAAAGTCTGGTGGCCGAGGCACGAACTGTATTCGAAATGGCCCGTATGGAGGCCGATGCCTGGCTGCGCAGGACACTCGATCCACTGGTAACGCGCATTCGTGACCATAAGACTCAGCTGGAACTGCGTGTTGAGAACATCCGCAAAGTGCATGACAACCTGGATAATCTCCAGACTAAAGTAGCGGAATTAAAGCAGCAGTTCGACGACCTCGGCAAGCAGTACCAAGAAATCAATACCATTCTCGAGTCGTTTGCGCGTCTGGGTGGCGGCGCGGCACCAGCTTCATCCGCACCCGCATTACGTATCGTGCAGGCGGTAGCATGAGCCTGATAGGAGTACTCTCATGAATACTTTTTTCTTGCAACGGAGCGTGTTGGCAGCAGCCTTGCTAGGTATCGGCATTGGCTCATTCAGCCTGCCCGGTTATACGATGGGCTTAGGAGCAGCGCAAGTTCGCTCCGGGATTGGGCAGCCCTTGCAGGTGAAAGTGCCTGTCAGAGCGGATGCCTCAGAGATAGCCGATGGGACCGCCTGTTTCCGTCTGGTGCAAAGTCCGCACCATAATGGAGCTGATTTGCCCACACTTGGCCGCGCTGATCTCAAGCTCATACAAAGTCCGCAGGGCAGCTATTTGATGTTGACCACGGCCTATCCGATCAACGATCCGGTACTTGATTTTAGTGTGGAGTCGGTATGTGATAACGCGTTCCGGCGCGATTACACGGTACTGATCGATACGGTCCAGAGCCTGGCTAAAGTAGCGGATGCTGCACCGGAGGCAATCGCCATACCGACACGGCCAAAATCGAGTGTGCGCAGCGATACGGCAGTGAGCCCTTCAAAGCACATGCGCAAACGTGCTGCTCCATTACATCGTGTTTCCCGTCATATTCTGGAGATTGATGCCGGCACACAGACAAAAAATGCTGCACCGCCATTATCGCTAAGGGCAGCGCCAGTATCTGCGGCTTCCATACCGCAGACTAAAGACGATCATGTTTCATTGCGTATCAGCACCAGCTTGGGTACATGGCCACAACAGCCGGGATCAATAACCAGCGCAGGTCAGCTGAATAACGAGACCAAGCTTATTCAGGAAGATGCATTGCAGGACGATATTGTCGCACTGCAAAAGCAATTGGCCGAAACCCGGGCTGCGGTCGTGGTGTTGCGTAAACAGATTTCTGCCATGTCGGCCATGACGGCTGCTACGGACGCTGCCAGAAAACCAGTACGCGATTCAGCATCCTGGCTTGGCTGGTTCCTGTATCTGGCGGGTGCGTTGACCACGGGTACAGCCGTTTTATATCTGTTGCGCAAGTATCGCCGCTCCAGTCAACCAGAGGGGACGGAAGATCTGTTGGAGCAGGCTGGCAATATTGACTCAAGCGATCCATGGACAGAGTCTTCCTGGATGAAACCTGAAACACAGCAACCTGTAAGCCCACCCGACCAGAAAATCCAGCCGGTTGCTATCGTCCCCCAACGGGTTCCTGCTTCACGGATCGAATCGCATCCGGGTCGCAAAGAGGACGATTTCCTGGTATCAACGGTGAATCAGATTACCGAGGAAGCCACGGTGTTTGCAGATCTTGGCTATCCGGAACGCGCCATGACCCTGCTAACAGAGCATATCGCCAGTCATGAACGCAGCCATCCAGCCGTATGGTACCTGCTGTTTGAGTTATACCGGGATAACGGTCAACAGGCGGAATTTGAAGAGGCGCAGATCAAGTTCAAACGGCGTTTCAATCTGGCGGCCCCATTATGGAAAGACAGTGTCGAGAACGGGGTCGATGTGGTCGGCATACTTTCGTTCCCGCATGTGCTGGAATGCACCGCCAGCTTGTGGCCGACGAGCGATTGCCGGACATATCTGGAAGGCTTGTTATACGATGACAGGGGGGGAGAGCGGGAAGGGTTCAGCCATCATACCTATCAGGACCTGCTGTTCCTGATCGGTTTGCTGGAACATGAACTGGAACTTGTTCAGGCACCCGAGGCAGGGGAATCCAAACAGAAATTAGCCTCCACCGAGAGCCGACTGCGTTTAATTCAGGGTGGCAGTCTGTAAAAGCATGAGCATTAAATCAGAATCACATCGTATTGTTCCTGGGTATACAGGCTTTCAACCTGTAGCGATACGGGTTTGCCGATAAAGTCACCGAGTTGCGCCAGGCTTTGCGATTCCTCATCGAGAAACTGATCAATCACCTGCTGTGAGGCGAGTATCCTGAATTCTCGTGCATTGAACTGTCGTGCTTCGCGCACAATCTCGCGCAGGATTTCATAACACACGGTTTGCGCAGTTTTGACTTCACCGCGTCCCTGGCAGGTTGGGCAAGGCTGGCACAATACATGTGCCAGGCTTTCGCGAGTGCGTTTACGGGTCATTTCCACCAGACCCAGCGATGAAAAGTCATTTACTGTCATGCGTGTATGGTCACGCGCCAGCGCCTTTTTGAATTCGGAAAAAACTTCGTCGCGATGGCCATGATTATCCATGTCAATGAAGTCGACAATAATGATGCCACCAAGATTACGCAGACGCAGCTGGCGCGCAATGGATTGGGCAGCCTCCAGATTGGTTTTGAAAATGGTGTCATCAAAATTGCGTACGCCGACAAAACCGCCGGTATTCACATCGACGGTGGTCAGGGCTTCGGTCTGATCAATAATCAGATAGCCGCCTGATTTCAGATCCACGCGCCGTGCCAGTGCTTTCTCGATTTCATCTTCAATGGCGTACAGGTCAAACAGCGGACGCTCGGCGGCATAGTGATTCAGTTTGTCGACCACGCCACCGCTATAGTTCTCGGCAAAATTCAGCATTTTCAGATAGGTTTCGCGCGAATCCACCAGTATCCGGTCGGTTTCATCGTTGGCGAAATCCCGCAATACGCGCAGCGACAGGTTGAGTTCCTGATACAACAACGATTTCAGCGGTGCGGTTTTGGCCTGTTGCTGAATATCCGCCCACAGCTTTCGCAAATATTCGATATCCGCCTGTAATTCATGCTCAACTGCCTGCTCGGCCATGGTGCGGATAATAAAACCACCGTGCTCGCCCTCGGGCAATAACTGTTGAAGTTTCTGACGCAGCATTTCGCGTTCGGTTTCATCTTCAATTTTTTGCGAAATACCTATATGCGTTTCCTGCGGGAGGTACACCAGAAAACGCCCGGCAAAACTGACCTGGGTAGACAATCGCGCGCCCTTGGTGCCGATCGGGTCCTTGATCACCTGTACCAGCACGCCTTGCCCCTCAAACAGAATGCGCTCAATCGGACGTTCTTCGCCACCGGCATGGCGCTCCTCCCAGATATCGGCGACATGCAGAAACGCTGCGCGCTCCAGACCGATGTCGATAAATGCCGACTGCATGCCCGGTAATACCCGGCACACCTTGCCGAAATAGATATTCCCTACCAGGCCCAACTGACTGATGCGCTCGATGTGGAGTTCCTGTACCACGCCCAAATGCATGACAGCCACGCGGGTTTCTTGCGGAGTAACATTGATGAGAATTTCTTCACTCATGGTGTGCGCTTTACCCTTAGGCTTATTCGAATAATTTCAGGTTGAAGCGTTGCAGCAGTTGCGCAGTTTCAAACAAGGGTAGACCCATTACCCCGGAATAACTGCCTTCCAGGTGTTCGATGAAAGTCGCTGCACGTCCCTGAATGGCATAGCCGCCCGCTTTGTCAAAGGGCTCGCCGCTACTGGCATAAGTATGGATTTCACGTTCACTGAGATGTTTGAATGTGACCGTAGAAGTGCTCAGCAGTACCTCGCAACGTGCATCATGGGTCAGTGCAACTGCTGTCAGCACCTGATGGCTGCGGCCGGCCAGTTTGCCCAGCATGGCAATGGTCGCGTTCAGCCCTAACGGTTTGCCGAGGATTTCGCCATCCACAGTGACGGTTGTGTCGGCGCCAAGCACCGCATAACGCGGGATCTGACGTTCGATTACGCGTTGCCAGCCGACATCCGCTTTGGTAGATGCAATTCGTATCGCATACGCTTGAGGTGATTCGCCAGATTGTGGTGTTTCATCAAGGTCAAGACGGCCGCTGGATTCGCGTAACAGCAGCACTTCGTGGTGAACGCCTATTTGGCGCAGCAACTCGCGGCGCCTAGGAGAACGTGAGGCCAGATAAATACGCGGATCGTTATGTGCCATTCTTGTTATTCCCGATGGTAAGGGTGATTCTGTGTCACGCTCCAGGCGCGATAGAGTTGCTCAGCCAGCATTACCCGCACCATCCCGTGTGGCAGGGTAAAGCGTGATAGCGCCAGCATTTTATCGGCACGTTGCTTGATATCTTGATGCAGGCCATCGGCACCACCGATGACCAATGCGGTATCACGACCCGCATCCAACCATTCGCGCATCGCATCAGCCAGTTCCAGCGTGGTGAGTTGACTGCCATGCTCATCAAGTACCCATACGGCCGCATCACGCGGGAGCGCGGCCAGGATGCGGTCACGTTCTGCTTCCTTGATCTGCTCACTCGTTTTTCCACTGGCACGTTTTTCCGGCTTCAGTTCGATCAATTCGATGCTGTTCTCGCGCGGCATGCGTTTGGCATATTCGCTAAAGCCAGTTTCGATCCATGCCGGCATTTTCTGACCGATCGCAATGATGCGCAGTTTCATGCCGCAGGCTCAGCCAGCCGCGTTGCGTTTATTGCGCTGATCCTGTGCTGCACTCCATAATTCTTCCAGGTTGTAATACTGGCGCACGGCAGGCTGCATCACATGTACAACCACACTGCCCAGATCAAGCAGCACCCATTCGCCAGATGCCAGGCCTTCTATACCCTGGTCAGGGATACCTTTTTCCTTGAGTTTTTCCTGGACGTTGTGGGCAAGAGCCTTGGTCTGGCGCGTGGATTCGGCACTGGCGATCACCATGCGGTCAAACATGGAGGTGAGCAAGGTTGTGTCCAGAACGACGATGTCCTGTCCCTTGATGTCTTCCAGTGCGTCGACGACGGCTGCAGTAATTTCGTTGATATCCATTAATTTTCCGGTAAATACAGTTGGTTGGCTTGAATATAGTCGAGAACCACGTTCGGCAGCAAATAACGTGGGCTGCGCGCGGCACGCAAGGTGTCTCGGATATGGGTGGCGGAGATGTCGAGCGCGGTGATCGGGCGCGTGACCAGCAGCCCTGCCGCCGCGCTGGTCAGGTCTTGCGGGTGCGCCATGCGCGCCTCCAGTTCAGCGCGCAATACCTCGGGCATGGCATCCTTCCAGGTACTTTGCGGAAAACCGGGGCGATGCGCCACTGCGATGTGGGCCAGTGCGAATAAATCCTGCCAGCGGTGCCAGGTGGTCAATCCCAAAAAAGCGTCGGCGCCCAATAGCAGGCATAAAGGCTGCGTCTCGCCCAGATCATTACGCAATGAAGTAAGCGTCTCAACTGTGTAGGACAAATGCGGCAAGCCGACTTCGCGATCATCGATTCCAAAGCGCGGGTTGCCAGCGATTGCCAGACGCACCATCTGCAAACGATGGTGCGCGTCTGTGCGCGGACGCGTGCGATGCGGCGGCGTACCCGCCGGAATGAAACGCACTGCGGTGAGTTCCAGCGCCTCGGCCATTTCTTCCGCCAGGCGTAAATGGCCGAAGTGGATCGGGTCGAATGTACCGCCGAAGATGCCGATGGGCTTCAAAATGTTGTCAAAGGCCGGAAATTATCCGCGCACATGGCCATCGCCCAACACCACCCATTTTTGCGAGGTGAGACCTTCCAGCCCAACCGGGCCGCGCGCGTGGATTTTGTCGGTGGAAATGCCGATTTCCGCACCCAGACCATACTCGAAGCCATCGGCAAAACGCGTGGAAGCGTTCACCATCACGCTGCTGGAATCCACTTCGCGCAGGAAGCGACGCGCACGCGTGTAGTCTTCGGTGACAATCGCATCGGTATGTTGCGAACCGTATGTATTGATATGCTCGATTGCCGCGTCCATGTCGTTTACCACGCGGATGGAAATGATCGGGGCAAGGTACTCGGTGACCCAATCTTCATCTGTGGCTGCTTTCATTGCCATAATCCTGCGTGTTGCCTCGCAACCACGCATTTCCACGCCTTTGGTGGCGTAGATGGCCGCGATTTTTGGCAGTACATTCGCTGCGATACCCTGCGCAAGCAACAGCGTTTCCGTGGTGTTGCAGGTGCCGTAGCGGCTGGTTTTGGCATTGTCAGCGATGCGCACTGCCTTGTCAGCGTCCGCACGATCATCAATATAGACATGGCACACGCCGTGCAGATGCTTGATGACCGGGATGCGTGCGTCGTTCATCAGGCGTTCGATCAGTCCCTTGCCGCCGCGCGGCACGATCACATCCACATAGTCCTTCATGGTAATGAGTTCGCCGACTGCTGCACGGTCGGTGGTTTCGATCACCTGCACAGCGGTTTCCGGCAGCCCGGCTGCAGCCAGGCCTTCGCGCACGCACACGGCGATGGCTTGATTGGAGCGGATTGCTTCGCTGCCACCGCGCAAAATGGCTGCATTACCGGATTTCAGGCAAAGCCCGGCGGCGTCGGCAGTGACGTTGGGGCGTGCTTCATAAATGATGCCGATCACACCTAACGGTACGCGCATTTTTCCCACCTGGATACCGGAAGGGCGGTATTTCAGGTCAGTGATCTCACCCACTGGGTCGGGTAGTGCGGCAATTTCCAGCAGGCCTTCCACCATCCCGGCGACTGATTTCGGGTTCAGCGCCAGACGGTCCAGGAGTGCCGCATCCAGACCATTGGCACGGGCAGCGGCCATATCTTCGGCATTGGCGGCGAGCAGTTTTTCTGCGTCGCGCTGGATAGCCTGCGCCATGACGGCGAGCGCCTTGTTCTTGGTGTTGGTATCAGCACGTGCGACGGCGCGTGAAGCCGCCCGGGCAGCGCGCCCCATGTCTTGCATATAGGCTTTGATGTCCATATCAAATCCGCAAATAACGATTGAATATGGATTTTAACCCGGAACCACGGCCGGCTGCTCGGATGACTTTGCGAATGGGTGTGTGGCGCACCCCAGCTGGATTTAATCCAGCAAAAAGACAGGCTCCTGATCTGGCGGCATCTGCGCGAGTTCTTCGGGTGTGAGACGTGCATAAATTTCGATCAGGTAGCCATTGGGGTCGCGCAACCACAGTTCATGCAGCGGTGTGCCGCGCCAGGTGGTTCGTGGCGGCTTGACAATTTCGGCTCCAACTCGACGGGCGCTGTGCGATGCGGCAATCACCGCCGCTTTGTTGGCCACGCCCAGCCCCAGGTGATAAAGGCTGTAGGTGTCCAGTGTTTCGCCCCGGTCGTTGACCAATAACACAAGGTTGAGATGCAGATGCGGCACGATGAAAGTGCTGAAACGGGCGGTGCGGTCTTTGGGTTCGACACCGAAAAAAGCGGTATAAAAGTTCGTGCTGAGTTCCAGATCGTTAACGCGCAAGCTCATATGGAATTCATGCGCAGCGGGAAAGCAGCTCGTGTCGGACATATTATTAACCTTTACTGATGGGCTGTGACGCGTTGCCCCGGTTTGTTGGGTGGCGCAATTTTCAACGCCAGTTCACCAAGCGCGTCCCACACGTCACCGCTTTGCAAGCCCTTGATGGTGCGATCGATTGCGGCTGCGTCGTGTAATGCCTGGGTGAGCGCGGCCAGGCTGACGCGGGTCAGTGCCTTGTCCACCAGTGCCTGGCGCGATTCCCATACGCCAGCTTCTCGCATCAGTTTGGCTATCGGCTGTCCGCCGGTTTGACCTGCCTTGATGCGGGTCAGAATGCGCAACTCGCGCGTTAGCGTCCACAGGATCAGGACTGGCGATTCCCCTTCGTTGCGCAGGCCGTCGAGCATGCGTATCAGGCGCGGCACATCGCCGCCCAGCAAGGCATCTGAAAGCTTGAAGACATCGTAGCGGGCAACGTCCAGCACCGTCTCGCGCACGTCCTCGAAAGTGATATTGCCAGGCGGAAACAGCAACGCAAGCTTGCGGATTTCCTGCTCGGCGGCGAGCAGGTTGCCTTCCACGCGTTCAGTCAGGAAGCGCAGTGTCTGCGGATCGGCCTGCAGGTTGTGTGCGGCCAGTCGTGTACCGATCCAGCGCGGCAACTGGTCGATGGTCACCGGGTTGACGGCAACGACCACACCGGCAGTTTCCAGCGCACCGAACCATTTGGCATTGGTAGACTGACGGTCGAGTTTGGGCAGGGTGATGAGAGTGATCGTGTCGGCGGGGAGTTTGGAACAATAGGCTTGCAGCGCTTTGCCGCCTTCCAGCCCGGGTTTGCCCGAGGGGATACGGATATCAGACAGGCGCAAGCTGCCGAACAGGGAGAGATTGTCACCTGCTGAAAGCAGATCATTCCAGTTGAAGCGTGCTTCGACAGTGTGAATTTCGCGTTCGGTGTAACCGGCGGAGCGAGCGCTGGCGCGTATCAAATCCGCCGCTTCCAGTGCCAGCAGGGGCTCGTCCCCATACACCGTATAAAGTGGCTGGAGACCGCGTGCCAGATGCTGGGCGAGCTGCTCCGCTTTGACGCGCATGGCTATTTGGCGCTGGCGATACGCTGCATGATCTGTTGCGCGGCATCCTTTTGCATGTCGCGGTAGAGCAGCTGTTCTTCCGCGCCCTTGGCCAATATCTGGGCGTCGTTATAGGTCATGTCACGTGCCAGCAATAAATTGGCTGGCGGCAGAATTACTTTGCCGTGGGGCGTGATGAGCTGGTACTGCACCCGGTATTGCAGTTGGTATTCACGCACCCGACCGATACCGGACAGAGACAAAATCACCTTGCTGTTCTGTACCGAGATGATATCGATTACGCTCTCCGCCTTGGCTGCGCTAGGCGCCAGGCGGCCTTCATGGCCGAGGCGCAAGGCGGCTTGCAGCGCAGTCGCCAAGCCGTCCGAACCGCCCTGCACATAAACGGATCGATACGGCAGCTCGATCTGGCCGCGCAGGTGAAAACCGCAGCCGGCGGTCAGTGTGATGCTGATGAGTGCCAGCCATAGCCAGTGTGTGAAGATTTTTTTCATGGTGTCTCCTGTTGCATTCAGACTACGATATTGACCAGTCGGCCGGGCACCACCACGATTTTCTTGGGCGTCTGACCGGCCATGAATTTTTGCGCTGCTTCGTGAGCCAGTGCCATTTGTTCGATGACCTCTTTGCTGGTGGATTTAGCCACGGTGATTTCGCCGCGCAGCTTGCCGTTGACTTGTAACATGAGCGTGATCTCATCCTGAACCAGCGCGGATTCATCCACTTGCGGCCACACCTGATCCAGCAGCAGCGTACCCGGTTGCAGTGCAGCCCACAGCGTCTCGCATGCATGCGGCACAATAGGGGAGAGCATCAATACTGCCCGTTCCAGCACCTCCTGCGCAACATGACGCGCAATCGGGCTGGTATCGCCCATTTTACTCAATGCGTTGAGTAACTCCATTACCGTGGCGATGGCTGTATTGAATGTCTGGCGCCGGCCATAATCATCACCGATTTTTTTGATTGCGTTGTGCAGCTGGAAACGCAGGGCTTTCAATTCGGTAGATAATTCGCCCTCCGTATAGGCGGGCACCAGGCCGAGGCTGACATGGTCATGCACCAGTTTCCAGAGCCGCTTCAGAAAACGGAACGCGCCTTCCACCCCGGTATCCGACCATTCCAGGCTTTGCTCGGGTGGGGCCGCGAACATCATGAACAGACGTGCGGTATCCGCACCGTGGCTGTCGATCAGCTGTTGCGGATCGACGCCGTTGTTTTTTGACTTGGCCATCTTTTCGGTGCCGCCGATCACTACCGGCAGGCCGTCGGCCTTGAGCACGGCATCCAGCGGGCGGCCGCGTTCATCCACACGCACATCGACCTCGGCCGGATTGATCCAGTCTTTTTTGCCGTCCCCGGTATCGCGATAAAACGTCGGCGCGATGACCATGCCCTGGGTGAGCAGGCGCGTAAACGGCTCGCTCGATTTCACCAGCCCTTCATCGCGCATCAATTTGTGGAAAAAACGCGCATACAACAGGTGCAGGATGGCGTGTTCAATGCCGCCGATATATTGATCCACCGGCAGCCAGTTGTCGGCGCGCGCATCCAGCATGGCGGTATTGCAATCGTGGCTGGCATAACGCGCGTAGTACCAGCTCGATTCGACAAAAGTGTCCATGGTGTCTGTTTCGCGCCGCGCGGGCTGGCCGCACTTGGGGCAGGCGCATTGGTAAAACTCAGGCATTTTTGCCAGTGGTGAGCCCGCGCCGGTGACCACTACATCTTCCGGCAGCACCACCGGCAACTGGTCGTCGGGTACCGGCACATCGCCGCAGGTGGCGCAGTGAATGATCGGGATCGGGCAGCCCCAGTAGCGCTGACGCGAAATGCCCCAGTCGCGCAGGCGGAATTGGGTTTTTTTCTCGCCCAGATTCAACGCGGCCAGATCGGCGGCGATGGCGTTGACTGCCGCTTCGTAGCCGAGGCCATCGTATTTGCCGGAATTGACGCAGATACCAATGCCCTTATTTCCGTACCAGTCTTGCCATTGATCAGCGCTGAAAGGGGAATTGCCGCTACCAGTTCCACCACCGCTCCCGTCACCATAACCAAATCCATCGCCGCGTCCAACATAAGCAGCTGGAGAGATCTCGATAACTTGCTTTATTGGTAACCGGTATTGTTGGGCGAATTCGAAATCCCGTTCATCATGCGCCGGCACCGCCATCACCGCGCCTTCGCCATACCCCATCAGCACATAATTGGCGACCCATACCGGGAGTTTATCGCCGGTCAGTGGATGCGAGACGAACAGGCCGGTATCCATGCCTTTTTTGGCTTGCGTGGCAATATCCGCCTCGGCCACACCGCCACGTTTGCATTCGGCAATGAATTCAGCCAACGCCGGGTTACTGGCAGCAGCTTGGGTGGCAAGCGCGTGTTCGGGAGCCACGGCCACGTAGGTCGCGCCCATCAGCGTATCGGGGCGGGTGGTGTAAACCTTGAGCACGCCGGGCTCACCGATGCTGGCAGCATCATAAGGGAAATGTACTTCGCAGCCGAAGCTTTTGCCGATCCAGTTGCGCTGCATGGTTTTGACCTGCTCCGGCCAGTTCGGCAGGGTGTCCAGACCGCTCAGCAGTTCATCGGCGTAGGCGGTGATGCGCATGAAGTACATCGGGATGTCGCGTTTTTCCACCAGCGCCCCGGAACGCCAGCCGCGCCCGTCGATCACTTGTTCGTTGGCAAGCACGGTATTGTCCACCGGGTCCCAGTTGACCGATGCGGTTTTCTTGTAGATCACACCCTTCTCAAACAGCCGGGTAAACAGCCACTGTTCCCAGCGGTAATATTCGGGTTGGCAAGTGGCGAGTTCGCGTTCCCAGTCAATCGCCAGACCAAGGCTTTTCAACTGGGTGCGCATGTGGTCGATGTTGGCGTAGGTCCATGCAGCAGGCGGAACACCATTTTTCAGCGCGGCGTTTTCTGCTGGCAAGCCGAAGGCATCCCAGCCCATCGGCTGCATCACGTTAAAGCCCTGCATGCGGTGGAAGCGGGCCAGCACATCGCCGATGGTGTAGTTGCGCACGTGTCCCATATGCAGCTTGCCGGAAGGGTAGGGGAACATCGACAGGCAGTAGTACTTGGGCTTGTCGGAAGACTCGGCGGCCTTGAAGGCGGCGGTTTCGATCCAGCGGCGCTGGGCGTCCGCCTCGATTTTCTGGGGTTGGTATTGGGCTTCCATGAGGGCGATAAACGGCGCTGGCAAAAGTGCGATTATACCCTGCCGAACTGGTGGTGCGTGGACAGCGGGATAGCTTAAAAGCTATACTGCCGCGATTATATTCGGCTTTTTTTAGTTCTTAACTGGAGCGCATCATGTCCAAGAAACACCCCGTTATCGCCGTGACCGGTTCTTCCGGCGCAGGCACCACCACCGTCAAGCGTGCATTTGAGCACATTTTCCGGCGCGAGAACATCAGCTCCGCGGTCATCGAGGGCGACAGTTTCCACGCCTTGAGTCGTACTGAATTCAAGGTGGCAATGAAAAAAGCCGAAGCTGCCGGCAACAACCATTTCAGCCATTTCGGCCCGGAATCCAACCATTTCGACAAGCTGGAAGAGCTGTTCAAAAGCTACGGCAAAAACGGCAAGGGCAAGAAGCGCTATTACCTGCACAGCGATGAAGAAGCCGCACAGCACAACAAACGTCTCGGTACCAAGCTTTGCGCCGGTGAATTCACTCCGTGGGAAGAGGTCCCCAGTGGTACCGATCTGCTGTTTTACGAAGGCCTGCACGGTCTGGTAGCGCACGGCAAGGTGGATGTCGCGAAATACGTCGATTTGGGCGTGGGCGTGGTGCCGGTGGTCAACCTGGAATGGATCCAGAAAATCCATCGCGATGCAGCCGAGCGCGGTTATTCAGCTGAAGTCATCGTCGATACCATCATGCGCCGCATGCCGGACTACGTGAATTACATTACGCCGCAGTTTTCCCGTACGCACGTCAATTTCCAGCGCGTGCCGACGGTGGATACCTCCAACCCGTTCATCGCCCGCGATATCCCAACCCCTGACGAGAGTCTGGTTATCATCCGTTTCAGCGAGCACAAGGGTGTCGATTTCCCTTACCTGATCAACATGATCCCCAACTCCTTCATGTCGCGCGCCAACACCCTGGTGGTGCCCGGCAGCAAGATGGGGTACTCGATGGAGCTGATCCTTGGGCCGATGATCGAAGAGATGATCGATGCCAAGAAGAAAGCCAAATAATCGACGCGGGTGGCAGGTAACGTGCAGCAATAAAAAACCGGGTTCGCCCGGTTTTTTTATTGCGATTGTGTATACAACATCATAAAAAGGTCCCCTGGCGTACCTAAGTTGAAATGCGTGAGAGTGATGGGAATTGACGTGAGCGAACGGCCAGTGTTGTCTGTCGAGTTAGCGCTGTATGAAAAAGGATGCAAGTGGTAGCTGAATTCTGTTCTGTTCACCAACTGCCTGTAAGTCTTCTGGATTCAACCGATCAAGATAACTCACTAGAATGCGTCTCGGGAAACGGTAGGGGCGGTGCGGACAAAGCAACCCCATGCCGAATGCACTAAGTTTGTTGGCGTACAGACTTTATTCTGAGCCAGTGTTTCAATAAACCTCAACTCTTGCTTTATTACTCTCATCGAGAGTGGGCGGAGAGAAGGAGGGAAAAAATGTATATCGGTCTCGGTACTTTAGTTCTGATTATTATTTTGTTTCTTATTTTTCGTTAAACCCCTCAGCGCTAATTGCATTGAATACCACTTAAATCGTCGATGTCCGCGGGCTTGCACTCATGCTGTTGCGCGCCAGCATGAACACCAGCGTCACCAACAGCGCCGCTGCGCCGCCGTTGTGGGCAACGGCGATCGGGAGCGGCCATTGCAGCAAGATGTTGGATAAGCCGGTGGCGAATTGCAGGGCAATCAGCGTCAGCAGTATGAGGGCTGGGCGATTGAGTGTCAGGCTGTGGCGCGCGCGCAGGCCGAGCCAGCCTAGGTAGGCGATGACGACGACAGCAAAGACCCGATGGGTCCAGTGGATGGCGACTAGGGCGTCATGGCTGAGCAGCGCGCCGCTGGCGGTTTTGCCGAGGGCGCGCCACAGCGTGAAGCCGTGCTGGAAGTCCATAGTCGGGATCAACTGGCCGTTGCATAACGGGAAGTCGGTGCAGGCAAGGACTGCATAGTTGGTGCTCACCCAGCCGCCAAGTGCGATCTGCACTGCAAGCAACACTATGCCGAGCGCGATCCAAGGGGTGAACCGGCTGGCTGCGGCATCGTGCGAGGCGGCTGGCTGGGTGCGTGCGGCCAGCCAGGCCAGCGACGCCAGCAGAGTCAGCCCGAGCAGCAGATGCAGGGTGACAATGACCGGCTGCAGTTTCAGCGTGACTGTCCATGCGCCGAATGCACCCTGTACGCACACCAATATAAACAGCGCGGTGGCCGGCCACGGCGATTGGTGCAGTTCGCGCCGCTTGAACCAGCCCAGCGCCATCAGTGCAATGATCAATACGCCGACCATCATCGCCAGGTAGCGATGAATCATCTCGATCCAGGCTTTGGTCCAGGTGACGGGGCCGCTGGGCATCAGGGCCTGAGCAGCGCTGATGTGGGCATGGGCAAGGAAGGGATTGGCGGTGCCGTAGCAGCCGGGCCAGTCCGGGCAACCGAGCCCGGAGTCGGTAAGGCGGGTGAAGCCACCGAACAGGATCAGGTCGAAGGTGAGGAACAGCGTCAGCCACACCAATTGGCGGTAGCGGTTGCGGCGGCTCTTGACCCAGGCGTAGCTCAGGGGCAGTGCAGCAATCATAAGGCCGGTGAGTGCCAGCTGCAGCCATTGCAGATCCGATGCCATGCCCATGCCTGAGCCCATGTTCAGCCCACCATAAAAGCGACAAAGGCGACTTCGTCACCGTCCTTGAGCAGGCTGTCCGTATCGACAAACTGTTTGTTGACGGTGATTTTGAGTGATTTGTTGCCGATCAGTGCTTCATGCCAGGCTGTACCCCGCTCGGCCAGGATGGTGCACAAGCCCGCCA
This sequence comes from Pseudomonadota bacterium, assembly GCA_040388645.1. GTDB lineage: Bacteria > Pseudomonadota > Gammaproteobacteria > Burkholderiales > Sulfuriferulaceae > Sulfuriferula. The sequence continues at coordinate 254,205 of JAZKBM010000003.1, forward strand.
CGGTGGTTTGAGTTTGCGGCAGCTCGAAATCTTCAGCGACGCTATCGAGCGCATCCACGAGATGACCGAAATACAGAATATGCAGCATGTTATGACTCCAGTTCCAGGCCCTCGGCTTCCCAGCATTCCAGTCCGCCAGCCATGTTGTAGACGCGCTCGAATCCCATTTGTTTCAATACCCAGGTCGCCATTGCCGAACGCCCGCCGGACTGGCAATAGAGCAGGATGGTTTGATCGCGGGCATTGCACAGACGCGGATCACGGTGCTTGTAGGTAGGGTCTGCGGCGCCTTCGAGGATGCCGCGCGGAATGTTGATCGCGCCCTGTACGTGGCCTTGCCGGAATTCGTGGGCTTCGCGCACATCGACAACCAGCACGTCACCGGCTTGCAGATTTTCATGGGCGGATTCGGCATCCCACTCTTCGATATGGCTGCGTGCTTCTTTAATAAAACAGCCGAGTTGCCTGGGCATATATAATCCTTGCTTACTGAATGAAGATGAAAAGTTTGCGCGGCACTCAAGTGATTAGTGCGCCGCGCGGATTTTTTGAAATAATCGCCATCCGAAAGTCTAACATGACCTCCCTACTTGACGGGCTCAACCCCGAGCAACTTGCCGCCGTGACCCTGCCGGGTCAGTCCGCGTTGATACTGGCCGGTGCCGGCAGCGGCAAGACGCGCGTATTGACCACGCGTATCGCCTGGCTGATACAAACCGGGCAGGTTTCGCCACTGGGCATTCTGGCGGTGACCTTTACCAACAAGGCTGCCAAGGAAATGCTGACGCGCCTGACAGCCATGTTGCCGATCAATACACGCGGCATGTGGGTGGGTACTTTCCATGGCCTGTCCAACCGTTTGCTGCGTACCCACCATCGTGAGGCAGGGTTGCCGCAGCTGTTCCAGATTCTGGATACCTCGGATCAGCTTTCCGCAGTCAAACGCCTGCTCAAGGCGCTGAATGTGGATACCGAAAAATTCGAGCCGAAGAAGGTGCAGTATTTTATCAGCGGCAACAAGGAAGCCGGCTTGCGGCCCCAGCAAGTCGAGGTATTCGACCCATATACGCGGCGTCTGGTGGAGTTCTACGCGGCTTACGACGAGCAGTGCAACCGCGAAGGCGTGGTCGATTTCCCCGAGTTGCTGCTGCGCTCCTACGAGCTGCTGGCGCGCAACGATGTGTTGCGTGCGCATTATCAGGAGCGTTTCCGTCACATTCTGGTGGATGAGTTTCAGGATACCAACCGCCTGCAATACCGCTGGTTGAAACAGTTTGCTGGGGCGCAATCGGTACTGATGGCGGTGGGTGACGACGACCAGTCGATTTATGCCTTTCGTGGCGCGCATACCGGCAACATGAATGAATTCCAGCGCGATTACGCTGGCGATAATGTCATCAAGCTGGAACAGAACTACCGCAGCCACGGCAATATTCTCGATGCCGCCAACGCGCTCATCACGCAGAACCAGTCGCGTCTCGGCAAGAACTTGTGGACTGCGGAGGGCAGCGGTGAACCGATCCGCGTGTTCGAAGCCTACAACGATCAAGAAGAAGCTGGCTTCATCGTCGAGGAAGTCAAGGCGCTGCAGCGCGAAGGTACAGCGCTGGTGGATATGGCGCTGTTATACCGGTCCAACGCCCAATCGCGTGTGTTGGAACACGCGTTGTTCAGCGCCGGGGTGCCGTATCGTGTGTATGGCGGCTTGCGTTTTTTCGAGCGCCAGGAAGTCAAGCATGCGCTGGCTTATCTGCGCCTGCTGGCCAACCCGGAAGACGATGGCGCGTTCAGTCGCGTGGTGAATTTTCCTACCCGCGGCATCGGTGCACGCACGCTGGAACAGTTGGCCGACGCCGCCCAGGCAGGCGGGATGAGCTTGTGGCAAGCGGCTCGTGTCAAGGCAGATGCCGCGAAAGAAGGGGTGAAAGGTTTGCCCGGTTTTGTTGCCATGATGCTCGCCATGCAGGATGCCACGCAGGGGCTGCCATTGCCGGAAGTGATCGAGCACATGCTGCATGCCAGCGGCCTGGCGGCGCATTATCTGGCTGAAAAAGAAGGTGCCGACCGGCTGGAAAACCTCAACGAACTGATCAACGCGGCCACGGTATTCACCAACGATCCTGAGGCCATGGCAGAGCTCGCCGAAGTCGGTGGCCCGCTAGCCAGTTTTCTTGCCCATGCGGCGCTGGAAGCAGGCGACCATCAGGCCGGTGCGGGTACCGATGCCTTGCAACTGATGACTGTGCATGCCGCCAAGGGGCTGGAATTTCATGCGGTATTCCTGGGCGGTCTTGAAGAGGGGCTGTTTCCGCATGAGCAGTCCATGAACGAGCAGGATGGTATCGAAGAAGAGCGCCGTCTGATGTATGTGGCGATTACCCGTGCACGTCGACGCTTGTATTTGAGCCACGCACAAAGCCGCATGCTGCATGGGCAAACGCGCTATGGCATCGTGTCACGCTTTATCGGTGAATTGCCGCTGGAATTGTTGAAGCTGGTCAATGCCAAGCGCCCGTCCGCCGCCAGCGCTTACACCGGTTACGCGGTACCTGCTTCGGCAACCCGACAGACCAATACTTCACCCTGGCGTATTGGTATGAATGTGCGCCATGCCAAATTCGGCGTGGGCGTGGTGGTCAACGTGGAAGGCCAGGGTGAGGATACGCGCGTGCAGATCAATTTCGGCGGCGCCAACGGCATGAAGTGGCTGGCGCTCGAATATGCCAAGCTGGAACCAGCTTAAAGGCGGTAGCTCTAGTCTCGGTTGCTCGACTGGGCGCGTACAAAGGCTTCGAACTCATTAGCCGGTAGCGGCTTGCTATAGTAATAACCCTGCATTTCATGACAACCCTTGTCGCGCAGAAAATCCAGTTGTTGCCTGGTTTCCACGCCCTCGGCGATGGTTTTCAAACCGAGGCTTCTGGCCAGGCTGATAATTGCGTCGACAATGGCTTTGTCTTCCTTGTCTATCGTAATGTCGCGTACGAAGGACTGGTCTATCTTGATTTTGTAGACCTGCAAGCGCTTGAGGTAGCTGAGTGAAGAATAGCCGGTACCAAAATCGTCGATGGACAGGCGGATACCGCGTTCATGCAGCTTGTCCATTACTGCAATGGCCGCGAGTGGGTCATTCATGGCCACCCCTTCGGTCAACTCAAGTTCCAGATACTGCGCGGGCAGATCGGCTTCCTCAAGAATTTGCGTAATCAACTGAGGCAAATCGGTATTGTGAAACTGGATAGCGGAAAGATTGACAGCAACCGTGATGGGTTCCATGCCATTGTCCATCCAGCGTTTCAGCTGAGCGGTTGCATTGCGCATGACCCATTCACCAATCGGCAGAATAAGGCCGCTGTCTTCCGCAATCGGGATAAATTCTGCAGTGGAAATAACCCCCAGTTCTGGATGCTTCCAGCGTAATAGCGCTTCCGCGCCCACAATGCGCCCATCCTGCAAGCCCATCTGGGGCTGATAATGCAAATACAGCTGATCGCGTTCCAGCGCTCTGCGCAAAGCATTCTCAAGCTGCATGTTGCGTACTGAACTTGCCTGCATTTCCGAAGTAAAAAAGCGGAAATTATTGCGTCCGTCGCGCTTGGCGCGATACATGGCAATGTCGGCACGACGGCACAGAATTTCGAAATTTTCTCCATCGCCCGGATAAAGGGCAACTCCGATGGAGGGCGTCACAGTCAGTTCGTGTTGTTCTATTTGATAGCTTTGAGCTACTGCCTGCAGAAGTTTTCCGGCCACGTGGGCAGCGCCTTTGGTATCCGTATCCGGCAGCAGCAGAACAAATTCGTCACCCCCAAGTCGCGATACCGTGTCTTCATCGCGAACGACTTGTTGCAGACGCTTTGCCACCTCGATCAGCAATTGGTCACCTGCATGGTGACCGAGCGTGTCATTGACGTTCTTGAAATGATCCAGGTCGAGGAACAGCACTGCCAGCTGCGTATGGTTGCGTTGTGCCATGCTGATGGCGGACTTGATGCGATCATTGAGCAACGGCCGGTTGGGTAGCCCGGTGAGCAAATCGAAGTGTGCCAGCCACTGGATGTGTTCTTCGGTTTGCTTGCGTTCGGTAATGTCAGAGATGAATCCGTGCCACAGCACTGACTCGTCTGCTTCACGTTGGGGTACAGCATTGCTGTAGAGCCAACGTATCGTGCCATCATCGAATTGCACCCTGAATTCCTGATGCCATGGTGTCAGGTCACGCGCTGATTCATTGATAGAGCTCGCCACGGCATCAAGATCATCCGGGTGGAGGAGTGCCCATATTTGCGAAGCATTCTCACGCACGGCTTCCGGGCGGACCCGGAATATTTGATGGAAAGCTTCGCTGGCGAATGGAAAGCAGGAGCGGCCATCAGGGGATTGTTTGTATTGATAGACTACACCGGGTACCCGGCTGGCGATTTTCTGTAAACGCTCCAGTGCCTCATCCCGCCCTTTTTCGACACGTTTGTGTTCCGCTGCGCGGTCAAGATTATCCAGTGCGAAATCGATATCAATGGCCAGTTCCTGCAGCAGATTACGAACCTCTGCATCAAACGCATCTGTCGTATCAACATAAAAGGTAATCGCGCCGATCGGCTGACCGCCGCGGTGTAATGGCAGCGATGCCGATCCACGCCAGCCCGAGTGTGCAGCGAACTCATGCCAGGGCGCTGTGAGTGGATCATTCAGAAAATCCTGACACCAGAACGGCCGGTCTTCGCGAATGGCAGTCCCGCTGGGCCCACGCCCGAAAGGGCTGTCGGCATCCACGGAAATCCGGATTGTTTCGAGATATTTATTCTCGTCGCCGTAAAAGGCAACCGGGACTACTTGCAGGCTTTGCCTGTCCACCATGCCGATCCAGGCCATTTTTATGCCGCCGAATTGCACGGCGGCCTGGCAAATTTGCGGATAGAGTTCTTCGGTAGTGGTGCTGTGCACGATGACTTGATTGCATTGGCTCAATGCAGCATAAAGCCAGGTCAATCGCCGGATTTTTATTTCAGCTGCCTTGCGTTCGGTGATATCGCGAGCAATCCCCAGCACACCAACGGGCTTGCCTTTGGCATCGCGGATAGGGGTTTTAATGGTTTCAAACAGGCCTTCGGAATTGTCGGCGGCGAAATGCAGCCACTCTTCGTTGATCTGTGGGCTGTTTGCCGTGAGGGCAATGCGGTCGTGTTCGCGACACGAATCTGCCAATGCCTTGTCGGAGAAATCATAATCGGTCTTGCCAATGATCTCCGCTTCTGAGGCACCAAAGAGCCGTTCAACCATCGGGTTGCAGGAGAGATATACGCCATCCGGACTTTTCAGCCAGACCAGGTCAGGGATGCTTTTGATCAATACCTGCAGGTGGGTGCGTTCCATTTCCAGTTGTGCCGTACGTTGCTTGACGACACGTCGCAGGGTGAAAATCCACAGTACCAGAACACCGCCAATGAGGGCCATCCCCAGCAGGGCATAGCCCACATAACGGCCATAGCCCGAAGCACCCAGCCTGCTACCCATCCACTTGTCGTGCAGCGCCAGCCGTTCTGCCGGCGTGAAAGCGGCAAAACCGCGTTCAACCAAGGCTAATGTTGCGGTATCGCCTTTGTGAACCGCACGATGAAACTGGCCGGTGTACAAGCGGAACGCCTTGTTGAACTCATGCTCGGCCTGCGCGTGATATAGCAGATAATTTGCCGGTGGTTCGTCCATGCAGAATACCCTGACCTTTTTGGCGACTGCTGCATCAATCAACGCGGCATAGCTGGCATAGGGTTGCAAATCCCTGATTCCGGCGGCTTCCAGTTTGTCAACGCAGGCATCGCCGGCTTTTACGCCAACCATAAAACCACGCAGCGTATTCAGATCGGTGATGCCGCCGATGTGTGAATAAGCGTAAATCGCCACCGGAATTTGCTCATAAGGTGGTGTGAAATCCAGGCTGCGTTCCCGCTCCGGGGTGCGAAAGACAGTATCGATCACATCGGCGTGGTGCGACTTCATGCGTTGCTGGGCGGTTTTCCAGTCGGTGGCGAGCAGATTGACATGAACGCCGGTTTTTTTCTCCCACAGCGCCCAACTGTCGACGAGGTAACCGGTAAGCGTACCATCGGCATCCCGAAACACATAGGGTGGGTAGTTATCGTCCATGACCACGGTGATGGATGTCCGTGTAGGTACCTTCGCCTGTCCGAAAGGTGCATACCCGGTAGCCATGGCTGATGACGCCACCACAGCCAATAGCAGGGCGGTAGTGAATGACCATAGTCTGGATAAGGCCACGCCCGGAAAAAGGGTGGCGACACCGTGAGGAACGAAGTGGCCCGATGCGGGCTGTATACCTATGGGTAGGATCACTAGGGTTATATTTTGGCTGGTTTGTGAATCAATTATGCCCACTAACGACAGCTAGGACAAACGCGTCCAGGCAGTGATGTTTGGTCAGGGTCAGCCAGAATCGGGTCTATATGAGACGCCGTATTCAACCCCCCTATCCCTGCCGGTGAACTGCTGGCCCATTCGGTACACTAATTTACTGTGCCTACAGTAAATTCCGGGGGGAATAATGCAGTTGACCTATTTATTAAGGGACATTCAGGCTTATCCTTGGCTGACCTTCGTGGTGGTAACGATCGGTGCCGTGGTTGCGACGCTGATTGTATATACAGTCATTTACGCGATACTGCGCCGGGTTACGCGCGGCAGCGCCGTGGCGAGTGTGGTGGTGCAATACACTGCGCACCCGGCCAAGCTGGTGTTGTCGTTGCTGGCACTGAAACTGGCGCTGCCCGCGGCATTGGAAGGAATACGGCATCAAGCCATGTTCAGTGATCTGGTGTCGATTTTACTGACACTGTCGATTACCTGGCTGGTCATGGGTGCTATTGCTGGTGTGGGAGAAGCCGTGCTGCGGCTTAATCCAACCGATGTCAGCGACAATATTCAGGCCCGCAAAATACAGACCCAGGCCCGGGTGCTGTCACGCACGGTAATGTTTTTTGTGTTGCTGATCGGTCTGGCTTCGGCATTGATGGTATTGCCGGGCATGCGTCAGATTGGCGCCAGTCTATTGGCGTCAGCCGGGGTGGCCGGAATAGCCGCCGGCATTGCCGCTCGTCCGGTGCTGGGTAATCTCATTGCTGGTTTGCAAATTGCGTTGACCCAACCGATCCGGCTTGACGATGTGGTTATCATGGAAAACGAATGGGGCCGCATCGAGGAAATCACGTCGAGTTATGTGGTAGTGAAAATATGGGATGAACGGCGCCTGATCGTGCCCTTGCAATGGGTAATCGAACACCCATTTGAAAACTGGACGCGCACGACATCGGAGCTGCTCGGTACGATACTTTTCTGGTTTGATTATCGTTTGCCGTTGGCGCCTTTGCGTGCTGAATTGCTGCGGGTATGTCAGTCGGCACCGGAATGGGACCAGCGCGTGTCCATGATTCAGGTTGTCGACAGCGACGAACATGCCATGCAGGTGCGGGCACTGATCAGTGCGGCAGATGCGTCGCGCAGATGGGATTTGTCTTGTCGTGTGCGCGAGGCTTTGATCGATTTCGTGCAGCGAGAATATCCGGAATGCTTGCCGCGTATGCGCGCCGAGATTGATCGTACCGAAAAGCATCCGGCATCGCCCCCGCCCGCCCCGCCGCCGCCTCAGGCAGGGCTGGGTGAATCAAATGCGATCAAGCAGCCACCCAGTTTGGAAGTGCCTGATTAGGTTTCTGCGCGGCGAATTCTTCACACAGGCAAAGTGTTCAGTTGCCACTTGCCCTCACCCAGCAGGGTTAATTCCTGTGTATGGAATTCCAGCAAGCTGCTGCGGTGGCCGACGCTGACCAGAATCGATCCGGGTAATGACTCGCGCAACAGCCGGTACATGGTGTGTTCGAGGCCCTCATCCATGGCCGAGCTGGCTTCGTCCAGAAATACCACCTGCGGTTGCACCAACAGGGTGCGGCCGATAGCCAGGCGTTGCTGTTCGCCCAGCGACAGGATACTACCCCAGTCTGCAGTTTCGTCGAGCCGGGTGGAAAGATGCCCCAGATGACATTGTTGCAGCACATGGGCAGCTTGCTCACCCATCACCGGACTGGCCGGGTAATACAATGCGCCGCGCAAGCTACCGAGCGGAAGATAAGGTTTTTGCGGCAGAAATAGCGCCTGTTGTTCAATCGGGCGCGTCACATTGCCGTCCACATAAGGCCACAGACCGGCGACAGCGCGTAGCAGGGTAGTTTTGCCGATGCCGGAGCGACCACGTATCAGCAGTGCGGTGTTGGCGGTCAGATTGAGATTGAGGTTTTCCACCAGCGCAACGTGTGTGGGCGTTCGTACCGTGAGTGCTTCAATGGTGACGCTGTGCTGGCTGGGTACGATATGCGCTGAGGGGAGCAAAGCGGCGGCATCCATGCTGTCGAGAAAGCCGGTCAGGCGAATCAGTACGGCGCGATAGCTGGCGAATGAGTCATATGAGCTGCGCAGAAAGGACAGTGCATCCTGCACCTGGCCAAAGGCCTGTGCGGTCTGCATCATGTCGCCCAGCGTAATCTGTTTGCTGAGCAGGCGCGGCGCCTGGACGATAAACGGAAACACCACGGCAGTCTGGCTGATGGCGAGGTTGAAACCCTGGAATTTAAGCGAGCGATAAACAATCGCCCACATATTGTGGATGACACCGGCAAAACGGGTCAGCAGATTGCCACGCTCGACGGTTTCGCCGCGAAAAAAAGCGATGCTCTCGCCATATTCACGCATACGGATCAGTGCGTAACGGAAGTTGGCGTTGAGTTGTTCACTCAGAAAGCTGAGGCGGATCAGCGGGTGACCGATCCATACCGCAAATACGGTGGCCACAATGACGTAGATATAGACCAGAAAAACCATGGCGCGAGGAATCTCGAAACCAAACAGCGCCAGCGCGCCCGACAGCCCCCACAAAATGATGGTGAATGCAAACAGCGAGACGACGGAATCCAGCAAGCCCATCGACAGGTCGAGTGAACTGCTGACAAAACTCTCTACGTCCTGCTGGATACGCTGGTCCGGGTTATCGGGCGCATTGGGGACATACTGGCTGCGATGATAACCCTGGTGCGCCAGCCAGCGTTCGATCAGATTGTCGGTCAGCCATGCGCGCCAGTGAATCAGGAATGCCTGGCGCAGATAAAAGTTGAACAGCGCGCGTGTAACGCTTATGGTCGCCAGGATCGCGAATACCAGCAGCATGAACCAGAATGCCTTGGCATCGAGTTTTTGCATGGCGGTATAAAAACCGTTATACCAGAATGAAAACAGCACGTTCATCCGGACTGAAAACAAGGTCATCAACACGATCAGTGCCAGGCCGGCGAGTGGCCAAAGATTGCGCTTAGGATTAAAAAATTCCCAGGTAAGACGGCGGAATTGCCGTCCCCAGGCCGTAAAGCTGCCCAGTAACGCAACGCCTGCCGTCATGCCCAGCATGCTGATGGCAAAGGCCTTGCCAAGCCAGACAATACTGTCCAGGAGTTCATGGTTCCAATCCATATTCTTGTACCTTTACGGTGAGACGTTTGATGGCTGCCGAAGCAACAGACAACAGCGATGTGATAAAGATTCAACTGCTAACGAACGCATTACCAGTAAACCGGTCACACAAATGCAGCCCGGCCGGGTTAAAATTAACACTTTGACCATCAGGGAATGACCATGAGCGAACAAGATCAGCAACAAGCCGTGTTCGGCATCGAGAAACTTTACGTCAAGGATATGTCGGTCGAAGTGCCCAACGCGCCGCAAATTTTTCTCGAGCGCGAAGCGCCACAAATCGATGTGCAGCTAGCCACGCAGAATACCAATGTGGGAGACGGCGTGTTTGAAATCGTGCTCACGGCGACCATTACTGCCAAGTTGGGGGAAAAGGTTATGTTTCTTGTGGAAACTGCTCAGGCTGGAATTTTTCGTATCGAAAATGTCCCTGCCGACCAGATGGGCGCAGTGCTGGGTATCGGCTGCCCGAATATCGTTTTTCCTTATTTGCGCGAGACCATCTCGGATGTGGTGAGCCGTGCCGGGTTCCCGCCGGTTATCCTCAACCCGGTCAATTTTGAAGCCATGTACATGCAACAGCAGCAAGCCCCGGCACCGGGCACACCGCTCAACTGATATGAAACGGCTATATCTGATACTGCTGCTATCTGCGTTGTTCGCACTGCCCGCGCAGGCGATCGATTACCGTTCTGTTGACGCACCGGTGGCGATTTTATACGACGCACCTTCAATGATGGCCAAGAAACTGTTTGTAGTCGGCAATGGCTATCCGGTAGATGTAGTGGTAAGCGTGGATAACTGGTTGAAAGTGCGCGATAGCAGTGGTGCTCTGGCATGGATCGAAGCCGATAAAGTGGCCGCCGCCAGCAAGCGCATGCTGGTAGTGACCGCTGCGCAGGCTGATATACGCAGCGCCGCGCAGGATAGTGCGCCCATTGCCGCCCACGCTGAAAAAGGTGTCATGCTGGAATGGCAGGCAACTTTGCCGGGTGGCTGGGCACGCGTGCTGTTGCCCAACAATAGTACCGGCTACGTCAAACTCGACCAGGTGTGGGGCGTATGAATATTGCTATCCTTGGCGCGGGTGCCTGGGGCACTGCGCTGGCGGTAGCGCTTGCGTCCCGTCATGAAGTCACCCTGTGGGCACGTGATGCCGATCTGGTTGCCGGCATGAAAGCGACGCGCATCAATTCGCGTTATCTGCCTGATATCGCGTTGCCAGACCGGCTCGGTCTGAGCGCCGACTTGCCTGCAACAGTGGCGCAGGCAGGATTGATTCTGGTGGCCACACCGAGTGGCGCATTCCGTAGTGTATTGAAACAATTACCGGGACTGAATCCGCGCGCGCCAGTAATTTGGGTGTGCAAGGGTTTTGAAACAGGCACCATGAAGCTGCCGCATCAGGTAGCACAGGAAGAGCTGCCAGATAATGTGCCACGTGGGGTGTTATCCGGCCCCAGCTTTGCTCAGGAAGTCGCCACCGGGCTACCGACAGCGCTTACCCTGGCGGCAAGCGATACATCGGCATTGCGAGAGGCGGCCGCTGCACTGCATGGCGGCCGTTTGCGCGTGTATACCAGCAACGATGTGATCGGCGTTGAACTGGGTGGCGCATTGAAAAATGTCATTGCCATCGCTGCCGGTATTTCTGATGGACTGCATTTCGGCCATAACGCCCGCGCCGCACTGATTACCCGTGGTGTGGCCGAAATCAGCCGCCTCGGTTTGGCCTTGGGCGGCCAGATGGAAACCTTTATGGGACTGACCGGCATGGGCGATCTGATTCTGACCTGTACCGGTGATCTGTCGCGCAATCGTCAGCTTGGCTTGCGACTGGCTAAGGGAGAGAGCCTGGAAACCATTCTGCATGCCCTTGGCCACATCGCAGAAGGTGTTACCACCACCCGTGAAGTGGACAGATTGGCGACCTCGCTGGACGTCGACATGCCGATTGTCCGCGCAGTGTGCCAGATACTCTACGAAGGCGTGTCACCACGCACGGTGGTGGATGATTTGTTGAGTCGCGACCGCAAGGAAGAAAGCCCGTAGAGCAAGTCCCGGCCATTGCGGGCCAAACTTTTGCACTGGATGCAGCGCGGTTATTGAATATGATTCAGGCTTCGGCCAAGCCCTGGTGTTTGAGAAAGCCAAGTAATATTTTCAGGCGCATCAGGCTATCGTTCATTTCCAGCAAATCCTGTTTGGCCGAGGGTTTGATCGGCAGAACCTCGGCCAGCCGGAAGCCGACCCAAGTGGCATTGTCCATTTGCAGCGGGGTAAAGTGTGATTCACCCAGTTCTTCAATAATGTGGCGCAGTACATTTTGGCACGCCGCATAGTCGGGCGGCACAGCTTGGGTGGCTTCCTGGGATATCAGATTCACCTGGGCGCTGACCAGACCACTGGTGCTGACCTGGCTGCTTTCGATCAAAAAACGTTGTTCACCCCGCGCCGTAATCTGCAATATTCCCAACTGCGGCATATCCCAGCTAGTGATACGCGCCAGCGTGCCGATATCATGAGGTGTCGCAGGCGCACCGGTTTCTTCACCACTCTGGATCAGGCATACACCAAACGGCAATTGATCTTTCATGCAAGCCTTGGCCATATCCATGTAGCGTTGCTCGAAAACTTTCAACGGCAGCAGGCTGTCCGGATAGAGCACCGTATTCAGGGTAAAAATTGGGATTTCCAGGGTCTGCACGTGATGTTTCCGATCAAATATCAAAGGTATGTTTTTCTTGAACCAATTCAAGCCATGTCACCTTTTTCCTCCCCCCAGCGCGCCATCAGTCCATGCGGGATATGGAGATGGTCGAGGATGCGCGCGACCACGAAATCCACCAGATCCTCAATGCTTTGCGGATGATGGTAGAAGCCTGGGTTGGGTGGCAGGATGACTGCGCCAAGCCGCGCCAGCTTCAACATGTTTTCCAGATGCAATGCGGAATAGGGTGTTTCGCGCGGCACCAGGATCAGTTTGCGCTGTTCCTTGATAGCGACGTCAGCAGCGCGCTCGATGAGGTTATCGGCCAAGCCCTGGGCAATCGCCGCCAGCGTCCCCATGGTGCAAGGGCATACCACCATCGCATCCGCCGGATTCGAGCCGGAAGCGACCGGCGCAAACCATTCTTCGCGGCCAAATGCACGCAGCTGACCCGGTTGGGCGTGGTAGCGCTGACTGAGAAAGGATTCCAGTTCAGCCGCACGCGCGGGCAGGGCAAGATCCAGCTCCTGTTTGGCAACGATATGTGCGGCGCTGGATGCCAGTAGATAAACCTGTATATCCGCCTGCAGCAGACATTCCAGCAGGCGCAGCCCATAAGGCATGCCGGACGCGCCGGTCAGGGCAAGTGTGACGGTTCGGGGTGGATTCATGCGGTCTCCTCCCTGGCGATGGTGGCCGGCACAGGGGTAGCCAGCAAGTGTGCAGCAACGAGCCCATTGACCAGCCCAAACACCAATGCGGCTGCGGCAAATACCGGCGTCAGATAGAGCACGCCCGCGGTGGGGATCAGCCAGAAATAAACTATCGCCATTTGCCCGGCAATGTGTGCAAAGGCGGCCAGGACGCTCAAGCTGACGGCACCGAACAGCTGTTCAGGCAGGTGCTGTGCCAGCCACAATACTGCCAGACTGGCAATGGCACCCGCTGCACTGAGAAAAAATCCGGGGGTGAGGAAGCTGCCCAACAGCAGGCTGCCGGCGACTACCCGCAAGGCTGAGACCCATGCCGCGGTGCGCATGCCATGCTGTTTCAGTACCAGCAGGGTAACGATATTAGCCAGCCCGGGTTTGACGCCGGGCAGCGGCGATGGCAACGCAGCTTCCATCAAGGTCAGGCCGATCGCCAGCGCAGCCATGCGGGCGATGCGGTGATCTTCCGGGCTGGCCTTGAGCTTAATAGTTAAGGCTGTCATAGCTTTTTACACGTCCGGCGATTTCCACGCTGACCTGATTGGGCAGACAGATGGCTGCCTGACCGGCTCGGCTCAACCAGCCCTGATGTACACATATCTGACGCGGGCCAGGATCAGACACTACGCGTGCGCGATGGTTGGCGATCTCGACGCGCGTAGTACCCAAGGGACCAGGTACATCGATCGTGCGAGGATGGTTGAGAGAGGTTTCCAGAAATAGCTGCCCCCCATGTCTGATGACCAGGCGTTGCCCGGGTGCCCCAAACCAGAAAGTGAATGCCAGACCTGCAACGATGACCCCGCCTGCCGCCAGTACTGCCCAGTCGCCGGGGCGCAGCAGGTGATGGTATTTCAAGCCAGCTCCCGGTGGCGTACCAAGGTTTGCTGTGTGGTAATAAAGTGCGCCGCGAGATGTTCCGCAAAATACACTGAACGATGCTGTCCCCCCGTACAGCCAATGGCAACGGTCAGATAAGCGCGATTGTCGGCAATGTAACAGGGCAGCCATTTGGCGACATAAGTACGAATATCGGAAAGCATGTCGGCGACCTCGGTCAGGCCATCAAGAAAGGCGATGACATCGGCATCGCGCCCGGTCTGCGGGCGCAGTTTGGGGTCATAGTGCGGATTGGGCAGGCAGCGCACGTCGAATACCAGATCGGCATCGAGGGGGATGCCATGCTTGAAACCGAATGACGTGAACAGCAGCGTGAAACTGGCGTTTTCCAGCGCGATAATATCCTTGATCCAGGCACGCAGGCTATTGGTGGACAGGTCGCTGGTGTCGATGCGCTGACCGAGTTCGGCAATGTCGCCAAGCAGGTCACGCTCATGTACGATGGCTTCCCGCAATGATCGGGTGTCGCTGCTAAGCGGATGGCGGCGCCGTGTTTCAGAAAACCGCCGCACCAGTGTTTCAATCTTGGATTCAAGAAAAATCACACGCAAATCCACTTGCTTGCGCAACTCAGTGACCAGACCCGGTAGTTCCAGGAAAGATTCGCCGCTGCGCGCATCAACGCTGATGCCGACTTTGTCATACCCATGTTCGGCCAGGAAGCGAATGGTTTCCGGCAACAGATTGGCTGGCAGATTGTCGATGCAATAATACCCCGCATCTTCCAGTACATTGAGCGCAATACTTTTTCCGGAACCGGACAGGCCGCTGATCAATACCAGATGCATCATGGATTGTTGTCCATGAAATGTTGCTGGCGGGTGAGAAACTGTTCGGCGCTATTGATCCCGCGCATGCGCAGGATGTGATTACGTGCGGCAACTTCAACCAGAACTGCAAGGTTGCGCCCGGCGGCTACCGGGATACGCACCTTGGGGACGGTGACACCAAGAATGACTTCGCTTGAGGCGTGCATGTCGAGTCGTGAAACACTTTCACTTCCTTCTTCTTCAGGCGCTTTCAGATGCACAATGAGTTTGAGGTTTTTTTGCAGCTTGACGGCGGTATCGCCGAACAGGGTGCGAATGTTGAGTATGCCCAGGCCGCGCACTTCCAGAAAATCCTGCAACAAGGGTGGACAATGGGTTTCCAGTGTTTCGGGCGCGACTTTATACATGTCTACCATGTCATCAGCGATCAGACGGTGGCCACGCGTGATCAGTTCCAGCGCCAGCTCGCTTTTTCCGACAGCTGCATCACCGGTAATCATGACACCGATACCAATGACTTCGAGCATGACGCCATGCACACTGGTGGATTCAGCCAATACCTGGGTGAGGTAGTGGGACAGTACCGGCATGAGTTGGGGACTGGGCTGCGGCGACGTAAACAAAGGAGTTTGGGTGGCTTTGGACATGGCCAGCAAATCCGCAGGTACCGGTTCGCCATTTGAAACAATGATAGCAGCCAGTTCGGTAGAAAACAGGCTGCGAATGGCCTGGGCAAGCCCTTCTGTATCCAGACTCCGCAGATAGTCCATTTCCGCGCACCCCAATACCTGTACACGATTTGGATGCACAAAATTGAGATGGCCCACCAACGCCAGAGAGGGTTTCTGCACGGTGTCGCCAGCGAGTTGGCGGTCACCCCCCTGTTTGCCGGACAGCCAGTGGAGCTCCAGGGTTTGGTGCATCGCCTCAAACATCCGGCTGACCGGAATCGAGGCAATCATCAGGCGCTCCAGGCTGCGATCAGGGCATGTACGGATGCCGCATCGGGAGCCGTCATGAGGGCTTCACGCAACGGCTTGTCACTGAACATTTGCGCCAGTTCGCCGAGGATTTGCAGATGCTGGTCCGTGGCTTGCGCAGGCACCAGCAGGGTAAACAGGATAGTGACCGGCAGGTCGTCCGGTGCATCAAATTCAACCGGGGTATGCATGCGCAGTAGCGCGCCGCTGGCTTGTTTGAGGCCTTTGATACGACCATGCGGGATGGCAATACCATGACCGAGCGCGGTTGATCCGAGTTTTTCGCGCGTCAGCAAGCTGTCGAAAACGGTGTCGTGCGAGAGCGCAATACGGGCTTCGAACAGCTCTGCCACCTGCTCGAACAGTCGTTTTTTGCTGCTGACTTCCACATCCAGCAGGATATGCGTGGGAGGCAGCAGCGGGAGAATCAGATTCATGGGGCCGAATTATTCGGGGAGGTCGGCAGGTTGATGTTTGACCGCGCCCTGCGCTTGATGGACGTCACCGTTTTTCTCCTTGTGCTTGACGACCTGGCGGTCGAGTTTGTCGGTGAGGCCGTCAATTGCCGCGTACATGTCGGCATCTTCTGCTTGCACGAAAATATCCTTGCCACGCAGGTGGACGTTGGCCTCGACTATGTGTTTGAGTTTTTCCACCGTCATGATCACA
Organism: Pseudomonadota bacterium; assembly: GCA_040388645.1. Lineage (GTDB taxonomy): Bacteria > Pseudomonadota > Gammaproteobacteria > Burkholderiales > Sulfuriferulaceae > Sulfuriferula. Next base: position 270,472 of record JAZKBM010000003.1, read on the forward strand.
TTGATGTCGATGACATGGTCGAAGTGACGTTTGACTTTTTCCATTTTGGATACCACATAACTGCGAATGGCGGGGGTGATTTCCAAGTGATGGCCGGTAATGGTGAGGTTCATGTTGTTCCTTTCGGGCGGTTAAAGCGACTTGCGCTGACTGGCGGGTGATATTTGCAGGGATTCCCGGTATTTGGCGATAGTACGGCGCGCTACCACGATACCTTGCTGGCCGAGCATCTCGGCTATCTGTCCGTCGGATAGGGGTTTCTTGCTGTTCTCTGCGGCGACGAGCTGTTTGATCAGCGCGCGGATGGCAGTGGCAGAGCAGGCGCCGCCGGTCTCGGTACTGACATGACTGCCAAAAAAGTATTTAAGTTCATAAATGCCACGCGGCGTCATCATGAATTTTTGCGTGGTGACACGCGAAATGGTGGATTCATGCAGCTCCACGACTTCGGCAATTTCACGCAGCACCAGCGGGCGCATGGCCACTTCGCCGTGTTCGAAGAAATGACGCTGACGGTCAATAATGCTTTGCGAAACTTTCAGAATCGTATCGAAACGCTGCATCACGTTCTTGATCAGCCACTTGGCTTCCTGCATCTGACTGGCCAGATGCTGGTGGCTGCTATCACGGTTACGCGACAGAATGTCTGCGTACATGCGGTTGATGCGCAGCTTCGGCATGGCATCGGGATTGAGGCTTGCTACCCACAGGCCTTTGACTTTTTTGACGATGACGTCCGGTACGATGTAACGCGTATCGGATTCACCAAAACTGGCGCCGGGTTTGGGATTAAGCGCGGTAATCAGATCGCGGGCGGAGCGCAGTTCATCGTCATCGCAGTGCAGCTTGCGCTTCAGTCCGCTGTAATCACGCGAGGCCAGCTCGTTCAAATGGGAGCTGGTGATGGTCAATGCGCAATCGCGGTATGGTGTATTTTCCGGCAGCGCCAGTAACTGTAGTGTCAGGCATTCCGATAGGCTACGCGCGCCAACACCGGTGGGCTCCAGGTTTTGTAAATGTTTCAGTGCAATTTGCAAATCGTCGAGTTCGACTTCCAGTTCCGGCGGCAACATCTCGAGCACATCCTGCAGACTTTGAGTCAGGTAACCACCCTCGTCCAATGCGTCAATCAATAACAATACCAGGCGCTTGTCACGCTCCAGCAGCGGCGTGAGGTTCAGCTGCCATGCCAGATGCTCGCGCAGCGAAATGGTTTCGCTGGAGGGTTGCTGATAGTCGCGGTCTTCATCGTCATCATCAGGCGAGCCATAGTTGCCTTCGCTTTCCCAATCCATATCGGACAGTTCACGTGCTTCAGGTTCCGGAGTACTGTCGGCAACGCTGCTGGTTTCGGTGGGAGATTCGCTGCGTGATTCCTGATCATTGCCGTTAATACGAGGGGGTTCTGCCTCATCCAGATGATCCACACGTTCCAGTAACGGGTTGTCCTGGAGCATTTGCTCCAGTTCCTGGTTCAGTTCAAGCGTGGACAATTGCAACAGCCGGATAGACTGCTGCAACTGAGGCGTCAACGTGAGATGCTGTGATAGCTTGAGTTGTAAACTGTGTTTCATGTTTGGGTATCAGGTCCCAAGCCTGTTGCATTTTATAAGACTATCTACGGAATAGTTGCTGTTTACTTGAGGAAAGAGGGAATCACAGGCGGAAATGCTCGCCCAGATAAACCTTTCTTACATTTTCATTGTAAATGATTTCATCGGGCTTGCCAGCAGCCATCACGGTCCCTTCGTTGATAATGTAGGCGCGGTCGCAGATACCCAGTGTTTCGCGGACATTGTGATCGGTGATCAGCACACCAATATCGCGTTCGGTCAGGAAACGGATCAGTTTCTGGATATCCAGCACGGCAATCGGGTCGATCCCGGCGAAAGGTTCATCGAGCAGGATGAAGCGCGGATTCATCGCCAACGCACGGGCGATTTCCACGCGGCGTCGTTCTCCGCCAGACAAGCTGATGGCGGATGCATCACGCAGATGGCCGACGTGCAAGTCTTCGAGCAGGTTGTCGAGGTGAATGTCGATCTCGGTGTCGGAATAATCCTTGAGTTCAAGAATGGCACGGATGTTTTCTGCCACGGTGAGCTTGCGGAAAATGGAGGCTTCCTGCGGCAGATAGCTTAATCCCAGTGCTGCGCGACGGTGGATAGGCATGATGCCCAGATTGTTGCCATCCAGACTGATATGTCCCGCATCCAGCCGCACCAGGCCGACGATCATGTAAAAACAGGTGGTTTTGCCGGCGCCATTGGGGCCGAGCAGGCCGACAACTTCACCGCTGCGTACTTCCAGTGATACATCTTTGACTACCATGCGCGACTGATAGCTCTTTCTGAGGTGTTCTGCCTTGAGTTCGCTCATGGGTTTTTCTGCATGCCCTTGGTCGGTTGGGGTGGTAGCGGTGTCGTCGTCGCAGGTTCGGCCTGACCCGGTTTGGCAGGTTTCGGCTGGATGATGGCGCTTACCCTGCCTTTGCGTCCAGACGGTGCACCTGTGCTGTCGGTGCCGCTCTTGACTTCGAAAAATTCGGTATTGGCATTGTAGGAAATGTAGCTGCCGCGCAATTCGTCGGCACCGCGCTTGAGATGTGCGTTGTCATACAGTTGCAACGTACCGGGTTTGCCGTCGTATTGCATGCGATCGGCAAAGCCCTGGATATATTCATCCGTACCATCGCGTTTCTGGCGAAAGGTGACCGGGTTGCCATAGGCGGTCGCGCTGTTGAAGCCTTCTGCATCCTGATGCACGATGATCTTGTCAGCGTGCAGCACCATGGTGCCTTGCACCAATACGACATTACCCAGATATACGCTGACTTTGCGCATATCGTCCACGGTGACACTGTCCGCTTCGATATTGACGGGTTTGCTGCGGTCGGCCTTTTCAGCCAGGGCAGGTGCGCTAGTGAGTAACAGGGTAAAGAGCAGCGATATCGCCGTGAACAAGATTTTAATGAATGGGTTCATAGTGAGCTTTGACATGATGAGTAAGAAGCAATTCACGGGTCTGGCTATTCAATTGCAGAGCGCCAGCGTGAATGTCGATTTTTTCCCCCTGCACCCTCACAGGACGATCGGTAAATATCAGGTGCTGCTTCGGAATGGCCTTGAGGTATTGTGTTGTCAAAGTCAGCGGGCCTTGCGCATCATGCAGATCACGCACCAGCACCACATTGCCGGTAAAGATGATGATGTCGCCTTTGCTGGATACGGACCCATGTGTTGACTTGATATTCACGGTGCCATTTTGCTGGTCGAAGGCGGTAAAGTCAGGTGATTCAAGTTGTGTTGAGTCATTGTCGAGAAAATGTTCGGCCTTGCGTGCACTAAGCGTATTTTCAGGCTGGCCGGAGATGGACGTACGTGTAGCATGGAAATTCTCCACGATATAATCGGCAATGTGTTTACGATTGTACGTTGCCCCATTATGGGGCGCCTGCACCGCATATTGCAGCCACAGTGAGAGTCCTGCAAGCGTGACAAGCAGGCCAATAGGAAACCAGAACGCGGCACGGTAATTCATTCCAGATAATGCGCAATGACTTGTGCGTACGTATCTTGCGCCTGCATGATGAATTCACAAGCCTCACGCACAGCACCGCGACCGCCGCCCAGTGTGGTGGTGAGATGAGCATGCTGTTTGACCACGGCCGGCGCGGCTGGCACCGAGATGGCGAGACCGCAGCGGATCAAAACAGGCAGGTCGATGACATCGTCACCCATAAAGGCGGATTGCTCTGCCGACAAGCTTAATTTTTCCAGCAGGTGCAGGTAGGCCTCAAGTTTGTTGTCCACGCCCTGGTAAACATGAGCGATGCCCAGGTTGTGCGCACGATGGGCGACCACTTGCGAACTGCGCCCGGTGATGATGGCGGTATCCACGCCGGTACTTTTGAGCATTTTCAGACCGTGGCCGTCCAGCGCATTGAACGCCTTGTATTCGCGTCCGTCATCGTCAAGAAACAGGCTGCCATCCGTCATTACGCCATCTACGTCGAAGATGACCAGCTTGATTGCCTGGGCGCGCTGGTGTGCGATATCCAGTGTGTGTTTTTGCATCAGACCACTCCTGCGCGCAACAAGTCCAGCATGTTGAGCGCGCCGACCAGCCGGTTATCCTCGTCCACCACCAGCATGCCGTTGATATTGTGGCTCTGCATTTTTTCTACAGCGGCCACCGCCAGCGCATCGGCGCTGATGCTGCGTGGGTTGGCGGACATTACCTGATGGATGGGAGTGATACGGATATCAATGGATTTTTCCAGCACGCGGCGCAAATCGCCGTCGGTCAGGATGCCGATCAAGTGGCCGTTGTCGTCTTCCACTGCGGTCATGCCGAGCCCCTTGCGTGTCATTTCCAGCAGGGCCTCGGGCAGCAACGCGTTGGCCCTCACGTGAGGCAGCGCTTCGCCTGCGTGCATCACATCGCGCACATGCACCAGCAATTTGCGCCCCAGCGAACCGCCAGGATGGGTACGTGCAAAGTCGTCGGCGCTGAAGCCGCGCGCTTCCAGCAAAGCGACGGCCAGCGCGTCACCCAGCGCCAGGGCGGCAGTAGTGCTGGCAGTCGGGGCGAGGTTGAGCGGACAGGCTTCTTGCGCCACGCTGGCGTCGAGGTGCACATCGGCTTCACGCGCCAGAGTGGAATTGGGATTGCCGGTCATGGAAATCAGACGTGCGCCGCGCCGCTTGATGAGCGGGACGATGCCTGTCAGTTCGGCGCTCTCACCGGAATTGGACAAGGCAATGCACACATCCTCGGCGGTAATCATGCCCAGATCACCATGGCTGGCTTCGCCCGGATGTACAAAAAACGCCGGGGTGCCAGTACTGGCCAACGTGGCGGCAATCTTGTTGCCGACGTGACCGGACTTGCCCATGCCGCTGACCACCACACGCCCCTTGCACGCCAGGATCAGCGTCATGGCTGCGGTAAAGCTGTCATCCAGGCGGTTGCTCAGGGCCTCCACGGCGCTGGCCTCAATGTTGAGTACGCGGCGTGCGAGCGACAAGGCGGCAGCATGGTCGAATGCGGGTGGGGAGGTATCGGGCATGGTGGTTATCATATTTCGGGCTGTGTTTCGGATACTGGTGGAGTATACAAGACGCTCCGGCTATTGCGGTAGTTGCGCGTAGACCCTAATCTTGCGGCTATATGCATACTACTTTGGGTTTTGTACTTATTCTTCTGGCGAGCGCCGTGATTGTTTCGGCGTTGTTTCGCGCATTGCGTTTGCCTTCCATGCTTGGCTATTTACTGGTCGGCATCCTGGTGAGCCCGCATGCTTTTGACTGGATACCCGATAGCGAGAACACGCGCCATCTGGCCGAATTTGGCGTGGTATTCATGATGTTCAGCATTGGCCTGGAGTTCAGTTTGCCGAAACTGAAAGCTATCCAGACAACGGTATTCGGATTTGGCGGTGCCCAGGTCATTGTATCAATCCTGCTGGTGATGGCTGTGGCGCGGATCGTCGGATTGCCTTGGGCGGCGGGCTTGGCATTGGGTGGCGCATTGGCGATGTCATCCACGGCCATCGTCAGCAAGATGCTGGCGGAGCGGCTGGAACTGCAATCGCTGCATGGCCGTCAGATGATTGCCGTACTGCTGTTCCAGGATTTGGCCGTGGTGCCATTGCTGATTTTGACCCCCACTTTGGCGGCAGGCAGCGAAAATCTTTGGGTGGACCTGGGCTGGGCGAGTGCCAAGGCGGCGGTGGTGCTGTTCGTGCTGCTGTTTGTCGGCCAAAAACTGATGCGCCCTTGGTTCAGCATGGTGGCGGGGCATAAATCGTCAGAGCTGTTCATGCTCAATGTGTTGCTGATAACGCTCGGGCTGGCTTATCTTACCGACCAGGCAGGGCTGTCGCTGGCGCTGGGCGCCTTTCTGGCCGGCATGCTGATTTCCGAGACCGAGTTCCGCTATCAGGTTGAGGATGACATCAAGCCGTTCCGCGATGTGCTGCTGGGGCTATTTTTTGTCACCATTGGCATGTTGCTCGACCTGCGCGCCGTATGGGCTTATCTGGGCTGGGTAGTGCTGGTGCTGGCCGCGCTGGTGTTACTCAAGGCTATTCTGGTCTGGGGATTGGGTCGCCTGTTTGGCAACGACTCCCCAGTGGCGATGCGTACTGCGCTGGGTCTTGCACAGGGGGGCGAATTCGGATTTGTGCTGTTGGCGCAGGCAGGAAGTCTGAATCTGATTCAAGGCGCCGCGCTGCAAATCGTGCTGGCCGCCGTGGTGCTGTCGATGATGATTGCACCGATAGTCATTCAGTATACGGATGCGATCACCCGGCGGTTGTGTGGCGGCGAGTGGGCAGGGCGTGCCCAGGAACTGCACGCCATCGCGGTGAAAAGCTTCACGGCCAACGCACACCTGATTATTTGCGGTTATGGCCGCAGCGGACAAAATCTGGCACGTCTGCTGGAATCCGAAGCCATTCCTTTCATAGCGCTGGATGTCGATACCACGCTGGTCAAAGCGGCAGCCGCAGCGGGAGAGAATGTGGTATTCGGCGATGCATCACGGCGCGAAGTGCTCAAGGCGGTCGGGTTGAATCGGGCGCGGGCGATGGTGATCACCTTCGCCAGCCTGCCCGCCGCCATGAAAATACTGGGTGTGGTGCAGGAACTCCGCCCCGACTTGCCGGTGATCGTGCGTACTGTGGATGACACCGATCTGAGTGCGTTGAAACAGGCAGGAGCCGCTGAAGTGGTGCCGGAGGTGCTGGAAGGCTCGCTGATGCTGGCTTCCCATGCACTGCTATTGCTAGGCGTGCCGCTTACCCGCGTACTGAAAAAATTGCGCGGCGTACGCGAGCAGCGCTATGGCTTATTGCGCGGATTTTTCCGCGGTGCGACCGATGAAGAGGTCGAGTTGTCGGACACTGCCCAGCCACGCCTGTTATCCGTCCTGATTACCGCACAGGCAGCCGCAGCAGGCAAGACTCTGGCGGAAACCGGCGTGCTGAAACTGGGTATCGAGGTGATCGTAATGCGGCGCCGCAATATTCGCGGTCTTGATCCGGAGCCGGGAACCCAGGTGATGGCAGGCGACGTACTGGTATTGCGTGGCATTCCGGAGAATCTGGCAGCGGCGGAGATACGGTTGTTGCAGGGGTGATTCCGCAGCCAGGAAAACGTGACACATGAGGATTATGTGCAGAGGTTTTGCGTAGTAGGTCGAATTAAAATGTAGTAGGAGTGTAATAACAAAAGCCCGCTCAAAGCGGGCTTTTGTTATGTCCGTTTAGGTATTAAACGCCCATGCATACCAAGTAAGTGGTGTCGTCAACAATACCGCCTGTACCTGTAGTGGGAATTGGCGCTCCGCCGCTTCCTACTGCTGCTACCATCATGGAGCCGGTGGCAGTATTTCCGTCATCCAGAGTAATATCTAGCTGCTTGGCAAATTTTCCTGGTATGCCGTCGGAACAGATGATAAAAGAGCCTTTCAGCCCGGTAATTGGGGACTGAGCCGCGTTGGTTACACCGATTTGCCCACCAACCGCATTTCTGGGAATGTAGTCCGCTGCAGTGGTGATAGTAGGGCCTGGTGCCAAACCAGCCAGACGCACATCTTGCCAGAAATTGAAGGATTCTCCGCTAGTCGCATTATAAGCGCCATCAATAATCCCGTTACCATCTCCATTGGCAGAAGCGCCTACGTGTGCAATAGCTGCGGCGTCATCTCCAGGCAGGGCCTTAAATTTATCCTGATACCCGTAGATGAAAACCGGAACATTCCTGAAATCGGTGGCAAGGTTTTTCACTTTTGCGCTGTTGATCAGCTCCTGCCCTTTCAATACCCCGCCCAGCAAAAGGCCAATAATCACCAGCACAATGGCGATTTCGATCAGGGTGAAGCCGTTTTGTTTTTGTAGCTTTCTCATTGGTATATCCCGACTATATGGGTAGTGAGCTGCGATGCAAAAATCGCACCATATTTTAGAGGCGGTGAAATTTATATCTTGATGTTATTAAACGTAATTATTTTTCGTTTTCTGGTGTACACGGCGATCAATGCTGGTGTAATGGCGAATTCTCGACACAGGTGGCGAAATGCTGTCAAAAATACTCTCTTGAACGCTGTTTTCACGAGGCCAGGAATGCCATGCGCAAGATGCAGCCGGGTGCGCACAGAGTGATAGAATGCAGCGCTAAGTTGAAATTCATGTGACTGATGGTGATCCCTAATTGAGCGAGCAAGCCACAAAGCCCCTGTTGTCGCGTTTTCGTCTCGCTACACAGACGCCTGACATCCATCCGAATCGCTGGCTCGGATTGATGCTGCTGATGCTGCATTTTTCCGTGGTATTCGGCAATGACGCCGATTGGACCCGGCCATTCGTGCTTGCGCATTACGGCTTGTTCCTGCTTTGGCAACCGCTGGTCCGCGGTAACAAACAACTGGATTCGCGTATTGCCGTGCTGATTTTTGCGGCAGCGATATTGCTGGTGTTCTGGAGCTGGTGGGTGCTGGCCCTGTGGATAGCGATTCTGATTGGACTGGTGGGTACGCATACGGCCAGCGTGGAATCGCGCCGCCAGCGCCTGGTTTATTTACTGGCTCTGGCATATCTGCTTTCCTTGTTGCTGGCGTGGGTGATGCCGCACGTATTCAGTACGGATCAGTTGCACTCTTCGGTGGCATTTGTGGTGCGTTACGCGCTGATCCCGTTACCTTTGGCAATTGTGCTGATCCGTCCCGATACGCCCCAGCAGCAGCAGACCAGCGTCGTGGATCTGTTTTACGGTGTGATGCTGTTCCTGATCGTGTTGGTGCTGGTGTTGGGCAGCTTCGCGGTGGTTGCCGTGACGAAAACAGATTATCTGGTCGCGTTGGCCGAGATGCTGATTGCAATGGCCTTGTTGCTGGTGGTGTTGAGCTGGCTGTGGAATCCGCGCGCCGGGTTCGGCGGCTTGAGTCAGCTGTTGTCGCGTTACCTGTTATCCGTAGGTTTGCCATTTGAACAATGGATACAGCATCTCGCCAGGCAGGCCGAATATCAGGGTGATCCCGATGCATTTATCCGCGCTGCAGTGACCAGTCTCGATAACCTGTCCTGGCTGGCAGGCGGGAGTTGGGCAACCGCCAAGAACAGCGGCGACTTCGGCATCAAGACTACACATGCGCTCAATGTCACTTACCATGGGCTGGAACTCAACTGGTATACCCAGCGTCCGATTTCCCCGGCTTTGCAAATCCATGCGAACCTGCTGTCGCAGTTACTCGGTTATTTTTATCAGGCCAAATTGCGTGAACAGAAATTGCAGCACAATGCCTACACCCAGGCCATTTATGAAACCGGTGCGCGCCTCACGCACGACGTCAAGAACCTGCTGCAATCGATGAAAACACTGGTGGCAGCCGCCCAAAATAGCGATCCGGAGCAAGCGGAAGCATTACAGGCATTGATGCAACGCCAGCTACCGCAAATGACCCAGCGTCTGCAAGGAACTTTGGACAAACTCAAGGCCCCGCAACAGAGCGCCGACAGCATGATCGAAGCATCTCTGTGGTGGGAGCGCGTGCTGCAGCAGCATGCGAGAGATAACATCAAATTTGTCATGCCCCCTGCGGCGCACGGGAGTTCCCTGCCGCAGGATTTGTTCGACAGCGTACTCGATAATTTACTGGGAAATGCTCTGCGCAAGCGCCAGGAGGATAAATCAGTCGGTATCAGTGTGCGGCTGGAGTGCGCAGCGCAGATCACTTTGAGTGTATGCGATAGTGGCGTGGCAGCGCCGGAAGTAGTGGCGACACATCTGTTCGACGCGCCGGTGGGCTCCGAGCATGGACTGGGGATCGGCCTGTATCAGGCAGGTAAGCAGGCTGCGCAACTTGGTTACAAGCTGCGGCTGGCGAGTAATCGTGATGGCGAAGTGTGCTTTACGCTGAGCAATCAGTCGCAGTGAAATTCAGGGGAGTTTGCCGGCAGCGACCATGCGGTTGAAAAGAATGTTGGGGGAAATCCACACAACAAGATCGTCGAATTCACCACCCTGAGAAGGATTGGTGCCCGCCGGCGCCGGCGTCCGACTAAAAAACAAAATACTGCTTGTGGAATTTGTATATTCGTCCGGGTTGTTTGCGCTGAAGCCGGGTGGTGTGTACCGTAATATTCCATCGCTACTCATGGCGCCGTAAGCATTCGCTCCATGAGAAAAAACAACTGCTGGGATATCGTTGGCGTTGCTGAGATTGATGATGTTCCCGTTGTTGTCCCGGGACTGGATGGTTATGGTGCGCGGCGTGGCTGGTGACGTAAAAGTAAAAGGTGCTGAAGGATTGGTGAAATTTGGTGACACGCTGTAGTTAAACAGATTTGCCCATGCATCCTGTCGGGTAACGCCGAGTGTGGCCCAGGGAAGATAGCCACTACTATTAGTAGCGGTGCATGAGGGTCGTGCAAATCCCGTGGGGATGCCGCTAACCAGCACAGACGGACAGGGTAATGCGCCGTTGGCAATGGCGTATCCCATCAGTGCTTCCTTGATTTCATCCAGCGCTTTTTGTGTTTCTGCTCTGCGACGCAAATCTATTTGAGCACCGAGTGGCCCCAATGCGCTACTCACCATCAAGGTGATAATAAGCAGCACGATGGCCATTTCAATCAGGGTAAAACCGACTGTGGCGCGCGGCATGGATGAACGTCGGTTTAGTGACATACAGGAGCCCCCTGTTTTCCCGATGTGGTGGTGACCGTACAGTATTTCAAACCGAGTTGGGCACTGTCGCGACTGATGGTTACTAGATAGGAGGTTATGCCAAACCAGTTATTGCTGATCAACATGGTTTTTGTTGCAGTGGTGAAGCTGAGGCTATTGTAGGGTACATATCCACTGGTGCTTGCAGGCGGGCCTAATTGCTCGTTGCCGCTACCGTCACCCGCATAAGGGTAATATCCCGGCGACACATAATAGCCACGTAAACCAATCGTCGGTGTATCCGTTCCAATGATCTCTCCGGCAATGCGTTTTTCCACTACGGAAAACAAATCGTGACGTGTGATAATCAGCAGTTTATCGTTAACGACGATATTTCCTGCGGAATCTCTCACCGGCCCCTGGATGAATGGTCCAGAGGGATTCGCGTTATCGATGTCAGAAGGCGATGTCCCGGTTTTGTCCAAGTAATTTGCGGCGATTTTTTCATTTGCAGTATCCCGCAATTGCCCATTCAGGACGGGGCCAGCCGAAAAGATCACCGCTGCCGCTTCATTGCCTGCCGACGTTAATGGCGTAACTTTGTCGCTCGCATATACCTGAATGTTTAATGGGGTATCCCCATTAATAGGGATGGGCACTGGTGGTGTTGTTTGTGTTGTTTGTGCCGAATCGGTCAAATTGACGGAAAGTGAGTACCACAATCTTTCCCCATAGCCATCTCGCAGATCAGGAATGCCCAAAGTACGCCAAGGCAACCTGCCAATGTAATTGGGGCATTTCGTGCCATTAAGCATCGCTGCAATGCCGTCATTGGTAATATCAGGACATGGCAAGCTTCCGGGTCTGTTGTCGTCTTTCACTGCCCGACCGATCAACGCCGCCTTGGCCTCTGCGAGTGCTGCCGCAGTTTGTTTATCCCGTTTATTCTGTATGTCCGAACTCGACAGCATGCTGACGAACACGGTAGCAGCGAGGATACCCAGCGCAATCACCAGCAGGATCAGCAGTGCGCCGCGTTGATGCTTGGGTAGGGATGGCGGGGCACGACGCATGGCTAGTGCTCGTCAGTGGATGGCGCGGATGAATCGCTGCGTGGTGCGTCAAAGGGGGTGTCAGCATCATCCGGTTGGGGCAGGGAGCGTTGCAGTTTGCGCGCAGGCACTGAGGGCGTGACAGCCGGGACAGCCGGTGCGGGGCGCTCATAGGATTCGAGTACGCGGCCATATTGTGTATTGAACTCCTGCCCCGGTTTAAGCGCCGGTGTGGCCGGGAGTTTAAGCTTGCCCGGTGTGGCGGGTGTATGTTGCAGGCGCTGTGGCTGGCCATTGATCCATAGCGTGGTGCGGCCGTCGCTGCGTCTCATGTAGCCGTTATAAACGGTATCCTGCGGATCAGAAACGATCCCTGCCGCGGGGGGTGCGGCATGATTGCGCGCTGCTTCCATTTCTGCGCGTTGGGCTGGCGTGTAAAACAGGCGTCCAGACAGGCTGGCCGAGTATGCCGGACAGATTATGCCAAAAAGTAGCAGGCTGAGCAGTGGGTATTTCATGGCACGTTCCCGCTATCCCCGGCCGGATTCAATGTGTACCAGACAAAGTGGCACTGTGTTTGTAATTGCGCTTCGCGCGGATTGTCAAATTGAAGGCTGTCGCGTTTCAGTTCGCAGTCACGTACACCGAAAATGCCATTGGGTTGGCCAGCCAGCATGTCGATCAGTTGCGCAAGATCATTCGCATCGAATAACCGGGCGCTGAAATTGATGTTTGCCTCATGTAATGCCATCTTGCCAACATCAACTGGCACAACCCCGCTATAAGGCTGCTGCGGGTCGATGCTGAATTTCATCTCGCGGATGGCAAGATGACGCCCGCCATCGACTAGCGCATCGCGCCACGCCAGTCGCTGATCCGGGCCGATAAAACCGCGCTGCTGCAGGGTGTGATAGGCCTCCAGATATTGTTGCACCAGATCTTTTTCGTTGCCGGTCTGGGATAATTTATGTCGCGCTTCATTGAGGGCTATTTGCAAATGTCCCAGACGTTGCTGGGCTCCCTCCTGTGCCTGTAGTGCGAAGCGTAACAACAGGAAACCCAGCACGCTGGCTATCACCAAAGTGAATAATGCCAGACGGGCAGCCTTGAGATTTTCCAGCCGGTTTTTCATCGCGCGGCCTTCATCAGTATTTTGAGCTTGAAGCGGGCGTTAGGTGCGTTGGCACTATTGAGCTGCGTTTCATTCAACGTGGTGGCTGGATCGGTGTTGATGGGCAACGCCAGCGTCTGCACCTCCATGACAGCCGGATCGCTGCGCAAGGCAGCAATAAAATGATCAATACGCCCCAATGCCGATTTATAGTCGCCCTGAAAGGGCGAAACCTCGCCCTCAAAATAGATGGCGCGTGACACCGGCACTGTATTCTTCCCCGGGATGGAAAGGGTGGGTGTGGCGGTGTCTGCGCTGTCATGATCGATCCAGTGCAAACGCAGTACCGCGATGTCCGGGGCGACTTCCAGCGCACGGCTGATGCGGTTGAAATCACTTATAGGCTGGGGTGCGGCATACAATGCACGGGCAGTCTCGACTACACGTTGCAGGTTATGCGGTGAGGTGGGCGTGCGCGGCAGCGCTTGTTGCACCGCGCGATACAGACCAGCCTGTTGCCGGATGCGGTCCTGGGTGGCGAGGCGCTGTTGTTCAAGGTCATGCTGGCGCAGAAACAGATAACCACTGACAAGAAGCGCCGCAAGCAGCACGGCGAATGCGCCGGTATAGAGATTGTGCCGTAACAGGAGCTGCGTGTAGCCACGCGTGTAAGCCGGCGGAGCCAGATTGACTGCGGTATGGTCACGCCCCAGCATTGCCAGATAGCTTATATCGGCACTATGTTGCAGAAGCGTCTCATCCACACCGGCCAGCTTTGCCAATGCGGCTGAACCAATGACCTGGCAGACGAGATTCTTGTTGTCGGTATTGATTTCTCGGCATAACGCCGCGTAATGATTATCCGGGTCAAGTACGTAGACAGCCAGCTGCGCATCACGCGGCATTAGCCGCTGGCTGTTGAGATAAAGATCGGTTTTGTTGATCTCGCTGGCGATGTCGAGTGCATGCCCATCTGCCATGCTTTCTGGTGCAGTGAGCCGTGAAAAACGCAGGTTGCCGCGCTCGAAGTAGGACAGACGCAAGCCACCGCTATGCTCGGATACGATCATGACAAGCGGTTCGGCAGGCTTCAGGCGTTGCAATAAAATATGGCTGACGGCGGGGACTACAGTGAGTTCCGCCAGATGCACGCCATGCAAGTGCAGCAGATCCAGCCATGCGCGTGCGGCATCATGATTGTTCAGGCTGATGAACAGGTAACGATCATCGCGACGCTCACTGTTCTCCCGGCCCTGTGGCCAGGCTGCGCTAAACAGCGCATTGCGGGTGACCTGGCGCAGGCGGCGTTCCAGCATTTCACGACGCGCGCTACCAATGACGTGGGGCAGGGTTTCCAGACGATAGTCTTCGTCCACGCTATCCACCATGACCGACACTGGGCTGCCTTTATACATTTGCAGCTTGGCCGCAAAGGCGCGCCGACCGCTGTCGTCGGCATTGAATTGCCCGACCAGGCGCAGTTTTCCGGCACGACGACTTGCTACCGTAATGCTCCAGGCGCACACGTAAACCAGCAGTTGTGAGGTGAATATCATAGCTTGAAGTTACCGATCACATCGTACATGGGCAGTAGCACCGACCCTACAATGATTGCCATGACCAGACCGAGGACCACGGTTAATGCCGGTTCCAGTATTTTCAGGGATTTTTCTATGGAGTCGGAAACTTCGCGGGTATAAAAATAACTGACATTTTCCAGTGCCGTATCCAGCGCACCCGTTGTTTCGCCGACGCGCAACATGCGGATTACCAGCGGCGGGAATACGCTGAGGCTCTGAAAACTTTCCGTCAACCCCTCGCCATTGCCGATACGCGCCGAAGCGCGGCGGATCGCATCGGCGATGACGCGATTTGCGGCGATATCTTCGCCGGCACGCAAAGCATCAAGAATGGTAATGCCGGAGCGGTACATCAGCGCGAAGAAATTACTGAAGCGAGCCAGCGCGATTTTTTGCAGGATGGGGCCAATGACGGGCAGGCGCAACTTGACATCGTCAGCGATAAACCGGGCACGTTCGCTGGCACGCAGGGTGACGACCAGCACAGTGCCGATCGCTGCGGGCAGGATCAGGAATAACGGCCACCAGGCATGCAGGGCTTCGGAAATCCAGAGCAGGACGCGGGTCTGGATGGGCAGCGGCACACCCATGTTCTTGATCAGCCCCGCAATCTGCGGCACCAGAAACAACAACAGCAAAATGATGATGATGCCCACCATGCTCAGTACGATGGTGGGGTAAATCAGCAGGCGCTTGGTTTGGGCCGCGAGCTCGTCCTGGCGCTTGAGACTGCTGCCGAGATTTTCAAATACCTCACGCATCAGGCCGGTTTGCTCGCCCGCCTTGACCAGGTTGACGATCACCGTATCGAATACCGCCGGGTGTGCGGCCAGCGCCTGCGACATCATCTTGCCGCCTTCCATATCTTCCAGCAGTGCGGTGAGAATGTCGCGGAATCGCGGGTTATCCATGCTGTCGCGCAAGTCGCGTACGCCGTCCAGGATGGGTATGCCGGCGCGGCTGATCTGTTCAAGGTGGAAGCAGAATGTGATCAGATCGCGCCGGCTGGCAGCACCGCGCGCAAAGCTGCTGGCCCGGCTATCCATCTGACGCAAGGTAACCAGATCCAGACCCATGCGGCGCAGGCGCAATTCCAGATCGACTTCGTTGGCCGCGGACAGGCTGCCACGACTGCTGCGGCCGGTCTGATCAATAGCGCGGTAACTGAAATAGGGCATAAGCTACCGTTTGTCAGTCGGTATGCGTTGGGTCAAATCAACCACGCGCGAGACTTCGGCCAGACTGGTTTTGCCTTCCAGCACGCGATTGATGCCATCTACGGCCAGGCTGCGATAGCCGCGTTCCAATGCTGCGTTGAGAATTTCTCGGTGACTGGCGCGGCGTCCCACCAGGTCGTCCAGTTCGCTATCCATACGCAACAATTCCATTAATGCCATGCGCCCGCGATAACCTTTGCCATTGCATGCCGGACAGCCCGCAGCCCGATAAATCTGCGGGTGATCAGTTGTCCGCCAGCCCAGCAGTTTTTGTTCGTCGGACTCTGGCGTGTACGCGACGCGGCAGTGCGGGCACAACAGCCGCACCAGACGCTGCGCCACCACGCCGATGATATTGCCGGCCATGATGTCGGGCACGATACCGATATCCAGCAGGCGCGGAAATGCGCCCAGGGCGGAGTTGGTATGCAGGGTAGTGAATACCTGATGGCCGGTCATGGCGGCACGGAAGGCCATTTCGGCAGTGTCACGATCGCGGATCTCGCCCACCAGAATAATGTCCGGGTCCTGCCGCATGATGGAGCGAATGCCATTGGCAAAATCCAGTTTGAGTGTTTCATTAACTGAAGTTTGCCGCATCATCGTGACCGGATATTCCACCGGGTCTTCCAGGGTCATGATGTTGACGGTTTCGTCATTGCGGTGAGTGAGCAGCGAATACAGAGTCGTGGTCTTGCCTGAGCCGGTCGGGCCGGTGATGATCAGTATCCCTTCCGGGCGTGCCATCATGCGCTGCAGCGAGGAGTGAGTATCGGCTGGCAGATCCATATTGGCCAGCGGAATAATGGATTTTTCCCGGTCCAGCACCCGCAGCACAATGTTCTCGCCGTGGATGGTGGGCTGGCTGGAAACCCGGAAATCAATCGGCCGGCCATGCAGGGTGAGCGACAGACGGCCGTCCTGTGGAGCGCGATTCTCGGCGATATTCATGCCCGAGATGACCTTGAGACGTACCGCAATACCGGGCCAGTAACTCTTGTGCAGCGAACGTACCTGTTCCAGCACACCATCGATACGATAGCGAATGCGCAGGAATGCCTGTTCCGGCTCGAAGTGGATATCCGAGGCGCCGCGTTTGACCGCATCGACCAGGAGTGAGCCGACCAGCCGTACTACCGGCTGGGTATATTCCTCGGTATCCATGGCGAGACTTTGATAATCGACCTCGCCGGTTTCGATTTCACGCAGGATGCCGTCTACCGACAGCTCGAAGCCGTAGAAATTATCGATCGCTTCCAGTAATTGCGCTTCGCCCGACAGCACTGTATCTACTTCGACGCCTGCACCCAGCAGTGCGCGCAGGTGATCCAGGGCCACCACGTTGAACATGTCGGTAATGGCCACCACCAGCACCTGGCGTGTGCCGTCAAAAGCGATCGGCAGCAGATGATGGCGACGCGCAAAATCTTCCGAGATCAGTTTGAGCGCTTCCGGGTCGGCCACCACATTGGTGAGGTCGAGGCTGGTCTGCCCGATGGTGTGGGCGAGCTGATCGCGGATGACCGCTTCGGTGATAAAACCGAGCTTGACCAGCAGGCGTCCAAGTGGGAGGTTGGTGTGTTGTTGCTCCTTGAGTGCGATACGCAACTGGTCCAGCGTGATCAGCCCTTGCTGTACCAGCAGTTCACCCAGACGCAGAGTTTTGCGTGCTTCCGCCAAACTTATTCCTGCCGCGCTTTGAGTTGGTTGATGCGCGCATCAAGGCGCGCAGGGTCGAACTGGACCTCACCAGGCTGCATCAGGTTACGCGCCTTTTGATAATAATTGAGCGCGGGTTTGCTCTGATTGATGTGTTCCAGACTCACTGCCAGGTTGTAGGCGTAATCGGCATTGCCAGGGTTCTTTTGATAGGCATCGAAATAGGCTTGCTCGGCATCGGGCCAGCGCGCCTGTCCGGCATACAGATTACCCAGCGAGAAATACAATTGTCCGGAGGGCTGGGTAGCAAGCAGGGATTTCAGGCGTTGCTCCGCTGCATTCGGATCGGCATCGCCCATCATGTTAATCAAGGCGCTGTTTGCCGTCACATTACGTGGATCAAGCTCCAGTACACGCTGATAATGGTTGGCTGCCTCCGGGGTATTGTTGCTGCGCAAGGCAATGGCAGCCAGGCCGAGTTGCACATCCACATTACGTGCGCCGTCTGGTATCTGCTGATACAGGCTGAGCGATTCGCGCGTGTTACCGGCTTGATATGCCTGATAAGCGGCCTGCAGCTGAGGATTGATGTGTGTGGTCTGGGCTACCAAGGGCTGTATTTTGTACGGGGTGTGCGTTGTCGCATTACGGGCTGGCTTACTTTCGGCAGGCAAGGTGTCGCGGATTACTTCGCCACTTCCCCATCGGGGTATCAGCTTGGCTTTGCCGGTCTGAGGTGGCACTGCTACGGGTGCCGGTGGTAGCTCAGGTTTGATTTCAGGCATGACAGAGCTGGGTGCCTGGCTCGGTGCTGGCGAGATAGCCGATGGCATGGCAACAGGTGCCGGGTGTATCACCGGCATTACTGGCTGAGAGGGCGTACGGATCTGCCAATAGACGAATGCTCCGTAAATCAGCATGAACAAGGCTGCCATCACGGCCAGGACGGGCACGATGGAGCGCTGGCCCGATAGCCACGGTGTGTACCAGCTTGCTCGTGCCGCACCGAGAGGGGCAGGTGCGGTCCCGTCTCGATTGGAATAGGGGGTGCCGTCCGGAGCGGGACCCATGATGGGTTCGAGCGATAGCGAATCAGCCAGGGTGGCGGATGGATTGCGTCCCCCGCCAGCCGACTTGTCGCCAGCCTGTTTCAAGGCTTTGAGCAGCAGACTCACCGCGGATCTCCCGCGGCATCCATACCGTTATGCCATTTTTCGGGAATGGAATTGGCTGTTGGCAGGTAGCGTTTATAGAATTTGAGTTCGTCACTATCCAGCGAAGGATTGGTAATGACCGTGGGGCGCAAAAAAATCACCAGTTCGGTCTGCCGGACATTGCGCTCCTGCTGGCCGAACAAAGCGCCGACGCCTTCCGGACGGGACAATACCGGAATGCCGTCCCGGGCGCGATCGCTGTCATCCTGCATCAGACCGCCGAGGATCACCGTCTGGCCGCTGCCGACCTGCAATACGGATTCCATCTCGCGCACCTGGATCACCGGAATTTTGTTTGGTATGGCAGCTGGCAAACCGGGATTGGGATCGCTCACATCACCGATTTTACGCGAGATGGTGGGCCGCACATCCAGCGTGACCATGCCGTTTTCAGAAATCTGCGGGGTCAGGCTCATCACCAATCCTACCGGTACGGTTTTGGCTGTGGTGGTGAAAGTGGTGGGTTGCAGCGGCGTGCCGGTTGAAGACAAGGTGCCTTGCTGGGCCTGCACGCTGAAATAGACCAGATTATCCACCACTTTAAGCAACGCGGTTTGATTGTTCAGCGCCATCAATTTGGGACTGGACAGCACCCGCACATTGCCGAAAGATTCCAGGAGGTTGATGGCGCCCGTTATGTTTGGGCCTTTGTAACCAATATTGATGAATGGCTGGAGCGTGCCGGCCAGATTGTTGGCACTGGCCGGGGTTGTTACAAAAAGCCCGTTGCCGGCATTGGCTATTTGAGACCAATCGATTCCCGCATGATACTGATCATTGAGATTGACCTCGACAATGGTAGCTTCGATCAATACCTGGCGCTGCGCAGACTGGCTTACCCTGTCAAGATATTGCCTGACCACTTGCTGCTGGCGCTCGTTGCCGAGGATGCTGACTGTGCCGGCGACCGGGTTGACGATCACGTCGTTTTTGCTGTCCTGCAGCAGAGCCGAAGGATTATTGCGGAATACTTCCTTGTACAGCGTGGGCGCTGCCGCCCCGGCCCGCGCGACGGCCTGGGCTTGTTCCAGCCGGTCGGCACGGGCATTGCGTTCGGCATCGAGATAAGCAGCTTTGTCTTCAGCGCGCTGGGTGGAGGCGCGGGTCGAAGTCAGAATCGCACGCAAATTTTCCGTCAGCACATCCCAAAAATTGTTATTCGATTTGCTGTCTACCGTCGTGGATGAACTGTTGCCGTTCTGACTATTGCCACTGGTGTCCGCTCCGACTGCACCACCACCGGTACTGGCAATCTGGGCCGCCACGCCGATGCTGGAGGTGGTATTGCGCGAAAGATTGACGTAATTGACTTTGTAGGTTTTCAGATAAGGCGTGTCGGGCATGATCGACAGCGTATTGCCTTCCATACGGTAGCGGATGTTGGTCTGCCGCGCGATGCGTTCGAGGATGGCGGATAGGGGTTCATTTACTGCATTTAGCGTGACGTTGCCAGTGATGCCGGTGCCGATATCGATATTTTTTTTGGTATCCCGAGCCAGTGAAAACAGCAAGTCTTTGACCGGCACGTTGTCTACCACGATCGTGTAGGTCGGTTCGTGTATCTCGGCCTTGGGAGAGGGCAGATAGGGAACGGTTTTGACCAGTGGCGGGATGTCGGCTTGCTTGGCCGCAGGTTGCGTGGATCGCTGAATGTGCCCTTGTGAAGGCTGAATCACGGCCTGAGGCACACAACCAGCCAGCATGGGAGCCACCAAGATGGGTAACCACTTCCATACTGCAATATTCATTGTCTTGCGTGAACCTTCCTGCACTGTGATCCCTCTCATCCGGTTCTTTTCAGAAATGGTATCACGACTATTTGCCAACTTGTTGAATTTGCCGGGTTTCATTGCGTATTCCGCCAACCGTTCTAAGGTAGGGTTGACGCCTGCGTACCGCTTCCGGCAGCTTAGCCAGGGCTTGGTTGGCAGCCTGTCGAGAAGGGTAGTCGCCATAAATAACGGTCCAACTGGGGTGGCCTTGAGCCTGACTGCGGAAAATTCTCAGTTGATCTGGCGATAATCCGTATCCTTCGCCGCTAATATAGGCGGGGAATTCATTCGGGTTGCGTAGCAGGGAAAGCTGCAGGGTATAGGTATCGGCCGGTTGTCGCATGAGCCAGGCGCGGGTGGTGACGAGGCGCTGTTCGAAAGGATCGGCAGGAATATTTGGCGTAGTAACCGCCACCTTGGATGGATGGGTAACGGCAGGCGTGATTTCCGCCGCCATGGGATGAATTGGTTGTGCTGGCATGGCAGCCGGTTTCGACAACCAGTAAAAACCAGCCAGAACGGCAAGCATCACCACTACGGCCATACTGGATAACAGCCAGCGCGGTGATGAATGCACGCCATCGTTAAAGGCGCTGTCACGCAAGGCGACACGAATGTGGCGAGGCAAAACGCGATGCGTATTGTCGGTGTAGGCGGCAAGCAGGCTTTTGTCGGCCAGAATGTTGACGCGCCGGGTCAGCCCTTGCGAGGCCTGCGCAATTTTTCGTACGACATGCCGGTCAAATAAATCCGGACCGCGATATCCTGCCGTGGTAAGGCGAAAGGCCAGATAAGCGCGAATATCATCGGCAGTAAACGGTGCCAGGGTAATTGCTGTGGTAATACGCTCGCGCAATTGGCGAATGCGCGGATCGGCAAGTTTGATATCGAGTTCCGGCTGGCCGAACATGACAATCTGCAGCAGTTTTTCGCGTTCGGTTTCCAGATTGGACAGCAGGCGAATCTCTTCCAGGGTATCCAGCGTCATGCCCTGCGCTTCTTCGACAAACATGACCACCTGTGTGCCCGCATCGTGCCGCGCCAGCAGGTAATCGTTCAGAGTACGCAGATGTTCAGCACGGCTGGCACCCGTTGGGTGTGCCAGTTCCAGTTCGGCCAGGATGGACGGCAGCACGTCCTCCGGTTTGACATTGGGGTTGGCCAGATAAACGGTTTCTATGTCATCGGGTAAATGTTGTTCCAGCATCCAGCACAACATGGTCTTGCCGCTACCCACCTCGCCGGTGACCTTGATGATGCCCTCGCCCTGGCGAATGGCATACACCAGGCCCTGGAGAATTGCACCACGTTCCCCACCGGAAAAGAAAAACCCCGTGTCCGGTGTAATGCGGAACGGGGCTTCTTTCAGGCCGAAAAATTCGTGGTACATGAAGAGGCGTTATCCTTGAACAGGGTTAGCCTGGCGTGCAAGACACCGGAACAGGTTTTTATTCCCATTGCCGCTTATGCCTTGATCACCCGCTACGGCAGAAAACGCCGGTTTGAATACATTCCTCATACTTCGTTGGTATATGTTTGCATCCTGCTGTACAAGGTAGTGCGATTGATGCCAAGGATTTTTGCCGCTTGCGAGAGATTGCCGTGAGTGAGATTGAGTGCGGCTTCGACATAGCTCTTCTCCCACTGTTTCATGGTCTGATCGAGACTAAAGTTGGCCAGGGTCTGCAGATGTTTGCGCGCGGTATCGTAGAGCGCCTTGCCGTCGTTCGGCAACGGAATTTCAGATGGAAAGGCGGTATCGGTATCCAGCTCGGTTTCCAGTTGTTCCGCGGTTACATTTTGTCCGGCACATTTAGTGGTGAGGCGAATAACGATGTTGCGCAGTTCGCGTACGTTGCCGGGAAAATGGTAATCCTCCCACATCTGGCGGGCGTGACTATCCAGCAGGAATGGTTTGACGTGCGCTTCACCTGCGTAAAATTCACGAAAGTGTTCGAGCAGGCGTACTTTGTCCTCGCCCAGCTCGCGTAATGGCGGTACGGCAATGCCGAATACAGACAGGCGGTGATACAGGTCCGCCCGGAAGCGCCCCGCCTTGATTTCCTGGCGCAGGTCGCGGTTGGTAGCGGTGACGACGCGCGCATTGGAAAAACGCGACTGGGTTTCACCAACGCGCTGGAATTCGCCATTTTCAAGTACGCGCAGCAATTTTGCCTGTAATTCCAGTGGCAGCTCGCCAATTTCGTCGAGGAATAGCGTGCCGTCGCTGGCGTCCTCGAAATAACCGGCACGGTTGCTGGTGGCGCCAGTGAATGCGCCCTTGCAGTAACCGAACAGGGTGGGTTCAACCAAGGTCGGCGAAATGGCAGCACAGTTGAGCGCCAGGTAGGGTTTTCCGGCGCGACCGGAAAGCTTGTGCAGACTGGCCGCCACCAGTTCCTTGCCGCTGCCGGATTCGCCTTCGATCAGCACCGGAAAGGGTGCGTTGGCGTATTGGGTGATCTGCTGACGCAGACGGTCGAGATTGAAACTGGTACCGACAATCAGATTTTCTGCGGCCGGCACTTCTGTTTCCGCCGTGCGCTCGACATCCTGGATCAGCAGGGCATTGAACAGTAATGACTTGATCTGTTCCGGTTCGCAAGGCTTGCCGACAAAATCGATTGCGCCGAGCGCGCGCGCATGACGCGCATTGGTTTCGTCGTTTTGTCCGGACAGTACCAGGATTTTGATGCCGGGTGAGTACCCAAGCAGGTCGCTGATCAGCTGGAAGCCCTCGTCTGGCTTGTGTGGCAACGGCGGCAGACCGAGATCTACCAGCGCGAGTTGTGGCGGTGCATCAAGCTGGGTCAACAGACTCTTGACCTGTTGACGTGAATCCGCCACGAAGACTTCAAAATCCTTGGACAATACAAAATTGAGCGTATCGGTAATGAGCGGATCGTCATCCACGATCAACAGTGTGGGTTTGGCACCCTTGTTTTGTATGCTCACGGCGTTCCTCTTTGCATTATTGGCATTCTGTGACGATTGTGCCAGATTGCAGGCCATGCGGGTAGCACCGCGTTCATGAATTACCCGGCGGTGTGATAGTATTTGCAGCAGTTTGCGCGCAATTTCGCGCGCATGACCCCATAAATTTTGGCAAAGTATTATGAAAGATTTTATCGCATTACTGGTGGAACAAAGCCGACTGCAACACATTGTAATTAACCCTGCGCTGGATGACGCGCTTACCCATCTCGACCATGCCCTGGAAGGTCTGTGTGCGGCGGTGCAGGTGGAATACCATGGTCCTTATGTCGGTGTGGAAACGCCATTGGCACATCAAATGGTGGTGCGAAAGCATGAATGGAAGATTCATCAACCTGCCTGGAGTATGAAAATATGCGTGGCAGCACCAGAAGCCAACTGTCGGGCTGAATGGCCGATCCAGGGTGTGGGCCGGTTACGCAAGGCGCTGGTGGTAAAAGCCTTGCCGGCATTTTTTGCAGGCTTTGCCGAAGCCGTCAAACTGGCGGGTAAAGAGGACTCCAGCGCAGGCATGCGCGTCGCGGAACTGGCGCAGCGCTTTAACAGCTAATCTGCCGTGGATATGCGCCGCATCCCGTTTGTTGGCAGGCTGCTTCCCGCAGCGGGAGCTGGGCAGGCGCCCGTCAGGGCTGATCCGGAAAACTATACTGTGCATGAAGTCTGTGCGTCGATCGAACAACTGATCGAAACGATGGTGTCCGCGCGCAAAAAACATGTGGGATGGCAACGCCAAAACATACTGAGTCTCCACGATCAGGATGATTTCTCGGCACCGCTCATTCGCCGTTTGACCGAGCATTATCTGGCATTGCCTCCCTATGCCTCCAGTGTGAGTAGCAGCTTGCTGGCGACCATTCATGGTTACTGGGAGGAAATGAGCGAAATTCATCTGCAATGTGCTTCCTACCTGCTTGGCCATCCCGAATCAAAATTGAATGCGATGTTGCCATTGCTTACCCAGCGCGCCTTATATCATCATGCGATGCAGATGAAATGGTTGTGGTTATGCTATCAAGTGATCCCAGCCTATTTCTGGGCACGTTTGCATAGGCTGTATGCAATCGCCGAAAGGCACGAGTTTGCCCGTGTGCCGATGCCATTGCCCGGCAGACAGCATGCAGATACCAGTTGTGAAACTTTGTATTTACGCCCGCAAATGTTGCATAGTTTGCGTCCGGATACCATGCCGCCGCGCGAGATCGAGCAGGTGGACGAATGGATAGCGCGCTGGAGCAAAAGCGTATTGCTGGAACGTACACTGATATCCGAGAAACATCGTTACGGGGTCAATCTGAAAACCGGAAATCCACCCCGGCCATTGGCCATGCTGAATGAACCGGGCAGTTACCGTTATTGGGGTACCGGACTTATGCTGGCTGCCATGCATGCCGAACATGAGTCAAAAGGGGAGGATGAATCGGACGACTGGCGTCAGGTATTGTGGCGCAAAGTGGTGAATGACTGGTCTGGTATTCCGCCCATGCGTCAGCATCCGCGTCAGATTATCGGTAAGCAGAGCGAGTTGTTTCTCGGATTCGGCGAGATACACGGCCGGATCGATCGCAAGATGTCGCGGCGGCCGCAGGATTTGCCGCACCTGCAGCATTGCCGGGTGCGTGACGAGGGGGCAGAAGGCGTGGGCATTGCCCTGAATACCTCGGATGGGGTCGCAGTAGCAATCAATAGCTTGATCGGGATTGATGTTGATCAGCATTTTCTGGTGGGGGTAGTGTGCCGCATCCGCCGGCATGAATCTGGCTGGACTGAAATCGGTATTCGTCGCCTGGCTGGAAACGCAACGCCAGTCAAGCTTGAGAGCGTCGGTAGTGATCCTTTGTCCGGTGTGCAGACGGTTAACGCATTGTATCTCTCCATGACAGGTCCTTTCGGTCGCCGTCGTTGCGTATTGGTACCTGCCAGCTTTTGCCGCTCAGGCGGGCAGTGGCGACTGCTGAGTCGAGGCCAGCGTCATCTGATTCGCCTGCGCGCACCGCGCAAGAGTAATCAGGACTATGTGTTAGCGGATTTTGATGGATTGGTGGAACCGGAGACCATATCCAAATGAACTTGGCACCCCCATTGGAATTCATCGCAGGTCAGCAACCTGTGCAGGCCAGCGTGATTTGGCTGCATGGACTGGGTGCAGACGGTCACGACTTTTTGCCGGTGGTGCAGATGCTGAATCTTCCGGGTGTGCGCTTTATTCTGCCGCATGCTCCACAGCGACCGGTTAGCGTGAATGGTGGCTATGTAATGCCGGCCTGGTATGACATTCGCGGCAGAGGCCTGGATGCGGACGAAGATGCGTCTGGTCTGGCTCAATCAGGTCGGATAATTGATGCCTTAATTACGCAGGAAGTATCACGCGGAATTGGGCTGTCAAAGATAGTCATTGCCGGGTTTTCACAGGGCGGGGCACTGGCGTTGCATACTGGTCTGGTACGGGATCAGGCATTGGGCGGGGTGATGGTGTTGTCAGCGTATCTCCCGCTCATGGCAGAGTTTAAGGGGCGATGCGCACAGGGTATTCACGAGATTCCTGTATTCATGGCACATGGCACGCAGGATGGGGTAGTGCCATTACAGCTTGCTGAACGTAGCCGGGATGAACTGGGAGCTTGTGGTTTTGATGTGGAGTGGCAAGTATATCCAATGGCGCACAGTGTATGCGACGAGGAAATCAGGGCGATTCACGTGTGGTTGACACGGGTGCTGAAATTGCGCGCCTAACTCGTGGTTTCGTCCGTCGCAATAGTGACTGCCACGCGCATCCAGCCATCGCCATTCTCGATCACATCCTGCAGACGAATTATTTTTTTCTGGGTGCCGGCATTTAACTCGAAGCTGCGTCCCGACGCGTATTGTGCTGCTTCCAGCAGCAATTCACCCAGGCTGCTGCTGGACTGCGAGATAAATATGATCGGTACAGGCAGCGTCGTATCCGTGGTTTCCATGCCATCAACCGTATAACCCGGTAAAGCGCTGGATGACAGGGGACGTAACAATATCATTTGCGGTTTGAGACTCAGCACCTCGATACCAATCTGCAGTAAACCATCGTCAGTGTGCAATAAACGACGCATCACGCCAATTTTCCATCCGCTATCACGTTCGATCTTGAGCGCCACCATGCTGCCAAGCCGTCCCCAATCGTTTGATTTCGCGGGGACACTTGCGCCGAGGCTTTGCTCGCTCACGTTTTCCATTACCCAGCGTTCATGTGGCGGCGTTTTTTCAGTCGCTACGGGCGTGACGTGACGATTTCGCGTGCGAGTGGATTCAGTCACAAAGCCATACAGCTTCATGTCGATCATCTCGTCATACTTGAGCCCGGAATCCATCTCATGGAGCGCATCTCCGTTGTGACCTTGCTTCACTACAGCGCAGATTTCATTGAAGCCGTGTACGACGTCAATGATTTTCTTGGCCGTGGTGCGCTGACTTTTACGTTGTTCCCGGTTTTCCAGAGGCCCCCATTGGCGTTCAGCGTAATCGAGTATTTCAAAGCAGTCCGGCAAGCGGCAATCCTCACCCAAGCCCAATTGCGCGGGGGGGTTGCCCTCCTGCAGCGCGGTGCGGCTCTGTTGAATTTTCTCATGTAGCCCGCTAACGCTTAAGAAACGACATGATTCGGTAAATTCAGTGTTGCGTATACGACGTGCACCCACGTCATCGGACAGTGCCACATAGAGTGTATGGGCATCGGGATTGAATTTCGATTCCTGTTCGATCAGGTGAGACCATTCGCTGAGCCAGCGATCAGCTATTTCGATCTGTTTCGGATATAGCACACTGGTATCCAGCTGACCCAACAGCAGGATGCGGTGATACTGATCTGCGCAGCACATGCTTTTTCCGCTGGAAGCATAGGGGGTAAGCGCGACTTTACTGAAGCCCTCAAATTCTGCCACACGATACAGATTGTGTAATCGCAGCCAAAGTTTGTCTGTGGGTTTCTCGTAACGCAAGTAATGCCATTTGAAGACACCTCCCAAATTACACAGGGTGCGGGAAGTGAGTTGAGGGATGGATTCACGCAAATGACTAGCTGCCGGGTTTGCAACATAACTCATAATGAAGCTGTGGTAGGCGCGTGCAACTTCCCAATAAAATTTGTAAACAGCATTCCACAGACGGCTTTCCATGATGCGTGACATCCGCGGATTGCGCAAATATTGCTGGCTCAATGAAGTTTGCAATGCGCGAGCGTATTCATCCAGCAACATGACTACAGCTAAACGTTCCTTATTGTATTGAGTCCCCTGGGCATTATTGAATTCAGCCAGTTTGTATAGCACTTGTTCGTGTGCATTCAGGACATTTCCAGCTGGCAAGTCATTGATCCAGCGCGTGATCGTCTTCTCGTTGTCTAACGGATCGGATTCGGCACTGCTTTTACGCAGCCTGGACAGAATATTGAACATGAGTATGTGACTCCAGCTAAGGTCCTGCAAGGATTCTATTGGCAATTCATGCAAAATATGTGCCATTTAGTCGTATCCTGCCAAGGATGGCGACTGTTAACAGGCGCCCCGTGAATCAGAACGTAGGCCAGTCCGGTGATTGAATTCAAAATGTCGAAAAGCTAACTGGGATGCCTAGAAGTACGCACTCATTTAGCACAAGCGTTGTGACACCCAGCCAGCAACAGACTGCAGGGCCGCGGGTAATTGTGCCGGTTCGGTACCGCCGGCCTGGGCCATGTCAGGGCGCCCACCCCCTTTGCCGCCGACTTGGCTAGCCACAAAATTAGCCAGCTCTCCTGCTTTCACTTTACTGGTCAGATCGGTGGTGACGCCCGCAATCAGCGTTACGCGGCCGTCCGAGCAACTGCCCAGCACGATTGCGCAGGATTTGAGTTTATCCTTGAGTTTGTCTACCGTTTCACGCAATGTTTTGACGTCTGCACCATCCAGGATTGCAGCCAGTATTTTTGCCTCACCTACCGTGATGGCCTGACCAATGAGTTCGTCACCTTGTGCGGCAGCCAATCTGGACTTGAGTCGCTCTAATTCCTTTTCCAGATGTTTGACATTGTCGACAATCTGCGCAATTTTTTGCTGCAACTCGTGCGGAGGTGCCTTGAGTAAAGCGGCCGCCTCCACAATCTGTTGATGTTGTGATTGTGTCATGGCCAATGCGGCGGGGCCGGTGACCGCTTCGATGCGGCGGATGCCTGCGGCCACACCGGATTCGGATACGATCTTGAATAAACCGATATCGCCGCTGCGACTCACATGCGTGCCGCCGCACAGCTCGGTTGAAAACGCTCCCATACCGATGACCCGCACCTGATCGCCGTATTTTTCGCCGAATAATGCCATGGCACCGTGAGCAATGGCTGCGTCATAGTTCATCAATTGCGTTTCAACGCCAATGTTGCGTCGGATTTCGCGGTTCACGATGTCCTCGATTTGCGCCAGTTGCGCGGTAGTGACGGCCTCACTGTGCGCGAAGTCAAAACGCGTCCGGGCTGCGTCTACCAGTGAACCTTTTTGCGTGACATGATCGCCTAGAATCTGGCGCAATGCCGCGTGCAGGAGGTGGGTGGCTGAGTGATTACTGGCAGCGCGGCTGCGGGCTTCGGCATCCACTTGTGCAGTGACAACATCACCGATCTTGAGACTGCCGGACTGGAGCTGGCCGTTATGTCCGAACACGTCGGGCTGGATTTTTTGAGTATCATCAACCATGAATGCGCTGGAACCACTACGCAGCTCGCCCGTGTCGCCTGCCTGACCGCCGGATTCAGCATAGAACGGTGTGCGGTCGAGCACGATGACCGCCGTTTCGCCGGCATTGATACGTTCTACCGGACTCCCTTCCCGGTATAAGGCGAGAATGCGGCTCTCCAGGTTCAGGGTGTCATAACCATGGAATTCTGTTGTTTGGCCGTCGAAGTGCATGCCCGTTTGCATGGAGAATTTACTGGCCGCCCGCGCGCGCTTGCGTTGTGCCTCCATGGCAGCATCAAACCCGTCTGTGTCCACGGTAAAGCCACGTTCACGCCCCAAATCGGCAGTTAAATCAAGCGGGAAGCCGTAGGTATCGTAGAGTTTGAACGCAGTGGTACCGTCGAGCACTTTGCTGCCCGATTGCAATGCCTGCTCCAGAATGCCCATGCCATGTTCAAGGGTTTCAGCGAAGCGTTCCTCTTCCTGTTTGAGGACTGCAGTTACGCGGGGCTGTGCGGCAACCAGTTCCGGGTAGGCGGCGCCCATCGCTGTCACCAGATCGGCGACCAGCAAGTGAAAAAAGGCTTGTTTCTGTCCCAGGCGGTAGCCGTGGCGAATAGCGCGGCGGATGATGCGGCGCAATACATAGCCCCGTCCCTCGTTGCCGGGAATGATGCCGTCAGTGATCAGAAAAGCGCAGGCGCGAATGTGATCGGCAATCACTTTGAGCGAATTGTCGGTTAAATCCGTGCTGCCAGTAACGCGTGCCGCCGCGTGAATCAATGCCTGGAATAGATCGATTTCATAATTGCTGTGGACGTGTTGCATGACTGCCGAGATGCGTTCCAGCCCCATCCCTGTATCCACGGAGGGTTTGGGAAGAGGGTGCAGCGAGCCCGTGTCGTCGCGGTTGAACTGCATGAATACCAGGTTCCAGATTTCGATATAACGATCGCCATCTTCTTCCGCGGAGCCTGGTGGCCCCCCTGCGACTTCAGCGCCATGGTCGTAGAAAATCTCCGTGCATGGACCGCATGGGCCTGTGTCACCCATCTGCCAAAAGTTGTCCGAGCCACCACCGGGCTTGTCGCCAATGCGAATGACACGCTCATCCGGTACGCCGATTTCGGTTGTCCAGATGGTGTGCGCTTCGTCGTCGGTATGGTAGACCGTCACCCATAATTTATCCTTGGCGATGCCCAGTTCCTGGGTAAGGAATTCCCAGGCGAACTGGATGGCATTGCGCTTGAAATAATCGCCAAAACTGAAGTTGCCCAACATTTCGAAAAAAGTATGGTGACGTGCGGTGTAACCGACATTATCCAGATCATTATGTTTACCACCTGCACGTACGCAGCGTTGCGAACTGGCGGCACGGACATAGGACCGCGTTTCGCGACCAAGGAATACATCCTTGAATTGCACCATGCCTGCATTGGTAAATAGCAGCGTGGGGTCGTTGCCCGGCACCAAAGGACTGGAAGCAACGGGCGTATGTCCGTGACGGGCAAAAAAATCGAGGAAGCGTTGGCGGATTTCGCTACTTTTCATGGGCGTCGTTTTATAAGGTATACAGGTTCAATTGAATCCGCACATTTTAGCCCGGATACAGCATAAATTCACGTGTAAGCGGTTGAAAACAAAAAAGGCCGCATAAAGCGGCCTTTTTTGGATGGGAAAACTCAAATCAGGTTAGGAGCAATCCCGGGATTTTTGCCGATCCCGACAATTTTTGGTTCATTTAATTTACGTGGCTTGACCACTTTGATATCGCGCAGGTATTCAGCCACCACATCCCAGATCGGCGTGCCGGATACACCATCCCCAACCGGCGCCCAGCCTGCCACTTTATATTTTTTGTTGGCCATAACGGGCTTGCCTTTCAGCGTCATGTCGCTAATGCGATTGCCGATTTTGTTATTGGGTGCCACCGTATACTGGATACCGCCTACACGAACCATGTCGCCGCCTTGCTGATAGTAGGGGTCAGCATTGAACAAGTTGTCGCACACGTCTTCCATAATGCTCTTGATAGTTGCACCTGTCATTTCGGTGAGGGTGGTAGATGGATAGGTGATGGCGGTCTGGTCCATCAGGTGGTCCATAGTGATGATATCGCCGGACAGCAATGTCGTCCCCCAGCGGAAGCCGGGCGAAAATGCAGCGTCCGAGCCCTTGACCGCCATCAGTGCATCGAGAATAAGCTGATCGAAGGTGCCGTTGAAGTTGCCACGGCGATAGAGAAGTTCCTCAGTGACGGCAAGCTTTTCATTGAGCTTGGATGCATAGGGCGCACGGACGGCCTCAATGTGCTTGGACATCGTCGCATCAGGCTCAAGCAAGTTCGAAAACACGGGTAACAAGCGATATTTCCATGCGGTGATTTTGCCATTCTTTACGTCAAAGTCCATGACGCCGAGGAATTTTCCGTTGGAGCCTGCGTTGGTGACCAGCGTGGTGCCCTTGGCATTTTTAACCTGGGAGGGGAAGGGAATGCCATCATGCGTATGGCCGCCGAAAATTGCATCTATGCCAGTTACGCGCGCGGCCATTTTCAGGTCAACGTCCATGCCGTTGTGGGATAAAACAACGACCACTTGGGCACCCTTGGCTCGGGTCTCGTTGACCACTTTCTGCATGTTCTCCTCGTTGATACCGAAAGTCCAGTCCGACACCATATAGCGCGGGTTGGCAATCGGCGTGTAAGGGAAGGCCTGGCCAATAATGGCCACTTGTACACCGTTCATGGTTTTGATGACGTAAGGCTTGAACACCGGATCGCCAAAGTCGTTGGTTTTGATATTCTGCGCAACGAAATCAATATGGCCTTTGAAGTCATTATCTACCACATGCTTGACGCGATCGGCACCATAGGTGAATTCCCAGTGTCCGGTCATTACGTTGACACCTAGCAGCTTGGCCGCATCCACCATGTCCTGACCCTTCGTCCACAGTGAGGTAGCGGAACCTTGCCAGGTATCACCCCCATCCAGCAGTAATGAGCCGGGCCGTGAAGCGCGAACTTTGTCCACCAAAGTTTTCAGATGGGCATATCCGCCAACCTTGCCGTAAGTCTTGGCGGCAGCGGCGAAATCGAGATAAGTGAAGGCATATGCTTCACGTGTGCCGGGCCTGATACCATAATGCTTGAGAAAAGATTCACCCACCAGATGTGGCGGCTGACCGACTGCCCCGCCCACCCCGATGTTGACATCCGGTTCACGGAAGTAGATCGGCAGTAATTGCGCATGGCTGTCGGTCATGTGCATCAGCGATACGTTACCGAATTTGGGCAGATCGTAAAAGCTGGAAGGCGCAGTACCGGCGAGCGCCTGTTTATTGTCAATCGCCATGCCGGACGCGGCGGCGACCGCAAGTATCTGTAAAAATTCACGGCGATTCATCATCTCGTAAGCTCCTCAATGCGGGGTTGTGATTAGTTTATAAATGCGCCTATTTTAGTGCGCTGGCAGGTTAAGTAAATGGTAATAATCATCCAAACCGGCACTGATAAGTGTGTTTACATAAAAAAAGCGAAGCAGGCGTTCACCTGACTTCGCTTGATCAGAGGCGTGTAATTGCTATTTGCGGAATACCGAAGCTTTCATCGGCAAACCATTGCTGACATAGGAATGGAAATATTCCAGATCATTGTATTCCACGCTACCCTGCGCAAAAGGTACTGCACGTACCTGTTTGTTGCAGCCCACATAACGTTCTTGCAGGGTCGTCAGTTTTTCGCCACCGCGGAATACAGGCCAGTGCGTGGCCTGTCCCACAACTGGAGACAGTACTTCTGAACGCAGATGGTTACCGGCATTGGCAACGTGGCAGGAGGCGCAGGAAAAGTTGAGCTGACCACGACGACCATAGAATTGCTTCTTGCCAGCCTCATAGGCAGCATTGGCAGCAGGGCCTT
This sequence comes from Pseudomonadota bacterium, assembly GCA_040388645.1. GTDB lineage: Bacteria > Pseudomonadota > Gammaproteobacteria > Burkholderiales > Sulfuriferulaceae > Sulfuriferula. The sequence continues at coordinate 303,335 of JAZKBM010000003.1, forward strand.
GCACTTTGATGTTCATCAACATGCCGTCAGACAAGGTGCGGGCATAGGCTGTCAATGCGCCCATCGTGTTGTCATCACTGAGCTTGTAGGGTTCTTCCCCATTAGCGGTGCGGCAAGTATTGAGTGCCATTTCAAAGGTCACGACCTTGCCGGCTTTGTCATCAAAATAAGGGTAGTTTCCTGCGACATCTTTTCCGCCATTGGGGAAACAATCTGCAAATTTTTTGCCATTTTTAAAGGGTGTTTCCCACAATTTCTTGCCGTGATCAATCACAGAGCCAAATGGTGGAAAATCCATAATGCTTTTGTATTGAGCCATGGCGTCCGGATCGAATGCCAATGCGCCGTAAACATAGTTTTCGGGCTTGATGTCAGGGTATTTGGTGCCGAAATAATGAAGCAGGTGCTGTCTGTCCTGTTCTGGCGATGCATTCACATTGAGTGTGCCAAGCAGCAGCCCTGCCCCGGCCAGCACTAGCAGAACTTTTTTGCCACGCGCCTTCGGCGACTTCGCCTGTGATTCGCGAAACGTTGTCGTTTTCATGTCGTCCTCCGTTTGATATTTGTCGGGTGGGGTGCCAAGGTATGGACCTTGGCACCTGGTTCAGAGTGACGTTACTTAGGAAACCACGCCATCAACCTTGTTGGATTCACCCTTGTTATCTTTCCAGCTGATTTCCACCTTGTCGCCAGCTTTTGCGCCTTTGACCTTGAATCCCAGATACGGATTCTTCGATACGCCACCGCCCCACTGAGCGTCGAGCACAGGCTTGCCATTTAGAGTGGCATGCACTTCATCAATGAAATGGGCAGGGATAAGCTGGCCGGTTTTTGCATCTTTGCGTTGGCCGGACTCCATCGGGTGATTCATCAGTACTTTAATATCCGCGACATCGCCACTGACGGTTGCGCGCATTTTCATCGGTTCTGCCATTTTGAATTCCTTTAAGCTAAGTATTGAGACACAGATGTGTGAACAGGATATGCGTCAGTTAACCGCCACAACCGCCGATAGTTACTTTCACTTCCTTGGCGGCTGTATAGTTTTTGCCACCTGCAGTCACGACAGCGCGAATCATTGAGGTCTTTGCCATCTTGATCCGGGTAGAGACGAAACCTTCGGCACCGTTGGAGAGTTTGAAGTCTGTAATCAGGACGGTAGGGTTTTTCTCGGACAGAATAACGATGTTGGTTGTGTCGGGCAGGGTGCTGGTCACTTCAACTGGAACCACCGCACCATTTTCAGCGATGTCCGGGGCCTTGATGGTGATCGATTTGCTGTCTGTTGGAGTAGACAAACCCAGATCCTTGAGGGCTTCAGGAATGGTCTTTGCAGCAAACGCGTTGCTGTTCCATGCAGCCAGCGCATTACCTGACTTGAGCAAGCCGGCGGTCACTGCCAAGGCAACGACACCAGTTGCACCAGCGCTTTTCAGGATATTCCTACGCAATTCATTCATTCATTTCTCCTTGGGGTTTTGAGCCTGGCTACAGGCCGTATACGAAATCGGTAACTTTATCAATTTCCTGTTCGGTCAATACTTTATGTTTGCCGAATGGAATCATGACAGATTGTGGGTTGGCAGCTGTAGCGTCCCATATCTGGGCGCGCAACTTGGCTTTATCCGGGAAGCGTGCGCTCATGGCGATCAGGGGTGGCCCGATAGTGCCGCCAGAAATTGCATCCGGCACGGTGGGCATGGTGTGACATGCCAAGCAATTGCCCAGTTTTTTGTCAAAGGCAATCGACTTGCCGGTTTCTTCATGGGGTGCGTCTGCCGCCACAGCATAGTTGGCCATGGCGAACATGCCGACTATGCTTGCGGTCAAAATTAGTGATGCTCCTGCACGCATGTCATCCTCCTAATCTAATTGTGGGTGCAACTGAATGATTTTCAGGTCCGCCAGAAGGCATTCCATTCTTTTCTATCCAAACTAAGGATGCGCCAAGCATAGTGCAAAATATTTTTCTTGTCCAAGCCCTGAGCTGCGTTTTTGGGTAAAAACGGGTCATTCGGTATATTTATACCAAAATAAAGCACGATGAATGTTTCAAGGGTTCAGGGATTCATTCGGTTTGTTGAGGGTGATGAGTTCCTTCACTCGAGCTTCTGCAATGGACATTTGATAAAAATCTCCATCTTTACTCAGTAATGCCAATTTTAATTGCTCGATAGCTGCATCGAGATTGCCTTGCCGTACGTAGGCCTCAGCTTGGGCATAATGATGTAAAAAATCCTTGCCCTGCATGGCGTAGGCTCTGGACTGCAATGCGTACAAACGGTAATCGTCCGCATATAGCGTGAGGTGGCTGCTAACCAGTGTCAAAGCGGCATCGGCTTTCCCCGCCTGCAGCAAGGCATTGGCATCAGCGTATAAGAGTGGACGGTAACCCGGAAAGCCTGCGCGTCCGGCTTGGTAACGGACGAGGGCGGTTTTGAGGTCACCTGCTTCCTCTTTGATCCTGGCGCCCAGCATGGCAATAAGTGGGCTGCTGACGCCAGACTGGTTGAGTTTGTTCAGTTCCAACTCGGCCCGATCAAACTGGCGAGCGCGTAATAGCGCTACGGCAAGCCCGAAGCGCTCGGCAGTGAGGCTGCTGTAGCGGGTGTCGCGGATCGCTTCGGAAAAACGCTTGACGGCTGCTTCCGGGTGGCCTTCTCGGGCTAGAAGCCTGGCGCGTATCAGCTGAAATGCCAGGCTGTCAGCAATCTGTTTGACGGGCATAGTGGCTGCGCGATTTTGCATATCGGCAATTCGTTCCGAGGTCAGTGGGTGGGTCAGTAGATAAGCCGGCGCGTTATTTTCATATAAGCGGTTGTTTTTTTGCAGATGTTCGAAAAAAGTAGCCATGGCGCGTGGGTCAAAACCTGCATTGCGCATGATTTGCATACCGATTCGGTCAGCCTCGCGTTCATTATCGCGGGAAAAATTGAGCTGTTTCTGGATAGTAGTGGCCTGTACCGTAGCAATCGCAGCCGTAGCCACCTGCGGGTTGGAACGCGCAGCGAGTATCGCTACGGCCAATGCGGCAAGCGATGGGATGATGCCCTGGTTCTGGTTTTCAATCATGCGTGCCAGATGGTGCTGGGTGACATGGGTAATTTCATGGCCGAGCACGCCCGCCAGTTCGGATTCGTTTTGCGCGGCTTCGATCAAGCCGGTATGCACGCCGATAAATCCACCCGGGAGTGCGAACGCGTTCAGCGTGTGGTCGCGCAATACGAAAAATTGGAATGAAATGCGATTTCCGGGGCTGGCGGCGACTAAACGATAGCCCAGATCATTGAGGTAATCGGTCAGTTCGGGGTCGTCGTAATAGGTAGGCTCAGCACGAATGTCGCGCATGATTTCACTGCCTACACGGGCTTCATCATGCGGAGAAAATGCGCCTTGTGAAACATCGCTGAGATCCGGTAGTTCGCTTGCCATCAACAGTTGGCTGGACAAGCATAAGATCAGGAATAGGAAGGCTGATTTCATGAATGCTATGATAACTGCTTCTGTTTTCCAGTTCCTGATTATGAATCAATTCACCCATTTCGATGATAGCGGTCGTGCTCATATGGTCGATGTGGCCGGGAAATCCGACACCCGGCGTATTGCAGTAGCGACCGGGCGCATCGTGATGCAGCCGGCCACGCTGAAAATGATCCTCGAAGGCAACGCCAAGAAAGGCGATGTACTGGGGGTTGCGCGCATCGCCGCCATCACAGCATCCAAACGTACTGCAGACTTGATCCCGTTGTGTCATCCACTGGCGCTAACGCGGGTTGCAGTAGAGTTTCTGGCAGAAGAGGTGGACTCGACAATTGAATGTCGCGTTACCGCCGAAACCGTCGGTAAAACCGGCGTGGAGATGGAGGCGCTGACAGCGCTTAGCGTCGGCTTGCTGACAATTTATGACATGTGCAAGGCGGTGGATCGGGGTATGCGGATGGAGAATATTCGCTTGCTGGAAAAGCAGGGTGGGAAATCCGGCCACTGGCGTGCCGACTAACGTGACGCTACGGTAATGGGGGTGAATTCCTGCGAATGTACATCCGCAGGCGCGGTGATAATAATATCGTCCAGTGGCCTGGGTTTGGCAATGGCGTAACCTTGGGCATTGTCCACCCCCATCGTGGTAAGTCTTTCCAGTATGGTCTCGCTTTCCACAAATTCGGCAATTGTTTTGATGCCCATGATGTGGCCGATGTTATTGATGGTTTCTACCATGGCATGATCGATCCTGTCGTCGATCATGTTTCTGACAAAACCGCCGTCAATTTTCAGATAATCCACGGGGAGCTGCTTGAGATAGCCAAATGAACTGACGCCACTGCCGAAATCATCCAGCGAAAATCTGAAGCCTACGCTCTTCAGCTCGCGGATGAACGCTATGGCTTTGCTGAGATGGGTGATCGCAGCCGTTTCGGTGAGCTCGAAACAAATCAGTCGTGCGGGTACCCGGTAGCGGCCCGCCATTTCACAGATAAAACCGACCAGGTCTTCATTTGCCCAGGAAGTGCCGGAGAGATTAATGGAACAGGTATGGAGCAGCTGTTTCGTTTCACCACGATAGAGCTTGCCGAGTTTGATAAACGTATTTTCGATGACCCAGCGGTCGATGGCGGGCATCAGGCCGTAACGTTCGGCGGCTGGAATGAACGAAGCTGGCGACACGATATTGCCGTCTTCATCCAGCATGCGCAGCAGGATTTCATAATGAGCGCCCTGTGTACCCGGGGTGATCGGTTGGATGGTCTGGTAATAAAGACGCAGGCGGTCTTCATCAATGGCTTTGGTGATGCGCGATACCCATTGCATTTCTCCGCGCCGCAACGCCACCTCGTGGTCATTGGGCTGGTAAACATAAATGCGGTTGCGGCCCCGGTCTTTTGCTGCATAGCAGGCGGAATCCGCAGCGCGAATGATTTCCTCCAGGCCGCCACACTCGGCGTGTACGCTGACCACGCCAATGCTGACCCCCACTGAGAAGCTTTGCTCCTGCCAGTGGAAGCGAAAATCCCGGACTGTCTGTAGCAGTTTGCCGACAATGAGTTCGGACATGTCTTTGCCGCATCCTTCCAGCAACAGGCCAAACTCATCTCCACCAAGGCGGGCAAGAATATCCGAACCGCGTACCTGGGCGCGCAGTTCGATCGCTAATTGTCGTAATAACTCATCGCCAGCTGAGTGGCCACACGTATCGTTGACAATCTTGAACTGGTCCAGATCCATGTAGCACAGGGTGTGATAGCTATTTTCCCGTTTGGTGTTTTCTAGCACTTGCTGTAAGCGAGTTTCGAATGCGTAGCGATTCAAAAGGCCTGTGAGTGCATCGTGACTGGCCTGGTGGCTGAGCTTGATCGCCATGGCCCGAGTGTGACTGACATCGTGAAACACCAGAACGGCCCCGATAACCTGTCCCTGGCTATCGCAGATAGGTGCTGCGCTATCTTCAATCGGAATAATTTTTCCATTGCGGGCAATCAATCCGGTATGACTGGCGGATGAGATAATGCGGTTTTCCTTCATTGCCATTTCTGCGGGGCAATTCAGCAGTTCACCGGTGGTTTCGTTAATGATATTGAATACCTGTGAAGATGGCTGGCCCTGTGCAGTAATATTTGTCCAGCCGGTAAGCTGCTCAGCGACAGGATTAAGATATTGGACAGAGCCTCTGGCATTGATAGTGATGACTGCATCGCCGATACAATGCAGCGTGACTTCGGCACGCTCTTTTTCGTTGGCCAGTGTATCGATTGTCCGTTTCAGGGCACGCAGAGGATAGGTGCGAAAAATCGTGAAGGCCACCCCACCAAGTAACAAACCCAGCAACCCGGCAATGGCGGTTTTGAACAGTAGCGGGGATAAGGGCCGGATGATTTCAATATGGCCGACCACCGTTCCGGAATCCAGCAGGGTGGCAGTGCGTACAACGTAAGGGGTTTCGAATGGGTGCGAACTCTGGGCAATAAGCACACCCTTGTTGTTGATAATGCGGCGCCACTCTGGTGAGTCTTTGGCGCTTGGCTTGGCGAGCAAGCCTTGGAGGCGGTGCTCTTCAAATTGCCATAATTCAGGGTTGGCGTTGATCGTCCTGGAAATGTTGCTTGCGCTGAATTCGGCTTCCGTTTGCATGGATGCCGTCTGGTGCTGATAACTCAGACTAAAATAGAGCGCGGGTATGGTAAGCGCGATCAGCCCGGCCAATATGGCCGCCAGCCAAGTTGCATTCAGGATCAGTCTTGAGTCGGATTGGGACATGGTTTAGGGCGATTATTTGTCGGGCATTGCTCTTTGGCCGTTTTCCTCAAGAATTTTGCGGCCTGCGGGAGAGCGCACGAAAGCGATAAACGCTTGCGTAAGTGGGTTGGGTTTCGCGCTGCTTACCATGTACATGGATTTGAAATAAGGGTATTTCCCCTCCGTCATCGCATCAATGCTGGGTGTCAGACCATTCAAAGCCAGCGGTTTGAGCGCGCGGCGTTCGGACACCACTTGAGCCAGTGTCAGCGTGCCAATGGCACCCGGGATATTTTCGATATTGTCGGCACTGTCCTGATCGGTGATTGCCATAATCATGCCTTCGCGTGCCAGGGCGCTTTTCACGGCCAGATTCATTTCCGGAGATATGCTCTTGACGATGTCCGTGTCCGATTCCACTTCAGGACGCAGTACCAGCCGCATTGTTTTTCCATCCGGCCAGACTCGTATTTCACCCTTGTATATATTGACCAACTCTTTGGTTGTGATTGCCGAGGCGTTATTATGCGTGGATACGACAAAAACGAATGGAGTCCGGGCATATTCGGTTGCCAATACGCCTTCAGTACGCTCTGTCGGCTTGAGTGCGCGGCCACTGATGGCCAGATCAATGATGCCGGAACGCATGGCCTTAATCCCTCCGCCGCTACCCAGGCTGGGCACAGTCTCAATAATCACGCCGGGATGGGACTTGATAAATGCCTTGGCAAAGATTTGCATTGTTGCGATTGCAGAGCCCGTTCCACCGATGCGGATTTTGTTATCCGTTGGGGCATTCTCGCTCGCTAGGGCCAATTGCGTGAATATGAACCCGACCAGACATAATGCGATGGTTCTAAAATGAAACATATGCGGCTACCTGGCGTGAGTTGATCAGCTATTTGTTGCCTATTGAAGCGTAAGACTTAATTTGAATTATAGGTATGACATACTTATCGGTATATTCAAGGAAAGCTTGAATTGCTCATCGCCTGTTTTGTTTGGTGTTTATATTTTTAATTATGTCAGTGTCCATTTCTCCTAAAAAGAAACTCTACGAGCATTTTGCCAAGGTCGCCAAGGCCATGGCCAGTCCCAGTCGCCTTGAATTGCTGGAGGCGCTGGCCCAAGGAGAGCGCAGCGTGGAAGGACTGGCGACTGCGACGAATATTTCGGTGGCCAACACATCCCATCATTTGCAAATTCTGCGAGATAGCGGTGTGGTGCGATCCCGTAAAGAAGGTTTGCAGGTCATCTATAGCCTCAATGATGCCGAAATACCCAATATTTTGAGCGGGTTGCGCCGTTTAGCCGAGCGCCATCTGGCTGATGTTGAACGTATTGTCAGGGAAAATTTTGACCGTCTGGATGATCTGAAACCCGTCAAGCGTGAGGAACTGTTGCAACTGGTCAGCGGTGGCGAAGCCGTCGTAGTGGATGTCAGGCCTGCGGGCGAATATCAGGCTGGACATATCGCAGGGGCAATCAGTATTCCTTTGGATAGCTTGCCGAGGTACTTGGCCAAGCTGCCGAAAAACCAGGAAGTGGTTGCCTATTGCCGCGGACCTTATTGCATGTTCGCGTACGAGGCAGTTTCCCAGTTGCGCAGTCAGGGATATAAAGCGCGCCGCCTGGAAGACGGATACCCGGAGTGGAAAGCCGGGTTATTACCAACCGAGAATAACTGAAAATACCCTGGCTGATCCCGGTTAGCCATAAATTTGTTTGACGCCGGGAACAATTTTGATCAATATTCAAATATTCGTTTGAATATTGATTTTGATTCAATTCCTACTGCGGAGAAATAAATGTTTTTCAAACAGCTTGCCAGCAAGGAATCGTCCCTTTCCTATTTTTTTGGCTGTGGTTCCTTGGGTAAAGCCATTGCAGTCGATGTAGTCGCGGGGGACGAGGCATGGTTCATCGAGGAGGCAACCAAGGCCAAAGTTACGATCAGCCACGTCATCGACACCCATATTCACGCCGACCATTATTCCGGCGGTAGAAAGCTGGCTGAAATGACAGGCGCCCATTATTGCCTGCACGAAAGCGATGCGGCGGTGGTGCAATTCTCTTTCCATCCGTTGCATGGTGGTGACGTCATTGAAGCCGGCAATGTGGTGGCCAGTGTGTTGCATACTCCGGGTCACACCATGGACAGCATCTGTCTGGCAGTGACCGACAAACGCCGTGGCGATCAGCCCTGGTTCGTGATTACCGGCGATACGTTGTTTGTAGGTAGCGTCGGGCGCCCCGATCTGGCCGGACGCGAGCAGGAAATGGCGGGCATGTTATTCGACAGCCTGCATACCAAACTTTTGAACTTGCCGAACGAGACTGAAATATTCCCTGGCCATCAGGCAGGCAGCGCATGTGGTGCTGGCATTTCAGGCAAACCTTCCTCCACGATCGGTTTCGAAAAACGTTTCAATCCAGGTCTGCACATATCCGACAGGGATAATTTTGTGCGCTATTTCACCGGTGAAATTCCGCCGCGACCTGCTGATATGGACAAGATGGTCGCTGCAAATATCGCTGCTTGATGGGCATAAATGAATGAGTGACTCAACTTCGCACCCGGCAGCATTCCAGGATTACCGGCACGGTATCAACGATAACCGCGTGCAGTTTTTTCACCAACTGCTACAGGTACTGCTGGTCGGCTTGACGCTGGGCATGATGCGAACTGTGGTGCCGGCGCTAGCGGAGTCCGAGTTTGGTGTGCCGAAGGGTTCATTCATGCTGCTCATGGCCTTTGTGGTGGCGTTCGGTTTTGTCAAAGGGCCGCTTAACTTTGTGGCAGGACGACTGTCTGAAAGTGTGGGGCGCAAACACGTATTGCTGTGGGGCTGGTTATCGGCGTTGCCCATTCCATTCATGATTATGTACGCCCCAAGTTGGGGATGGATAGTAGTCGCGACAGTATTGCTTGGGGTCAATCAGGGGCTAACCTGGTCGATGACGCAAACTTCCAAGCTGGACCTGACCCGCCCCGATCAGCGTGGCCTCACCATCGGATTAAATGAGTTTTCCGGCTATGTCGGCGTAGCCATTGCCGGCATCATCACCGGTTACATGGCCAGTGCACTGGGTGCGCGGGAAGGTCTGCTGGTGTTCGGTTTAGTGGTGATTGTGTTGGCAATCGTGCTGACCTGGTTCTGGGTCATGGATACGTTGCCATGGGCCAAGGCAGAGGGCGCACGCTATGCGGCAGGGCAATCCACCGGGCCGAAACCGCGCTTTCCCAATAATATCTCCGACCATCCGACTACCTGGGAAGTTTTCACGCTGATGTCCTGGCGCGACCGGCGCATGGCAGCCATCAGCCAGGCCGGCATGGTGGAAAAATTTGTGGATGCGCTGATCTGGGTATTCTATCCGCTGTTTCTTTATCAACACGGCTTGAGCCTGTCCAGCATCGGTTGGGTCGTAGGCGTGTATGGGTTCGTTTGGGGGGGGTCCCAACTCATCACCGGTAAGCTGTCCGATCATGTGGGCAGGCAGAAGCCCATTGTATGGGGCATGTGGATCTGCGGCGCCGGTGTGGGCATGATGCTGCTGGGCGAGAGCGTTGCATGGTGGTCGTTCTCGGCAGGCGTAACCGGCTTTGGCATGGCTCTGCTGTATCCCAATTTGAGTGCCGCAGTCAGTGACATAGCCCATCCCAACTGGCGTGGTTCGGCTATCGGCATTTACCGCTTCTGGCGCGACCTTGGTTATGGCATTGGTGCATTAGCCCTGGGGCTGGTGGCGAATCTGAGCGGTGCGATCAACTCAGGTTTTTGGTTCGTTACCATCGCCATGCTGGTGTCGGGGCTGATTGTTTTGATATGGAGCGAGGAAACCCATCCGCGCTTGAATCCGGCAGAATAAATCGACACTCTGCAAGTGCCGTCTGAGCAGTGTGTACCATTGTGGCGGATCACGAGAGCAGTTATTTTGCCTGTACGTTCAAATGCCTTTCAGGTCTTCATTTATGCGTTTTCCAAGATTCGGTGAATTATTCCGGCCTTTACATGGCTGGCTGGTTTATTTGTTGGTGCTGACTGCATTGAGTAGTGGTCAAGCACAGGCTGCTACTCATGAACAGAATAAGCAATGGAAATCGCCCTCCGGTGCGGTGCTGAGTTATGACGTTTACCCCTCACAAGGCCGAAACCGCCTGCTATGGATGGGGGCTGAGTATGGCGAACAACGCTACGAGCAGGCCGCGGCCAAGTATTTTGCAGCGCACGGCGTTGAGGTGTGGCTGGTAGACAGCTTGTCAGCCTACGATTTGCCGGATCTGCGCAGCAGTCGCGACAAGGTGCCCGCATCCGACATGCAGGCGCTGCTGCAATTTGCATTGCAGGATGGCAAGCAACTCGCGCTTGCTGGTGCAGGAACGAATGTGATCCCATTGCTGAATGGCGTACAGCTGTTACAGCAGGCGGAGCAGGCACAAAATGCCAAAATCAGGTCATTCGATGCGGTGCTGATCTATCCGGACCTGATCAAGGAAGTGGATACGGGCGCTGCGCTGCATTTTCTGCCGGCAACCAGCCATGTCCGGCTCAATATCGCTTTGCTGCAGCCGCAGCAGTCCCCGCGGTTCTGGTGGCTGGATAAACTGAAAGACACTTTGCAGCGCGGGGGAAGCAAAGTCAGCATCAGGGTTTTGCCAGGGGTGCGCGATGGTTTCTATGAGCGCCCGAATCAAAGCCAGCACGAAATGAATGAAGCCAAAAAACTTGGAAAAACTATGTTTGATGCCTGGCGCAAACTAGCGACAGATACCCCTACTTAACGGAACCCATCATGCGCGTGCTACTTGCTTTCACCCTGACTCTGTTCATCGTATTTGCCCACGCAGCCGATACCGGCTTGCATGCGGTTACACCTTATCCTGCGCAGGCACTGGCGCTATCCGATATGAACGGCAAGAAATTTGATCTGGCGAATTATCGCGGGCGCGTAGTGCTAGTCAATTTTTGGGCGACCTATTGCCCGCCTTGTCTCAAGGAAATGCCATCGATGGAACGTTTGCAAAAACGCATGGCCGGTAAGCCTTTTGCGATTTTATCTGTGAACGTGGGCGAACAAAACAGCGATGTGCAGGCCTTTCTGAAACAGGTGCCGGTGACCTTTCCCATTTTGATGGATCGTGATGGCACTCGCTTGAAAGCATGGAAAGCCTTTGCGTTGCCGTCCAGCTTTGTCGTGGATGCGCAAGGGCGTGTACGCTACGCAATGTTCGGCGGCACTGAATGGGATGAACACGATTCCATGGATAAACTCACAGCTCTGCTGCCTACCCACTAGCTATCAAGCAATACGACCTTTTTTGGGTGTTTTCCATTTGATTTAAGTCGAGGTGGGCTGAGATTCAGGTGAGCATAGAATAGCTCAATCCCAGCAGGGCGCAGGCGCCGATCACCTTCATAACGCTCGCTTTATAGCGCCACAGGGCAATGAATGCAGCACTCCCCAGCAGCGCCGAAAACCATTCGAATTGACCCAGAAAGGGTGCTGCATAGGTAGCTGCAGGCCACAGCGTGTGCCAGGCAAAAAACACGGCAAGGTTGAGGATGACGCCGACCACGGCTGCAGTGATGGCCGTGAGCGGCGCGGTGAATTTGAGGTCGCCATGGGTACGTTCCACCAGCGGACCGCCAGCCAGGATGAACAGGAAGCTGGGCAGAAAGGTAAAGTAAGTCGCCACGCCGGCAGCGGCGGCCCCGGCCCAGAACAGCGCGTCGGGACCGAACAATGCCTTGCTCCAGCCGCCAATGAAGCCCACGAAAGCAACCACCATGATGAGCGGGCCAGGTGTCGTCTCCCCCAGAGCCAGGCCATCTATCATCTGGTGTGCATTGAGCCATTGATAGTGTTCGACGCCGCCTTGGTAGACGTAGGGTAGCACTGCATATGCGCCGCCAAAGGTCACCAGTGCGGCTTTGGTGAAGAACTCACCCATAGTGAACAGGATTTGCTGGCCGGACAATAGCGCCATCATGCCACCCCAAAGTGCTATCCCAGTCATTGTCAGTATGGACAGACGTGCCCAGGAAAACCGCGCGTGACCGGGTGTGGGCGTATCGTCGTCGATCAATGCTGCACCATAGTCCTTGCCGGATGAACCATGGCCGCCGCCGGCCCTGAATTTGTCCGGCATGAATTTGCCGCCCGCCATGCCCAGTAATGCGGCACCCAACACGATGTACGGAAACGAAATATCGAGCGCGAAAATGGCGACAAATGCCATACCGGCAATCGCCCACAATACGCCGTGTTTGAGTGCTCGCGAGCCGATGCGATAAGCTGCAAACACGACAATGGCGGTGACTGCGGGTTTGATGCCGTACAGAATGCCGGCTACAGCGGGCAGGCTGCCGAACGAGACATAGATCCAGGTGAGCGTGATCAGAAGCAGCAACGAGGGCAGCACGAACAATGCGCCTGCAGCGATCCCGCCCTTTACACCGTACATCAGCCAGCCGATGTAGGTGGCCAGTTGTTGTGCTTCCGGGCCGGGCAGCAGCATGCAGTAGTTCAGTGCATGTAAAAAGCGCTGCTCGGAAATCCAGCGACGCCGCTCCACCAGTTCCAGATGCATCATGGCAATCTGCCCGGCCGGGCCGCCGAAACTGATGAAGCCGAGCTTGAGCCAGTACTTGAGCGATTCGCCGAAGGCAACAGGCGCGGGGGCGGTATCCAGATGGCTTTCAGTAGACATGATTTGCCTTGTCATGAAGGGGTGAATGCGGCATACAAGTCGTCGAATAATCTGACGGTTTCTGTGTGTAATGTATCGTCGTCGGGGCAGCGCGATTGCATGGCCTTGAGCAGGGTTTCCAGCCCGGCGGCTTCGGGTACAGGGATGCCGCCTACGTCAAGGTAAATGAACCAGATCGCCAATACGATTCAGCGCCGGGTCAAGCTCCAGACTGAAACTGGCGAGCAGCACTTCGAAGGTGACCCGATTGCCAATGTGAGTGAAGGTCGCGCCGTCGAAATCGAAGCCAAGCGCATCATCCGGACAATCCTGCGGTTGCTTCAACCAGATGAATAGCGGTTGACGATCAATAAAACGCTGGATCAGCCAGGCGCTGGCCATACGGTCTACCCACAGATGTCGACGTGTAGCCCAAGTGCGATGCTGGTAGACGGTACTTGACAGGTGCTGGATACCGCCTGTTGCTGCCTGGGGTTCATCCGGATTGATGTGTGCCTGATAGCTTGCTTCCACTTGTGCCAGTTCGGCAGCAATTTGCTTGAGCGCAGCTCCGGGGAAATAATCAATGGCGGCAATCGTGTCGAAATCGCGCCGCAGGCGGCCAAGTAAACGCTTGGCCGCCATGGTATCCAGAGTGGTAAAAGTGGCAATGAAGGCGCTCAGGGAATTTTGCAGTGCCGTATAGTCTGCGGTGCGATCAAACAAGGCGCGGAATGCGATAGCTTGCTGTGGGTCGGTGGCGCTTACACGGATTATCTGGGCAGTGCCGCCTGCCGCAATGGTTTCAGCGGCCTGAGCGCGCAAGGCGGATTGTGTCGCTGGCTGATCCGGCAGCAGATATACACCGTCACGCAGTACGGCGCAGCCCAAGGCTTTCAGCGCTCGCCAGATGCGCATGCGGGCGGTGGCGTTACGGGTGGGTAAACTGGTGATCAGCGCCAGCCATGCGTCGTCGTGGTTCATATTAACTATTCTACATAAGTGTAGATAATATTACATTATCATAATCATGACGTGTGATGGCACATTGTCTACAAGAGGAACAAATAATGCAGAACCAGCCCGATATCATTGCGCTACGACGATCCCTGGAAGCGACAATTGTCGGCCAGTCGGCCTTGTTGGACCGCTTGGTCATCGGGCTGTTGACCGGTGGACATCTGCTATTGGAAGGCTTGCCCGGCCTGGCCAAAACTACCGCGGTTAAGGCGCTGGCAGGGACCGTTCGCGCCCGTTTTCAACGGATCCAGTTCACCCCCGATCTGTTGCCCGGCGATCTGACCGGTTCTGATATCTACAATCCGCAGGAGGGTAGCTTCTGCTTTGTCGAGGGGCCGCTGTTCCATGAAATCATCCTGGCGGACGAAATCAACCGGGCGCCCGCCAAAGTGCAGTCGGCCTTGCTCGAGGCGATGCAGGAACATCAGATCACGGTCGGCGGCGTGACGCGCCGCTTGCCGCCGCTGTTCATGGTGATGGCCACGCAAAATCCGCTTGAACAGGCAGGCACCTATCCATTGCCGGAGGCGCAGCTCGACCGCTTTCTGTTGCATGTCGATCTGACGTATCCCAGCGCAGAGGATGAATTACGCATACTGCAACGTGACCGCGCGGGCAATACGGCGGGTGCGGAATCAAGCCCTGGGGTGGATGTGCAGACCGTGCTTGCAGCGCGTGAGGAGGTGAAGAAAATTTATCTGGACAGTGCGCTGGAAAGTTACATCGTGACGCTGGTCGGAGCGACCCGCAATATCGCGCAATGGCTGCCGGATCAGCAGGGCATGATAGAAGTGGGTGCCAGTCCGCGCGCTTCCCTGGCCATTGCGCATGCGGCCTGCGCGTATGCCTATCTGCAAGGCCGGGAATATGTCATCCCCGATGACATCCATGCCATTGCCGCAGATTGCCTGCGTCATCGCATCATCCCGAGTTTTAACGCACGCATGGAAAAAGTATCGTGTAATGCGATGATTCAGGCGTTGCTGGATACGATACCGGTGCCGTAACGTTCCGTGAAAACTTCTTTGGACAAGCTGGTCTCGGTGGCACACGGCCTGATTACGCGAAGCGTTGGCCATGCCGATGCAGTGGACACTCATGCGCCCTTACTGACTACAGAAGAACTGGCGCAGCTGATGCACCGCATCCAAATATTTCAGGGAACGCCTTATTTCAGAGAGTCGCACCATCGCCAGACGGGGGAATTTCGCTCCGCTTATCTGGGCAGTGGTCTGGATTTTGAGGAGGCACGTCCCTATCAATCCGGCGACGATGTGCGTGGCATGGATTGGCGCACCACCGCACGTACCGCCAAGCCACATATCAAGGTGTACCGTGAAGAGCACCAGCCAGCTTTGCATGTGGTGATTGACCGCGGCCCGCGCATGCGTTTCGGCACCCATACCCGGCTGAAAGTAACCCAGGCTGCTCGTATTGCAATCGCGCTCGCCTTTGGTGCGGCCAGGGCGAATACATGTATCGGCGCAACACTCTGGCAAGCCGACGCGGAGACACTGCCTTGCCGTAACGGTGTGGTGGGCGCGCAGCAATTAGTCCAGGCGGTGATTGCCTCGTGTCCGCCATTAGCATATCCGGTGACCGCGATGCCACCGTTGCGTGATCTGCTCGACCGCCTGGACAGGCAATTGACGCGTGGTTCCAGTGTGGTGTTGATCAGCGATTTCCATGCACTGGGGGAAGCTGATATGCCAGCCTTGCTACGTCTTGCCAGCCGTCACCAGGTACAGGCTATTCAGGTGCTGGATGTGACTGAGCAGGTGTTGCCTAATATTGGTCTGGTTGCGTTTCAGGATGCAGAAGATTCCACCCATTGCTGGGTCGATACCGGCAAGCGCGCAGTACGCACGACGTACCAGCAGCAGGCCAGTAACAGTTATGTTGCGCAGCAGGCATTATTTCGACGCATCGGCGTGCAACTGCATAGTCTGCTGGCAGACGCCGACCCGTTTTCACTCCTCCAGCAAATGCGCCCGCGATGAATGATCCAACCAGTGGTTTGATAGACATTATTGAACCAGCCAGGCCGCTGCTCGCTACTGGCGGCTATAACTTATGGTTGCTGATTTTAGGTGTGCTGACACTCATGCTGCTGGGCTTATGGGTTTACTGGCGTGGCCATCGTGCACGCGTTTTCCGCAAGCGTCTACATCAGCTGGAACTTGCGTACGCTGCGGGGAATATTGACCAGCGCGAGGCGGCCTATCGCCTGGCCCAGGAACTGCAGCAGGGATTGCACCTGCAGCAGCTAGACGCTCATCAGCTTCCTTCAGCCTTGCCGGTGGCCGAGTCGGAGCATTGGGCTGTAACCGTCACGCGTCTGGATATCCTGCGCTATCAGGCCGGGGCCCGTCTGGATGGGGGCCAATGGGCGCAGCTATTCAGTCATGCCAACGTCTGGCTGCGACGGGCAGGCCGATGCTGAATCTGGCTCATCCGCTGTGGCTGGGTTTGCTATTGCCGCTGCTGGTACTGGCTGTACAGCGTTGGCGGCGTGAGCGCATGCACCCAGAGTCGTCTGGCATGGTCCTGATCCAACCCCAATTGGCGTTGCTGGGCGACGGCCAGATTGCGCAACCCAGCGGGCAATTGGCGCGCTGGCTGGAACTGCTCGCGCAGCTTTGTCTGGTGCTGGCGTTGGCGCAGCCGCAATGGATCGGTGCCTGGCTGCCGGAAACCCCGCAGGGTCGTGAAATCCTATTGCTGGTGGATACGTCGAGAACCATGAGCATCACTGATTTTGAGCTGGGCGGTCGGCCGGTGGAACGTCTGACTGTGCTCAAGAGCATCGTGACGCGCTTTGTTGCTGGACGCCAAGGCGATCGTTTCGGGTTGATTGCGTTTGGCAGCGTGGCCGGTACCCTGGTAGCGCCGACGTTTGACACCGATCTAGTGAGTGCCATGCTGGCCCGTTTGCGAGTCGGTATCGCCGGTGACAATACCGCCATTGGTGACGCAATCGGGCTGGCGCTCAAGCAGTTACGCACGCAGCAGCGCCTGCGCCCGGCGTTGATCCTGTTTACCGATGGGGACAGTACGGCGGGCGACATCACGCCGAGTGAGGCTGTCGCACTCGCGCGCCGCATGGGAGTACCGATTTACACCGTGCAGATTGGCGGCGACCTGTTCGCGGCCGGGCGTCCCAAGGCACCTGCCAATACGATGAACGAACCGGGGCTGGCGCAAATCGCTGCCGAAACCGGTGGCCGCTATTATCAGGCGGGCGATCGCGGTGCACTGGCCGATGTCATCCATGACATCGGTCAGCGTGAAAAATCGGTCGCGCGTCCCGCGACACGCCGGGAGGTACAGGAGTGGTATCTGTTGCCCCTGCTGTTCGCAGCAGGCCTGTTCAGCCTGGCACGACTGAACGCGATACGACGGGTGACGGCATGACCGGGCTGGGCGAACTCACGCAACTGGCGTGGCGCAACCCGTGGTGGCTGATGCTGGCCTGGCAGCCGCTATTCATGGCAATGATATTGCGCTGGCGCCGTCGGCGGGTGCTGCATTATGCCGATGCGCACCTGCTGCCCTGGGCGGTGCGCGGCACATTCAGTACTTCGTCCGGTTGGCGATTGTTTGCCAATAGCGTGGCGTGGCTATTGCTCGCCTGTGCCGCCGCTGGCCCGCGTTTGCCACTGCTGACTACGCCAGAGCAAAAAATGGCAGCCTTGCACCATGAGCTGAATATTATGGTGGTACTGGATGTGTCGCCTTCCATGCGGGCTCAGGATGTGTCGCCGCAACGCCTCCAGCGAGCGCGCTTGAAATTGCTCGATTTATTGCCGCGTCTGCATGGCGAACGGGTCGGGCTGATCGTGTTTTCCGGCAGCGCAGGCCTGTTGCTGCCGCTCACCCGCGATATGGATGCAGTCCGTGCCGATTTGCCGCTGGCTCAGCCTGGCTTGCTGGACACGCCGGGCAGCAATGTCGCAGCCGCACTCAATCTGGCACGGCGCACGCTGCTGGCACAAAGCCCAGGTAAGCGCGGTGCAGTACTGCTGCTCACCGATGGCGATACCAGCGCACTTTCCGGTCCAGCAGGCGCCGTCGCATTGGCGGCCGCGCGCGGACTGAAGCGCGCTGATTTGCCCCTGTATGTGCTGGGGGTAGGGACATCCGCTGGCGCCACGATTCCCCTGCCCGATGGTGGTGTAATTGAACAGGATGGCAGTGTAGTCATCAGCCGCCTGGATGAAAACGGCTTTGCCACGCTGGCGGATCTGGGCGGGGGTGCCTACCAAACTGTGCAGGATGGTGATGCCGACTGGGAGGCCTTGTACGCCCACGGTATTTTGGGATTGCCCGGCAACCCCCATCCGCTAGATTCAACGCAAACCTGGCGTGAATTGTACGCATGGTGCCTGTTACCAGCATGGATGCTTTTGTTATATCTGCATTTTCCATTGTGGCGGCGCGTCATCCCGTCTGAAATAGCTGGCTGGATATTGGTCGGCATGGTGGCGTGGGTTGGATTGACCCCACCAGTACGCGCAGCGGATGCCGACACTGCGCAGGCAGCCTACGCTGCTTACCGCAGTGGCAACTATGTCGAGGCGCAGGCACTGTATGGCCGTATGCAGGGCTATCCGGCCAGCTTGGGCGCGGGCGCGGCGGCGTATCGGCGGCGCGATTATGTCGCGGCAATCGGTCAATTCACCAGTGCGATGCTGGCAGCGCAAAATGCGCCGCTGCGCGCCGATGCACTCTATAACCTTGGCAACAGTTATTTTGCCGCAGGCAATTATCATGCAGCGGCAGACGCGTATCAGGGGGTGCTGAGTCTACGCCCGCACGACGCCAATGCCCGAGCCAATCTGGCGCTCACGGCGGGGCGGCTGGCGGTGGCCGGCAAGCGCGCTGCATCCGGTGCCGGCATACCTGGGCGGCGTGGTAGCCAGGTTGGCGGCAAGTTGAATCAGCCGATCGACAATCAGCCGGTCACAATTGTGGATTCGGATAAAAAAACCTCACCGGAAATGGATTCATCCGCCCCGCATTCGGCAGCATATCAAGCCGCTTTGAATAGCCGCATTGCGTCGTCGTCTGCAATGTCATCAGCGTCAGGGCAGGTTACGCGCGTGGTATTGAAAAAGCTTGAGCTGACCGCAGACCACAATCTTTCCATCCAGAAACAGTTGCTGCAGCTGGACGCCCATTATGATGACCAGCATTACGGAGCTTTGCTGCCGTGGTGAAGCAGTTGAAATGGACTTGTTTAATATTGCTGGTATTACCGGCATGGACCAGTGCCGCCTTGGTGGCGCGTATGGACAAGACAGACATTACGCTGGGCGAACCGGTGACCGTCACTGTGAGCAGCGATCTTGCCAAGCCATCACTGGATGACATGAAGCTGAATGCGCTGCAGGCGGATTTTGATATCTATCGTCGTAGCAGTGATACCCAGACCCAAACCATCGGCGGCAGACAGGTGACCCGTCAAACCATGACGCTGGTGCTGTATCCGTTGCATGTTGGTCAAGTACTATTCCCCGCTTTGCATTTTGGCGGCGCCAGCAGTCGTCCTCTAGCACTGAGGGTGAATGCCTCCAGCGCAGATGTTCCGCAGGTGCAATTCAAACTGACACTACAGCCCGGACGACTGCTTACACGTCAAAGTGCCAGGCTGGTATTGGATATTTACGATGACGGCAGTTTGCAATGGTCGCCGCTCTGGTTACCACCCCCGGCCGGGGTGCATGTGCGCGAACTGGCGTCATCTCAGCGCGAAGAGGTTTTCAATGGCGCACCCGTCACCGTGCATCGTCGCAGCTGGGCCATCATGCCATTACGCGCCGGAACAAGCGAAGTGAAGCTACCCATGCTGGAAGCGCTGAAGTTTGGCGAGCGGCTGCGCTATATGCCGCCATCGTTGAAATTCGACACGCTACCTGCGCCAGCATATCTGCCGGTGTATGTGCCCATTGGCAAGATCGAGGTGAGTTCACGTCCGCCCGTTGGCATGCTGGTACTCAATCGCCCGGTGGACTGGACGCTTGTTGTGCAGGGTGCAGGTCTGAGTGCAGAGGGGCTAGCCAAATTGTTGCCAGCGTTCGCCGATACTGAAGCAATGCACTTTTATCCGCCACACATTGACCTTATTGGCACGGCCGGCGCATTGGTACAGACTTGGCGGGTGGTCCTGCCATTCAAGCCTTTACGTGCCGGCAACGTGCAACTGCCTGCATCGGCTTTGCCTTATTATGATCCGGCATGTAATCGTCTTGAATCTGTTGTTATTCGGCCAGCAATGTTGACGGTAGTGAATCCGCTCTGGCATAAGCTTGCCCGATCCGTAATGATTGCGGGAGCATTAAGTGCAATGGCTTGGCTCACCTACATAGGGTGGCAAGGATACCGGCGCTGGCTGGTGCGTCGTGGATCCTTGCGCAAGCTTGAGGAGGCAGGAAATTGCATAGAATTGAGTCAGGCATTGTTGAATTTTGATTGGGGGAGGGGGCGTTTGCGCGTCGCCACCTTAACGCAGTGGCTGCAAGCGATGACATTGCGTAATGGTGAAAATGCAGCGCTACGGCAATTGGTGCTGCAATTGCAGGTTTGCTGCTATGGTGTAGTAAGCCAAGCCGAAGGGAATTACCTTCGCTTGCATGAATCTGCGCGAAAGCTGATGAGGGCATCAGGGCATAATAAAAAACGGAGCACTCGGCTCCGTTTTCGTACACATTCAAACTGACTTGTTTACTTGCCCATGTGCGGCGAAGAAGAATAACGTTCCATCACTGAGCGATCTTTCCAGACTTTTTCATCCAGTACGGCAGAAGGAATGGAAAACTGGTTTTCCTTGTCCACTGCTTTTTCCTTGACGATTTTTAGGACATCGGCATAGGCAATTTTGTGCAACAGGCCGCCGCTGTCGGTCATGCGCGCAATCATGTTGGCATCAAACATTTTATAGACGTAGATGTTGGCGGGACGCATTTTTCCGTCCGGAGTACGCCAAGTAATGGTGTAACGGGTGTTTTCCTTGAAACTGCTCTTGTCCACTGCGAAACTCCTGTAATTGCTGAGCGCATGCTCGATTGGAACCCAAGTGCCAATGCAACCCGGCACAGAATACGAAGGTATAGAAATCTCTAATACTCTAACATGGAATGTCGGGGCTCACAATTGTGGGGTGGGGTTGCATCAGCTGAAATAAAATTTCTACCAAAAATATTTATAGGGCTATAAAATGAGTGGTTTGCCTAGTCAGTAGAATATAAGCGACAATATTAGAAGAAAATAATACGCTACTATTTATCCATTCATAAAAATCAATCAGTTAATGAACGCTATCGTTAAAATCGAAAATCACGACAAACAGGAAATCAAGTTTACAACCTGTTATATGTGCGCCTGCCGTTGCGGTATCAAAGTTACTTTGGAAGAGGACAAGGTCCGTTTCATTCAGGGTAACCGCAACCATCCGACCAATCAGGGTGTGCTGTGCGCCAAGGGTTCGGCCGGGATCATGAAGCAATATTCCGCCGCCAAGTTGCGTAAACCGCTGTTGCGCAAGCCGGGGTCCGAGCGTGGTGACGGGGAGTTTGTCGAAATCGAGTGGGATGAAGCGCTGGAAATGCTCACCGAGCGTTTGGGTAACATTCGGGCGACAGATCCGTCCAAGCTGGCTTTTTTCACGGGTCGTGACCAGATGCAGGCCTTGACCGGTCTTTGGGCGCAGCAATTCGGTACGCCCAACTGGGCAGCACACGGCGGTTTCTGTTCGGTCAATATGGCCGCCGCCGGGCTGTATTCCATCGGCTTTTCGTTTTGGGAGTTCGGGGCGCCGGACTGGGATTACGCCAAGTATTTCATCATGTGGGGGGTGGCAGAAGACCATTCCTCCAATCCGATCAAAATCGGTCTGGAAAAACTCAAGCGCCATGGCGGCAAATTCGTTTCGGTAAACCCGGTACGTACCGGTTATTCCGCCATTGCCGACGAATGGATTCCGATCAAGCCTGGCATGGACGGCTTGTTGGCCTTGTCGGTCGTGCATGTTCTGCTGTCGCGCGAGTTGTTCGACTGGGAATTCCTGATTCGCTATACCAACTGCGCTTGGCTGGTTGTTGATACGCCGGGACAGCAAGGCAATGGATTGTTCCTGCGCGACGAAGCAGGCAATCCACTAGTGTGGGATCTGGAAAAGAAAACGTTCGTTAACGGCCTGGAGAAAGACATTGCGCCAGCACTGTTTGGCGATTTCGTGGCACCGGACGGCCGTCCGGTGCGCACTGTCATGAGCCTTACCGCCGAACGTTATCTGGACGATCGTTATGCCCCAGCCAACGTCGCCGAAGAGTGTGGCGTGCCTGCTAAAACCATTGAGCGCATGGCGCTGGAAATGGCGCATGTGGCGTTCAAGGAAACGGTCGAACTGGATATCGAATGGACCGACAGTTGGGGGCGCAAGCACGACAAAGTGATTGGTCGCCCAGTGGCGATGTACGCCATGCGCGGTATTGCAGCGCACTCCAATGGTTTCCATGCGTGCCGTGCTGTGCACTTGATTCAGATGTTGCTGGGAGCCCTCGACGGCCCCGGTAATTTCCGTGCACGGGCACCTTATCCCAAGCCGGTGCCGCCGCATCAGTTGCCGGAAAACAATCTGGATGTGATTAACGCGCCAAATACACCACTGTCGCGTACGCCGTTGGGTTTCCCGATGCGACCGGAGGATTTGGTGATTGATGCGGACGGTAATCCTTTGCGTATCGACAAGGCTTATTCATGGGAGATTCCCATCGCGTCACATGGTCTCATGCACATGGTGATTACCAATGCGACCAACCATGATCCGTATGCGATTGATACCTTGATGTTGTTCATGTCCAACATGGCGTGGAACTCCACCATGAACACCAAAAATGTTCAGGACATGTTGCGCGAGAAGGACCCGGAGGAGCCGGGTCAGCACAAGATTCCGTTCCTGGTGGTCGTGGATGCGTTCCACTCCGAAATGGTCAACTTTGCCGACTTGGTGCTGCCGGATACAACTTATCTGGAGCGTTACGACACCATTTCTTTGCTGGATCGACCGATTTCGGAGCCAGATGCTGCGGCTGACGCTATTCGCTACCCGCTGATCAAGCTGGACCGCGACGTGCGGCCCTGGCAGGACGTGATGGTGGAAATGGCCTCGCGTCTGAAGTTCCCAGCCTTTACCAATGCTGACGGCTCGCGCAAATTCGAGGATTACAAGGACTTTATTGTCAATTACGAACGTTCACCTGGCGTAGGTTTTCTAGCAGGCTGGCGTGGCAAAAACGGCGAAAAATCACTCAAGGGTGAGCCGAATCCTAAACAATGGGAAAAATATATCGAGAACGAATCGTTCTTTGCCCATCACTGGCCGGATAGTCAGAAATATAACCGCTTCGCCAATAAGGAATACCTCGACGTCGCAGCCGAGGTGGGCTTCGTCGGTAAGTCAGAGCCCATCATCATGCAGGTTTACTCCGAGCCGCTGCAAAAATTCCGTTTGGCGGGGCAAGGTTTGTACGATGGTCCCCAGCCTAATAATCAGACCGACCGTGAGCGCTTGGCCAAGTATTTCGATCCGCTGCCACTGTGGTACAAGCCGCTTGAGCAGGCGCGTGTGGACGAGAACGAATATCCGTTCTTTGCACTCACTCAGCGCCCCATGCTGATGTACCATTCCTGGGATTCACAGAATGTGTGGCTACGCCAGATTCTGGCGCAGAACTACATGTACATGAATCGTGGTCAGGCTGCCCGTATGGGCTTGCAGGATGATGACTGGATCTGGGTCGAGTCGCATAATGGCAAGATCCGCTGCCAGATGCGTACCATGGAGGGTACTCAGGAAAACACCGTCTGGACCTGGAATGCAATCGGCAAGCAGGGTGGCGCATGGGGTCTGAAGCCGAATGCTTCGGAAGCAACCAAGGGGTTTTTGCTGAATCATCTGATTTCCGAGTTGTTGCCTGCCAAACAAGGTGAGCGACGCATTACCAATTCCGATCCGGTTACCGGACAGGCGGCTTGGTTCGATCTGCGCGTCAAAATCACTAAAGCCGCGCCCGGTGAAGAAGGGAGCTGGCCGGAATTTCCAGCGCTCAAGCCTTTGCCGTGGGACGATGGCAAACGTCCGGATACGTTGCGCTATAGTACCCGTAGCGACGACAAACCCAGCGAACAATAATCATCCGTACCCTGATTTGCCGGGTGGCATTGCCACCCGGCTTAATTAATTTGAAAGTATCAATATGAGACTTGGACTTGTTATCGATCTGGATGTGTGTGTGGGCTGCCATGCTTGCGCCATCGCCTGTAAGGAATGGAATGCTTCTGGCACGACCGCACCCTTGACCGACTATCAGCCCTATGGCGCAGAACCTTCCGGAGTCTGGTTCAACCGCATTCGCAGCTATGAGGTGGGTGAATATCCCAACAACAAAACCATCAATTTTCCGATGTCGTGCATGCATTGCGAGGACGCGGATTGCGTGACCGTGTGTCCTACCGGCGCTTCTTACAAGCGCGCCGAAGATGGCATCGTGCTGGTAGATCAGAACAAGTGCATGGGTTGTAATTATTGTTCCTGGGCCTGTCCTTACGGCGCGCGTGAACTGGATCGTGAATCGGGCACCATGAAAAAATGTACCCTGTGCGTAGATCGCATCTATGATTTGCAAATCCCTATTGAGGAGCGGCAGCCTGCCTGCGTACTAACCTGTCCGGCTCATGCGCGTATGTTTGGGGATCTGGATGACCCGGGTTCGGCCGTGAGTAGTGTTGTACGCGAGCGCGGGGGCTATCAATTGATGCCCGAGTTGGGTTACAACCCCACCAATCATTATTTGCCGGTACGTAAAGCCAAACCGATCCCGACCGAGAATCTGGGCAAACCCGGTTTCAAGGATAAAATCAAAGGCATCGCTAATCGTATTGTTAAGCGCTAGTTTCGCGCACTTGTCATAAGGGAATTTCGAATGCATCCCGCATTTTCTGTTATTTTTTTTACAGTCAGCTCTGGGGCCGGCTTCGGTTTGTTTGCTTTGCTGTATCTGATGGACCTGTTTGGCTTAGATGGCGGATTGCCAATTGAGCAAAAATTGGTTGCTGGCTTTCTGGCGCTGGTTCTGGTGGCGGCAGGTCTGACTTCCTCCATGTTTCACCTTGCCAACCCGAAAAATGCCTGGCGGGCCTTCAGCCGCTTTCGCACCTCATGGCTGTCACGTGAAGGGGTATTCGCTATGGCGTTTTATCCATTTGCGATAGTTTATCTGGGGCTAACCTGGCTGGTGCTGCCCGAGCTGGAGGTGCTGCGTCTGGCAGCCGGTGCCGTTGCCGCATTGCTGGCATGGATCACCATTTTTAGTACGGGCATGATCTATGGGTGTCTGAAGACAATAAGACAGTGGAATTCCCCATTGGTGCCGGCCAATTATCTTGCTTTGGGGCATTTCACAGGGGCGCTGTTATTGCTTGCTGTGGCAAGTAATAGCGAAGTGGTTCTGACTAGTTATGTGACATTAGTGCTGGCCTTGCTTGTGGTGGCCGCTGCATTGAAGGCGATTTATTATTTCTGGATTGCGAGTCCCAGGACGGGTTCCACCATTAAAACGGCCACCGGCTTTACCCGCGGGACGGTCAGATTGCTGGATACGGGGCATACTCATGGCACGTTTCTTACCCAGGAGTTCGGATTTCAGGTGGCGCGCAAATTTTCTTTGATATTGAAGGTTTGTGTCTTTATCGCCGGTTTTGCGATACCTGCACTGATTCTGACGTTAGGTGGAAGTGTGGCTATTGCGATCTATGCCGCGGTGCTGACGGCCTTTCTGGGTATGGTGGCGGAGCGTTGGTTGTTTTTTGCAGAGGCGAGGCATGTCATCAATTTGTATCATGGCGCTCAATATTGTTGAAACAAAACTTTCATAGAGTATTTGCAGAACAGTAGTATTTTGCTATATTAGCATTCTTTAAATTGTAGCAGCGGAGCAGGTAAATATGTACGGCTTCAAGGAAGTAGACGCAGCGGGACTGGAAACGTTGAAAAACTCTGGTGCGTACGTACTAATCGATGTGCGTACGGATGCCGAAGTATCACGTGGCATGATCGATCATGCCACACACCTTCCGCTGCACTTATTGCCGATCAAAGTGCAGGATATACCCCAGGACAAGCCTGTAGTGTTTTATTGCCAATCTGGTGGTCGTTCGGCCCAGGCGTGCGCTTTCTTGGCGGCTAAGGGCTTTGAAAATGTATATAATTTACAGGGCGGCATCATGGGCTGGATGCGCTCTGGAAAATCGTTGGCTGCAATAGCGTGAGAAAATTCACG
The DNA here is from genome assembly GCA_040388645.1 of Pseudomonadota bacterium. Lineage (GTDB taxonomy): Bacteria > Pseudomonadota > Gammaproteobacteria > Burkholderiales > Sulfuriferulaceae > Sulfuriferula. The sequence continues at coordinate 329,618 of JAZKBM010000003.1, forward strand.
TGGTTGCAATTTTCGCCTTCCTGGTTTATGTTTCACCGTTTGTTTTCCATTGTTTATTAAATACTGAGGAGATTTCAAGATGAATTTTGATAAAGAACTCGACGCACGCGGCCTGAATTGCCCGCTGCCTATTCTGCGCTGCAAAAAATCGTTGGCTGATATGCCTAGCGGACAGGTTTTAAAAATTGTTGCCACCGATCCAGGTGCAATCAAGGACTTCCAGGCGTTTTCAAAGCAGACGGGCAATGAGTTGCTGTCTTCCGCTGAAGGTGGTGGCGAATACACATTCTTCATGAAAAAGAAGTAATTAATAATTAAAAGTATATTAAAAACATAAATTATGTGGGTTGGGTGGTAAGGGTTCAAACAAGAACGCAAGGTCTCAACTTTAAACATTTTAGGAGGCAGACATGGATCAGAAGAAGCTTGCGATCATCGCAACCAAAGGTACGCTGGACTGGGCCTATCCACCGTTTATTCTGGCATCGACAGCAGCGGCGCTAGATTATGAAACCCAGATCTTTTTTACGTTTTACGGTTTGCAGCTTGTTCGTAAAGATCTGTCTGTCCTCAAGGTCAGCCCACTAGGTAACCCGGGTATGCCCATGAAAATGCCTTTTGGACCCAAGTGGTTCCGGGGCTTGAATTGGAATATCCCCAATGCGGTACAGTCGCTGGTCCCCGGCTATGAATCGGTAGCGACCAGCCTGATGAAGCAGACCATTAAAAACAATGGGGTGGCAACCATCCCGGATTTGCGTGAAATGTGTCAGGAAGCCGATGTCAAGTTCATAGCCTGCCAAATGACGGTAGAGTTATTCGGTTTTGAGCACAGTGATTTTATCGATGGCCTGGAATACGGCGGCGCTGCCACGTTTTTCGAATTCGCCGGTGAGTCGGATATTTGTTTGTATGTTTAATTGAGCGTTGTCGCGCACGGAATTTTGCGCCACAACCAGGTAGCTAAGGCCGGAGACACAATCACCGGCTGTTCACCGAAACGGTTTGGTTGACCATGCCAAACTGTCAGTTCAACGGAACGCGAGTGCGTGCCGTCTGTCGAAGTTTTATTGGGTTTGATCAGTTTTTGATTTGGTCAGGCTTGAAATTTTATATACTTGGTGTATGGTAATACCTTACTAGTTTTGTCAACTATTTGGCATGGTTAACCGAAGGGGTGCATATGGCAACTTACGCTGAAATGCGCGAAATTTATGACGATATTCGTAGCGATTTTCGCTACGATCATGAGTTGAACGGCTGCCTGAATTGCGGTATTTGCACCGCTACGTGTCCGTCTGCTCAATTTTATGATTACAGTCCGCGCGAGATCGTCCAGTTGCTCTGGACCGAAAATGTAGAGCAGATTTATGATGCGATGCAGGAAAAGATTTGGGCGTGTGCTCAGTGCATGACTTGTGCAGCGCGCTGCCCGTTCAAGAATTCCCCGGGTGGTCTGGTCATGATCATGCGTGAGGTATCCATCAAACACGGGATGCAATCTGCCAAAGACGTACTGCGTCCATTTGGCCGGGTGATGCTCAAGTTGATTACAACGGGTAATCAGCTTTCGCCAGACATGATTCAGCCGGATCATTTCCCGGACTGGGGTCCAAATATTCAGAAGGTAGAAGGTGATCTCAAGACGCTGCGCAAGGCAATCCCGGTGCGTACGTTACAGACTACCGATACGGCTTGGGAAGTCTCGCTGAAAACTTCGGTTGAGATGTATACCATTTGGGAAATGACTGGCGTATTGTCCTCGCTGGAAGCGATGGATGAAAACCTGTTTGACGTGATCGAAGATTTTATCGACGAAAAGCGCGAAGAGTACGAAGAGTGGCTGGAAGAGCAGGAGGACGACTAAATCGTCGTTCTTCCCAGCTTTAGACTAAGCACATTTATTTCAGGAGCTTGACCATGAACAACATTGTGGATAGCAACGAAACCGAAGGCATCGCTGGACACGGTTCTTTCTTCCAGCAAACCAATCTCTCTGGCGCCGAAGCAGCCAAAGCTACCGAGTGGGTACGCAAGCACGTAGACAAGCGTACCGTTGATCTCGGTGAGCGCATGGATGACATCCGCGACCATATGTGGGAACTTGAGAAAGATGGCCAGATCATTGTGCATCGCATTACTGATGCCCATAAGCCCATTGAAGTACAGACACTGTTTGGTTGGACCAAAAAAGTACCGACCATGCAATTGTGGCACCACAAATCATGTGGTCAGTGTGGCAATATTCCTGGTTACCCAACTTCATTGTTGTGGTTTATGAATAAGTTTGGTTTCGAGCCAGGTAAAGATTATCTGGATGAAACCGATCAGACTTCCTGTACGGCCTGGAACTATCACGGCTCCGGTATTGGTAACGTCGAGTCGCTGGCGGCCGTATTCATGCGTAATTTCCATCAGGCTTACATTTCCGGCAAGCAGCATGGCTACGAAGCGGGTCATTTCTTTCCGCTCGTGCATTGCGGTACCTCTTTTGGTAACTACAAAGAAATTCGCAAGTATTTGGTTGAATCCGCCGAATTGCGTGAGCGTGTCACCAAGATTCTTGGCAAGCTGGGACGCCTGGTTGATGGCAAGCTGGTTATTCCCGAAGAAATTATTCACTATTCCGAGTGGGTGCACGTGATGCGTAACCGCATCGCTTCCGAATTGCAGACGATTGATGTGTCCAACATTCGTGTAACCATGCACGCTGCTTGCCATTACTACAAAATGGTGCACGAAGATGCAATTTACGACCCAAGCGTGCTGGGTGGTAACCGCACCGCAGTGGGCAGCTCCGTGGCAATGGCGTTGGGTGCGCAGCTGATTGATTATTCCACTTGGTACGACTGCTGTGGATTCGGGTTCCGTCACATCATCTCCGAGCGCGAATTCACTCGTTCTTTCACCATGGACCGCAAGATTCGCGTGGCGCGTGAAGAGGCGAATGCCGATGTAATGCTGGGTATCGACACCGGTTGTATTACGACTATGGACAAGAACCAGTGGATCGGTAAAGCGCACGACAATGATTTTGCTGTGCCTATCATGGCCGATGTGCAATTTGCAGCACTGGCGTGTGGTGCAGACCCATTCAAGATTGTACAGTTGCAATGGCATGCTTCTCCGTGCGAAGAGCTGGTGGAGAAAATGGGCATGTCCTGGACCGAAGCCAAGAAGACATTCGAGGCATACCTCAAAGAAGTTGAGGCTGGTAATATTGAATATTTGTACAACCCCGAATTGGCACTAGGAGCGAGTTAAATGTCTGATACTGTTTTGGTTGTGGGCGCAGGCCCCACGGGTCTGTCCGCTGCCGCTGGTGTAGCCTCTATTGGTAAAAAAGTGGTTCTGGTTGAAAAAGAGGCAGTCCTTGGTGGGGCGCCAATCCTGTCGGGTTATGCCAAGCTGGTGCCGTCCGGCGAATGGGCCAAGGATGCGATCGGTCGTATGGTCAAGCGCGTGGAAGAAAATTCGAATGTCACCATTCATAAATCTACCAAGGTAGTGAAAGTGGAAGGCGAGGCGGGTAATTTCTCCGTGACACTATCCAATGGGCAGTCTGTGAATGTCGGTAGCATTATTTTGGGCACTGGCTTCACGCATTTTGACTCAATCAATAAGCCTGAATGGGGTTTTGGTACTTACGAAGATGTATTGACTACTACCCAAATGGAGCAAATGGTGTCGAGCGGCAAGATTGCCTGCCCATCCGATGGGCGTGTGCCTGAGCGCGTAGCGATCCTGCTGTGTGTGGGTTCACGTGATCGTCAGATCGGTCGTGAGTGGTGCTCGAAGATTTGTTGTACCGTTTCTACGAATCTGGCCATGGAGATCAAGGAAATCTCTCCCCAAACCGACGTATTCATTTATTACATGGATATCCGTACTTTTGGTTTGTATGAAGACAAGTTCTACTGGAAATCCCAAGAAGAATACAAGACAAAATTTGTCAAGGCGCGGATTGCAGAAGTCACAAGGTCAGCTGACAACCGTCTTCTGGTCAAAGGTGAAGATACTTTGGTAAAGCGCCCTATTGTCATCCCGATGGACATCGTGGTTCATGCTATTGGTATGGATCCAAGCGAAGAAAATCCAGAATTGGCAAAAGTATTTGGTATTGGCCTGGAGAAACATGGCTTCGTTGAAAAAGGCGAGCAGTATACCAGCAGCTTTAGCAGCACACGCCGCGGTATATATGTGGGTGGTGCAGCATTGGGCCCGGAAGATATTGATACCAGTATCTCACATGGCTTGGCAATGGCCATGCGCGCTGTTGGCGACATGAATGCTCTGGTTCAAAAAGCAGCCTGATAGCGCGGCACCTATCAGTGAGCCTGACACGATTGTGCCAGGCACCCTGTCGGTTGCTCTCGATTCAGGTCAGTTCCAGCAGCACTTTGCGAAGCTGAGTAGTCAGGCGGAAGATGCGGCGGGATTGGAAGCGCTGTTGACCAGTCTGCAAATGAAAAGCCAGCTGTTTTCTAGTTTGCTTAACGTGGAAAATGTACCATCTCTGACAATGGATGGCATTGAAGCGTTGTTGGAGACGGTGTTTTCTGCTCGGCGCCGGGTATTCCCGGCATTGCAAGCTTTAGGCATTGATGTGACCCGAAAGGCGATTCAGTATCTGCTCTATGGGGATGGAGCGCTGGTTGAAAGGTTGCAGACATTTTCCGAGATCGTGCAGATAGATGAAGCAGCCGACAAAGAAACACGTAAGCAGGCTGCTAAAAATAGGCGCGCGGCATTCGATTTTGGAGCGGAAATGCTGCACTTTAATAATCCGGCCAAGTATCCGCTGATGACGCGCTGGGTGTGGGATCAGAATACGGTAAGTGGCGCATTGCGTGAATTTATCCGCGGTAATGATTCCTTGCCCGACGTGCCGTTGGGTAACAGCCCGGAAATGTTTGAAGGAGCGCGCGCCTGGCTGGCTGAGCAGATTGCCGAGCAGGGTTTGTACAAGGATGTGCCCTTCTGGATTGATTTGGTAGAGGCGCAAGCTTACTCGGAGTATTTCCGCTCTATGGCAGAAGGCATGCTGAGTGCAGATTTTGGTCGAGGTATAACACCGCAAGAGCAGTTGAAGAAGTTTCTCGGAATAGATGCGGAGCGCAAGGCCGGACAATCCAGGGTCAAGCGCGACACGGTTCATTAAGTCCAATTGTGCGAAATTTAAATGGGGCAGCGGGTGCTCCAGGGTTATAGATTTTAGGAGAAGCTTCAATGGCAATTCACGAAAAAACACTGATCGACGCAGATCGTCTGATTACCAGTGACAAACTGGTCGTAGACGGAGTGGATGTGTCAGGTCACTGGAACACCATGATCCTGCCGCGCACCTTGAAGGATTATGACGATGATTTTGAAACCAAACTCAAAACATATTCCGGCGCAGAAAATGTTCACCGTTGCTGGCAGTGCGGGTCCTGCACCAATTCATGCACGATGTACGCTCAGAATACCGATTTTAATCCGCGTTACTGGATTTATCTGGCTCGTCTAGGCCTCACAGATGAAATTTTGAAAGATAAAGACATTATCTGGCAGTGTGTTTCGTGCAATAAATGCACCAACATCTGTCCGAAGGATGTGCGTCCGGAAGGCGTAATGAAAGCGCTGGCGCACTGGATTGAAGATGAAGGTTTCGGCAGTAAGTCCAATTCCAGTATTTTTGACGAAGAATTTACCCGCCAGTGTCTGGAGCGTGGTCGTATCGAAGACTCTGAAGTGATGACGAATTTCTTCAAAAACAGCAAGCAGGATGTGATGCAAATGGCTTTGCATGGCTGGCTGGGTATTTTTGTTGCGCGTATGAACAAATGGACTGACTTGCGTCAAGGCAATGTCATCAAGTTTCTGACGCGTACCCCAATCATGCATTCCCTGCATATGGGGCTGGCGATGTTTATCAAACCCAAAACGAAGTCCTGGGGACGTACCGGTGACGTATTGAAACAATATGTGAAAGAACAGAAGGAGTTGGCACATGGCTAAAGTTGCCTACTATCCGGGTTGTGCGCTGGAAGGTTCCGGCGGCCCTTACGATCGTTCCACTCGCGCGCTGGTCAAGAGCTTGGGTCTGGAAATGGAAACGCTGCAAGACTGGAACTGCTGTGGTGCAATGGAGGTGAAGAATGTTCATCCCATGCTGCAAACTTATATGTCAGCTCGTAACATGGCCATTGCTAGTGAGCAGATGGGCTACGATACGGTAATGGCACCCTGCAATGGCTGCTACCATAATCTGAAAAAAGCCGAATATGAGCTTGCCACTTCGGAAGAGTCCCTGAAAACTCTACAGAGCTTGGCCAAAAAATCAGATGACCCCGTTTATAAGGGTGATGTACGTACGGTCCACCTGCTTGAATGGTTGATGGAAGATTTGGGCACCGAGGGGATTAAGCAGAAAATCTCCAAGAGCCTGAATGGTATCAAAATTGCCAACTACTACGGTTGCATGTACACGCGTCCGCGTCAGATTTTTCCTGAAAAAGATCAAGGCCCGGGTTCCGAGTCCAGCTATAAGCCACATTTTATGGATGACCTGTTGGGTGCTGCCGGTGCTATCAATGTGGATTTTCCTCTCAAAACAGCATGTTGCGGGGGCGCTCACACACTATCTGACGCAGATACATCAACCCAGCTTGTGCTGAATATCATTCAGGCCGCGGAGGATGCGGGTGCGGAAGTTATTGCTACCGAATGTCCAACATGTCACTCCGGCTTGGAAATGCATCAAGTACGTGCTGAAACTGAATTCGGTATCAAAACCAATGTGAAAATTTTGTACTTCACACAGTTGCTGGGTCTGGCCATGGGACTGTCGGCACGTAAGCTTGGTGTGCACGAAAACGTCAGCGATTCGCTGGACTTTCTGCATGCCAAGGGCGTAGTCTAAGCATACAAGCGCGGCTTGACACGCAATTTGCGGGTCAACAATAAATTGGGCGCGTATACCGCGCCCAATTTATTTTAGCCAGTAATTTTAGCCCACTAAATATACGCGCCATAACAAAACAATATGGAATGCAATGGCTGTGAGTTCCGATCGGAACTTTACTATGATGATCAATACCAAATTTGGGCACGTCGCGAAGAAGACGGTACTCTGACAGTGGGTATGACGGATATTTCACAAACGGTTGCAGGGAAAATTCTGCACGTTCGTGTACGCCGCCCAGGGACGCTGCGTCCGATAGGTAAACCGGTCGCGACAATAGAAAGCGGCAAATGGGCGGGCCCCGTACCGAATGTATTCGACTGCGTGATAGAAGAAGCTAATCATAGCGTGCTTGAAGATCCAAATTTGTTGAATATCGAACCTTATGAGGCCTGGATCGCACGCGTTAGGCCTTCTGGGGCAGTTGAAGATGCATTGTCCGTGATGCTGACCGGAGATGTTGCACAAGCTGGCTATTGCGAACGTGCACGTCGCGAGGATATACATTGTGAACGAGGTGCGCGCTGATGGCGGACAGTCATTATCTGGACAACGAAGAAAAATCGGTTGTGATCGTGATGACCAGTGGTCCGTCTACACCCCATCGCTGCGCTACACCGTTTTACATCGGTGCCATATTGGCTTCCATGGATTCCGATGTTCATATCTTTTTTACCATGGAAGGCGTAATGCTGGCGAAAAAGGGTGTTGCCGAAAATCTGGCGGCGATGAAAGATGGTAAGACCATACTTGAATTTATTCGCGATGCGAAAGCGGCTGGAGTAAAATTGCATTTATGCAAGCCAGCGATGCCCGGGTACGAGCTTGACGTTGGCGATATCATTGCTGAAGTAGACGAGATTTCCAATGCAGGGGCACTTGCCGATTTGATTTTAAGCAGCGACAAATCCATGTATTTCTGATTTGACGCTGTGCGCTAAATTTCGCTTAAATATATTGCGAAACCGTTTGCAATCAATGTTGCAGACACTAAATGTTTGATTGAATTTTCATTCCGAGGAGAAATGAGCATGGCAACAGTACGCGGTTGTAACCTACCTGACGATCTTTTCTATAACGTTGACAACAACGTATGGGCACGCCGCGAGGCCGATGGCACCTTGACCATTGGCATGACAGCTTACGCCTGTTCGCTGGCTGGCGAGATTGTGTCCTACACGCCGAAAAAAGTAGGTAAATCCATTGAGCAGAATAAATCTGTATGCACCGTGGAATCCGGCAAATGGGTAGGTCCGGTGAAGGCGCCAGTTACAGGTGAAATTCTGGCCACCAATCCTGACGTGGCTGCCAAGCCAGGGACTATCAATGCAGACCCATACGGGAGTGGTTGGTTGGTAAAAATGAAACCCAGCAATTGGGATGGTGAATCCAGCGCTTTGGTTACAGGTGGTGCCGTTGCAACCACCTTTGAAACCAAAATGGGTGCGGACGGTTTCGGCGGCTGCTAACCAAGCTGTATTTGATTCGATAGGGGGCGATGTCAAATCGCCCCTATTGTTTTCTGTCGGGTTTTAACCTCTGTCATACTAAAGGGGTTGGGTAAACACCAATGAGTGATTGGCTGGAAGTCGTTGAACGCGTTGAGCCGCTGGATGGTATCGAATTGGATGCCAATCTGGTTGGATTAATGCAGCAAAAATTTGCGCAGGTGCGTGGTGAAGGTGTTGGGCGCGTCAATTTTTACACGCCAACTTTTAAAGCATTTGCCAGTTCGGAAATTACCGGTTGCGGAAAAAGTGCCTGGCCGGCGGTCTCTATTACAGGCGGCGATTGCAAATTGCAGTGTGATCATTGCAAAGCCAAAATTCTGGAGCCGATGATTGCGGCGCGCAGCCCGGAGGATTTGTGGCGCGTGGTTAACGAGCAGATCAATGGCGGCGCTCAGGGCATGCTGTTAACGGGTGGCTCGAATCATCGCAACGAAGTCGAATACGACGACTACTACGCAACCATTCGACGCATCAAGGATAGCTTTCCCGAATTCAAGATCGCCATGCACACCGCATTGGTGGATATGGATATCGCACGGCGTATGGAAGATTCCGGCATCGATGCCGCGATGATGGATGTGATTGGTTCGCAGGATACGATCACTCAGGTCTATCATTTGCGCCGTAGCGTGGATGATTTCGAGAGAACCCTGGAGTACCTGGTTTCGACCAAGCTCAAGGTGGTTCCGCATATCGTGATTGGCCTGCATTATGGACATCTGCTAGGCGAGTGGAATGCCCTGGAAATGATACAGCGCCACCAGCCACAGGCAGTTGTATTGGTAGTGGTGATGCCATTCTATGCACCGGAAAATCGCCCTTTTGTTACGCCGGATAGCCGTGAAGTAGGGCGCTTTTTTATGGATGCTCGTGCTGCATTACCGGATATTCCTTTGCTGCTCGGTTGTGCCCGGCCGCCAGGCCGCACCAAGGTGGAGATCGATAGTTACGCCGTAATGGCTGGCCTCAATGGCTTGGCGCATCCATCAGATGGCATGGTTGAACTTGCCGTACGTCTGGAGCGCGAAGTACGCGTTACGCCAGCATGCTGCTCCATCGCGATCGGTGACGAAGTCATGGCGATTGAAACCGCAGATGCCGGTCTGCAAGTAGATATCCAGAAAGTCATCGAACACGAGCGCATGAAGCGTCCGGCTTTTGCCGCATCCGGTTCGCTCGGCGGCATCAAGGTGGTGATGGCCGGACAACCCGAAGCCGTGAGCGGCTGCTGCAGCTGATCGGGATTAATGACGTGACCACTTGGCGTTTACTCGACACCGGCCTGAGACCTGCAGCGCAAAATATCGCACTGAACCGGGCCTTGCTGGAAGCGCGCCAGGAAAATGCCAGTCCCAGCACATTGCGATTTTTGCGTTTTGAACCGTGTGCGCTGTTGGGTTATCACCAGAGCGCCGAGCAGGAACTTAATCTGGATTATTGCCTTGAACACGGTATCGCCATCCAGCGCCGTATAACGGGTGGTGGAGCACTTTATTTCGATACTACTCAGATAGGTTGGGAACTGTACCTGCATAAGCACGAACTGGGCACAGCCGACATGACCACAATCGCACGCCGCATCTGTGGGGCGGCCGCACGTGGTATTGCTACGCTGGGTGTGGATGCGCAGTTCCGGCCGCGCAATGACATCGAGGTGGATGGCCGCAAAATATCCGGTACCGGCGGCGCGTTTGACGGCGATGCGTTGATGTATCAGGGAACGCTGTTGATCGAGTTCGATGTGGAAAAAATGCTGCGCGTGCTCAAAATTCCAGCTGAAAAACTTTCCGATAAAGCCATTGCATCGGCACGTGAGCGCGTGGCCAACCTAGCTGACTTGATAGGCCAGGTGCCACCGATAGCGCAGGTTCAGGGCGCCCTGGCGAATGCGTTTGCTGAAGAATTTGAGGTGGAATTCATCGCCGCGCCGCTTACCTCGCACGAAGAGGCGCTTTATAACGACGCGTTGGCTGAGATTGACCATCCCGATTGGATTAACCTGCTTGCTCGCCCGGAAAGTGATCGACCTACGCTGGAGGCGGCGCGCAAATTTCCCGGTGGTCTGTTACGTGTCAGCGTGGCATACGACCGAAGCCAGGGTCGCATTAAGCAAGTGTGGTTTTCCGGTGATGTATTCATTAGCCCGCGACGCACGCTTGCTGATCTGGAGGCCGCCCTCCGAGATACGTTAGCTGAACAACTAGCGCATAACGTGAAGCAATTTTTTGCCGAGCGCGCAGTCGATATGCTGACTTTGACGGCAGATGACTTTGTCAGCGTACTGAACGAAGCACTGGCGCAAGCGAATAGCGGGGCTACAGCATGATCAACGATGTTGATGTGTTGATTATCGGTTTGGGGCCGGCTGGGGCCGCTGCTGCTGCCGCTGCTGCACAGGGTGGGCTAAATGTACTGGGTGTGGATCGTCGCCATGAAATTGGGTTGCCCGTGCAGTGTGCAGAATTCATTCCATTGCCAATGGGTAAATATGCCAAGACCGACGGCGTGCTATTGCAGCGCATCAACGGCATGAAAAGTTACTTGCCTTCGGGTGCCGTAGCCGAGACAGAGTTTCCAGGTTTGATGATAGACCGCGCTGCATTTGATCAAGCATTGGCGCATGAGGCCATGGCGCAGGGTGCAGAGTTGACACTGGATAGCCGCCTGACCAAGCTCGATACTGCGCAATCCGTGGCGCGAATCAAAACGCCGTCTGGCGAAGTTGACATCGCTTACAAGCTTTTGATAGCCGCCGATGGTCCACATTCGACCGTTGCGGAAGCGCTTGGGCTGCCCGAGATGGAGGTAGTGACGACGCGTCAGTATACCGTCCCATTGAAACGCGCCTATGTGGATACCGATATCTGGCTCTCACCCGATTACCCCGGGGGCTATGCTTGGTTATTTCCCAAGGGCAATCTGGCGAATCTCGGATTGGGCCTGGATAAACGTTTTGCGCGAGACATGAAAGCGCCACTAGATGAACTGCATCAGCAATTGATAGCACAAGACTTGGTCGGCGCCGAGATCAGCTACCGTACCGGCGGCGCGATTCCGGTAGGTGGTTTGCGCGAGCACCTGGTGGTGGGCAATGTGTTATTTACTGGCGATGCGGCGGGCCTTACCCATCCGATCACGGGCGCAGGGATTGCAGCGGCAGTAATCTCGGGCGAACGCGCAGGGCAGGCTGCTGTGGCGCTACTAAAATGCGATGACAGTGGCGCACTAGAAGATTTTGAAGAAGACGTCCGTGACCAGTTTGAAGTCGCCGTAAATCGCGCGGCGCAACGTCGCCGCTGGCTGGACAAGTTCTGGAACACCGAGGAAGCACATGCCGATCCCTTGCACCGCAAGAGCTGGATTGCATTCCCGGATTATTTCGCTGCTTGAAAAATTGAAACCGTGCTTTTAAGGAGAGTCGCATGAGCGCCGTACTGGATCAACCCCAAGTCGTACAGTTCTACCGTCCCAATTATCATGTCAAAACCCCGGATATGCGTTCGCCAGAGTATGTGCAAATGAGCACTGCGGCTGCGATTACGCTGGGACTCGTGCCAGGCAATATGCACCGCACTGCCTGCACCAACTGTCTCAATCTGCTGGTGACCTATCCGGAAGGCTGTCGCGCCAACTGTACTTATTGCGGTCTGGCAAGGCATCGCGAAGAATCACGCGATTACGCAGATCGCAACTTTATCCGCGTGGACTGGCCCACCGCCCGTTACGACGAAGTCATCGAGCGCGTCAAAGTGGGTAATGACAAAGGCCAATTTCAGCGCATGTGTATTTCCATGATTACCCATCCTAATTCCGATGCCGATACCTTCGTGCTGCTGGATAAATGGATGAAAGCCCTGCCGCACATCCCGGTTTCCATTTTGTCAAACCCCACCACCATGGAAAAAGACGATCTTGTGCGCTTGCACAAGATGGGTGCTGACATCTTTACCGTGGCGCTGGATGCGGTTACTCCGGAAATCTTCGAGCGCACCCGCGGCAAGACCGTGGACAGTCCGCACCGCTACAGTAAATACTGGCAAGCCATCGAATGGGCCGCCGAAATATTCGGACCGGAGAAATTCGGTGCCCACCTGATATGCGGTATGGGCGAGACTGAGCAGGAAATTCTAGAAGTCTGCCAGAAGATCAAGGACATGGGCGGCCACAACCACATGTTCGCCTTCTACCCCGAGCAGGGCTCAATGATGGAAGACTGGCCCGCTTGCGACAAAGGCCAATGGCGTCGTGTGCAACTGGCGCGTTTCATTATTGACTACTCTGGTGGCCATGTCAGCAAGATGCTGTTCGATACCGACGGCAAGGTGATCGATTTTGGCGTGGCTGAAGACGAACTGACGGATCTGGTTAATTCCGGCAAACCATTCCAGACTTCCGGTTGCCCTGGCAAGGATGACGAAGAGGTGTCCGCCTGCAACCGTCCGTACGGCGATTCCAGCCCCTCCGACATCCTCTCGTTCCCGTTTGCGCTGGCGCGCAAGGACGTGGAAATCGTCAAACGCCAGATGGCTGGTGAAGAGATTGGCGCCGGGTTGATTTAAGGCCAGCTCAGCTCAAATTTAAGCCGGGTGTGCTGTCACCCGGTTTTTTGTTGCAGAAATACTACACTGCTCTACGCTTGTTTCATATCGGGCTTGTGCTGGTCAATGTGACAAGTGTACTATCCGTCAAAATAATAATAAATTTACCTCAGCGTTGTTCATATTATTAATAATCCTTGGAGACTACTTAGATGAAACTTAAAAAATTAATTGGCGTGATGACTGTTGCCGGCTTTGTTTTGCCCGGCGTCGCCATGGCAACCAATGGTTATTTCTCCAGCGGTTACGGCATGAAAGCCAACGGTATGGGCGGTGCAGCGACCGCGATGGCTGATGATGCATTCGGCGGTGCCAACAACCCAGCCAGCATGGTGTTCGCAGGTGATCAGCTTAATCTGGGAATCAGCCTATTTTCCCCTAAGCGTTCGGCTAGCCGGACTGGTAGTGCTGGTTCAGGTGGCGCGATGGATCCCGGTCGCAATTTCTCTCAAAGCAGTGATAGCAATTACTTCCCAATACCGGAATTTGGCTATAACAAGATGTTGAATCCAAACATGTCACTGGGTGTAACCGTTTACGGTAATGGTGGCATGAATACGGATTATGCTGGTGGAACCATCCCTGCGAATTACTGTGGTGCGGGCACACCTGCCTCAAACGCATTATGTGGGCAAGGCCGACTGGGTGTTGATCTGATGCAACTGATTGTGGCCCCCACCGTTGCGTTCAAGATTGCGCCTAATCATTCCATTGGTATTTCACCTTTGATTGGTTACCAGAGCTTTAAGGCTGATGGTCTGCAGGCTTTTGCAACGTCGACACGTTCCAGTAGCCCCAATAATGTTACCAATAGAGGTTATGATCAATCCTACGGATATGGTCTGCGTATAGGTTATATGGGAAAAATCACGCCAACGATCACCATTGGTGCTGCGTATGCTACGAAAATGAATATGCAGAAATTCGACAGATATAAGGGATTGTTCGCCGAGCAGGGTGCGTTTGATATGCCGGAAAATTACAATCTGGGCATTGCTTACCAAGCGACACCTGAATTGACTCTGGCACTCGATTATCAGCGTATCAATTACAGCGGCGTGAAATCTATTTCTAATTCGAGTTCCAACCAAGCGCAATTGGGTACCAGCGGTGGTCCTGGTTTTGGTTGGCAAGACATCGACGTATGGAAGCTTGGTATGGCCTATCAGTACAACAAGCACTGGACGCTGCGTGCGGGTTACAACCATGGTGACAACCCGATTCAGGCGAAAGACGTGACTTTCAACATCCTTGCACCAGGCGTAGTTAAAGATCACGCTACTTTGGGCGTGACTTACCTCACCTCCGCAGGCAATGAGCTGACAGTATCTTACATGCATGCATTTGAAAATACAGTGTCGGGTCCAGCAGCGCCTCCACCTAATGGTTTTGGTGGAACAGAAACCATCAAAATGTACCAAAATTCGATTGGTGTTGCTTACGCCTGGAAGATGTAAGCAAGCCGATCTGAGTTAGTCTGTTTCAAAAAGCAGTACAATCAGGCTGAGGGGTTAATCCCCTCGGCCTTTTTGCATTTTTAACCTGTCAAACAACTGTGTGATGGCAATGAAACGTGTATTCGCAGTATTGCTGTGGTTGTTATGGTCGCCCTGGGCAATTGCAGTGGCACCTTATATTTCCGCGGATAGCGTAACTGGCGGCGATGTATCGCAAGTGCTGGCGGCGGTTGAAAAAAAGACCGAGGCTGCCGGGTTTGCCACGTTGGGTAAATACCGGATACAAGGTTTGCCGAAATATGCGGTGCTTGTGGTCAGTGATAAAGGCATCCTGGATGCGATCCGCCGTATCGGTGGCAGTAATATTGTTGGTGCCGCTATTCGTATTGGCGTGAAGGCCGATGGTACGGTTTCATACATGAATCCGGATTATTGGTATCGGGCTTTTTTTCGCGACAAATTCCCTCTGGAGCAGGCGGCTGTCAAAGCCGTGCAGACGAAATTGAAGCTGGCGCTGGGGGATGGGGCAGGATTTGGCGGCGACGAGCGTGCTGCATATTTGCCTGAATATCGATATATGCCGGGCATGGAGCGCTTCGATTCAGACAAGAACGAGCTTAATACGTTGCCTGATTTCAATGCGGCCGTGACAACGGTACGCGACAACCTTGCCCAAGGTGTCGGACATACATCCGAAGTGTATGAAGTGGTCATGCCGGATAAAAAAATCGCCGTATTCGGCGTTGCCATGAATGACGACAAAATGGGTGATGGCCGCTGGGTATACACCGTAGGCGGTACGGATTACATCGCTGGTCTGCCCTATGAAATCTATATTGTGGGTAACAAGGTATATGCTCTCTATGCGCGTTATCGTATCGCACTCGGCTGGCCAAATCTCAGCATGGGGCATTTCACGCGGATTATCGAAATTCCGGATGAAATCCGCGACACCATGAGCAGGGTGGCGGGCGTAACTACAGAATAGAAAAGGAAATTCGCTCATGGCCCCGCTGCGGCGGGGCTTTTTGTTGCAGGCTTACGTTAAATTCGTCACACTCTAAAGTTCGAAAATCAGGAAAGATCAGTTATGAAATCAATTAAAGTCACCGATGTGGGTTCGTTAAAAAATGAACTGAACAAATACAAGAAAGGCAAGAAGCTCGATATCCGTTATTTCAACCAGGCGGCGCGTATGGCGTGGCTGGGTAAAATCAGCATGAGTCCGGTGGATGCTGAGGACCCCGATTGCAAGTCCTGGTTACTGCATGTGCAGGCACCTGAAGGTTTTGCCGCTCATTTCGTGGATGTGGATGAGGATCTGATCAATGAAATCCATATTCTTGACGCCGAACAGGGACAGTATCTGGTTGAAATCATGCGCGCAGGTTTGACTGCCCGCGCTGAAGAGTTGGAGCAACTGAACCGGCGTGATTTCTATTTCGGCAAGTTTTTCAAGGAAAATACCGATAAGCCTGCTGAGGGAGACGAGCCATCCGCCTCCTGAAGGCGCGCTGGATTGATCTGGGTTGCTGTGATCCGTGGGATTACCATGCCACCTACGCAGGTGTGGCAGAAGCCATGCAACCCGGCGATTTACCCGCTGTGATATGGGGCAGACCACAACCACATGTTTGCCTGGGGCAGCATCAATCCGCGTCCGTTGAGCTCAGTACCGCCTATGCGGATGTGCCGGTAGTACGGCGGCCATTGGGGGGCGGCAGCGTTTGGGTGGATACTGATCAAGCGTGTGTGGTGCTGGTTGCGCCACTGGATTTTTTTCCGTTCTGCACTGTAGATTGGTACGCGCATGCCCTGCAGCCTATTGTTCAGGTTTACCGGGAAGCCGGGCTGCTTGCAGTGCTTGAGGCACAGGATATCTGGCTGCATGGCAGCAAGCTTGCGGGTAGTGGCGCCGCTACCATTGGTCGCGCCGGCGTGGTGGGATCAAGCTTTATGCTGAATTTTCCCATTGAACAGTTTGCCGGGCGTGTGGCTGCTCCTTCTGCTGGTTTTTACCAATGGCTGCTTGAGGCTTTGCGTGCATCGCTCACCTGCTGGTCGCAACATGCCAGCGTGCCCGACTGGGAATGGTTGTCCATGGTGTATCGCCGGGCGGCGAATGCTCAATTTGGTTGGCGCTGGGAACAGTCGTTGTTGCGAGAAGATGAGCGTGCTGCGAGTGACGATTGGCGCGCAGAACTGATCCCTGATCACGAAGCGAGTCAACGCATGATTCCCCACGGCATCAAAATCAATGCAGCGTGCTTTCTGACCGAGCGCCAGTACGGGAATGACTGGGTGCGGGTACTAACCCATGGGCGACAACTCGCGCGAGTGGCACTGTCCGTCGCTCCCGGTTTACCAGAGGTGCATTTGGAAAATGAGCATGATTCAATTGTCTTGGCCTTGGCCCGTCATCTGGATAACACAGCATCAAATCTATGGGCCGAACGCATTATCGAGACCGCTTATTTCAATCCGGAGGCCATATGAGTCAACCCACTATCGAAGCGCGTCTGCTACGCAAATTTATCCTGATGAGTAACGATGCGGATGTGGCGGCGCAACTGCGGTCGCACTTGCCACCAGGCTGGCAGATGGCGGAAACCCTGGATCTCGAGAGTCTGGGTGAGTTTCATGATGTTCTGTTGCATCGCTTCATATTTCTCGATCTGGATACGCTGACAGATGATTTCGATCCGCAGGATGCCATACGCCAGGTGCGCATGGAATGGATGCTTAACGTACCCATATTCTGTTTCGGCGGCAGCCACGATGAACGCGATCAGGCCAGACTGAATCGTGCTGACCGCTTTTTTGAACGTGACGAAGTTGTGGCGCGGGTAGAGCAGTTCTGCCACCAGTACCGTTGGGGGGAGGAGTAGCGGCGCATATCATGCCGGAATTCAATCCGGCATGATATGCGGTTATTGGTGCGCTGCGAGCCGGATCAACTGGTCTTGCAGTTTGTCCAGCGTGTCCTTGAAATCCGCCAGGCGCTGTTTTTCCTGATCGACCACGGCAGCCGGAGCGCGATCCACGAAGCTGGCATTTCCCAGTTTGGCTTCACATTTGGTGATTTCGCTCTGCAGGCGTGCAAATTCTTTTTCCAGCCGGACTTTTTCTGCGTCCCGATCGATTTCGATCAGCAACATCAGTCGAGTGTCGCCAACGATGGCCACGGGCGCATCCCCGGGCGGTAACGCCGAGTCTATTTTGACGTCACTCAATTTGGCCAGCGCCGCCAGATACGGAGCGAAACCGGCGAGGGCAGCAGCATTGCCGCTGATGGCCATGGGTACTTTCAATGCTGGTGACAGGTTCATTTCGCCGCGCAGACCACGGGTGGCGTTGATCAGGTCTTTCAGCAGCGCGATGCGTTCGCACGCATTGGCATCCACCTTTGATGTATCGGCCAACGGGTAAGGCTGAGTCATGATGCTCGGCCCTTGCTTGTTTGCCAGCGGTGCTACGGTGTGCCAGAGCTCTTCAGTAATGAAGGGAATAATCGGGTGCGCCAGGCGCAGAGCGGCTTCCAGCACGCGCACCAGCGTGCGGCGTGTAGCGCGGGCGGCAGCTTCATCGCCCCCATTGATCTGTACCTTGGCGAGTTCCACATACCAGTCGCAGTACTCGTCCCAGACAAATTCATAAACCGCGCGCGCAGCCATGTCGAAGCGGTAGTCGGCGAAGGCACTGGCGACCTCGGTTTCGGCCTGCTGCAGGCGGCTGATGATCCAGTGGTCGGCATCGGAGTAGGTGCGTGGCAGGCTGTCGTCCAGCCCCACATCCTTGCCTTCGCAGTTCATCAGCACGAAGCGTGTGGCATTCCACAGCTTGTTGCAGAAATTGCGGTAGCCGTCAGCACGTTGCAGGTCGAACTTGATGTCGCGGCCGTGAGTAGCCAGGCTGGCGAAAGTGAAGCGGATTGCATCAGTGCCGAAAGGCGCAAAGCCATTGGGATAGTCGGCACGGGTCTGTTTGGCGATGGACTGTGCCTGCTTGGGATTCATCATGCCGGTGGTGCGTTTGGCGATCAGACTATCCAGATCAATGCCGTCAATCAGATCAAGCGGATCAATCACGTTGCCTTTGGATTTGGACATCTTGTTGCCATGGGCGTCACGTACCAGACCCGTCACATACACCTCACGAAACGGGATTTCGCCAGTGAAGTGCTGGGTCATCATCACCATGCGGGCGACCCAGAAAAAGATAATGTCGAAGCCAGTGACCAGTACCGAGCCAGGCAGAAAAGCGTCCAGTTCAGGTGTTTTTTGTGGCCAGCCAAGGGTGGAGAACGGCCACAGTGCGGAGGAGAACCAGGTATCAAGCACGTCCTCATCGCGTGTCAACGGGCGCCCACCGGCTAGTTTGCCTGCTTCTGCTTCACTATGGGCGACGTAGTGGTTGCCGTCTTCGTCGTACCAGGCGGGGATGCGATGTCCCCACCACAATTGGCGCGAGATGCACCAGTCCTGGATGTTTTCCAGCCACTGGTTATAAGTTGTGGTCCAGTTTTCCGGAACGAATCGGAGCTTGCCCGATTTGACCGCATCCAGACCATTCAGCCCCATTTGTTCCATTGCGACAAACCACTGGTCGGTGAGCATGGGCTCGATCACGGTACCGGTACGGTCACCGCGCGGCACCATCAGTTTGTGAGGTTTGGCAGCGACCAGAAAATCTTTGGCTTGCAGTTCGGCGAGCAGCTTTTCACGTGCCACATAGCGATCCAGACCCTGATATTCAATCGGGCAAAGATCGTTCATTTTGGCATCCAGCGTCAGCACGCTGATCGGTGGCAGTTTGTGGCGCACGCCGATGGCGTAGTCATTGAAATCATGTGCTGGGGTGATTTTGACTACGCCGGTACCAAATGCAGGGTCGACGTAGTCATCGGCAATCACCGGAATGCTGCGCTCGGCAATCGGCAGGCGTACGTGGCGACCAATCAGATGCTGATAGCGCGTATCGTCCGGATGAACCGCAACGGCGACGTCACCCAGCATGGTTTCCGGACGGGTGGTGGCGACTTCGACAAAACCATCCTCGCCTTCGATTGGGTAACGAATGTGCCAGAGAAAGCCATCTTCTTCTTCCGAGACGACTTCCAGGTCGGATACCGCTGTGCCCAGCACCGGATCCCAGTTGACCAGGCGCTTGCCGCGATAGATGAGGCCTTCGTTGTAGAGCTTTACGAATACTTCCGTCACTGCCTCCGACAGGCTAGCGTCCATGGTAAAGCGTTCGCGTGACCAGTCGCACGAGGTGCCCAGGCGGCGCATCTGGCGCGTGATCGTCGAACCTGATTGCTCTTTCCACTCCCACACCCTTTTCAGGAAAGTTTCGCGCCCCAGTTGATGCCGTGACTCACCCTTGGCATCAAGCTGACGCTCTACCACGATCTGGGTGGCAATGCCGGCGTGGTCGGTACCCGGCTGCCACAGGGTATTGTCGCCCTGCATGCGGTGATAACGGATCAAGGCATCCATCAGCGTGTGCTGGAATGCATGACCCATATGCAGCGTGCCGGTGACATTGGGTGGTGGCAGCATGATGCAATAGGCGGGCTGCTTGGCATCCATGCTGGGGCGGAAATATCCCGATTGTTCCCAATGCTGGTACCAGCGTTGTTCGATGTCGCGGGGTTCGAAGCTTTTGGCGAGTTCCATGATGCGTGTTGTTGAGCCTTAAAACACGCGATTATACCGGATTGGGCGGTTTCTCCGTGGGGTTGGCGGGACGAATGCCATGCCGGGTCAGCTCCTCGACCACGGCTTCGCGTACGAGAGATTCCATGTCGAGCGCAAGCTGGGTGAGCAAAGCCGATAAGGTATCGTCGACAACGCGGCGCAAACGTTGCGCCACCACCGTATTGACTTCATGCATGAGGTAGCCATCGATCATGCCCAGTACGTGGGTGGCAACTGACGTGGCAAGCAGCTCGGCCTGCTCAGGGCTGGTGAAAGGCTTGGGGTGCTCCTCGATGGGTGCGGTGAGATGGGTAATTTCTACTGTAGTGAGCGGCACATCGACCAGTGGCAGCGGGCTGGATATATCTACGGTAGGCGCAGTTAAATGTGGACTTTCTTCCGGGGCATCCGCTGGTAGTCCTTCGGAATGGGGGAAATCATGGGTGTCTGGGTGTGCTGCTTCAATTGCGACAGCGCTATCCTCGATGATATCGGACGCTGTTTGCGTAGCGTCGGTTGTCACGCTGGGAAGCGGATCCTCGCTTCGCCAGACGATATCGGTCAGCACCGGTGGGGTGTCAACAGGATAGGGATCGGTCTGTTCCAGCGGGGTGAAGGATTCCGGAATGTAAACCATTTCTTCCGTTAAACGGGCGCTGCCTTCATCGGCGAAATCCGGTGCCGGTTGCGTCGTTGGAGAAGGTGCATCCGCAATAATTTCGCCACGCCGCACGATGTCAGTTAAAACCGGGAACGGGGTGGCTTCAGACACATTGCCGGTGGGTGGAGCGGCGGGTTCTGCCTCGTGCATCACCGGTGCATCGCGATGCTTGCCCATGAGATTCTGCATTTTATCCAGCAGTTGGTGCATCGGATCAGTCATGTTTGCTTTTCACGCAGGTCATGATTGCGCATCTCGTAGCCGCGCTGTTTGTAAAAACGCCAGCGCAGGCGCGCGGCCTCCTGATCGGCATCGTCCAGCGAAACAATTTCGATCAGGCGTTCAAAACGGCTGAAAAATGTAGGCGTGCTGTCGTGCAGATTGATCAGCACGTTATCGTGCGGCAGGTGATCGGCACTCTCCCCGAGTACCACCGGTGTGGTATCGGCGTGTGGCGCAGTACACCTGCAGTGCGGCAAAAAACTGTTGGCAGGTGTTTCCCACAGGCGCTTGTCCATATCCGCCATCACCCGGTTGTCGGGTGAGTAAAGCATGACCTTGAGTCCCTGCCGATAGGCCTTGCCGGTGAGAATACGCGCCAGATCCAGCTTGTCCGGCGCGTGCGTGTAAAAATCCACGCGCGTCATTTGGCCCTGCGGGCACGGTTCATCAGAAAATGCACCAGCAACGGGACGGGCCGTCCGGTGCTGCCCTTATCCTTGCCGGATTTCCATGCCGTGCCAGCGATATCGAGATGCGCCCAGTCATATTTTTTGGTAAAGCGCGATAGAAAGCAGGCGGCAGTAATAGAACCGCCCGCGCGACCGCCGATATTTGCGATGTCGGCAAAGTTGCTGTCCAGCTGGGGTTGGTAGTCATCCCACAGTGGCAGACGCCATACGCGATCTTGCGAGGTAGTAGCAGCTTGCTCGATTTCCTGTGCCAGACCGTTGTGATTGCTGAACATGCCGGTAGCATGATGTCCCAAGGCAATGACACAGGCGCCGGTGAGGGTAGCGATATCAATGACTGCGGCGGGTTCGAAACGTTCGCTGTACGTGAGTGCATCGCACAGAATCAGCCGGCCTTCTGCATCGGTGTTGAGGATTTCGATGGTTTGGCCTGACATCGAGGTGACGATATCGCCGGGTTTGTTGGCGTCCCCGTCCGGCAGATTTTCACAAGTTGGAATAACGCCGATGACATTGAGTGGCAGCTTCATCTCGGCGATAGCGCGCATCGTACCGAGCACACTTGCTGCACCACACATATCGTATTTCATTTCGTCCATTTCGGCGGCTGGCTTGAGTGAGATGCCGCCTGCATCGAAAGTGATCCCTTTGCCCACCAATACCACAGGTTTATCGCTTTTTTTGCCGCCATTATGGTGCAACACAACCAGCTTGGGCGGTTGGCGGCTGCCTTTTGCTACCGACAGGAAAGAGCCCATGCCGAGTTTTTCGATGCCTTTTTTGTCGAGTACCTCGCATTTGAGCTTGTGCGACTTCGCCAGGGCCTGCGCCTGTCCGGCCAAATAGGTAGGAGTGCAGACGTTGCCGGGCAAGTCGCCCAGCATCTTAGCCAGACTCATGCCGGCGCCTATCGCCAGGCCTTGGGCCAGGGCAGCTTCTGCGCTTGCCTGTTGTTCGCGGTCACTCATGCCCAGAGTCAGTTTGCGCAGCTTGGATGGGGATTTATCCTGTTTGCTTTTGAGTTTACCGGGCTGGTACTGGCTGGCTTCGGCGGCGATGACCAGTTGTTCGATATTCCACGCCAGGTCGCGGCCTTTGACACTGGTTTGTATCGTATAGATAACCGCATCGGTTGCACCACTGGCAGCGAGTGCCTTGAGTGTTGCATGACAGACATCCAGGTAGGATTTCTCGTTCATGTCACGTTCGCGCCCGAGTCCGACCAGCAATACCCGTTCACAAATCGTACCCGGTACCTTATGTAACACACAGGCGCTGCCCAAGCGACCATCCATGTCGCCATGGCGCAGGATATCGGTCAGATAGCCGTCGGCCTGTTGGTCGATTTGCGTGGCTGATGGCGAGAGTTTGCGCGATTCATGTACACCCACTACGATGCAGGCGGTACGTTGTTTGTCAGGGCTGGTACTTTTTATGCTAAATTCCACCGATGTACTCCTTAATGTTATCCGAGTGATTTCTAAACTGCGACTCGATTGGCCCAGGCACTTCAATGCATTATTTGCAGTGTTGGGGCAAATGTCAAAACAACTACGCCATTATCCTCCGCAAAAATGATTTTTCGACGCGCGCTGCTGCGCGAACTTGTATATAACTGTCTTGCGGTATCCATGGTGCTCATTACGATCACCCTGAGCACGCTGCTTATTCGGCTGCTTGGCGATGCGGCGCGTGGCAAGCTGGCGCTGGATGCGGTATTGGCGTTTCTCGGGTTTGGTCTGCTTGGCTTTATGCCGGTGCTATTGTCGCTTGCCCTATTTATTACGGTCATGATGACCGTGTCACGAGCATATCGCGATAGCGAAATGGTGGTGTGGTTCAGTGCGGGGCAAGGCTTGATTAGCTGGATCAGGCCGATATTGTATTTCGCGCTGCCCGTGGTGTTCGCCATCGCCGCGCTTAACCTTGCCGTGATTCCGTGGGCATTGCAGAAAAAAGATCTATACCAGGGGATGCTGAATAGCCGTGACGATATGTCGGCCATTTCGCCAGGCATGTTTATCGAATCCAGAAATGCGGACCGGGTCTATTTTGTCGAAAGTCTGTCGCAACTCGGTACGCGGGTGAAAAACGTATTCATGCAGTCGCTGGACAATCACCAGTTGGGGATTGTCGTTGCCAAAGAGGGTTTTCATACCGAACTGCCCAATGGCGAACGTTACCTGGTGCTGGAAAATGGCCGCCGCTATGAAGGCGTGCCCGGGCGCGCCGATTACAAAACCGTCGAGTTCGGCCGCTATTGGGTGCGTATTGAACCTACCCGTATTGTCGAGCGATCGACTTTCGAGCCGAAGGTGCTGTCCACCAGCAAACTGATGCGGGACCCTACGCCCGCCAATATGGCGGAATTGATATGGCGCTGGAGTTTTCCGATCAGCGCTGCGGTTCTGGCGTTGCTGGCGATTCCGCTGAGCTTTGTCAATCCGCGTGCGGGACGTTCGTTCAAGCTGATTTTGGCGCTGCTTATTTACGTTATCTACAATAACTTGCTGGGTATTTCTCAGGCATGGGTGGCACAACAGAAAATCTCGCCATTGGTCGGCATGTGGGCAGTGCATCTGCTAATGGCAAGTGTGCTGATAGGGATGTTCTACCAGCGCATCTCCATGCGAACATGGTGGCGTAGACGTCGATGAAAATTCTGGCTCGCTATCTGGCGAAAGAAATCCTGATCAGCTCGCTGTTTGTGTTTACAGCGCTGATCACGCTGTATGCATTTTTCGATTTGCTCAACGAGCTGGGTTCCCTGGGACAGGGCGGCTATGGTTTGCTCAATATCCTGGCTTTCGTGGCGCTGAGTGTGCCGGGACATGTCTATGAACTGTTACCCGTGGCGGCCTTGATTGGTACGCTGTTTGCGCTGGCACGAATGGTGGCCAATTCGGAATTTACCATCATGTTGGTGTCAGGTATGTCGATCCAGCGTGTAGCAGTCTATCTGATGGGCATCGGCTTATTGTTTACGCTGCTGACATTCGTGTTTGGTGAACTTATTGCACCTGTCTCCGAGCGTTATGCCCAGCAGGTCAAGCTGACTGCCACACATACCTTGGTGGCGCAGGCATTCCGTTCCGGACTGTGGGTGAGGGATGGACAGAGTTTTATCAATATTCGCGAAGTGACGCCCGGAAACGAGTTGCGTGATGTGAACATATACACATTCGACGATGGCTTTCATTTGCAGAAAATCAGTCATGCCAATCAAGGGGATTATCTGCGTGATAACCGGTGGCGCCTTCAAGACATTACCGAAACCGATTTCAGTACAAGCGGTGCCATTAGCGTTAGTCATATGCCTGAAGAAACCTGGCGTTCGGTATTGACACCCGGAATCATGAGCGTATTGCTGGTGGCGCCAGAAAAAATGTCGGCATCGAATTTATGGTCATACATCCAGCATTTGCGCAAAAATAAACAACAAACAGAACGTTATGAAATTGCTTTGTGGTCCAAGTTGATTTATCCGCTTTCCGCGCCGGTGATGTTGCTGATCGCCTTGCCGTTTGCGTATCACCGGCCGCGTTCGGGTGCGGTGGGTGCGCGCGTGTTTGCCGGGATCATGCTTGGCTTGGGGTACCACTTGCTGAACCGGCTGTTTGCCTATCTGGGGCTGCTCAATGATTGGCCTGCGCTGATCAGTGCCCTATTACCGACCTTGATTTTCCTGCTGATAGCGATCGCGATGATACGCAAGGTGCAGAAACAATAAGCCCGGCGAATCTAAACGTCGGTTCTTACCAGCCGGGTGTTGGCGAGACGGTCATGCAGAAATTGTTTGTCCCGATCAAACAAGGCCCAAATGAGACTGATACCAAATGCCGGAATGAGCAAAAAAGCCAGTGCAAAACGCAATAGTGCCTGTTTCAATGTGATCGGTGCGCCTTCCTGGTTAACGATCCGAATGCGCCAGGTTTTCATCGCCAGCGTTTGTCCACGCAGCCATGACCAGCTGAAATAGCTTGCCATCATCAATAGTAAATAAACCTGTAACAGTGTTTTGAATAATGGCGAAGAGGTATTGTGGGTCAGCGCTAAAAAAAGGTAATCTGCTATGAATAACAGAGCCAGCAGGAGCAGGGATTCGTAAATGATCGCGGATATCCGGCGCCATAAACCTGCGGCCGGTAACGAAGGAGTTGCACTTTTTTCCATAATCTCTATTCTATTCCAAAAGAAGGCAGTAAGCCGCGTTCGCGGCATCGTTGCAAGCATAACAATGGAGGAGGGGATATGCATATAGCAAAACAACTCATGGCCATCCCGGGCGTTATTGCCGCCGGAGAATACGCCTACCGGGGTGACCGTTACACATACGAAGGCGGGCTGACCGATGAATATGCCCGCATGGCATCCATTCTGTGCCGCGCCAATACACTCAATGCCAGCATGCAGGCTGAAATGTTCAGTTCATTTGCCGAACATTGCGGTTGCCGTCCTCTGCAAGGCTGGGTGGTACGTGGAAAACAGGTCAGCGTGTGTGCTGTGGGCAATTTTTTTTGCATGCTGGAGAATCGCCAGGGGGTACTGAACGACGTGATGACGGTGATGCGCGCCAAGGTAGGTGATATCAGCGATAACGTGATGAAAGCCATGTACTCCAAAATTGGCGGCGATGTAACCGAACAACTGGTTTAATCTAAAAATTCTAAATCGCAACAGGAGGAAAATATGGACCTGTCCAAACTGATGGAAGTTCCCGGCGTAATGGCAGCGTTTACATACACTGATAAAGGAGACCTTACCGGCCAGTTAATCAAGGAAGGGAACGAACTGACCCCGCAGGTACTCGATTTGTTGGCGCATACCTGCGTCGCCAATATGTCGATTGCTACAATGGAGGCGCGCGGCTGGGAAGCACTTACGGGGCAAAAGGGATTTGAACCGCTGCAGGGGTTTTCTCTGGTCGGGCTTGATTGGTCTGCAGTGGTAAATGGTAATTGTGGTGTTGTGGTCAAAAATCGCGATGCTGATTACGAGGCGGCATTTGCTGCTATTTCAGCCACTAAAGTATAAGGGGCGTATATGTCGCTCAAAAGAATTTTAGTACTGGATGGCGTCATAGCCGTGTGCCGATTTCAGGATGATGGCACGATACTTGAAGGTGAAGGCATGATTCCTGCCGACATGCAGGAACGCATGGCGCATTTTGCGCAATGGTACCGGCGCATGGTGTCAGGTAATACGGACCTGTTTTCTTTGTTTTCCCAAATGCGCGGCTGGACGCCTGCCAAAGGCTGGATTGTGCATGGTGCCGGCATGACGGTGTGCAATGTAGCCAATCTGGTTGCGATGGTGGATAACCGGGAAGCCTCCGTCAATGAGATCATGGCGGCATTGACAGACGCGTCACACGAATAATCCATCATCATTGTGACGCGAGCGAAAGTGCCGCGACTGGCAGCGTTTTCGCTTGTTTGTTACATTAGCTGTTTTTTAAATCCTTTTTTCCATGCAAAGTGATCTCAAGGCGCTGGAATTCGATGGCATCCGCCGCATTCTTGAACGTCTGACGTTTTCCCCCTACGGTGCCGATGCAGCACGCAATCTGGAACCTGCTCCCAATCTCGATATCGCCCGTGAAATGCAGCGTGCGGTCAGTGCCGCACGCCAGGTAGTAGATGCTTACAAGCTGCCGCGCTTTAATCAGGTGCCGGATATCCGTCCCGCCTTGCGTCAAGCGGCACAGCCGGGCGCTGCGCTGCCTGCCAGTGGGCTGCATAACCTGCGTCAGGTAATGCAGACGGGTTTAAAGCTGCGTGAACTGGTTGGGGATTTTCCCGAATTGTTCGCACGTATCAACGAGCTTAAGGCGCCCGCAGCGCTGGTTGAAGTGCTGGATAAAACCATCAGCCATGCCGGACGTTTGCGTGAAGATGCCACGCCTGCACTGGATGCGCTGCACAAACAATATCACCAGATACGCCAAGAACTTGAAGCACAGCTGAAGGCGCGGATGGCAAGCCCGGATGTGGCGGGCATGTTCGATGAAAACAGCCGGGTACATTGGCACGGTACGCGGGCAGTACTGGCGGTTCGCGCTACCCATGTCGATCAAATGAAGGGGGTACGACGTGGGTCGATTGGTGGTGGACGTGACATTCTGATTGAGCCAATCGAAGCAGTGGCACATAACAATCGTCTGGAAGCTTTCAATGGCCAGATTGAAGGGCAGAATCAAATCGTACTACGCGCTGTGACGGATGAGGTGCGCATTCACCTTGATGATTTGAGCCGCTTGGTGGATGCGATTACCTGGCTGGATCTGGCGCTTGCCGCCGGGCAGTTTTCCGCAGCACTCAACGCGACTGCTCCCGCGTTGGTGGATGAGCCGAAAGTGGTGTTTGAACAGGCCTATCACCCGCAGTTATTGCTGCAATTTCAGGAAAAAAATATCGCGCGTCTGGTACCACTCAGCATCCATCTAGGTGATGGGCAATCGATGATGGTCATTACCGGGCCGAACACGGGTGGCAAAACCGTCGTACTGAAAACAGTCGGGTTATTGGTCACGATGGCGCATTGCGGGCTGCATTTGCCGTCGGAAGGCAATTGCATCATCGGTAACTTCAATCGTGTGATTGTCGATGTGGGTGATAAACAAAGCCTGCACAATCACTTGTCTACGTTCGCGGGGCATGTTGAAGTCCTGAAAAGACTGCTGGAGGAAGCCGATCGGCATACCTTGGTACTGATGGATGAACTGGGTACCGGCACGGATCCGGAAGAAGGCGCCTCGCTAGCCATGGCAGTACTGGATGAACTTGCCAATCGTCATGTACATGGCATTGTGACCACCCACCTGACACCGCTCAAGAGCTTTGCGGATGATCACGCTTATCTGTGTAATGCTTCGATGCGTTTTGATCATGCAAGCTTGTCACCGACTTACGAACTGGAGTTCGGCAAGTCCGGATTATCCCTAGGTTTGATTATTGCCGAGAAAAATGGTCTGCCTGGTGAATTAGTGAATCGCGCACGCAGTTATTTGGCCCATATTCATGCGGCCAAACAAAAGGCGGAATAAGGCGGGAATCGCGTATGGTTTTTTTGACCTGCCAGTCGATAACCATTAGTATTAGCGGTTCTATAAATTAGGCAGATTGGCCATGGTATGGAATTGACGGGCGCCGAAATCACCGTGCGCTGTCTTGCCGAGGAAGGGGTCGAATTTGTATTCGGCTATCCCGGCGGGGCAGTTCTCAATATATACGACGAGATTTTCAAGCAGGATAAATTCAAGCACGTACTGGTACGCCACGAGCAAGCTGCCGTGCATGGCGCAGATGGCTACGCACGCTCCAGCGGCAAGGTGGGCGTGGCATTGGTCACTTCCGGCCCAGGGCTGACCAATGCGGTAACGGGGATCGCCACCGCCTACATGGATTCCATCCCGCTGGTGATCATTAGCGGCCAGGTGCCGGTTCCTGCCATAGGCATGGATGCCTTTCAGGAAGTGGATACGGTCGGGATTACGCGTCCTTGCGTCAAGCACAATTTCCTGGTGAAAGACATCAAGGACCTGGCGAGCACGATCAAGAAAGCGTTCTACATTGCCGCCACCGGCCGTCCCGGTCCGGTGCTGGTGGATATCCCCAAGGATATTACCCAGCAAAGCGAGGAATTCGCTTATCCGGAAACGGTGAACATGCGTTCCTATAGCCCGGTGGTCAAGGGCCATTCCGGACAGGTCAAAAAAGCCGTGCAAATGCTGCTCGAAGCCAAGCGTCCTCTTATCTATGCAGGGGGAGGCGTGGTATTGGGCAATGCTGCGACCCAACTAACCCAACTTGCCAAACTGCTCGGCTATCCTATAACCAATACGCTAATGGGGTTGGGCGCTTATCCTGCATCAGATGCCCAGTTTCTGGGAATGCTCGGAATGCATGGTACCTACGAGGCCAATATGACCATGCAGCATTGCGACGTGCTGCTGGCGGTAGGCGCACGTTTCGATGATCGCGTGATTGGTTCGCCCGAGCATTTCGCCCGGGATGCGCGTCGCATTGTGCACATTGATATCGACCCGTCATCCATTTCCAAACGCGTCAAGGTGGACGTGCCGATTGTCGGGGATGTAGGTGGTGTGCTGGAGGAAATGATCAAGCTGCTCAAGGCCAGCAAGGAAAAAGCCGAGGCCAAGGCAATCAAGGCATGGTGGACACAAATTGAATTGTGGCGCGCAAAAAACTGCCTCAATTACAATCGTGCCAGCCCCATTATCAAACCCCAGTTCGTGGTGGAAAAATTGTGGGAAGTGACCGGGGGTGAAGCCTTTGTGACCACCGACGTAGGTCAGCATCAGATGTGGGCGGCTCAGTACTATAAATTCGATCAGCCGCGGCGCTGGATTACCTCAGGCGGTCTCGGTACCATGGGTTTTGGGTTGCCTTCCGCGATGGGTGTTCAACTTGCCCATCCAGGTTCCGATGTCGCTTGCGTGACGGGCGAGTCCAGTATCCAGATGTGCATACAGGAACTGTCTACCTGCAAGCAGTATCATCTGCCGCTGAAAATTGTGAATCTGAATAACCGCTACATGGGAATGGTGCGTCAGTGGCAGGAATTCTTCTACGGAAACCGTTATGCCGAGTCCTACATGGATTCGCTGCCGGATTTTGTTAAGCTTGCCGAGGCGTATGGTCACGTTGGCATGAAGATCGAGAAGCCCGCTGATGTAGAGCCCGCGCTGCGTGAAGCGTTCGCAATGAAAGAACGGTTGGTGTTCATGGATTTCATCACCGACCAGACGGAGAACGTATTTCCGATGGTGCCGGGCGGCAAGGGTATCAGCGAAATGATTCTGGCGGAGGAGTTGTAACATGCGCCATATCATTTCATTGTTGATGGAAAACGAAGCGGGAGCGTTGTCGCGAGTAGCCGGACTGTTTTCCGCGCGGGGCTACAATATTGAGTCGTTGACCGTCGCGCCGACGGAAGATGCCACATTGTCGCGCATGACCATCGTTACGCGTGGTTCGGAAGATGTGATCGAGCAGATTATCAAGCAGCTCAATAAACTGATCGATGTAGTAAAAATTCTCGATCTGTCCGACGGTAGTCATATTGAGCGTGAACTGATGCTGGTTAAAGTCCGCGCTTTCGGCAAGGATCGTGAAGAAATGAAGCGCATGGCGGAAATTTTCCGCGGGCGCATCATCGATGTAACTGAAAAAACCTACACCATAGAATTGACCGGGCCGGGCTCCAAGCTGGATGCTTTCATCGAAGCGCTTGATCAGACGGCTATTCTGGAAACAGTACGTACTGGCGCTTCCGGCATTGGACGCGGCGATCGTATTCTCAAAGTTTGATTTAATTTAACAAGGAACATGCTATGAAAGTTTATTACGATAAAGACGCCGACCTTTCACTGATCAAAAAGAAGAAAGTCGCCATCATTGGTTACGGTTCGCAAGGTCACGCACACGCCAATAATCTGCAGGACTCCGGCGTAAAAGTGGTGGTCGGTCTGCGCAAGGACGGTGCATCCTGGAACAAGGCCAAAAAAGCCGGTCTGGCTGTAAAAGATGTCGCTGAAGCCGTCAAAGGTGCAGATGTAGTGATGATGCTGGTGCCGGATGAACAGCAACCGGACGTGTATCGCAACGACATTGAACCCAATCTGAAAAAAGGGGCGGTGCTGGCGTTCGCCCATGGTTTCAACGTTCATTACGGTCAAATCAGCCCACGCAAGGATGTGGATGTGGTGATGATCGCTCCCAAAGGTCCCGGCCATCTGGTGCGTTCTACCTATACTCAGGGCGGCGGCGTGCCTTCACTCATTGCCGTGCATCAGGATGTATCTGGCAAGGCGCGTGACCTGGCGCTGTCGTATGCGGCAGCCAACGGCGGTACCAAAGGCGGCGTGATCGAGACTTCGTTCCGTGAAGAAACCGAAACCGATCTGTTCGGCGAACAGGCTGTGTTATGCGGTGGCTGCGTAGAGCTGGTGAAAGCGGGTTTTGAAACGCTGACCGAAGCTGGTTACGCGCCTGAAATGGCCTATTTCGAATGCCTGCATGAACTCAAGTTGATTGTCGACCTGATGTACGAAGGCGGTATCGCCAACATGAACTACTCCATTTCCAATAATGCCGAATATGGCGAATACGTGACCGGCCCAAAGGTTATCGGCGATCAGGCACGCGTTGCAATGAAGCAGGCGCTGGCCAATATCCAGAATGGCGAATACGCCAAGAGCTTCATTCTGGAAAACAAGGCGGGTGCCGCAGGCATGCATGCCAAACGCCGCCAGAACGCCGAGCATCCGATTGAGATCGTTGGTGCCAAATTGCGCGCCATGATGCCCTGGATTGGCAAAAACAAGTTGGTGGATCAAGCCAAGAACTAAACGGCAGGTCGGACCAAGGGGCACGGAGACGTCAAAACACTGTCGTTCCGTGCCTTTATTCATTGATTAAACATACTCAAAATTGAAAAATTATCCCCATCCCATTATTGCTCGTGAAGGCTGGCCTTTTCTGGCCGCTGCCGCGTTAATTTCCATTGTTGTCAGTGTATTTGCAGGTTGGCTATGGGCTTTGCCCCTGTGGGTGATCACGCTGTTTATACTGCAGTTTTTTCGTGATCCGCCACGCTTTATCCCGCAAGGTGATAATCTGGTGTTGTGTCCGGCAGACGGACGTGTTGTCAAAGTGGAGCGGGTAACCGACCCCTATCTCAAACGTGAGGCATTGATGGTCAGTGTATTCATGAATGTGTTCAACGTGCACTCTAACCGTAGCCCTGTGGACGGCACCATTAAAAAAGTGTGGTATTTTCGGGGCAGTTTCTTGAACGCCTCATTGGAAAAGGCTTCAGTGGCCAACGAGCGCAATGCCATGTGGATCAAAACGAAATCCGGCCAGGATGTGACTTGTGTGCAGATTGCTGGCCTGGTGGCGCGGCGCATCCTGTGCTATGTCAAGGCCAAGGATCAGCTGACCCGCGGGCAGCGTTACGGTTTTATCCGGTTCGGGTCGCGTGTGGATGTCTATCTGCCGCTGACCGCGCGAGTTAAGGTGGCGCTGGGCGACAAGGTCAGCGCCAGCAGCAACGTGCTGGCTGAGCTATAAAGCTGACATGGCAGACAATCGTCCTCTCAAATCGATGGGCAATGGCCGCGCGCAGCGGCGTGGCATCTATCTGTTACCCAACTTGTTTACTACAGGCGCCTTATTCGCCGGGTTTTACGCCATTGTGCAGGCGATGAATGGGGCTTACGAGTTGTCTGCCGTGGCGATTTTTATTGCCATGGTGCTGGATGGTCTGGATGGCCGTGTGGCGCGACTGACGCATACCCAGAGTGCATTTGGTGCTGAGTATGACTCGCTCTCGGATATGGTTTCATTCGGTGTGGCGCCTGCACTGGTGGCGTATGTGTGGGCACTCAAAGGTTTGGGGAAATTAGGCTGGATTGCCGCATTTATCTACTGTGTCGGTGCAGCATTGCGTCTGGCGCGTTTCAATACCCAACTGGAAGTCGCCGACAAACGTTTCTTCCAGGGGCTGCCGAGTCCCGCCGCCGCTGCACTTATTGCCGGACTGGTATGGGTGATGAACAAATACGGAGTCCAAGGCGCAGACGTGCACTGGCTCGCATTTGTAGTGACCCTGTTCGCCGGTTTGACCATGGTCAGTAATATCCCCTACTACAGCGGCAAGGAAATCAACTTGCGTCGCAGTGTACCGTTTGTCGTGGTATTCCTGATTGCGATGGCATTTGTACTGGTTGCCTATAGTCCGCCTGATGTATTGTTCGCAATTGTCGCGTTGTATGCACTGTCAGGCTATGCAATGTCGGTATGGCAATGGTGGCAACGCAGACGGCACGGCAGAATTTCCGAAGCCGAAAAATAATAGCAAAATATTGTTTTTGTAAGGGATGCATCCATGAGCCAAGACCATCTAATCATTTTCGATACGACCCTGCGCGATGGCGAGCAAAGCCCGGGTGCATCGATGACGCGCGAGGAAAAAGTACGTATTGCCCGGCAACTCGAGAAAATGCGTGTGGATGTCATTGAAGCAGGATTCCCCGCTGCCTCCAATGGCGATTTCGAGTCGGTCAAGGCAGTAGCGGATGCCATCAAGGACAGCACGGTATGTGGTCTGGCTCGCGCACTTGAGCGCGATATCGAACGTGCGGGGGAAGCACTGCGTGGCGCCAAGTCGGCGCGTATCCATACCTTCATCGCTACCAGCGCGATCCACATGGAAAAGAAACTGCGCATGAGTCCGGATCAAGTGATCGAGCAGGCGGTCAAGGCAGTCAAATGGGCACGCCAATATACGGATAACGTGGAGTTTTCTCCCGAAGATGCGGGACGCTCCGATCCCGATTTCCTGTGCCGTGTGCTGGAGGCGGTCATTGATGCCGGGGCGGGTACATTGAATATCCCGGACACCGTTGGCTATAGCATGCCAGCCCAGTTCGGCGGGCTGATTCACGATCTGCGCAACCGCATTCCGAATGCCGACAAGGCAGTGTTCTCGGTGCATTGCCATAATGATCTGGGTCTGGCAGTCGCCAATTCGTTATCAGCGGTATTGAACGGTGCACGTCAGGTGGAATGTACGATCAACGGTTTGGGCGAGCGTGCCGGTAACGCCGCACTGGAAGAAATTGTCATGGCGGTGCGCACGCGCCAGGATGTATTTGGTTGCGAAACGCGTATTGATGCAACCCAGATCATGCCGGCTTCGCGTCTGGTATCCAGCATCACCGGTTTTGCAGTGCAGCCAAACAAGGCCATTGTCGGTGCCAATGCGTTTTCCCATGAATCCGGCATTCATCAGGATGGTGTGCTCAAGCATCGCGAAACCTATGAAATCATGCGCGCTGAAGATGTCGGGTGGG
Source organism: Pseudomonadota bacterium (assembly GCA_040388645.1). GTDB lineage: Bacteria > Pseudomonadota > Gammaproteobacteria > Burkholderiales > Sulfuriferulaceae > Sulfuriferula. The sequence goes on from JAZKBM010000003.1 coordinate 364,062, forward strand.
GCGCGAACAAAATGGTGCTGGGCAAGCACTCGGGGCGCAATGCATTTCGTACGCGCCTGACCGAACTGGGTATCGAGTTGGGTTCAGAAGAAGCGCTCAATGCCGCTTTCGCCCGATTCAAGGAACTTGCAGACAAAAAACACGATATTTTCGATGAAGATCTGCAGGCTTTGGTCAGCGACGAGGCTGCCGCCAATACACCGGAATTATTCAAGCTGGTTTCACTCAAGGTCTGTTCGGAAACTGGTGAGATTCCCAGCGCACGTGTGGTGATTGCCGAAAATGGCCAAGAGAAGAACGGAAATGCCGAAGGGGGCGGCCCTGTGGATGCAGCATTCCGGGCATTGGAATCCATCGTCAATAGCGGCGCAGAATTGCAACTCTATTCAGTGAACAACATTACAACGGGCACCGATGCGCAAGGTGAGGTTACGGTCCGCTTATCGAAGGGTGGACGGATAGTAAACGGACAGGGTGCTGACACTGACATTGTGGTTGCTTCAGCCAAGGCTTACTTGCATGCGCTGAATAAACTGCTCAGCAAGCTGGAACGTGCGCATCCCCAAGTGTGACCAAGCGGCTGGTCAAGTGCCGGTCAAATGGATGGGCCAAGCGTAACGGGTAACCGATCAACACGTTGTAAACCACCGTGAGGGGTTGCGGCTTTGGAGTGATAAAGCGCGGCATCGACTTTGTCCAGTATAGCCTCCAGACTACACCCATCTCGGGGTACCTCCCCCATTCCGATGGTCGCACTGCAATGATACCCACGCTCGGTGCACCACTGGGCGAAAGCAAGTTGAATGCGCTGGGCAATTGTTTCGCTCTGATCCAACGGGGTTTCCGGCATCAGAATGACAAATTCATCACCGCCGTAACGTGACCTGATATCACCGGCGCGGGTATTTTCGAACAGGATGTCGGAAAAGCGCCGCAATACCAGGTCGCCATGAGCGTGTCCGTGATCGTCATTAACCCGCTTGAACTGATCCAGATCCACAAACATCACGCTGGCAATGCCACCATAGGTCGTGATGCGATTGAACAAAGCAGTAGCGGTTTCCACCAAGCCACGCCGGTTCATCAGGCCGGTCAACGTATCCTGTTTGCTGCTGCGTTCCAGCAGATGCTGTGCAGACTCAATCCGGCTCATCAGGACGTAAGCGTAAATCAGAATGATACTGCCGAACAGGTTGAGAAAAATCATCCCGGCCGAGATGCCATGAGAGCCGTAGGCGAATCGAAAACTGAGCGCCAGCATGATAGCAAGAAAACTTCCTACCAATGCTTCACCAAACATGCGCATCCCGTAACGCATCCCGTTACCCAGTACTATCATGATAAATACAACGAGTGAGGGAGGTATATCGTAAGGGTCATTCACCATGCATGTGGAGACCAAGGCGATATCCACCCACATGGCCAGACGGTAACGTGCAGGATGAATGGGATAAAGTTTCGCGTGATAAAACGCCGCAGAAGTGAAGACGAAATAGCTGGCAAAAATGGCATTGAGGGAGGCAAGCGGGATATGTTCCCCGGGCATGACTTCTGGAATATTAAAAAAGGACCATCCCAGTGCGAAAAAGAGATAACGCGTCAAAAACTGAATGCGCTGTTCGCCAAAGGTAGGAAACCGCATACCTGTGTGTAGCGAATGCGCGCTACGTCGTTCCTGCTCCCGCCGATCATCTGGCGCGCGTCGGTCACTGGCACGACGTAGCGGCGGAGGGTTTTCCATTCTGGCAGCCTTGATTTTGGGAATATGATCCTGAAATCATCCCACTATTGATTCCGATGGGCAAGGCGCCCGAGATCACGCGCATAGTAAATGGTGCTGAGGAAAAAAATGATGGAGAGTGTTGCCTCACCCCCGGCGAGCCATGCAGACAAGCCATGATCAGACCACGCACGTACCACGCCTTCGGTGAAGTACAGCAAGATCAACATGGATGCCCATTGATAAGTGTAGCGTTTGCCGCGCAGGATGCCGAACAAGGGGAATAGCAGCGGCAGTACTTTCAGGATCAGCATTGAGCCGCCTGGTCTGAGCGGCGCCAGCCAGCCTTCCCACGCGACCAGAAGAAAAATCAATGTGATCAGGCTGGCAATGCTGGTGTAATGCAAGATGACAATCTTCTTCATGCGCGACACGTCTCGGCCATGGCCACCAAGGCGCTACGGGCACTTTGGGCATCCAGCACCGGTTCGCTGAAATCAAAGCGCAACTGTTGCCCGCTATCTGTGCGCACATCGAATCCGTCGGTATCAATCCCCAGCATTTGCGCAGAGTTTGCCTCGACGCCATGAAAATGACGGCAGTAGGCCGCTAGATTGTGCTGATGGTCCGCATTCATGTGCGTGATAATGGCCTCTTCCTGTGTGGTCAATTGATTCTCAGGCGCGGAAAAGCGATTAACTTCAACCCAGTGGATCGCACCAAAGCCGCCAATAAAACGGATGTGGGTGGGTTCAATCCGGTAAAAGAAAAAATCGTGCGTGGCAAAGTAATCTGTTGCACCGGGAAAATATCGCAAATAACGAGCCCTGAGCGTGGTCTGATCTTCCATGCGCGCACAATTGCCTACGACAGTTACCCGCGCATTGGCTTGTATGTCAGGACTGGTATCGTGAGCTAGCAGACTGACGCGCGGGTCCGCCGCGATATTTTTGGTATGCTCAGCCAAGGTACTGATCAGAATTACCGGGCGTGCCTGATGGTCCAGGACGAAAGGCGTAACTGAACCGAATGGGTAGCCCTGAAGTTTTTTTGACAGCGTAGACAATACTCCATGTCGTTGCTGACGTAACAGTTGACGTGCCTCGATGGTACTCATGCGGCCAGCTTCAAAGCAACTTGCGCAAGGCGTTTGCCGAGGGCGAATGCGAGTTTGTGTTCCACTTCGCTGATTGGCTGATCCTCTGCGGTCCCGGTTACATGGCTTGCTCCATAAGGGGTACCGCCGCCCGTGGTGGTGCTGAGTTCAGGTTCGGTATAGGGAATCCCGAGCACGACCATGCCATGGTGCAGTAGCGGCATCATCATTGACATCAGCGTGGTTTCCTGTCCTCCGTGCATGCTGGAGGTCGAGGTAAAAGTTGCCGCCGGTTTGCCAGCCAGCGCTCCTTTGATCCACAATCCGGCCGTGCCGTCCCAGAAATATTTCATTGGCGCTGCCATATTGCCAAAACGCGTAGGACTACCCAAGGCCAGACCGACGCATTGTTCCAGGTCTTCCAGTTCAACATAGGGGGCACCGCTTTCCGGCACCAGTGGCGCGGCAGTTTGGGTGATGGAGGCAACCTTGGGTACGGTACGAATACGTGCCTGCGCACCGGGTACGGAATCAACGCCATGCGCGATAATCTGCGCCAACTGTTTAACAGCCCCGTTCTGGCTGTAATAGAGTACGAGTATGTCCTGCATGTTAACTATCCTTTTTTCATTGCTGCATTATATCGTCTGGAGCATGGTCACGTGCCACTGACAACTTCGGCAACGCTCAGAAGAATTCGTTCTTAGTGGTTGCACAAGGACGTTAGCTAAATGTGAAAGCTGCCTGAACCGAGTATCCGAGTTCCCAGGCACCTTACTGGATTTCCTGGAATTCAAATAAATCGAAATTGTGCGTGTGTTCCAATACCTTGCCCGGAAGTATGCTGCAGTCGCTTGACGTGCTTAATTCGAGGGGCATATCCACCAGGTAAATGCCACGCGGTACCAACAGTTGTTGCGGCAATTGCAGGACGGGATTGGCAGGTAGCAGCAGGGCGGGCTGATTGGTGCGGATTCTGCCGACGGCATTGCGTACCCATACGGGTTGTGGATTGGGGGACAGCATTTGCAGGCCGAACTCGATCTGATCAGCAGGTGAATTGCGCAACCAGCGCACCACGCCTATATTCCAGTTCGATAATTGATGTGAGCGTACCGCGACTACTTCCCCAACTTTCAACGTAACACTGATATTGTTGCGTTTATGCAAGGCTAGGCCGCTGGCGCTGTCATTGGCTATTTTCCAGTGTGTAGCGATGGCATCGGGACGATGGTTGCGATTCAGAACCGAGATGGTGCTGATGCTGATTTCATCCGGGTTGGGCGTGTGATTGCCTGGGGTCAGCGCTGCCAGTAAAAGGGTATGGATGGTCCGGATGCCTGTGCATAATTCGGCTTCGTCGCGAGTGCCACCGCGCCGATTGAAGTGCCGGGTCGGAACATGTCCCCAGTTACGTATCAAGCGCTGCAATAAAGCCAGGTAGGTAGCCTCATCAGCATAATTCGGCAAATTCAGCTGGGCAGCTTTCGCGCCGGCTTTAAGCCGGCTGAGTAGTTGGTGGAGCTGACGGGCGAGTTCCAGGGTGTTAAAAAAATAATCCTGTGCGGGGTCAATGCTGCCGGTATTGCGGAGCAAGGGGCACGGTGGTTGATCCGTATCCGGGTGGATTAAAAACAGGCCGTCGGCCAGAGGCGATGGTACAGGTAGTTGAATTTGTGCTGTATCCCCGTAAAGCCGAAGCAAATCCAGCACTTTACTGAGTTCACCCTGGCTTAGTCGATAGGGGTCGGCAGTAGAGATCAGTAAACACAGACGATAAAGCTGGCTGACACTGGCCGGAGGTGTGTCGGCGGTGATATCAGACTGTACATTCTGGTGCATGGCATAACGGTAAATCTGGTGTATTTCAAACCAGAGGCCGACGGGTATATCCGCGTAACTCTCGTAACATAAAGTCAGAAGACGTGAATTTGCAGACAAAATACGCTGCATGGTCTGTGCCTGATCCGGCTTGTTGCGGAAACCGAGCCGGCGACTGCTACCCGACTGCAACACAATCTTGTAGCCATTGGCCAATTCGATCAAAAGTTCACGTGCCAGCGTGGTAAGTTGGTATTGCCTTTCCGTCAAAGGCAAGGCGGCATCACTGATTTGCAGTTTAATCGCACCAGTAATGATATGCACCGTGGCGCGATAAAGTTCCAGAAGCTTTTGACGCGAGTCATCCGCTAGAATCTGACGATTTTGCGCTGCCAGGGAGAGCAACAGTGCCTGTGCCGATTCATGCAGATTGGCAATAGGTAAGCGTTCCAGCCATGTCTGCAGGTATTTTGGACGTGTCTCGGTGAGATGGCTAAGGCTTGGATCGGGAACAGGGAGCGCAAGATTGAGTTGCATGGGCGCTGATATGATTTTTTGGACGTGTGCAAAAATTCTAGGGCTTCTCTACAGTTTTGTAAAACCCGAACAGCGACGAATTGGCAAGATGGGCAGGTATAATGCCGAAAATGAAAAAAACAAAACATTTAGAATGGTCGATTGGTGTGGCTGTATGGGCGTTATTGCTGTACTTCATCCACCACTGGCAGACACTGGAAATGGTCTCCGTCAAGTCTCTGCAATGGGGTTATGGGCTGGGCTACGCTGTTTTGGCCGTGCTGGTCCTAGGCACCATTGCACGATTACGTATTACCGCTCAGGCCTCTCTATGGCGCATGCTGACATTGTTTGTCTCGACTGCGCTGGCTGCATTGGAAATTCAGTTGCAAGGCCACCCGCGCCAGGATTTTGTGATGTTCTTGGCAGCCGCGGTAGTGGGTGCGTCCGCGGTTACCATCGTCGCCAGGTATCTTCCTAGAAAAATTTTGAAGTATTGGTTTGGAATTGAGGAGCAGTCGTGAAATTTCTGGAGTTGTTGTTCGAAGGCGCATTGTGGCGCAGCCGGTATATGGTAGTGTTGGCGGTGGTTGCCAGTATGGCTGCGGCCGTTGCGGTCATGTACATGGCGACGGTAGATGTGGTGTATCTGGTCAGCCATGTTGCGCATTATGCTGATCCGGCCCAGACAGCTGAGTCGCGCAAGCTGATTCACGACGAGACAATTACACACGTGGTGGAGGTGGTGGATGGATATTTGCTGGCAACTTTTATGCTGATTTTTTCATTGGGGCTGTATGAGCTATTTGTCAGTGACATTGATGAGGCGCATGGTAGTCGCGCGTCCAGTAAGATTCTGGTAATCAATAGTCTGGATGACCTGAAGCAGCGTTTGGCGAAAGTGATCCTGATGATCCTCATCGTCACCTTGTTTGAGAAAGCGTTACAGATACAAATGAATAGCCCTCTGGATCTGCTCTATCTGGGTGGTGGTATTGCGCTGATTGGTGTGGCGCTCTACTTCACGCATGCGTCAGAATCACACGGCAAGGAGAATGAAGATCATAATGAAAAGCCGGATGCGGGGCACTGAACAAGTGATCTAAAACGGCCAGCGATATTGCTGGCCTTTTTTGTTGCTGACCTAATCCGGATTATCAGCCGCCGCCGCTACCCAAACCATTCGCTGCGGCCAGCACCAGTGCATTGAAATCGGATTCGCTCATCAATTTGTGCGCAGTGACAATTTCCCGGACCGGTTTACCGGTTTGTTCTGATTCCTTAGCGATTTCAGCTGCTTTCACATAGCCAATGCGGGTATTGAGCAGGGTCGCCAAGCCTACGCTGTCATGGATAAAACGTTCGCAGCGTTCGTGGTTGACCACTAGCCCCTTAAGATTTTTCTCGGTGGTGGCATTGATTGCGTTCGTCAGCCAGTCCATCGCATCAAACAGGGCAGAGCCGAGCGCCGGCATCATCACATTCAATTCCAGTTGCCCGGCCTGGGTCATATAGGCAACCGCGGTATCCTGCCCTAATACCTGGTAACACACCTGATTCAGCATTTCGAACATCACCGGATTGACCTTGCCAGGCATGATGGATGAACCTGGCTGCACGGGAGGAAGCGAAATTTCGCCAAGCCCGGTGCGGGGACCGGAAGCCAGCAGTCGCAGGTCATTGGCGATGCGAGTAAGTTCCAGGGTCAACCCGCGTATTGCTGCCGATACTGCCTGCAGATCGAACATGGATTGCATCTGAGCGGCCAGATCACCTGTGCTAATGGATTCTCCGGTCAGTTCTGCAAGCTCGGTGGCAACGCGCTCCGCATAATCAGGTGAAGTATTCAGCCCGGTACCCGCCGCTGAGCCCCCCAATCCGGTCTGGCATAGTAGCGGACGCACGGCGGCGAGGTTAACGCCGGTGCGGCGCAAGGTCCAGGCATAAGCTGCGAACTCCCGACCAATGGTAGTCGGCACCGCATCCTGTAGATGGGTGCGGCCGCTTTTGACTGTGTCATGTTCACGCAGGGCAATAGTTTCAAATGTGGCCGCCATGGCTTCGGTGGCGGCCAGCAAACGTGGTAGCTTGGCCAGCAAAGCCAGACGGATCGCCGTGGGAATGGTGTCATTGGTGCTCTGCCCCATATTGACATGGTCGTTGGGGTGGATAGGTGTGTACTGACCTTTTTCACCGCCCAGTGTCACATTGGCGAGATTGGCGATGACCTCGTTGCTATTCATGTTGTGGCTGGTACCGGCTCCAGCCTGAAACCGGTCCACCACAAAGTGATCCAGAAACTCACCTGCAAGGATGCGTTCGCATGCGTCAGCGATGGCGTCACGCTGGGCAGGAGTGAGCCAGTCCGGCTGGCAATTGGCACGAGCGGCGGCGAGTTTTATTTGCACATGAGCACGAATGAAGTCGGTATCCGGCATGCGGCCGGAGATGGGGAAATTTTCCACAGCGCGTGCAGTCTGGATACCATACCAGGCATGGGCGGGAACTTTAAATTTTCCCAGTGAGTCTTGTTCTATGCGGTAATCAGTCATGGTTTAATGGCGGGCAATTTATACAAGCTGACAATTATAGGAGTTTATGCATGTTGAAACGAATTTTGCTGTTGCTGACCATGCTGGTCGTGACGACCACTGCCTCAGCATTCAGTCTGACTGACAGCAAGGGTGTGGTGCATACTCTGGATAGCTACAAGGGAAAATGGGTGCTGGTGAATTTCTGGGCAACCTGGTGCCCGCCTTGCTTGGAAGAGATACCGGCGCTGAATGCATTGCATGACAAATACAAAAATACCAAACTGGAAGTAATCGGCATCGCCATGGAATACCAGAGCCCTAAACAGGTACTGGATTTTGCCGATAGTATGTTTATCAGCTATCCAATCGTGCTGGGAAGTTCTAAGATTGCAGCACAGTTCGGCCCTGTTCAGGGTTTGCCAACAACTTACCTGTTTAACCCCGCAGGTAAACTGGTTGCCTATCAGGTGGGTGGAATTACCCAGCAGGCTGTAGAGAACTATATTAATAGTAAAAACGCCACACAAAAATAACCACCTGCAAAATGCGGGGGATGAAGGAGACGGCAAATGTTACGTATATTAGGTATCGCCTTGTTGATGTTCGCGACCACGGCCTTGGGTGAGGTGCGTGATGTGCAGACTTATTTTTTCCAGCCCAAACTGGGCGATTTCAAGAGTGAGTTGCAAACTGCCCGGAAGGAAAACAAGAGCGGCGTGCTGATCATGTTCGTTCAGGAAGGCTGCCCCTTCTGCGAGCGAATGAAAACTACTGTGCTGAATCAATCCAGCGTGCAGGATTACTACCGCAAACATTTTCTGGTCTTCGAAATGGATGTGAAAGGCGATACCCCCATGGTAGATTTCAAGGGCGCCGATACAACTGAGAAAGACTTTGCACTTAAAAACCGTGCACGTGCCACACCCACTTTTTTGTTTTTCGATACCAAGGGCGATCTGGTCACACGCTACATTGGCGTTACCCGCGATGCGGATGAATTTTTGCTGCTGGGGCGTTATGTAGTGGATGGCGTCTATAAGGATAAGCCGTTTGCAGCTTACAAAATGCAAGCGCAGAAATGATTTATCCGCGTTGTTTTTTGTCAGCCATCGTGCTGGCAGGCGCGTTCATGTCGGTCCCCGCCCACGCATTGACGTTGGCTGAAGCGCTAGCCACTGTTGATGCGCCTCATCCGGACATACGCAGTGCCGAAGCCGACCTGGCCGTTGCACGTGCTGATCAGCAAGCAGCAGCCGCCAATCGTGATCTGACGGTCAATTTCGAAGGTATATTGCGTCGTGGGCGTCAATCTGTCGGAGCAGATGCCTGGAGCGCAGACAATAGCGCGCGTATTGTGGCACGTAAAAATCTGTATGATTTTTCGCGTAGCGAATATGCCATCAGCGCCGCCCGTGATGAGATGGGTGCGCGTGAAGATGCGCTGCTGGATACGCGTGATCAGCGTCGTTTAAAGATCATGACGCGATATTTTGATGTGCTACTCGCCGACGAGCAATACGCGGCCGACAATGAATTCATGACGGTAGCTTATGTGTCTATGGATCATGCGCGCGACAGGGTCAAAGTCGGGCAAATGTCGCGGCCCGATTTTGCTATTCTGGAAGCGCGTTACCAGGACCTGCGTGAAAAACGCAATGCCAGTCAGGCTCAACAGCGTATTACCCGCGCATTGCTGGCGGATGCCCTCAACCGTCCTGGTGAATTGGCCTCGAATCTCGAAGACCCCAAATTGCCAGATAATAATGTCAAGCTGCCCGAGTATGAAAAATTGTTACCTTGGGTGCTGGAGCATAACCGCCTGATGCGTGCCCAATTGCAACTGCTGGCCGCAGCACAGCAGCGCCTGGCTGGACTGCGCCATGAAAACTCTCCAAGCCTGGATGCGGAATTAGCGGCGGCTGATTACAGCCGCACTTCGATTACTCGTGATAGTGTCAGTGCAGGGGTGATTCTGTCCTGGCCGCTCTACCAGGGTGGGCGTATAGATGCGCGCATCTCACGAGAGCAAGCGCAATTTCAGAAACTGCAGGCAGGAGCGGACAAACTCCATATGCAGATCGCGCAAAGCCTGCTGGAAACGCTGCTCGAAATTCAGCAACTGCGGGATAGTAGCCGTCCTGCAGCCCAGGAACAGATTAAATACCGGGATATCGCGCTGGATCGCAGCCGTGCCGATTACGAACTCGAACTCAAAACGGATCTGGGTGATGGCATGGCACAGACCTTGGCTGCAGCGTTACGGGCTCGCCGTGTTGAATTTCGACTGGCGCTGGCGCTGGCCCGTTTGCAGGCTTTGGCCGGTAAACCGCTGGCTGATATTGTAGCGCTGACCGATAAACAATCAAAAGGATGAGCGTTATGAAAGCTTTGTGGGTACTGGTATTTTTATTCGGCAGCCTGTCTGCTTCGGCGGCCGGTGAGGCAACTCGAATACAAAGTGTTCCGCTGACCACCCCTGTGTCAGGCGTGGTCAAAAACGTATTTGTCAGCGTAGGTCAGCAGGTTAAAAAAGGTCAGCCGCTACTGGCGCTCGATGATGCCATCTATCAGGCGCGCGTTATGGAAGCAGAAGCAGGCGCAGCACGTGCCAAGGAAGAGGACCTGGATGCGGGCCGTAATTTGACGCGTGCTAAAGAGTTATATAGCCGTGCAGTGAGTTCAACTACCGAGATGGATGCGGCCAGGTTGCGCAGTGCGCAAGCGGATGCGGCGTCAAAAGAAGCGCAAGCGCGTTTGATCATTGCACAAAAAAATCAACAATACACGATATTGCGTGCACCGTTTGACGGTGTGGTGAAAGCGCGTCTGGTCGAGCCGGGCATGTATGTGGCGACAACCTTACAGCCGCCCACACTGATAGTGCTGGAAAAGCGCTAATCTTAGCTATTGGGTGGAATGGGATTTTCTGCTGTTTTGGTGAGAGGGCGGAAGGTCCAGTGTTTTTTCCAGGCTGATAGCACCATCGCGGGATAACCCGGCTTACCCAGACTGCCGTTGTATCGTCCCAAGGCGCGGTAGAGATTGCCTTTTTCGATATTCAGGTAAAGCCGCAGGATATTACAGCCATAGCGCAGATTGGTGCGTAACTGAAACAGATCCTGATTGGGGGTGCCGATGGTTTTTACCCAGAACGGCATGACTTGCATGTAGCCACGTGCAGATACGCTGGAAATGGCATATTTCTTGAAGCCGGATTCCACCTCTATCAGTCCCAGTACCATTTCAGGGTCAAGACCAGCACGGATGGCTTCGTAATAGACGGTATTCAGGAAGTCTCGGCGTCGTTCCGGGTCCGGCATGCGTTTGCTGAGACGTTGCGACATTTCGGCCAGCCAAGCTTGTCCATGCGGGTTGTCGAGAAAACTGACATTGGTAACCGGCGTATCTGCAACGGATTTGCCAAGCGCGGCGCGTACACTGGCCGACATCGGTTCATAAATCTGACCACCCGCATGCGCTGATAACACCACCAGAAGGGTGCTGGCGACGATCAAGCCTTTACCAAAAATATTGAGTATTTTCAAATTCATTTTGTCAACAGTTGGGTCAAAAATCCGCCAATTTCTGTGACGGCGATTGTACGGGCTGCGTCATCGCGCCTTCCCTGATATTCTATCAAGCCGTCTTTCAGGCCGCGTTCACCAATCACCACGCGATGTGGGATGCCGATCAATTCCATGTCGGCAAACATTACACCCGGGCGCTCATTCCGGTCATCCATAAATACATCAATACCTGCCATCAGCAATTCTCTATAGAGATTATCGGCAGTTTCCCGGACAACTTCACTTTTTTGATAGCCTACAGGGACGATTGCGAGCAAAAACGGTGCCATCGATTCGGGTAGTATCATGCCGCGCGCATCGAAATTTTGCTCGATGGCGGCCGCCACGATACGGGATACGCCGATACCATAGCACCCCATCTCCACAAGCTGCGGTTTACCTGTCTCATCCAGATAGGTGCATCCCATGGTTTCCGAATATTTGCTGCGGAGCTGGAAAATATGTCCAACTTCGATGCCTCTGCAGATATCCAGCGTACCTTTGCCGTCCGGACTGGGGTCACCCGCGACTGCATTGCGGAGATCTGCTACCTCAGGTTCTGGCAGGTCGCGCCCGAAGTTGACCCCGGTCAAATGAAAGCCATCCTCATTGGCACCGCACACGAAATCAGCCATCGCCAGTACTGAACGATCGGCAAATATCGGGATATTCAATCCTAGCGGACCAATCGAACCCGCCCCGCAAGCCGCGGCAGCCTGTATCTGGGCTTCGCTGGCGAAACGGATGTCTTGACCGATGAGTTTGGCGGCCTTAATCTCATTCAGTTGATGGTCGCCGCGCAAAAGAAGAGCCACTGGGCCTTCCTTTCCTTCTACGATGAGGGTTTTTACAGTTTGCGAGGGTGAAGTTTTGAGAAAATCCGCGATTTCCGCGATGCTGTGCTGGCCTGGCGTCGGGATTTTTGACAATGCCTGTGTTGCAGCAGGGCGTGGTACGCTTGGTGCAACTGCCTCAGCCAGTTCGACGTTGGCCGCATAATCCGAGTCGGGGCTATAGGCGATGGCATCTTCCCCTGAATCCGCCAGAACATGAAATTCATGCGATCCGGATCCGCCGATCGCGCCGGTATCGGCAGCCACCGCGCGGAATTTCAATCCGAGCCGGGTAAAAATACGCGTGTAAGCTTCATACATGGCTTGGTAAGTCTGTTCCAGGTTGGCAAAATCGGAATGAAAGGAATAGGCGTCCTTCATCATGAACTCGCGTGCGCGCATCACGCCAAAACGGGGGCGAATCTCATCGCGGAATTTGATTTGAATCTGGTAAAAATTCAGCGGTAGCTGGCGATAGCTTTTGATCTCGCGGCGTGCGATATCGGTAATGACTTCTTCGTGGGTAGGTCCAAAGCAGAAATCGCGTTCGTGTCTATCCTTGATTTTCAGCATTTGTGGCCCGAACACATCCCAGCGTCCGGTTTCCTGCCACAATTCAGCAGGCTGAACCGCTGGCATCAGCAATTCGATCGCGCCCGCCTTGTTCATTTCCTCGCGTACGATGGCCTCTACCTTGCGCAAGACGCGCAGACCCAGTGGCATCCAGGTGTATAGCCCGGAGCCCAAACGCTTGATGAAACCGGCACGCAGCATCAGACGATGGCTGACGAGTTCAGCTTCGGATGGCGCTTCTTTCAAAGTGGAGAGAAAAAATTGTGAGACGCGCATGGTGTAAGCTATCCAGTTGTTCGTAAAATGCTGGCAATTTTAACAGTTACGTCTGCGCTACAGTTTACAAATAGGATTTTCATGCGATTTTTCAAACGACGTATTCACAAGGCGGTATCCGATCTGGATACAGTCGAAATCAGTGAGCAGGACGGGGTGCGTTTTCTGCATCTGGGAAATGATACGGTGCAATCTGCCATGCGACTGTCCGAACCGAATGGGCTGGAACTGTCCTATACCCGCGCCATGCTGGGTTTTTTGCTGCTTGTAGCGCTACCCGAGAACGTGTTGTTGCTTGGGCTGGGAGGTGGGTCGCTGGCGAAATTCCTGTATCGGCGCTTACCTGAAACGAAACTGGTCGCAGTCGAAATCAATTCGCAAGTAATTGCCGCCGCAAGAACTTTTTTTCAGCTACCGCCCGATGATGAACGCTTGCGGGTGGTACATGGCGATGCATCCAGTTATGTTGTTGAATACCTGGGCTGGGACGCTATTCTGCTGGATGGATTTGATTCCGGCTGTCAGGTTGAATCCCTCGCTACCCAGGATTTCTATGACTACTGCGCGATGGCACTTACTAAGCAGGGTGTGCTGTCCGTTAATTTATGGGGCAGTGATCCCAACTTCGAGGTTTATCTAAAACGGATAGAAATGGCTTTTGACGGACGTATCCTGTGTCTACCCGCTGAAAGGCGCGGCAATATCATCGTGTTCGGCTTCGCCAGCAAGCCGCGCCATGTCGAATGGGAAACGCTGCGTAATCGCGCTCACCGGCTGGAAGCGCAGTTGGGGTTGGAATTTCCTGAGTTTGTGGATGGTTTGCGGGTAATGAATGAGCATGACCACAAGGGACTGACATGAGCGATATGCACGAAATCAGGCCGGGACAATCCATCGAGCTGCTCAAAGAGCTGCATATCCTTACCCGCGATGGCAAGATGAATCAGGATAGCCGGCGCAAGCTCAAGCAGGTGTATCACTTGTACCAGTTTATCGAACCATTGCTGCAGGTCATCCAGCAAGATCATACCGATATCCAGCTGGTTGATCATGGTGCCGGCAAATCCTATCTGGGCTTTATTCTTTATGATCTGTTTTTCAAGACACTTAATGGAAAATCACATATTTTCGGCATCGAAACCCGTGACGAGTTGGTGAAAAAGTCGCAGGAGCTGGCAACCCGGCTTGGTTTCTCGGGAATGAGCTTTCTCAATTTATCGGTGGCCGAGTCCATTACCTCTGACTTATTGCCGGCCAAAGTGGATATTGTCACGGCATTGCATGCATGTAACACGGCTACCGACGATGCAATTCATTTTGCGTTAAAACGGCAGGCACAATTCATGGTCCTGGTGCCGTGTTGCCAAGCCGAAATCGCTTCGGTGTTGAAGAAAAACAAAAGTAGATCGCTGGCCAAAAATGTACTTGCCGAAATCTGGCGGCATCCCTTGCATACGCGTGAATTCGGTAGCCAGATCACCAATGTCCTGCGTTGTTTGCAGTTGGAGGCACACGGTTATCAGGTCAGCGTGACTGAACTGGTGGGTTGGGAGCATTCGATGAAAAATGAGTTGATTATAGCCAGCTATAAAGATTTGCCACGCAAGCGTTCGGCAGAGCGATTGAATGAGGTATTGGAAACGCTGGGCTTGGAGGAAATGCGCGAACGGTTTTTTACCGAACGCTAGTTTTTTAGGCGTTGACCAAAACAAAAGGGTGGCTTGCGCCACCCTTTTTTAAAACAGAATCAGTATGTAAAACCGAAGAGAGTTATATACCCCCCCTAATCCAGTCTTAAATACCCAATTCTTTTTTCCAGTAAGCCTCAATCAGGCTAACAGTACGCTTTGGCAATGGGACATAGGCCAGCTTTTCAGCATCTGCCTGACCATGTTCGAGGAACCATTTGGCGAATTTCACGACTTTCTGATTTTCAGCCTTAGGATAGTCCTTGCGCATCAGGAAGTAGGTAGCAGCCGTAATAGGCCAGCTTGTTGCGCCTGGTTGATTGGTCAGGATGAGGTAAAAGTCGCTGACCTTGGAAAAGTCGGCATTACCCGCGGCATCCTGAAAGCTCTTCATGCTGGGCTCAACAATCTTGCCGTCAGCATTTTTCATGCGGGTGTAAGTCAGCTTGGTTTCCATGGTGTATGCATATTCCACATAGCCAATGGAACCTGGAAGCTGTTTCACAAAACCAGCCACGCCTTCGTTACCTTTGCCACCTACACCGCCGGGCCAGGACACGGAAGTGTCGGAACCCACTTTTGCCTTCCACTCGGGGCTGACTTTGGACAGATAGTCAGTAAAGTTGAAGGTAGTACCGGAACCATCTGAACGATGCACAGTGGAAATCGCCATGTCAGGCAGTTTCATGCCGGGGTTGAGTGCATGAATGGCAGGGTCATTCCATTTGGTGATCTTGCCCAGATAAATATCAGCCAGCACGGTGCCATCCAGGACCATTTGACCGGGTTTCACGCCAGGCAGATTGACTACCGGGGTAATGGCAATAATCACTGCAGGAAATTGCGCCAGGCTGTCTTTGTTCAACTCGTCTGGAGTCAAGGGCTTGTCGCTGTCGGCAAAAGCCACGGTCTTGTTCTTGATTTGCTTGATGCCGCCACCAGAGCCAATGGACTGGTAATTGACTTCAGTACCGGTTTCTTTTTTATATGCGGCTGCCCATTTCGACAACACTGGATAAATGGCGGTACCACCTGCGCCGGTCAGCATGTCAGCTGCCGCAGCGACCTGACTACCAAGAATCATGCTGGATGCAATGAAACCTATTGCGAGTGGTTGATATAAACGTTTGAGCGCTGCTGCTAGCATCGTGGACTCCTTAAAAATTGAAAACCGGGTAGTTGGAAATACCAAAACCACGATCAGTTTGAGCTATTTGTATGACAGTATTGTGACAATGAACCAAGCTACCAAGCCAGCATTTGGTGATTGATCAACTCCCACAATCACTTAATCAATCTGGTTTGTCCGGGCCTTTGCCGGTATTGGGTCTGTTTGGCGCCTTTGGCAGCGGCGCGGGCTACCAACGGATCTTCATCCAGCCTGAGTAATGCGCGTTGTGCCTCGCTGGTGAGCGCATTGCGCGAAATGGCGTGACGTACATTGGGATCGCGATCATTGACACATTTCTCCACCATGGCCGGGGTGAGGTCGGGGCGTTTGGCGATGCACAAGCGAATGACGTGATCCTGATCTTCTATCAGCGCAGCGACTTCGTTTTGAGTCAGATCGGCGCGGCGGGCAAAGTAGCATTTGATGACCATCCACTGCTCATGCACCATGAAGGGACGGTACTGTGCTGGCAGTGATTCGGATAGTGCAAGATCCAGTCTTTCGGCTAACGGCAGCGCTTTGTAATGTTTTTCAAGGTCATCCATATTCGGATAGGAGTTGGCAAATGTTTGATGAAATCAGTATCGGACAACGCAGTTAAGCCGTGAACGACACGGTGTGGTTTTGCAGGGCGATTCCTGATGCAGTACACACTGTTCCAGAAATAGGCGTTCAAGGGAATATATCTTGGCTTTCCAATGTTTCCGAACTGTGGAAAAATGGGCTTAATTGTAACGGATTAATTTTGGTGGTGGATATGATCGACAAGGAGGGGTATCGCCCCAATGTCGGCATCATTCTATGTAATTCCCGGAATGAGGTTTTTTGGGGCAAACGCATACGGCAACATTCCTGGCAGTTTCCGCAGGGTGGGATCAACCACGGCGAAACTCCGGAACAGGCCATGTACCGGGAACTGATGGAAGAAGTCGGCTTGGCAGCGCAATATGTACGGATCCTTGGGCGCACACGTGACTGGCTGCGCTACGACGTGCCGAATCAGTGGGTGCGGCGTGACTGGCGCGGAAATTATCGTGGTCAGAAACAGATATGGTTTCTGCTGCGCTTGACCGGGCGCGACTGTGATGTGTGTCTGCGCGCCTCCACCCATCCGGAATTCGATGCCTGGCGCTGGAATGATTACTGGACGGCAATGGAATCGGTTGTGGACTTCAAGCGTGAAGTATATCGCTCGGCGCTGACAGAACTGGAGCGTTATCTTGAGCGTGATGTGCCGCACAAACATGGTACGGCCAGGCTTTATGGCCAGATACACCACCACGAATAGGGGATTGAATGCAAAAACTGTATGAATCTTTTGATCGCAGTGTGTACTACCTGCCGGGCACACACCCGGCAGTTTTTTTTCTGGCCGATAAAGAAGGTGGCGGCATACTCATCAATTCGCCGGTTTTTTCGCCGCAGATGCTGACGCAGATCAATGCCATCATGCCGCTCAAATTCATTTTTTATCCCAGTCATTTCGGTGCCAAGGATGTTGAAGCCTGGCGCAGTGCCTCAGCAGCACAAACCATGGCTTACGGTCATGAAGCCCGACATATTTCAGGCAAGACAGATATCGTACTGGAACGCGAAAACCGATTCTCGCGCACCATTGATTTTTTGCCCATGTCAGGGCGTACCGAGAGTAGTTGTGCATTGCGATGCAAAAACAAACCAGGATTGATATTTTTCGGTCCGATATTGTCTCGTGGCGAATCGGGGTGGCCGAGTGTGATTGCACAATCTGATGATTATTCATTCGAAAATCGTCTGTTCGGGGCGCTGGGTTTGCAGGATGTAAAATTTGATTATGCCTTCACTGATGATTTCGATCCGCTGGTCAGTCATTTTGGACCTGGGGCAGACGCAGCCATTCAGAGCGAAATCGAACATGTATTGGCGGATTGAGGTTTTGCCTGCGAAGGTCTATATTGGTTTAGACCTGTCTCGTATCGACAGGGGAGCAGGATAAACACGATAAAATTCAGACAAGGCGACAACACATGAGCGATCACTATCACATCCTTCCTTCCGGACATCTTGAGTCCAGCGCAACATTTCACAAACCCGTGCAAAATCTGCCTGAGCGTGTCACTTTGAACAGCCCAGCGCTGGAGGTGATGACCGATTTCAAGATTGTCACGGCATATACGATTTTCCCATTGGAAAGCATAGAAGAGGCACAGCACAAGATGATTCACCGTGGTGTGCGCTTGCTGCTGGTCGTGGATGCAAAAAATACACTGTTGGGATTGGTAACTTCTACCGACTTGATGGGAGAGAAACCCATGCAGGTGATTCAGAATACCGGCTGTACACATGTGGAGGTACTGGTGCAGGACATCATGACCCCGGGCGACAAACTCGAAGTAATTTGCATGAACGATGTGGAGCGGGCCAGAGCGGGTGATGTGCTGGCAACCCTGAAAGCGAGTGGTCGTCAGCATGCATTGGTGGTGGATCGATCCGCGCCGGGGCTGCCACAGAAGGTCCGCGGCATCCTGTCACTGTCACGCTTGACCCGGCAGTTGGGTGTAACTGTGCAGACTGCAGAAATAGCACGCACTTTTGCGGAGATTGAAACGCATCTGGCGCACTGATGTGAAGTAGCATCTTGGCACAGGATGTAAACTTTATCCATGGGGAAAGCTCATGAAACTGGCACGTTTTACAAATCGAGCAGCGCTCACAGCGCAAACTGCCCAGCCCGCGTTGCCGATGTGGAAAGTCGTGCCCACACACGATGAAAATGGCAAAATGCTGACTGATTTCATGATGCTCCTGCCCAAGCTTCGGCATCAGCCAAAAGACTATATTGAGCGCACCGTGCTGAGTATCGAGGCGGTGCTGGGATGTTATAGAGAGGTGGTATTTGCCGATGTGAACTTGTCAATCAACGTGCTATGGGTATCGTTGCGACATCGTTCCGGGGTCGTACTGGAAATTGCGGGCGCCATTCGAAATCGCGTGCCTGAAGCTTTACTGGTAGGACACTATACGGGACGAGAAGCGTAAATTTGCACAATGTGTTAATTTGATACGTTGTGGTAATAATAAAGTCGAATCTGCAACCGTAAACCATACAAAAACAGGCTTTGTTGCTGTCTAAAGTGAATAACCGGGGTTTTCCCCGGTTTTTGTTTTGGCATGCATGGATACAACAGGATAGATTGTTTAAAATTAGATATTTCGTGCACACCGAAGGAGTCAAAAGTAATGCCCATATCCGAGTTGCAAGTCCAGACCGCATTGAAAGAAGTGATCGACCCCAACACGCACAAGGACTTCATCACCAGCAAATCCGCGCGCAATATTAAAGTGGATGGCAGCGACGTGACTCTGGACGTGGTGCTGGGCTACCCTGCCAAAAGCCAGATGGAAATCATTCGCAAGTTGGTAGCTGACAAGCTGGGTACGCTGGCTGGGGTGGGGAAAATTAGCGTTAATGTTAGCTACAAGATTGTTTCGCACAGTGTGCAACGGGGTGTGAAACTCATCCCGGGCGTAAAAAATGTGATTGCCGTGGCGTCGGGAAAAGGCGGTGTGGGCAAATCTACCACTGCGGTCAATCTGGCGCTGGCACTGGCGGCAGAAGGTGCCAGTGTCGGGATGCTGGATGCCGACATCTATGGGCCATCCCAGCCTACCATGCTGGGGATTGTCGGTCGTCCTGAATCCCGTGATGGTAAAACTCTCGAGCCGATGGAAGGGCATGGCCTGCAAGCCATGTCTATCGGCTTTTTGATTGATGCTGAAACCCCCATGGTGTGGCGCGGCCCCATGGTGACCCAGGCGCTTGAACAATTGCTGAACGATACACGCTGGCGTGACCTTGATTATCTGGTGGTGGACTTGCCCCCCGGCACAGGCGATATCCAGCTGACATTGGCACAACGGGTACCTGTGACCGGCGCAGTGATTGTTACCACGCCACAGGACATTGCTCTGATCGATGCGCGCAAGGGTTTGAAAATGTTCGAGAAAGTTGGTATTCCAATTCTCGGCATCGTGGAAAACATGAGTATTCACATTTGCAGCAAGTGCGGACATGAGGAACATGTCTTTGGCGAAGGTGGTGGCGAGCGCATGTCGGCCGACTATGAAATCGAATTTCTTGGCGCGTTGCCGCTCGACATGCGTATTCGCAAAGAGGCGGATTCCGGCACACCGACAGTGGTTGCCGCACCGGATAGCCGCATTGCCGAAATTTACCGCGACATTGCGCGGCGTGTGGCTGTGAAAGTGGCCGAACAGTCGCAGGATCACAGCAATGCCTTCCCCAAGATTGTCATTCAGAACACCTGAACGCCGGAATATATATAGATGAGCATCAAGTCAGACAAATGGATCCGCCGTATGGTGGAACAGCAGGGGATGATCGAGCCGTTTGAACCCAATCAGGTACGTGAGGTAAACGGTCACAAAATCGTTTCCTATGGTACCTCCAGCTATGGCTACGATATTCGCTGCTCGAATGAATTCAAGCTGTTTACCAATATCAATTCGACCATTGTGGATCCGAAGCATTTCGACTCGAATTCTTTTGTGGATGTGGTAGGTGATTCATGCATCATTCCGCCCAATTCATTCGCGCTTGCACGTACCGTGGAATATTTCCGGATTCCGCGCAATGTGCTGACCATATGTCTGGGTAAATCCACTTATGCGCGTTGCGGCATCATCGTCAACGTCACCCCGTTCGAACCTGAATGGGAAGGTTATGTCACGCTCGAATTCTCCAACACTACGCCACTGCCGGCGCGGATTTATGCCAATGAGGGTGTGGCACAAGTGGTATTTTTCGAGGCCGATGAGGAATGTGAAACCTCGTATCGGGATCGCGGTGGAAAATATCAGGGGCAGAGCGGCGTTACCTTGCCGAAAATATAGATTTGTATCATATCGGGCGATAACGCCAAACCGTCAAGACAGCCTTTTACCATGCGCTGTGTTGGCGGTTTCATTGTTTATATCCGCGCTGTCCTTGCACGGCCGGCCTTGAGGAGCCAGTAATGAAATTCCGTTTTCCCATCGTCATTATCGACGAGGATTTCCGTTCGGAGAACGCCAGCGGGTTGGGTGTGCGGGCGCTGGCCAAGGCGATTGAAGACGAAGGCACTGAAGTACTGGGTGTTACCAGCTATGGCGATTTGTCCAGCTTTGCCCAGCAGCAGAGCCGTGCATCGTGCTTTATTCTGTCGATTGACGACGAAGAGTTTTCTTCGCCCAATGCGGCCGATCAGGCCGTCGCCCAGCTGCGCACCTTTGTGGAAGAAATTCGTTTCCGGAATAGTGAAATCCCTATTTTTCTGTATGGTGAAACGCGTACCTCGCGGCATATCCCCAACGATGTTTTGAAGGAATTGCATGGTTTCATCCATATGTTCGAGGATACGCCGGAGTTTGTAGCACGACATATCTTGCGCGAGGCAAAAACCTATCTCGATTCGCTGGCCCCACCGTTTTTCCGCGCCCTCACCCATTATGCTTCGGATGGTTCTTATTCCTGGCACTGCCCCGGCCACTCGGGTGGCGTGGCCTTCCTGAAAAGTCCGGTGGGGCAGATGTTTCACCAGTTCTTCGGCGAAAACATGCTGCGCGCCGACGTATGCAACGCGGTGGATGAACTCGGTCAATTGCTGGACCATACTGGCCCGGTCGCGGCTTCAGAGCGCAATGCGGCACGTATTTTCAATGCCGATAACCTGTTTTTCGTGACCAACGGTACGTCCACTTCCAACAAGATGGTGTGGCATTCGACCGTGGCGCCCGATGATATTGTGGTGGTAGATCGCAATTGCCATAAATCCATTCTGCACGCCATTACCATGACGGGAGCAATTCCAGTATTTTTGACGCCAACGCGGAATCACTACGGCATCATCGGTCCGATCCCGTTGTCTGAGTTCACACCCGAAAATATCCAGAAAAAAATCGATGCCAATCCGTTTGCCCGCGCCGCCAAGGGCAAACCCCGCATCCTTACCATTACCCAGAGCACTTACGATGGTGTGCTCTACAACGTTGAGACGATCAAAGATTTACTCGACGGCCAGATCGATACGCTGCACTTTGATGAAGCCTGGTTGCCGCACGCCACTTTCCACGATTTTTATCAGGGCATGCACGCCATCGGCAAAGATCGGCCACGTTGCAAGGAATCCATGATTTTCGCCACGCAATCCACCCATAAGATGCTGGCTGGATTGTCGCAGGCTTCACAAATCCTGATTCAGGACTCTGAGACGCGTACGCTGGATCGGGATATCTTCAACGAGGCCTATCTGATGCATACGTCCACCAGCCCGCAATACGCCATCATTGCCTCGTGCGACGTATCGGCATCCATGATGGAGCCGCCGGGAGGTACCGCGCTGGTGGAGGAATCCATCATGGAAGCGCTGGATTTCCGTCGCGCCATGCGCAAGGTGGCCAACGAATTCGGCGATTCATGGTGGTTCAAAGTATGGGGACCGGAACACCTGGCCGAGGAAGGGATGGGTGAACGCGACGACTGGATTCTGCGTGCCAACGAACGCTGGCACGGCTTTGGTGACCTCGCTTCGGGCTTCAATATGCTGGACCCGATCAAATCCACCATTATCACCCCTGGCCTCGATGTGGATGGCGATTTTGCCGACTCCGGCATGCCTGCCGCCATCGTGACCAAATACCTGGCCGAGCATGGCGTGATTGTGGAAAAAACAGGTCTTTATTCGTTTTTCATCATGTTTACCATCGGCATTACCAAAGGCCGCTGGAATACCATGTTGACTGCTTTGCAGCAGTTCAAGGATGACTATGACCGTAATCAGCCATTGTGGCGCGTACTGCCTGAATTCATCGCCAAATATCCTCGTTACGAGCGTATGGGTTTGAAGGATTTATGCGACGCCATCCACGGTATCTACAAGGCCAACGATATCGCCCGTCTTACCACCGAAATGTATCTTTCCAACATGGAACCGGCCATGAAACCGAGCGACGCATTTGCAAGAATGGCACACCGTGAAATTGACCGGGTGGAAATCGACAAGCTGGAGGGCCGCATTACCAGTGTATTGTTGACGCCCTATCCACCTGGTATCCCTTTGCTGATTCCGGGCGAACGCTTCAACGCCACCATCGTGCGCTACCTCAAATTTGCCCGCGACTTCAATGAACGCTTCCCGGGTTTCGAGACCGATATTCACGGACTGGTGAAGGGTGGGGGTAACGGCAAATCGATTTATTACGTGGATTGCGTGCGCCAAGATAATTGAGTCTGAATGCCATTCTGGTTCGTGAGAGATATTCTCTGTAACCCGGAGAGGAGATAAATTAGGTAAAGGGTGTACTGGCAATTTATTCTCCGACAGTTCCCAGGATAGGCAAAACAATGCCTGTAATAAAGCTCGAGCAGATTGAAGAAGCTAGGAAAACATAAGCGGGCGAGATCTCGTCGGGCTGAGCAGGGCGATTCATGTTTGTTGTTCCGCCAAACTCGGTTATTTTTTCTGCGCTTTGATCCGCAGGATTTAGGGGCGTCCAGACGGGGCCGGGGGCAATGGCATTGACGCGAATGCCCTGAGGCAGAAGATTAGATGCGAGTGCCATGGTAAATGCATGGATGGCCCCCTTGGTCGTCGAATAATCGAGTAAGTCTTTATTCCCCTTCAGACCAGTGACCGAGCCTGTGTTGATAATTGCTGCTCCACGTTTCAAATACGGCAGGACTGCTTGGGCCATATGAAAATAGCCGTATACATTGGTCTTCATGGTCAGATCAAATCGTTCTTCAGTTATATCCAGGAGTGAGTCGGCATGCTCCTGGAAGGCGGCATTATTTACCAGGATATCAATCCGTCCAAAATGTGAATTAATCTCTTGAACGACGTTTTTACAAAATTCCGAATCGCGAACGTCCCCACTAAACAGTAGGCATCGACGTCCTTCGGCTTCGACATGACGTTTGGTTTCCTGGGCATCTTCATGTTCATCGAGATAAATAATGGCAATATCGGCGCCTTCGCGCGCATACAGCACGGCAACTGCACGACCAATCCCTGAGTCGCCACCTGTGATTATCGCTAGCTGATCCTTCAGTTTTGCGCTACCCAAGTAGTCCGGCGCCATGAATTTGGGCTTGAGTATCATGTCAGCCTCAAGGCCCGGCTTCTGTAAATGTTGTGACGGCATAGGTATGCCAGGGTAATTTCGCGCTCCGGTTTGGATGACTTGTTCTTGCTGTGATTGCGAGGAAGCCTTTTTTTCGCTGTCCATTTTGTCTTGGGTTTCCTGGATAGTCTGTTGCAATTGGACAACTATGGCGACTGATTCATTTTCAGAACTTGACATGATTTATCCTTCAGTAATTCGGATAACACAAAATCTATGAGGCGATTCCCAATGCATGCACAATCGCTCTACTAAATGCAGGAATATCAGTCGGGTTGCGACTGGTAATAATATTCCCGTCAATATGCACAGTTTGATCCACCCATGTTGCCCCTGCGTTTCTGATGTCATCCTGGATACTCGGAAACGAGGTCAGGGTATGTCCTTTAGCTATCCCCGCTGATACCAGGAGCCACGGAGCATGGCATATTGCCGCAATTGGTTTCTCAGTTTTATACATGGCCGTAACAAAATCGCGTGCTGTTTTGGAGACACGTAATTCATCCGCATTGACGGCACCACCAGGTAATACGACTGCGTCATAATCGTTGGGTGTAATGTCTGACAACAATTTATCCACGGAAAACACCTCGGCTTTTTCAATATGATTAAGACCCTGTACTTCACGTTCTTTTATTCCGATTAAATCAACCTGAATGCCTTTTTCTTCAAGAAATTGACGTGTTTCCTTCATTTCTGCCTGCTCAAAATTATTTTTAACGATCATTGCGATCCGCTTGGTCGGGTTGGTCATTTCAATATCCTTTCGCTTTTAAATATGAGCCGCTGTGTTGACCCCGTATTGTGTGAGGCGCCCCCAGGATTGACTGTATTGAGAGGGAACAACGAAATGTGCGTATTTATATGTTATGAAAAACGCCGAGGACAGACCGTACGGTTCCGTACGGTCTAAAAACATCATACGGATGGCTTGAATCGCGAAGGGCGGAAAATTTTTACATTGGTATAAAAATCAGGTAGCTCGCTGGCAGCAATCACCCCAGGAATACCCAGTAGTGGCAAGGGAGGAAATTGCGCCGGTGTTTGTGGGGGAGTAGCCAATAACTGGCGCGCCAGCATGGCGTCCAGTTGCAGGCGTTGTTGTTCTGCATCTCTCGCAAAAAAATCAGATGGAACAAAAATAGGCACGCATTTGCCTGTCATTGACGGATAGGGGGCCAGTGCTTTTTCATGCAGCGCATGGCCGATCAGATAAAAGCGCATGCTGGCGCATACAGCTACACGTTGCCGGACAAACAAGTCGTGCCAGTCTGCATGTGCCAGGTGATTCCACAAAGCCGGTTCAGAATAGGCTACGACCACACCACTTTCGTCGAGCAGCGTCAGCGCATCGCGTGGCCGGCTGCGCACTGACGATAATCCGGCGCGGATGTGCAATGCATTGAGCGCGGCCTTGGTTTTGGGCCAGTTGAGCCATACCAAGGCGTTGAAGAAATCGTGCCAATTGTGACTGCGTGTGGCTACCGTGCCCATGCTATAAACAGCCGTTTCGTAAGCCAGCGCCGGGTTGGTGTGATTGGCGGATACGAAGTGAATGGCCTGGCCGTTGGTGTTGACCACGCAGCGTTCGGCAGCGCAACGGGAGAGTGTGGCGGTATCCGGCCAGCATGACGCCGTAGTCAGAGTGTCGGGCAGCGGCAGCAAAGACTCAAATAGGGGTGAATGGTCTGGCCAATTGGAGAGCCATGATTGGACGTTATTTTCGATAGCGGTATTTCAATATCAGAATGACAAGCGCCAGTATCATGGTGACTGCATTGGCCAGCATGACGGGCAGGGATGCGATTTGAATGCCGTAAATCATCCATAAGCCGACGCCGACGGTAAAAATCAGGAACATGCTGACGGAAATGTCATCGGCTTTTTTGCTGCGCCAGATCTTGATCACCTGCGGGATAAACGCGACCGTGGTGAGCGTCCCTGCCAGCAAGCCGATCCAGTCATGCAGGAACATGTTGGTCAGTGAAGTGCGTGGACGAGTTGGGGGCGATATTGCATGGTGAGCGGATGCGTAGCACCCAGCAGGTCAAACAGGCTGACCAGACCACGGCGACCGATATCCTGACGAAAACCACGGTCACGACGGGCGATTTCCAGAAGCTCGGCCATAGCTGAATCCATATCATCCGCCACCAGAAATATAGCGGCAAGCTGGTAGCGTGCTTCCAGATCGTTGGTGTCCTGCGTTATGCGCTGTTTTAGCTCGGCAGGTGGCAATGCGGAATGGGCGGCCAGAATAAAATCAAGATGGGTAATCAAGCGGTTGATTTCCGCATCTTCGCGCAAGGAGGGCGATAACGCGGTGAGCAGATCGTGCGCTTGTTGCATTTCGCCGCCGGACATGAGTAATTTTGCCAGATCAGCGGGAATGCGCGGATTATCGGGATCGGTCAGGGCTGCCTCGACTAGCAATATGCGTGCTGATTGAGCATCTCCATGCTGCTGGCTGGTGAGTGCACGTACGTGGAGCGCATCGCTGTCGCGGGCGATGAAACGATCCAGTATCTTGCGGAATTCCGCATCCGGCTCGGCACCGTGGATGGTGTGGACAATCTGGCCGTGACGGAAAAACTTTACGGTCGGGACGCTGGTCACATTGTATTCGCGAGCAATGGGACCAAGTTCATCGGTATTGGCCATCACCAGCAAGAATTTACCGTTGTATTCGGTGGCAAGTTTGACCAGCCGTGGCATCAGTAGCATGCAGGGCCCCGCTTTAGGAGTCCAGAAATGCACCATGACCGGGCCTTTGTCCGAATTTCCCAGCACCAACTGAGGAAAATTATCCCGGCTGGCATCCAATACAAAACGAGAGTCAGCCATCTGTGCCTACACCCGTTTCAACACGACGCCATTATTGAGCCAATGCGCCCATTGTCCATGGTGGGAAACATCTACATTTGCTGATTTGGCCATCTGTTGCAGATAGGTTTGCAGCGCCTGCAATAATTCGGAATCCATCAATTGAGGACGGTCGGGCAATGCAGCATGCAGTGTGAGATAAACCAGTTTGAGTTCATCAAGGTCGTAGTGATCGAGTGATTTCATAATGACCGGTAACGAATGAGACGAGAGCAATAGCCTACCATCAGGCAGGGTGATGTGGGTACTAGATTCGCGTCCATACGGGCGTCGCATCTCAAATCAAATACGAATTTGATCATTCCTTACAAATTATGGATGCAGCTTGATCTGACTTGTTCAACCCAGCACTATCACGCACACTAGATTATCATTTCATAACAGGTACTGTAGATGCATAGCGCCCAACAAATTTTATCTTTCTGGTTTGAAGGTGATGATCAGGCACAACAGCGCCGCTGGTTTGGCAAGGATGAACAGACCGACGCGCGGATGCGCGATGAATTCATGCCGGATTATCAGGCCGCAGCAGCAGGTCAACTCTCAGAGTGGTCGAAATCGGCTTCAGGCAGTCTTGCACTGGTAATTCTGCTCGACCAGTTCCCACGCAACCTGTTTCGTGCCACCCCGCAGGCATTTGCCACGGATGCGCAAGCGCGGGAAACTGCCCGAATTGCCATTGCACGCGGTCATGATCAACAGCTTACGCCGCGTCAGCGCATGTTTGTATACTTGCCATTTGAGCACAGTGAAGTATTGGAAGACCAGCTATATTCGCTTACCCTGTTTGGATCGCTGCAGGATGCTGAAGACATGACTGAGGTGGTACGCTATGCACATCGGCATCATGAGGTGATCGCGCGATTTGGCCGTTTTCCGCATCGCAATGCCATTGTTGGACGCCCCAGCACCGTTGAGGAATTGATCTTTTTGCAGCAGCCGGGGTCTTCATTCTGACGCTTTAACGTGTCACTATTTTTAAACAACACGGTCACAATTGATTATGAGCGACACATCCGTTCCCATCTCATTCCATCCGCGCGAAGAAAACGGCCCGGTTCTCAAGCACTGGCAGACCTTTCCGGGTAATTTCAAAGGGCTGGTTCCAAACGTTGTCGAACTTGATTGTGGCGACTACGATCTGGGTGGTGGCGTGGTCGTAGAGCGCAAGTCAGCTACCGATTTCAGTCTGGCAATTATGGACAACCGACTATTTGGGGAAGTAGGCAAACTCAAGTCCAGCTTCGATCAACCGATATTTATCATAGAGGGGGATCTGTATGGCGGGCGTTTTCATACCGATCCCCTGGTGATTCGCGAAGCGATTGCCTGGCTCACCGTGGGGGAAGGCGTACCACTGGTGCCTAGCCCCGGTGCCGAATTCAGTGCTGAGTTGATGTATACGATGGCGAGCCAGGCGCAGCACGGTATTGGCCACCCGATTGTAATGCGTAGCGGCAAGCCATTCGACCCCATGAATGGTCAGCGCTATCTGGTAGAGGGGCTGCCGGGCATCAACGAAGGTATGGCGCGCACATTGCTCGATCACTTTGGTAGCGCGGCTGCCGTCTTTGCCGCCAGTGTAGATGACCTGGCCGGGGTGACAGGCATCACGCCCCAAGCGGCTGGGCGGATGCGCAAAGTGCTTGATGCACGCTGGCCTGGAGGGCGTGCATGAACCGTAGTCCATTCCGTTTCGCCCATTCCGGTCATGGACAATGGATGGAAGCAGCTGAAGCATGTTTACGTGGATTGCAGCCAGTGCCGGTGGCTGCCAATCTGGGGTTTGTGTATGTAACCGATTTATATGCCAATCGGTTGCCGGACATTGTTGACTACTTGCGAGTACATAGCGGGGTGGCCCACTGGGTGGGTTCGGTGGGTATTGGCGTATGTGCCACTGCACAGGAGTATCTGGATGAATCGGCTATAGCGGTAATGCTGGGCGAGTTTCCTGAGGATGGTTTTCGCGTGTTTGGCAATGTGACTGAGTTCGCGCAGCTTGATGAGCAAGCCGGTGGCTTCGAAGTGGGTGGGCATGCTGCGCATTATGCATTGGTGCATGGTGATGCCCGCAACGCCGAAGTGCCGGAAATTATCGAAGCACTGGCGGCACGGATGCAGAGCGGTTTTGTCACAGGGGGTATTACCAGCTCGCGCTTTCAGTCGCAACAGGTGGCGGATGATGTCGTACATGGTGGCTTATCGGGCGTGATGTTTGGTGCACAAGTCCCGGTGATGACGCGTCTCACGCAAGGTGTTACACCCATCGCTGCCCCGCATCAGGTGACGGCCAGCCAGGAAAATATACTGATCTCGCTGGATGGCCGTCCAGCGCTGGATGTGCTGAATGAAGACGTCGGTGAAATCCTTGCGCGTGACTTGAGTCGTGCAGCCGGCTATATCTTTGCCGCGCTTACAGTTTCCGGCTCGGATACGCGTGATTACCTGGTCCGTAACCTGATTGGCGCTGACACGAATGAGCGTCTTGTTGCGATCAGTGAGGTGGTGCCAGCCCAGGGTGACGTGGTATTTTGTCGTCGTGATGCCAGTGCAGCGCGTGAGGATATGCTGCGCATGCTTGGTGAGATTAAGCTGGCATTATCTGCGCCGCCGCGCGGTGCAGTGTATTATTCCTGTTTGGGACGAGGTGAAGGGTTGTTCGGCGCTGATTCGGTTGAGCTGAAGCTGATCAGTGAGGTGCTGGGTGAATTCCCATTGGTGGGGTTTTTTGCCAATGGCGAGATTTCGCATGACCGCCTGTATGGTTATACAGGTGTGCTGACATTATTTTTATAAAGAGGGGATGATATGTTGAACACGCAAAACCATCAGGAAGCTGCCATGATGCGTGATGAGGTGGAAATACTCATGCGCGAGCGCGATACACTGCTGCGAGTAACGGGTGCCGCAGCAGCATTCGTAGCCGAGATCGACAGTGCCAGCCTGGCAGCAGAAACCCTGCAAGCGGCTGAAATGCTCGCAGAAAGCCTCAATCTCCTGTCTGAAGATACCTTGCGTGAATCGCTGGAGGCGGTTAAGGCGCATATTGATGCGGTAGCGTAACGGCTTGAATTAGCCATCTACTACCGAATCGTCAACGTACTATCCATGTATCCGACTGTGCCCGTCCAGGGCATGTGACCAAACATGCAAAAATTCCGGATACCCTCTGGACTTGTTCCCAACATGCGCTGGTTAGCTGAGCCACTGGCTCTGGTTGGGGCCTATGTTTTAATCGCGCGCTTCGGCCTCTGGATGGCAGCGTACATGCATCCCAGCATCAGCGTAATCTGGCCTGCCAGCGGCTTGGCGTTGGCTGCGCTGGCGTTATTTGGCCGGCGTTTATGGCCAGGCATTTTGTTGGGGGCGTTCATCGCCAACTGGATCGATCTGGATTGGCCAGTCGCGCTGTTAATGGCAGCGGGAAGTACCCTGGAAGCCATTCTGGCCGTCTGGTTGCTCAACCGCTTTGACAAGTTCCAATCCAATCTGGAGCGCGTCCACGATGTGATCAAACTGGCTTTGTTCGCTGCGCCGATCGCTTCTCTGGTGGGTGCGGCGGCGGGTGTGGCCACGCTCGCCATGTATGGTCAGTTGCCAGAGGCGCGCTTGATACAGGCCGGATGGAGCAGTTGGCTTGCCAACATTATCGGTTTTCTGTTATTCGCACCCCCGATCATGGTGGGTTGGCACACCTGGCGTTCGGGTAATCGTTCTGCGCCGGTTCTGGAGTTTTGGGCCGTATTGGCGTTGATGCTGATATTGACCAGCTTGCCGATTGTAGGGCTGGATATCCTTCCCGGCCTGAACGGCGGACACTACCTGTTGTTTGTTTTTGTGATCTGGGCCGCATTACGTCTTGGGTTGCCTGCGACTACGCTGGTGACGTTGTGTGCAGCGGCACTAGCCATTGTGCCTGCCATAATGAGCAATGGTGCATTGGTCGACTACATTGCCTATCCGCTCTTGGTGAACCTGCAAGTCATGTTGATCATGATTGCATTGTCGGGCCTGCTTGTAGCCGCAGCAATCGCCGAGCGCAAACTTACCGAGTGGCGCCTGGATCAATTGGCCCGTTTCGATCCGTTAACGGGGCTTGCCAACCGCGCGGCCTTTCAGGAATATCTGGATCGAGTTACGGCGCATGCCCAGCGTCATGGCGGTAATGTGGCGCTGCTTTATCTGGATCTTGACCACTTCAAAAATATCAACGACACACTCGGCCATCAGGCGGGTGACGAACTGTTGCGTATTGTGGCGGCACGCATCAAGGCGGGGGTACGTAATGAGGATTATGTCGCCAGACTGGGCGGGGACGAATTCACAGTCCTAGTGGTCGGCAATCAGGCCGCCCGCGCTGCCGCTTCGGTAGCCCAAAAAATACTCGAAACCTTGAACGAACCGATCAATCTGCTCGGCCGGGATTATATTGTTTCTGCCAGCATAGGCATTAGTGCGCTGCGTGGTTCTGTCACCACTACGGGCGGTACGGTTGTGCTGGATGATGCCCAGGAATTAATGCGGCAGGCTGATACTGCGATGTATCGTGCCAAGCGGCAGCATGGCGGCTTCCTGTATTTTAATTCAAGCATGAATGTCGCCGGGAAACGCCAGTTATCGCTGGAAAGCGGTTTACGTCGCGCATTGGAACAAAATGAATTTGAAATGCACTACCAGCCTAAAATCCACCTTGCCAAGGATCATATTACCGGGGTTGAAGCCCTGCTGCGCTGGCATCATCCACGTAGCGGAATCATCGGGCCAGATCGATTCATTGCCGATATCGAAGCCACCAATCTGATTGAGCCTGTGGGGGAATGGGCGCTACGAGAAGCCTGTCAGCAGATGATGGCATGGTGTCGAGCAGGGCTGGACGGACAGCGTGTGGCAGTGAATCTTTCCGCGCGCCAGTTTGCGCAACCTGATCTGTTGCTGGTATTGGATCAGATACTGCAAGAAACCGGTTTGCCGGCCAGTAAACTGGAACTGGAAATCAGCGAAACCACTGCCATGGGCGATGCCGCGCAGACGCTTAAAGTCCTGACTGCATTGAAACAGCGCGGTGTGTATTTATGTATTGAAAGTTTTGGTACTGGTTATTCCAGCGTCAGTTATCTCAAGCGTTTCCCGATTGATTCGATCAAAATAGACCAGTCCTTTATACATGATCTGGAAAGTGATCATGATGCCGCGACCATCGTTTCGGCCATCATCCAGCTTGCCCATAGTATGGGCATCAGTGTTATCGCCGAAGGCGTGGAGACGACGGGGCAACGGGATTTTCTGGCACGGCATGGTTGTGACGAGATTCAGGGATTCTTGTTCAGCATGCCGCTGCCAGCCGAGGATTACGCTGAATTATTCGGTCAGCATGTCTAACAGTAGCTAGCCCCCGAAATTGGTCGTATCTTTCACCACTTTTTGACCTGCATTTACCCAGGCATCAAACCCGCCAGCCATCGATATCGGGTTGATATAACCCAAGCGCTGCAAGCTCAGGGAGGCAAGCGCGGAGCGTCCGCCGGTTTTGCAATACAGCAGAATTTCGGCTTCCTTGTCGGAAAGGGCCGGGTGCTCACCCGTTTTGAATTCCAGTACGCCGCGCGGAATATTCACTGCATTGGGTAAATGCCCTGCATCGAATTCGGCAGGTTCACGGACGTCGATCACGATAGCACCGATGTCAATGCGCGTGGCGGCGTTATTGGCGTCGGTTTCCTTGATCTGGGTTTTGGCTTCGGCAACAAGTTGCTGGGGTGTCATGCTCATTCAGTTCTTCCTTAAATAAAAAAATCAGTGTGTATTGCGCATATGGTCAGCGACTTTGGCAAATGCGGCTGATAATTCGTCGCGTAATGGCTGATCCTCAACGACCTCAAGCAGCGCGGTATTCATGCAGAGCAGCCACTGATCGCGTTCGGATGCGCTGATCGAAAAAGGCAAGTGACGACGGCGCAGCATGGGGTGTCCGTATTCTTGTACATACAACTGCGGCCCTCCCATCCAGCCGCACAAAAATTTGAACAGCTTGTCTTCCGAACCTTGTAAATTCTCCGCATGCAATTTGCGGATACCGTAAGACTCGGGCAACTCGTCCATGACTTGATAGAAGCGCTTGACCAATGCCCGTATCGGGCCTGCGCCGCCAATACGATCAAAGTGGTTGACGGTCGTCGCGGTTTCAGTTTGCATGACTCTCCTGTTTGACTCTGCGTGGGGCAATGTGACCAGATAGGCCATATTATCCACTTTGCCCAGGATGATGGCGAGCGCGCAACTGCAAATTGATGGTTCAGGCCGGTATTTACTGGTCTATTTCTTCAACTTTTACCCACACACCACCCTGGGCAGCACTGGCGCTGCCAGTAACACCCAGCAACGCTCTGTTTTGATGATTCTCTTGCGTATCAGTTCCGCCGATTTGCGTCCATTCCCCCAGGCGGGTGGTGATGGTCGTGTAAAGTCGTTGCTGTTCGACTACCCCATTCGCTGACAGATTATCCTGTTGCGGACTGATTTCCAGCGTTACGTGGTGACCGTTGACGTGGGGTTTGGCATAAAAGCCGCTACCGATATCGCGATAGACACGGCTATCCGAGATGATAGCGCCGCCAGGTGACAGATAAACCTGATGCAACTGTATGGGAATCGACACTCCGGTCTGGATATAGGCGCTACCGCCGTCGATCACGCGCAATATTTGGTTGGTGTGCTGATCTGTGCTGCGCTGGATATTGCCCAGGCGTATGTCGGCATTGACGTCGCCATTGCGGATACCGGCGGTAACCTGCTCATCAGGACGGTTACCCGATTGACGTCGCGGCGGCATGGTATTTCCGCCGAGTTTTACGTGTCCTGACAATTCATTCTGTTCGTTGTTTTGCTGACGGTTCTGGCTGACATAAATCAGCAATTGACGTGCTGGTATATCTATTTTGGCAAGCGCAGCCTTGATTTGCGCACGATTGGCACTGGATGCGCGCAAAATAATCTGGTCGTTGATACCGGTCATTACCCCGCCGGGTTCCAGTAGTGGGCGCAAAACCGGCATTACCTCGCTGACGCTGCGATTCTGCAGAGTGAGAACCTCCATCCCGCTGGCCAGCGCCAGGGTAGGTAACAGGCACATCAAGATGATGACCCGATATAACGCGCGCACGTTATTTCTCCAGTGATTCTTTTTCCATCAATATATAAGTATTGTAGGCGTTACGACGATTGGCTTGCGGGAATGCCGGCAATTTGGCATATTTTGACCAGTCGGTGTGGGCGTAGGCTTCATCGAAGGGCACCAGGTCTTTCACGGCTTTCCCCATTTCTGTCCTTACGTAGGTGAGATAGTCACGAGTCAGAGTCAGGTCAGTGAGCGGCGTATTGGAAGCCGCACCATGCCCTGGTACCAGTACACGTGGTTTTAATGCGATGAGTTTATTGAGTGCCGCGAGCCAGGCTTTGCTGTCGGCATCGCCGATGAAGGGCACGCGACCCTTGAACACCAGATCGCCTGCGTATAGTACGTCATCTTCCTTCACTAGCATGGCCATGTCCTCGGCTGAATGCGCCGGTCCGACAAAACGCAAGGCAAAATGGACGCCGCCCATCTCGAAATCGGTATCGCCATCCAGCCATTTGTCAGCCGGTATCAGGTGGGTGTTTTGGTCTACCCATGGGAATAGCGTTTCCTTACGCTGTGCCAGGCGTGCAGCCGCAGCATCCGTACGGATCGCACCCTGGCCATTTTTATGAGCCCAGATTTCCGCACCAATCTCTTTAAATACCTGCGTACCGTAATAGTGATCGGCATGGTAGTGGCTGATAATGACAATCTTGATCGGTTGCTGGGTGATTTTGCGGATTTGCTTGACCAGTTCCGCTGCCAGTGACGGGGTGCCGAGTGTGTCAAACACAACGACCCCGGCCGGTGTGATGACAAACCCGGCGTTGGACATATAGCCTTCGTTGGCGGAGGAGGCTGCACCAGATAAGCCTTGCACGTAATAACTATGGGCACCCACTTTCACCGGAGTGACCTTGACGCCGACAGCGGCATATTGCGCACCATGTGCAAACGTAACGATGCAGAACAGGAATAGCGCGGTGAGTATTTTCATGGGAATCCTCCTTTATTATCGTGTTTCCTGGCATTGTACGCGCGACAGTGGTTGTTGCGGTATGGTATCTTCCCACCGTGTAAAACAGCTTCCCTGAGGATAAGTTTTGATCAAGAGAAATTGGTTTCCTTTTCTGCTGGCTTTTGTGTTGCCGATTGTGCTGGTGTTCTGGTGGTGGGGTGGATTTAATCGTGCCACGATAGTGCAGACCGTGGCGGGCCCCTATCATTATGTGTATGCCGAACACATTGGTGATTACGGCAAGATTCCTGACATACAGGTGAAGGTTGCCGACGCGTTACGCGCCCAGGGCATTGCGCCGGGTGCGCCAATTGCCATCCTCTACAACGATCCGCGCACTACACCGAAAAATAGCCAGCGTGCACACGTTGGCTATTTGCTGGCCCCTGGCGTGGTTATCAAAGCGCCGTTGCAGGTGGGGGATATTCCGGCTCGGCCGGTGCTGGAAGCTCGCGTGCAGGCCAGCATGTTGCTGGCCCCGAGTACGGCCTATCAGGCATTGCACGATTACCTCAAATCCAGCGGACAGGATATCCGCATGCCTACGGTAGAAATTTACGTGCCAGGAAAATCCATCAACCAGATGGGTGTACTGACCGTTGAAATGCCGATTTGACCGACTGACGGCGCGATGACCTTCTTCTCACTGCTCGCCGCCTTTCTGCTCGAATACTTCCGGCCATTGGGCTATCCGTTACCGCATTACCGGGCGTTTTGGCGCTACGCGCAATACATCGAGCGTCATCTAAATACCGGGTCATATCAATATGGCGTTTTTGCATGGCTGGTAGCGGTATTGCCCATTCTGATGGCGGTGAGTGCCATATATTTTCTGCTGGAAAACGTAAGTCCCCTGCTGGCCTGGATATGGAGCGCATTCGTTCTGTACGCGACGCTGGGCTTCAGGTATTTCAGCAAGACAGGCGAACGCATCGCGCGCGCTCTGGAGGTAGATGAACTGGACGCAGCGCGCAAAGTCCTGGCTGAATGGCGCGGACAGGATGCGAGCACATTAAACGCCGGTGATATTGCAAGGCTTGCCACCGAGCGTACTTTGGAGAGCGCACATCGGCAGATGTTCGGGGTCATTGTGTGTTTCGTGTTGTTGTCGCCATTGGGGCCGGTGGGTGCGGTTCTGTATCGTCTGGCGTCGATGCTTGGACGCAAATGGCTCAGTACAATCGGGGGAGGGCAGTTTGGTGAATTTGCCGTGCGTGCTTATTACTGGATCAACTGGATTCCGGTTCGATTGACTGCACTCAGCTTTGCAGTAGCGGGTGATTTCGAGGATGCCATCTATTGCTGGCGCACACAGGCGCAAGACTGGCCGGATGTGGTTGAGGGGATAGTACTGGCAAGTGGCGCAGGAGCGCTCGGGGTACGACTAGGGTTGCCGATTAGCGATGCAGGTGGGGAAATAGTTCGCCCTGAACTCGGTCTGGGAGACAGTGCCGATGCCCAATATCTGAATAGCGCGGTCAGTTTGTGCTGGCGGGTACTTGGGTTGTGGTTGCTGATTTTATTGCTGATTACACTGGCTAAACTGGCGGGATAAATTTTGCTCAACGCAATCTGGATCGGTTTTTTTCTCATTGCATTTGTTTTTGCCGCTGTAAATTTGATCTTTTTTGGCCAGGTTGACAGTTTTGCGCTGGTCATGAAAGCCGCTTTCGACGCTGCAAAAAACGGCTTTGAGATCGCTTTGGGCTTGACCGGCGTCATGGCGCTATGGCTGGGTGTGATGCGGGTGGGCGAACGTGCCGGATTTTTGCAGGGGCTGACCTGGCTGCTGGCGCCCTTGTTTCAGCGCCTGTTCCCTGATGTGCCGCGCAACCATCCTGCGCTGGGCGCCATTACCATGAACATGGCAGCGAATATGCTGGGGCTGGACAATGCCGCCACGCCGATCGGCATCAAGGCCATGCAGGAATTGCAGACGCTCAACCCGGACAAAGAAACGGCTTCGAATGCGCAAATCCTGTTTCTGGTGATCAATGCTTCTTCGGTCACGTTGCTTCCGGTGACTATTTTCACCTACCGTGCCCAGGCGGGTGCGCACGATCCCACCGATGTGTTTATTCCCATACTGATTGCTACCTATTGCTCTACCATGGCGGGCTTGTTGGCGACAGCTTTTTATCAGCGCATCAACCTGCTTGATCGTGTCGTACTGGCTTATCTTGCCGCGATCAGTGCAGCGGTATTCGGCCTGGTAGCCTATTTTGCACAATTGCCCGCGGCAGAAATGTTGCGTCAATCGGCGCTGGTGAGTAACGTGTTACTGTTTGGTCTGGTTACCTCGTTTATTGGCGGCGCTGCAGTGCGCCGCGTCAATGCCTACGAAGCCTTTATCGAAGGCGCCAAGGATGGTTTTCATACTGCGGTTACCATTATTCCGTACCTTGTTGCCATGCTCGTGGCGATTGCGGTTTTTCGTGCCAGTGGTGCGTTGGATTTACTGTTGCAGGGCATTCGCAATGGCGTGGTCATGATGGGCTGGGACACCCGCTTCGTCGATGCGTTACCGACAGCCCTGATGAAGCCGTTGTCGGGGAGCGGGGCGCGCGCAATGATGATCGATACCATGCATACCTTTGGCGCGGATTCTTTTGCTGGGCGACTGGCTTCGGTGGTGCAAGGCAGTACCGAAACTACTTTTTATGTCCTTGCCGTGTACTTTGGCGCTGTCGGTATCCGACGCGTACGTCATGCGGTGGTTTGCGGCTTGCTGGCAGACTTGGGTGGCTTGGCTGCTGCAATTGCGGTGACCTATATGTTTTTCGGGTAATGCATGGGCGCAAGCGTTGATGTTTTTCTTTGCAGACTCAATGACGATTTTTTTGGAATTTATACGGTGACATGAGCGAATATTCAATTCTGGCAGCAGTCGATCTGGGGTCCAATAGCTTCAAGCTGCAGGTGGCGCGAGTGGTGGATGACCAGATTTATCCGCTGGATGCACTCAAGGAGCCTGTGCGGCTGGCTGCCGGTGTGGATGCTGAGAAGCATCTCGACGCGGATTCACAACAACGTGCACTCGATTGCCTGAAGCGCTTTGGCGAGCGCTTGCGGGAGCTTCCGTCAGGGGCAGTGCGCTGTGTGGGCACGAGTGCGCTGCGTGTTGCGGAAAATTCCGAGGAATTTCTGGAAAAAGCGGAGGCAGCGCTGGGTTGCCCGATCGAAGTGATTGCCGGGCGTGAAGAAGCCCGGCTGGTTTATATCGGCGTCGCTCACAGTCTGCCGGCCAGCCAGCACACACGTCTGGTAGTGGATATCGGGGGCGGCTCGACAGAATGTATCGTGGGCGAGGGTTATACCCCGCGCCTGATGGAAAGCCTGCATATGGGCTGCGTCAATTTTAGCCAGCGTTTTTTTCCTGATGGCCGCATTGACAAGCATGCGATGAAACAGGCCGAACTCGCTGCCCGTGCGGAAGTGCAGACCATTGCTGCCAGCTATGCCGGACAATGGCAGGAAGCGATTGGTTCCAGCGGTTCGGCACGTGCACTGGCCGATGTGCTGGTGCAGAATGGTTGGGCCGAATCAGGCATCACCGCGGCAGGACTGGCGGAGTTGCGCACCCAGCTGATTCGCGCCGGCAGTCTCGACAAGCTTGACTTGCCGGGTTTGAAATCAGATCGAAAACCGGTAATTGCCGGCGGCTTCGCCATCATGAGCGGTGTGTTTGCAGAATTTGGCATTGAACACATGATCGCCGCCGACGGTGCGCTACGCGAGGGCGTTCTGTATGATTTGATGGGGCGTTTCCATCATCGTGACATGCGAGTCGCTACCGTGGAACAATTTATGAGCCGATACCATGTAGATACACCTCAAGCTGAACGCGTGGCTGTATTGGCTGGCCGGTTGTTTGATCAGATGCAGGCGGATGCACCAGCGGACACCACCGGCGTTCGCGTTTTTTTGCAGTGGGCGGCACAGTTGCACGAAATCGGCATTTCGATCGCCCACTCCGGTTACCATAAACACGGCGCGTACATTTTGGCGAATGCCGACATGCCGGGTTTTTCCCGTATGGATCAGATGCTGCTGGGGCATTTGGTACGCGCTCAGCGCGGTGGATTGACCAAGCTATCTGAATTTCAGTCCGATAGTGAAGAGCCGGTCGAGCGCGTCACCCGCCTTGCAATACTGGCACTGCGCTTGGCTGTACTGTTCTATCGCAGTCGTGCGGATGTGGTATTGCCAGAGTTGAGCCTGACATGTCAGGGTTCAAATTGGCGGCTCGCGTTGTCGGAGGAATGGTTGGCTGATAACCCCTTGACGGCGACCGCTCTGGAAGAAGAGCAGTCTGACCTGAAGGCAGTCGGAATAAAGTTAATATATCCCCACTGAAACGGGTCAAGCAATGGGTTTTGCCAGCAGATCCAGAAGTGCCTGTTGCGCGCTAAACGGTTGCGCCCGGCGTCGGACACGGTGGCGATAGGTGCCTTGATGGTCCATCTCCCACGCTTGCTGGTTATCCCTGAGGTAAGGTTTCAGACCTTCAGCGATGACGCGTTTTTTCAGGCGCGGTTCAAGTATCGGAAAGCACGCTTCTATGCGGCGGAAGAAATTACGGTCCATCCAGTCTGCGCTGGATAGATAAACGTGGTCTATACCGTTGTCGCGGAAATAAAAAATCCGCGTGTGCTCGAGAAATCTGCCAATAATGGAACGCACCCGAATATTTTCGGAAAGGCCGGCAATACCCGGTTTCAATGCGCATACGCCACGCACGATCAGATCTATTTTTACGCCCGCTTGCGAGGCTTCATAGAGCGTACGGATGACTTCCGGTTCAAGCAGCGCATTCATTTTAGCAATAATGGCAGCTGGCAGCCCATTGCGCGCGTGTTCGGTTTCACGCTTGATGGCTGCGATGACCTGACTATGCAGCGTAAATGGAGATTGCCACAAGTGTTTGAGGCGTGACGCCTTACCTAGTCCGGTGAGTTGGGTGAAGATCTCATTCACATCGGCGCAGATCGCTTCGTTACAGGTCAGCAGGCCAAAATCCGTATACAGGCGCGCGGTGCGGGCATGGTAGTTGCCGGTGCCGAGATGCGCGTAGCGACGCAATTTACCCTCCTCGCGGCGTACTACAAGTGCCATCTTGGCATGTGTCTTGTGGGCTACCACGCCATACACGACATGGGCGCCTGCTTCCTCCAGTTTGGCGGCCCAGTTGATGTTGGCTTCCTCATCAAAGCGTGCCATCAGCTCGACGACCACGGTTACCTCCTTGCCGCTCAATGCCGCTGCTATTAACGCCTGCATCAGCATTGAATCGGTGCCGGTGCGATATACTGTTTGGCGGATAGCCAGCACCTGGGGATCGTCGGCAGCCTGACGAATAAAATCAATGACCGGCTGGAATGACTGGAACGGGTGGTGCAGCAGAATATCGCCGCGCCGAACGATACTGAATATGTCTCCGGGTTTGGTCAAGGGATTGGGTAAACCGGGAATAAAAGACGGGAATTTCAGGTCGGGCCGGTCTACCTGATCGGGTATTTGCATTAGCCGCACCAGATTGACCAAGCCACTTACCTGATAAAAATCTTCACGCTGAAGATTGAATTGTGCGAGCAGAAAATCTGCCATTTCCGGGGAGCAGTTATCGGCTACTTCGAGCCTGACTGCATTGCCGTAATGCCGATGTGGCAGTTCTCCCTGTAATGCCTCGCGCAGGTTTTTGGTTTCCTCTTCATCGACGAACAGATCGGAATTGCGCGTTACGCGGAACTGGTAACAGCCTTGCACCGTCATGCCGGCGAATAATTCATTGACGTGCGCATGCAGGATGGATGACAAAAACACAAAACCATATTCGCACCCGGCAATTTCTTCCGGCATGCGGATCACGCGTGGTAATGAACGCGGTGCCTGTACCACAGCAGCGCCGGAATTGCGGCCGAAAGCATCGCGTCCGGATAATTCCACTGCAAAATTCAAGCTTTTATTGAGCACGCGCGGAAACGGATGCGCCGGGTCCAGTCCGATCGGCGTCAGCACCGGCATCAGTTCACGGAAAAAGTAGGCGCGGATCCAGGCAGTCTGTTCTTCGTTCCAGTGAGTACGTCGCAAAAATCGAATCCCCTGATCGGCCAGTTGCGGCAGGATGGATTGATTCAAAGCTTCATACTGTCTTTCCACCAGGGTATGCGCACGGGGAACGGCATCGCGAAAAGTCTGTCCGGCGCTTAGTCCATCCGAGCTTACTGCAGAAGAATTCAGCGCAATGTGCTCTTTCAATTCGGCCACACGGACTTCGAAAAATTCATCCAGATTGCTGCTGACGATGCAGATGAATTTCAGCCGTTCCAGAAGCGGTACACTGGCATCTTCAGCTTGAGACAGCACGCGTTCATTGAAAGCCAATAGACTGAGCTCACGATTGAGAAAATTTTCAGGATTGGTTGTGGTCATGTCAGCATGGTATCAAAGTAAGCTTAATATCGTTATAAATGGTCGGCAAAATGCCCTGTAGTTTGTTTATATGACTTTTATGTGACAAAACAATGACAGCAGGACTTGAACTCAAACCAGTCTGGTGTATATCGATCTGTTCGTATTTTAGAATCCTGATTTAAGAATATAAGGGAATGCCGGTTTTAATCCCGTAACAATGGAGCGCTAGCATGGACGATTTTATGGAAGCAGACATGGATTTGATTCTGTGGCGTCATGCCGATGCGGTAGATGGCTCGCCTGACATGGGACGTGAACTCACTAGCAAAGGTCACAAGCAGGCTGCACACGTCGCAGCATGGTTGAATGCACGTTTACCAAAAAACGCGGTGATCCTGGTCAGTCCGGCACAACGTGCGCAGCAGACCGCCAAAGCATTGGGGCGTCCTTTCGAAACAATCAAAAAGATTGCCCCGGGGGCCGATGCCATGAATGTCGTTCTTGCAGCCGGCTGGCCAGATACGGGCGGATGTGTGGTTATAGTCGGTCACCAGCCCAGCTTGGGACAGACGGCGGCCTTGTTGCTGTGTGGTGCTGAATCGGATTTTTCGATCAAGAAAGGCGGCTTGTGGTGGCTTACCAATCGTGTTCGGCAAGCCACGCAACAAACCATGGTGCGGGCAGTGATGACGCCGGAACTGGCCTAGACTCCAGTCAGTATCCGTGTCAAGGCAGCGCAAAGCGCATCGCTAGTAAAGGGTTTGCATATAGCCATTGGCGCCGGCATTGTGTGCTTCAGCGACGTTCTCAGGGAGTGCTTCGGCGGTGATCAGTAATACCGGCAGATTTTGTAATGCCGGATCCCGACGAATCTCACGCAACAATTCGATCCCGGTCATATTGGGCATGCTCCAGTCGGTAATGACTACATCGAAATGCCTGGCACGCAATTTTTCCAGCGCTGCCACGCCATCTCTGGCTTCTTCGCAGTGGATGTGGGCGACCTCTTTCAACAGGTGGCGCAGCATACGACGCATGCTGGAAAAATCATCTACCAGCAGAAATTTAAGTGGTTTATCAATCATGCGCCTCCCTTTTCTGGCTATTTTAGCCGCGGCGATCGTGAATGGTGCGCGCTTCTCAAGCTGGTTTCCGGGGGCAAGGTTATCGGGTAAACTGGCCGGATTTAAATTCAAGCGGATGACGGCATGTTAAAAGGCAGTTTGGTCGCCATTGTGACACCCATGCAGGACGATGGCAGCCTTGATCTTGTGCGCTTGCGCGCGCTGGTGGATTGGCATGCTGCACAGGGCACTGACGGAATCGTTGTGGTCGGCACCACAGGCGAATCGCCCACGGTGAGCTATGAGGAGCATTGCGCGCTGATTCGAGCGGTGGTTGAACAAACTGCCGGACGTATGGCAGTGATCGCAGGCACCGGGGCAAATTCAACGTCGGAAGCCATCGAATTGACGCAATGCGCCAAATCAGCTGGTGCCGATTATGCGTTGTCAGTAGCACCGTATTACAACAAACCGACGCAAGAGGGTTTGTATCGACATTTCAGGTCGATTGCCGAAGCTGAGGATTTGCCGCTGATACTCTACAATGTACCGGGACGTACGGTCAGCGATATCAGTAACGACACGACGTTGCGCTTGGCCGAGGTGCCCGGTATTGTCGGCATCAAGGATGCAACCGGCAGTATTGAGCGCGCTACAGATCTTATCTTGCGCGCTCCGGCGGATTTCGCTTTGTATACCGGCGATGATGCGACGGGACTGGCTTTCATGTTGATGGGCGGGCATGGTGTGATTTCTGTCACAGCCAATATCGCGCCTCGTGCCATGCATGAAATGTGCGTCGCAGCCTTCAACGGGGAACTGCCGCGCGCGCGCGAACTCAATCAGAAGTTGTTCGGACTGCACCAGAAGTTGTTTGTCGAGGCCAACCCGATCCCGGTTAAATGGGCATTGGCCGAGATGGGGCTGATTGGTGCCGGAATACGTTTGCCGATGACACCGTTGTCTGCAGAGCACCACGATACATTGCGCCGGGCCATGCGCCAGGCCAATGCCATGTAATAGTATTTTAAGGATTGGTAACCATGAAACGTAGCAAATTGTGGATGACGCTGGTGAGCGCGATGGTGACATTGAGCGTTACCGGTTGTGGCAGCATGGATATACTGAAATCCAAGAAGATCGATTACAAATCTGCGAGTACTGTCCCTACGCTGGAAGTGCCGCCCGACCTGACTGCGCCCACTGCTGATAGTCGCTACCAGGTGCCGGATCTGAATCCGCGCGGTAGTGCCACATATTCTGCCTACCACGCGGAACGTAGCGAAAATGCGGGTAGCGGGAAAAGCGATATTTTACCAACCGAAAGTAACGTGCGCATCGAACGTGCAGGGAGCGAGCGTTGGTTGGTTGTCAATATGCCGCCTGAAAAGGTCTGGCCGATCGTCAAGGATTTCTGGCAGGAAAATGGCTTTGTGATCAATGTCGAGGATCCACAAGCCGGCATCATGGAAACCGACTGGGCAGAGAATCGAGCCAAAATTCCCCAGGACATGATCCGCAATTTGTTAGGCAAGGTGGTGGATAATCTTTACTCTACACCGGAACGCGATAAATTCCGTACCCGTCTTGAACGAACCACCAATCCACCGGGCGGAACCGAAATTTATATCAGCCATCGCGGCATGGTTGAAGTGTATACCGGCAATAGCTTCGAGGATAAAAGCACGGTCTGGCAGCCGCGCCCTGCTGATCCGGGACTTGAAGCTGAAATGTTAAGTCGTCTGATGGAGCGCTTTGGTGTAGCGAAAGCGCAGGCCAAGGCGATGCTGGCCGAGCAGAATCAGCCAGATCGTGCC
This sequence comes from Pseudomonadota bacterium, assembly GCA_040388645.1. Taxonomy (GTDB): domain Bacteria; phylum Pseudomonadota; class Gammaproteobacteria; order Burkholderiales; family Sulfuriferulaceae; genus Sulfuriferula. The sequence continues at coordinate 408,329 of JAZKBM010000003.1, forward strand.
AAACTCGCCAAGGCCGGAGACGGTTCTCCGATGCTGGCGCTTACCGATCCATTTGATCGCGCTTGGCGACGCGTGGGGCTGGCGCTGGATCGTATCAATTTCACGGTGGAAGATCGTAACCGCGCCAAGGGAATTTACTACGTGCGTTATATCGATCCTCAGGACGATGTTGAAACTAAACAAAGCACCGGTTTCCTCAGTAAACTGGCGTTTTGGCGTAGCTCAAAGAAAACCGCTGCACATGGTGATCGCTATCAGATTGAAGTTTCTGAAAATCAGGCGGCCAATGGTTCCGATGTACGCGTATTGACCGCTCAGGGCACGCAGGCAAAAGCGGAAACAGCGAACAAGATATTCAAGCTGTTGCTCGAACAGCTCAAGTAATGCGTTTTGCGTCACTCGGCAGTGGCAGCGAGGGTAACGCCCTGGTTGTCGAGGCGGGGCGTACGCGTATCATGCTCGACTGTGGTTTTGGTCTGCGCGATACGGTACGTCGCTTGGCGGCCAAGGCGCTTCTGCCTGAAGACGTTGATGCCATTGTCATTACCCATGAGCACAGCGATCACATCGGTGGTGCAGCGCGATTTTCCCGTAAATACGGCATCCCGGTGTGGATGACACGCGGCACGCTGACTGTGTTTCGCAACCAGTGCACACAATTACCCGAGATTAATGAACTCGATAGTCATACGGCTTTCGCCATCGGCGATATCGAAATTCATCCTTTTCCGGTTCCACACGATGCACGGGAACCGGTGCAGTTCGTGTTTGGCGATGGCGCATACCGGCTGGGCGTGCTTACCGATGTGGGTGCCTCGACTGCGCATATTGAAGCCATGTTATCGGGTTGCGATGCGCTGGTACTGGAGTGTAATCACGACCGTGATCTGCTCGATAATAGTACCTATCCGCTGGGCCTGAAACGCCGTATCGCTGGACGCTTTGGCCATCTGGACAACCAGGCGGCCGCGGTGCTGCTGTCCAAACTGGATAACACGCGGCTGCAACATCTGGTGGCGGCCCATCTCTCCAAACACAACAATACACCCCAGTTGGCATTGCAGGCACTCGCCGGCGTGTTGAGTTGCACACCGGACTGGTTCAGTCATGCGAGCCAGGACGACGGTTTTGACTGGCGCGAGTTGCGTACGGCGTGATTCGCTAGAGGTATGCAAACTTCACCGCCGATTTCCCCGCGACTAGTTGGGTTGCTAGCTGTAGCGGCCGGTGCCACCGTGGCCAATCTATATTACAGCCAGCCCCTGCTGGTCGAAATTGCGACCGAGTTTAAAGTCCAGCCGGCAGCGGTGAGCGTGGTGCCGACAGCCACCCAGCTTGGCTATGCGGCAGGTTTGCTGCTGCTGGTTCCGCTGGGTGACAGCATGGAACGCCGCCGCCTGATTGTGGTAACGACGTTGTGTGCAGTGTTGATGCTGTTTGGCGTCGCGTTCGCGCCTACGCTGGGTTGGCTTACCTTGGCCAGTTTCCTGCTGGGGGCGGTGAGTGTGGTTCCGCAACTGGCGGTACCCTTTGCAGCACATCTGGCAGCACCCGATCAGCGTGGCCGGATAGTCGGCATTGTGATGAGCGGACTGCTGGTTGGCATCCTGCTATCGCGTACCCTGAGTGGGTGGATCGGGGCTTATACAGGCAACTGGCGCGATATATATCTGCTGGCGATTGGGGTGATGCTGATGCTAGCCGTATTGCTGCAACGCACGCTACCGCGTTTGCCGCCGAGTCGGCCGATTCCCTATATGGCATTGCTGGCTTCACTGATTCATTTAGTGCGGTGTGAGCCAGTGTTGCGCCGTCATGCGCTGGTGGGCGGGTGTGGGTTTGCTACGTTCAGCGTATTCTGGACAACCTTGGCGTTTCATTTGCATCAGCTGTCCCCCGACTATGGTAGCGAGGTGGCCGGAATGTTTGGTCTGATCGGCGTGACGGGCGCCCTGGTTGCACCATTGGCCGGGCGTCTGGCTGACCGTGTAGCGGCGCCCATCTTGAATGGCGGGGCTTTGCTGTTGATATTGCTGGCGTTCCTGCTGATGGGATTGACCGGCGCTACTTTGCTTGGACTGGCGCTCGGCGTGGTGCTGCTGGATGCCGGTGTACAGGCCAGTCATCTGTCCAACCAGACACGTATTTATGCGCTTCACCCGGATTTGCGCAATCGCCTCAATGCCATCTATATGGTGACCTATTTTCTGGGTGGGGCGGCAGGTTCCGCGCTGGGTGGATACGCCTGGCAGCATGATGGATGGCTTGCGGTATGCGCTGTGGGTGCCGGGTTTGCGTTGGCCGGCATGGTCGCCTTGTTTGCAATCGGGCGTGCCGATCCGGTACCGAACTGACAGATAGCATGCGTATGCTGTACAATAAGCGCTTGATTTATCAGGAGCAATACGCATGGCTTTTTCCGATCTCGGCCTGGTGCCAGAGATACTCCGCGCTGTAGAAGAGTGCGGTTATACCGAACCTACTCCAGTACAGGCGCAAGTGATACCCGTGGCACTGACTGGTTGCGATGTGATGGCAGGCGCGCAGACAGGCACCGGAAAGACTGCCGGATTTACCCTGCCGTTGTTGAGTCGCCTCGCGCCTTATGCCAGTTCCAGCCCATCGCCCGCACGCCATCCCATCCGCGCGCTGATCCTCACGCCGACACGTGAATTGGCGATGCAGGTGGAAGAGAGTGTTCATCGTTACGGAAAATATCTGCCAGTGCGTATCAGCGTGGTATACGGTGGCGTGAACATTAATCCGCAGATTGATGCATTGCGCAGCGGCGTGGATATTCTGGTTGCCACACCTGGTCGCCTGCTTGATCACGTGCAAAACAAAACCCTCAATCTTTCACAAGTGCAAATGCTGGTTCTCGACGAAGCTGACCGTATGCTGGATATGGGCTTCATGCCCGATTTGCGCCGCATCATCGCGTTGCTGCCGGCTGCACGACAAAACATGATGTTCTCAGCTACCTTCTCCGGTGAGATCAAGAAGCTTGCCGACAGCATGATGAATAACCCGCAGCTGATCGAGGTGGCGGGACGCAATACCGCGGCCGAAACGGTGACGCAAAGCGTGTTGCCCGTGCACAAGGAGCGCAAGCATGCGCTGTTGGCGCACCTGATCAAAACCCGTGAACTGCGCCAGGTGCTGGTATTTTGCGGCACCAAGATTGGTGCCAACCGCTTGGCGCAGCATTTGTGCCGTGATGGTATTCCGGCTAATGCCATCCATGGCGACAAAACGCAGCAGGCACGGGTAGAGGCGCTGGATCAATTCAAGCAGGGCACGATACAGGTGCTGGTAGCAACGGATGTGGCGGCACGCGGTCTGGATATTGACCAGCTGCCGTGTGTAGTGAATTACGATCTTCCGCACGCCGCAGAGGACTATGTGCATCGCATTGGCCGTACCGGCCGTGCTGGCGCCAGCGGCGCTGCTTTGTCGCTGGTGTCTGAAGACGAATTGCGTTATCTGGCGGATATAGAACGACTGCTTAACACCAAAATTACCTCCGAAATCATCCCCGGTTTCGAACCTGAGTTGGGCGCCATGCCTGAATCGTCAACGCGTTCGGCACGTCCGCAGCGCGCACGTAGCGAACGCCCTGCGGCGCCGCTACGTGAGCCACTGGCAGGCTCACCGCCAGTGCGACGCGAGCGTGTAGACATCGAGGTGCCGGATACGCCACCTAGCGTGCGTGCCAAAGAATCCTCAGGAAACGCGCGCAAACAGGTTGCCGCGCTATTCCGGCCTCCTGTGAACTCGACTCGATAATAGCCTGCCTGACATGATCGAGTTGGTTGTTGTGGCCGTGCTGGGTGCACTTGCCTGGTTTTGGCTGGACAGCCTGAAAACCCGTGAAATTGCCATCGCTGCTGCGAAGCGTGCATGTGACACGGATGCGGTGCAACTGCTTGATGATACCGTGGCAATGGCCTCAATACGCCTGGCCCGCAATCACAATGGCCAGGTGGGTCTGCGTCGTTTCTACCGCTTTGAATTCAGTGATACCGGAGATAACCGTCGCGGTGGCATGGTCCTGATGCTAGGCAGTGTGGTGGAGAATGTCCGGCTGGAAAACATGTGGATGGTTTAGGCGCTGCCCCGCGTAACTCGTCAACACCTTGTGCCGCGTTATCACTTGCTGGATCGGCCAGAGACAACACGGCGGCATCGGAAATCAGAATTCGTATTCCACCTGCATTCTGAAGGTATTGTGGGGTGTCGCTTGCGTTGTGCCGATCAGCCATGCGGCGTTGTATTTGATCGCTTCACGTACGCCTTGTCGCAACGGAATTTTGCCGAAGATGGCAGGACCGAGTTTATGCTCCTGTTCACTGGAAGGTGACCATTTATTCCATACGCCCATTTCTCCAAATCCCTGCAGGCCGAACTCGAGTTGCTGTTTCCAGCGATATTTAGCCTGCCATTGATACTGGAATACCGTGGTAGTGGCGGCATTGCTGCCGCCAAATTTACTCTCCAGTAGCAGATTGCCATTGAGTTGCAGTTTGTCGATTTGCGTCTGAAACAGAGGACCTATCTTGAATTCGGATGGTTCCCCATGAAGGTTTAGCGGGTATTCAAGTTCGGTTATCAAGCCGACATCAATTGGATATTTCCCGGTTTCAGTTAACTGGAATTTATTTTCCCATTCCAGAATATTTAATCTTGGGTTCGCACCTGACTGTTCGGTTTTCAAATACACCTCGGTAAACCAGTACGGTGTGGCGCCATAGCCGAAACCAAGAGAGCCTACCGTAGTCGTGTCCCCGGATGGTAGCTTGGCGGTACCGAATTTGAAGTCAATTTCCTTTTCACCATGCTCAACCATAGGGGTATAAACATAATCAGCCGGTCCGGCGAAGGCGGATGCTGAAATTAAGGTGCAGAGAAAGAGTGCCAGACTGCGGTGTTTCATTTACCGATTCCTTTTTGTAGATTGAAGCTGGTACGAGGCCCATTTCATGCCCATGGCAATAGAAACAAGGGTAAAAACATAAAAAATCAATTGCATACCTGCGGGTCTTGGGTCGTAACCGATCAGGCTATGGAGCAACATGCCCGGTATGGTATTCATGGGCAGTAAGGCGGACGTGTCCCAGATTGGCGCGGCAAGGCTGGGCAACAAATCGGCCTGGATCAGGAAATGCGCTGCTTGGGAAGCCATGCCGGCAGCCAAGAGCAGTACCAGCATGCCCGTTGCGGTAAAAAACCAGCGCATCGGTATACGTAGCAGGCCGGCATATAGGGCATAGCCGACGGTGATTCCCGCCAGGCCCCCAGCCAAACCGCCCAGTAACAGGGTGGATGCACCTGCGTTTTGGGACGTCGAGATGCCATACAGGAATAGTACGGTTTCAGATCCCTCACGTAATACAGCCAATCCGACTACCACGAGCAAAACCGAGAGTTCCTGCTGGCCATCGCGAATAGACTTGCCCACATTTTTCGCTTCTGCGGCCAATGCCGCGCCGTGCGACGACATCCATATGTTGTGCCAGGCGAGCATCAGAACGGCAATACTCAATACTGATGCATTGAACAGTTCTTGTCCGATGCCGTTGACCATGCCAGCGATTACATCTGTGGATGCTGCGACCAGCGCGGACCCCGCCAAACCTGCCACAATACCGGCGCCTAGCCAGCGGTTGCGGCCCGCTATCGAGCGCGTTGCTGCTGCAATAATGCCAATAAGAATTGCCGCCTCAAGCACTTCACGAAAAACGATAATGGCGGTTGCAAACATTTTGGTCTTCCTTGGTCACTTGGCGATAATCACGCCTTGGGCAGTTTTTGGATTGAACTCACCGAAAAAGCGGTAACGGCCCGATTTGAGAGGGCCTACGTAAATCGTTGTAGTGGATTTACCAGCGATTATTTTTTCGCGGTTGAGGTCGTAGCTTTCAAATTCTTCTGGCGTGCTGTCGCGATTTTCGACCATAAGCTTGATTTTTTGTCCTGCTGGCACGACCAGTTCTGCTGGTTGAAAGCGATGATCCTGAATCACCATGGAGTATGTGCTATCTGCTGCCACTGCTGTTTGCACAGAAATCAGAGCAGCAGTGAGTGTGAGAATGGCAAGAGTTATTGCCTTCGAAGAGAGATCAAGCATGTTTTGTATGGTATGCATGGTGGTTCCTTATGCTCAGGATTGTAATTTGTTAAAACTAATGATAACTGTTCTCATTATAATTAGTAATGGTTATCAATTGCAATAAATGTTTCGGAGAGGCGTAAAGATAACGGCGATTACATCGACGTTGTGTAGAGAATGTGAAAAGCTACGCGACGAGTTCTGGGGGGAAGGGCCAGCAGATATAACGATTACCCCCGCGCTGATGCTCGGGGGTAAGGAGGTACTACCCAGTGGGGTTGGTGAAGCTTGTCAGTTTCCTGAGAGGAATAAACAGAGGATGTACTTTAAAGTGTAAAGCGATAATTGCCTATAAAGCTTCGATTTCGAGCACTGCCAGGCTGATATGTTTGCCCAACTGCTCGTTGAATCCTGACCAGTTTTTGTATGCGCCGAGTTTGGCAGCCACGGCGTCTTTCATCTCGTAGTCACTTTTTCCGGTATCGTACTGGCGTTTTACTTCGGCAGTAAGCGCAATCATGTAATCGCGATAGCTTTTTACCATTTTGGCATCTGAAGTTTTACCATGGCCAGGCACATAATGTCTGGCTTTGACTGCCAAGGCACGATCACAGGCAGCAATACTGCCTTTAAAAGTACCATCATCCAGACGGGCAATGCGCGCATTCAGCACATTGTCGCCGGTGAACACCACGGCATCCTGTTCCACTTCAACCATGATATCCGTTTTGCTATGCGCGTTTTCCGGGGCCAGAATATTGAATGTCAGGCCGCCAGTGGTGAAACGCTGATTTTCTGTCAAAGGAACAACGGGGATCACCGCGCGCGTGCCCTTGCTGTAACCCTGGGTGAGGCGATCCATCAAGCCTATCCATACTTCGGCCTCCCCGGCCTGGGCTTTGCGGATCATTTCCGGATGCGCCATGAATTGGGCTTGGGGATAAGCCTCAAGAACGGCTTGATTACCCAGCCAGTGATCGCCATGGATATGGGTGTTAAGTACATGTGTAACCGGTTTGCCGGTGAGCTTACGTATCTGACGCAATACCATGCGCCCCGTTTCCAGGCTGGAGCCCGGATCGATCACAACCACGCCAATATCAGTGATCACAAAACCGGGATTGTTCATGAAACCCTGGTTGGCCGGGGACGGTTCCCCCAGCGGTCCGTGGATGACATGGGTGTGAGCTGCAATCTTGTCTGCAGGGTAATCTCGCACTGGATTTTCCGCTGCGTCGACTGCAGAAAATGGCAGAAATAGCAGAGGTACGCATACGCGACATAAGGCTTGAACTATTTTCATGATGATCTCCTCGGGCAGTTGTCAGTACAAAACTTGTGCTGCAATGCCATCTATTGAATCAATATAGTACGCGCTACCACCACTTTTCAAAAATGATACGGCTCGCCGGTACGGCAAGACCTTCCAGTACACCACTTACATCCTCAACCATGCCAGGGGGGCCGCATAAATAGTAAAGCGTATCGTCACTCATACCGGCGCTTTTGAGTAACTCGGCATCGGTGCGACCAGTGCGTCCCCGCCATGAACTGTCAGGCTGTGTAACGGTGACCAGGCTGCGCAGATTGCTGTGATGCCGGGTGATTTCTTCAATTTCGCTACGAAACAGGAATTCGTCCGGACTCGGGATGCTATATACCAGTGTGGCCTGGGTGTCAGGTACGGCGTCAGCAATATAGCGAAATATACTGATAAGCGGCGTGACGCCCACCCCGGCCCCTACCAGTACCACGCGCTCACTCATTTCCGGCTGGTACAGAAACACGCCCTGACCTCCGGAAATACGAACGCTATCACCGACTTCAGCCTGTTCGTGCAACCAGCGTGTGACGGGATGGCGCGCACTCGATTTGATGGCGAGTTCGAGGCTGTGGGTGCGAACGGGTGACGAAGTCATTGAATAGCCGCCGACCTGGCTGATGCCTTCGATTTCGACGTACAGGTCTATCCATTGACCAGCGAAAAAGTGAAAAGGCGGCTTGTCTACACCAAGACGGAACGATTTGACGCTCGGGGTTTCTTGCTGGATGTGAGTAATAATTGCGTTAAACAAGGTTGTCCCCGACTGGTTATTTTGATTATGGTCGCATAGTTTGCTGTAATCATCGTCACTTCTTGGGTTCGAAATCCAGCGAAGCTGAATTAATACAATAACGCAATCCGGTTGGCTGCGGGCCATCTTCAAATACGTGTCCCAGATGGCTGCCACAATGGCGACAGTGCACTTCGGTGCGTGCCATCAGCAAGCTGTGATCCTGACTGCTTTCTACGGCAGTAGGCACGTGTGGTTGCCAGAAACTCGGCCAGCCTGTGCCTGAGTCGAATTTTGTATTCGCGTCGAATAAAGCCTTGCCACAACACGCACAACGGTAAATACCGGGATCTTTGAGATTCCAGTATTTTCCGGTGAAGGCCCGCTCTGTACCGTGCTCTCGGCAGATGTGGTACTGCTCGGGAGTGAGCTTTTCACGCAAAGTTTGTTCATCCAGTATGAATTTATCAGTCATGGTCATTTCCTTGGCAATACGGAATTATGACTGTATATGAGGGAGTAGACACAGGAAATCAAATTTCATGATTTTGACATTGACATCGCGGTCCATTGTGATCTATATTCTGTTTACAGTTTAGATTTAGTCTAATCTGTTAGGTGCTTGTATATTGTATCGTTTCGCGTTATCTGTCCGTTACATGAGGAGAATTACCATGCAACTCAAAGGTTCAAAAACTGAAACAAGTCTGAAGGAAGCGTTTGCCGGTGAATCTCAAGCCAACCGTCGTTACTTGTATTTCGCAGCAAAAGCAGACGTGGAAGGCCAAAACGACGTGGCTGCTGTGTTTCGCTCAACTGCAGAGGGCGAAACAGGGCACGCGCACGGTCATCTGGAGTACCTGGAAGCATGCGGTGACCCCGCTACCGGCCTGCCGATCGGCGCTAGCCGTGACAACCTGAAAGCATCTGTCGCTGGTGAAACTCACGAATACACGGATATGTACCCAGGCATGGCAAAAACTGCGCGCGAAGAAGGTTTTGATGAAATCGCCGACTGGTTTGAAACCCTCGCCAAGGCTGAGCGTTCCCATGCTGGTCGTTTCCAGAAAGCACTGGACGCATTGGTTGACTAAAGTCTGATCATTGCGGCTGCGATTAGCGCAACTACCCTGTGGGTTGTGATGGATGAACGTGTATCGCAACTCGCAGGCTTATCCCCTTTATGTAATCAGAGAACAAAAATGACCGTGCGCGAAGGTAATCTACAGGCTCCTACCCGACATCCGCTGGATTGGAAAAATCCCGAGTTCTATAACGAAGCTGCACTGTTCCATGAAATGGAACGCGTCTTCGATTTATGTCATGGCTGCCGCCGCTGCGTGTCACTGTGTACAGCTTTTCCGACATTATTCGATTTGGTGGATGAGTCTTCTACATTGGAAGTGGATGGAGTAAACAAACAGGATTACTGGAAGGTGGTGGATCAATGCTACCTGTGTGACCTGTGTTACATGACCAAATGTCCGTATGTGCCGCCGCATCCATGGAACCTGGATTTCCCGCATACCATGTTGCGTGCCAAGGCGGTCAAGTTCAAACAAGGCGATACAAAATTTCGAGACAAACTGCTCTCCAGCACGGATGCCATGGGAAAGCTGGCTTCCATCCCGGTGGTGGTGCAGGTTGTCAATGCTGCGATGAATAACACGGCCGCACGCAAACTGATGGATACCCAATTGGGCATCCACAAAGATCAGGTCTTGCCCAAATATGACAGTGCAAAATTTCGCAGCACCGCACGTCCCGACAATAGCTTTGCCAGCCGAGATGGCGCCCAGACGCCCGGCAAAGCGGCGATTTACGCAACCTGTTATGTGAACTATAACGAACCAGGTATCGGCCATGATTTGTTGAAAATACTGGCACACAATGAAATCCCTAGTGTGCTGGTAGAAAAAGAATCGTGTTGCGGGATGCCGAAACTGGAGCTGGGTGATCTGGAAACCGTTGAAAAACACAAAAAAGCGAATATTCCGCATCTGGCAAAGCTGGCACGCGAAGGCTATGCCATTCTCACCGCTGTCCCGTCATGCACGCTGATGTATAAACAGGAACTGCCCTTGATGTTTCCGGATGACGCCGATGTGCAGGCAGTGAAAGCGGCCATGTGGGACCCGTTCGAGTATCTGATGGCGCGTCAGGCGGATGGCTTGCTGAAGACGGACTTCAGTAAGCCCCTGGGCAAGGTGGCCTACCATGTGCCTTGTCACCAACGTGTACAGAATATCGGTAACAAGACCCGCGACAGTCTGAAACTGGCTGGCGCTGAAGTGACCATGGTGGAACGTTGCTCTGGCCATGACGGTACGTGGGGAGTGAAAACGGAGTATTACCCGAATGCTGTGAAAATCGGACGCCCGGTATTCAAGCAAATGGCGGCTGCCGATCCAGACTATATCAGTTCGGACTGCGCCATTGCAGCCAGTCATATTCAGCACGGCATGGGGGAAAGCCGCGCGGAGAAGATGCATCCCATCACTTTAATGCGCATTGCTTACGGACTATAAGGAAAAACCACATGAGCAACGAAGGATATCACGAGCCAATAGACAGACTTTCGGACAAAACCCAGGATATGCACCGTGCCATCGTCTCCTTGATGGAAGAATTCGAGGCAGTGGATTGGTATAACCAGCGCGTTAATGTGTGCACGGACACAGAACTCAAAAGCATCCTCGAGCATAATCGGGACGAAGAAAAAGAACACGCGGCGATGGTGCTGGAATGGATACGTCGGCAAGACCCCGTTCTCGATCAGCAGTTACGCAAGTATTTATTTAAAAAGGGTCCGATCGTCGGCCAGCATGGACAAGAGGAAAAATAAATGGGACAGATTACTCGAGACAGTTTGATGACCCTGGAGGCTTACGCCAAAGCGCGTCCTGCAATACGTGCGCAAACCATTGAACATAAAAAAAATCGCCGGGTGCAGCTTGGTGACCACGTGGCATTGATGTTCGAAGATGAAATTACTCTGCGTTACCAGATTCAGGAAATGTTGCGTGTTGAAAAAACCTTTCTTGAAGAAGGTATTCAGGATGAGCTCAATGCCTATACACTTCTGGTACCGGACGGCCAGAACTGGAAAGCGACAATGCTTATCGAATATCCCGATGTGGATGAGCGCCGGGTGATGCTCGCCAAACTCAAAGGGGTGGAAGATAAAGTGTATATTCAGGTGGCAGGCCAGTCTCGCGTTTATGCCATTGCCGATGAGGATATGGAGCGAGAGAACGAGGAAAAAACTTCATCGGTGCATTTCTTGCGTTTTGATTTACAAGCCGAGATGGTAGCCGCGCTCACGACAGGAGCCGCATTGGCGATGGGCGTCGATCATCCTGCCTATACTACGCATATTGCGGCCGTACCTGAGGCAACACGCGCTTCCTTGATGAAGGATTTGATTATTAGTTAGTCTTGGAGGATTTAGGCCGGAATACCGGTAGTTGGATTGAAGATGAGGAGAATGTCGTGCTTGATAACATGATGATCAACCGTTTTAAATCTGGCTTTAGTGGCCAAGCTTTGCCACTATCCGTGCGTTTCTGGAATGGGGAAACCTTGTGTTTCGGCGAGAGTGATCGAGTCAGGTTGTCACTGAATTCTTCCAGGGCTGCCGTTTCCTTATCTCAACCTACATTGGGAAAATTCGCGCGTTGTTACGTGGAAGGTGAAATTGACCTGGAAGGGGATATTCACGATATCCTTGATCTAGGTGAAAGGCTCTGCACCGAAGGTGAATGCCTGGCGCAGGACAAGAAAGGGAGTCATGCATGGAAATGGTGGCGTCATACGCGTTTGCGGGACCGCAAAAACATAGGTTACCACTACGACGTTTCCAATGATTTTTATGCGCTGTGGCTGGATCAAAAACGTGTCTATTCCTGTGCCTATTTCCGCCATCCTGATGATACACTTGACGTCGCCCAAGAAGCCAAGCTTGATCATATCTGCAAAAAACTGATGCTCATGCCAGGTGAAAGCCTGCTTGATATCGGCTGCGGCTGGGGGGGATTGGTGCTATGGGCAGCACAGCATTATGACGTGCGGGCAGTCGGCATCACACTTTCGCAAAATCAGCATGATTACGTACAAGAGCAAATCCAGTCCCGTGGCCTCGAAGGCCGGGTGGAAGTCCGTTTGATGGATTACCGTGATGTGCCTACGGATATACAGTTCGACAAGATTGCCAGCGTAGGGATGTTCGAACACGTGGGGCACGGTAATCTGGACACGTATTTCGACAAGATATTCAGTCTGCTCAAGCCTGGTGGGTTGGTAATGAACCATGGTATTACCGCAGCAGGTCTGGATACCAGTGGACTGGGTAACGGAATTTCGGAATTCATCGATGATTATGTGTTTCCAGGCGGGGAGCTGGTACATGCCTCACGAGTCATAGAGTCACTGGCGCGTAGTGGGTTGGAATGCCTTGATGCGGAAAATCTGCGTCCCCACTATGCACGTACTCTGTGGCAGTGGGTGCATCGGCTGGAAGCCCGTAGCAGCGAAGCGCGACGCCTGATTGGGGAACAAAAATATCGTATCTGGCGCATTTACATGGCAGGTTCAGCGCATGCTTTTGAACGTGGCTGGATGGCACTATTTCAGGTGCTGGCAGGTAAACCGCGTGACAATGGCAGTTTGCCGTATCCATTCACACGTGATCACGTGTATAGGTAATTTACCAGTAAGCGTCTGCCACCTTATCCGTAATTGTTGCGGTGTATCATGCAACATTTTGCGATGGAAAATCATGCGCCAGTTTATACGACTTACCTTCCTCGTCATCCTTGTTGCACCTGTCCTGGCCCATGCGTGGGGGATCAATTTCGATCGGGATTTTGATGAACAGAAAAAGCCTTGGGAAGAGTTAAATGCCCAGCTTCCTGCGTATCCGAAAGATGTGAACCTACAAGAATTTTATGTAAGTGGTCTGGTTGGAAATCATTATTTTGTGGACAAAACCAGTCTGGAACCCGGTAAAGATGGTGTGGTGCGTTATGTGTTGGTCATCAAGACGCGAGGTGGTGCGACCAACGTAAGCTTCGAGGGAATACGCTGCGCTAACCGTGAGCGTAAAATTTATGCGATTGGTCACTCGGATGGCACGTGGTCTCGCGCCCGTGATAGCACATGGCAGGCGATTTCGTCCGTTTCCGCACTTTCTTACCATCGAGCGCTTGCCGATGAATACCTGTGTCCGCAAGGCGAGATGGTGGATAGCGCCAAAGAAGCGCTCAAAAAAATGCAGCCTGCGTGGTAATTAATCTTGGGATGGCTTCCTGAGCAGAACAAGATTGTCTCGATGAATAAGCTCAGGTTCGTCAATGTAGCCGAGCACTGCTTCAATTTGAGTGCTGGGCAAGTGCAGAATCTTGCGTGCTTCGCTGGCAGCGTAATTTGCCAGGCCACGCGCGATTTGTTCCCCCTCCGGTGACATGCAGGCCACGACTTCGCCACGTGCGAAGTCACCTTCAACGTGAATCACGCCAATCGGCAGCAGACTTTTCCCATCCTGGACTAATGCTTTGGTTGCACCGGCATCCAGAGTCAATTTGCCACGTACCAAAAGGTGGTCGGCAAGCCAGGTTTTTCTTGATGACAATGGGGTCTGGGTGGCGATCAGTTGTGTGCCAATTGCCTGGCCGTTTGCCAGACGTACCAACACATCCGCCTCACGCCCGCTGGCGATAATGGTGTGCGCGCCACTATGAGCTGCACGTTTGGCGGCCAGGATTTTGGTGAGCATGCCCCCCCGGCTGATTGCCGTACCTGCACCCCCCGCCATTTTTTCCAGTTCAGGATCGCCAGCATGTGCGTTGTTAACTAATTTGGCATCCGGGTTGTTGCGTGGGTCTGCGGTATACAGACCAGCCTGGTCAGTCAGAATGACCAGCGCGTCGGCTTCTATTAAATTGGTTACCAAGGCGGCAAGGGTGTCATTGTCGCCGAAACGGATTTCGTCAGTGGCAACCGTATCGTTTTCGTTGATGATGGGAATGACCTTCAGTGCCAGCAGGGTGCGCAGGGTAGAGAGGGCATTCAGATAACGGGTACGATCGGACAGATCGTCATGGGTGAGCAGGATCTGCGCGGTATGCAAAGTATGCTGGCGAAAGCTGCTTTCATAGGCCTGTACCAAGCCCATTTGTCCCACGGCAGCTGCTGCCTGCAATTCATGAATGGTGCCGGGGCGTGTTTTCCAGCCCAGACGTTGCATGCCTTCTGCGACTGCACCACTCGACACCAGCACGACCTCTTTACCCATTTGGATAAGCTGGGAAATTTGTGCCGACCAGTTAGCCAACGCAGCCTGGTCAAGCCCGCGTCCGTCGTTGGTGACCAACGCGCTGCCGACTTTGACTACCAGTCGGCGGGCTGATTGTAGTACGGGTTTCATAATGTCGGGTCGTAAGTCTGCGGAGCGGGTTCGGTGGCCTGATGTGCAGTCGCTTCTTCAGCTTCGCGGGCGGCAATGAGATGGGCCATGATAGCGTAGGTGAGGGCCTTGCAACCGTCTCCAGTAAGGGCTGAAATGCTGAACACTTCACCTTCCCAACCATAATCGCGGATGAAATCTGCGATCTTGCCCGCGCGCTCGGTTTCATCGAGCATGTCGGTTTTATTAAGTACCAGCCAACGTGGTTTGTCGTAGAGCGACTCGTCATATTTGCGTAGTTCGCCCACAATGGCGCGGGCTTCGTAAACAGGGTCGGTTACCGCATCCATGGGAGCAATATCCACCAGGTGCAGCAATAAACGGGTGCGTGCAAGGTGGCGCAAAAAGCGATGACCCAGTCCGGCGCCATCGGCGGCGCCTTCGATCAGACCCGGGATGTCTGCGATGACAAAACTTTTATCGATGTCCACACGGACAACACCCAGATTGGGCGCCAGCGTGGTGAAGGGATAATCGGCGACTTTCGGACGTGCCGCGGAAACAGCACGAATAAAGGTGGATTTCCCCGCGTTGGGCATACCCAGCAGGCCAACATCGGCCAATACTTTCAGCTCCAGTTTGAGTTCACGCTCTTCGCCCTGTTCGCCGCGAGTGAATTGGCGCGGCGCCCGGTTGGTACTGGTTTTGAAGTGTAGATTGCCGAGACCGCCTTTGCCGCCTTTGGCGATGACGGCACGCTGACCATCGTGATCCAGATCCACCAGCACTTCGTCAGTGGCCAGGTCGGTAATCACGGTGCCCACTGGCATGCGCAGGATAATATCGTCGGAGCCCTTGCCATTGCAATCTGCACCCCGTCCGCCTTCACCGGGGCGGGCACGAAAGACGCGCGTATAGCGGAAATCCACCAGGGTATTGATGTTGCGATCGGCGACCGCAATGATGCTGCCGCCGCGTCCGCCATCGCCACCGTCGGGACCGCCGCGCGGTATGAATTTTTCGCGCCGGAACGAGGCCGAGCCGTTCCCGCCGTTGCCGGCGAAAACTTCAATTTTTGCCTCGTCTATGAATTTCATCTACACATACCAAAAGTAAAAAAGCCCTATCCGCAGATAGGGCTTAAAGTATCGCCAAGTAAGCTTATGCCGCTGGGACGATGTTAACCATCCTGCGTTTAAGCGCGCCCTTGATGACAAATTGAACTACGCCATTCGTCGTTGCAAACAGGGTGTGGTCTTTGCCCATACCCACGTTTTCGCCAGCATGGAACTGTGTGCCGCGCTGACGCACAATGATATTGCCAGCCAAAACTTCCTGGCCGCCGTAGAGTTTCACACCCAAGCGTTTGGAATGTGAGTCGCGGCCGTTACGGGAACTACCGCCTGCTTTTTTGTGTGCCATGGTTTATCTCCTTATGCCGAAATGCCACTGATCTGGATTTCAGTGTAATTTTGGCGATGACCTTGATGCTTTTGGTAATGCTTACGACGACGCATCTTGAAAATGCGGATTTTCTCGCCGCGACCATGCGAAATGATGGTCGCAGTGACCTTGGCACCGTCAACCAACGGCGCGCCGACTTTGATGTTGTCGCCTTCGGCAACCATAAACACCTGATCCAGCACGATTTCGCTGCCAACGTCCGCGGTAATCTGTTCTACTTTAAGTTTTTCGCCGGCGACGACGCGATACTGCTTGCCGCCGGTTTTTATGACCGCATACATGGTGAGCTCCAAACATCTAAACTAGAGGAAGCGCGGAATTATATAGAAATCAACAGGAAAGGTCAAACCGTCCTTGACACAACTATGTGAGTCTCCCTACCATTCAACTCTTTTTTGCGATTCTTTAACCATGCAGGCAATTCAAGCGTTTTTGGCAGATGATATGCGTAGCGTGGATGCGGTGATCCGCGCCCGCCTGCATTCCGAAGTGGTACTGGTCAGTCAGGTCAGTGAATATATCATCAATAGTGGTGGCAAGCGTCTGCGTCCGGCATTGGTGCTGCTCTCAGCCGGCGCGTTTGATTATCAGGGTACGCATCAGCACGAACTCGCAGCCGTGGTCGAATTCATCCATACCGCAACCTTGCTGCACGATGATGTGGTGGACGAATCGACGTTGCGACGCGGGCGGGAGACCGCCAATGCCCTGTTTGGCAACGCAGCCAGCGTACTGGTGGGGGATTTTCTCTATTCGCGCGCATTCCAGATGATGGTGACGGTGAATAACATGCGGATCATGGAAGTGTTATCCGATGCCACCAATATCATTGCCGAGGGTGAAGTATTGCAACTGATGAACTGCAATGACGCTGATATCCACGAAGACGATTACTTGCGGGTAATCCGTTACAAAACAGCGAAACTGTTTGAAGCGGCAGCCCGCCTGGGTGCGATCATTGGTGGTGCCGAACGTGCGGCCGAGGATGCCATGGCAGCTTACGGAATGCATCTGGGTACGGCTTTTCAGCTGATCGATGACGTGCTCGATTATTCGGGCAATCATGCAGAAATAGGCAAGAATATCGGCGATGACCTGGCTGAAGGCAAGCCTACCCTGCCTTTGCTGTATCTGATGAAGCATGGTACGCCGGAGCAGGCAAGCCTGGTACGCCACGCTATTATGGAAGGTGGTCGGGGTGAGTTTCAAGCCATCTTGGCCGCGATTGATAATAGTGGTGCGCTTGATTACACACGCCGCCAGGCAGTGCGTGA
This sequence comes from Pseudomonadota bacterium, assembly GCA_040388645.1. GTDB lineage: Bacteria > Pseudomonadota > Gammaproteobacteria > Burkholderiales > Sulfuriferulaceae > Sulfuriferula. Next base: position 425,633 of record JAZKBM010000003.1, read on the forward strand.
AGCCGAGATTGCATGCGCGGCCATTGCCGGCTTGCCGGATTCTCAATACAAATCGAGTCTGTTAAAATTGGCCGACTTTGCTGTCAACCGTGATTATTGAATTTGCCCGGTTGAGTTTTTACACCGCAAGTCAATTCGGGGTGTAGCTTAGCCTGGTAGAGCGCTACGTTCGGGACGTAGAGGCCGGAGGTTCGAATCCTCTCACCCCGACCAGTCTGGCTATTTACGCTGCCCTATCCTATGCCAAGTATGCAGCCAGCATGGCAGTGCTGGATTTTCTGGAGATTACGTTGGCTAAAGTACTGTTGTTGTTGGTTATCGGGGGCGTGATTTACTGGATGATCAAATCCTCCGCGCGGAGCAACAGCCTGAAAGATGCCCCTCCCAAAAACAAACCACCTGAAGACATGGTCCGTTGTGTGCACTGCGGCGTGAATTTGCCGCGTAGTGAGGCGGTGCTTTCACGTGGTGAGTTTTTTTGCGGTAATGAACATCGTCAGCTGCATCAGTCCTGAGTGAACCAATACGCGAGCAAGCCATTGGGGCCGATTGCTGACAGCGTAACCTTGTCTCCTGTTGTCCAGCCGGACAGCTACTGGCGCACGCTGCATTATCTGAATTTGTACCGGCTGACGCTCGGCGGTGTGTTTCTTGTCGTGAGTCTGCTGTCTACGGACCAGCCACTGCTAGGCCAGGAAAACCCTGCTTTATTTTTCGTCTATAACATCGTCTATCTCGGCTTGGCAGCGCTGGCTATTGTTACCATCAGTTTGCGCAAACCGCGTTTCGAGTGGCAGGTCAGTTTTCAAATATTGACCGATATCACGCTGATCGTTCTGATGATGTCCGTGAGTGGCGGCGTGCGCAGCGGCTTGGGCCTGTTGCTGATGGTATCGCTGGTATCCAGCGGTCTGATCAGCCGGGGCAGGCTGGTCTTGTTGCATGCAGCGCTGGCAACGGTTGCCGTGCTGGTCGCCCATACCTACGGAGTACTGGATTACCATCAGGCGATTGGAGACTACTCCCAGGCTGGCCTGCTCGGCGTAGCGTTTTTTACCACAGCCTGGATTGCCCATGTGCTGGCCAAACGTAGCCATGTCAGCGAGCAACTGGCGGCCGAACGTGCGGAAGACCTGGAGAATATGGCGCAGATCAACCAGTTGGTGATCGAAGATATGCAGGACGGCGTCATCGTGCTCGACGGCGAGGGCAATATACGTCAGGCTAATCGTCAAGCGGTGCGCATACTTGATCTGGCTGGCGCATCTGGGGAAGGTGTGGGACAGCCGTTGGTCAGTGTGGTGCCGGCATTGGTGGATTGTCTGGAACAGTGGCGCAAGAACTCGCAGGCAAGCTTTGCTGCTTTGACGGTCGGGTCAGGTAATGCAGAGTGCCAGCCGCGTTTTATTGCGGTAGGTGACAAACGTGTGATGGGTGCGGTATTGGTGCTGGAAGACCTGAGTAGAGTGCATCAGCAGGCACAGCAGATCAAACTGGCTGCCCTGGGCCGGCTCACTGCGAATATTGCACACGAGATACGCAACCCGTTGTCTTCGATCAGCCATGCTGCGCAAATTTTGCAGGAAGATGCGAGTGAAGACAAAACGCATATACGACTGCTAGAGATTATCCATGACAATACCCGGCGTATCGACCGCTTGGTCGGTGATGTGCTGGCGCTTAACCGGCGTGATCGTGTGCAACCGGAAACAATTATTCTGGACAGTTATCTGGCTACTTTTGTAGAAGAATTCAGTTTGGCCGAAAATATCCCGCCGGGCAGCATTCGCCTGCGTATCGATCAGGGGTGGAAGGTCTGTTTTGATCGCGGTCATCTCAATCAGATATTGTGGAATCTGTGCCGCAATGGCTGGCGATATTCGCGCAAACAGGCGGGTAGCATCGAGGTGTGGGTGGATGTATTGAATTCGCGAGTAGACCTGCATATCGCCGATGATGGTGCAGGCATTCCAGCGGAAAACATGAGCAAGCTATTCGAGCCATTTTTTACGACAGACAGCCTGGGTACCGGATTGGGTCTGTATATTTCGCGTGAACTGTGCGAAGCAAATCGCGCCAGCCTGAATTATGTTGCAGACAAGGCAGGCGGGCATTTCAAGATCAGATGCAGGGAGGGGACGTGATTAAGAATAAAGATAATGCGGGACGGACTGGGCAGGCAAGCGTACTGATTGTAGATGATGAAGCGGATATTCTTGAGTTGCTGGAATTGACGTTACTGCGCATGGGGCTGGATGTCGAGCGTGCAATGTGCGTACAGGAGGCAATTGCAAAGCTCAAGCAGGGTGATTTCAGTTTATGTTTGACTGATATGCGGCTGCCCGATGGTGAAGGCCTGGAAGTGGTGCGCTATATCGGTGAGCAGCGGCCGGAAATTCCGGTTGCCGTGATTACGGCGCATGGCAATACGGAAAATGCGGTTGCCGCACTCAAGGCAGGTGCATTCGACTATATCAATAAACCGGTGACGCTGGAGCAATTGCGTGCGCTGGTCAAATCGGCACTCAGATTGCCCGAGCGTCATGCGACACTGTCAACTTCGGAACGTGCGCTGCTCGGGAATTCGCCAGCCATGCAGCAGGCGCGTGAACTGATCGAAAAACTGGCCCGCACCCAGGCACCGGTATACATCACCGGTGAATCCGGTAGCGGTAAGGAGCTTGCCGCACGCCTCATACACGAACAGGGCATGCGTGCCGACAAGGCCTTCGTGGCAGTCAACTGCGGTGCGATTCCCGAGAATCTGATGGAATCCGAATTTTTTGGTTACAAAAAGGGCGCGTTTACTGGGGCAGAAGCGGATCGGGACGGTTTTTTTCAGGCTGCCAGCGGCGGTACCCTGTTTCTCGACGAAGTGGCTGATTTGCCGTTACAGATGCAGGTCAAGTTGTTGCGTGTGATACAGGAAAAAAAAGTTCGCAAGGTCGGCAGCACATTGGAAGAACCCGTGGATGTGCGGGTTATCAGTGCCACTCACCAGAGTCTTGCCCGCTGCGTTGAAGAGGGACGTTTCCGCCAGGATTTGTACTACAGGCTGAATGTAATTGAGCTGAAAATGCCCTCTTTGCGGGAAATGCGTGAAGATGTGGCGGAAATTGCCAGCGCCCTATTGGAACGATTGGCACTGGCAGCTGGGATGGCCGCTCCCAAGCTCCATAAAGAAGCGGGCAAAGCGCTCTCTCAGTACGATTTTCCCGGCAATGTGCGTGAACTGGAGAATATTCTGGAACGCGCGCTGGCACTGTCCAGTGGTGAGCAAATCGATGCCGCTGATTTACACCTGACGCCACCCCAGGAGGAAGGGGCCCATGAAGCATTGCAGGCAGGTGCGAAATGGCCATTGCAGGATTACCTGGATAATCTCGAGCGCGAAGCCATCCAGGAAGCGCTGGAAAAGACCCGCTATAACAAAACTGCGGCTGCCAAACTGTTGGGAATCACCTTTCGTGCTCTGCGTTATCGGCTGGAGCGGTTGGGGATAGAATAGCCTTGTATATCTGGGGCCTGTTTATCCCAGTGCGATGGTCAGATAGGTGGCGTACAAGGCACCGTTGACCAGTAAATGCCAGACCCGCAACTGACCACGGGCGATCATCAGACGCAACCAGGCTGCCGCAATCAAGGTGATGATAACGCCGGCAAGGACTTCTTTTTGAGGTACCCATGGGGTCAACGCAATGCCGATGGCGGGCAGCAATGTACCCTGAAATACCATTGCGCCCGTAACATTGCCGAAAGCGAGTGTGTCTTTGTGTTTACGGATCCACAAAATGCTGTTGACCTTCTCCGGCAGTTCGGTAGCCAGCGGTACGATCATCAGCGATAGCAACAGGGCGGAGATACCGAGTATCGGTGCGGCTTGTTCGATGCCATGAATGAACCCTTCCGCGCCGGCTACCAGCAATCCCAGTCCGATTGCCAACTGGATCAGAATCGTGAACAGCGTGGTCGGAATGCCGAGTTTGGACAGGAACATGGGTTTTCCCGCTTCGGTAGCGTGACCATCCTGAACCAGGGCTGCCGAGGCACGCAAAGTCATCATCACGTACACAAAATAGATCAACACCATGATTACGGAGAAAAGAAAGCGGATCTGCCCCGAGTCGTGAGGAATGAACAGTGCAACGCAGGATAATCCGAATGCGACCAGGAAAAAATTCATGTCACGTTTGAGTCCGCTGCGTTCCGGCGTGAAGTGTCCTTGCAGGCCGCGTTTTTTTATGACTGCCAGGCTAATCAGAAACATGGTCAGGGTAGACAGCATGAGCGGCGCACCCAGGATGGCACCGACACCGATTTCCTGATTTATCTGTGCATTTTGCGTACCAGCAAAAATCGCCAGCAACGGCACCATGGTTTCCGGTAACGCGGTGCCTACTGCGGCAAATATCGAGCCGGTAACGCCTTCGGAAATTTTCAGTTTTTCGCCCAGATGCTCGAGTGCATTCACGAAAACTTCCGCAGCCAGCAGAATAAGTAGCAAAAAACCTAATAATTCAAACCAAAGCATGACAATAATCCTGAACAGCAAAAAAAGTGATATTAACAGGCTTGCAGGGGCAAAGCCTTATCCCGTACAGTTGGCCTCTTTCGGGCATGAACGGATTATTTAGATGGGTTTGCTGGATTTACTCGGTTTTAACAAATTGCCGGCGGGTCTGGCGGGCAGCACACTGGTGATTACGGATGCCGCCACGCTGGCACGCGCAGGCAGCTTTCTTGATGCATTGCAGGTACGGTTTGGTAACGTCGCCCTGGCGCTCACCCACACGGCTGATTATCCTGGAAATTTACCTTGCGTGGTGCTTCCTCCCGCAGCCGACCAAGTGCGATCCAGGCTGGAAAAAATTCGTCCACAGCGCGTGGTCCTGCTTGGCCTGGATGGCAGTCATGCCGGTCTGGTACAGGCAGCAGATTGCCCGGCGTGGTGGATTAATGCCCGCGATGCCCAGGCTGCGCAAGCCGGTTGCCGGGCGGTGACTGTTTCACAGGATGGCATGGCGGTTCCCAATGCGCTTGTTACAGGTGACCCGCTCGCCGGTGTCGAACAGTTACCGCAAATCGTCATGGATCCCGGGCTATGCGAACGTCTGAAGGAGCAACGAGAAGGAGGGCGTTGGGCAGTTTACTTCGCAGGTACGGGTGAAAATGAAGAGGACCTCGCGTATGCCATATTCAGCCGCCTGATGCGCCATAAAATGGGCTTGATGATTCTGGCACCGCGTGATCCAGCCCGTTGCGAGCCGGTGTACCGGGAATCGATCAAATACCGTCTGCAGACCATACGTCATGCGCGTCTGTCGACCTCTTTCATACCGATCAAGACGCGAGTTTACTACGTCGAAGATACGCATCCGCTGGAGGCGCTGTATGCCTGTGTGGATTTCGTGGTCGTGGGCGCAACGCTGCATTCCAATGCGCGCCATGCGCCTGATATCGCCTCTCCCATCCTGCACGGCAAGCCGGTGATTGTCGGGCCGGCGCATCGCGATCAGCCATTGCTGGCCGCCGCCCTGGTAGCAGGGGTAGTCCTTGCGGGTGACGATAATGAACAGATTTTTGCCCACGCGCGAACCTTGATCGACGATCCGGCCTACAGTCAGCGGTTTGCGGCGCAGGCCAAAGCCTGGCTGGAAACCCAGGCCGGCGCATTGGAACGGGTTGTCGCGTTGATTGAATAAATGAATCTGCTCGAGCTTACCGAATTCGATTTCCATCCGCGTCTTGCCCGGAGTAATGGGGTAAGTCTGGCGATGTTCAGCAGTCCGGATTGCGGTAGTTGCCGGCGTCTGGAAAAATTATTGCCCGAGCTTGTGGCCGGACGGGTGGCCCATTTGTACAAGGTGGATGTGCAAACAAGCACCGCGCTGGCGCGAGAGTATGAGGTCTTCCACCTGCCCAGCTTGTTCCTGTTTGTGGACGGCCGGTTTCATGCGCCGCTGCATGCCGAGCCTGTGGCAGAGAAATTCGGCATTGCGATCGATTTGGCGTTGAGTCAGGCAGCGCACGAGGAGCCATGATGAAGCTGCAATCAAATGGTGTGGTCTCCGGGGTGCGTTTCATTGCCTCCCCCAACTGCGATTGGCGCGTCAATCCTGCCGATATCCGCTTATTGGTGGTGCACAATATTTCGCTGCCACCGGGTGAATTTGGCGGTGACGGTGTCATTGCGCTCTTCACCCACAGTCTTGATCCTGCCGCGCATCCTTACTATGCCAGCATTCATTCATTGCGTGTATCTGCGCATTTTTTCATCCGCCGTGACGGGGAGATCATCCAGTTTGTCCCCAGTGTCAAACGCGCCTGGCATGCCGGGGTATCCAGCTGGCGCGGGTGGGAGAAATGCAATGATTTTTCCGTGGGGGTGGAACTGGAAGGGGATGACAGCACGCCCTTTACAGATGCACAGTATGTCCAGCTTGATGTGCTCATCGCGCTCTTCAAAACCGCCTGTCCCGGTATCGAAATTGCGGGGCATTCTGATATTGCGCCTGGTCGCAAGACGGACCCCGGTCCCAGTTTTGAGTGGCACCGTCTGAATCATACTTTCATCAGCAAATAAGAATCGTTCTCAAAATAGCTTGCATAGGTCCGCACGATATGCGATATTGCGAATCATTCTTATTAACAATATTGATGTGAGTTGATCATGAATCAGAATCCACCTGTTCCCGTCCGCGAAAGTGCTGCAACCGGTCCTTTCCGGCGGTATCTTGTCATTGACCGGACGCTGCCGCTATGCAGCGAATCCCTGTTCACGCAGAACGATGAAGTGCTCATCCAGCATCAGGGCGAGCACTATCGTCTGCGCCGTACCCGCAATGGCAAACTGATTCTGACCAAGTAGGCAAAAGGGCATTCACCATGTATATCTGTATATGCAAGGCTGTAACCGATAGTGCAATCCGCGAGGCGGTATGCCAGGGCGCCTGCCGCATGCGCGACCTGAAAGCCGGTCTGGGCGTGAGCGCACAGTGTGGTAAATGTGCCTGTCACGCCAAAGCCGTACTGGAAGAAGCTTTGTCGAAACAGGACATGATGCAACCCATCCAACGTGAACCCGGTCGCTTGTACGAGGCAGCAGCATAGGGCGATCCCTAAGGAGGCAAATATGAAAGGTAATGCGGACATCATCAAGTGGTTGAATCGCCAGTTGCAGCACGAGCTGACTGCGGTCAACCAGTATTTCCTGCATGCACGCATGTACAAGAACTGGGGCTTAAGCAGTCTTGGTAAACATGAGTACGATGAATCCATCGAGGAAATGAAACACGCCGACCTGTTGATCGAACGGATCTTGTTTCTGGAAGGCCTGCCTAACTTGCAGGAACTCGGCAAGCTCATGATCGGTGAGAAAACAGAGGAGTGCATCGACTGCGACTTGAAGCTGGAACTGGGTTCGCGCGAAACACTGGTGGCTGCGATTGCCGCCTGTGAAGGCGTGCAGGACTATGTGTCGCGTGAATTATTCGAACATATTCTGGAAGATACCGAAGAGCATATCGACTGGCTGGAAACCCAGCTTGAAGTCATGCAAAAAGTCGGTATCCAGAACTGGTTGCAAAGCCAGATGTAAAGCAATTGTCGCCGGTAAATTCATTGCCGACATCGTTTCGCCAGCCAGCCCAACCCGGGCAAGCCAGCCAGATTATTTACTGTCTTGTCAGGGGTAGGGATCATGAAATATTTAAAGACCACAGGGTTAAGTAGCGCGGCTGCGCTGTTTTTGCTTTCCGGCACAGCCATGGCCGATGAGAGTTTATTCGGTTATCTCAAGGGCGCAGAAACCCTGCCCAAGGGAGCGACCGAGCTGGTGCAGCAGGTGACGCGGCGTTGGGACAAGGGTGCCGGCAGCTATACCGCCTATGACAGCAAGACCGAGCTGGAGTATGGCGTAAGCAACCGGTTTACCGGCGCGATTTATCTGCTGGGCCAGTCAGTCAATACGCAGGGCTTGCTGATCGACGGCTACATGCCCAAGGATGAGAATTCCGGACTCAAGTTGTCGGGTATGGAGATATCAGCCAAATATAACTTTTTGAGCCCGGCCAAGGATGGATTGGGTCTGGCTGCATACGTGTCTGGAGCCTACAGCACCCTGGATCCGCATTCCGGGCAGAAAAAAGACAAATACACCGTCGAGACCTGGCTGCTGGCACAAAAGAATTTTCTGGATGATCAACTCATCTGGGTGGGCAACCTGGGGCTGGAATCCACGTACGCCAAGCGCAAGCAGATCGATGGTCTGCCTGCCGGTTTTGATTGGCCTACCGGGCCGGAAATGGAAATCGGCGTCCTGGCGGGAGCCGGCGTCTCGTATCGCATCGCACCCAAGTGGTTCATCGGCGCAGAAGCGCTTTACGACACCGAATTCGAGACCGAAGTCGGGCAGGAACGCTGGTCTGTGCAGGCTGGCCCGAATATTCACTATGGCGACAAGAACTGGTGGTTTACCTTGAGCTGGCTGCCCCAGCTGCGCGGTGGCGGTGAACAATTCACGGCGCAAAACGATACCCGTCTGCACCTTATAGAAAAAACCAAGCAGGAAGTGCGTCTCAAAATCGGTTTCAATTTTTAAGGGCATCAACATGAACAATCTGGATCACTGGCTGATGATACCGGCCCTGATTTTGCCTGCGGCGGCATCGGCGCCCGCATTTGCGGTGCAGTACCTGAGTGTGGAACAGGCACAAAAGCTATTGTTTCCGGGCGCGGACCAGTTTGAGAGTAAACCGGTCACGCTCAATGCAGCTCAGCGCAGCGCGATCGAATCCAGCTCGGGGGTGAGGGTGCGCTCGACGCAAATAAGTGCCTGGCGGGTGAGACAAGGGGGGCAGGCAAGCGGCTGGTTCCTGCGGGATGAAGTTTACGGCAAGCATGAATTCATTACCTACGCGGTGGCGATCGGTCCGGATGGGGCGGTACAGGGGGTGGAAATACTTGATTACCGCGAGACGCACGGCGGTGAGGTCCAGAATCCGAAATGGCGCGCGCAATTTACCGGAAAGAAAGCCGGTGATCAATTGAAGCTGGATGAAGACATTCGGAATATCAGCGGCGCCACGCTATCGTGCAAACACGTTACCGACGGGGTCAAGCGCCTGCTGGCCACTTACGAGGCGGTACTGAAGTGAACGCCCTCGTGGATACCGGACTGTTGCAAGCACAGCCATCCATAGAGCATCAACGCGCGCGCCCGTTGCTGGGCACCCTGGTGGAAATCGCCGCAGTGGGGGCCTGCCCGGAGCGGGTGCAGGCAGCCATAGCACGTGCTTTCCAGGCGGTGGAAATGGTGCATACACTGATGAGTTATCACGAGGCAGCATCGGATATCTCACGCATCAATTGCGGGGCATTCGATCGTCCGGTTGAAGTCCATGAACATACCGGACGGGTGCTGGCAGCTGCCCGGCAGATGGCTGAAGCAAGTGATGGCCTGTTCGACATTACGGTCGCATCGACATTGACCCAACTGGGTTTCCTGCCACGCCATGCCGGTTTCCCGCGTATTTCAGGCCAGGGTAACTGGCGTCATGTGAGCTTGTTGCCTGACAACCGGGTACGGCTGGAACGGCGCCTGCGTATTGATGTATCCGGTATCGCCAAGGGTTATGCGGTGGATCTCGCCATCCAGGTATTGCAGGATTCGGGGATGCACGCCGGGCGCGTCAACGCGGGAGGCGATCTGCGCCTGTTTGGCGCGACTGAGCAGACCTTGCATGCGCGTCATCCGCAGACGCCAGGCAATCTTGTGCCGCTGATTGAGCTGTGTGCCGGCGCTGCAGCGACTTCGGCAGGTTATTACACGCAACGCCGTCATCACGGGCGCATGATTACGCCACTGATCCATCCGCATACGCGCAAGGCATGTGGTACCACCCGTAGCGTAACTGTATTGGCGCAAGACTGCATGAGCGCGGATGCCTTAACTAAAATTGTGCACGCCGATGCTGCGCGTGCTGCAACTGTGCTGGCACGTTTCAATGCGCGCGCCCTGATGCTGGAACACGATCCGGTGACCGGCGGTTGCCGTATTTTCGATAGTGACGCGACCGGCCATGGCTGGCATGCTCGCTGGGGAGTTGGTTGCGAGTCACAGCAGGCACGTCATGTATAAGCACTTGCCGCTGCCGATCCGTTTTGCCAAACCCCACAAACACGCGTTGTATACGGTATTCACGCTGCTCTGGTTGTCTGGCGCGCTGTGGCTGGGCTTCCATTACTTCCTGCGTCAGCCTGGCGAATTCGGCGAGATTGCCCATCCGCTGCAAATCTGGTGGTTGCGCCTGCATGGACTGATGGGTTTCGCCATGCTGGTGGCGGTGGGTACCGTCCTACCTATCCATACCCGGCGAGCCTGGCATCTGCACAAGAACCGTCGTAGCGGATTTTTGATGCAGACGATATTGCTCTGGCTGGCATTGACCGGCTATGCATTGTATTACTTTGCCAGCGATGTCAATGCGGCATGGTTGCCGCTTTTGCACTGGATAGTCGGGCTGGCGCTGCCATTGATGCTGGTGTTGCACATCCGGCGCGGCCGGGCTGGTTCGCAAACCGTTTTCAAATCGGTATCTGATCCAGATACTCATCTCAATCTGCCAACCGGCGTCACTGCTGACGCTCATCAAGCTTTTATTCAACGTCCACGCTGAATTGCCTAGCTGCAGTGCGTAGCACAACTGAAAAAGGCAAGAATAAGCCTGAGTCCGTTGGTACGCTACGAGCGTTACAATAACCAGTCCGGCCTGGACGATGACTATATGGCCAATCCATCGAATGGCGCCAGGGTGGTGACAGGCGTCACCACTTCAATTTGAGCCGTGAAGCGGCATTGAACGCCGAAGTATCTAAACCATAAAATCAATTCACTGCCATAAGGTCTGAAACGATAACATTCGCGTAGTCAAACAAGGGATACAAACGAATGATAAGAACCTGGTTATTTGCATCCGGCAAACTGACAGCAGGCGATGAAAAGCAGGTGGAGGTGTGGAAAGCGCAAACGGATTCGCTGATCTGGGTGGACTTCGGTGAAAACGACCAATTTGAAGCGACACCCTTGCTGCAATCCACGTTCGGATTGCACACTCTGGCGATTCAGGATGCACAACGCGATCGCCACCCGCCCAAGATCGAGGCGTTTGATGAGCAGACTTTTATTTTGATGAAAGGGCTGTCAGCGGATTCCGAAAATATTGACTTCAGCACCATACAGCTGGCGCTGTTCGTAGGTAAACGTTATCTGGTGACGCACCACTCCGGCGCGTCGGTGAGCATTCAGCGGCTCACGCGGATTCTGGCAGAACAATCTCCGCAACATTTTGACAGCGCGGCAAAACTAGCGACGCAGCTGTGCCGCCTGGTCGCAGATCGCTATCTGAATATTCTGCTGGCACTGGAATCGCGGCTTGAGGAACTGGAAGACCTCATGCTGGAAAAGGCCAATGACACTCTGCTGGCCGAGTTGATTAAATACAAGAGCGACCTGAAACGCATGCGACGATTTGCTACCTACCACGAGCACCTGTTCCGAAAACTCAAGGACAAGGATTTCCCCGGCTTTGATGGCGCAGAGCGCAGGCATGAAGTGATTGACGTATGGGAACAGCAGGAACGTATCCAGAGCCTGTCACAACTCTATTACGAGACCGCCTCGGACCTGATAGACGGCTACATCTCGGTGGCTTCGCATCACCTGAATCAGATCATGAAAGTGCTCACCATTGTCATGGCAGTGTTTGTGCCACTGAGTTTCCTAGCTGGTATTTATGGAATGAACTTTGAAAACATGCCGGAGCTGCATTCCCGCTCCGGTTATTACATCCTGTTATCAGTGATGGGCTTCATTGCCTTCCTGCTGTTGCTCGGCTTCCGGCGCATGAAATGGCTGTGAGGTCTGATTCCAGGCCAGGATTCAAGCATGCTAAATCGACTTCCGTCAGCGGCTTATTTTAGGCGTTGCAGACGGAGGTTTTTCAAATTGCACGCGGCCTCCGTGCAGCGCATGCTTTACGCCAGCGTGCGTACTGATTTTTCCCGTGCCCATTGACGCGTTTTGGCTGCAGCGATAAATGCATTCGGGTCTTTGATATCTATTACGCCTGCATCGTTGCCCACATTGGCCATTTTCAAAAGCGTACGCCCACCTTCGTCCACAGTAATTGCTTTGAGATGTCCATAGGCATCGCGAACGAAATCAATTGCGGCCCCTTCTTTCACCAGCGACTTGGCTCCACTGTCAGACAGGATGATGGCCACCGCATCGAATAGCACCGAGGGCGATCCCGCCAATTGGCCATTAGCGGGAAGCAATGAACCGTCAGACAGGTTGACCCCGCCTATTTTGGGCGCGATGATTTTCACCACTGCACCAGCCCCGGTCACGGCTTTTTGTATCTTCTTGATCAGTGCGGCATCCGAACCCTCAGCCACCAGAATGGCAATCGCACGTCCCGCCAAAGTGTCTTTCATTTTGCCAATGATTTGCAGGGCAGGCGAGGGTGGCAATGTCTGGACCGGGGCTGCGGCAGGGGGCGCATCGGGCAGTTTGGCAAATCCAAGTCCGGTGGCGACACGCTGGGCCAAATCCTGATTAATATGCAGCAGGTGGCCTACCATGGCTTCACGCACATGCAGATGGTCCACTTTGGATAGCTCGAAAACCAGGGCAGTGGCGATATGCGCCTGTTCATACTCGGTTTGGCTCACATAGAACTGCCGCGCCTGACTGTAATGGTCGGCGAAACTCTCAGCGCGAATGCGGCCTTTATCACCGCTTTCGTTGACTACGGCGCTATGAAAGCCCTGGGTGGGAGTTTCACGCGGTGAGTTTTCTGACAACGAATTTGGCTCATATGCCACACGGCCAGTCGGCTGACCCATTTGCATGTGACCGTCGCGCTGGTGGTTGGCGAACGGGCACTTGGGTGCGTTGACTGGGATCTGATGAAAATTGGGCGAACCCAAGCGTGAGAGTTGGGTATCCAAATAGGAAAACAAACGTCCTTGCAGCAGCGGGTCATTCGAGAAATCGATGCCGGGTACAACATGAGAAGGACAGTAGGCGACCTGTTCTGTTTCCGCGAAGAAATTATTGGGCCAGCGGTCTAGCACCATGCGGCCGATTACTTGTAGCGGCACCAGTTCTTCAGGAATAAGTTTGGTCGCATCCAGATGATCGAATGGAAATTGATCGGCTTCTTCCTGGGTAAAGAGTTGTACAGACAATTCCCATTCCGGGAAATTGCCGGCCTCGATGGCTTCGAACATGTCGCGGCGGTGGTAGTCCTGGTCAGCCCCGGAGATCTTTACTGTTTCATCCCATATGGTGGATTGCAGTCCCAGTTTGGGGCGCCAGTGAAATTTCACGAAAGTCGATTTCCCGGCTTCATTAATCAGACGAAAACTGTGTATGCCAAAACCCTCGATCATGCGTAATGAACGCGGCAAGGTGCGATCGGACATGATCCACATCACCATATGCATAGCCTCTGGCGTCAACGACATGTAATCCCAGAAAGTGTCGTGCGCGGTAGCTGATTGTGGAAAACCGCGATCCGGTTCCATTTTGACAGCATGAACAAGGTCAGGAAATTTAATGGCGTCCTGGATGAAAAATACCGGAATGTTATTGCCCACCAAGTCCCAGTTGCCCTCCTTGGTGTAAAACTTGACGGCAAAGCCGCGCACGTCGCGTGGCGTATCCACCGAGCCTGCGCCACCGGCGACGGTCGATATACGGGTGAATACCGGTGTTTTCTCGCCCACCTCGGTGAGTATTTTGGCTGTCGTATATTGCTTCAGGGATTGGGTTAATTCGAAGTATCCGTGAACACCTGTTGCGCGCGCATGCACGATCCGCTCGGGAATGCGCTCATGATCGAAATGGGTAATCTTTTCGCGGAGAATGAAATCTTCCAGGAGCGTGGGGCCACGCGGATTGGCTTTGAGCGAATTCTGATTATCAGAGATGGCGACGCCCTGATTGGTGGTCAACTCGACATGCTCACCGCCCGAGATTTGATGCGGTTCGCCACCGTTACCCGTATTGTTCTGGTTTTTTTTCGTATTACGGATGTTTTTTTCTTTGCTCATGCTCAATCTCCTGAATGAAATAAGTCAATCTGCAGAGGGTCGTTCAGTGCGGCTGCATTGAGTGATCCCGCGAGTTACAAGACGCCTGAAATGAAGACGTGAACTGTTCAGCATAGGAACAGCCTTGAATGGAATGCATATCTCTCAATGCAGATTATGAGCAAGCGGGGAATAGGTCTGTACGCTGACGTACAGTGGGCAGAAAAGGGTTGCCTGGATAGAGATTGGCAATCCATGCTCAGTGCCGGACCTCAAGCAATCCGGCGCTGAATGTAAAAGGACTATTTGTGGTTTATTGCTGACTTGCACGCATCTCCCGCGCGGCCTTCACCATGTTCGCCAGCGCTGCCTCGGTCTCCGGCCAGGCGCGGGTTTTCAGGCCGCAATCCGGGTTGACCCAGAGATTTTCCGGCGGCACCACCTCGGCCGCCTTTTTCAGCAGGCGCGTCATTTCCTCGGTGGATGGCACGCGCGGGCTGTGGATGTCGTAGACGCCAGGGCCGATTTCGTTGGGGTATTTGAACTCGCCGAAGCCGCGCAGCAATTCCATATCTGAACGCGAGGTCTCGATGGTGATCACGTCGGCATCCAGCGCGGCGATGGCCGGCAGGATGTCATTGAACTCCGAATAACACATATGGGTGTGGATCTGCGTCTCGTCGCGCACGCCGGATGCGGAAATGCGGAATGCGCGTCCCGCCCAGTCCAGATAGGCAGGCCAGTCGCCGCGGCGCAGCGGCAGGCCTTCGCGGATAGCCGGTTCGTCGATCTGGATAATGCCGATACTGGCGGCTTCCAGGTCAACCACTTCATCACGGATCGCCAGGGCGATTTGCAACGTGGTATCGCTGCGTGGCTGATCGTCGCGCACGAATGACCATTGCAGGATGGTCACCGGGCCGGTAAGCATGCCCTTCATCGGCAAGCTGGTCAGGCTCTGCGCGTAGGCGGTCCATTCCACCGTCATCGGCGCGGGGCGCGATACGTCGCCGTAGATTACCGGCGGTTTGACACAGCGCGAGCCATAGCTCTGCACCCAGCCGTTCTGGGTAAAAGCAAAGCCGGCCAGCTGTTCGCCGAAATATTCCACCATGTCGTTGCGCTCGGCCTCGCCGTGCACCAGCACGTCCAGCCCCAGACTGACTTGTTTGTCCACCGCCAGTTTGATTTCGCGCTGCATCGCCTGAGTGTATTCCGCAGCGGTCAGCTCGCTGCGTTTGAAAGCGGCACGCGCAGCGCGGATTTCTTTGGTTTGCGGAAATGAACCGATGGTAGTGGTAGGGAAGGCGGGCAGCTTGAAGCGGGCGCGCTGTCTGGCCTGGCGAGTCAGGAACGGCGTGGTGCGCCGGTCGGCATCCTGCGGCAACGCGGCCAGGCGCGCCGCTACTGCCGGGTTGTGCACGCGCGGGCTGGCGCGACGGGAAGTGGCGGCGGCGCGGGATGCGACAAATGCCGCAGCAGTCGGGTCGATACCCTGTTCCAGCGCGCTTTTCAGCGCCGCCAACTCGTCCAGCTTCTGCACTGCAAACGCCAGCCAGCTGCGCAGTTCCGCATCCAGCTTGTTTTCACCTGCTAGATCAACCGGCACGTGCTGTAGTGAGCAGGACGGTGCCAGCCACAGGCGCTCGCCGAGTTTGGCATGGGCGGTCTGGATAAACGCCAGGGTTTGGTCCAGATCGGCACGCCAGATGTTGCGGCCGTCGATGGCGCCCAGTGACAGTATCTTGTAGTGCGGTAGCCGATCCAGCACGGTAGTCAATTGTTGCGGCGCGCGTACTGCATCAATATGCAGGCCGGCTACAGGTAACGCACAGGCCAGCACGGCATTGTCACCGAGTGCGCCAAAATAGGTGGCGAGCAGGATTTTTACCCCGGCGGCATTGAGGCGATTGTAGGCCGGTTCAAACGCCAGCTTCCAGGGCAGCGGCAAATCCAGGCACAGGATGGGCTCATCCAGTTGCACCCATTCCACGCCCATCATTTTCAGGCGCAGCAGGATTTCGCCATACACCGGCAGTAATTTTTCCAGCAGCGACAGGCGGCCCAGTCCGGCGCTTTTTTCCTTGCCCTGAAACAGGAAAGTCAGTGGACCGACCAGCGTGACTTTGACTTTATGGCCGAGGGCTTGCGCTTCGGTTACTTCGCTGAACAAGCGTTCCGACGCCAGCCTGAAAACCGTATCCACAGTGAATTCCGGCACCAGATAGTGGTAGTTGGTATCAAACCACTTGGTCATTTCCAGCGCCCAGGTGCCTTGGTCGCTGCTTTCGGCATGGCCGCCGCAGCAGGATTTGGCTTCGGTCGCCACGCCGCGCGCCTGGGTGAAATAGCGCGCCAGCTCGGTCTCCTGTCCAGTAAAACCGAAGCGCGCCGGTTCGCAGCCGAGCAGTTGGATATGGTTGAGCATCTGGTCGTAATAGGCGAAATCACCCACCGTAACGAAATCCAATCCAGCATCCGCCTCGAGCTGCCAGTGATGCGCGCGCAGCTCGCGCCCGGTGGTTTCCAGTGTGTCGGCATCAATCTCGCCGCGCCAGAATTTTTCCAGCGCAAATTTCAATTCACGATTTTTGCCGATGCGGGGAAAGCCCAGGGTATGGATAGTGGTCATGATGGCGGGTCCTGATTTGAAGGTGTGATGCATGATGCGACAAGATGATTTATGATACAAACGAGTAATTTTCCTGTTTTGTATGAATTAAACTAATACATGCTCACACTCAAACATCTGCGCGTAATCGAGGCGCTCCATGAAACCGGCAGCCTGACCCGTGCAGCCACCCGGCTGTATTTGACCCAGTCGGCGTTGTCGCACCAGCTTGTCGCGCTGGAGAGTCACTATGGAGTCACACTGTTCGAGCGTAGCCGGCCATTGCGTGCCACCCCGGCCGGGGTGCGACTGCTGCAACTGGCGCGGGAAGTGCTACCGAAAATGGAGGACGCGCGGCGCGACTTGGCGCGGTTGGTGGAAGACAAACAGCCGGGGCGCTTGCGCATTGCTGTGGAGTGCCACACCTGTTACGACTGGCTGATGCCGGGCATGGATGCCTACCGGGCGCACTGGCCGGAGGTGGAAATGGATCTGGTGGGTGGGTTTCATACCGACCCGCTGGCGTTGCTGGCGGAGGACAAGGCCGATCTGGTGATCGTGTCGGAAACGCCGCATCACAAGGGCGTGCTGTTCAGCCCCTTGTTCCGTTACGAGATGCTGGCATTGATGGCGGCTGGTCATCCGCTGGCGGTCAAGGCGTATTTAACCGCGAAGGATTTCGCGCACGACCCGCTGGTGACTTATCCGGCACCAGACCGTTTGCTCGATGTCGTGCGGCGCGTTTTAAAACCGGCTGGGGTGGTGCCGGAACGGCGACTGGCCGAACTCACCATCGCCATCGTGCAACTCGTCGCCAGCCGCAAGGGACTGGCAGCCTTGCCCGCCTGGGCCGTGCAGCCTTACCTTGAGCGTGGTTACGTGGTGGCGCGTCCGATCACCAGGAAAGGCTTGTGGAGCGGACTCTACACGGCCTCGCGCAACAGCGATGCAACGCGGGCATTCCATCGTGATTTCGTCGATACACTGCGGGAGCAGGCGTTCATGACGTTGCCGGGGATCGAGCCGCTCGCGTAACGGCTGGCACCCGTGCTCAGTTTGGCATGGGCACCCCATAGGTTTCCACGATGGCCTTGTCCTGATCCAGCGCCGAGAATCGCTCCCACTCGATCCCATTGGTATCGACCGTTCTGGAGAAGCCTTGCGCCGCATCGTCCTCAAAGCCGATATGGCGCAATTCGCCTGCACGTTCCGGCATTTCGTTGATGGAAAAGTTGAGCAGATCGGTACGCCACATTGCATATTTACCGGCAACCACGGCGTTGGGCTGGTGGCCCAGACGCATGCTGTAATCCGCAATGGAGGCCTGGAGATCGCGCACGGCAAGAGCGATATGGAAGCGTTTCATCCGATGACCTTTCTCATTTCAGCGCTATGTCGAAAGCAACTCAGCACGGCTTTGAGGGACGCACTGACCGTGTCGTGATCGAACGCGGCGCCGGCCACGCGCTGACCATCGATGTTGAGCTGGACGTAGGCCACAGCTTCAGCATCGGTGCCGCTGCCGATGGCGTGTTCACTGTAATCCACCACGCTGATGTGCTGGCCGCTGTGGCGCATCCAGCCCTGGATGAAGGCGGACAGGGCGCCTTCGCCGTGTCCCTGGATAAGCTGGACCTGCCCGTCGGCCATGACTTGCGCCGCGAGCGTGTCAAGACCGTTCGCGCGATCCAGGCGATAGCCTTTCAGACTGGCGTGCGCGGCATTCACAAAGGTCTGCATGAATAATTCATGGATGCGGGCGCTATCCACTTCGCCGCCGCCGGCTTCGCTGGTGCGTTGCACAACTTGCGCCAGTTCTACCTGCATCCAGCGTGGCAGGCTGAGGCCATAATCGCGTTCCATCACAAACGCCACGCCGCCCTTGCCCGACTGACTGTTGACGCGGATTACCGCCTGATAATCACGGCCGATGTCGAGCGGGTCGATGGGCAGATAAGCGACTTGCCAGGGTTCGTTAGCCTGCTGGCGTTGCAGACATTTGCGGATGGCATCCTGATGGCTGCCCGAGAACGCGGTGTACACCAGCTCGCCCACCCACGGATGGCGCGGATGCACCGGCAGCGCGGTGCACTCGACGGCAACCTGGATGATCTCGTCCGGATTGGACAGGTCGAGCTCGGGATCGATGCCCTGGCTGTACAGATTCATCGCCATGGTGACGATGTCCATATTGCCGGTGCGCTCGCCATTGCCGAGCAGGGTGCCCTCGATGCGATCGGCCCCGGCCAGCACGCCCAGTTCGGCGGACGCCACCGCGCAACCGCGATCGTTATGGGTGTGCAGCGAGATGATGATGCTGTCGCGGCGGCTGATATGGGTGGCGAAATACTCCACCTGGTCGGCGAAAACATTCGGCGTGCTGCTCTCTACAGTGGATGGCAGATTGATGATGCAAGGTTGCGCAGGCGTGGGTTGCCACACCTCCAGTACCGCCTCGCAGATTTCCACCGCGTAATCCATTTCGGTATTGGAAAAGCTCTCCGGCGAATACTGGAACGTCCACTCGGTGGCCGGGTATTTTCGCGCCTCGCGTTGCACCCATTCGGCACCCTGGCGTGCAATCGCCATGACGCCTGCGCGATCCAGCCCGAACACGCGCTCGCGTTGCACTGGCGAGGTGGAATTGTAAACATGCACGATCGCGCGCCGGACGCCTTTGAGGGCTTCATAAGTTCGCGCTATCAGCGCTTCACGCGCCTGCACCAGCACCTGGATGGTCACATCCTCGGGGATCGCGTCGGTCTCGATCAGCCAGCGCACAAAATCGAAATCGGGCTGGCTGGCTGCCGGGAAGCCGACTTCGATTTCCTTGAAGCCGAGCTTGACCAGGAGAGCCCACATGCGCTGCTTTTGCACCACGTTCATCGGCTCCAGCAGCGCCTGATTGCCGTCGCGCAAATCCACGCTGCACCAGCGCGGCGCGGCGGTAATGGTGCGGCTTGGCCACTGGCGGTTGTGAGTCTGCGGTCCTGCAACGGGGCGGTATTTACGATGGTCGAAAGTGTGCATGGTGTTCTCCTGGTCAGGGTGCGGGCTCGTTTCGCTGCGCTTGTGGCGCTACGTGCTGCAATGTGTCTACGGGTAAGCAGACAGGAGAAATAATAAGCCAAAGGGCTTGGCATGTGCTTGCGTTGTATGGCGGTTATTCGGTTTGTATGGCAATATAATTGCTATTTAATTATTTAAATGGTTAATAAATTGTTGTATTAACGAGTAAAGGGCAATGTAATGGAACTCGATCGCTATGATCGCAAGCTGCTGATGGTGTTGCAACAGGATGGCCGCATCAGCAATCAGGATCTGGCCGAGCGCATCGGCCTGTCGCCCTCGCCCTGCCTGCGCCGGGTGCGCGCGCTGGAGGAATCCGGCCTGATCAGCGGCTACCATGCGCTGCTGGATGCCAAAAAACTCGGGTTGAGCCTGATGGCGCTGATCCACATTTCGATGGATCGCCATACCCCGGAGCGTTTCGCCAATTTCGAGACGCAGGTGAGTGCCTTGCCCGAAGTGCTTGAGTGTCTGCTGATTACCGGTCAGGACGCCGACTACCAGCTCAAAGTCATCGTGCGCGACATGGATGCCTATCAGGAGCTGTTGCTAGCGCGTATTACCCGCATCGAAGGCGTCACCGGCGTGCATTCCAGTTTCGTGTTGCGCCGCATCGTGGATAGAACCGCATTGCCGGTTAATCTCGTCTGATCCGGCCGCCCGTGCTTGAACCCGGCCCGATGTGTCACCATCTATAAACAAGTGATCAAGCTAAAAGGGAAGTGTGACATGGACCAAACAACACAGGCAGCCAGCCCGGAAACGCTGGACAGCATCCATCACCTTGCCATAGAGGTGCAGGACGTAGCGGCTTCAGTGGCCTGGTATCAGGCCCATTTCAAGTGTGCGGTCAGCTATCAGGATGCCACCTGGGCGTTACTCAAATTCGCCAATACCAGCATGGCGCTGGTCATCCCCTCACAGCACCCGCCGCATATCGGTTTTGTGGTGGACGATGCGACACGCTTTGGCGACTTGACGACCCACCGCGACGGTACGCGCTCGGTGTATGTGAATGACCCGGATGGCAATGCACTGGAGATGATGGCGCGGGAAAGGGTGTGAGCGGGTTGAGTGGGGTGTGAAATCGGGTGATCGATGTTTTGGGTTGAATGGCTGTGATCGACCCACTGCCGCCCTTGGCGAACGGCAGCTATTCGGTAAACAATTTAGTGAGACTAATTTCACCAAGTAACCCGAAGCGGACATGACAACATTCCGATAAAGAAAGTCATTCCCATGTAATTTGGCAAACCATTTTTGGACTCAGGCGAATGACCTTAAAGTCCGCATCATATTTCTTGGAACCCGAATCGAGGATTCCAATATAGAGTGAATCAACTTTGTATTTGGTAGTTGGATCATAATTAGGATCGTCATCATTTGGTTCGGTTGCAAAATACATTTCTTTCATAACAATATAGTTCTTGCTTCCGTGATGCCAAATATCAGACCAAACCGGAACTGTTGTTTTTCCACTTGTGAATACTACTTGATTAGCTGGGCTGAGTTGTGCAAGTTTAGAAAATTCAAATTTCTTAGACTTATGTACTTCTAGAAAGTCGTTTGGTTGAATCGTAAATAGCAAGCGCAAATCGTATGAGAGAAACATACCAGTTTCAGCAAGAATGACAGTTGGGGTTCCATCGTTATATATATCAGACTTGGCGTATTCCCAACCTTGCATCTCATCAAGTGGCGCCCATTTTTCCCCATGGAATATCGATGGCATTTTGTCATATTCAAAGTCACTTTTATTTGCCCCGTTTAGAAGAGCAACGGCATCTTCGCAAACTTTTACTTTCTCACCAAAAATGATTTTCGCTCCATTGGTATCATTTTGATGATCAGCATAGGAATTGATTCCTATGGCAGAGGACATAAATAATGCAATAGTGGAAATATTATTTAGCAGTTTGTACCAATTAAGCATATTTTCCATAATAAGTAAGCAATTTTGAAAGTCTGGTTGTGGCCGCTTGTTGCCGGTCACGACTGTCAGCTTTCTTGGTGGATATCTTACACCTCGACCTGCCGCTACTGGCACAACCAAGACGATCACCGCCACAATGCAAAATGCCCGGTCTGCAATAGCTCAAAAAAATGCGCAGCACCGTGATTTATAGCAAAATCAATATCCGATACTTCGCAAAACCATTATTTCCCTACCGGCCCTAATCAAACACCACCGTCTTGTTGGCATACAGCAGCACACGGTTTTCGATATGCAGGCGCACCGCGCGCGACAGGACGATTTTTTCCAGGTCGGCGCCGCGCCGGATCAGGTCTTCGAGCGAGTCGCGGTGCGAGATGCGCGCCACATCCTGTTCGATGATGGGGCCGTCGTCGAGCACTTCGGTCACGTAATGGCTGGTCGCGCCGATCAGCTTGACGCCGCGCTCGAACGCCCGATGATAGGGGCGGGCGCCGTGAAACGCCGGCAGGAACGAGTGGTGGATATTGATGATGCGGTTGGGATAATGGCGGATAAAATCCGCCGACAGCACCTGCATGTAGCGCGCCAGCACGATGAAATCGACATGGTGGTGGCGGAGTAGCGCCAGCTGGGTTTTCTCTGCGTCCAGCTTGTCTTCGGCGCTCACGTTAATGTGCTGAAACGGTACCCGATACGCTTCGGCCAGCCATTGCGTGTCGAGATGGTTGCTCAGAATCAGCGGAATTTCGCAATGCAGTTCGCCGGCCTGATAGCGGTACAGCAGGTCGGCCAGGCAATGGTCGTAGCGCGACACGAAAATCGCCAGTTTGGGACGATAGGCCGAATGCGCCAGCCGCCATTGCATCTGGAAGCGCTCGGCGAGCGGCGCAAATTGCAGCTCGAAGTCATTCGGTGCCAGGTCGAATCCGGCCAGGTCCCACTCCACCCGCATCAGGAACAATTTCAGTTCCGCGTCCTGGTGCTGGTCGGCGTGCAGGATATTGGCGTGGTGCTGATACAGGAAATCCGCAATGGCGGCGACCAGACCTCTCTGGTCGGGACAGCTGATCAGCAGGATGGCAGTATTTTTAGTCGTCATGATGAGCCCCTTTTGTGCATCATAGCCAGACTCGACAGTCCCCGGCAATCAGATAGAAAAATTAGTGATGGCAAAGGGGCTTGATTCCAAAGCGATTCCCCGAAAACCAATAAAAAAAGTGCAAATTTGTCCTTGCGATATGCCGTCAGGATTACTACAATTTGTTGCGGTGATACCTGCGACACACTATATGTTGTGTGTAACCCTCTGCAGAAGCTGTGTATAACCTGTTCGTAACTAAAACCAATTCCAAGGAGACGCCCCATGCAACTTGCCACTCCCATTTCTTCCGATAGCCCGATGCGCAAACCTGCAGAAGGTAGCGCTGCGCCTACGCAGCCCGCATCCTACGGTGACTATAAAATCATTCGGCGCAATGGTGCGGTGGTGAGTTTTGAGCCTTCCAAGATCGCTGTAGCGATGACCAAGGCATTTATTGCCGTGCACGGTGGCCAGGCTGCGGCCTCGGCGCGCATCCGCGACATGGTCGATGGCCTGACCAATGCCGTGGTGCAGGCGCTGGTACGGCGCCAGCCGCACGGCGGCACGTTCCATATCGAAGACATCCAGGATCAGGTCGAATTGTCCCTGATGCGTTCCGGCGAGCATGAAGTGGCGCGTGCCTACGTGCTGTACCGCGAAAAGCGCAATCAGGAACGCGCTGCGCACCGTGCTGAAAACGCGCAACAGTCCACCATGAGCGTCACCGAAGACGGCGTGCGCAAGCCGCTCGACATGGCCGCGCTCAATGCGCTGGTCGCTACCGCCTGCGAAGGCCTGGGTGCCGAAGTCAATCCGACCGCCATCCTGAAAACCGTGTTGCGCGACCTCTACGACGGCGTACCCATGGCCGAGGTAGAAAAAGCCCTGGTACTGGCAGCGCGTGCCGGTATCGAGCAAGACCCCGGTTATTCGTTTGTCAGCGCGCGGCTGCTGCTCAATTCCATCCGCCACGAAGTGCTGGGGCGCACCGTGCTGCAGGCCGACATGGCCAGCGTGTATGCGGAATATTTCACCGGCTATATCAAGCAGGGCATTGCTGCCGAGCTGCTGGATGCGCGTCTTGCCCAGTATGATCTGGCGCGCCTGAGCCAGGCACTGGATGCCTCGCGCGACCTCAAATTCGGCTACCTGGGCCTGCAAACCCTGTACGACCGCTACTTCCTGCATATCGAAGAGCGCCGTATCGAACTGCCGCAGGCATTCTTCATGCGTGTGGCGATGGGACTGGCGCTGAACGAGATCGACCGCGAAGCACGCGCCATTGAGTTCTATCAGGTGCTGTCCAATTTCGACTTCATGTCCAGCACACCCACACTGTTCAATGCCGGCACCCAGCACAGCCAGTTGTCATCGTGCTATCTCACCACAGTGACCGACGACCTCGACGGCATCTATCAGGCCATCAAGGAAAACGCCATGCTGCAAAAGTATGCGGGCGGCCTCGGCAACGACTGGACCCCGGTGCGCGCGCTGGGCAGCCGCATCAAGGGCACCAACGGCAAATCGCAAGGCGTGGTGCCGTTCCTGAAAGTGGTCAACGACACCGCCGTGGCCGTCAACCAGGGCGGCAAGCGCAAGGGCGCGGTGTGCGCCTATCTGGAAACCTGGCACCTCGACATTGAGGAATTCCTCGAGTTGCGCAAGAACACCGGCGACGACCGCCGCCGCACCCACGACATGAACACCGCCAACTGGATTCCCGACCTGTTCATGAAGCGCGTCATGGAAAACGGTGACTGGACCCTGTTCAGCCCGTCTGACGTGCCTGACTTGCACGACAAATACGGCCGCGCGTTCGAAGAAGCCTACATCGGCCACGAAGCCAGAACCGTCAGCGGCGATATCAAGTATTTCAAGCGCGTACCGGCTACCCAGCTGTGGCGCAAGATGCTGTCCATGCTGTTCGAAACCGGCCATCCATGGATCACCTTCAAGGACCCGTGCAACATCCGCAGCCCGCAAAACCACGTCGGCGTGGTGCACAGCTCAAACCTGTGTACCGAGATCACGCTGAATACGTCCGATACCGAAATCGCCGTGTGCAACCTTGGTTCGATCAACCTGGTCGCGCACCTCAAGGATGACGGCCAGGGCGGCAAGACGCTCGACCTGGAAAAAATGCAGCGCACCATCCATACCGCGATGCGCATGCTCGACAACGTCGTCGACGTGAATTTCTACGCGGTCGGCAAGGCGCGCAATTCCAACCTGCAGCATCGTCCGGTCGGGCTCGGCATCATGGGCTTCCAGGATTGCCTGCACGAAATGCGCGTGCCTTACGCCAGCGATACCGCAGTGGAATTCGCCGACCGCTCCATGGAAGCGGTGTGCTACTACGCCTACTGGGCCTCCACCGAGCTGGCCAGCGAGCGCGGCCGCTATTCCAGCTTCACCGGCAGCCTGTGGGATCGCGGCATCCTGCCGCAGGATTCACTCAAACTGCTGGGCGAAGAGCGCGGCGGCTATCTGGAAGTGGACGACTCCAGCACGCTGGACTGGGATGCCCTGCGCGCACGCATCAAGCAGTACGGCATGCGCAATTCCAACTGCGTGGCGATTGCGCCCACCGCGACCATCGCCAACATCGTCGGCGTATCGGCCAGCATCGAGCCGACCTACCAGAACATCTACGTGAAATCCAACCTGTCGGGCGAATTCACCATGTCCAACCAGTACCTGGTGAAAGACCTCAAGGCGCTCAAGCTGTGGGATGAAGTGATGGTCGGCGACATCAAGTACTTCGACGGCTCGCTGGCCCGCATCGACCGTATCCCGGCCGATCTGCGCGCCTTGTATGCGACCGCGTTCGAGATGGAAACCAGCTGGCTGGTGGAAGCCGCCTCACGCCGCCAGAAGTGGATCGACCAGGCGCAGAGCCTCAACATCTACATGGCTGGCGCCTCCGGCAAAAAGCTCGACGAAACCTACAAGCTGGCGTGGTTGCGTGGTCTCAAGACTACCTACTACCTGCGCACACTGGGTGCCACCAGCGCCGAGAAATCCACCGGCAAGGGCGGCGAACTCAACGCGGTAAGCGCGAGCGGCGGTGCCAGCAATCATCAGGGCGCGGCATCGGAACCGGCTACCGAAGTCAAGTTCTGCGCAATTGATGATCCTACCTGCGAGTCGTGCCAATAGAAGCCATTCATAAACCTACTGCGCTTGGTATTTTGGCGTTGGGCGGTGCTCGGAATCCTCATGTACTGGCGTACATTCCGGTTCCTGTGCTCCGTCCGCCCCCAAACTACCGGCGCTCGCTACGGTTTCTGAACGGCTTCAAAAAATGCGAAATTAATGGGTCCATGCAGGGGAACTCGGTATCCCCGCTCCGGCCAAACGAATAATGAAGGAGAACCATCACATGCTGAGTTTTGAAGACACATTTACGAGCGCTGTTCCGCAATCCGCCATGCCCGGCATGAAGCCCGCTGCCGCACCGGTTGAGCAGCCTGCCGCCACGCGCCGCGTGCGCGCCGAAGACAAGCGCATCATCAACGGCACCGCCGACGTCAACCAGCTGGTGCCGTTCAAATACAAATGGGCATGGGACAAATACCTGTCCGGCTGCGCCAACCACTGGATGCCGCAGGAAATCAACATGAGCCGCGACATCGCGCAGTGGAAAGACAACGACGCGCTGACCGAGGACGAGCGTCGCATCGTCAAGCGCAACCTGGGCTTTTTCGTCACCGCCGACAGCCTCGCCGCCAACAACATCGTGCTCGGCACCTATCGCCACATCACCGCGCCGGAATGCCGCCAGTACCTGCTGCGCCAGGCGTTTGAAGAAGCCATCCATACCCACGCCTACCAGTACATCGTTGAATCGCTGGGCCTGGACGAAGCCGAAATCTTCAACGCCTATCACGAGGTGCAAAGCATCCGCGACAAGGACGATTTCCTGATCCCGTTCATCGAGACGCTGACCGACCCCAACTTCACCACCGGCACGCCGGAAAACGACCAGAAACTGCTGAAAAGCCTGATCGTGTTCGCCTGCATCATGGAAGGCCTGTTCTTCTACGTCGGCTTCGCGCAGATCCTCGCGCTGGGCCGCCAGAACAAGATGACCGGCGCCGCCGAGCAGTACCAGTACATCCTGCGCGATGAGTCCATGCACTGCAATTTCGGCATCGACCTGATCAACACCATCAAGCTGGAAAATCCGCACCTGTGGACGCCGGAATTCCGCGAGGAAATCCGCGTGCTGATGCAAAAAGGTGTGGAGCTGGAATACCGCTACGCCGAGGACACCATGCCGCGCGGTGTGCTGGGTTTGAACGCCAGCATGTTCAAGGAATACCTGCGCTTCATCGCCAACCGGCGCTGCCAGCAGATCGGGCTGGATGAGCTGTATCCGAATGCCAGCAATCCATTCCCGTGGATGAGCGAGATGATCGATTTGAAGAAGGAGAAGAACTTCTTTGAGACGCGGGTTACGGAGTATCAGACGGGTGGGGCGTTGAGCTGGGATTAACCGGCTGAATGGAAAAAGGCGCAGTTCTCTGCGCCTTTTTGTTTGTATATATATTCCGTGTAGAACAAAATGGTTAGCAGTTTTGGCTATCTCCCAAGAATCATATACAACAACTCAAATAGATAATCACATGGCTGAACAACAGGAAACTTTGTCTGAAATTTTGGCCAAATGGCTCCCTATAAAAGATTCAGATGCTATTTGGGACGGCACTGATGCGAAGGCCTTGAAAAATGAAGGCGCTGTTTGCACAATGGCTGAAATAGTTCAAATTAAACGCTACATTGAGGCACCGACTAGCGAGGGATACTGGCGACTCACGGGGACTTGGAAATATGACGGTGCTTTTATCCAATATGTTTATCAAGCAAATCAGAAAACTCGTTACCCGAGTCAAGTTAGAAGTAATAAACGTAACACAACCCGAGCGGCAGTCGTTCACGAGAGTGAATTTGTTGAGAAAATCGCTTCACGGCTAAGTCCTCTTCTGGAGGTATTTACTTATGCTCGGAAATTGGAGACCACTCCAGGAGAACAGCCATCTCCAAGAGACCCCGGTATACAGCACTACTTTAGTGATATTGACTGGGCTGATTTCCGAGCGGTATTTAAAGATGCAAATGATATTTTTGTTAATGAAATCTATTTTGATGGATTTAGCCCGACTTTTTTCATCCATGGATTCGCCCGCCTTGCTCAAGGCTCCGTTTGTGCTTTGGTCGGGCCAGCGGATGATTCAACGGTTAAATTCGCTGCCTCTGACCAGCGATCACTACATGTC
This sequence comes from Pseudomonadota bacterium, assembly GCA_040388645.1. GTDB lineage: Bacteria > Pseudomonadota > Gammaproteobacteria > Burkholderiales > Sulfuriferulaceae > Sulfuriferula. The sequence continues at coordinate 453,706 of JAZKBM010000003.1, forward strand.
CTTGGCCGCTTCCTTGAAGCCGCAGGCCAACTAGAAAGCCCAATTGTCGATCGAGTGTTCTCGCCAGAAGAGGATCTTTTTGACCCCTACTTCACTTTCTTATCGAGTGTATTTTCCTCTGTCCTGCCGGATCATAGGCTTCAACAGCAAATTGGACGCGCTTTCGAACAATTTGAAAACAAGGATTACCTTCATTGTGTCAGCTCATTGGGACTGATCGCCGAAGACCACTTAATCCAAGTGTTTGAAAGCTATCTAAGAGAGGCGTGCCCGAGAGGGCAGACACTTGGACAAGTTTTTGACGTTCTTCATTCTCGCGTCAAAGACCTGGTAAGTCCCCCAAAGGAGAAACTAAAAAATCTCGATTCAATTTACGAGCAAATTAAAGCTCTTACGATAAATGAAGAACTAAGTGAGGATAAGGGAGCTAATGAAAAACTGGAAGGAGTGTTAAGACAGATAGTATCAACCATCGTATCTGACAGGCATTATTTTACTCAGCGCGTTGAGGATTTATCTAAAAAAGATCCAAGAGTCTCTGTCTTTCCTAAAGCGTTATATTTGAATATTGATGAGTTGATACGTCATCGAAATGCCGCATCACATAAGACACGAGTGCCGGTTGGCAGATACGAAGCGTTACGTAGTCTCTATTGTTTAATGACATTGATTTTATGGTGGCGCGCAGAAAAGCAGCAGATCGTCTGGTCAGATGAGAAGATGCAGATCATTAAGAGCGCAATTCAAAGAGCTAGTCATCCAAAGAATTAAAAAATTCCGGGGTCGGGTGTTGCATTAACACGTACCAAAGCTAATTGACGCGCCTATTCGACGTGTATCGCTTGAACATAGTTTGCCGGGGGTAGCCCGGCAGCTAGTCACCTTTTCTTGTGTGGCCAAGAAAAGGTAACCCAAAAGAAGGCCACCCCACTGCGCCGTCCCTTCGGGATACCTTCGTCTGAACCGCCCAGACGTGGCTGCGCAACTCGCCCTGACAGCTTGCACAACCCGCAAGCTGCTGCGGAGCTCGAGCAGTGCTCGCCTAAAGCTCCCGCCTGAGCGATTCAGACGAAGCGGCGCAGAAGGGGAAGTTCAAAGAACGGGGTGTCACGCGCGTAGCGGGTGGTGGTTTTTTTGTTCCCCTTTTCCGCAGCCGCCCGGTTCGGCGAGCAACGCAGGGAACCCCGCAGGGGCGGCGGAATGGGGTGCCGTTTTCTTTGGTACCTTTCTTTTTGGGCAAGCAAAAGAAAGCTACCAGCCGCCGGGCTGCCCCCGGCACTAAACATCGCGCGAAGCGCGCTAAAGTAATAGGTTCCTGGTCAGGGTCTTTCATTAATGACGAAATTTAGGGGCCAGATCTTTCATAAACACATCCAAATTATCAAATTGATGCAAAATGCTGGGGCCAGGTCTTGCATTAACATGTCCGGCAGCTTTTTGACCCGCGGGGAGGTTGCAGGTGGGCGAGAGGCTGAACAAGCAGATCAAACAGGCCGCTTTGTCGCCATTAAATGGCGCGTTTCCGCGTGGGGGGATGCAACATGAAGAATGATGAATTGGATCAATTGATCAGTCGTCTTGAGGTGATGGCCAAAGACCATCCCGCTCGATATGGCTTTTACGTCATAAGTGTCGTCTTACTAGGTTTTGCAATATTGGGTGTGGCACTCTTCTCTTCATTGCTTGCTGTCGCTTTGTTGGTCGGGTTGTCGCTGCTGGTTATTGCAACGGGAGGGAAAGCGCTGATCCTGGTTGCCACGCTGGGCAAACTGCTGATTCTTCTTGCGCTGCCAGCCTGGGTCATGATCAGGAGTTCGTTTTCACTTTTGTTCGCCCGCCTCCCAAGCCCGCGCGGAAGAGAACTCCAGCAGGATGAGGCACCCGCACTGTTTGTGCACTTGAATGACATCAGGAAACAGATGAAAGGCCCCTGTATCCATCATGTCCTGCTTACGGACGAACTTAACGCGGCAATTGTCCAGCACCCCCGATTCGGCTTGCTGGGCTGGGAAAAGAATTATCTGATTTTGGGCCTGCCTTTGCTGCAAGCCCTTAACGAGGAGGAAGCGCTTGCTGTGGTTGCGCATGAGTATGGCCATCTTTCCGGCCATCATGGCCGCTTGGGTGGATTCATTTACCGCTTCCGTAGCACCTGGGGGCGACTGCAGTCTCTCTCCGAGCAATGGAACGATTGGGGATCGCGTTTAATCGCCCGACTTTTCCGGTGGTATGCGCCTTATTTCAATGCGTACACGTTTGTGTTTGCGCGCCAGAACGAATATGTCGCTGACCGATGCTCGGTGGAGATCTTTGGTCAACACACGGCTGCCAGCGCGCTTATGAAGTTAAACGTGGCGTCGCTGTTCGAAAACGAGAAATTCTGGCCTTCAATCGAACGGCGTGCTGTCGACGAGCCTGAACCGGTTAAAAAACGTAGTGCGCTATGGCGAGAGGCACTTCAATCAGAGCTTGACCCGGAAACCCGCAGCCGCTATGTGGAAACCGCAGGCCGGCGCAAAACCGATCATTTTGATACGCATCCCGCACTCAATGAAAGGCTGTCGGCGATAGGTCTGTCTGTGACTAATCTGGATAGCCAGCATCTCGCTGTACCTGCTGTTTCCGCCGCGATGAACTGGTTGGGCAATCATTTGGAATCCATTCAATCGGAGTTTGATCACGCTTGGGAAGAATCTGTCTCCGCGCAATGGCGTGAGCGACATGCCTATCTGAAAGAGCGCAAGGAACGGCTGGCTGCGCTGGATGCCCAGGTATCGCTCACGACAGACGAACAATGGGAATACATCACGTTGCTGGGGGAGTTGAGTCAAAAGGATGATCTGCTTCCACGCCTCAACGCGCTGATCACGGAACGTCCAGAGCATCTGTCCGCACTTTATCGCCGGGGTGTGCTGCTGCTGGAGAAGGGTGACGAAGCGGGCATGGAGGACCTCGAAAGCGTCATGCAGAAGGATCAGGCCGCAATTCTTCCTGTTTGCGAGGCTGCGTGGCGATATTATCTCGACCGCTCACCTGAGAAAGCGGAGCATTATCGAACACGCTGGCAGGAGCGGACTGGCTATGTTGAGCGTGTGCAAGCCGAACTGGCGACCTTGCCGCCCAATGCCAAAATTGCGCCAGCGGGGGTGGATGAGACGGTGCTGGAAGATATCCGCGCAGTCCTACGCACGCAGGAAGAACATGTCGCCCTAGCTTATTTGTTCCAGCGCGTCCTGGAGTCGGACCCAGCGGTGAAGGACTTCGTCTTGGGTGTCGAGCCAAGTTTTCTGATGATGGGCGACAACGGCCGGGAAGTCATCAAAGGTTTGAGTGAACAACAATTTCCTTTCCCAGTATTCATCGTCGACTTGAAACACAAGCCGTACAACGAATTCAGTAAACACATCAAGCGTTTGAATATCACGCCTTTCTACTCGGGAGGTAACTGAACCGGGAATGCCGGGGGTAGCCCGGCAGCTAGTTACCTTTTCTTGTTTGGCCAAGAAAAGGTAACCCAAAAGAAGGCCACCCCACTGCGCCGTCCCTTCGGGATACCTTCGTCTGAACCGCCCAGACGTGGCTGCGCAACTCGCCCTGACAGCTTGCACAACCCGCAAGCTGCTGCGGAGCTCGAGCAGTGCTCGCCTACCCCTCCCGCCTGACCGGCTCAGCCGAAGCGGCGCAGAAGGGGAAGTTCAAGAAAGGTGAAGTCACGCGCGTTGCGCGTGGCTTTATTTTGCTGATTGATGTGTCGCGCCCAGAACAGCGCCGACCGTCACAAGCACGACGCCGGCAATGGTCACGGCATCGAGGGATTCCCTCAGCAAGGGTACGGCGGCGACTGCCGAGATACCAGGAACCATGGCCAGCATGAGGGTTGCTCGCTGCGTTCCGATGTTGTGTATGGCGTAGGCGAAGAGCAAGCCGGCAATCGAGGCAGCCAGGATGCCTTGATACGCGCCTTGCATCAGAAGGAAGGACAGAGGAACGGTGGCGATGGCCTTGGGCAGAAACAGGAGATAAACGGGGGTGTAACACACCATGGAAATCACGGCGACACCGATGGTGGCGTCGAGGGGTGAGACATGCCAATGCTTGAGCAACAAGCCAAAGCTGGCGTAGCAGATTGCGGCCAGGAGAAAGAACACATCCCCCACCCATTGATGGGCGGGTGCCCCGGAAAATTGACCAAAGCTGTGGAGGCCAATCAACACGATCCCCAAGCCTGCGACCAGCAGGGCGAATTCAGACCGGACGCCAGGGCGGTGCCCGAGTATGAACCAGGCAATCAATGCGGTCGCAAATGGAATGCCGCCGTTGACCAGAATGCCCGCATGGGCGGTCGGCGCAAGGGCAAAGCCCGCGTAAACGAATAAGCCGTAACTCATGCCGCCAAACGCGGCCAGCACGGCCAGGCGCTGCCACTTGAGGCGTCGCCAGCGGATTAACACAAACGGCAGACATACGAGTCCCGAGAAGACGAAACGCAGGGCAGCCATGTCATAGGGTGTCAGCGGGCTGCGTCCACCCAGCCGGGAGATGATGTTGAATCCGGACCAGATCACGATGACCGCAGCCGCAGCGGCAAAGCCTTTGAATAGGTGGGGAGAGGGGGTCGGAATAGGGTGGCCTGCTACTGTCATGTGATGTGATGTCGGGATAATCGGTACCGCTCACATTATCACTGAAAACTCAATTCATCGTGTCGTGAATCAGGTCGGCACGGGAAACAGCGGGGCCAGGTCTTTCATTAACAACTACCAATTATCAAATTGACGCGGCTGTTTGATGTGTCTCGCCTGACCGGATCAGCCGAAGCTGCGCAGAAGGGGAAGTTCAATAGACCTTGAGTCACACGCGTTGCGCGTGGTATTTTTTTGATCCCCTTTGCCGCCACCACCCGGCTGCCAGGTCTTGCCACGATGGGGGGTCGGTATCGCTAGTGTCTGCTTAAACAGGATTTGGCGCAGAAGTATCATAATAACCACGCCATTTATATGGGATATTATTGGTAATTAACCGGATTGTATTGAGACCTGACCCCGGATTTTGTATCACCCAATGAATCGCTCTCATTAACGGGGGCCAGGCTCGATTTATCTCAAGAGTCGGTTGGGCGCGCAGGGACGAAGAAAAATGGAGGCTGCTGGAATTGAGAGACGAACAAACTGATCCGGATATAGCCCGGCGTATCCAGAATGCGATCGACATGCTGCCAAGTCCGATATTCATCAAGGATGTGGACGGCCGCTACATTGCCTGCAATCGCGCGTTCGAGAGCTATATCGGCCTGTCGCGCGCCGAGATCATCGGCGCGACTGTCTATGGCGTCGCCCCTCCCGAGTTGGCCGTCATCTACGAGAAGGCCGACCGCGATCTGATGGCCGAAGGCGGGACACAAACCTACGAAGCCAATGTGCGCTACGCCGACGGCAGCGTCCACGATGTCATCTTCTACAAGTCGGTGTTTCACAAAGCAGATGGACGGGCCGACGGCATCTCGGGAGTGATACTCGACATTACCGAGCGCAAGCGCATGGAAAAGAAACTCGCGCGGGCAGCCAGGGAAGATTTCCTGACCGGCGCGGTGAACCTGCGCACCTTCTACGAACTGGCCAACCAGGAATTCGCCCGTTTCAAACGCTCCGGCGAAGCATTCTCCCTGCTGGTGCTGGACCTCGATCATTTCAAGAAAATCAATGACACGCTCGGCCACGAAGCCGGCGATGATGCGCTGCGCAAATTCGTTCAGATTGTCACGGCCAATCTGCGCGAGCAGGACATTTTTGCCAGAACCGGGGGCGATGAATTCCGGCTGTTGCTGCCGGGAACGTCACCGGCTGGCGCAATGGTGCTGGCCGAAAAAATCCGTGAAGAAGTGAGCCGGGTGAATCTCCAGGCATGTAACGGCAGCACTCCCTTATCGATGAGCGCCGGGCTGTGTCGATGCCATCCTGATGACACGCGCATCGACGACGTCGTGCGCAGGGCAGATGCCGCGCTGTACGAGGCAAAAGCGGGTGGCCGCAATGCGGTCAGGGTACATTTGGACAGCCAGTAGCGCAGCTCGAAATCAAAGCCGCTCCGCCACGGCGAAACTAAAAGGAGGCTGCAGGCAGGTCAAACGGGGCTCGCCTGAGCGGTGCAGACGAGGTAGTTCAAGCAATGTGAAGTCACGCCCGTTGCGCATGGCGGTTTTGTTTTTGAACAATAAGAGCGCTTGGATCAGGCCTTGCGTGTTGCCACAAGCGGCAAGATATGCCCCCGCAATACTTGAAAAAACGACGCTGAAGTTTTGCTTGATCGGCTTGAACAATATGTATACATTTGCAAAAAGTGTCATATTTATCCAGCACCTACTGATATCAAGGAAAACATGCAGCGCGCATATTCAACTCAAGTTTCACTCATGGGTCTCGTCACATTCTTGTTTGCAAGTGGGCCGGTCATAGCCGAAACAATCACAAATGGTGCTGAGTTCAGAAACAGCCCGCATATGATTGATCATTTGCGAAAATTTGAGGCTGAAACGCTCGGTCAGCAAGGCCAACAACAAGATAAGATTCTCGGGCTGCAGCAGGGTTGCACAACAGGCTTTAGCGTCAAGGTAATAGATGTTGGCGTGATTGAGCCTATAGAGTTCGCAGAAAATGAAACGCATCCAGCCAAAGGGATATGGCGGATTGGATATGACATGTTTCGTTGTGGCGACACGAAGCGTTACAACACCCTGTTCAAAGCAATGGGAGGTGATGTGGCGCCGATTTTCGGGCAATATTATCCGGGCGTAACCAGAGCTGATGTGCACCTGGTTCGTGACACCATGCGCTCGGTAAGCATCGCCGCGAGCGCGCTACCTACTGCCCCCAAGGATTGCAACGCTTTTGCAGTTTTTGACATGAAAGTCCTTTCCCCCGCTAACCAGCAGCCCGGAGCAACCTGGGTTGAGGCCTGGACGATAAAAAAATGCAATAAACTGGCGACGGCCACCGTGACTTTCATTCCTGATGCCGATGGGAAAGGGACGAGTTTCGGCATCAGTTTTCCTAAGAATGCTTTTGGCGAAGTGACCGAATGAACTTCAAAACAAGCGGGGGAAGAGATGTGTATATCACAACACCAGCCGCAAGAGCTGTGCAGGAATTCGCAGGGAAAATCTTGCTTCTTGCTGCAAAAGGCATGACCTGACGACGGCCATTCGGCCATTTGGAGTCTGACCCCATTTGCTTTTTGTTTGAGGGCGCCATCACTTAAATCAGGAGATGGGGCGTGAATTATGTTGCCGACGATTTCTGGGAATTTTTGAGAGGTAGCATGAGAAAACGTTTATTGATGGGCTTGAGATTGATGGGGTTGGTGGCAATGATTGCGGGTTTGTTGTCATCTTGCGCTGCAAGCGGCGACCTTCGCCCGAGCCAAAACCTTGGTGACATGATTGTTGCACGATTGCATGTCGGGATGAAGCGTAACGAGATTGAAGCCGCGATAGGTGATCTACGAAAGTATGTAATGGAAGACGATTTTATGGCAGTGGATTCAATAAAATCAGAACAGTTTCTTTACATGCTCTATGGCTTCGATTATTTCCCGAGAGATATTCTCAGAACATTTGAAGTCGGAACGCCATACCGAATTTTGAGTTATTGGACAAATTATGCGGGGCGCGACGCCGGTACCCTGCTATTGTTTTTTGATAAGGATACGCAGCGCTTGCGTGGGTGGGTTAATACACCGAGTGAATGGTCACGAGACAAATTCATGCATGAGCGAATCACTTCGCAGCTTAAATGGTCCGAGGGAGGGGCGGTGAAAGGGATGACGCACGCCCAAGTCCATGCCCTGATAGGGGAGCCGGTCGAGATTATTGCACCGCCGCAGGACTCACGTGCTCTCTACGAAAATCATTTTTGGGTGTCGGGCGCGAATTTTTTTAGAAACCAAAAAATTGAGGTATATAGTTACGCGCTCGATAGTGGTGAGAAACGGCATGTGTATCTGCTTTATTACCCTGCCGCGGATGAACTCAATGGTTGGGGCTACGACCACGCCTGGGAAGAAGCCGAGCGTTACCAGCGTGAGCAAGGCGGGCAAAAAAAATGAACGTGACGGGTTTGCGGGGTAGCGCGGCAGCTAGTTATTTTTTCTTGTGTGGCCAAGAAAAGGTAACCCAAAAGAAGGCCACCCCACTGCGCCGTCCCTTCGGGATACCTTCGTCTGAACCGCCCAGACGTGGCTGCGCAACTCGCCCTGACAGCTTGCACAACCCGCAAGCTGCTGCGGAGCTCGAGCAGTGCTCGCCTAAACCTGCCGCCTGACCGGCTCAGACGAAGTGGCGCAGAAGGGGGAATTTCCAAAAACTTGAGTTACACGCGTAGCCGCCCAGCTTGGCGAGCAACGCAGGGAACCGCGCAAGGGTCAAAGGGTCAGAGAATAATGATTTCTGATATTGGCGTTAATTGCACTCTGTCCCCAGCTTTGCTTTCAGGTAGAGTCGATCTACACACCTTTTGTATGGATGGCGCGCCATGATTGGACATCTCGATAAATTGACCTATGTAGACGCTAAAGGCTTTCTCGACCAAACAGAGGACCCGCGGGCTTTGCCGTTTTTAATCGATGTCGCCCCTTTCATGGATGAGGATGAGTGGCTGGCACTCCTCAATGCGACATGGCCGCGTATCAAGAACGCGGATGAATATCGGGACCAGCTACTCCAAACGCCTTACGGCAAACAGGCGGACAAGAAGTCGCGCAAATAAATATAGAAATAATGGAGTACGGCATTGTGCAGGCATAACCTGGAGGTTATGCCTGCACAGAATTTACGTTCTCTTTGACGCCTGTTTTTAGGCAAGCAAACATCGAGTCAAGCGCTCTAATTACGCAGCTGCTTGTCGAAGAACGCGATGGTGCGCTGCCAGGCCAATTTTGCAGCCTCGGGGCTATAACCGAGTGGCGGCAGGTTCCTGGTGTCGGATTCTTCGTTGGCGAAGGCATGTTTGGCATCGTAGCGGTGGAACTCATAGCCGACGCCGGCCTGCTTCAGTTTTTCTTCCAGCGCGTCGACACCGCTGATGGCGAAGAACTGGTCGCGGGTGCCCCAGTGGCCGAGCATGGGCGCCTTGATCTTGGTGGCATCCACGTATTCGAGCGGGGGATAGCCGTACCAGGTGGTGTTGGCATCGCTCTCGGCAACGAATACGGCCGCGAGCACCGTCAGTGCGCCGCCCATGCAGTAGCCGTTTACGCCGACCTTGGGGCTGCCCGTATTCTTGAGGTGTTGAACCGCGCCGCGAATGTCCTGGCCCGCCGCATCACTGAAGTCCAGGTCCTTCATCAGATGTTCGGCCTCGGCTGCATCCAGCGTCAGCTTGCCGCGATACAGATCGGGTACCAGCACGCGATAACCGGCCGCGGCAAATTGATCCGCAACGCCTTTGATCTGGTCGTTCAGACCCCACCACTCCTGGATCACCACGATCCCCGGCGCGCTGCTACCCTGCGCAGGCTCAACCATATAGCCTTTGGCACCCTGACCATCCGGTCGTTTGAAACTGATTAGTTCACCCATGACATTCTCCTGAATAATTACGTGAATGGGCAGAAATCTGCCGCGCGACCTGTCCTGAAGTTTCTTGAATGTTGGTGATCAGAGTGACTCCAGATAGACCGGTAGGTTCAACCGTATGCAGGCAATGCCGGAGTCAACGATGCGTGTAACCCAACACCAGCAGCAACAGCGCGGTAAGGGCCATGGCCGCGTGGAGGCTGACGCCTATCATCGGTGGTGGCGCGCGATGTTCCTGATTGCCCATGCGCAGGGCCAGAAGCACCAGGCCGCCGAGCAGTGCCAGAATAAACAGCAACGCCGCATCGTTGTACAGCACATGAATGGGACTGCTGAAGATATGTTTTCCTAACAGGATCAGGCCCAGCAGGGCGACACCCGCATGCCCTGCCGCCAAGGTGCGGGAGCCCCGTCGATAACGCACGCCCAAAACCACGAGCCACAGACCAAGCAGGGCGGCCAGACAGAACAGAACGATTGCGGCAAGGACCATGCGTTTCCCCGGATCAAAGAATTGCGATATCACGTTCAATCCGGCCGAATGACAGGACCGGGTCTGCGTTCACCCATTTTAACGCGAACGGTTGCGTCCATTCGACGCGCCATGCTTGAATATTGTTCGCACGGGGTAGCCACATGCCCTGACGGGGTGCAAAACTACAAGCTGTGGAGGAGAACGAACAGCGCCTGCCGCTACCTCCGGCCGGATTTGTTCCGGTATAAGCTGAAAGTGCCGCAGACGATCCCCCCACGGAAATGGCGTATTCAAGGTGGATGGCGAGACACTCAAGCTGCCATTCAAACTCCGGTAAGTTTGCGCGGCAGCAGGGTACCGTCAGCGCGGTAGAGCGCGAGTGTTTAAAGCCCGGCGGATTCCAGGTCGAAAGCAATGGCCTTGATGCCGGCCTGCGCGCAGGCTTCGTCCTGCTCGCCGGTGGCGGCTCCGGATACGCCCACCGCGCCAACGATATTGCCTGCCGCTTCAATGGGCACACCACCCGCAGAGAACACCAGGCCATCAACTTTTCCTACCGAAAACGGTTCGGTGAAACGCTTGGTCATGGTCGAGGTGGCGGCATTGAAATTCACCGCGGTAAAAGCTTTTTGCCGGCTGATTTCCAGGGCGATTCTGGGTGCCAGCGTGTCACGCAGTACCACCATGGGATCGCCGCTGCGATCCACCACACTCACGCCGATCTGAATGCCTTCCTTGCGGCAGGTATCCACGGCAGCCTGTGCAACGCGCTGTGCAGCTTCCAGCGTGAGCCGTGGAATTTTCACGATCACCGGCGGCTCGGCCCCGAAGGACGGTATCGAAATCAGTGCAGCACAGCTAACCAGCATGTATGTCAATTTACCCATGAGCTTCTCCTCGTTGATTGCATTTATAGGCGGGTCACAGCCAGCCGTTTCGCCCGCAATCAATTGTAAAGTAAAAACAGGATGGACATAGGTTATGGGGATAGGCTCAGCGACGCAGAACGACGGTTGCAACAAATCTCCCTATTCATTAAAGCGATACTCATCTAGTATGAATTCGTTAAATTGTTTCAGGCCTGTCTTTGCGTATAACCCGGACAAAGGAACACCCATGCGCTTGATCGTCTATGCAGCTGCCACCCTTGCGTTTATGGGGGCGCAGATAACGCCTTCCTTTGCCGCGGGTAACCCCCAGGCGGAAGGGCTCACCGAGCAAATCGTCGAAACCACCCCGCGTGAGGGGGTCTATCAGCGCTCGCTGCTGAGCCGCAAAGCAACCCAGGGTGAGAAGTGGCTGGTGGTGTCCTTTCCGGGTTATCCCGGCATCCTTCGATTGGCACAGAATGACGGCGTGATCGAGTATCAGCTGAAAGGGAATTTCCTGGTTCGGGCCCGACGTCATCTGGTGTCAAACGACATCGCGGTGGCGACGCTTGATTGTCCTTCGGATCAGTTCGCGGACTGCGGTGACAGCTATCGGGCCGGCGATAAACAGGTGCGCGATGTTGAAGCGCAGATTGAGGCGCTCAAGGCCATCGTCGGCCCGCAAGTCAAGGTGGCCTTGATCGGTACGAGTTACGGAACTGTGTCGACTGAGATGCTCGCGCTGAAAATGGGCGGCAAGGTGGACGCTGTTATTCATACGTCGTCTATCACCCGGCCGCTCCGGGGAATCGGCCGGGCTTTGTATGGGATTGATCTGACCAAGGCATCGATGCGACAGCTCCTGGTGCATCACCAGGATGATCCCTGCGATCTCACACCATTCTCACCATTGGAAAAATACCAGGGCATGATCCCGATCATGCGGGTCAAGGGTCAGAGCAATCCGCATGGTCCTGACTGCCAGGCCTTCACGGCACATGGGTTTGTCGGCCGGGAACGGGAAGTGATGAACAGCATTGGCGACTGGCTGGTGAATGACCATCTGACCGAAGTGATTGAGTGACCCTGTAAGGGCTGAGTTAGGGCAACAGGGTAGCCAGGGCTACCCTGTCATGCCGTGTCAGAAGCCTTCAAGCACAATCTTGCCGCGTGCCTTGCCTGATTCCAGCAACTGATGTGCGCGGCGCACGTTGTCCGCGCTGATGGTCCCGAAATGCTCAGCAAGGGTGGTGCGAATAATCCCCGCATCGACCAGTTGGGCCATTTCATCTAGCAGGTGTTGCTGGGCAATCATGTCAGCGGTTTTGAACATGGAACGGGTGAACATCAGCTCCCAATGCAGGGAGACACTCTTGCGTTTCAATTGGCGGATGTCGAATGGTTCCGGATCGTCAATCAACCCGAATTTTCCTTGCGGCGCAATGGCCTCGACAATTTCCGGGTAGTGCTGGCCGGTCTTGGTCAGGCTGACGATGTGCGATACCTGGTCGAAGCCGATTTGCTTCAATTCCGCGCTGAGTAGGCCGGTATGGTTGATTACATGGTGAGCACCCAATTCCCGCACCCAGGCCTGGGTTTCGGGACGTGAGGCGGTGCCAATGACGGTGATGTCAGTCATACGTCGCGCGAGTTGGGTCATGATCGATCCGACACCCCCCGATGCGCCAATGATCAGCAGTGTGTCGCCGCCGTGATTTTTTCCGGGCCTGAGTCCGAGCCGGTCAAACAGCATTTCCCAGGCCGTGATCGAAGTCAGGGGCAGGGCAGCTGCTTGCGCAAAATCAAGTGTCTTCGGCATGTGGCCGACGATGCGTTCATCGACAAGATGAAGTTCGGCATTGGTGCCCATGCGGGTAATGTCGCCGGCATACCAGACCCGATCGCCCAGCTGGAAATGCGTGACCGCAGGGCCGATAGCCCGAACGATGCCCGCTGCATCCCAGCCCAGGACTTTCCATTCGCCTTGTGCAGCACCGCTTGAGGCGCGCACTTTGGTATCCACAGGGTTCACCGAGACGGCTTCCACCTCGACCAGAAGATCATGCTGGTGCGCCACAGGATCGGGCAGCACGATATTCTCGAATGAAGCAGTGGCGCTGATTGGGTGTGGATTTTGATAGGCAACAGCCTTCATTTCAGATTCCTTTTGCGTAATTGATTGTGGCGATAGCGGGTATTATCGTTGACTGGATGGGAATGAAAACGGAACAAACGAGGTCAGGCACGATTCATTTCCTTGAGTGTGAGAGAAGCAGTCAGACTCTATTTGATGTGCCTTTGTTCTGTGCGCTTCGGTACGGCGTGACGAAACCCGGTACCATCCGCTTGACCGGCACAATTCGACCGCTATGATGAATGTCACAGTATGACAAACCCAAACATGGTGTGATGCGTTCCGGCAGTAAACATGCGCGGGTCTTCCTCTTTCATTGGTTAAACGGCACGACGGATTGCATCTACTTTAGGCGAGGACAATGGCTCAGAATCTAACATTAACCTACTATTCCGATATTTTGTGTGTGTGGGCGTACATATCACAAGCGCGGATCGACGAAGTGGCAGCGAAATTTTCCGAAGAGGTGTCCATCGACTACCGCTTCTGTTCGATATTCGGCGACACAGCGCATAAAATCGGAGTCGGCTGGGCCGAGCGCGGCGGCTATGCGGGATTTGGAAAGCATCTTCGCGAGGCAGTCGCGGAGTTTGACCATATCAAACTCCACCCCGAGATTTGGCAGCGCAACCGGCCCACGTCGTCCGCGCCTGCGCACATTCTGATCAAGGCTATACAGCGCGTGGAGAAGCATCAATGCGGGGCTGTTTTGCATGCGCTTCGATCGGCATTTTTCGAGCAATGCCTTGATATCAGCAGTCGTTCGGTTCTGCTGGACATTGTGGAAAGTGTTGGTGCATCAGTCAATGAGGTTCAGGCGGTCATTGATAGCGGGGCGGCACATGCCGATCTGGAAGCAGACCGCCGCGATCAGCAGGTTCTCATGGTACAGGGAAGTCCGACGATTCTTATTAATGAAGGACGCCAGAAACTGTACGGCAACGTGGGTTATGGCGTCATTGAAGCCAACCTTCATGAATTGCTGCACTCACCCGCTGCCGGGTCGGCGAGCTGGTGTTAAACCGATAGCAAAGACACGATAAATGCACCCCATTTTTGCCTGTAGAAAGGGCTTGTGTCGACAATCCACCGGCAGCCAGCCCCCATTTCCCGGACGCAAGAATTTGGCGCAACGCCCGGGCAAATAAAATTCCAGAGTGAAAAACAGACTTGTGTGCCCTTTCGCACATACCATGGCAGGTGCTATCTATATCTTGGCGGTGCGTTCCTGCAGATACTTTTAAACCAAAGCAATATGAACAGGTTGGTCTGCGTATAGCCGGAGTCGGGCAAAAGCCCGAACTCTATTGTTGCGAATAGCTTTTTACACGAATTAAAAAAATGCCACAGCGCAGATCATCCAAGCGGGACAAGGCGTCCCCACAGAACAAAAAATCGTGGCTTGAAAAACTGGGGCCCGGTTTGATCACCGGGGCAGCGGATGATGACCCGAGCGGGATTGCCACCTATTCGCAGGCTGGCGCCCAATTCGGTTTCAACATGTTGTGGACGGTCTTTTTCACTTATCCGCTGATGGTGGGAATCCAGTTGATCAGCGCCCGGATCGGCCGGGTAAGTGGCAGGGGGTTAGCCAGCAATATGCGCCTCCATTATCCGCCCTGGTTGCTCTACAGTATTGTCGGACTGCTGCTGATCGCCAACACAATCAATATTGCAGCGGATATTTCGGCGATGGGAGAGGCGTTGAGATTAATCGTTGGCGGCTCTGCCCAATTGTATGCAATAGGGTTTGGCGCGGTATCGCTAGTGCTGCAGATATTTATTCCGTACAAGCGCTACGTGCGTATTCTTAAATGGCTCACATTGGGATTGCTGGCTTATGTTGCGACCGTGTTCGTTATCCATGTGCCATGGGCTGAGGCGCTGACGCGGACCGTTATGCCGCATTTGTCGTGGAAGCCGGACTACATCACCACAGTTGTCGCCGTATTCGGCACCACGATTAGTCCTTATCTATTTTTTTGGCAGGCCTCGCAGGAGGTGGAAGAAATTCGCGCAGATCCAAAGTTACAATCACTGGTAAGGAAGCCCAGTCAGGCCAAGGCCAGCCTGAAAGATATCAAGATCGATACAATTATCGGCATGGGGTTTTCCAATCTGGTGGCTTTTTTCATCATATTGACCACGGCCGTGACGTTACATTTGCACGGGATCACGAATATCCAGACGTCTGCACAGGCGGCCACCGCCTTACGACCGATCGCGGGCAATTTCGCCTTCATGCTATTCAGTGCTGGCATCATCGGCACGGGTTTGCTGGCTATTCCGGTACTGGCCGGCGCTTCCGCGTATGCCATGTCGGGTGCTTTCAAGTGGAAGAACAGCCTGGAATACACGCCTGACCGGGCGAAAGGGTTTTATACAATCATCGCGATTTCTACGGTGATAGGAGTGTTGCTGGATTTTACGCCGATCAATCCGATCCAGGCCTTGTACTGGAGCGCGGTGATTAACGGCGTGATCTCTGTCCCCATCATGGTGGTAATGATGCTGATGGTAATGCGGCCTGAAATCATGGGGCGTTTCGTTTTATCAACGCGATTGAGAGTATTGGGCTGGCTGGCTACGTTGATGATGGGCCTTGCTGTAGGGGCCATGTTCTGGACGATGCGTAGTACATAGTACGCAATATGATTTTATGGAAAGCTTGAGAAACGAGCCTGAAGTGGCATGAGGCTTACGTGCTCCTTTTCTGACGGCCTGGCTTGCGCCAATATTGGAACTCATCTTCATGGACGTCGATATCGACTTCCATGATTCGCGCCTGCAGGCGATCCTGTACATCAGCGAGTGCCTTACACGTTTCCTTCGAAACTTTAGTACTTGCAAATCAATTTATTACCTAAGCATAATGGGTGCTATCCACGAGTTCTAAAACCCGTTTGCCGAGGTTGCCCGCGCATTGATCACGTTGTCTCCACACATCGTCGCCCAGTGCTTTCTCGATGTTGGCAATGTCATGACGAAGGGGATGCCACCGGACAAAGCTGCTCACGTGGCAGTAATGAAACAACGGCTTGGTTCCTCGGTCGCAAGCGTCGCATAACAATTGGCCCATGGTATCCGTACCGGACGGGCAGTCGTCTTGGCTTCAGGATTGGGCCACTCAGTTTAAGGAGAAAACCACCCATGCAGTCAACCATCGAAGAGAAATCCATCAAAAAGCTTCACTGTATCCAGCGCAGTGCGGGTAGTCATTGGGTCGGCAACGGGTTTCCTGTGCGATCACTCTTTTCATACCAAAATATGGGACCGCAGCTCAGTCCGTTTCTGCTCCTCGATTACGCGGGACCGATGAAATTCCCAGCCACTAATGAACGTCTCGGCGTCGGTGAGCACCCTCATCGCGGGTTTGAAACGGTGACCATTGTTTACGAAGGAGAAGTGGAGCATCGAGATTCTTCAGGCGGCGGCGGGAGCATCGGTCCCGGTGATGTACAGTGGATGACCGCGGCATCCGGCATCGTCCATGAAGAATTTCATGGTCGCGATTTTGCGCGACGCGGCGGCCCGTTCGAAATGGTGCAGCTTTGGGTAAATCTGCCCGCCAAAGACAAGATGACGGCACCACGCTACCAGAGCATTTTGAACAGCCAAATTCCTATCGTAAATCTCCCTGATGGCCAAGGAACGGTGCGCGTCATTGCTGGTGAGTTCGCCGGGGTCAAGGGGCCAGCTAAAACCTACACGCCCATCCACGTCTGGGACTTGCGTATGGCGACCAACCAGCAGCTTGATCTTGACGTGCCCGATGGTTACACAGCGGCATTAGTCGTACTCAAAGGTGCCGTGCACGTACATGGTTCCGAGACGATAGGAGCCGCGGAGGTTGGATTGTTTGATCGGATGGGAGAAACCATTCGTATCGACAGCATGGAAAACACGACGGCCCTGCTGCTGATCGGTGAGCCGATTGATGAGCCCATCGTAGGCCGCGGACCGTTCGTCATGAACACTGCCCAGGAAATTAATCAGGCAATGGCGGATTATCAGAACGGGAAGATGGGGCACTTGTCATGAGCGTTCGCAATAAGCTGCCGAACAATTGATTCCGGCGACCGTTGAATTCCAACGTTTACATTCAAGTGAAGCTATGAGTATTCGGTTAGCAACTGAAAAAGATGTGTCCAGGATCGCTGATCTGGTTGCTTCTCTCGCTCCTTACTATCTCGATGAGTCACTCAAGGAACTGCCCTTATGGTTTAGTGACTCATTAAGTGCGTCGGCATTTTCTGTCCGCATTTCCAGCCCTGAATATATGAACTTTGTTTTCGAGGAAGCCGGTGCTATCGCTGGATATATCTCTCTTAAGGGTAAGTCACACCTCTACCATCTATTTGTATCGAAAGAATATCAAGGCAAGGGTATAGCTCGCCTATTGTGGCAGCATGCCAAAGAATGCAGCCAGGCCAACAGTTTTTTCTTGCGGTCGTCCCTCTATGCTGTGCCGATTTATAAGCGATTTGGTTTTGTAGAGTCTGGTCCACCAGGTACAAAAGACGGTATTTCATTCCAGCCTATGGAACTGCAAATTAAATGCTAACAAGTGCATCCAGCGACGCTACAAAAACGGCGCGGCAGATGCTTGATGGTTAGAAATTGCAATGCACTACCCGTATGTGGAAATGGCTGACGCGGAAAAAAGCCTGAATTGCCTTCAGGATTGCAGCAGGCTCTACGAGGATGTCACCTGATGAAATGTAGAACGTTAATGTACGGACTGGCGATCGTCTGGTTGGTTATGGTGTGAGCCTGCCGATGCACCTGGGATTCTTGCTCGCCGGAGGAGGATTTTCCGCGCTATTCTGGTTGGCGGCAAGTTCCTCTGTAAACAGGGCGAAACGAGTGCTTCACATAACAGGTAAGATGAGCTGGGTATTTCAGGCTTCATCATTTTTACACGGCTTACCCGCTACCTATCAACTTTGACAGACAAAAAGTGTTGCTTCGCCCTGCTGTTTGCTGGCTGCTTCGGGTGGGTATTATGTGTAAGTAAATTTCTGAAGAGGTCTGTATGGATGTAAGTTTCTGGAAGCAAAAGTGGGAAAACAACGAGATTGCTTTCCACAAAAATGAGGCCAATCCACTACTGGTCAAATACTTCCAAGCGCTATCTTTAACGGAAGGCAGTCGTATATTTGTACCTTTGTGCGGCAAGACGCTGGATATTGCCTGGCTACTAGCGAACGGCTTTCGTGTGGTTGGTGTTGAATTGATTGAAGCGGCCATCAAGCAATTATTTACTGAGCTTGGTGTGGAGCCAAAAATATCAGGAACAGGTGAAGTGAAGCACTACAGCGCCAAGCATATCGACATATTCGTGGGCGATATTTTCACTATATCCAGCAAGATGCTTGGCTTGGTCGACGCAATTTATGATCGGGCAGCATTGGTTGCCCTGCCCAAGGAAATGCGCCATCGCTACACTGCGCACTTGATGGAAATGACGAATAAAGCGCCGCAGTTGCTCATTACCTTTGAGTACGATCAAAGTGTGATGGAGGGCCCGCCTTTTTCAATTAGCGATGAGGAAGTCAAACAACATTATCAAGACAGTTATGATTTAACGCTCATTGCAAGCACCGATGTCCCAGGGGGCTTGAGGGGCAAATGTGCGGCAATGGAAAATGTCTGGCTGCTGAAAAATTGACTAATACATATATATTTCAAGCGCTCTAGCGAGTTAGAACAAGTCGTTCAAAGGGGCGCGTTGATTCGGTAGTTTTACGCTTGCGTTATGCACTCATATTGAGAGCGGGGTTCCCTGACATAAAAATAGCAATACACAGATTTGTCAGGTATAGCGGGGATTCAGATTATTTCACTTTAATATTTGGATAAAAATAATAGGGGCAGACTGAGTAACCCAGGTTTCCCAGTGAAGGGCTATATGCAAACAACGGGGGCGGGTCTTGCAATGGCACATTTCATACCTGTGAGGTCAAGGTTAGCTCGTTCTGTCTCTCTATTACCACTATGATCAATAGACGTTCGCTTTCCGACCTCTACGTTATAGTCTGCGCGGTTCCGCTTGCTTTCAGGATCTGATAGCCGGCTCCATTTGATTCTTGAACAGGATAGAAGCTGATGAACCCGATCCCTGCAATGCTGTTGCTTTCCCTTACTTTGTGTGGCTGCGCGACCACCGCTCACGTGGGTGCTCCGGATTCAACGGATCCAGGACGACTGGCCAGCGCGCAACGTGTGGTGGGCGTGGCTGGGCTTCGCCCGTGTAACGATGGTCCGGAACGCGCGCTGCATATCGATCCGGGTCAGCCCATCAACATACTGGTTCATGGCTGTAACGGTTCTGCCGGAAGATTCCGTGCGCTGGCGGAAGTGCTCAGTTTCCATGGCCAGCAAAGCGCTTGCTTCGAATACGATGATCGCGATAGCCTTATGGTGAGTTCCGGCCAGTTGGCTCACGCTGTTGACTCGCTTGCGCAGTATCTGGATACGCCGAAAATTACGGTGATCGGCCACAGCATTGGTGGCCTGGTTGCACGCAAGGCACTCATCGAGAACCGCGCTGATCTGTTAAGCAACAAACAGGTCGACCTGCGTTTGGTGACGGTCTCAGCACCGTTTTCCGGCATCGCAGCGGCGCGAATGTGTTCAGCCCCTGTGCTGCGGGTTGCCACCCTGGGTCTCCATGATCTCGTCTGTTGGCTCATCAGTGGGGACAATTGGTACGAGATAACACCCGCCTCTGATTTCATCAAGAATCCGGGTAGCCTGATCCCCCAAGTGCGCAGCCATCTCAAGGTTATGACGGACGAGCGCGGCACATGCCGACATCGCGACAAATCTGGCCGATGTGCTGAAGACGACTATATATTCAGCTTTAACGAGCAACAGTATCCACCGGGAACACAAGCGCCCAGAACCAAAGATGTCGAAATCTCCGCCGGGCATGTTGAAATTGTCGGGGAGTCCGGCGTAACACCGTACAAACTAATCAATGTATTTCAGCGCGAAGGCATTATTCGCGCCACTCCCCCGGAGCGGCAATCTTTGTTTCAGGCGCTACTGGCAGAGCTTTATGGACATTGAGTATGACCAATCTTCCTAGCCGCCTAATAAATGGAAGCATGCAGAAACAACAGCGATAGGAAATTCACCACGATTTACTCAGGTATAGAAGAATCGCCGGTTCGAAAGTCAGGTGGTAAATTTGAAGCGGAAATACGTGATCAAGTCATGCACAGATAAATCAGCGAATTGGTGTGTCTATGCGACATGTATTTCTCGAAACATAATTTACCAGGTTGCCCCCAGTACTCAAATATCCGTGCACAGCGGATCTGCATACGCCCTGCGTTGGTTACATCCTGATACACCTTGCAACATGTTGCCTGATGTTCGACATCGGACGGATACATCTCCCGCTCAGAATGCGTTTCATGCCGTACCTGTTTTGGCCCGGCATTTAATTCACGACTCTAAAGGAGATCGCAATGAAATTGATACAAGGTTCTTTTGCAAAACGTGCCCTGATGGTGGGTTTGATTGCCGGTAGTGGTATTTTGACGGCATCGGCATTTGCCGTACCAACGGCGAGTTCTGACAGCAAGGCGGGCTGCGAGGCCAGTCACGGGGAGCAATCCCACGCCAAATGGGAAGCACGTCGTGCCGAGCATCTGACCGAGCTGAAGGCAAAACTCAAGCTGAGGCCCGGACAAGAGGCTGCATGGAATACTTTCGCCAAGGCCAGCCAATCAGGAATGCATGCCAGGGATGCGGACTGGAAGGCTGAACGCGGCGAGTTTGCCAAGCTGCATACGCCTGAACGCCTGGACAAGATGCTGGCCATGTCGGATATGCGTCGCGCCACGATGGTTGAGCGGACCAAGGCAACCAAGGCTTTCTATGCTCAGTTGACCCCTGATCAGCAAAACGTGTTTGATGCAGAAGCGATGCCCAGCCGTCATATGAAGGGGCACCATTCCCATCCTGAATCCTGATTAATCAGGCGTTAGTTGAATATTGGTGGGCGGGAAACCGCCCATTTTTTTGTTGCCTTCTTGCCTAAACGTTTCCCCACGCTTTGAGAGGCATCTTTCCGGATGCATTGCTTTCCAAAAATGCCGGTTGCACCCGCGCAACAACTTAAAAATGGCATCATCGAAATATCCAGCAGAGTTTCCGGCTTACCGTTAGAATCTCGAGAAAATAAAGGCTCGCAAGTCTTTCCCCACCTTTTTTAAAAGTGATCGGGATTGCGGTGGCCTGAAACATATGGGAGAGATGGCATCATGAAAGTTGCCACGAAAATTCAATATGCGGCGATTACATTTCTGCTGGCTTTGATAGCAGGCTGCGCCAGTATGCCAATGGCTCCACCGGAACAGGACAGTCAGGCGAAAAGGTTCGAGGTTCCGCCTGATCGAGCGCGAATTTATCTGTATCGAAATGAGGTGCTCGGGGCAGCCATCCCGTTGACCGTTTCATTTGATGGACAACTCGCCGGGCAAACCGGTTCCAGGACTTTTTTTGTTTGGGAAGTCAGTCCCGGCCCACATCAATTGGTGTCCCTTGCCGAAAATGTTTCAAGTCTGATTATTGATGCTGAAAGCGGCAAAAATTATTTCGTCTGGCAGGAAATGAAAATGGGTCTTTTCATGGCGCGCACCCAATTGCAGCAGGTGGACGTCGCGACAGGACAGGCGGCAGTCAGGGAATGCAGATTGCTGGCCACGAAGTCAGGCGGGAGTTTGAGGCCTGATGTATCCACAGCAACGCAGCAGGATAAAAACAAACGGGCGCTTGAGGATCTCAGAGACCTTTTGCCGCAAAAGAAAAATCCAGCCCAAGGCTTGCAGGATCTGCGGGACATCCTGCCATCTCAGTGACAGAAACGACGGCCATGAATTTCCACAAGCTACCGATTCGTCTGATACTCACTTGTGCCGCTGCAAGCGGCGCCAGTTCAGCGTACGCGCTGGATCCCGACAAGATTTTCGATATGGTCTCGCATAGTATCGTGACGATCGTGGCACCGCTCTCCCAGCGTAGCTACAACCAGGGCAGTGGTGTGGTCATCGCGCCGGAAACAGTCGTGACCAATTGTCATGTCCTGCAGAAAGCCAAGTCGATCAGCGTCAAGCATGGGCACGAAGTTTTGCAGGCGAAACTCGAGTATCCGGACGTGGAACGTGATCTTTGCCAGATCAAGGTTCCCTATTTGAAAGCACCGCCGGTCAAAATAGCCCCGGCGACGAGTTTGAGGATAGGGCAGCGGGTCTATGCGTTAGGCAATCCGGAAGGTCTGGAGCTGACTTTCAGCGAAGGGCTGTTTTCGGCCCTGCGCGGTGCAGAAGGTAGTCAACTGATGCAGATTTCCGCCACTATCACGCACGGTTCCAGTGGTGGCGGGTTGTTTGATGACCAAGGCCGCTTGGTCGGTATTACCAGTTCCGTTTTCAAGGATGGTGGTCTGGGACTCAATTTTGCCATTCCGGCCGACTATATCGCAGATCTTCCAAAGCGCGGCAAGGAGGCGCTGGCCAGCTTGCGCAACTCGACCGGAACGGTGAAAGCCGGTGCAAATGCAGATCCGTCAACGGCTCTCTACCCGGGTACCCATGATGGGACGTCGCGCCGGAAGTTGAACCGGGACGAGATACTCGCCCAGTTCACTGAGGGGCGTGAATTCCAGGCAAACGAGCAGAGCAAACCCTTTACCTTGAAAATACTCAAAAATGGAAGCTGGGTACGCCGTGATTGTCCGGTTTGACACGTCAGTTCCGGCGATGGTCGATTACGGGTTGAAGCCGACGCGGGCAAGGTGTGTTTTGACTGGAATTTTGTCACTTATCCCGACAGCGCGTGCTATCAGGTTTACCAGACCAGTCCAGCAGCATATTTTCTGGAATCGCTGGAAGGTGGTCGGCCCATTGCTTACCGGGTAATCAACTGAACGGGTGACACATATACGGATGTCATCCCGTGCAAACGCTTGTTTGACTAGGAAAATGCAACTCAAAAAAAGCAGTATTCTGCTGGCTGCCTCTTCGGAAGCGGCAAGTTAAACGGTCCCAGCAATCGTTCTACACGTATGTCGAAAGGAAATGAATTGAGTAGAGGGGAACAGGGTGCTGCGGAACTCAAACCGGTTCTGATGGCCGGCAGCTTTTTCACCTCGGTTATTCTGGGCCGGCTGCGCTGACATGCGGTCTGTTTGTTCCGGGGTCAACGCAGACTTCGTGATTTTCCCACCATCAAAAATTCTAAAATAATCATATGATTTCCAAACTGCCCTGGCTCCCGAATTTTCATCGCAAATCGCTCGTCACGCTCTTTGTCACCTATGTCGCCTTGGTGAGCGTCGTCACCTTGGCCATTCTGTCGGTTTATGCCGTGCTCTTGCCGGGCACCATGGCAAGAGGGGTTCAGTTTGCTGAAACGAACGGTCATCGCGAGTTTCAACCTGAGTGGCTATAAGGATGCCGCACCGACTCCGTTCAGGGATAACCCGAACCTTGTGGTGATGGCGATCCTGTTCGCCCAAGCTTTTTCCATCCTGGTTCTCAACATGATCTTCCAGGCTGTGATCACGGCAAAGCTGATCAAGCCTGCCATTGATTTGCGCCTCTCCGACGGCGCAGTATTTAACCCCTCCTACGGCCTCAAGCAGACGCCGAACATTCTGTTCCGCCTGATCAATGCCAACCCATTCGACCTGCACCTGATTTCCCTCAAGGTCTTTTTGACCGTGCATGATGAACACCCGGAGGACCCAGCGCAAAGCATGATCTATTACTTCCCAGTTCCCGACATCGATCCGCAGGAAATTCCGGTGCTGCGCTCGCACACTCCGTGGATCATCGCCATTCCCGTAGATGAGACGCTTGGCAATTCGATTGTGCGCGGCTATGAATGGCGCCTGACCGGCCCAACTGGTTCCCAACCCGGGAAGCGCCAGCTCGAGGTGCTGGTATCCGGCTATGAGACCGAGGCTTCCACCAGTTTCATGCAAGCATTCAAGCTCAATCTGGAAGCGGATGGCGCGAATGGTCTGATTTGCGGAGCTTTCCAGGCTTTGCCCTGTACTATGGACAAGAAGCAACTAGGGGCTATCAATACGCGCAACGCGAGGTTGGATAAGTCTTGCGTCGGTTGCCGGGAAGCGGATTGCCGATTTCGAAGCGCGCTGCCAGCCTCCGTTACAAGCAACTAGCCTGGACAGAAGACTGTGAGGGTGCGCAGGGAGCGTATCACGGTGTCCAGAAGTCGACGATAACAAGATCATTACTCTGGATGGTAGATTCAAAATTGTCCTTTGATGACGGCCATAATTTATGCCTGCTAAATAGCGATAATAAACAGCTGCGGAAATGTTCCGTGGCGGACTGCCCTCCATACGCAAACCTTATACCCAAGTCAAATTCAATGAATCTGTGTGGAGATTACAGGCAAAAATATCATATGGAAGTTTTTGTTTGCGGCATATAGAATCCTGTCGATCCTTGTTTTTAAATATAAAAGTATATTGTTGCTTGCTGTAGGGCTGGGTGAGGCGTTGAGCCATTTTTCCGGATGGCTATTCAATCGCGGTTATCACGAAGGGGAGAGGGTCATGCAAATATTCCATCATTTGTTTCTTGCAATTGCGTCTGTTGCAATGGTCGCATCTACGCAGTGTGTACTTGCCGAACACGGCAACACGTCTGCCATGAAGTCGATTGAGCGCGGGCGTTATCTGGTAAAAATCACGGGATGCAACGATTGTCACACACCCGGCTATGCGGAAACGGGTGGCAAGATACCCGAGCAAAAGTGGTTGACTGGGGATCAATTGGGCTGGCATGGCCCTTGGGGTACCACATACCCCAGCAATCTCAGGCTTTACATGTCGGGTATTTCAGAGGAGCAATGGGTCCAGCACGCGCATACAGTTCAGTATCGTCCGCCCATGCCTTGGTTTGCGCTGCGTGACATGGCCTCGCAGGATCTCCGGGCGATTTACAGATTCGTCAAATATCTGGGCCCCGCTGGCGAAGCTGCGCCAGCTTACCTGCCGCCCGGCCAAGAGCCCAAAGGGGCATTTGTCCAGTTCCCTTTGCCTCCGAAATCACTTACCACGGGCAAATGAAAAACTGGGCCAAATTCACTAACATGAATGATTATGTTAGAGAACCTGGCTCATTTTTATGCTTTAAGAGTGAAGATGAAAAATCTCATGAAAACATGGCTTGTTTTATTGCTTCTTTTTATTTGTGCCCCGGTGACTGCAGATGAACTCAGGGACAGGCAGGTTATCGGGGATGAAGCCTCGGCCTTGTTTATTTCGGGCAACTATGACCAGCTCAACAAAATCTCCAAATATTATCGTGATTCAGGTGCAAGGACGTCGAGTGGACTATGGAAATTAACATTGTTTTACGCTGGCCTTTCCGCTATCCCGAATCAAAATGTCACGGATGAAGGATATTGGCAGGATTTGGAAAGCAAGGCGCTGAAATGGGCTGCCGCCAATCCGGATTCGCCCGCGGGATATCTGGTGTATGGGGATTTTCTGATCTCCCATGCATGGATGTATCGAGGCAGTGGCTATGCCAATGAGGTGCGGCCGGAAGACTGGAAGCCATTC
This sequence comes from Pseudomonadota bacterium, assembly GCA_040388645.1. Taxonomy (GTDB): domain Bacteria; phylum Pseudomonadota; class Gammaproteobacteria; order Burkholderiales; family Sulfuriferulaceae; genus Sulfuriferula. The sequence continues at coordinate 479,365 of JAZKBM010000003.1, forward strand.
CACGAATATATTGCTCGAGCCAGGCAGTATCTGGAAGCGCACAAGAAGATTGCTTCGCAGGATCCTCGCTGGTATGAGTTGATGATACGGATTGCGAATGCCGAAGGATGGCGTTTGAATGATTTTGACGCGCTGGTGGATGAGGCAACTTCACGCTACCCCTATTTTTATCAGATCTATTTCGCAGCGATAGATTACTTGACACCCAAATGGCATGGGTCAAAGGAAAAAATCGAGGTTTTTGCACAGAAGGCCGTAAAGATTACCCGTGGGAAGGAAGCGGATGCAATGTATTCGCGTATTTACTGGTATGCCTCTCAAACGAATTACGGCGATAGTTTGTTTACTGATTCCCAAGTGATCTGGAGCAAAATGAGCAAATCGATTGATGATGTGATCGCCCGTTATCCTGATCAGTGGAACATCAATAACTTTGCGCATTTCTCGTGTTTGGCAGGCGACGCACAAAAAGCCAAACTTTTGATCGGCAAAGTGACGGGTAAGCCGATTATCAAAGCGTGGGGATCAATGAGTTCTTTTGATCAATGCAAGTCATGGTCAGCATCACCAGCCAGAAAACCAGAAAATAGGCCCTTGCAAGCGGTTACTTATATTTGAATATTGGGTTCCGCCAGATGGCTTGTACAGGAATGCGCTGCAAGATGATGAGACGGTCTCAGTGATCAAGGACCTGAAGGTCAAGGTCGGGGCCAAGGTAAAAAATATCCGCCTGGTTGAGAGTGGCCATGCCATCGAGTTCGAAATTGATGGCATGGGCGCCATGCAGTTGAAATCGGTGTTTGTCAAAAAGGTGTAGTCAGGTGTCTGCGCGAACCAGTTTCAGGTAAAGGGACCGTCAATAGGGTATTGCCGGTGCTGTCAGGAGGTGAATCAAAAATAAAGTGCCACCACTGCCTTGAGGCGTCCGTTCTCCAGCACAGGCAGGGCCAGCATGGTTTCCAACCCGGCTTTGCGTGCGCTGGCACCGATGGCTGAGCTGTCTTCTGCCACGGATTCGCTGATCTCCGGTATGCCCGTTACCCAGGCGCGGCTGATGGGGCTATCCCCGGGATAGAGTTGGGTAGCAGTGTATTCCTGGGCGAAGACGGGTACGTTGTCACAATGGCCGGCGTTAAAAACCAGAGCCGCGCGGTTCTCCTGTGGTACCCAGACTTCGAAGCGCCGGGCGATGGGCGTGCCCATGGCAGACAGAAATGACATCACGTAATTCTGACCGGGTTCGCCAGACACGGGTATGCCCAGGCCATTGCTGAGCCCGGCCTTGCGTGCATCATCCTTACGCAGGAAGCGTTCCGCATTCCACAGGTTGTCCATGATGGCCGGCATGCCGCTTTCCCAGACGATGCCAGGCAAACCGAAGCCGGGGCGAAATTGGGTACGCTGCGATACATATTCGAAGTTTTTGGCGGCGCCATAATAACCATCTGCCAGGCCCATGTCGTAGGACAGGGCTGGGTCGTTGTGCCATAACTCGATGGCGCCGACGCTGTCTATGTCATTACCGCAAAACATGACCACCACCGCCAGCAGGAAATCTCCGGCGAAGATGGGCAAAGCCACGCCACAGGTGAGTCCCGCTTCCTGCACTGCCTCGGCGCGTCTGAAATAGGATTGCTGCAAGTCTTTGAGAATGATGGGGTGGCGCGCAGCCCAGGCTTTGCCCGGTAGGCCTTCGTCGTAGCCAAAGCACATGCGCTCGCTGGCCATGCGCAGCTGTTTGTAGGGGCCGTACAATCCTCCCTGAAATTCGAGAACGGTGCGATCTTTGGAGGGTACCCAGATCTCGCTCACCTGAATGAAGGTTTTCATGGCGAATCCCTTTTTGACAATTTATTGAATTATTGAAGAGGCTTGTAAGTTACTGACGTGAAAAAAATCGCCGCTATAACTCGGTCACCCATACGCCTACATCGAGGCCGGCTCCCGGTGGTCCGATAAACGAACCGGCGATCGGTGGCACCGATTCTGGCAGCCTTGCCACGGCCACCGCAAAGTGATCGGCACCTACTATTTTCCCCGTGGTTGGATCGAAGCCTTTCCAGCCTGCGCCTGGGATGAATACTTCGGCCCAGGCATGTGTCGCACCGTAGTTGACAGGCGACGGCTGCGCCTGAAGGTAGCCACTGATAAAACGCGAGGCGAGGCCAAGATGTCGTGATGCTTCCATGAATAAATTAGCGAAATCGCGACAGGAACCGGTACCGAGCGTGAGTGTTTCTGCTGCGGACTGAACGCCAGGCTCCTCGCGTATTTGATATTTCATTGTTTGTTGAATATGGACGCAAATTCGCTCCAGCAGGCTATATGTCTGAATCGGTTCTCCTGGTTTCCATAAACTGGAAATCCATTCGGTTAGCGCCGCATCGGAGGTATGCTCGGCAAGATTCAAATAGGGTGAAAGTATTACCCTGTCATCCGGGCTATAAACGAAAGGATAGTTCGTGGCGTAGTCGGCTACCAGAAAATCGAGGGGTGCCTCGTTGAATTGCTGAATGATGATTTCGCTCTCGATCATCAATTGACTGGCTGGCGTATCGAAAGTGGCGATCACAACCGAATTGTCTTCCGCATCTCGGTGCCAGTGTAAAATCGCCGGGGGCGTGATCTCCAATTTTGCGGATTCGATATGCAGTTCGAAGCCTTCCCGTGGCCGTAAACGTAAGGAGTGAGGCTCGAGTTGTACCTCACCGGAGAAATTGTAGTAGGTGCGATGAAGGATTTTATAGCGTTTCATGTCTCGTCCTGGTCGATAGTGCCAGCATGTGGCTGTGGTTAATAAAATGGCATGCAGATTAAAGGTGCAGTGTATCGATTTCACTATAGCTGCTACGCAACCACATTTTGACGCGTTGCCGTTCCAGAATACCCAATGCATGTTCGTTTGAGCCTTGCGTGGCGGACCAGAAACTGCTGCTGGTGCCGTCGATCTTGACCATTGACGCTTCGTGCAGGCGCTTGATATTGATGATGCGGGCGTGCATTTCCAGTGCGCGTTTTTTTTCACCGGAGGCTTCGAGTATGTCGAAGTTATCGCCGCGAATATGGTTCTGCACTAATACATAATTCAGGCGTGAGCCAAAACGGTCGAGCAGTTTTTTCAGCAGATCGACGGAGTCGCGCCCCGAGTCCATCACGTGCCAGTAGGTCAGTGTTAGTCCCATTTCACTCGACAGTTCCAGCAGTCCGGAATCGTCCATCCACTGTGTCAGCGCACCTTGCGTTTGCGCCGCCATGTCGACCAGGATGCTGCGATCGGGTTCGGCGATAGCCGCTTCGACAATGGCGTCGAGGCTTTCATAGCGGTCTACCACAACAGGTGAAGCGTATCCTGCATAAAAGCGCATCAACGCACCGTGTGATTTGTCGGTGTCGAAGCCCAGAAACGGACGTTCATGGTCGATCAGGTATTGTGCAAGGATACGGGCGACCAGCGATTTTCCGACGCCGCCTTTTTCGCCGCCGATGAAGTGGATGTGAGCCATGGTTGTATCCGTAAGAGGGTGCTGGTTAACGTCGACGCAAGTCGAGCGTGTGTGGAAATTCTTCCGACAGTTCTTCTGCCGGCGGTGCCATCGGTCCAGGCGCGGTGCCGCCAGGGTAGAAGTGGGCGAGCGATGCCAGGCCGGGCGGAGGCGTGAGGGGGCCGGCGGTGTGCCCCCAATCCTGAAAGCGGATGTGACGGCGTGCTTCGGCTTCCATTGCGTTGATCGGGAAAGTGTCCTCGTGGCGCCCACCCGGATGGACGACACGATAGGTGCAGCCGCCGATGGCACGGCCGTTCCAGGTGTCGATCAGGTCGAAGGTCAACGGCGAATGGATACCGATGGTGGGATGCAACGCCGAGGGCGGTTGCCACGCCCGGTAGCGCACGCCGGCCACGGCCTCGCCATGGGTGCCGGTGGGCAGGAGCGGCACCCGCCGGCCATTGCAGGTCAGCACATAGCGATCGCCGGTGAGCCCGGTGACCTTGACCTGCACCCGTTCGATGGAGGAATCCACATAGCGTGCCGTACCCTGGCTGGAGCTTTCTTCGCCCAGCACATGCCAGGGTTCGATTGCGGTGCGCAGTTCGACAGCAATATCACCGAGTTGCAGGGTGCCAAAACGTGGGAAACGGAACTCCATGAACGGCTTGTACCAGTCGAGCTGGAACGGGAAGCCGGCGGCGTTGAGATCGTCGATGACATCCTTCAGGTCCGCCCACATGTAATGCGGCAGCATGTGGCGATCGTGCAGCAGGGTGCCCCAGCGCACCAGCGGCTTGCGATACGGCTTATCCCAGAAGCGGGCGACCAGCGCGCGTACCAGCAGCATCTGCGCCAGGCTCATGCGAGCGTGCGGCGGCATTTCGAAGGCGCGGAATTCGACCAGCCCCAGCCGCCCGGTGGCGGAGTCGGGCGAATACAGTTTGTCGATGCAGAACTCCGAGCGGTGGGTGTTGCCGGTGAGATCGGTCAGCAGGTTGCGCAACAGCCGGTCGACCAGCCACGGCTGCGGCGTTTCGCCGACAGGCATTTGCTGGAACGCGATCTCGAGTTCGTACAGCCGTTCGGGCCGTCCTTCGTCGACGCGTGGCGCCTGGCTGGTGGGGCCGATAAACAGGCCCGAGAACAGATACGACAGGGCCGGGTGATGCTGCCAGTAGGTGATGATGCTGGCGAGCACATCCGGCCGCCGCAGGAACGGACTGTCGGCGGGCGTCGCGCCCCCCAAGGTGACGTGGTTGCCGCCGCCGGTGCCGGCGTGGCGGCCATCGAGCATGAATTTTTCGGCAGCCAGGCGCGACTGGCGCGCTTCCTCGTAGACCATCGTGGTCGTCTCGACCAGTTGCTCCCATGAATGGGCAGGGTGAATGTTGACCTCGATGACGCCGGGGTCGGGGGTGACCAGCAACTTGTCGACGCGGGTGTCTCCCGGCGGGACGTAGCCTTCAATCACCACCGGCTGCTTCAGTTTGGCGGCGCAAGCTTCGACCACGGCGAGCACTTCCAGATACTGTTCCAGCGTGCGGGTGGGCGGCATGAAGATATGCAGGCAGCCGCCGCGCGCCTCGACACACAGCGCGGTGTGCGGTACTTCGACTGTTACGCTGTCGTCTTCGGGCTGGGGGTGGACCTCGGGATGCGCGGGCGCGGCTTGTTCCAAATGGCTGTAGCGTGCGGCGACCTCGCCGTGAAAGTTGGCGAGCGGCGTTGTGGGCGCAAAGGGATCGACATCGATCCAGGGTTCGCGTTTTTCCTCGGCCACCCACGGCAATGAACCCAGTGGCAGGCGCAAGCCCATCGCTGAGTCACCAGGCATGAGGTACAACCGATCGCGTCGAGTGTGCCACAGCGCGCTGTGCCAGTGCCCGGTGTCGGCGCGCCACGCCAGCGGCAGCACATAGCCGGTGGGCGTGTTCAGGCCGCGCGACAGTTTGTTGGCAAGCTGGCCGCGTGCAGACGGGTCATTCAGATCAACCCGTTCGGCGTCGAGGTTCAGCGGGATTTCGGCTTCCTGCAGCAGCGCGGCAAGCGCGTCTTCGTATACGGGCTGGACGTAACGCGAGGGCAAACCCAGATAAGGCATCATGGCTTCGGCAAAATGCCGGGCATCGTCGACCGTATGGCCGTAGTCCTGACCGGCTTGGGCCAGCCATTCGTCGTTCTTCCAGATGGCTTTGCCGTCACGCCGCCAAAACAAGCCCAGCGCCCAGCGCGGCAAGGGCTCACCGGGATACCATTTGCCCTGTCCGGTGTGCAGCAGGGCACCCGTCGGCAGTCTTTTCTTCAGCCGTCTTACCAGCACTTCGGCACGATCGCGCTTGTGTTCGCCCAGCGCGTCGGTATTCCACTCGGCACCTTCCATGTCATCAATAGACACAAACGTAGGCTCACCACCGTGGGTCAGGCGTACATCTTGCTGGATGAGTTTTTCATCGACCGCGTGTCCCAGCGCCAGAATCGACGCCCATTCGTCATCCGTATAGGGCAGGGTGACGCGTGGATCTTCCAGGATGCGGGTGACGGTATTGGAGAATTTAAATTCGACTTCGCACGGCTCGGTCATGCCTTCGATCGGTGCGGCGGACGATGGCTGAGGTGTGGCGGCGAGCGGAATATGACCTTCGCCCGTGAATAGACCCGAAGTGGGGTCGAGTCCGACCCAGCCGGCACCTGGCAGATACACCTCGGCCCAGGCATGCAGGTCAGTGAAATCCTGCTCGGGTCCAGAGGGGCCGTCGAGCGATTTTTCGTCAGCGGTGAGTTGTACCAAATAGCCAGAGACGAAACGCGCCGCCAGGCCCAGATGACGCAGTATCTGCACCAGCAGCCAGGCCGTATCGCGGCACGAGCCGAGTGCCTTTTCCAGTGTTTCTTCACAACTCTGGATGCCAACTTCCATGCGCACGGTATAGGCGATGTCTTTCTGCAGGCGCTGGTTCAGCGCGACCAGGAAGTTGTTGGATTGCGTTTCTTCGCGTGGCACCTTGGCCAGCCACGCGGCAAGGTGCTCGCCCGCCGGTTCGGTTTCCAGATAGGGCGCGAGCTCGCGCTTCAGTGACGCGGCGTAGTCGAATGGCCAATGCTGGGCGCTGTCTTCGATGAAGTAATCGAAGGGGTTGATCACCGTCATGTCGGCGATCACTTCGACGTCGACAGAGAATTCGCGTGTGGTTTCCGGGAACACCAGGCGTGCGAGATAATTGCCGAATGGGTCCTGCTGCCAGTTGATGAAGTGATTTTCCGGCGTGATCTTCAACGTGTAGGCGACGATGGGTGTACGTGAATGCGGTGCCGGCCGCAATCGTACTATATGCGGGCTGAGTACGACGTGGCGATCGAATTTATAGTGTGTAGTGTGGCGGATAGCGACGTGGATGCTCATGGCGGATGTGGTGTAGTTGATCACTGTTGACTAGCAAGGAATACGCCAGTCACGCAGAAAAACAATCATGCGGGTTGTCTGAACTGACGCGGGATGCCTCGCCGTGCCAACAATAACGTTGGCATGTTGCAAATCATGTAGCCCGAATCTGGCGAGGCGCTGAGGCGCTGCATCGGGTAAAACGTTGATGTGACTTGTCAGTGACGACTGTAACATCAATCCGGAATTCGTTATGTCTGACTCCAGAAGGCAATCACGGGATTTTTTCACCCTGTTGTGGGGTGACCCCTCATAACCAGAATTTTTGCACCAGTCCTGTGCTGTTTACTTTGTGGATGCACCAATAAATACCTTTACGTTGTTTTCTTCTGGTCAATTAGAAGGCAAGTAATTGATCTGAATGAATCTGTCGTATTGGCACAAAGGCTGCTATGCATTCAGTGATATGTATAATCGATGTGTGCCTCAACCCGAGCGTGACATGGCGGCTCACCGAACGGAGATTTGAAGATGAAGATCGACTGCGGAAATTATCCGCTGCAGGGTGGCTATGATGAGCTGATCGAGGCGCCAGGTAAACCACGAGCAAGTGCGGAAGGTCTGTGTAATTTTTTTGCCGGATTGGCTGGCGAGGAACTGGAATCACGGCATCATGCCGTGGATGTTTCGATTATGGCCGCGGGTATTACCTTTACCGTGTATTCCGAAGCTGGCAATATCGATCGCGCGTGGCCGTTTGACGTGGTACCGCGCATTATCGATAGAACCGAGTGGGAACACATCGAGGCTGGGCTGAAGCAGCGCCTGAAAGCGCTCAATCTGTTTATCGATGATATCTATCACGACCAGAACATTATCAAGGACGGGGTATTCCCCGCCGATGTGCTGGTCGATTCACGCAATTTCCGCGCAGCGTGTGTGGGCGCCAATCCGCCATTCGGCGTGTGGGCGCACATCTGCGGTACCGATCTGGTGCGTGATGGGGATGGCAAATTTTATGTGCTGGAAGACAATTTGCGGGTGCCCTCGGGTGTGTCATACATGCTCGAGAACCGCCAGCTGATGAAGCGCCTGTTCCCAGAACTATTCTCTCGTTACGATGTGTTGCCGGTGGACGATTACACTGCGCAGCTCCATGACATGCTGGCGGCTTTATCGCCAAGAGAAGGTGATCGCCCGGAAATTGCCGTGCTTACCCCGGGCGTGTTCAATTCCGCCTATTTCGAGCATTCGTATCTTGCCCAGCAGATGGGTGCATATCTGGTTGAAGGTTCCGACCTGGTAGTGCTGGACGATGACTGTGTCTACATGAAAACGATCGAAGGACTGACGCGCCTGGATGTTATTTACCGGCGTGTTGATGACGATTTCATCGACCCCGAAGTGTTCCGTGCCGACTCCTCACTGGGCGTGCCCGGTCTGATGCGAGCCTGGAAAAAAGGCAATGTCGGCATTGCCAATGCGCCTGGCTCCGGAGTGGCTGATGACAAGGTGGTCTATGTCTTTGTGCCGCAAATGATCAAATATTATTTGAATGAGGAAGCGATTCTGCCCAATGTACCGAGCTACCTTTGCATGCACGAAGCCGACCGTGAATACGTGCTGGCCAATCTGGACAAGCTGGTAGTGAAACCAGCCAACGAATCCGGTGGCTATGGCATGCTGATCGGACCGATGTCGACACCGGAGGAACGCGAAAAATTTGCCGCACTGATTCGGGAGCATCCGCGTAATTACATGGCGCAACCAACCCTGGCCCTGTCCACGGTGCCGACTTTGTGCGAGGACGCCATCGAGCCACGCCATGTGGACTTGAGGCCGTTTATCCTGCAATCCAAAGACATGTATGTGACCCATGGCGGACTGACGCGCGTAGCTTTGCGACGCGGTTCGCTGGTGGTGAATTCTTCGCAGGGCGGCGGCAGCAAGGATACCTGGATCGTGCAGGGGGTGATCTGATGCTGGCACGCGTAGGTGAAAGTCTGTACTGGATGTCGCGCTATCTCGAACGTGCAGAAGATACCGCACGGCTGATCAATGCCAGCACCATGCTGTTGATGGATATGCCGCGCGGTGCGAGTTTCGGCTGGGAGGGTTTGCTTAACGTCGTGGGCCTGGATAAGGCATTCCATGAGTTGTATGACCAAGCAAGCGAAACGGCAGTGATGAGCTTTCTCATTCAGGACGAGCGTAATCCATCGTCGATCTTTGCCTGTGTGCGCCATGCGCGCGAAAATACCCGCACCTTTCGCGAAGTTTTGCCGCGTGAATCGTGGGAATGGGTCAATGAACTGTATCTCTATACCAGCACCCATCTGGCGAGTGCGCTGGACCGTCGCAAGCGTTTTGAGGTGCTGAGTGAAGTGATCCGCCGCCGCCAAACTTTGGTGGGATTGCTGGTCGGCACCATGAGCCGCGACGAGGCATTTCAGCTCATGCGCCTGGGTCGCAATGTCGAACGCGCGGACATGACCAGCCGGGTTCTCGATGTGAGTTACGCGATTAACCTTCCGTACGAAAATAGCCAGTATTACGATCTGATCTGGATGAGCGTGTTGCATTCCCTGTCGGCCCACCAGATGTACCGGCGCCATGTCGGCGTGCATGCGCGTGGTCACAAGGTACTGGCGTTTCTGCTGGACGATCTGAAGTTTCCGCGCAGTGTGCGGCACTGTCTGCATGAAATCGAGTCTGCCCTGGGCGGGCTGCCGCCGGGTGATGAACCCAGACAGCGTGTGCAGGCCATGTTGAACCAGGCAGACCAAGCCGATTTTCGCAAGCTCGCGAAGAACGGGTTGCACGATTTCTGCGACAATATCCAGACCAGCCTCGCAGAGCTGAATGTAATCATCAATCGCACCTATTTCCGCGTGGAACAGCCGCAGAAAAAGATGACTCAGTCCCAGTCAAGTCAGGCTTGATGCCCATGACCACATCACTCAATTTTGGGCGCACCGGTGACAAGCAAAACTCGCCGGAATTCGAGGATTATCTTGGCCGTTTGCTCAACGAACGCGACCGTCTCGGGCTGACCGATTGCATCCGTCAGATTGACGCGCTGATGATTACGGTTGAGCCCGGACATTCACTTGCCTATGTCGCCGAGCTCTGTGTGATGACGCCCTATCATTATCTGGTCACGCTCGAGTCCGAGGCGCATTTCACTCACATTCTGCGTATCGACATGAGTGCGCCGGACATCCTGGTGCGCGAAGTCAAGGACCCCAATGTGCGCGGCATTTTTCGCAGCCTCAATGAGGTTTATCCGATTGGTGCAGTCAAGCCTAATTCGCGCTACATGGGTGAAGTATTTCGCGTGACCGATTCGCATGCGGTTGTCGATATGCAGAAGGCACGCGACATCCGATTTTTCAATCAGGATCAGATTCGCAAGCTGGAATTGCCGGGCAACATGGCTGTCGTCAAACCCAGTCCTTACACTCACAATATCGTGGCTTACTGGGAACGTCCGGAGTCAGATGTTCGCGTATATGCGCTTGGCTGGAGCAGTATCCGCGAGGACATGCAGGCGGCATATGAGGCTGCCAAAGACACGCAGAAAAGGTTGGGGATCGATGAACTTCTGTTACCGATCGACCACTTGGCGACGCGCATTTACAGTCAGAATCGCGAGGCTGCGATCCTCGAGTACCTTACCTTGTCGAGTTACTATTACTGGGGGTCATACGATATTTCCGACCAGAATTCCTCGACCAACGTGACCAAAAGCGTACATTACCAAAATGAACTCGAATGCCCCGCCAAAGTATTCACCGCGGCCAATCATCCATATTTCATGAATCATTTGTTGACCGAATCCCCAACCGAGGCTTTTGTGCGTAATTTTGGACCGCGTCTGCACCATATTGCCGTTGCTGTGAAGGATGGTGAAACTGACGTTCTCGCCAATATCGACTTCGTGGTACAGTCGTTGCGCGATTGCGGTCAGAAATTTCTGCTCAATGTGATCGGTTCCAAGGAAGAAGGACTCAAGCAAATCTTCTCCAGCGCATCGGAATACTCATCACTCATCATCGAATATGTGCAGCGTTTCGATGGTTTTCAGGGATTTTTCACCAAAGATAACGTGGCGGAACTGACTCGCGCTGCCGGTGTGGAAGAAAGCCTGAAGACGCTCCAGAATGAGGCGCAGTCATAATCGATTTTGACATGTCTGGAACGACGTGAATGGGCCGTATATCCAATTGGTCGACACTGGCCGCGAACAGAACATCATTTGCTGTTGCCATTCTGGACATGTACCTTGCGGTACTCAGCACTGCGGGGACAGTACATTGGACAAACTACGGAATATCAGGAAACAGGCATGAATAAATTCAATGATTCGGGTTCGGAACCGGCAAATGACACGCAACGCGAGCAGGATAACCTGCGCCTGTACATCAACCTCAAGCTGGCATCATCAGGCCAACCTCAGGTGCGCGGCCAGGGTGGCGATGAGTTCATGGATGTGGCGCATGACCTGCTCATGGCTTACCGTGCCAAAAACTGGCTGCTGTCGGATTATCTGAATCCGCCCGATCGGCGTATCCAGGATTTTCTGGAGCGTTATCTAGCCGGCGTGGATGAGATGCCCTGCCTGCCGGGACAAACCTTTATTCTTGATCACCACGGACTCGCGCGCGAACTGTCACTGCCTGCGGATGCCGACGTGTTTCGTTCGGACATCGTGTCCAGCTATCGTGTGCGGCAAGGCGTGTTGCACAATCCGGCCAGTGACCGGCGTACCACCAAGGGGTTGTTCCACATCGCTGACGGTGGGCTGCCAATCCCAGGCGACAAGAAAACGGTGCCGCGAGAGGTATTCGCACGTATGCTCAAGCACGCGTTCAACCCGCCGCAGGCTATGCTGACGTTGCCTTATACAATCAATCAGGCCGAGACGGCGAACATGTTTGTCTCGTTGTTGTTGCGCCCGGTAATCTGTCCTGCCATTCCCGGCGTGGCGCCGCAGAAGAGCATGGAGATCCGTTTTTTCGCGCCTGGTAACCTGGTAAGCAACCTGGATTTCGTCGAGAGTATTTTCGGCAACGGTGGCAATCCCTACCTGCCGGAACATGACGCGAGTCTGGATGTAGAGCACTGGAGCGGCCATACCGGTTGTGTGGTGCTTGCTCCCCATCTGGTTGGACTGACCAAACAGGAACTGGGCCTGCCGCATTGGGATGCGGCGAATGAACGCCAGCGCCATGAAGGCATGTGCTGGACAAAACCGGACGAGCGTTACAACGATGGCCAGGCATTCAAACTCACGGCGCGCGATGCGAGCGGCGTGATGGTGACGATCCTTGCCGACAACTATTTTGGTTACTGCAAAAAAGAGGTTAAAACCCAGATCAGTTTCGCCGCCAACCTCTATGGTCTCGCCGAGGAGGAACACGCCGGTGGCGCACTGGTATTCCAGTGTCGCAATCACGGCGAGGAATACGGTGTGGATAGCAGCACGCGTGAACCGGGCTATTCGTTCCAGGATATGACGACGCGCTACGGGCAGCGCATGCGTATCATGCCCGAGGGCCATGCCCTGGATAATAATTTTCCGGACATTATCTATGTGCCCCAGGTCGTGCGTTTCGACTTGAACACCCAGAGCATTTCCTGGGGGCAAGGCGACAACGCGCAACGGATACGCCTCATGCCGGGTAAAATCTACATGCAGCCCAATGGTTACAAGGTCGAGATGCGCAAGCATCCGGGCGCGCCATCGTGGCGCCTGATTGGTATCGAGCCGGAAGGCACTTTCTGTCACAAACCCTCCACCGTGTCTGGCGGCGGCAAATCGGAGATATCAAAATCCCTTGAAGATGCCGTGCTCTATGGCCCGTTATTTATCGACAATCTGGAACGCGATCTGGCTTGGGTACGCAGTATTCTGGAGGCTGATTATGGGACGCGATTCAAGCCGGGATTCGAGCACGAGGATCGTGACACTGCACGCAATCCACTGAGCATGGAACGCAGCCTTGGTTCGGTGATCAAACTGCTGACCCCATCGCCCAGCCATACAGACGAATACAACACCTGGCTGGATAGCATCCCGCCACGCATCCTCGCGCTGGTGTTCCTGATCAAGCGTTTCTATCGTCCGGGCTGGGATGCGCACTGGGATGAACAACTGTCGGTCGACGTAGTGGATGGTGCGCCTGGCCACGAACTCAAGATGTTCGGCCGGCGCATTGTTGCAAGCTATCTGCGCGTGGGTTTTGATGCGGATGAGCAGTGGCGCACCTTCAAACTGCGCCAGGATTTCATCCCCGCTGAAAAGGTGCAGATGGAAGACGACATCACTGTCTCAGTAGTCGCACCCGTGGCAAAACTGACCGGTTGCAAACCGGGACTGGACCCAGACAGCAGTGTGAAACTTACTTACAACTGTGAACAACGCCTGTTCCAGCGTCCCGACGATGCGGTGGTTCCCGGTTACGACAAGCAGACCGAAACGGATATGGCTCAGCCCGGCAACTTCCTTGCCAACTACGAACCATTGAGCGGAACTTCGCTGGCGGCCGAGGTTGAGGACGTCATGAGTCTGAATGGCTATACGCCCCCGATGCGTGATTTGCTGATGGGGGCGGCGCGCGATTCGCAGATCGTGGTGTCTTCCGCGCGTCCGCGCCTGGTAGATGGCAAGGCATCGAAGAATGCGCGCTATTTGCAATTACGGCCGGACATCGCCAACCCGGTGCGCAAGTATGCGGCGGAAATGGGTATGCGCCTGCACCGCAAATTGCCTGTCGATGCGCAGGTGTGTGTGAGTGTGGACGCCGTGCTGTCCGGACGGCGTAACAATCCGCCCGAGACGGGCATCCGTTCCCTGGCGGTTTACAACCCCATCCATTACCAGGCGTTGCCGGAACTGTTCATGGACTATATCTGTTCGCTGACCGGAAAATCGCCTTCGACTACGGGCGCGGGCTCGGAAGGCGCGCTCACCAAAGGGCCGTTTAATGCTTTGTTGCCCACCGCCGATCTCAACAATGCACTGGTATCGATGATCCTGACCGGCCACGCCGGGTTTTCCACCTCGGCCGGGCATGTCGGTCCGCAGGTGCGCGTGGACCACGACATCAGCTTGCTGGTGCCCGAAATTTGGTCGCGCCTCCACCCGGAGGAACGTCAGGCATCCGTGCTGATCGAGCAGGGCTATATGGAAGCCCTGGAGGATTTTGAGTACGATGGCCAGACGGTGCTGGCAAGCCGGTTGGGCTATCGCATCACTGAACGCTTTGTCGCGCATTTCATGGGCAAGATATTCGACAACCCACGCGCCGTCTTTACCGAGGCTATCCTCAAACCCGAGGTGCAGGGCATGCAGGTATTCGTGGACGGTATCCACAATATTGTCGAAGCTCAGCAGCGTGTGGCAATGCGCTATTTTGAAGATGGCAGTATTGCGGAAGCTTGCCCGCCGCTCAAAGCGTTGCTGTCCATCATGGCCTACGGGCAATATCAGAGTATGGACGCACATGCGCCAGCGATTCGTGCCATGTTCACGCGTGAGACTCTGCTTGAATCCGCTTGGTATCGCCAGCGGTTGCAGATCAAACGCGAGCGCGATCAACTATTATGGACACGCAATCTGGATGAGCTCACGCGCTTCAGGGACAATCCGCGCAATCTCGACGAAGTGCGTCGCCTCAATCTGGGTGCACGCATCGATTATGCCCAGGCGCAACTCGATGCGCTGGATGATCCCGAGTCATGGCGCAACTTTATCGGCACGCTGGGAGCTGATCCGCTCGCTGCTATCGAGGCAGATAGTCATGGGGCTGAGAACTTTACTGACACGCCCATTCCTGCATCGGCGCAGGTGTAGTAGCGCCTCGGGTAACCAATGCTTATTGTTCGTTTGGTGCTGGGCTGGCTGTCTCGAGATGCAGGGTACGGGTGGGGAAAGCGATCTGTGCGCCATGCCGGTCAATCACTTCGGCGACCTTTAGCAGTACGTCCTGTTTCACCTCATGGTAGTGAACCCAGACCGTTGTCTTGGTGAAGGTATAAATAAAGAAATCCAGGGACGACGGACCGAAGGTGGTGAAGTTGACAATCAGGGTCTGGGTGGCATCAATCTCCGGGTGCTGTTCCAGCATGGTTTTTACGTCGGCGATAATGGCACTCATCTTGGCGATATCTTCGTAGCGTATGCCGATTGTTTCCCTGATCCGGCGATGCGACATGCGCGAGGGGTTTTCCACCACGATGGTGGTGAACAGGGCATTCGGCACATACAACGGGTTCTTGTTGAAGCCGCGCACCCGGGTGTGGCGCCAACTGATGCATTCCACCGTGCCTTCGATATCCTTGTCCGGTGAGCGGATCCAGTCGCCCACGCTGAATGGCCGGTCCAGATAGATGGTGAGGCCACCGAAAAAGTTGGCCAGCAAATCCTTGGCAGCGAAACCGATGGCGATACCGCCAATGCCGCCGGCGGTCAGCACGCCTGTAATGCTGAAACCGAGAGTCTGCATCGCGACCAGAGAGGCGGTGATGACCACCGTCAGACGCGCCAGTTTGGACAACGCGTCTATGGTGGTGGAATCCATTTCCGCGCTTTTTTCCCTGTGCGTTGCGATCACATTATTGGTGGCGTTGCGAATGAAGCGGATCAGGAACCAGGCCAGGCAAACGACGACACCGATATTACGGATGGCTGGTACTGCATCAAAGATTGCCGCATGAGTTTCCTTGCCCATGATGCCGGCCGCAAAAGCGATGCCAACCAGCCAGATGACAATCGGTACTGGCCGCTTTGCGGCCTGAATCAGCGCATCATCCCAGGGGCTGCTGGTCAGGCGCACCATTTTCCCCGCATAGCGCAGCAAAAATTGGGAAACAATGTTGGCGAGTACGACGACCATGACGACCAGCACAACTTGCAACATCCAGGGCTCTGCCAGGAAAGAGAGCCCCAGTTTTTCTGATAATGCTTTCATATCCATGGGGGACACTGCTAACGAGGTGGGGGCGATTTTCTATTTTAACAGACCGCGATATCGGTCTGATTTGTAATGCCGAATGGTACGGAATTGGTAATGAAAAGCTTCGTGGGTACTACTAGGGAGATGTTGCGTGGGACAAGCATGGAAAATGCCCATGGCTTTTTTGTCATTGATGTAGAGAGGTATGGTTGGGGTGGATGATGGGGCTCGAACCCACGACAACCGGAATCACAATCCGGGACTCTACCAACTGAGCTACATCCACCGTTGAAACTGGCCTGCCCGACAGGAATCGAACCTGTAACCCCCAGCTTAGAAGGCTGGTGCTCTATCCGGTTGAGCTACGGGCAGCTCATGAACCGGCCAAGGCACCGGCTAGCCGGGCAAAAAAACGTGGTCGGGGCGGAGAGATTTGAACTCCCGACATCCTGGTCCCAAACCAGGCGCGCTACCAGACTACGCTACGCCCCGAGAGGTCGAGACTATACCCGTGCTTGCGTTTATGGTCAATCCACTTCTTGAGTATAAGGTATGAAAAATGCGATGATTGCTGTTTTACAACCCGCGACATAAATACCATGCCCGCACAAATTCTTGATGGAAAAAGCTTGTCTGAACGCACGATTGCCGATGTGCAAAAGCGTATTGCGGGACGTATAGCGGCCGGGAAAACTGCACCCACGCTGGCAGTTGTTCTGGTGGGTAGCGATCCGGCATCGGCCATTTATGTCCGTAACAAGCGCAATGCGTGTGCGAAGGCTGGGGTGCGTTCCATTTCCCATGATCTGCCTGCGGATACCCCACAGGAAATATTGCTGGCACTCATCGATGAACTCAACGCGGACGCTACGGTGGACGGCATACTGGTGCAGTTGCCACTGCCGCCGCATATCGATCCGGAAACGGTCATCGAGCGTACTCATCCCGACAAGGATGTGGACGGTTTTCATCCCTACAATATTGGCCGGCTGGCAGTGCGCATGCCGACCCTGCGCTCATGCACTCCGTATGGGGTGATGGCGCTGCTGCGTTCCGCACATGCCGACTTGAAAGGATTGCACGCTGTGGTGGTCGGTTCGTCCAATCATGTAGGCCGCCCGATGGGCCTGGAGTTGCTGCTGGCGGGTTGTACCGTGACCACTTGTCATCGTTTTACCAGGGATCTGGCCGATTTCGTGCGCCAGGCCGACATTGTGGTGGTCGCTGTGGGCAAGCCGGGTCTGGTCAAGGGTGAATGGATCAAACCCGGCGCGACCGTGGTGGATGTGGGTATCAACCGGCTGGCCGATGGCAGCCTGTGTGGCGATGTGGAATACGCATCGGCTGCAGAGCGTGCAGCATGGATTACACCGGTACCCGGAGGCGTAGGCCCCATGACGGTGGCGATGCTGCTGCAAAACACTCTGCTGGCACTCGAAACGCGCCAGCCCTAGTGCTTACTCCGTATGCCAGGCGCGTATGGCAGCCAGATTGACACAAGACTCGCCATGCAGGCTACCGTGGATTACCTGCGGAGTATGCTCCGGTTCACCCAAGTCCGAGAGCACTGCCGCCGCCCCGCTAAAGTCATGATCGCTGGTGTAATCATTGATCGTTACCAGGGTTTTCAATCCGGCATTCAGGCTTGAGCGGATACCATTCTCAGAATCCTCGAAGGCGAAGCAGGCTTGTGCAGGCAGTTTCATTTGCTGCAGCGCCCATATATAAATATCCGGTGCAGGTTTTTTTGCAGGCACGATGTCACCCGCGGCGATCACTTCAAACCAGTCACTGGCATCCTCCGCCAGACTATGGCGTAATAATTCGGTGACATTTTCCGGCGTTGTGGTGGTGGCGATGGCGAGCCGTAGCCCGGCTGCGCGCGCCTCGCGCAACAGGCGTTTGACGCCGGAACGCATGGGGATGCCGCCGTGACTGAGCAACTCTGTATAGTGGCGTGTTTTGGCGCGATGCAGCTCGACCACCAGGTCAGAAAAATCGGGCGCCGGCACATAATCAGTGCGGAAATTGGTGACGTAATATTTCATACGTTCCTTGCCGCCTGTAACAGCGAGCAATTTTCCGTATAATGCTACGTCCCAGTTCCAGTCCAGACCATATTCACGGAACGCTGCGTTGAATGCCACGCGGTGACCGTCGCGCTCTGTATCAGCGAGTGTGCCGTCTACGTCAAACAGTAATGCTTGTAATTCCATTGACTAGCCTTTATATGAAGTTTGTTGCTCTGCGGGGTTATTTCTGCTATTAAAGCAGTTTGTCTTTTTTCAGTATTTGGAAGCGGTAAAATTATGGCGACAGAATTCACCAAATTCACACCTTATGAGCCCAAAAAAGGTGAGGGCTACATGAGTGCCAAGCAACTCGGGCATTTTCGCAAAATTCTGGAAGGCTGGAAAGGCGAGTTGTCCCAGGATATCGATGGCACCATCCACGCTATGCAGGAAGATGCCACGCTGTTTGCTGATCCCAACGACCGGGCCAGCCAGGAGTCTGACATGGCGCTGGAATTACGCAACCGTGATCGTGAGCGTAAGCTGATCAAAAAAATCGATGAAACCATCGCCAAGATTGAAAACAAAGATTATGGTTATTGCGAAGGATGTGGTGTCGAAATTGGTCTGAAACGCCTGGAAGCTCGGCCAACAGCGACCTTGTGCATCGACTGCAAGACGCTGGATGAGTTTCGCGAACGCCAAGTCGCACGCTAAGCATATTTATGGGCAAGCACAGTTAATGTCCGAATTTGAATCCAAGCTGAATGGTACGTTATTCAGCCTGATGTCGTGGGATCAACTGACGGCATTCTGGGCGCGAATAGACAGGGATGCCGGATGGTATCTGTATGCCGTGGGACAAGAGGTGCCGACGGTTCCTGCGACGCAGGAACAGGTTTCACTGTTCCTGCATAAAATTGATGCGTTGCTGCGTCAGGAGCATGACGAAAGCTATTGTGGCATCGTTTACGCAGATGATCTCGAGGAGCCACGTTTTATCAAGATATACGACCCCGGCAATCTGGGGGTGGCGTGCGGTTCCAGCAAAATTAAAGTACAGCCTGGATGGGTGATGAGTCAGTTTGCCCCAGTCGAACTGGAAGCCAAAGTGGTACCGGCCAATCGCACACGTTGGTGGCATGGTTTGTTCAGTACTTCATGATTTCGTATTGTGAACAACAAAAAAGCAGCCAAATGGCTGCTTTTTTGTTGGGCGAGCACCTGCCTATTCGGTAGGTGCGACTTCTTCCGGCTTGGCGGGCGGATCCAGCAATGCTTTCATGGAAAGGCGCAGGCGTCCTTTCTCATCAGCTTCTAGAACCTTAACCTTGACCTGCTGGCCTTCAGTCAGGTATTCGCTCACAGCATTGACACGCTCGTGGGCGATCTGGGAGATATGCAACAGACCGTCCTTGCCCGGCAACACGCTGACAATGGCGCCGAAATCGAGCAGCTTGATCACGGTGCCATCATAGGCCTTGCCCACCTCTACCTCGGCAGTGATTTCGGCGATGCGCTTTTTGGCGGCTTCACCTGCTTCACCACTGATACAGGCAATCTTTACCGTGCCATCTTCATCAATATCGATTTGGGTGCCGGTTTCTTCGGTCAGCGCACGGATCACGGCGCCACCTTTGCCGATCACGTCGCGGATTTTTTCCGGGTTGATCTTCATGGTAATGATGCGCGGTGCGTAAGCCGACATTTCCACGCGTGGTGCATCCACTGCGGATTTCATGATTCCCAGAATATGCAAACGGCCTTCTTTGGCTTGGTCCAGCGCCACCTTCATGATTTCCTTAGTGATGCCGGTAATTTTGATATCCATCTGCAGGGCAGTGACACCCGCTTCGGTCCCTGCCACTTTGAAGTCCATATCGCCGAGGTGATCTTCGTCACCGAGGATGTCGGTAAGCACTGCGAAGCGGTTGCCCTCCTTGATCAGCCCCATGGCGATACCGGCCACATGCGCTTTCATCGGTACGCCTGCGTCCATCAAGGCCAAGCAACCGCCGCACACAGAGGCCATCGAGGAGGAGCCATTGGATTCGGTGATTTCCGACACGACTCGCATGGAATAGCCGAATTCTTCCTTGCTTGGCAGGACCGCCAGCAATGCACGCTTGGCAAGGCGGCCATGGCCAATTTCACGACGTTTGGGCGTGCCTACGCGGCCGGTTTCGCCGGTCGCGTAGGGAGGCATGTTGTAATGCAGCATGAAGTGATCGCTGAAGCTGCCTTGCAATGCGTCAATTTTCTGTTCATCGCGACTGGTACCCAGTGTAGAAACAACCAGTGCCTGGGTTTCGCCACGGGTAAACAGAGCAGAACCATGGGTACGCGGCAGAACACCGGTACGGATGGTAATCGGGCGTACCGTACGCGTATCGCGGCCATCGATACGCGGTTCACCGGACAGTATCTGACCGCGCACGATTTTAGCTTCCAGGCTATGGAAGACATCGTTGAATTCGTTAACTTGCAGCGTGCCCATATCCGCTGTGACCAATGCTTCCATCACGCGGGTGCGTACTGCGTCGATTTCTTGCGAACGGGCCCGTTTCTGGCGCATGCGGTAGGCCTGCTGCAGGCCTGCCTCAGCCAGTTCCGTCACCTTGGCAACCAATTCGGTGTTGACAACGGGTGGCGCCCATTCCCATGGTTCCGGATTGACTTCATCGGCAAGCTCGTTGATGGCGTTGATGGCTACCTGCATCTCGGTATGGCCGTATACGACAGCGCCAAGCATGATTTCTTCTGACAGTTGCTGGGCTTCGGACTCCACCATCAGGACGGCCGTTTGGGTGCCGGCAACAACGAGATCAAGCGCAGATTGAGGCAACTCGCTGGCGAGTGGGTTGAGCACATATTCATTATTGATGAAACCGACCCGCGCGGCACCAATCGGACCCTCAAACGGGATACCGGAGATCGCCAGCGCAGCCGATGCCCCGATCAATGAAGGAATGTCGGAATCCACTTCCGGGTTGCTCGACATGACGGTGGCGATGATTTGCACTTCATTGTAAAAAGCTTCGGGAAACAGGGGCCGTAATGGACGATCAATGAGGCGCGATACCAGCGTTTCTTTCTCGGACGGACGGCTTTCGCGTTTCAGAAAACCACCGGGAATTTTGCCGGCGGCGTAGGTTTTTTCCTGATAATCCACGGTCAGCGGGAAGAAATCCTGACCTGCCTTGACTTCCTGTTTGCCGACCACGGTGACCAGCACGACGGTGTCGTCCATGTTGACCAGAACTGCACCACCGGCTTGGCGGGCGATTTCACCGGTTTCGAGCGTGACAGTATGACGACCATACTGAAAGGATTTAGTAATCTTCATCGGATTCCTTTAGTTATCAAACGAAACCGCCCCGCAGAAACGGCGGGGCGGTGTATGGTGGCGAAAATAGCGTGCCCGGTATTATATTTATTTGCGAAGGCCTAGAGCCGCAATGATATTGCGATAACTATCGTTGTTGGTGCGCTTCAGGTAATCGAGCAATTTACGGCGACGGCTCACCATTTTCAACAGGCCACGACGTGAATGATGATCTTTGTTATTGGCTTTGAAGTGATCGGTCAGGCCATTGATACGCGCGGTGAGCAGGGCAACCTGTACTTCGGAAGAGCCTGTGTCGCCGGGGGCGTGTTGGTGTTCGGCTACGATTTTTGCTTTGTCTACTGCTGTTACAGCCATGGTGTTCTCCTATCGGGATGAAACAATCGCGAAATGCTTCGGCTGGGATGCACTTCGTTCAAGAAAGCGCGGATTTTAGCAAAAAAATGCTTTTTACTCAAGTCATTGCACTGGATTCTGCGTAAGTTAGGAACTGCTATTCATCAATCTGCGTGCCACGGCGAGACCACCGGTCTGAAATTCCACCAGTCCGAGGAAGTGCTGTTGACGATCGTATGCACGTACCAATCCGGTCCAATGAGTATAAGCTGTAAGGGTCTGGCGTTGGCCATTGAGCAGGGCACGGGATTCCGCGTCATCAAGCTCGATGCGCGGCAGATAGGTGACCAGGCCATCCGCAGGTAGTAGTAAATGGTCTCTTGCGTTCATGTCACTATTTTCCAGTGTCGCCAGGCTGACCGCCTGATCCAGCTGGAAACCGCCACTTGCGGTACGGATCAATGCTATAAGATGTGCACCGCAACCGAGCATTTTGCCGATGTCTTCGGCCAGTGTGCGAATATAGGTACCGGCACTGCAGCATACATCGATGGTTGCCTGTGTACCATCAAATCCACGCAGCTCAATGCTGCGAATGTGAATCAATCTGGATTTACGCACAATTTCGATACCGGCGCGCGCATATTCATATAACGGTTTACCCTGGTGCTTGAGAGCGGAATACATGGGCGGCGTTTGCTCAATGGGACCAATGAATCGGGCGATTGCCGAATGCAGATCGTCGCGGCTTATGTTGACCGGCCGGATGTCCAGCACTTCACCTTCCGGATCGCCTGTTGTAGTGGTGACGCCCAATTGCATGACTGCACGATAGGTTTTATCGGCATCCAGCAGGTATTGGGCAAATTTGGTAGCTTCACCAAGGCATAAAGGTAACAAGCCGCTGGCAAATGGATCAAGTGTGCCGGTATGACCGGCTTTTTCTGCCTGAAACAGTCGTTTGGCGATCTGCAGGGCGGCGTTGGAGGTGAGACCGACAGGCTTGTCGAGGAGTAATACGCCATTTATAGCGCGTTTGATACGTTTGGTCTGCACTATGGTGCTGCAAGTCTGTAGCGATTATGAATCAGTGTCGGGTTCAGCCGCGGGCGGTGGGCGCTGGCTGCGGTCTTCAGCGACAGCATTATCGATCAGACTGGACAGGGCGGCGCCACGCTCCACAGAGGCATCATATACAAAAGTCAGTTGCGGCGTCAGGCGCAGGCGCATTCGTGGTCCCAGACGGGTGCGCAAAAACCCGGCTGCACGCGTGAGCGCCTGCTGTACTTCTGGCGCGCGCGCGGCACCATCCAGGAGAGTAAAAAATACCTTGGCGTGTTCCAGATCGTGCGTGGCGACCACTTCCGTGATTGTGATCATGCCCACGCGCGGATCCTGCAAGTCCAAGCGAATGATTTCGGCCAGCTCGCGCTGAATCTGGTCAGCAACGCGACGTGAACGGGGAAAATCCTTGGGCATTTAGAGCGTTCGCGCCACTTCGACGACTTCATAGGCTTCCAGCTTGTCGCCTACTTCGAGTTCGTTGAAGTTTTTCACTGACAGACCGCATTCAAAGCCGAATTTAACTTCCTTGACGTCGTCTTTGAAGCGCTTGAGCGAGTCGAGTTCGCCGGTATGAATCACTTCGTCTTTGCGCATGATGCGTACTTTAGCACCGCGCTTGACCAAACCATCGAGCACATAACAACCTGCGACCGTGCCGATTTTGGAGATGTGATACACCTCGCGCACTTCCACCATGCCGGTAATGCTTTCTTTCTGGTCTGGCGTCAACATGCCGGACAGTGCGGCTTTCACCACGTCAACAGCTTCGTAGATGATGTTGTAGTAACGGATATCCACACCGATGGATTCAGCCAGTTTGCGCGCATTCGCATCAGCGCGGGTGTTGAAGCCGATAATCACCGCCTTGGAGGCCATAGCAAGATTGACGTCGGATTCCGAGATGGTGCCTACGCCGCCATGCAGAATATCCACTTTGACTTCGCTGGTAGAGAGTTTCTGCAGCGAAGTAGCCAATGCTTCGTACGAGCCCTGCACGTCCGATTTGATGATGAGCGGTAGCCGTTTAGCCTCGCCTTCGCCCATCTGCTCCATGATGGATTCGAGTTTGGCAGCCTGGCGTTTGGCGAGTTGCACGTCGCGGAATTTGCCTTGACGGAACATGGCGATTTCGCGCGCTTTGCGTTCGTCGTTGAGCACCATGGCGTCTTCACCGGCTTTGGGCACATCGGACAATCCCTGGATTTCCACCGGGATAGCAGGTCCGGCTTCTTGAACCGGTTTACCATCCTCGTCCAGCATGGCGCGAATGCGGCCATAAACGCTACCCGCCAGCAGCATGTCGCCGCGTTTAAGTGTGCCGGACTGAATCAGCAGAGTTGCTACCGGGCCACGTCCCTTGTCCAGGCGGGCTTCGATAATGACCCCCTTGGCGGGGGCGTCCTGCGGCGCTTTGAGTTCCAGTACTTCGGCTTGCAGCAGTATGGCTTCCAGCAGCGCGTCAATGTTCTTCCCGGCTTTGGCCGAGACTTCGACAAATTGGGTATCACCACCCCAGTCATCTGGCACTACGCCTTGCGCAACCAGTTCCTGGCGGATGCGCTCAGGGTTGGCGCCTTCCTTGTCAATTTTATTGACTGCAACCACCATGGGCACGTTGGCGGCCTTGGCATGATGGATAGCCTCTATGGTTTGCGGCATTACGCCGTCATCGGCGGCCACCACCAATACCACCAGATCGGTCACTTTGGCGCCGCGCGCGCGCATAGCGGTAAAGGCTTCGTGACCCGGTGTATCCAGGAAAGTCACCATGCCGCGGGCGGTTTCCACATGATAGGCACCGATGTGTTGTGTAATGCCGCCCGCTTCGCCGCTGGCTACACGCGCCCGGCGGATCGCATCGAGCAGTGAGGTTTTACCGTGGTCGACGTGACCCATGACAGTGACAACGGGTGCACGCGGTAAGCTGGGGACATCTCGTAATTCGTCTGCAGCGAGGAAAGCTTCCGGGGTATCCAGTGGCGCAGGTTTGGCGACGTGCCCCATTTCCTCCACCAGAATCATGGCGGTTTCCTGGTCCAGCACCTGGTTAATGGTGACCATGCTACCCATCTTCATCAGTACCTTGATGACCTCGGCGGCCTTGACTGACATTTTATGGGCAAGATCGGCGACGCTAATGGTTTCCGGTACCAGAACTTCATAAACAATGGGCTCGGTCGGCGCGCTGAAGGTCGTATTGACGTCTGCCTCCGGCTTGTGACGACCACCACCCTTGCGATTGCGCCAGGCGTCACCGCCAGTGTCACCGCGTGATTTGATACCACGTTTCTTGGCCTGCAGATCGCTCCAGTTGGAGTCTTTTTCTTTTTTGGTGGGTGCTTTGGCGGCTTTGGGTTTTTCCCCAGGCTTGGGGGTGGGTTTGTGCAGGGTGCCTTCAGTCGCTACGGGTTTTGGCGCGGCGGCTAATTGTGCCGCTGCAGCCGCAGCCTGGGTTTCGGCTTCCAGAGCCAGCTTGCGTTGTTGAATGCGTTCCTGTTTTTCACGTAATTCATCTGCCTGACGCGTATGCAAAGCGGAATGGCGGCGCGCTTCTTCAGCCCGTAACGCAATTTCCTTTTCGTCCAGAACCGGTTTCTTGACGCGAATACGTTTGGCAGGGACAGCAATGGGTTCGGGTTCCGATTCCTTGGGCGCTGCCTCCTCAGCGATTGCCTCGACAGGCTCAGGCTGAGCGGGCTCGGACTTAGCAACCGGCTCGGCTTCGACGGCAGGAGGTGTCTCAACGATTTCCGTATCGGCGGTTTCCGCAACCGGTACGATCACTTCAGCTATAACGGCTTCGACAGGGGTTTCCGGTTCGACGGGTGCCGGGATTGTTTCGACGGGCGTTTCCTGCACGGGAGAAGTCACTACCTCTTCAGTCGGAACGATTGCATCGCGTTTGACCAGCACACGTTTTTTACGCACTTCCACCTGAATGGTTCGAGATTTACCCGTGCTGTCAGCTTTCTTGATCTCGGTCGTTTCCTTCCGGGTCAAGGTAATCTTGCTTTTTGGTTCTCTGGCGCCATGTTTCTTGCTGAGATAATCAAGCAGGCCGGCTTTATCCTGTTCGGTTACCGTGTCATCGGCAGCGGATTTTTCCACGCCGGCAGCGCGCAGCTGTTCCAGCAGTAAGTCGGTGGGTAGCTTCAGTTCCTGGGCGAATTGCTCTACATTCATATATGGGCCGTCAGGGCTTTCTGTGCAATAGTAGGGTTATGCGAACCACGGGGCGCGTGCCGCCATGATGAGTTTGGAAGCGCGTTCGGTGTCCATGTCGACCATATCCACCAATTCATCCACGCCGAGTTCTGCCAGATCTTCCGAAGTGATAATGCCTTTGGCAGCCAGCGCGTGCAGGATTTCGTTGTCCATGCCTTCGAGCGACATCATGTCCTCGGCCACATGTTCGACCTTTTCTTCGCTGACAATGGCTTCGGTAAGCAGCGCGTTGCGAGCACGGGCACGCAATTCGTTCACCAAGTCCTCATCGAAACCTTCGATCTCCAGCATCTCATTGATAGGTACGTAGGCAACCTCTTCAACTGAACTGAAACCTTCTTGGACCAGCACGTCGGCAATTTCTTCGTCCACATCGAGTTTGTCGATAAACAATGCACGGATGGAGGTGGCTTCGTTTTCATTTTTTTGCTGGGCTTCTTCAACGGTCATGATGTTGAGTTCCCAGCCGGTGAGTTCGGAAGCCAGGCGGACATTCTGGCCGCTACGGCCAATGGCCTGCGCCAGTTGTTCCTCCTCAAGTACCACGTCCATGCTGTGCTTGTCTTCATCCACCACGATGCTGCTGACTTCCGCAGGTGCCAGCGCATTGATGACAAACTGGGCTGCTTCGGGCGACCACAAAATAATGTCGACGCGTTCTCCAGCGAGTTCGCCCGTCACCGCCTGGACACGTGATCCACGCATGCCGACGCAAGTACCAATTGGGTCGATGCGCGGGTCATTGGACTTAACCGCTATCTTGGCGCGTGCACCGGGGTCACGTGCAGCCCCTTTGACTTCCAGCAGGCCTTCCTCGATTTCCGGAACTTCCAGTTCGAACAGTTTGGCAATGAATTCCGGGGCCGTGCGTGACAGAATCAATTGCGGGCCGCGGCCACCGCGTTCCACTCGCAACAAAAAGGCGCGCACGCGATCACCAACACGCAAGTTTTCCTTGGGGATCATCTGGTCGCGCGGTAACAAGCCCTCGATCCGGCCTGATTCGATAATTGCGCTGCCGCGCTCCATGCGCTTGATGGTGCCCGTGACCAGATATTCCTTGCGCAGCAGAAAGTCGTTGAGTATTTGCTCACGCTCAGCATCGCGAATTTTCTGCAAGATGACCTGTTTGGCTGCCTGTGCACCGATACGACCAAACTCGATAGGCTCCAGCATCTCTTCGATAAAGTTTTCGAGCTGAATGTCAGGTTGCTGTTGTTGCGCTTCGGACAGGCTAATCTGGCGATCGGGAAACTCGATCATGTCGTCAGCCACCACCTCCCACACCCGGAACGAATCGTAGTTGCCGGTTTCACGGTCAATCGACACGCGCGTTTCCACATCTTCCTGGAAGCGTTTTTTGGTGGCTGATGCCAGCGCCATTTCCAGAGCGCTGAATACAATTTCCTTGCTGACATTTTTTTCTCTGGCCAGCGCATCTACCAGTAACAAAATCTCGCGGCTCATAAAAAACCTCCGGCCAACCTATTTTATAATTACAGACTTGGAACCAGGCGCGCTGTATCCATATTGGAAAAATCCAGCATGACAGCCTGCCCGTCCACGTCCAATTCAATTTGCGTCGTACTGGCACCGCGAATTACCCCGGCAAACCTGCGTTGCCCGGCAATGGCCATGCGCAGCTTGATCTGCACTTTTTCACCCGCAAAACGACGAAAATCCTCCAGCTTCTTCAGCGGGCGATCCAACCCGGGCGACGACACCTCAAGATGCTCATACGCAATGTTTTCAACCACCAGCCAGTTGGACAGGTGATTGCTCACGGCAGTGCAGTCATCCAGCGTAATGCCGCCCTGTTTATCGATAAATACGCGCAATAGTCCGCTTTTTGCAGACATGGACATATCCACCAATTCGTAGCCAAGGCCGTTAAGCGTTGTTTCCAGCAGCGTTTCTAAGGTCATTCACGTTCCACAAACAAAAAATGGGCCAGAGCCCATAACAAGCCGCGGATTATATCAGCAAAGGGGGTTGTTTGAAAGCGTTTGACAAGCAGCAAGGCGTGAAGCCGGATGGTGCCCGGAGCCGGAATCGAACCGGCACGCCGTTTAGGGCGAGGGATTTTAAGTCCCTTGTGTCTACCTGTTCCACCATCCGGGCGGAATGGAGGCGGGGGTCGGAATCGAACCGGCGTCCACGGCTTTGCAGGCCGCTGCATAACCACTCTGCCACCCCGCCAGGGGTGCTTGATGTAACCAGCGCTG
The DNA here is from genome assembly GCA_040388645.1 of Pseudomonadota bacterium. GTDB lineage: Bacteria > Pseudomonadota > Gammaproteobacteria > Burkholderiales > Sulfuriferulaceae > Sulfuriferula. The sequence continues at coordinate 507,401 of JAZKBM010000003.1, forward strand.
AAATCAGTTGGAAATCACCTCCAACCAAAATTATAAAGGGGAAAGCAAGAAGCTTTCCCCTGTGTTCTGGAGCGGGAAACGAGACTCGAACTCGCGACCTATACCTTGGCAAGGTATCGCTCTACCAACTGAGCTATTCCCGCGTTAACGAGATGCGCATTGTAATGGTGGAGGGGTTTTTGTCAAGCGCTATTGCACGTCCGGATTGACCGGACATAGGCAATCCACTATGCTAAATACTGTTTTTTTTTGTTCTATCAAGCGCATATGTCAGTTAGCATCAAATCCCCCGACGACGTCAAAAAAATGCAGATCGCAGGGCGTCTGGGCTCCGAAGTTCTCGATTACATCACACCTTTTGTTAAACCCGGGGTGACGACCGGAGAACTGGATCGGTTGTGTCACGACTATATGGTGAATGTGCAGGGCACCATTCCGGCGCCACTCAATTACGCGCCGCCCGGTCACCAGCCTTACCCGCGTTCGATCTGTACATCGGTCAACCATCAAGTCTGCCATGGCGTGCCGGGCGACAAGTTGCTTAAAAATGGCGATATTGTGAATATTGACGTCACGGTCATCAAGGACGGCTGGCATGGTGATACCAGCCGCATGTTCTATGTAGGGGAGCCCTCCATCCAGGCACGCCGTTTATGCGAAATTACCTATCAGGCCATGTGGCACGGGATCGCCATGGTTCGTCCAGGCATTCATCTGGGGGATATTGGTTATGCTATCCAGAAATTCGCAGAATCGCAGGGGTGCAGCGTGGTACGGGAATTTTGCGGACATGGCATCGGTCGCGTGTTTCACGAAGAACCGCAGGTGCTCCATTACGGACGTCCCGGTACCGGACTGAAACTGGCCACCGGCATGACATTTACCATTGAGCCGATGATCAACGCGGGTCGGCGCGACATTCGGCAGATGAATGACGGCTGGACCATTGTTACCAAGGATCATAGTCTGTCTGCACAATGGGAGCATACCGTGGTGGTCACCGAAAGCGGTTACGAAGTACTTACCGTTTCTGCCGGCACACCGCCGGTTCCGGCTTTTCTGTCACAAGCCGCCTGATTAACTTACTTTTAAATTGATAAAAGCTGGTTCACCTCTGGCGGCGGAGAGCCTTGATCCGCGCGGCTGGCGTGAAACGCTAAGCCAGGGGCGGGACGCCATCAGGCATGCCTTTGACGGTAAAGTGGCAACTCGCCCCTTGCTGATGCGTTATCGGCGTCTGGTGGACGAGGTCCTGCAATCGCTATGGACATCAGTGCGCCTGCCTTCCCCGGCTGCCTTGGTGGCGGTCGGCGGCTATGGACGCGGTGATCTGTTCCCGTATTCGGATGTGGATGTGCTGATTTTGCTCGAGGCTGACCCCGATGCCGACACGCAAGCGGCGATAGAGCAACTCGTGGGTTTGTTCTGGGATATCGGTCTGGAAGTAGGACATAGCGTGCGCACCGTCACTGAATGTCTGGAAGAGGCGCGCCGAGATGTCACTGTGCAGACTAATATGCTGGAGTCTCGTTATCTCTGTGGTGAACGTCCCTTGTACCGTCATTTTGAGGAGACGTTCCGCGCTGGCCTTGATCCCCAAGTGTTTTTTGAAGCCAAGATGCTGGAACAGGATCAGCGTCATGCGCGCTTTAATGACAGTGCCTATAGTCTCGAGCCCAATCTCAAGGAAAGCCCGGGTGGATTGCGTGACTTGCATAATCTGTTGTGGCTGGCGCAAGCTGCAGGTATCGGGCGACGCTGGAGCGATCTGGCTGAAGCGGGCTTGCTGAACGCGGGAGAGTTGCGCCAGATACAGGCGCTGGAGCGTTTTTTATTCGGACTGCGTTTTCGTTTGCATTATCTTGCCGGACGGCGCGAAGATCGCCTGATATTCGATCATCAATATGCCCTCGCAGTGCAGTATGGGATTTCGGCAACGGCTACGCGGCGCGCCAGTGAATTGCTCATGCAGCGTTATTATCGCAGTGTCACGATCGTTGCGCAGATGCGCGATATCCTGATTCCGGGTCTGCGCGCACGCATATTTCCCGTTTTGACAGAATTGCCGCTCACTGCATTGAATGCGCATTTCCAGGTGCGCGGCAACATGCTGGAGGCGGTAGATGAAGGACTTTTCGAGCAGCAGCCTGGCGCCATACTGGAATGTTTCCATCTGTTGCAACGCCATCGCGAATTGCAAGGCATGACGGCAGACACATTGCGTTCCTTGTGGCGGGCACGTGACCGCATCAATCCTGTATTTCGGCGTGACCCGGCTAATCGCGCCCGCTTCATGGCAATTCTGCGCGAGCCGCGCGGCCTGACCTGGGCTATGCGTAGCATGAACCGCTATGGAATTCTTGGACGCTATATCCCGGCCTTTGGCCGGGTAGTGGGACAGATGCAACATGACCTGTTCCATATCTACACTGTCGATGCGCACATCCTCAAGGTCTTGCGCAATATGCGTCGTCTCAATGTGCCTGAACTGGCGCACGAATACCCGCTGGCCAGCCGTTTGATCAGTGGTTTCGAGCGCCCGGAAGTGCTCTATCTGGCGGCATTGTTTCATGACATCGCTAAAGGACGTGGTGGCGATCATTCCACCCTGGGTGCTGTGGATGCACGACGTTTCTGTCGCCAGCATGACTTGACGCCCGAAGACACAAAACTGGTTGCCTGGCTGGTATCACAACACTTGTCCATGTCCGCCACTGCGCAGAAACAGGATTTGTCGGACGCCGCCGTGATTGCCGGATTTGCTGATCCGATACCCAATGAGCGCTATCTGATCGCGCTGTATCTACTCACCGTATGCGACATCCGCGGCACTAGTCCCAAAGTGTGGAATGCCTGGAAAGGCAAGTTGCTGGAAGATCTTTTCTACGCGACCCAGCGTATCTTGGGCAGCAATGCCGCGCAGCCTGGTGGTCTCTCCTCGGTCAAGGCAGAGGCGCAGCGTATCTTGCGTTTGTATGGCTTGGAAAGCGGTATTCAGGACGTTTTGTGGGGCAGTCTGGATGACAGCTATTTTTTGCGCCATGAAGCACAGGAAATAGCCTGGCATGCGCGCCTGCTCTGGAATCATGTCGGCAGTACCAAGGCAATTGTGCGGGCCCGCCTGAGCCCGATTGGCGAAGGTGTGCAGGTAATGATTTATACGCCGGACTGGGAAGAATTGTTCGTGCGTATTTGTGGTTTTTTCGAACGGCTTAACTACACCATTCTGGATGCAAAAATTCATACCAACCGCAATGGCTATGCGCTGGATAGTTTTTTGGTGATGGACGAAGCGCAGCGCAAAGTGCCATACCGGGATTTTCTGAGTTATATCGAGCACGAACTGGCTAAATTGCTGGATACAAAAAATGCATTCCGGCCGGCGGGTCTCGGGCGTATCAGTCGCCACCTCAAGCATTTTCCCATCGCCCCGGAAATTACCTTGCGCCCGGATGAAAAGGGAATATTCCATATGTTAAGCATTGTTGCAGGCGATCGCCCAGGGCTGCTCTCCGCCATCGCCCAGATACTGCATCAGCATCAGGTGCACATCAATGCAGCAAAAATCACTACTCTGGGCGAGCGTGCAGAAGACACTTTCATGATCAAAGGCAGTGTGTTGGCCAAGCAAAAATCGCTCATGCTGCTGGAAACCGATTTGCTTGCGGTACTGAAAACCTGAGATCTATTCAGCGGCGCTGGATTGTTCCGGAAATAACACTTCGGTAAAGCCAAAATTACGCAAATCCCGTATTCGCATCGGATACAGTATGCCCAGCAGGTGGTCAACTTCGTGTTGCACTACGCGTGCATGGAAGCCAGATACGGTGCGGTCAATAGTGGTACCGAACTGGTCGAACCCGCGATAATGCAGATGCGTGTAGCGGGGTACCAGACCGCGCATTCCCGGTACGGAGAGGCAGCCTTCCCAAGCTTCATCCTGTTCTGGGCCAATGGCAGTCAGCGTAGGATTGATCAGTACCGTTTCGGGCACCGGCTCGGCGTCCGGGTAGCGCGGTGAACTCTGCATACCGAAAATGACGACTTGCAAGCCGATGCCGATCTGGGGTGCAGCCAGTCCTGCGCCGTTGAGTGCGGTCATGGTGTCGCGCAAATCTGCAATTAGCGCGTGTAATTCTGGCGTGTCGAAAGCTGTGACCGGAGCAGCCGCTTGCAGCAGACGCGCATCGCCCATTTTAAGCGTGGTTTGAATGGCCATTTTGTGAAATGAAGGTCGTCACTTGAACGGAAATCGAATACTGGATATTTTAATCTAGGATAAACGTGATGCAATAAAAAACCCCGGCTGAATGGGCCGGGGTTTTTTATTGTGCCAGCTGTGTTTACGCTGAACGGTTACGCTTACGTTCGTTTTCGGTGAGAAAACGTTTACGGATGCGGATCGACTGCGGCGTAATTTCCACCAATTCGTCGTCCTCAATGAATTCCACCGCAGATTCCAGTGTCATCTTGATAGCAGGGGTCAATCGTACAGCTTCGTCGGTACCCGAGGCGCGCACGTTGGTAAGCTGTTTGCCTTTGATGGGGTTGACGACCAGATCATTGTCACGGCTATGCACGCCGATGATGATGCCTTCATACAACTTGTCACCAGGCGCCACGAACATGCGGCCACGATCTTCCAGTTTCCACAGTGCGTAGGCAACTGCCTCGCCATGATCCTGAGAAATCAACACACCATTACGACGCCCAGGCATATCAGCTTTCATTGGGCCGTAGTCATCGAATACGTGCGCCATGATGCCGGTACCACGTGTCAGGGTCATGAATTCGGACTGGAAGCCAATCAGGCCGCGCGCCGGAATACGGTATTCCAGGCGTACGCGACCTTGCCCATCAGATTGCATATCCTGCAAGTCACCGCGGCGGCGGCCGAGTTCTTCCATGATGCTGCCCTGATTGACTTCTTCCACGTCAACCGTCAGCGCTTCATAAGGCTCGCATTTTTCGCCGTTGATTTCCTTGTAGACCACGCGGGGTTTGGACACGGCAATTTCAAAACCTTCCCGGCGCATGTTTTCGAGCAGGATGGTCAGATGCAATTCGCCACGGCCAGAAACCAGGAAGGTGTCGGCGTCGGCGGTGTCTTCAACCTTCAGTGCGACGTTGGTGAGCAGTTCCTTATTCAGGCGGTCACGGATCTGGCGGCTGGTGACAAATTTTCCTTCAGTGCCTGCCAGCGGTGAACTGTTGACCTGGAAAGTCATGGTCAGTGTAGGCTCGTCCACTTTCAGCATGGGGAGTGCCTGCGGGTTTTCGCGATCGCAGATGGTGACGCCAATGCCGATTTCTTCGATACCATTGATGAGCACAATGTCGCCAGCCTGAGCTTCGTCTACCAGGACACGGCTGAGTCCCTGAAAACCGAGCACCTGATTGATACGGCCGGTTTTGGGCGTACTGTCCGGGCCCGTCATGACAACAACACTCTGACCGGGTTTGATGCGGCCATTGCTGATACGGCCAACACCGATGCGGCCCACAAAACTGGAGTAATCCAGCGCCGAGATTTGCAATTGCAGCGGAGCTTCCGGATCGCCAGCTGGTGAGGGGACGTGTTTGAGCACCGTCTCAAATAGCGCACGCATGTTGTCGGTTTTTTCACTCATGTCGAGCATGGCAAAACCATTCAGCGCCGATGCATAAACCACTGGGAAATCCAGTTGTTCTTCGGTAGCACCCAACTTGTCGAATAGGTCAAAGGTAGCGTTGACGACAAAATCCGGACGTGCGCCGGGCCGGTCGACCTTATTGACTACAACGATGGGTTTGAGACCCAGCGCGAGCGCTTTGCGTGTTACAAAACGGGTCTGAGGCATCGGGCCGTCTACGGCATCGACTAATAGCAGCACCCCGTCTACCATGGACAATACGCGTTCTACCTCACCACCGAAATCGGCGTGTCCAGGTGTGTCGACGATATTGATATGGGTCCCCTCATAATCAAGGGCAGTGTTTTTAGCGGTAATGGTAATACCGCGTTCCTTTTCCAGGTCGTTGCTGTCCATGACGCGTTCAGTGACGGCCTGGTGGGCAGCAAATGTGCCGGATTGTTGCAACAGTTTGTCGACGAGGGTAGTCTTGCCGTGGTCAACGTGGGCGATGATGGCGATATTTCTGAGCGCGCGGGACATGGTCGTTTCCGGTATTTGGCAAACGAAAAAGTATAACATGTGATTGTGTATTTTCAGAATTTCAGTATAATCTAATTCTCCAAACCACCTTGAACTGCGCTTTCATGCAGTACCAATCAAGGCTTGGACGCGTGTTTCATAACACGCCATCGATCCCTGACCTCATCGCGTTTCAGCACGAATTTTCCTGAAAGCGCAGCGCCACCCGGTTAGCGACGATGTTCCGCGCCGGCAGTGGATGGCTTTTTAAGCCTGTCCCCGTTGGCTTGCTATTTGCTTATTAAAGGAAAACTTTCGTGTCCTTCGAAACCCTCGGTTTAAATGAATCCCTAATAAAAGCGCTTGCTGATTCGGGCTATACCCAAGCCACCCCGATCCAGGAACAAGCCATTCCGCTTATCCTGGCAGGCGAAGATCTGCTTGCGTCTGCGCAGACAGGTACTGGAAAAACCGCTGCATTCATGTTGCCGGCCCTGGAAAAATTGTCCCAGCCCAGCGCAGTTGCCGGCCGTGGTCCACGTATCCTGGTATTGACCCCGACACGCGAACTTGCATTGCAAGTCACTGCGGCTGCTGAAAAATACAGCAAACATCTGCGCCGCGTGAAAGTAGTCAGCATTCTGGGTGGTATGCCTTACCCGATACAGAACAAAATGCTGTCGCAGCCATTTGAAGTGCTGGTAGCCACTCCCGGTCGTCTGATTGACCACATCGAGCGCGGCCGCATTGATTTTTCGCGTCTGGAAATGCTGATTCTGGACGAAGCTGACCGCATGCTGGACATGGGCTTTTTCGACGACGTGGAGCGCATCGCCAATGCCACGCCAGCCAGCCGCCAGACGGTGATGTTCTCCGCTACCTTTGAAGGCAATATCGCACGTCTTGCCCAGCAATTGCTGAAAACCCCGAAGCGTATCGAAATCGCCCACCAGCAAGCTCGTCACGAGAATATTACTCAGCACATGCATTATGTAGATGATCTTTCCCACAAGAATCGCGTGCTGACCCATCTCATCAACGATGTGGACATCAATCAGGCACTCATTTTTACTGCAACCAAACGTGATGCGGATAGTCTGGCTGACGACCTGCAGGCGCAGGGTCACAAAGTTGCCGCGCTGCACGGTGACATGCATCAAAGTGCACGTAACCGTACCATCACCCAGATGCGCCAGGGCAATATCCGCCTGTTGGTGGCGACCGATGTCGCCGCGCGTGGTCTGGATGTGCCGGGTATCACTCACGTGATCAATTACGATCTGCCGAAAAATCCGGAAGACTATGTACACCGCATTGGCCGTACTGGTCGTGCAGGTGCTTCGGGTATCGCCATCTCGTTGGCCAGCCCGCGCGACTCCATGCAGTTAAAGCGCATAGAGCGCTTTACCGGCCAGCAAATTCCGGCTGAAGTCATCGTGGGTCTTGAGCCCAAACTGAAGCCGCGTAGTGCTGCTCCTGGTGGACGCCCTGGTGCGAGTCGTGGCCGTCCTTCCGGCCAAGGCGAACAGCGGCGTAGCTCAGGCTATGGCAACAACTCGAATGCCAATTCTGGCGCGGGTAAGAGCAATGGCAACAGCAACGGGAATAGCTGGGGCAATAATGGTGGCAACGCCGGTGGCCGCCGTGATGGGGCCGCGCGTCCAACGACGTCGCGCCCTGCTGCTTCCGGCACGCGACGCGACGGGCAGGGCAACGCCGGTGGCAATCGCAGTAACGGTAATCGTTCCTGGAGTTGATCGGCAGTCATTTCCCGGGCGATCAGCCCGGGTAACCCAACAAAAAAGGCGCTGCATGCGCCTTTTTTGTTGGGTTAAATAAATGTGCTGCTAGTCGGCCACAGGTTTGATCCTGCTGGCAGCCAATTTGGCGCGATCGCGTGCGATGTCAGTGGTCTCTGCACAGGCCAGGGCCACGCCCATACGCCGCCTCATGAATGCTTCGGGTTTGCCGAACAATCGGATCTCTGAACGTGGTACGGCGAGTGCTTCAGCAACGCCATCAAATGCGATACCGTTGGCATCCATGCCGCCATAAATCACTGCCGAAGCGCCGGCTTCGCGCAGACGTGTGTCCACCGGAAGCCCGAGTATGGCGCGGGCATGGAGCTCGAATTCGCTTTGATACTGGCTGCACATGGTTACCATGCCGGTGTCATGGGGCCGCGGGGATACTTCCGAGAACCACACCTGATCGCCTTTGACGAACAACTCCACGCCGAAAATACCGCGCCCGCCAAGTTTGTCGGTGATATTTTTTGCGATTGTTTGCGCGTTCTGCAATGCGGTGGCTGACATTGCCTGGGGTTGCCAGGATTCGACATAGTCACCGTTCACTTGCAAGTGCCCGATCGGTTCGCAGAAATAAGTTGCAATCTGGCCTGCTGTATCCAGCGCGCGTACCGTGAGCAGGGTGATTTCGTAATCAAAATCAACAAAACCCTCCACAATTACCCGGCCCTGATTCACGCGACTGCCGCTGGCAGCCGCATCCCAGGAACCTGCCACATCAGCAGGGCCATCCAGTTTGCTCTGGCCTTTACCGGAAGACGACATGACCGGTTTGACGACGCATGGATAACCGATGCCGCCGTCAATAGCTGCCTGCAATTCGGCGACACTATCGGCAAAGCAATAGGGCGATGTAGGTAAATCCAATTCTTCGGCGGCCAAACGACGAATGCCTTCACGATGCATGGTGAGCTGGGCGGCACGTGCAGTGGGAATGACTTCACACACCCCGCCGAGTTCGATTTCCACCAGCGCATCGGTCGCGATGGCTTCGATTTCCGGGACCACCAGATGCGGCCGCTCCTGCTCGATAAGGGCGCGCAAGGCAGCGCGGTCAGTCATGTCGAGCACATGTGCCCGGTGTGCGACCTGATGACCGGGTGCATTCGCATAACGGTCTACGGCAATGGTTTCCACACCAAGGCGTTGCAGGGCGATGATGACTTCCTTGCCGAGTTCGCCACTGCCAAGAAACATGACGCGCGTAGCGGAAGGAGAGAGGGGTGTGCCGAGTTTCATGTCGTGCGCGCTTTCACAAAAAAATTGACCATACGATTACAACAGAAAATTCTGTGGGGTGCTTGAATTGGAAGAACAGTCAGTTTAATTGTACCCGTTCACCCCAGGGTACTGGCGCTTTGCCCTTGACCAGCCACAGCACCGGATAATCAGGTGCCTGTTCCGGAAACTCACCTTCGGCATCAGTGAAATAAATCAGCAGGTCGGGGTGCTGTTGTGCGGTGGCAACCCATTCAAACAGTGGTCTAAAATCCGTTCCACCACCACCCGAGAAACCATCCGGCAAAGTGACCGACTCCCACGGTTCAAAGCACCATGGACCGGCTTCAGCCAGGCGCTCGTCGCAGGCATGCAGCGTTACTTGCGCATTCACCTGACATTTCAGTGCATCGATTTCTGCGGCGAATTCGTGCATTTCAGCATCGGCAATCGAGCCGCTGGTGTCGAGCACGGCGATCAACTGGATGCGGCGGCTGTATAGGCTGGGCAGCATTGCCGCACCTTCGCGTCGTGATACGCGCTGGAAGCTGTAGTCTTCACGTGCGGAATTCATCAGAAAACGTGCCAGCAGCATGCGCCAGGGCAAACGGGGTGAGATGAGTTCATCGACCAGGCGCAGCCAGGATTCGCCCAGACGTCCGGCCATGCGCGCCTGTTGTGCGGCAGAGGCGAGATGGCCGCGCCATTGTTGGGCCAGTTCTTCGCGTTGGGTAGGAGTCATGTCGTCCATGTCGGGGCCACCGTGTGGACTGTGTTTCGCGCGTGGCTGTGGTTGTTCGGGATTGTTGCCACTGCCGCCCGGAGATGGTCGAGGGGTATCCTGTTTTTGTTCGCTGTTGCCATCATCTGGCTGATCGTCGCCTTCACCCTGATTGTCATCGGCGCTGTCTGTGGATTCCTGTTGGGTCTGATCGTTATCCTGTTCGCCGCTATCATTTCCGGTCTGGTCAAACAGATGTTTATCCAGCGTCTGCTCGCTGCTGTCTTCGGGAATCAGCGGATAGATTTCTTCAGCGGACAAGCTTTTGTATTCCTCATTGGCGAGGATATTGGGTGGTGGTCGCAAGCCTTCGCTCAATAACAGCAAATTGACAGCGTGATCGCATGCGATATTCCAGCGTTGTATGACGCGGTGGGAACGCCGCGCAAAATGTCCCAGGGCACAGTGCAGCGCCTCATGGGCGAGCACAAACTGGGTTTGCGCCAGCGACAGTCGTTCAATATAAGCCGGGTAATAATAGAGCGCACGTGCATCGGTGGCGACGCTGTCGCAGGTTTTGGCATCTACCGCATGCAATGGCAGATGCATTACCAAGGCACCCAGGAAAGGACGTTCTAGAATCAGCCGGGTACGTGCGGCAGAAAGTTTGGTAGCAATTTCATCGGTACTGTGTGAGCTTAGATTCAAGGGGTGCTTTCAGTTTTAGCGCATCGGTGACCATTGCAGATCGTAGAGCATCAAATCTGTGATGGTGTTAGCCCAGTCTTCGAATTCCGGTACAGAAAATAGCGGTTTACCAATCGAGCGGTGCATGTCGGTGACCAGCATCACGCCCATTTCGCGTTGCGGGAAGCGTCGTGCATAGTCGAGAATATTGCCGAACACGCGCGTCGCCTCCAGTGTTTCGCGTGCCAGCACTGCACGGCGTACCAATGCGGCGGCAACGCCATATTGCAGGTCGATGCCGTCTGGCACATCCGCAGCCTGCCCGGCAAGAATGGCTTCGATATCGGGTAAGCGTGTCATGTTGTCGATAAAGGTTTTGAATTCCACTGCTGCCGCTTGTCCCACGCAGGCTTGCAGTGCATCCAGCATCAGGTCGGGTGTGTCGCGAAATTTTTGCAGCGCGCGATGGGCGTATTCCCACGAGCGCGGGCTAGGAAAAGCGACCGGATTATGCGCTGGGTTAAAGCTGAACAGCAGGTCGGGGCGAAAGCGCAGAAAGCCGATCAGGCGTTCGTCCATACCTGCCGTATGTGCCCACGCGACCCAGTCGTCAAGATGGGCTTCGACTTCGTAGTGGGTAAAGCGGTTGGCCAAAGGTGCGGGCATCGCGTAGGTTACGCCGCGGTCGCCCTGGCGGTTACCAGCTGCAAAGATAGCCCAGCCATCCGGCACGCGGTAGTCACCCAGACGCCGGTCGAGAATCAGTTGGTAGGCAGCAGCGGAGACACTGGGTGGTGCCGAGGTAATTTCGTCCAGAAATAATATGCCTGTAGCGCCGTGACGGCTGGAATCCGGCAGCATGGCCGGGACCGACCATTCCACCAGATCACCGTTTCTAAAAGGGATGCCACGCAGATCGGTCGGCTCCATTTGCGACAACCGGATATCAATCAACGGCACGCTATGATGGACGGCAATGTGCGCAACCATTTGAGATTTCCCTACACCGGGTGGTCCCCATAGCATCACTGGTGTATGGTGCGCAGTGCTCGCGAATTCACGGTCGAGAATGGTGAGAATATGGGCTGGGCGCATAGCATGTCCTAAATAATTGAAGGGGCAGCCTGGGTTAAGCGGGTAGCGATCAGGGCGGCGTGGATACGTGCCGGATTGGTGATTTCAGGTAATACACGATATACCTCTAGTAACTGTTCCGGGTGGCTGAGCGCTGCGTCTTCAAGACGCTGCCGGGTCGCCATCGAAAGTCCCGGCTGGGTGAGTAGCAGGCTGGCGATCCAATGGTGGTATTCACGCACCAGTTCGCGCTGGATCGGTTGTGACCAGCGTTCCCGTACTGGCAGCTCCGGAAAGATACTGGCAGCGAGGCGACGTCCGATCCATGAAGCTTCCAGTCGCAAACCGGTATCAAGACCTTCTCCACTTCCGTCCGAGTGACGGCGAAACCATTGTGCGGCCGGCAACGGACGGGCGGCATCGTTGATCTGGCGTCCCAGTACATCGCGATGTTTCACTGGCCACGCGCGCGGATCGCGTCTGGCGTCGGCTTCTGCCAGGCAGTGAGCAGTGAAGAGGGTGTCAGTCAACACGAATGGATACCAGGTTGGGTCGCCGACATTATCAGGTGCTGCATGTGATCGCTGGGTTTTGAGCAGAGCCAATGGCAAACTACGCGCTTTGTCCAATAGCCAGAGTTCCAAGGTGTCTTCAGGAATAAAAGGCAGCGGCGGATGGTTTTCAAGCGCCGCAATGATGCCCGCAGCGTGCTGGCAATTATTGAGTACACCGCCTTCGCCTTCTACCCATTCCCCAGACGGCCAATAACGACGGAACGGATTTTTGCAATGCACCTGCCAGCGATGCCCATCGGTGCTGTGCGCCAGTGCGCAGCCGATATCGACGACAAACAACATGCCGCGATAGGGAGAAAGCTGGCGAATGGCGTAGTAGTCTGCGTTCACGAAGGTGGCGTGGCGCTATAGGGGTTATATTTCTGCGACAGTTATAACGATAACAGGTTCCAGCATAAAACCAAGCTAGCCGTGGCGAGCATTTTTTGTTAAGTTCTCGGGATATTATCTGGAAAACGATTATGAATTTCTGTAGCGAATGCGGTAGCGGGGTGATCCACACCATCCCTGACGGAGATAACCGCTTGCGCCATGTGTGCAGCCAATGCGATACGATCCATTACCAAAATCCGAAAATGGTCGTTGGGTGCCTGCCGGAGTGGGAAGACAAAGTATTGCTATGTAAACGGGCAATCGAGCCGCAGTACGGGCTATGGACCTTGCCGGCAGGATTCATGGAAAACAACGAAACGACCCAGCAGGGTGCGCTCCGCGAGACTATGGAGGAGGCAGGTGCCCGTGTCGAAATCGAACATCTTTTTACGCTCTATAACTTGCCTTATATCAGTCAAGTGTATTTGATGTTTCGCGCCCGCTTGCTTGATCTGGATTTCGCGCCAGGCCCGGAAAGTCTGGAAGTCAGGTTATTCAGCGAAGATGAAATACCCTGGGATCAGATTGCGTTTCGCACGATTGAACAAACTTTGCGTGTGTATTTTGCTGATCGTCGCAATGGCGCATTTGGTTTTCATATCGGGGATATTGAACGCAGGAATCGCTAAGCCAGGATTGAAAAACCTGTATACGCAAGTTGCGTGAAAATAATGGCTGTGCGTTGTTTTGACGGGACCTTATCCTCCGGATCGAATAATTTAACCCGGTATCCGCCGGAAAAAAGTTACTTTACTGGTCTCGCTTTTCTTGGATAAGTACATGGCTGAATCAGCTTGGCCGAGTAGCGTATCTGCAGAGATGCTCTCATCATCGGTTTCGGAAAATATCGCGATCCCGGCGCTCGCGGAAACGCGATAGGTACGGGAATTGTGAGTTTTCGCCGGGTCGGTGGAAATCATTTTCTTGTGGCCATCCGAAGATACTTGCGTATTCGAGACTTCGGCAATGATCGTCTCAGCTAGAACGGATGCATCTGATGGTGTGGTCAGACATTCTGCAATGACGATGAATTCATCGCCCCCCAGACGGATAAATGTATCGCCTTTGCGCAGGCGATTACCCACTTTTTCTGCAATATTTTGCAGCAAACGGTCACCGGCGGCATGTCCGGCTTCGTCATTGACCTCCTTGAAACCATCCAGATCCAGATAAATGAGCGCCATATACTGCTGGTTTCTGCCAGTGCGCGCCATGGCTGCCGTGATACGCATGCCAAGTTCCCGCCTGTTTAACAAGCCTGTCAACGGATCGTGCGAAACGATATGGGTAAGCTCATTATGTGCATCCTCAAGTTTTTTGATCAGTCCTGCAACGTAAGGAGGGATTAAATTCAACCCGATGATCACACCAATGCCAACTGACCACATACCGTGCCAATAGGGGGAAAACATCAGTACATTTGTAAAACCTATTGTGCCTGCCAGGTTGGATAGATACATATATTTTTTGCCAAATCGCATACCATTTCCGACAGAAATCCATAGGAATACAAAATGGAAAAGTGCTGCGGATTCGCCGCCAAGAATGGCAATTCCTGAAACGAATGACTGATCGGCAAGTATGGCAATGAATTTTCGGGTATTGTCGACCCTTGTGGGCTGCAGCCTGATCCACAGGTATTGTACGATGGCAAAAATGTAGAACGCCATCATCACCACCAGCCCAGGTAACTTGATAGCGGTATCGTACATATTGATAAGCAGCATTAATGTAAAAATGCTGGTTGTCATCACCAGACGTATGGTTGCTTGGCCATGCTCCAGATTGCTTGCCAGTAGGTTTGCACCATTTCTTCTATTCAGCATGATGACTTACCCATAGATGAAGTGGTTTTTGCAGGTCGATACGATTTTTTTGAAAGCGCGTACCTTCAATAAAGTCGAGCTATTCACGCGGAATGCTCAAGGCCAGCCATCTCGACATGATGTCGCGTCAGGATGCTGAATTTCAGTAGCAACCAATCCTGGCCCCGACCAAGTTCATGCGTGATGCGGATGCGATAAATATATTCTCCATCCAGCATGTCATAAATCCGTGTAGCCGAAACGCTCATGTCTCCGACCACCAAAGCACTACTGATTCTGCGTTCATCCTGTGCCGGCAGGAAAATACAATGAGCTGCCAGACAATCCGCGGGCGGATTTGTCATACTGAAAATACTTTCGGACATCAAGTGGTCCACATCATGCAAAACAACCGCTCTCGGCGCTGTGCCAAGTTGTTCTGCACCGAGTTTGATCGGTTGGCCAGGCTGTACATCCAGCCAGCGTACTGCCGCAAGCACCCAAGTGTGTTTTCTTTCTCCAGTGCGCACGCTGATCAGAGAGCCATGTTCAGGGAGGATGTCGGGCTTGCCATAGTGAGTCAGGCCGTAGCCATTTTCACCTTCATCCTGCAAGTTCCATGGTTCTGATTGTGTTGTGGGCGTGCTGTGAGGCATACCGAGAGTATGTAACACGTACTCGAATCCGCAGCTTAGATGTACCGGGGAATGTTGCTCCTGGCGCGGGGTGTGGCGTAGTGGGCCGCCCCGGCAGAGCGTAGCCTGGATATCATCCAGCAGCCCGGGTACATCGGCTTCATTCTTGATGCCATCAAGCTTGCTTGGCGGTGGATTGATTAACTGAGCTCGGGTGATTTCCAGGGCTTTCAAGGTGCTTTGCAGAGACCAGTAGCGTGGTGCGGTGGCTTCCTCTGCGGGCTTTTCAATTGGGAGCAATGGTGTACAGCCTGCCAGATCAAGCCAGTGAGTATGAACTTGCATATCAAGTTGTAAAACCGGTTGCAAGTGCCGACACCAGTTATGAATCCAATAGGTAGCCAGCTCGATTTTCCATGGGGCCAGCCCGATCGGATTAATCAGACTAAGCAGAAGGATATGGGCATAAGTATGTGTACAACTGGTTTCAGTATCGTTGATGTTAAGCCGTAGCCCGGCAAAGCCATTGTATTCGGCGATGGCGTACAGTGCATGCACGTTTCGCCATGCATCCTGTGTGGGTGTTTCATAGCGCATGTAGCGCCACTGCATCAGTTTGCCCTGATAATGCAGCGCCAGTAATGTAATTGCCGGGAGTTGCTGATCCAATACCGGCTGGCTGTGAGTAGCAGCCTTGACGAAGCTCTGATAAGCCAGCGCCAATTGCCAGTAAAAAGCAAAAATTTCCTGCCACAGTGATTTTCCAGCGTAACGGAAGGCGGTCTGGTTCTTCAGATATTGCGTGACCATGTCTTCCTGCAACTTGCAACCGGCATGGCGTAACAACGCGAGCACCTGCAATCTACGTTCATCCAGAGCAATGTTGGACAGGTTGAATTGGTGAAGAGCCTCCACGACCATTTGATGAGCTTCATACTCATGATGAAACTGCAGTTGGTCTATCCAGCGGCGGGTGCCGTGCAACGTCGCGAAAGGCGTACGCTCATAGTGTGATCCTGGTAGCCATTTCTGGAATATTTTTGTGAACGCGCTCATTGCCTGATGAATAAATGGTTATTTTCCAAGTATTCAGCATGATATGTGCCAGGCAAGAAAGGGCTGCAAGATGACCGGTAAAGACTTGAATAGACGGGGCGGGGTGTTAAAAATCCGAAAAACGAGGCGAAACCCGGACACTGGTGTCAGGAAGCCGACAGCGGACGCGGTGGTACTTTAAGCAGTCCATCCGACAACGGGATCAGGCCGGCCGACATGATAACCTTGAGCATAATCGACGCCATATTCACGCAGCAACGTGACAATCTCGGCGCTTTCAACAAATTCGGCGACGATTTTTTTCCCGAAGCCATGAGCCGCTTGTACCAGTGCTTTGACGAATAGCTGATCATCTGTATTGGTGACGAGGTTGCGGATAAAAGAGCCGTCGATTTTGACGTATTCGACCGGCAGTTGTTTGAGGTATTCAAACGAGGCAAATCCCACACCAAAATCATCCAGGCTGAATGCACATCCGAGCGTAATAATTTTTTCCATCAGCGCGCGAGCCGATGCGAGGTCTTCAACGGCAGCAGTTTCGGTGATTTCAAAAATCAGGCTTGCCGGGTTGATCTGTGAGCCGAGTAATTCGGTTTGCAACAGTTCCAGCCAACGCGGATTACTGAAACTGCGGCCGGACAGGTTGACCGAGAGTTTGATATTGGGGGAATTGCGCTGGAGTTCGGTTAACGCGGCAATTGCCTTTTGCAGCACCAGTCGGTCTATGCTCCGGATCAAGCCGGTAGTTTCAGCAACACCGATAAATTCCATCGGCATATACACGCCGCCGGCTGGATTACGCATGCGTACCAATGTCTCGTAATGGCTCACGGTATTGCTGGCTAATGACATGATAGGCTGGAAATAAAGCTCAAACTGATTGTCTGCCAGCGCCTGCTCGATTTTGTCTACCCAGTACACACGATTCAGAACGCGCTCCATCAGCCCTTCATCAGGTGCGTACATATGCAAATTACCCCGGCCACTTTCCTTCGCACGGAACAGCGCCAGATCCGCATTGGCCAATAGCTCTTGGGCAACGGTGCCGTGTTCGGGGAACAAGGTAATGCCGATACACGCAGAAACCTTATGACTGAGCGGCACCTCCGCCAGCGTGATCATGGATAAACTATGCTGTATGTGGCGTGCCAGCTGAATTGCATGCGGACCGTCAAGGTGACTGAAAAATACACCGAAATCATCGCCGCCCAAGCGTCCGATCAGCGCGGGGGTGGGGAGTAGTCCTTGCAATTGGCTGGCGACGGCATGTAATACCTGATCGGCCGCACCGTGCCCGGTTGTGTCATTGAGCGACTTGAATTCATCCAGATCAAGATATATCAGAGCGCCACTGGGCTGTGCCTCAGTATGAGACAGGATTTCCTGCAATGCCTCCTGGAAGCGATGACGATTGTACAATCCGGTTAATGGGTCATATTCAGTCAGGTAACTGGCCTGTTTTTCGACGCGGTGCAATTCGGTGATGTCCAGCCCGACAGATAAAATGGCTGCGTCATCGGAATTTTCAGCACCCAGTGATGAGTGTATCCATACGACATCGCGCGATTCCCCATTTTTGCAGCGTAGGGCGGTTTCCTGGCGCAAACTGGCGCCATCGGATTGTAGTAATGCAGTTAGTTCGTTACTGGTATCGATAGCTTGCTGAGGCTGATAGAAATAATCCGTCAGCTTGGCGCCACGCAATTCCATATAGTCAAAGCCGGTTAATGCCACTACGTAGGCGTTTGCCATCAGGATGCGGCCTTGTTGATCCTGCGTGATGATGAGCATTTGTGCAGTATCCAGCAGCCCGGAAACGAAATCGCGTTCGCGCGAGAGTTGTCGTACCAGTTCGTCCAGTTCATTGCTGTGCAAGCGGTTTTTTTCCTGCAGGTCTTCCAGCCGGTCAGCCAGATCCAGTGCACTGGCATCGAGTGTATCCAGCTCATCGTGGACTGTATCCTTACGGAGAGTTTTTTCCAGCCGGGTACGGACAGTCTCGAATTCACCGCGGCCCAGCAAAGGGAGTGTTTCGGCAGTATGCTTGAGGCGGCGCATCGGGATCCATAGCAAGGCCAGTAGTATCAACTCCGAAATGATCAAACCGAGTAATCCGATGCCTGCGCTTTGCCAGGCCACACTATGCAGGTGCTGGAGATTGCGGGTACGGTCAAAGATCACCAGCATGGAAGGCTTGCCTACGGTTGGGGTACCGCTCAATACCGATACCGGTAAAATTTCGTAGTAATGGTCATGGTAGGTTACATTGATACGATGGTCAGCTACCGGGTTTTCTGCGGGTATGCTACGCAGAATGTCGAGACTGTCCTGGCCTCCCGATATGGCCAGGACTCTGCTTTTGAACGCTGGCACCTGCGGTTGCCGGGAATCGCTGGGCGAGTCACCGAAGTGTGGTGCCAGAATGGCCAGCGCCATGTCACTACCAGTCATGCGTTGGAAGGATAGTACCGTATCAACCAGCGAGGCAGCGACGGCGACTGCTGCGACTGAGTGTCCGTTATCCAGCACTGGGACGATGTAATAGTAGAGACAGGTGCTTGCACATGCCAGCAGGCGTTGTGGTTGCTCTTCTGCAATGACTTGCCTGACCAGTGCTGACAGGGCGAACTCGTCCACCTGCATGGAGTTATCCTTCCAGCTGGCAAACAATTGACCGTCGGGTTTGAAAAACAGCACTTGCTCCAATCCGCTATTGAGATGCAGCGCACTCCAGTACCGCTGATAGTAACGTTGCAAAGCGGCTTCATCACCATTAGAAATAGCGCTGTGTACATCCGTTAGGTTGGGAATCAGAGTGGCAGAGGTTTCCAGATGCACGCCCAGCTGGGTAATCACTTCAGCGGCGAAACGCCGACTTTGCGTCTCGCTCGCAATGCGTGCATGCTCGAACTGGGCACGTTGACTGCGGTAGTTAATGTAGGACAGCGAGGCATTCACGATGAGCAAAACCATGCTGAGTGGCACAATGATTTTCCACTTGAGGCTGAAAAAACGCCTGAGTTTTGCGGGCTGATCGGGCATGGGTCTAGAAGCGGTAAGCCGCCTGAAATAGCCACATATTCCAATGCTGTGAAGTGGTAGCAGGATTGATGTTGTCGCTGTAGGGTAACCAGGCGGTACCATCCACGCGATGAAATTCGCCGCGTAGCAGCCAATGATTGTCAAGTTTGTAGCCCAAACCGATGGTCATGTCTTTGGCAAATCTGCTAAACGCGGGCGCGCCGGTCAAAGCACTGAATACCCGACCATCCTTATCATTGTTATCCCGGTAGGTGACATCGTAACGTGCCAGAGCCGACCATTTTGAAGTGAGATGGTAAGCCCCTTGTATATAGTAGCTACTGCCGGTTGCCGTACGATTCAGGAAAAAAGCGCCAAAATTATGGGCATCAATACGATTCTGCGCATACTCGCTGGTAAACACCCAGTTTTCCGCGTTGTATTGTCCGGACAGAACCCATGAGTCAAAGCGGATATTGCCGCTCTTAAGTGCGTCTGCCGTACCGGGCAGGTAATGTGCACGCATGCTGACACCGGTCAAGGCCAGCTTGAAACGGCTATTGCCAGGTTCCAGAAGAATCCGGCCAATATACGAAGTATCCGCTTTGATTTTTCCGGGCCTATCTGCGCCCAGAAAGGTGCCTTCTGTTTCCCTGTCCGATGCGTCCGGTTTAATGACGCTGAATTGATAACTGAGGTTACCTATCGGCAGGGTATTGTCGCCATAAATAGCCACCCCGGGGGAAGACAGCACAAAGTTGCGGATGCGATCCAGATAAATGGATTGAGGTAAAAGAATACTGGGGCGGGTGGATGCGACATCACGGGTTTCATTGTACAAACCGTAAGGGTTTTTAATCTTGCCCAGATACACACCGTAACGCGCGTTCTCACTGGCGTGAATAGTGTAATCAACGGTTGCGAAATCGAGGCGCAATGCCCCATTGTCTGCTTCACCTGCGCGCCGCGAAATGGCCTGTGCGGACAGCTGCAGGCTCGGGTTGAGACGCCAGGAGACATTCGCTCCTAACTCGGTAAAGTCAAAACCGGTTTTATTTTCAGTATTTCCGAAAAAATTATTGTGATTGGTGCTGATCATGGCTTGGCTGGCAAAGCCATGTATCTGAACGCCATCCGGGAGGCTATCGGCACTTGCGTTCATTCCATGGCCTGCAAGGGCTAATAACATAACCGCCCGTACCTTGATGTTAGGTCGATTCATAATCACTCCATCATTCCCCCGAGAAAATTCTGGCCGAATTACCCACAGAAAGGGCGCGTACCCGTTCACCCGGTTTTACCTTCTTCAGGTAACCCAACGCGCCTGGAGTGTTGGCAACGCTTTTGAGCATTTCTTCTTCAGAATTAACCTCGATGGGTGCCTGACCTGTACCTGAATAAACCAGCCGGTCCCAAGTCTGGCGCAGTTGATAAGGATAAACATCCAGGACTTCCTTGCAGAAAACCCTATGCAATGGATTGTCGTCCGGTAGTACGAATACCCTGACCGGCTGGCCATCTGGCCATTGCAGTAATTTCATCGCAAACATGGAACGAACCGCGTTTTGTGATACAGAAGTGAGGGCTACGCTGGGATTAACTATAATCGTCACAGCGCGAGCGTTGGCTCCGTACAAAACACAGAGGCACAGCAAGGTGCGCGCCATATTACGTGCAGCGCAATTCCTGAAAATGCGGAAAAAAGAAGGCATGTAAATTCTGGTTTTTGTCATCAGCGTGTGCTTGCTGGTGAATCAGCCCGGATTGATTATGGGTGGAGAGAGAGCAAATAATAACAATGTTTTATCGCCATGCACCATGCTCAATCAAGTTTTTCGGATTTTTATCTACATGCTCACAGGATTGGTGCTGGCTAATCCGAACATCCACAGCTAAAATGTGGGCCGCATCGTGGCAATCCAGGCAAATCAAGGAAGCGTGGCAGAGTGGTCGATTGCACCGGTCTTGAAAACCGGCAAAGGGAAACCTTTCGTGAGTTCGAATCTCACCGCTTCCGCCAGTGACGTGTTTTTCCCCGTCGTTCCCCGTATCAAAAATCCTCTGAAAACCGCTTAAATGTGCCGCACGTGCGGACAAACACCGCAGCTTCCTCTGTCCGGGTATTCCGGAGAATGATATTGAATAGGAGAAATTAAGCAATTCCTCCCGCTATCCATGCCGTTTGATTAGCTTACTTGCTACGCCCGTATTTGGCGGTGAAGCTGGCTTTGCCTATGGTATTCGCATGGATCATGAATCCGGTCAGCGCAGCGGATGCGTCGGTGGGTACACTGAGTTTATCGGCCTTGAGCGCGTAGACGGTGAAAATATAGCGATGCGGTTTGTCGCCCTGTGGCGGGCAAACACCTCCCCATGCAGCCACACCGTAATCGTCGCGAATTTGCACCGCGCCTTTGGGCAGGGTCGCGCTATCGGCAACGCCGGCAGCCGCCGGAAGTTCGGTGACGTTAGCCGGAATGTCGATGACCACCCAGTGCCACCAACCCGAACCGGTGGGCGCATCGGGGTCATACACAGTCACGGCGAAGCTTTTGGTGCCCTTGGGCGCGCCACTCCATTTCAACGCGGGTGATTTATTTTCCCCTGAACAACCAAAGCCATTGAACTCGAAACGCTTGGGTATGGTGCTGTTGGCTTTTATTTCCGGACTGGACAGCTTGAAGTCGGAAGCATAGGTCAAAGTCGATAAGCTGATTAAAGCGGCAGCAAAAAATAACGCCCGCATGCAATTTCCTTTAATAGGTTGGTAGCGGATTGTAGCATCGCCGTTGTGCTCACAAAATCATCCGGAATCCATATTTTTATAGAGGGTATTTCGCATGCTTTTATAAAAATTTTGCGGTTTTCTGTCGGCCGCAGTTCGGACGTCAGCGATTTATCAGGCACGGATGATTGATACAACGCTTGTATTTTGGCACACGCCGCCATCCGGCAGCGTGTGCAGCTTGTTGCGATGATACAATTGCAACCATCCTCAGACCAATAAGCGCAGTGCGTTTGCGGGGTACTTCTGATAATGTTTTTGAATGGTTGCAAATTCAGGCATGGCTGACTTGTCACGCCATCTATCATTGTGGATACATCGAATAAACCTCTGACACTTACTGATCATTCGCGCGATGCGGCTGGCATGACTTACGTCTATCCGGTGGTGTCGCGTCGGGCCGGCGGGGTATCGGTAGGGATCAATCTCAATCCAAATAATGCTTGTAACTGGCGCTGCACCTACTGCCAGGTGCCTGAACTTACGCGCGGCGCAGCACCGGTAATTGACTTGGCGTTGCTTGAGCATGAGCTGAGCAGTTTTCTGCATGAGCTGGTGCACGGGGACTTCATGGCAACACGCGTGCCGGAGAATGCACGGCGCATTAATGATATCGCTTTGTCTGGCAATGGCGAGCCTACCAGCGCCAAGACCTTTGTCGAGGTCATTGAGTTGATCGGTCGTGTGATGGCGCGTTTCGATCTCGCGGGTAAAATCAAGCTGATCCTGATTACCAATGGCAGTCTGGTGGATAAGGCATACGTGCAGGATGGCCTGAATCGCATGCATGCGCTCAATGGCGAAGTCTGGTTCAAGCTGGACAGCGCCACGCGCGAAGGTTTGCGCCATATCAATCATGCCGAACTCAACCCGGAGCGCGTGTTTGTCAACCTGAAAATAGCTGCTGGCCTGTGCGTCACCTGGCTGCAAACCTGTCTGTTTTCAATCGATGGCGTGACACCGACCGAATTGGAGCAGCAGGCATATCTGGATTTTATACGGCGCGTGGTGAAAGAAACCGTGCCGGTGCAAGGCGTGTTGCTCTATGGCCTGGCGCGAGTCTCGCAGCAACCTGAATCGGCGCGCTTGTCTGCATTGCCGGCAGACTGGATGGAAGCGTTCGCAGAGAAAATCCGCCTGTGTGGGCTGGCTGTGAAAGTGAACGCCTGATGATTTATGGCGTCGGCACGGACATGGTGGCGGTGGCGCGCATGGAACGGCTGTTGGCACGCCACGGCGAACGCGCGGTGCAGCGTATTTTGGCGCCGCAAGAATGGCCGGAGTTTGCGCGCAAATCCGATGGTGCGCGTTTTCTTGCCAAGCGCTTTGCCGCCAAGGAGGCGCTGGCAAAAGCGGCAGGCACGGGTCTGCGCAGCCCGGTGGCGTTAAGTAATATTCGCGTGCAACATACGTCGTTGGGCCAACCCGAGCTGGTGTTTGCAACGGAACTGCAAACCTGGATGACCACGCGCGGTGTGATGCGCGCGCATCTTTCCATCAGCGACGAAACCGATTACGTTATCGCTTTTGTAATACTGGAAACGACACCATGAGTCTTGGCCCCATCATGCTCGACGTGCCGGGCGTGGCACTGACCGACGAGGACCGCCGTCGCCTTATGCATCCGCTGGTGGGCGGCGTCATTCTGTTTGCGCGTAATTATCAGTCTGCCGCGCAACTGGTCACGCTGACGGCGGAAATCCACGCGCTGCGCACACCGCATCTACTCATCGCAGTAGATCATGAAGGCGGGCGGGTGCAACGCTTTCGTGAAGGGTTCACGGTGCTGCCACCCATGCGTGAACTCGGACGAATCTGGGATCAGCATCCTGCCGAGGCACGCCGTCTGGCGCGCGAGTGTGGCTTTGTGCTGGCTGCGGAATTGCGTGCGCACGGCGTGGACATGAGTTTTACGCCAGTTCTGGATCTGGATTATGGCGCATCCGGTGTGATTGGTGACCGTGCCTTTCACAGCGAGGTGGATGCCGTCGCCGATCTTGCTCATCAACTCATGCTTGGCCTCAGGGATGCGGGAATGGGCAGTGTGGGCAAGCATTTCCCCGGCCATGGTTTTGTACGCGCCGATTCGCATCTGGATATCCCGATAGATGAACGCAGCTATGCCGATATCGAACAGGCCGATCTGGTGCCGTTTCGTCGTATGGCAGGCTATGGCATGACCGGGGTGATGCCGGCCCATGTTATTTATCCTGCAGTAGACAGTCAGCCGGCCGGGTTTTCTTCTGTCTGGTTAAAACAGATATTGCGCGGCGAATTGGGTTTTGATGGCGCGGTTTTCAGCGATGATCTTTCCATGAAAGGCGCCAGTGTAGTGGGTGATATGGTGGCACGCGCGGCGGCGGCATTGAATGCCGGGTGCGATATGGCGCTGGTCTGCAACGATTGTGTAGCGGCCGATGAGGTTCTGGCTCGGCTGGATTACTGTATGCCGGCTATCAGCATTACACGCATCGCGCGGATGCATGGCAAACAGCACCCTCCCGGTATGACTGAATTGCGTGAACAGACACGCTATGCAGCCGCCGTTCACACGCTCGCTGGTATCGGTCATGGCAGTGCCGATTTATGGGCAACAGACAGGAGCAACACTTGTGGCAAAGGCTGAAGAAACACACCACGATCATGACCACGCCCACCATGGGCACAGCCATCACCATCATGGGAGCGGCGGACTGGGCATCGCCTTCTGGCTGACCCTGGGATTTGCAGCGGTGGAGGCAGGTGGCGGCTGGTGGGCGGGCTCGCTGGCCTTGATCTCCGATGCCGGGCACATGCTGATCGATGCGCTGGCGCTAGGGCTGGCGGCATTTGCCGGCTGGCTGGCGTTACGCCCGGCATCGTACCGGCATTCCTACGGTCTGGTGCGCGCCGAAGTGGTGGCGGCGCTGGTCAACAGTATGCTGATGCTGGCATTGATGGCAGGCATCGTGTGGGAGGCCCTGGCACGCCTGAATGCACCGCAGCCGGTACATGGTGGAGCGGTGATGGTGATCGCATCGATCGGGTTGGTGGTGAATATCTTTGTCGCTTATCAATTGTCACGCGGCGAACAGACCCTCAATGTGCGCGCCGCGTTGCTGCATGTGCTGGGCGATATGCTCGGCTCGGCGGCGGCGTTGATCGCAGGTGCGGTGATCTATTTCACTGGCTGGCTACCGATTGATGCGTTGCTGTCGCTGTTTGTGGTGGCGTTGATTCTGGTTTCCAGCATTCGACTACTTCGGGAAGCGCTGCATATTTTGATGGAAGGTGTGCCAAAAAATCTCGATTTGCCCGAAGTGGGATTGGCGATGGCGCAAACGGCTGGCGTGACCTCGGTGCATGACCTGCATATCTGGACACTGGCTTCGGGCAAAGTATCGTTGTCTGCGCATCTGGAAATCCCCACCATGCAGGACTGGCCGGGTATTCTCCACGTGACACGAAAAATGCTGCATGACCGTTTTGATATTGATCATGTAACGCTACAGCCGGAAATGCCTGCCGCGCAGTTTGAACAAGTAGGTATTCCGTTTTACCCACGGCATCATCATTGATGGTGCCCTTCGATCTGAATTGCCGTAGCTGCCCGCGCCTTGCCGGTTTTCTCGATGAGGTACGCGCGGCGCATCCCGAATACCATGCCCGTCCGGTCGCGCCTTTTGGTGATGCCGATCCCTGGTTGTTGATCGTCGGCCTGGCGCCGGGCATGCATGGCGCCAACCGCAGCGGCCGCCCGTTTACCGGCGATCATGCCGGAATATTGCTTTACGAAACCCTGCACGCCTACGGTTTCGCCAGCCAACCTACCTCCGTGAGTACAGACGACGGTTTGCAATTACACGGCTGCCGCATCACCAATGCGGTCAAATGCCTGCCGCCTGCCAACAAGCCGGAGACCGCCGAGATTCGTCAGTGCAACCATTATCTGGCCAATGAAATTGCGGCACTGCCGGATGATCTGGCGATTCTCGCACTCGGCAGCGTTGCCCATACCGCTGTACTGATGGCGCTGGGGCTGAAAGCCAAAGCGCACGCATTCGGACATGGCGCAGTGCACTTGCTGGGTGGCGGCCGCACGCTCTACGACAGTTACCATTGCAGCCGCTACAATACCAATACGCGCCGCCTGACGCCGGACATGTTCCGCGCCGTGTTTGCGCGTATTCGTGCCGACAAGGAGAAATTAAGATGCCTTACGTGAATATTCGCATCGCAGGCAGTTTGAGCCGCGAACAAAAACAGACTATCGCCGAGGAAATTACCGGCACGCTGGAGCGTGTGGCGGGTAAGCCTGCCTCTTATACATACATTGCCTTCGATGAGTTGCCGGAAGAAAATTGGGCAATTGCGGGCAAACTGCTGGATGAAGACTGAGGGTTTCGACAGCAAGGCATTCCTCGCTACGCTGCCTGGCCTCCCCGGCGTGTATCGCATGCTGGGGCAAGATGGTGAAGTGCTGTATGTAGGCAAGGCGCGCGACCTGAAAAAACGCGTGTCTTCGTATTTCCAGAAGACTGACCAGAGTCCGCGTATCCGACTGATGGTGGCGAAAATCGCCAGCGTGGAGATCACCGTCACACGCTCCGAATCCGAAGCATTGGTGCTGGAAAACAACCTGATCAAGGCGTTGTCGCCACGCTACAACATCCTGTTCCGTGACGACAAATCGTACCCTTATCTCGTGCTCAGCGGCCACCGCTATCCGCGCCTGGCTTATTTTCGCGGTACACCGCAGCGCCAGGACCGCTGTTTCGGCCCGTTCCCGAATTCCTACGCAGTGCGCAACAGTATCCAGATTCTGCAAAAGGTTTTTCGTTTGCGCACTTGCGAAGACAGTGTCTTCAATCATCGCTCGCGGCCTTGCCTGTTGCATCAGATCAAACGGTGTACGGCGCCGTGTGTGGATTTGATCAGCCCGGAAGACTATGCCTCGGATGTAAAAAATGCCGCGCTGTTTCTGGACGGTAAGGAAAATGAGGTGTTGCAGTCCATAACAGAAAAAATGCAGCAGGCCGCAGATGTCATGCGCTATGAAGATGCGGGGTTATATCGCGACCAGATCAAGAGTCTCACCGCGGTGCGTGAGAAGCAATTTGTAGGCAGTAAGAGTCAGGCCGACGTCGATGTGGTGGCGCTGGTGACAGAGCAGGGCCTACTGTGTGTTAACCTCCTGATGATACGGGGTGGCCGGCATCTGGGTGACAAGAGCCTGTTCCCGCAAAATGCTCAGGACGTGACCCCCAAAGAAGCCATGGAAGCCTTTCTCGCCCAACATTATTTCAATCGTGTCATTCCGCCGCAAATTATCGTTTCCGAGCCGGTTGATGCAGACGCCCTGGCGGCGGCTTTCAGTGAGCAGGCCGGCCACAAGGTGAGCATCCACATCAACCCCATCGGTGAGCGCCGTAAATGGCTGGCCATGACGCAGGGTAATGCGCACATTGCGATTACACGCCAGCTTGCGCAAAAAGCCACCCAGGAGGGACGTCTCATCGCGCTCCAGGATGCGTTGGCTCTCCCTAATCTGCAACGCATTGAGTGCTTCGATATCAGTCATACCATGGGCGAGGCGACGGTGGCGTCGTGTGTGGTATTCGACAAAGGTACGATGCAGAATGGTGAATACCGGCGCTACAACATTAGCGGCATTACCCCCGGCGATGATTATGCGGCGATGCGTGATGTGCTCACCCGTCGCTACACAAAAATCCAGCAAACGGAGGCCAAGCATCCTGATTTGATCCTCATCGACGGTGGTGCCGGCCAGCTCAATATCGCCAGCGAGGTCATGACTGAACTCGGCATTGCTGACATCGAGTTGATCGGTGTCGCCAAAGGCGTTGAGAGGAAAGCAGGAATGGAGCAACTCATCAGTACCGATGGTCGTGCCACGCGCCTGCCCAGCGATCACCCCGGTTTGCACCTGATCCAGCAAATCCGTGATGAGGCGCACCGTTTCGCCATTACCGGCCACCGTGCCCGGCGAGGCAAGGCGCGCACCCACTCGACTCTGGAAGATATTCCAGGAGTGGGACCCAAGCGTCGACAAAGGCTGCTGGAGAATTTTGGCGGTCTGCGCGGCCTGCAAAATGCCGGGGTGGAAGAGATCGCCCAGATCGACGGAATCAGTCATACGCTGGCCGAAAAGATCTATCGTGAATTACACTAGCCCGCTACCTCACTGAATTAACGCCATGCCGCTGAATCTTCCTAACCTGCTTACCTGGCTCAGAATCATTCTGATCCCTCTGATCGTCGCCGTGTTCTATCTGCCCGATGGCTGGCTGACCGCGCGCGAAATCAACCTCACAGCAGCGGGTATGTTCGGTGTTGCCGCCATTACCGACTGGCTGGACGGTTATCTTGCACGCATCCTCAACCAAACCTCGGCCTTCGGGGCTTTTCTCGACCCGGTGGCAGACAAGTTGATGGTCGCTGCAGCACTGATCGTATTGGTGAAGCTGGGACGTGTGGACGCGCTGATTGCGTTGATCATTATTGGTCGCGAAATCACAATCTCGGCATTGCGTGAATGGATGGCCAGTATCGGTGCACGAGGTAGTGTCGCGGTATCGATGGTAGGTAAACTGAAAACCGTGGCGCAAATGATCGCCATTCTGTTGTTGTTATTCAATGAACCTTTACTCGGCCTGAATACTCGCCAAATCGGCACTTGGCTGATCTGGCTGGCGGCTGTACTGACCTTGTGGTCCATGGCGTATTATTTGCGGCGCGCTGTGCCAGAGGTCATCAGGCATGGGCAATGAAAGAACGGTAAAAGTAAGGGTAAGGGGAATCTGATTCTACGAAGCCAGGCAATCTTTTTCGCGATCTCAATATGAACTAAATTGCTTTATCTTTCCCTAATCGGAGAGCGCTGTTCAAGGCATTCGCAACTGGATGGCGAAATTATCCATCAATTATCCGACTCCCCCATTAATAAGGAATGAAATTGAATTTTTCTTTAAAACAACAAGCAGTTGCTTTCAGCCTGGCTTTTGGCTTCGCAGCTGGCGCATTGGCTGCCGAATACCCAAAGGTTATTCAGACGGCTGTAAATCAGGGTGTCAAGGTGACCAAGTCCTTTCCTGCCGCATCGGGTATGACTGGCTGGGTACTTTCCAGAGAAGGGCAATATTCCATCGTATTCACCACGCCTGACAATAAGACATTGGTGGCAGGATTGATGATAGGAGAGACTGGTGCCAATCTGTCGCAGGAATATGCTGAAAAATATATTCCAAAACCGGATTTCTCGTCCGAATTCAAACAACTGGAAAAATCCACGATGATCGTGGAAGGTGCCAAGGTGCCGAAGAGCGTCCTTTATGCGTTTTTCGATCCAAACTGTCCCTTTTGCCATATGACCTGGAAAGCATTACAGCCATATGAAGCCGTTGGCCTTCAGGTGCGTTGGGTGCCCGTTGCTTACCTTGCACCAAGCAGTCTGCCAAAAGCCATAGAAATGCTGGCCTCCTCGAATCCGACCGCAGCATTTCGTGCCAATGAACAGCATTTTGGAAAAGAGAAAAATCCACCTGCCAAATTCACTGCCAGCGCTTATCCGGAAATCGCCAAAAAACTGGAGCAAAATGCCGAACTAATGCGAAAATTCGGCTTTAACGGTACACCCGGCATTGTATGGAAGGATAAAAGCGGTAAGGTGCTGATCAAGAATGGCATGCCTAAATTGTCGGAATTGCCGGGCATGACCGGGCTCCCGGAACAGAAAATTGATGACCCGGAACTGGCCAGGTTCCGTTAATGAATCAGCGGGCAGGTCGTACTGCCTTGCCCGCTCGCACCGGCTGAATAAGCATCGTTGAGTTTGTCCGGGTTGTGGTGATTGCCAGGCAATTGATGCATGCTGGAAATACCTAAACCCTGGCAAAGGATTCAGTGAATGAAGGAAAATGCGTCGCCCATTGCGCTGGAAGATGAGTCCACCCCCGCTTCAAAGGGATTGCTGCGCCATAATCCAAAATCCTTTCTGAAGCTGATTCTCATAGGCTTTGTTTTGGTGGCACTGCCGTTGATTATAGCCCTTATCAATAGCGCAGTATCCATTGACAAGCTGGCGGAACAGAGCCGAAGAGCTGTCTATCAGGCAGCGCAGATCGCACATGGTAGTCGCGTCTTGCTGGATGAGATTTCGACCATGGAACGAAGTGTGCGGCAAACGTTGATCCTTGGCGACGCATCATTGCTGGAGGGTTACTTCCAAGCGCACGCGAAATTTTCTAGTACTGCAACGAGTCTCTCGGCGCTATCTTTGCGTCCTGATCAGAAGCAGGTGCTGGATAAACTGGTCAGTTCTGAATCGGCTATTTTTCAGCAGGTGTCTGCTGCGCATCAATCCTCGCAGGGCCTGCAGGATATTGTCAGTGATTTTGTGCCTTTGCTGGATACAGCGCGTACATTCTCATCCAGTGGCTATGCATTGATTGAGCACGAAGTGGCTGCGATGCAGGACATGGCATGGCATGCCCGATCCATCGTGGTATGGCAACTGCTGGCATTGGTACCCTTTGCAATCTTGCTGGCACTAGGTTTTTCGATTTTGATTGCACGCCCGATTCGACAGATTGATGCTGCCATCCGGATGATGGGAGAAGGCGAACTTTCCAAAGCGGTGAGTGTGGATGGGCCACAGGATCTGCGGTATCTGGGTCAGCGACTGGACTGGATGCGTCGCCGCTTGCTGGAAGTCGAAGAACAGAAGACCCGTTTTCTGCGCCATGTATCGCATGAACTCAAAACACCGCTTACGGCTATGCGAGAAGGCGCCGATTTGCTCGCAGAGGGGGTGGCCGGCGAGTTGACCGCGAAGCAAAGGCAGATAGCGAATATTCTTTACACCAACAGTATACAATTGCAAAAACGTATCGAGGATTTATTAAATTACAGTGCGCTGCAGAGCGGAAAAACGGCCTTGGTAAAACGCACAGTGGCATTGAGGACAATTGTAGAAAGTGTGCTACAGGATCAAAACCTCGCCATCATGAATAAGAGTTTGCAAATCGATTTGATTTGCCCTGAACTGTCAGTTGAATGTGATCAACAAAAGATTCACATTATTGTGGATAATCTCGTGTCGAATGCAGTGAAATTTTCTCCAAACGGGGGGCATATTAAAATTGAGGCGAGTCACGTAGGCGAGATGGTTTCAATTGATGTAGTGGATTCCGGACCTGGTGTTGAGGTGACTGACCATGCCAGAGTATTCGAGCCTTTTTATCAGGGTCGCAAGGCGCCAGATATGCATGTTCAGGGGACTGGTTTGGGATTGTCTATTGCGCGCGAATATGCGCGTGTGCATGGGGGTGATATTGCGCTTTTGACAGAGGCCGGTATAGGGGCGCATTTTTGTTTTTCACTACCTGTTGGTCAGGCGAAAGAGACTCATGCCTGATATGTTAGCGAAATTACGACTTGTTTCTGTGATGGTGGTGATATCCCTTGCGGCGTGTACTAACCTGCCGGAAAACCCCTCACATCCGCGAACTACCGGTTGGTCGGCACCGCTGATCGTGACCAGCCAGGTCGAAGAGATGATGGTGTATTACGATTTTTTACGTAAACAGACACCAGCAGAACTCACAAAGGAATATGACAAGGCACGGCAGAATCTGGTGCAAGCAAAAACTGATGTGAACAGGATGCGTGTTGCCATGCTTCTTGCAATGCCAAATACGCCTTTCCACGATTCGGCCGCCGCGTCCAGCTTATTGAACGAAGTCGGCAAGGACGCCAAAACGTCGCCTGGTATGCGCGGGTTGGTCAGCATGATGACGATGCTGATCTCCGAACAACAACGTGCCAATAATATTGCGGACGACCTGTCGCAAAAGCTCAAGGATGAGCAAAAACGTGCTGATACGTTGCAAACACAGGTAGATGGTATTAAAAATATGGAAAAAAATCTTATCCGCAGGGATAGGCGCGGGATTAATGCAAAGCCATGAGTGAGCCGCAATTAAAAATTCTGGTTGTTGATGACGATGCCGACTTGCTGGAATTACTCTCGATCCGGCTAGCAGCAGCCGGTTATGAAGTGGATACGGTACAAAGCGCTGAGGCCGCGCTCAACCATCTCGATGTTTCCCGCCCCCAACTGGTGATTACCGATATGCAGATGGGAGGTATGGATGGCATGGCGTTGTTTGAGCACATACACCGTACTACCCCGACATTGCCGGTCATCATTCTGACCGCGCATGGCACTATTCCGGATGCGGTTGCAGCCACACAAAAAGGCGTTTTCGGTTATCTTGCCAAACCTTTTGACAGCAAAACATTGCTGGCACAGATTGCTCAGGCACTCAGGCTTTCACCGGGCACGACGCCGCTGATCGAAGCGCCGCAGGCATTATGGCGGGCGGGTATCGTCACGCAAAGTGCAGCGATGGAAGATATTCTTACCAAGGCGCAGCTTGTCGCTGAAGGTGATGCAAGCGTGTTGATTCATGGTGAGAGCGGCACTGGCAAGGAATTGTTTGCGCATGCCATTCATGATGCGGGAAAACGAGCGAATCAACCCTTTGTGGCGGTCAACTGTGCGGCCATACCGGAACAGTTACTTGAGTCAGAACTGTTCGGGCATGTCAAAGGCGCTTTTACCGGCGCTGTGCGCGACCATAAAGGTCTATTCCAGATAGCTGAGCGAGGCACGCTGTTTCTCGATGAGATTGGGGATATGCCGCTTCTGCTCCAAGTAAAGTTATTGCGAGTATTGCAGGAAAAACAAGTACGGCCGGTGGGTTCGGCGCAAACAATTCCTGTGGATGTGCGTATTATTTCTGCCACTCACTGTGATCTCAGGACAGAAGTCACTACGGGGGTGTTTCGTGAAGATTTGTATTATCGTTTGAACGTCGTTGCATTAACAATCCCGTCATTGTCGGAACGACGTGAAGATATCCCATTGCTGGCAAATCATTTTCTAGGCTCGCTTGCCTTGAAATATGAAAAAAACATCAATGGTTTTGCGCCCGAAGCGATGGAAATGCTGGTGAGTGCGTCCTGGCCTGGCAATGTGCGGCAGCTAATGAATATCGTTGAGCAATGCATTGTCCTGTCCACCACGCCGCTAATCTCGCCGGTGCTGGTATATGACGCCATGCATAAGGAAGAAGAACAATTGGTTTCATTCGAAGAGGCCCGCAAACGCTTCGAAA
This sequence comes from Pseudomonadota bacterium, assembly GCA_040388645.1. GTDB lineage: Bacteria > Pseudomonadota > Gammaproteobacteria > Burkholderiales > Sulfuriferulaceae > Sulfuriferula. Next base: position 540,472 of record JAZKBM010000003.1, read on the forward strand.
GAGAATATCTGGTCCGCGTGTTGAAGATTACTTCCGGCAACGTTACACAGGCGGCTCGCTTATCCAAGCGTAACCGTACAGAATTCTATAAATTGTTGCAGAGACACCAGCTGGATGCCTCTGCATTCAAGCCCTCCTGATTTTTTTCCCACTCGTCACCGTTCGGCGACAAGCCATATTTCATTATTTTTCAGCAAGTTAACGGCCGCATGCCCGATTTGTGTTGTTGCGAGACGACACTTGAATAATAAAGCCCCTCGGAATCCATGTTAACCAATTGTTTTGTATTGAATATTCTACGTGGCATGGCAATTGCTATCTTCAAGCTTGCAGCAATGTCGCTGTAAGTTTCAGGAGAAACGGATGAGTAACCCTGCCTTGATTTGTCGAAATAAAACAGTTCAAACGTTCATGCTGGGAACCGCACTGGTAATTTGTGGAGCGGGAATGAGTCATGCTGCCCCAATGCCTAAAACAGATGTTTCTCCTGCGATGGCTTTATTTGATACCAATCATGATGGTTCTGTCAGTTCCAAGGAAGCCGCGGCACAGGGTATGTCTGCCCAAGATTTTAAAAAGGCTGATACCAATCATGATGGCAAGTTAAGCCCGGAGGAACTTGCCAATGCCATGGCGACCGACGCACCTACCGCAGACGCACCTACGATGCCCTCAACGGCTACCACACCCAAATACTGATAATTTCTGCGGGACACGCACTCTGGTTTGACGTGTGTGCGAAATTTTGTGAGACGTAGGTGTTGTGTCCTTCGCTTTTTCCTTGGCACGAATTGAGATTGATTGTTTGATGATTCTGCATCTGCAGGCTTTGACAGCATTGAGCCGGTTTGCTCGAAATCATGATGAATGAGTTAAGGTCATGAAATACCAGGAATGTATGCCAAAAAATAGCGTTGTCATCGCAGTTTTTCTGAGCGTTTTTATTGCTATGGCGCTAATGGTAATGAGTACTCTATATGCCGCAGGAGTGGAGAGTGATGCTGCGTTTGAACACCACGACAGGTCAGAGGGTCACGCTTCCAGCAAAGTCGTGACGACCACTGTGCGCCGAATGTCACCCGCGACGTTTGATGAAGTGGGTTCCAACCATGTAGAAAAATTGGGTAAAGATGGATCTTTACGCGCGCAATCCATAAGCGAACGTCGCAAGATGGCAAAGTACGTTGAGGACAGTGTCATCACGGCAAAGGTGAAAACCAGGCTTATCAAACATTCGCTTTTAAAGGGAGTGCAGATACATGTGCAAACTTATAAAGGGGCGGTGTTATTGAGCGGGTTTGTCGACAATTCCAAACAAGTCGTGGCTGCTGGCCGGATTGCGGCGGGAATTGAAGGCGTGACCAAGGTAATCAATAGCTTGGTGCCAAAAGCTATCGAATAGGTTGCAGGTTTTAAGCAGAAATACGAAATTCTAAAGATGGCGTGATATGGATCGCCTTTGTTTAATTAGCTGAAGGAAATTGATAAATGAAGACGCAATCCCATCCGTTGCCATTTGGCTCGAAAATTCAGGTGCTAAAGATGGTTGATGACCAAAGCATCACTGCGAATATACAAGTTGCATTCAAACAACAGCCCTCAATGCACGATACTTTTATTCATGTGGAAACTTTTGCAGGTGGTGTGGAATTGACTGGTTGGGTATGCAAAGTCCTGCAGAAGCAATTAGCTGTCGCGCTAGCTGCAGATATAGAAGGTGTTTCATATGTAGTGAATAACCTTAGCGTACGTATATAGAGCCGAGGTTTAAATTTTTTCATTTGCATATATAGTGATTCGGGATGTAGCCATCAAAAAAAATCTATATTTAATTTTGGTGCTAGCCGGAGTTTTGCTGACGGTTTTTAGCCTTCTGGGATTGGCGGCTATTTACGGCTGCATTCCATTTATTGGGAGTCCGCATAAAGCAGCCGAAATGTCCCTTAATACTCGGTTGGATGTTCCGCCTGCATCGAAAGATATCGCCAGGAAGTGAGTAGGTTGCGTTGAGGCTTGCGTAGCCGAAATATTTGCTGCGAGATGCAATATCTCTTCGCACCTCTCCGGTGCGTAAAAAAACACATTAAATTAAACCGCTAGCCTAATGTTTCGGCAGAAGGGCTATTTGGGCAAATTTTTGACTGATGGTGCCCATAAATATGTTAAACGTTAGTTTTTATAACGAAAAAATGTTCATATGATAAGTGCACGGCCCTGGAGTGAGGTGCACCAAAGCGGTATCGGTTTAATGTGAATATCAAAATCCCCACCCCTGTTAATTGCCTAATTGATTGAAATGCAATATTATTTGCATGTGGCTCATATATTGCTATGCCTCCTGGGAGCCCTGATCTTTTGTTAGGTCTAATACCAGCGAGGTGAATTAAATGAATACAGAAAGCCATGTAGGGAATGCCCAATGGTCGCATAACCGGTGGTGGCAGCTTGTCTTTGGCCTGATTGCGATGATGTCCATTTCGAGTTCTCAATATGTATGGACGCTATTTGTAAAGCCGTTGCAGTCTTCGCTTGATACGAGCCTGGCAGCCATACAGGTGACTTTCTCCATATTTGTGGTGTTGCAGACTTGGTTATCGCCGCTTCAGGGGTATCTGATTCAGAAATTTGGGCCCCGATTGCTGATATCAGCCGGTGCAATCTTGACCGGCGGCAGTTGGGTAGCGGCGGCGTACGCTCACGATTTGGCCAGTTTGTATCTTTCCTATGGGGTCATGGGGGGACTTGGAACAGGGATCATCTATGTGGGTGTTGTCGGCTTGATGGTGCAGTGGTTCCCTGACAAGCGTGGCCTTGCCACAGGGTTGGTGGCAGCAGGTTATGGTTTTGGAGCGATATTGACGACTTTTCCTATTGCCACAATGATTAAAGGCGAGGGCTACGTGCATGCCTTGATGGTCTTTGGCATCACTCTCGGCCTGGTCGGTCTAGTGGTGGCGCAGGGGTTGCGGCGTGCGCCAAAGTCTTCCGAGTTGCCTGCTTATATTGTTTCGGCTGCCAGCAAAGGGGTTTCTCAGAGTGAGCGTAATTATACCCCTCGTGAGATGCTGAAAACGCCCGTGTTCTGGCTGTTGTTTGTAATGATGACCATGATGTCTACGGGTGGCCTCATGGTCATTTCGCAGATGGGTGCCTTCGCCAAGGATTTTGGTGTGAGTGACGTGCTGGTGTTCGGCTTGGCTGCGCTGCCCTTGGCGCTGTCGATTGACCGATTTACCAACGGATTGACGCGCCCGTTTTTTGGCTGGATATCCGATCATATCGGCAGGGAGAATACGATGGCCGTGGCGTTCATGCTGGAAGCAGCAGCGATTATCATGATGCTGGCTTTTAGAGAAAATGCGGTGGCGTTTGTTCTGCTGTCGGGCGTAGTGTTCTTTGGGTGGGGTGAAATATTTTCATTGTTTCCTTCTACCTTGACCGATATTTTCGGTACCGGCAATGCAACGACCAACTATGGTTTTCTGTACATGGCCCAAGGCGTGGGGGCTATTCTCGGCGCACCGGTTGCGGCGTTGTTGCATGAAACAACGCACAGTTGGGTGCCCATCTTCGGCATTGTGACCGTAATGGACGTGGCTACTGCGCTGCTTGCATTATTTGTGCTCAAGTCGTGGCGTAAACGGATGGCCTCCGAGCGCATTGAAATGGCGCCGGCTTTGGCATGAAGCTTGGTGTCTGGACTCTGAACACAGGAGATAAATTGGGTCATAGCATTCCATGAAAAATACATCGGGTACCGATACTGCAATGGCCGTTGCCCCTCATTTTTTGGCGTCTAGGGCAGCGATTGATGTGCTCAGGGAAGGCGGCAACGCGATTGAGGCCATGGTGTCTGCCGCGGCCACGATTGCGATGGTATACCCGCATATGACCGGACTTGGAGGGGACGCATTTTGGTTGATTCATGAGCCGGGACAAGAGCCGGTTGCTATCGATGCCTGCGGTGGAGCGGCTGCGGGTGCCAGTCCATTGTTTTATGCCAGGCTTGGGCTGGCCAGCATCCCGGTGCGTGGTCCGCTGGCAGCCAATACTGTAGCTGGCACGGTGTCAGGCTGGGAGCGTGCGCTGGCATTGAGCAAGCGGCGCTGGGCCGGACGTATGCCCTTGTCCAGGCTGTTTGCCGATGCTATTCATCATGGGGAGCAGGGCGTATCCGTTACCGGCAGTCAAATGCGCAGTACCCAGACCAAGCAAACAGAGCTGGAATGTCAGCCTGGCTTCCGCGAACACTTTCTGGTGGATGGAGCCACGCCCAAGGAAGATAGTCTGTTTTTTCAGTCCAAAATGGCAGCAACGCTGCGCCATCTTAGTCGCGCAGGGCTGGATGATTTCTATCGCGGCGAATTAGCGCAGACCATTGCGGCGGATCTGGCAGCATGCGGCAGCCCGCTGGTTCTGGCCGACCTGAATGGTTATCGAGCCGAGCTGACCCAGCCTCTGGTGTTGGAGCATACGCTGGGCAAACTCTACAATCTGCCCCCGCCCACGCAGGGCTTGGTATCGCTGATGATCCTCGGGATTCTGGACCGGATGGGGCTGAGCCAAATGGAACCGGACAGCGCCGACTACGTGCATTGCGTGGTGGAGGCCACCAAGCAGGCCTTTAAGGTTCGTGATGCTTACATTACTGATCCCCGGGATATGCGTATCGACGCCCAGTCTTGTCTGCAATCCAATTTTTTAGATCCTTTGGCAAAAGCCATCAATCTGGATCTTGCGCTGCCGTGGGGTAATGGTCGCGGCCCAGGTGATACCGTGTGGATGGGTGTAATGGATAGTCAGGGACGGGCAGTGAGTTTTATTCAGAGTATCTATCATGAGTTCGGAAGTGGCGTGGTGCTTGAGCAGAGCGGTCTTAATTGGCAAAACCGGGGGTGCAGTTTCTCCTTGCAAAAAGGTGCTCTGAATGAACTGAAACCAGGGCGCAAACCCTTTCATACCTTGAACCCGGCGCTGGCGCGACTGCATGACGGGCGTGTGATGGTTTACGGCACGATGGGCGGCGACGGTCAACCGCAAACCCAGGCAGCTGTATTTACCCGCGCTATTGTCTATGGGCAGAGCTTGCAGCAGGCGGTGACTGCGCCGCGCTGGTTATTAGGTCGTACGTGGGGCCAGTCTTCGGATAGCCTGAAACTGGAGGCGCGCTTTAGTAGTGAAGTTGTCCAGTCCTTGCGTGAGCGTGGCCACCAAATCGAGATATTGCATGATTTTGATGAAGCCATGGGGCACGCGGGCGCGATCATTCGACATCCGCAAGGAAGGTTGGAGGGAGCGTCTGATCCGCGCAGTGACGGAGGTGTCGCCTCCTTCTAGATGCCCTGAGTCGTGACGAACCCCGAGTATTGTTTTGTGTGTGTAGATGAAAATGGAGAGTTTGCATGACGTTTATTGTTTTTTATCTTGTTCTGGGGGTGGTGGGTGGCCTGCTGGGCGGGATGCTGGGAGTGGGAGGCGGCATTGTGGTTGTGCCCGCTTTGATCTGGATATTCAAGCAGGAAGGGGTGCAGCCTGATGTGCTCACGCATCTTGCGATTGGCACCTCGCTTGCCGGTATTATCTTCACCTCCTTGTCAGCAATCATTGCACAGCAAAAGCGTGGCGCGATAGATTGGAGGGTGGTGCGCATGCTGGTTCCCGCAACGCTGATCGGCGGGCTGGTAAGCGGCTATCTGGCTGGTTTCATACCGGCACAGACGCTCAAAATGATATTTTCGGTATTCCTGATTATGGTGTCGCTGCAATTATTGGCCAAATGGCAACCCGCAGCTCACTGGACGTTGCCGGGGCCCAAAGGGCTTTGGGGAGTGGGCCTCAGTATAGGTTCATTGTCCGCAATGATGGGAATTGGTGGCGGCACGATTTCTGTGCCGTTCCTGCACGCTTGCAATGTCGAGATGAAACGGGCCATCGCCATTTCCTCCACCCTGGGTTTTCCCATCGCTTTATTTGGTGCAGCGGGTTTTGTGCTGTCCGGCTGGCATCATACGGGATTGCCTGCATGGACTCTTGGCTATATTGATTTGCCGGCGTTGCTTGCGGTAGGTGTGACTTCCGTAATAGTGGCTCCAATGGGTGTCCGGCTGGCTCATCATTTACCAGTGGCGAAGCTGAAGCGAGCTTTCGGTATACTACTGTTAGTGGTCGCGCTGCAAATGCTGTTCGGCGGATAGCGCGATGGACATTTGAAATTTCGGCTGCAGTCGAGCTGACAGGATAAAATTTTTAAGGAATGCTGTGACCGAGCTGGATCAAACAATATTGCGGATATTGATCGATGACGGACGCAGAAGTTTTGCAGATATTGCGCGTGAGCTGGGAGTGTCCAGGGTGCATGTGCGAGACCGCGTGCAAAAGCTGATCACGGATGGGGTGATCGAGAAGTTTACCCTGATCGTCAATCCGGAAAAAATCGGCAGCACAGTGTCGGCGTTTTTCGATGTTCAGGTTGACCCGCAAGGGATAGAGGCCGTTGCTGACGACCTTGCCCGGCAACCGGAAGTACGCAGCCTTTACATCATGAGCGATATGACGAGCTTGCATATTCACACGCTGACCGATGATGACAAGGCGCTAGAAGATTTCGTTCACCGGAATCTGTTTTCACGCAAACACGTCGTCAAGGTCAATTGCAAGACGCTGCTGTCGCGAATTAAAAATCGCCGAGGTGGCCCCCGGATTTAGCGATTAGATTTTTATGAATGCAATCGTACCCGCAAAATGGCGGGTACTTTTACGTCGAAATGGAATCCTAGCGCCTGCCCACCGAGTTTTTGGCTAGCACTGAAGCCGGGTAGGCCTGAGTCGAACCGGGCGCACTTTCTGGAAGTGCCTCCGCTTTGTCCTCTATGGGCATCTCCGGTGTTTTAACCAGGCTGGCATGAGGAGTCGATAGTGTGGCGATGTCTCCAGAGAGTACGCCACCTTCCTCGATTTTCAATGCACCATAGCGGATCTGGCCTGTGACTTTCCCGGTTGCGTAAATTACCAGACGTTTGCGAGCGGTGAGTTCACCTTCAAAATGGCCACGAATTTCTGCAACGTCGATTTCAGCAGTGCCCGAAAAGACGCCGCCTTCAGCAATACGAATGTCACGACTATTCATGGATGCTTCTACTCTGCCTTCTACAACCAGGATTTCGCAATCAGTGATTTCCGAACCTTTGAGTTTGATGTTCGGGCCTACAGTCAATTTGTTACCTTCTTCATTGGAAACTGATTTCCCGCTTGTGGGTGTTTCAAGTGATTTTGACGTACTATCCAACGGCCTGGTCGGAGTATCCATTAACGAATTATTCATGCTGTGATGTGTGGTTTTGGCATGGGCTGGTTGCATGAAATTCTTGAGCATGTATATCGTCCTCTCGCTAGGATTGTGAGTCGCGGAATTGCCACGGCAGGATGCAGCCGTGATTCGATAATCATTAGCAAAATGTGCGCCATTTATTAAATATGTAGAATAAACAATTGGATATTTATTAATGACGGACCTAGAGATGGACAAAAGGCTCAAGTTTGTCGCCGCATGGCGACGATAAATTCATGGATATTATATTTTTATTTTATAAACCTTATAAATCAATGCTGTATTTGTATTTTATGTGTCTCCGAATGGTGACAAATTTTTGATTGAGCATAGAACTCTTCCGCAATTAATTAAACGATATGACTTTAGCGTCTACCCTTCCCAAAAGCAGTTTGTCTACCCTTAGGGGCCTGCTGCCTTTTTTGGCGCCTTACAAAAGAGAATTTATATTGGCGGGGATCGCGCTACTGGTGGCAGCAGGTGCGACACTTGCCATTCCGTATGCATTCAGGCAAATGATTGACCTCGGTTTTGGTGCTGCAGGTTCAAAAAGTATTCAGCATGTAAATACCTATTTCCTCGCACTGTTCGGTGTGGCCTGCATTCTGGCCATTGCTACTGCGGCACGTTTTTACATGGTTTCATGGCTGGGTGAACGTGTGACTGCTGATATCCGCAGCGCGGTGTACAGGCATGTGGTAAGACAAAGCCCACAGTTTTTTGAGACTACCCAGAGCGGAGAGGTGTTGTCGCGTCTGACTACGGATACCACCTTGATCCAAGCCGTGGTTGGCACCAGCATCTCCATGGCGCTGCGCAATACCTTGCTTTTTATGGGTGGTCTGGTGATGTTGTTTGTTACCAGCATCAAACTGTCGTCCATCATTATTGTGTTGTTGGCTGCAGTGGTGTTACCGATAGTTATCTTTGGGCGACGTGTGCGCAAGTTGTCGCGGGATTCGCAAGACCGTATTGCCGATGCCTCCGCAATGGCAGGCGAAATTCTGAATGCGATACCAACAGTGCAGGCATTTACGCACGAGGACTGGGAATCCAATCGCTTTACCTCATCGGTTGAAAACGCTTTTAATACAGGGATGGCGCGTATCCGTGCGCGTTCAATGCTGACACTGGTCGCCATTTTGCTGGTATTCGGTGCGATCGTGTTTGTGTTGTGGTTGGGTGCGCAAGCGGTGATGGGTGGCCGGATGACAGGGGGTGAACTGGCACAATTTATTCTTTATGCGGTTATTGTAGCCGGCGCCATTGGTGCATTATCGGAGGTGCTGGGTGAAGCACAACGGGCTGCGGGAGCGACTGAACGGTTGCTGGAATTGATGGCTGTGCGTTCCCCAATTCAATCTCCTGAGTTACCCCAAGTATTGCCAGCGCGTTCCCACAATGGTGCGACGCTGGTATTGCAGGAGATCACTTTTCATTATCCCTCGCGTCCGCTCACTGCTTCCTTGCGTCAGCTGTCGCTCGCCATCCAGCCGGGCGAGACAGTGGCAGTGGTGGGCCCGTCCGGTGCGGGCAAGACCACGCTGTTCCAGTTATTGCTGCGTTATTATGATCCGCAAAATGGATTGATCACGCTGGATGGTGTTGATATCCGGCGGCTTGATTTGCATGACTTGCGGGCAGCCATCGGTATTGTGCCGCAGGATACGGTGATTTTTTCCGCCAATGCGCTGGAAAATATTCGTTATGGGCGCATTGACGCAACAGATGAGGAGGTAATCGCCGCCGCAAAAATGGCTGCGGCGCATGAATTCATCGAAAATCTTCCCCAGGGATATTTATCCTTTCTGGGGGAGCGCGGTGTGCGCCTGTCGGGTGGGCAACGCCAGCGAATCGCCATCGCGCGGGCGTTGCTCAAAAATCCACCCTTATTGTTGCTGGATGAAGCGACCAGCGCACTGGATGCTGAATCCGAGCGGTTGGTGCAAAGAGCGCTGGAAGCGGCCATGGTCGGCCGTACTACGCTGGTTATCGCACATCGCCTGGCCACGGTGCAGCGCGCAGATCGCATAGTGGTGATGGAAAATGGCGAAATTGTGGAGGTTGGCACGCATACTTCGCTAATTGCATTGGGTGGTATTTACGCCAACCTGGCAGCACTTCAATTTCATACACCTGGCTAAGCCATTTGCGCGTTGCCGAGAAGATTGACGCCGTGGTAGAATTACGCCCTTGGTGTGCATGGTGCGCATCAAAATTCGCACAGCCGTCAATAGCTTAGGGTGCCCCAAACGGGGTGTTTGGCGACGGCTGGAGGCTTAACCCTAAAGGAAATCTTATGTCTATTACCATGCGTCAAATGCTGGAGGCCGGTGTTCACTTCGGCCACCAAACCCGTTTCTGGAACCCGAAGATGGCACCGTACATCTTCGGCCATCGCAACAAAATCCACATCGTCAACCTCGAAAAAAGCTTGCCGATGTTCGAGGATGCGCTGAAATTCGTGCGCAAATTGTCAACCAACAAGGGTACTGTGTTGTTTGTGGGTACCAAGCGTTCGGCGCGCGAAATTGTGCGTGAAGAAGCCGAGCGTGCGGGCATGCCTTATGTGGATCATCGCTGGTTAGGTGGCATGCTGACCAATTTCAAAACCGTCAAACAATCCGTCAAGCGTCTGAAGGATCTTGAAGCCATGCTGGGCGACGTCAATTCCAAGCTGACCAAAAAGGAAGCGCTGGTACTGCAACGTGAATTTGACAAGCTGGATCGTAGTCTGGGCGGCATCAAGGATATGAGCGCACTGCCTGATGCATTGCTGGTAATTGATGTGGGTTATCAGAAAGGTGCTGTGACTGAAGCCAACAAGTTGGGCATTCCCGTCATTGGCGTGGTAGATACAAACAACAGCCCTCTGGGTATAGATTACATCATCCCAGGTAACGATGACTCCAATCGTGCGATTCGCCTGTATGCGCGTGGCATGGCTGACGCGGTGCTGGAAGGCCGCAGTCAGGTGATCAGCGAAATTCTGGGCGAAGGCGAAGAATTTGTTGAGATGGAAGCCACTGGAGAAGCCGCAGCGCAATAAGCTGGTCTTCTTGAAAAAAAGGGGGCGTACGCCCCTTTTTTTGTAATAAGTTTTTGAATTTTGAATTAAGAATCCGAGGAGTATGGCATGGCTGAAATTACTGCAAGCATGGTCAAGGAGCTGCGTGAGCGCACTGGTCTGGGCATGATGGAATGCAAAAAGGCATTGACTGAGACCGATGGCGATATGAGTGCCGCCGAAGATCTGATGCGTATCAAGAGTGGCGCGAAGGCTAGCAAAGCCGCAGGACGGATCGCTGCAGAGGGCGTAATCGGTTCTTTTGTCAGCCCGGATGGAAAGGTTGGCGCGTTGGTTGAGATCAATTGCGAGACTGATTTTGTTGCAAAAAATGAGGATTTTCTGGCTTTTGCAAAGTCGGTTGCGCAGCTGTCTGCACAAAGCGGAATTACCGATGCGGCTGCGTTGTCTGAGATGGGCATGCCGGCTGGTGGCAGTGTTCAGGAAGTGCGTCAGGCTTTGATTATGAAATTGGGTGAAAACCTCAGTATTCGTCGCGCCGTACATTACGCCACAACAGGCAGTTTGGCCGTTTATCTGCATGGTTCCAGAATAGGCGTGATGGTAGACCTGGATGGCGATGAGGCACTGGGAAAAGACATCGCCATGCATATCGCGGCGAGCAAACCGATTTGTGTATCGAAAGACCAGGTGTCAGCCGATTTGCTGGACAAAGAGCGAGAAATCTATACAGCGCAGGCCGCTGATTCAGGCAAGCCTGCCGACATTGTGGCCAAGATGGTAGAAGGCCGTGTCAGCAAATACCTTGCCGAAGTGACGCTGCTGGGCCAGCCGTTTGTGAAAAACCCCGACCAGACTGTAGAAAAGCTGCTGGCCGAGAAAAAAGCCAAAGTGAATGGCTTCACCATGTTCGTGGTGGGTGAAGGCATCGAGAAAAAAGTGGTGGACTACGCTGCCGAAGTGGCTGCGGCTGCCAAGGTTTAACGCCATGAGCGCCCCGGTGTACAAGCGTATTTTGCTGAAATTGTCGGGTGAAGCCCTGATGGGTGACGACAGTTATGGCATTAACCGCGACACCATTGCCCGCATTATCGGTGAGGTGAAGACGGTGGTCGATATGGGTGTGCAGGTGGCTGTGGTGATCGGCGGGGGTAATATTTTCCGTGGTGTTGCACCGGGTGCTGCCGGCATGGATCGCGCGACCGCCGATTATATGGGCATGCTCGCCACCGTAATGAACGCACTGGCGTTACAGGATGCGTTTCGACGCGTTGGCGTGCCAAGCCGGGTGCAGTCGGCGCTCAACATCGAGCAGGTTGCCGAGCCTTATATTCGTGGCAAGGCATTACGTTATCTGGAAGAGGGCACCGTAGTGATTTTCGGCGCAGGTACCGGGAACCCTTTCTTTACCACCGATACCGCTGCCGCATTGCGCGGTATGGAAATGAATGCGGATATTGTGGTCAAAGCCACCAAGGTGGATGGCGTATACAGCGCAGACCCGAAAAAAGATCCGGCTGCCACACGTTATCAGCGGCTGAGTTTTGATGAGGCGATCCAGAAGGATCTGAAAGTAATGGATGCAACCGCGTTCACCTTATGCCGTGATCAGAACATGCCGTTAGCGGTATTGAGTATTTTCAAGGCCGGTGCATTGGCGCGATTTGTCTTGGGCGAAGATGAAGGTACCCTGGTTTTAGCGCAGTGTTAACAGGAGTTATTCATGATTGCAGACGTCAAAAAAACTGCTGAGCAAAAAATGGTCAAAAGCCTGGAGTCGCTTAAGGCGGATTTGGGTAAAGTGCGGACGGGTCGGGCCCATACCGGTATTCTCGATCATGTTACGGTCGATTACTATGGCAACCCCACTGCGATCACCCAAGTGGCTAATATTACCCTGATGGATGCACGTACAATTGCTGTACAGCCGTGGGAAGGAAAGATGGTCGGCGCTGTGGAGAAGGCAATACGTGATGCTGACCTGGGATTGAACCCATCCAGCCAGGGCAATCTGATTCGCGTACCAATGCCTGCGCTCACTGAAGAACGTCGCCGCGATCTGATCAAGCTGGTGAAGACCGAGGGTGAAAATGCCAAGGTGGCGATGCGCAATGTGCGTCGTGATGCCAATGCGCAATTCAAGGATCTGCTCAAGGACAAGGCCATCAGCGAAGACGATGAACGTCGCGCCCAAGATGATATTCAGAAGCTCACCGATAAATATATTGCCGAGATCGACAAGGCGCTGGTCGCCAAAGAAGCCGACCTAATGGCGGTCTAGGCCTGATTCAGTGGGCATTTTTACCAGCTCTACCAGAGATATCCCACAAGCACCTGATGTGCCGCGGCACATTGCCATCATCATGGATGGCAATGGACGCTGGGCAAAAAAACGTTTTCTGCCGCGTATCGCCGGGCATAAGCGGGGGGTGGAAACAGTCCGTGATGTGATCAAGGCTTGCGGTGATCGCGGTGTGGAATACCTCACCCTGTTTGCCTTCAGCTCGGAAAACTGGCGCCGCCCGCACGACGAAGTATCCATGTTGATGGATCTGTTTGCACTAGCGCTGGAGCGAGAAATCAGCAAGTTGCACAAAAACGGCGCCCGGTTACATGTGGTGGGCGACCTCGCCCGTTTTGGACCTAAGCTGGTCAAACTCATCCACGAGGCAGAACATCTCACCAGCAACAACACTCGCCTGACCCTGACCATCGCTGCCAATTATGGCGGCCGCTGGGACATCATGCAGGCGATGAATGCGATGCTGGAAAAACACCCGGAATTGATAGGCAAGCAGATAGAGGAAGCGGATCTTGCGCCGCATCTTGCCATGCACTATGCGCCTGAACCGGATCTGTTTATCCGTACCGGCGGTGAACAACGCATCAGTAATTTTCTGTTATGGCAGCTGGCTTACTCGGAACTTTATTTTACCCCTGCACTATGGCCGGATTTCAATGCTGCCGCGCTGGATGAGGCGATTGCTTCGTACAGTAACCGCGAGCGCCGTTTCGGTCGCACCAGCGAACAGTTGATTGAACATGCTAAGTAAACGCTGGGCAACAGCCCTGACTCTGCTGGCCGGTTTTTTGGCCTGCCTGTTTTTATTGCCGCAGCCAGCGTGGGTAGTGGTAATGGTTGTGCCATTGATATTCGGCGCACGCGAATGGGGACGTTTGTCCGGATTTTCCATAACGGCTGCAAATGGCTACGCAGCGGCCAGTGTTGCGCTAGCAGGAACCGTTTACGTCTGGGGTGACGCGTACCATGGTTTGATTTATCTGGCAGCGACACTGTTCTGGCTGGTGGTTGCGCCCCTCTGGCTGGCCTTCGGCTGGCGGCTTCAACAACCTGTACTACGTGTATTGGCTGGCTGGCTGGTACTGTTGCCCTTGTGGTTTTCATTGCTTGATTTGCGTGCCTATAGTGCTTTGGGCTTATTGCTGCTCATGGGGATTGTATGGATTGCGGACAGCGCGGCATATTTCACCGGCAAGCGTTTCGGCAGACGAAAACTAGCTGCACAAATCAGCCCCGGCAAGACCTGGGAGGGCGCTGCGGGTGCGGGGTTGGCCGTGACAATTTATACCCTGATAGTACTGGGTATTGCTGCTGCATCAGGGCGGGTGCAATCTCCTGCGGACTGGCTGCTGCCTCTGGCGTTATTTGTCTGGCTGGTATTTTATCTGAGCATATTGGGTGATCTGTTTGAATCCTGGGTCAAACGACTGGCCGGTGCCAAGGATAGCGGCAATTTGCTGCCCGGGCATGGTGGCATGCTCGATCGTATCGACGCGCTGACCTCGGCTTTGCCGGTCTCGGCACTGCTGTTGTTGCATGGGCAGTTACTGACACGGGCGTTGGTATGAGCGTACGTCATCTCACTGTACTTGGGGCGACCGGTACCATCGGTGTCAACACCCTGGATGTCGTGGCACGCCACCCGGATCGATTCGATGTTGTGGCCCTGTCCGGCAATAACCAGTTGGATAAACTGGCTGAGCAGTGTCGAACCCATTCACCCCGTTATGCAGTGGTGCTGGATGCGGAAAATGCCGCGCGCCTGGGTGAAATGCTCACGGCACTCGGTAGTACGACCGAAGTGCTATGGGGTATGGCAGCACTGGAGCAGATCGCGGCGTTACCAGAAGTTGATACGGTGATGGCCGCCATTGTTGGTGCTGCTGGCCTGCGCCCGGCACTGGCTGCGGCCAAGGCGGGTAAGCGTATTCTGCTTGCCAACAAGGAGACCCTGGTCATGGCTGGCAGTCTGTTCATGCAGGCGGTGGCAGCAGGCGGAGCAGAGCTGATACCGATTGATAGTGAACACAACGCGATTTTTCAATCGCTGCCGCGCCATTTTTGTGGCGATCTTGCGTCCTGCGGCGTACGGCGTATTCTGCTCACGGCTTCGGGCGGTCCGTTCCGGACCACGCCTATTGATGAGTTGAAACACGTCACACCGGAACAGGCCTGTGCACATCCCAACTGGGTAATGGGTAAAAAAATATCGGTGGATTCTGCCACCATGATGAACAAGGGACTGGAAGTGATCGAGGCGCACTGGTTATTCAACGCCACGCCCGTTCAAATACAGGTGGTGATCCATCCGCAAAGCGTGATCCATTCAATGGTGGATTATCTGGATGGTTCGGTCATTGCACAACTCGGCAACCCCGACATGCGTACTCCTATTGCTTATGCGTTAGGCTTCCCGGAACGCATCGAGGCAGGCGTTGAAGCGCTGGATTTGTTCGGGCGTGGACTCACGTTTGAACCTCCGGATTATGCGCGCTTCCCGTGTCTGAAACTGGCATTCGATGCGTTGTCCGGCGGGGGCATGCTGCCTGCGGTCCTGAATGCTGCCAACGAGTCGGCGGTGGCCGCATTCCTCGACGGGCGTGCATCCTACCTGTCGATAGCGGCGGCAATTGAGCATGCACTGGCTCGTGCACCAGGCGGCGAGCCCGGCGATATGGATGATCTGGTGCAAGCTGATAAACAGGCGCGCGCCGACGCGGATGCTTTTCTCGACACTTTGCAGGCGAAAGTTTAAAACATGACACTGTTGACGACCTTGCTGGCCTTTGCGGTAGCGCTGGGTATCCTTATTGTTGTACATGAATTCGGTCATTATGCAGCCGCGCGCCTGGTGGGTGTGAAAGTGCTGCGCTTCTCGGTAGGTTTTGGTAAGCCGTTGTTGCTACGGCATTGGGGAAAAGACCGTACCGAGTGGGTCATAGCCGGGTTTCCACTTGGTGGCTACGTCAAGATGCTGGATGAGCGTGAAGGCCATGTTCAGGAGGCCGACCGGCATCGCAGCTTTAATCGTCAGAGCGTCGGTGCGCGCATGCTGATTCTGGTTGCCGGGCCGCTGGCCAACCTGCTGCTGGCGGTTCTGCTGTATTGGGGTTTGTTCATGCACGGCATACCGGGTCTCAAACCTGTCATAGGCCAGCCGCCTGCCGCAAGTGCAGCAGCGCAGGCCGGACTGAATGACGGTGATGAAATCAGTGCAATCAATGGGGAGCCGGTGGCGAGCTGGGCAGATTTGCAATGGGCGCTATTACGCCAGCTACCCGCACAACAGCCGCTCAGCATTTCATTGAAAGATGGTGAGACCCGCATGCTGAATGCGGCCGGTGTGGCAGTGGATGGCGAATCCGATATGGCGGCCAAACTGGGTATCCGCTTGTTTGAACCGTCGCTAGCGGCAGTCATCGGGCAGGTATTGCCCGACAGTGTGGGTTCACGTGCCGGGTTGCGTACTGGCGATCACATTCTCGCAATAGATGGAACCAGGATCAGCGAGTGGTCAGATTTGGTCAACTTGGTGCGTAATCGGCCCGGTAAGATCGTTACCCTGCAGATAGAGCGTGGCAATCCGGCAGCCAAACTTGATATCCAGCTGGTACCTCAGCGTGTGGAGGAGGCTGGCGTGGCGGTCGGCAAAATCGGTATTGGTCCCAAGGTGGATCCGGCGGTGTTTGATGCGATGTTGACCAAAACACGCTATGGCGTGGCGACAGCCTTTACCAAGGCATTTGCCAAAACCTGGGATACAGCTGTGTTCAGTTTGCAGATGATGGGGCGCATGGTGACCGGTGAGGTATCCTGGCGCAACCTGTCCGGCCCAATTACGATCGCCGACTATGCCGGACAATCGGCGCGTACCGGGCCAGCTGCATTTATAACTTTCCTGGCACTGGTGAGTATCAGTCTTGGTGTGCTTAATCTGTTGCCCATTCCGTTATTGGACGGCGGGCATTTGATGTATCATATCGCGGAGCTTATCAAAGGCAGTCCGGTCTCCGAACGCGTGATGGAAATCGGCCAGCAAATTGGCATGGCACTCTTGCTCACACTCATGATTTTTGCCTTTTATAACGATATTTCCCGTTTGTTTACAGGCTGACCCTAATGCGAATCAAACTTGCGGCTGCACTCTTTACAAGTCTGTGGGCGGTCTCCGCTCATGCAATCGATAATTTTGTCGTGAAGGATATCCGCGTTGAGGGCATCCAGCGCACGGAAGCCGGCACGGTATTCAGCTACTTGCCGGTTAAAGTCGGCGAGACGATGGATGACGAAAAAGCGTCCGCAGCAATCAAGGCATTATTTGCCACGGGTTTTTTCAAGGATGTACGGCTGGAGCAGCAAGGCAATGTGCTCATTGTGGTGGTGGAAGAACGTCCGGCCATTTCCAAGGTTGAGTTGATCGGCAACAAGGAGTTTTCCAAGGAACAACTCACTACCGGTCTGAAACAGGCGGGCCTGACAGAAGGCCGCATTTTCGATAAATCGATTCTGGATCGTGCCGTACAGGAAATCAAACGCCTGTATTTTAGTAAAGGCAAGTATGCCGTACAAATCGAAACGACGGTCACGCCGCAAGAGCGCAACCGGGTTGCGATCACTTTCAACATCCAGGATGGCGATGTTGCCAAGATCAGGCAGATCAATATTGTCGGCAACCATGCCTTCAAGGAAAAGCAGCTGCTGGATGTGATGAGCGAGCAAACGCCAGGATGGTTCAGCTGGTATACCAAGAGCGATCAATATTCCAAGCAAAAGTTGGCGGCCGATCTGGAAACGCTCAAATCGTTTTACCTGAACCGTGGTTACCTTGAATTCAATGTGAATTCCACTCAGGTGTCGATTTCACCGGACAAGAAAGATATCTACATCACCATCAATATTAATGAGGGTGATCAATACACCGTTTCCAGTGTCAAGCTGGCGGGTGAAACCGTGGTTCCACCCGCAGAACTCGAAAAGCTGATCATGGTAAAGCCGGGTGAAGTATTTTCGCGCGAAAAATTGACTGAAACCGCGAAAAAAATCAGTGATCGACTTGGCAACGATGGTTATGCATTCGCCAACGTCAACGCCGTGCCGGATGTGGACCGGGTGAAACATCAGGTTGCATTCACTTTTTATGTGGATAGCGGTCGTCGCGTTTATATCAACCGGATCAATGTCACTGGCAATACCCGCACCAAAGACGAAGTGGTGCGACGGGAATTCCGGCAAATGGAAGGTGCATTATATCAGGGCGATAAAATCAAGCGTTCGCGCGAACGGGTTGAACGCCTCGGCTATTTTAATCCTGGTGTAAGTCTTACCACGCCTGCCGTGGCCGGTACCACCGATCAGGTGGATATTGATCTGGGTGTGACGGAAAAGGCTACCGGCAGCATCATGGTGGGCGCGGGATTTTCGTCTTCCGAAGGCCTGATTCTGTCAGGTTCGATTTCGCAAAACAACCTGTTCGGCACAGGTAATCAATTGTCACTACAGGTCAACAGCGGCAAGATCAACAAGGTTTATTCGGTCTCTTATACCAACCCTTATTTCACACCGGATGGCTTAAGCCTTGGTTACGATCTGTACCGGCGCGATATCAATACCACCTCGCTGAGCAGTGTGGCCACCTATCAGAACTCTACCAAAGGGGTGGGAGTACGCCTGGGTATCCCATTGAATGAGAAGGACAGCATCAATCTGGGATTGGCGTACGAACGCTTTGACCTGACGGTAGACAGCAATAGTCCCAAGCAGTACCAGGATTTCGTCAACCAGTTTGGCAGCAGCAACGACACCATTCGCGCCGATCTGGGGTGGGCACGCGATAGCCGGGACAGTTTGACGTATCCAACCAAAGGTATGTTGCAGCGAGTCTACGGCGAGGTGGGTATACCGCCGGGCAGCCTTGAATATTACAAACTGTCTTATCAGCAGCAGTGGTTCCATCCATTGAGCAAGAACTTTACCCTGATGCTGAATGGCGAAATCGGCTTTGGCAATGGTTACGCAGGCAAGCCGTTACCGTTCTTCAAGAATTTCTATGCGGGTGGTGTGAGTTCGGTACGTGGTTACGATACCTCTACCTTGGGTCCCAAACTGAATGACCCAATTAACGGAGTGGTTGCCGCCGGTGGTAATAAGCGCGTAGTGGGTAATGCGGAACTGTTCTTCCCAATGCCAGGTATGAAAAATGACCAGTCAGTTCGCATGAGCGTTTTTGCAGATGCGGGTTCTACATGGGGTCCGGATGATTATCTGGGGCGTTATTCCAGTTTTAATTTCAAAGACCTGCGTTATTCCACTGGTATAGCATTGAGCTGGATTTCACCGGTTGGTCCGCTCAAATTCAGCTTGGCAAAACCACTCAATCCCAAGCCTGATGACAGGACGCAAGTGTTCCAGTTTACGTTGGGCACCGTGTTTTAAGGAGCAAGAAGTGAACAAGGTTTTGGCAGTAATTATATTGTGTGCTGGTGTGATGACATCGGGGATTGCATCAGCCGATATCAAAATCGGTTTCGTGAATACCGAGCGCGTATTCCGTGAGGCACCGATTGCCCTGCAGGCACAAAAAAGACTGGAAAAGGAATTCGCGCCACGCGAGGCAGCGTTGCAAAAAATGGCCAAGCAGGCACGTGATCTGCAGGCTCAACTTGAAAAAGATGGGGCCATTCAGTCAGACACCGAGCGGCGCAGTAAAGAACGGGATCTGGCTAATCTGAATCGTGATTACCAGCGCACCTTGCGTGAATTTCGCGAGGATCTGAATGTGCGGCGCAATGAGGAGCTTTCCAAGGTGCAGGATCGTGCGCGTAAGGCAATTCATGCCTACGGCGAGGCCGAGAAGTACGATGTCATACTCGAAGAGGCAGTTTATTTCAGCCCCAAAATCGACATCACTGACAAAATCATTCGCGCTCTAAGCGACAAATAATCCTGACTGAACACCCTATGCCGGACGTGTCGTACACATTGGCAGAAATCGTTGAGCGCCTGGGGGGTGAAGTGCATGGAGATGCGAGCACTCGGGTTAGCCAGATTGCGACATTGAGTAGTGCCCAACCTCACCAGATCAGCTTTCTTGCCAATTTGAAATACCGTAGTCAGCTGGCCGGGTCGGCTGCAGGCGCATTCATAATGGGACGCGATGCTGCGCAAGCCAGTAGCAAACCGCGCATCATTGCCGATAATCCCTACACTTACTTCGCACGTGTTTCTGCGCTTTTCAACCCGTCATACACCGCCGTGCCCGGTGTGCATTCTTCAGCCGTTGTCCATCCTGAGGCATGCATCGCTGACGACGCCAGTATTGGCGCCAATGCGGTAGTGGAGCAAGGGGCAAAAATCGGAGCGGGTAGTATTATCGGTGCGGGTAGCGTGGTGGGCCGGGACTGTATCATCGGCAGTGCTTGTTTGTTGTATGCCAATGTCACTGTGTATCACGGCAGTGTAATAGGGGATCGCGTAATTTTGCATTCAGGCTGCGTGATCGGTTCGGATGGCTTTGGTCTTGCACCGGATGACGGGCGCTGGTTGAAAATACCCCAGATCGGTCGTGTGGTCATCGGTAACGACGTGGAAATCGGTTCCAATACCACCGTGGATCGTGGCGCGCTGGACGATACGGTGATCGAGGAAGGCGTCAAGCTCGACAATCAGATTCAAATAGCACACAACGTACGTATTGGTGCCCATACCGCGATTGCGGCCTGTACGGGGATTGCCGGCAGCGCAAAAATTGGTGCGCACTGCACCATCGGTGGGGCAGCAATGATTTTTGGTCACATCGAGATCGCTGAGCGGGTGAATATTTCTACCAATACCCTGATTACCAAATCACTGACACAAGCGGGCACCTATACATCGGCGCTGCCTTTTTCAGAGCACAGTGAGTGGCTGAAAAATGCGGTGCAGATGCGCCACCTGGACAGTATGGCCAAGCGTATTCGCGCGCTGGAAAAAAAGCTTGTCGAACTGGAGAAAAATCAACATGAGTAGTATGGACGTCAATGAGATCATGGCCTATCTGCCACACCGGTTCCCTTTTTTACTGGTTGACCGGGTGATTTCTCTGGAGCCGGGGAAAAGTATCGTCGCTCTCAAAAACGTAAGCATGAACGAACCATTTTTCCCGGGTCACTTTCCCAAGCATCCGGTCATGCCTGGCGTGCTGATTCTGGAGGCGCTGGCGCAGGCGGCAGCTCTGCTGTCTTTCAAGACAGTGGCCGATGCCCCCAGCGAAGATTCCGTGGTGTATTTTGCCGGCATCGATGCTGCCCGTTTCAAAAAACCGGTCGTGCCCGGTGACCAACTCATACTGCATGCGGAAATCCTGCGTAATCTCAAGGGCATCTGGAAATATGCAACGTATGCCGAAGTGGACGGTCAGCGAGTGGCGGAAGCCGAAATGATGGCCACCTTGCGCTGAAACATGATTCACTCCACTGCAATCATTCATCCCGGGGCGCAACTTGGCAACAATGTCAGTATCGGTCCTTACGCCGTGATCGGCGAGCATGTGGTCATCGGTGATGACACCACGGTAGGCGCGCATACGGTCATTAACGGACACACCCTTATTGGCCGCGAGAATCATATTTTCCAGTTTAATTCCATCGGGGAAATTCCGCAGGACAAGAAATACGCGGGAGAGCCGACCCGGCTGGAAATCGGTGATCGCAATATCATCCGCGAATTCTGCACGCTCAATCTGGGGACTGTGCAGGATACGGGCGTGACGCGTGTCGGCAACGACAACTGGATCATGGCTTATGTGCATCTAGCCCACGACTGTCAGGTGGGCAACAATACGACTTTTTCCAATAATGCTTCTTTGGCCGGGCATGTCTCGGTGGGGGATTTTGCCACACTGGGCGGGTTTACCGGGGTGCACCAATTTTGCAAAATTGGCGCCCATGTGATGACGGGTATTTCCAGCGTGGTATTCAAGGATATCCCCCCTTATATTACGGCAGCAGGGCACCCTGCCACACCCCACGGCATCAATGCCGAAGGCTTGCGGCGGCGTGGTTTTACGGCAGCGGCGCTGGCCGGACTCAAGCGCGCCTACAAAACCTTGTATCGTGAAGGGCTGACTTTCAGCGAGGCACAACAACGTCTTGCCGAGCAGGCTCAGGATGTGCCGGAAGTCCAGCTGCTGGTGGATTTTCTCAGCCAGGCTGATCGCGGCATTATTCGCTGATATGGCAGCTGTGGCACGTCCGCCCCGCATCGGTATAGTTGCAGGTGAGGCATCTGGTGACTTGCTTGGCAGTCATTTGATTGCCGTCCTGAAGGCATATCGTCCGGATATCGAATTTGTGGGTATAGCCGGCCCGAAAATGCTGGCAGCGGGTGCGCGTAGCCTGTTCCCGATGGAGAAACTCTCGGTGAATGGCTATATTGAGGTACTACGGCACTTGCCCGAAATTCTTGGTATCCGCCGCAGACTCAAACGCGCCATGCTGGATGATCCACCTGATTTGTTCATCGGGATAGACGCGCCCGATTTCAATCTCTCGCTCGAGACGGATCTCAAGGCGCGCGGTATTCCGACCATGCATTATGTGAGCCCGTCCATTTGGGCATGGCGCGGCGAGCGCATCAAAAAAATTGCGCGGGCAGTTTCACATATGCTGGTGGTGTTCCCGTTCGAAGAGGCTATTTATCGCAAGGCAGGTATTCCGGTCACGTATGTGGGACATCCGCTGGCTGATATGCTGCCGGATGATCCCGATCGTGACGAGATGCGCGAACGGCTTAAGTTACCTCATCAGCAACCTATTGTGGCGATGCTGCCAGGCAGTCGTGTAGGCGAATTAATGCATCATGCGCAGTTGTTTGTTGATACCGCTAGCCTGATCCATTCCCGGCACCCGGAGGTTCATTTCCTGGTGCCGCTGCTCAGTCGCGCTACGCGCAATATTTTTGAACGTGCATTGGGCAGTAGTGAAACCATGTTACCTGTCCGCATCATGGTAGGTCATGCCGATTACGCCATGACAGCGGCGGATGTCGTGCTGGTGGCCTCCGGCACGGCCACACTTGAGGCAGCCTTGCTCAAGCGTCCGATGGTCATCACCTACCGGGTGCCCAAACTGACTGCCTACCTCATGCGTCGCAAAGCCTATTTGCCCTGGGTAGGGTTACCCAATATCCTCGCCAATCGCGATGTGGTACCCGAGCTTGTGCAGGAAAATGCCACACCGGAAAAGCTAGCGGACGCCGTGATTGATTTGCTGTCAGATCAGGATAAGTGCAATGCCATAGAGGCGGAATTTGCGGCGCAGCACGCAGCGCTCAAATGCAATACTGCCGAGCGCATGGCAGAAGCGGTATTGCCATTTCTGGAGCGCAGATGAACGGAGCTTTGCTGGTATGCGGGGTGGATGAAGCCGGTCGCGGGCCGCTGGCAGGTGCCGTATTTGCTGCGGCCGTCATTCTTGATCCAGCGCATCCGATCATGGGTCTTAATGACTCGAAAAAGCTTACCGCACGTCGCCGCGAAGTGCTTGAAATTCTTATTCAGGAGCATGCGCTGGCTTGGGCAGTCGGGCAAGCCAGCGTGGCTGAAATTGACCAAATTAATATTTTGCAGGCCACGCTCCTGGCCATGAAGCGTGCGGTAGAGGCATTGCCGGTTATGCCTTCAGAGGTACTGGTTGATGGGCTGCATTGTCCAACAATACGGATGCCTGCTCGTGCTATCGTCAGAGGTGACGCTTCAGAGCCGGCCATTTCAGCGGCTTCCATTCTCGCCAAAACAGCCCGTGATCGTGATTTGATGCGATTGCATCAGATTTATCCGGAATACGGTTTTGACCGTCACAAAGGTTATCCAACGCCAGATCACCTTGCGGCACTGGCGAAACATGGTGTCACCATCGAACATCGTTGTAGCTATGCGCCGGTACGGCGTTGTATGTTGATCACACAATCCGGGTAATTCACAGGATAAGCTGACAAACACGGTTGCATGTGTGTAGGCTGTGCAGATCATTTTTTATAATCAAGGAGACCAGTCATGATATTTGCCAAATTTCTGCATATTCTCGGCTTCACCATCTGGGTAGGCGGTATGTTTTTTGCCTATATGGCCCTACGACCAATAGCTGCAACGCGGCTCGAACCGCAGCAACGTTTGCCGTTATGGGAAGGCGTATTTGGCAAGTTTTTTCCGTGGGTATGGTTGTGCGTGGCCCTCATACTGGGTAGTGGTCTCTTTATGATGGCGCAGCTGGGCAAACCACCCATGTATGTATCCGCCATGTTTGGCCTTGGCATTATCATGATGCTGCTATTTGCCCACGTTTTCTTTGCGCCTTTCCGGCGTTTAAAACGTGCTGTTGCTGCACAGGATTGGCAGGCCGGGGGTGCGGCGTTAGGGCAGATACGCATGCTGGTGGGGATTAATCTAAGCCTTGGATTGCTGACAATCGTGGTCGGTAGCTTGGGTGTGTTGCTAGGGTAGATAAGGCAGATTTGCCTTATAGTCTGGCTTCTTTTCCCCACAAGTGCTGCATGCTGAAACGGACATCCGCCTGGCTGGGGTAGAGCGCTTCCCGAATGGCGAAGAGTGTTTTAGACGTATCGCGCTGAATTGGAAATGACAAAGGTGCCCCGCCTGGCGCTAGCAATGCATGGACTATCGGAGTGGATACTTGTTTGCCTTTACGGGTAACGACACCGATTTCGCCGTTTTGCAGACGTACATGCGTGCCCGGTGGATACATTCCGAGTTCATGAATAAAGAATGGTGCCAGAGTCTTGTCTATGGTTTTGCTTTCTTCAATGAACAGGCCGCGCAGGGCTGCGGGAGGGAGCAATGGTTGCCGATAGGCGCGGCCGGTTACACGGGCGCAATAACGATCCGCCAATGAAATGATTTTGGCATTCTGCGAAATTTCCGTGCCCTTCAGTCCATGAGGATAACCACTGCCATCTTCATTTTCATGGTGCTGCAGGACGTAGGTCAACCAGTCTGGATGATCAATTCCGGCCTGCTGTAATAAACGCACTCCTTCTTCAGGATGTTTTTTGACAAATTGAATTTCCTGCTCGGTTAATGGCCCCTGTTTTTCCTGGAAGTGATCATGTTGACGGAGCATGCCGATATTCATGGTCAGTGCAGCGGCAACAATAATCTTAACCTCGTCAGGGCTTTTTTTCATTACTTGGGCAACAAGCAGTGAAACCAGCGCCGTGTCCATTGAATGTCGTCCTGCATAGGTCGTGACGCTCTGGTTAAGTAAAATACAGGCAATCGCGATATCGGGATTCAGGTTGGCGGCGTAAATAACGGTTTTGGCCACTTCAAGAATTTTGGCTGTGGCATCGGTTTCTGTGTGCAAACCGAACAACAAGCCTTCCAGCCGTTTATGTGCAAGATTGATAAAGCGTAATACGGATGGCAGTTCCGGAACTTTTGCTACGGCTTGAGGCGTCTCAGTTTGCTTGTGTGGCAGATCAATAAACATCCCACGTGCCACCAATGATTCAAGCAGATGGTTATTATCAATGACGTGGCCACGGCTAAGTAATAAATGTCCCGTCGTATCAAAGACGTCCCATTGCAAAGGTTCCCCGAGCACCATATCCTGCATGCTGATG
This sequence comes from Pseudomonadota bacterium, assembly GCA_040388645.1. GTDB lineage: Bacteria > Pseudomonadota > Gammaproteobacteria > Burkholderiales > Sulfuriferulaceae > Sulfuriferula. Next base: position 565,744 of record JAZKBM010000003.1, read on the forward strand.
CGGCGTTTATTCATGAAGGTCTCCTAATATCGATGGCTATGTGCCCTGAACATATTCCTCATTAGAGGGACGGTCATGTTGTAATGGTAGCAAAATTATAGTTTTTGGTAGCTTATGAACAACGCTGTTTATTTGCCCTGTTTCATGGGTTTCCAGTATGTTGTCAGGAAAAGGGTTAGTTGGCAGGGTGTATTTGCCAGGGTCATGACGAATAGAACGAAAGCCTGACTTACAGATAATGACCGCAACGGGTAAGGCCAGAATGAGTTCAGGTTGGAATGCGTAAACCAGCAGAATTTTAACGCGCTGAACCCTGATTGAATGCGGGATTCAGCACTGGCCTGGATAACAGCTTGTCGCTGGCAGGTGTACGTTTCGGCGTCAGTAACCCGTTTGTGAACTGTGCGGTAGTTCACCGACTTCACCGAAAAAGCTCCACAGCAGATGGGCGACAACCTCGGGTGCAATTACGGTATGGCGATTATTGGTTTCCTGGAGACGGACACGCAAGTCCTTGCGCAATTGTGAATTGCCGGTCAGGTCGAAAATGATGTCCACCTTGTCGCCCATGTCAATGACCTCAAGCGCGTCACGAAAAACAGGGATGTGGCTATGCACAAAACCCATCGCAACGGGTGACTCCAGGTCTTTGCTGGCAACAGCGACAATTTCTACATTAGCGTGTTCTTCCTGAATCTTCTCCAGGAAATTTTCTGCGAAAACTTCGCCCACGCTACCTAAACCGAGTAATGCGACCCTGACTTTATGACTCATGCTTGTGACCTCCTCTTGTAATGCGAATTTATGGTTTGAAGATACCTCAACAGGCTGGCGCTAGCAAGCGAAAGAAATGCGAGTAAAATCAACCCTATTTAAATGGATGGATAACGAATTTTCCCCTTATTCATTAGACTTGTAGTAGTTCACCAGGACAAGTCAAATATAACAGTGAAATTGGGTGCGGGTTCCCGGCAGGGTGGGTGTAATGAAGGAAATTTACATATTTGCTGATGATGCCTTGGGCTACAATACTTGTTGAAACCTATCGATCGCGCTGATGCGACATGACCGAAACCATTTCCTCGCTGCAAAATCCGCGCTTCAAGCAGATAAAAAAACTCGCCGATTCGACCGCTGCGCGCCATGAATACGGTCAAGCTTTGCTGGATGGCGAACATTTGCTGACGGCCGCCCTGGATGCTGGAATCCAGCCAGAGTTACTGATTACGACACCCGCCACCTCTAATCACCCGTTGCTATCGAGCTGTGCCACAGTAGCGCGGATAGTGTTTTCACAAACTTTGTTCAATGCGCTGTCACCGGTTAAAAGCCCAACCGGCATACTCGCGTTGATTGCCATTCCCAGATTGCCGCCACCTGTCAAAACGAATTTCTGCGTGCTGCTGGAATCAATCCAGGACCCCGGCAATCTGGGTGCCATGCTGCGCAGTGCGGCGGCTGCCGGCGCCGACGTAGTGTATCTGTCTTCCGGCTGTGCGGATGCCTGGTCTCCCAAGGTGCTGCGCGGCGCTATGGGGGCGCATTTTGTGACTCCTATTATCGAAAATGTCGACCTGCCAGCTGTCGCGCAGAGCTTTCCCGGTGCGGTATGTGCTGCCACGCTGGGCGCGGCGCAAAGCCTGTATCAAACGGATTTAAGGGGTGCGGTTGCTTTTGCGGTGGGTAATGAAGGTGCGGGTCTGTCCACTGAGCTGCGCGCTGCGGCAGGCGTAAACTTCACCATTCCGATGCCGGGTCGGATGGAGTCCCTCAACGCAGCCGCCGCACTCGCGGTATGTCTGTTCGAGCGGGTACGACAGGCAGGATAGTTCATATCGTTGCTCGCGGAATAAACACACGCTGTGCAGACCGGGCTACACTGGCGCTGCATGTAGCCGCCCTGTTTTTTCTGGGTGTTTTGCTGCCGTACAATTTGAGGATATAAGCATGAACCAGCCTTACATCATCGATTTTACCCAACTCAAGCTCACCGATATTCCTCGCGTAGGCGGCAAAAATGCCTCTCTAGGCGAAATGATCAGTAACTTGTCCAGTGCTGGTGTCAACGTTCCGGGGGGCTTTGCTACCACCGCGCAGGCGTTCCGTGATTTTCTCGATTTCAATAATCTGACTGCGCGTATCAGTGATGCTCTAAGCAAGCTTGATGTGGCTGATGTGACTCAGCTGGCAGCAACGGGCAAGGAGGTGCGTAGCTGGGTGGCGCAGAGCCCGTTACAGCCCGACCTGGAAGCTGCTATCCGGACAGCCTGCGCGGAACAGGGCGATGTACCGGTAGCGGTACGTTCCTCCGCTACCGCAGAGGACCTGCCCAACGCCTCGTTTGCCGGCCAGCAGGAAACCTATCTCAATATCCAGGGTGTGGAAAATATTCTCGCCGCCATCCGTCTGGTGTTTGCTTCCCTGTATAACGACCGCGCCATCGCCTATCGTGTACATCAGGGGTTCGAGCATGATCATGTAGCGTTGTCCGCGGGGGTGCAACGCATGGTGCGCTCGGACTTGGCGTGTTCCGGGGTGATGTTCACCCTCGATACCGAATCGGGCTTTGACGGCGTAGTGTTCATTACCGCTGCCTACGGTTTGGGAGAGACCGTGGTACAAGGCCAGGTCAATCCTGACGAATATTATGTGCATAAGCCCACCCAGGCTGTAATACGTCGCACGTTGGGCAGCAAGGCAGTCAAGATGACTTTCGGCGCGGGTCAGGAAGCGGCCAATGCCACGCAAGTAATCGACGTTGAAGAGGCGGAGCAACGGCGCTTTGCTTTGACAGACAAAGATGTTCTGGCGCTTGCAGAACAGGCTATGTCAATTGAGCAGCACTATGGCCGCCCGATGGATATCGAATGGGCCAAAGATGGTGTGAGCGGCGAACTGTTTATCGTGCAGGCGCGTCCGGAAACCGTAAAAGCGCGCGCCGGTACAACCCAGACCCGCTTTGCCCTGAAACAGCATTCGCGCATTCTCGCTCAGGGGCGTGCGATTGGTGGGCGCATCGGCCAGGGCGTGGTACGTAATATCGTCAGCCCGGCTGAAATGGCGCGTGTGCAAAAAGGCGACGTGCTGGTGACCGATATGACCGATCCGGATTGGGAGCCGGTGATGAGAGTGGCGTCGGCTATTGTCACCAATCGCGGCGGTCGTACTTGCCACGCCGCAATTATTGCCCGCGAGCTCGGTATTCCGGCTGTAGTGGGGGCAGAGGATGCAACCACCAGTCTGGCGGATGGCACCGAGGTGACGGTGTCTTGCGCCGAGGGCGATACCGGCTTTGTGTACGAAGGCAGGCTGGAAGTTGAAGTGACCGAGGTGACCCTGGGAAATCTGGCCGAGCCGCCGGTCAAAATCATGATGAACGTAGGCAATCCGGAGCGCGCCTTCGATGCCTGCCAGCTACCTAATCACGGCGTCGGCCTGGCGCGGCTGGAATTTATTATCAATAACCAGATCGGGATTCATCCACGTGCCGCGCTGGACTACCCCAATGTGCCACCCGATGTTAAGGCCATCCTGGAATTAAAGTGTTCTGGTTATGGCGATCCGGTCAATTACTATGTGGAAAAGCTTGCCGAGGGCGTCGCTACCTTGGGTGCCGCATTCTGGCCCAAGCCGGTGATCGTGCGCCTGTCCGATTTCAAGTCGAATGAATACGCCAACTTGCCCGGCGGCCGTGCCTACGAGCCGGTGGAAGAAAATCCCATGCTCGGTCTGCGCGGTGCCGCGCGTTATGTCTCGCCCCTGTTCCGCGATGCCTTTGCACTGGAATGCCGCGCCGTGAAAAAAGTGCGTGAGAGCATGGGGCTGACCAATGTGGAATTGATGGTTCCATTTGTCCGCACCGTGGACGAAGCCGGCGCCGTGATCGAAGCACTGGCGCACAATGGCCTCAAGCGTGGAGAGAAAGGGCTGCGTCTGATCATGATGTGCGAGTTACCCTCCAACGTCATTCTGGCGCACGACTTCCTGCAATATTTCGATGGTTACTCCATCGGTTCCAATGACCTGACCCAGTTGACGCTGGGGATCGACCGCGACTCGTCCCTGGTCGCTGCCAGCTTCGACGAACGCAACCCGGCGGTGAAAGCGCTGCTTTCGCAAGCCATCAGCGCTTGCAAGCAGGCCGGAAAATATGTCGGTATCTGTGGTCAGGGACCATCCGACCACCCGGATCTTGCCGACTGGCTAGTCGCGCAAGGCATTGATTCCTTGTCACTGAATCCGGATACGGTGCTGGAGACTTGGGAGCGGTTGGGGCGGCGCTGACTAAGGGAGATAGTTCTCGCCTGAACATTGTATTGCTTGCCGCGCTGCGAACTAAATTGACGATATAGATCGGCATCGATAGGGAGCCGTGCATGAAGCAATCTGTTTTCTCCACAGCGGGCCAATTGGCGCAAGCGATTCATTTCGGTGCGATGAGCTCGCTTGATGTGGTTGAGGCGCATTTGGCACAAATCGCCAGATACAATCCAAAACTGAATGCCATCGTAACGCTGGACACGGAACGCGCACGGCAGCAAGCTCGCGAAGCGGATGCAGCGCGGGCTCGTGGCGAAAGCTGGGGGCCATTGCATGGTGTGCCATTCACTGCCAAGGATTTTTACGAAACGGCAGGTTTGCGAACGACGGCAGGGTTCAAAGGGTTGGCAAACCATATCCCGGCGCATGATGCCACGGCGGTAGCCAGAATGCGGCAAGCGGGCGCTATCCTCCTCGGCAAGACCAACATGCCGGTTTTAGGCCAGGATGTGCAGACCAATAGCCCCTTGCTGGGCATCGGGAATAACCCTTGGGATCTTGACCGCACACCGGGCGGCAGTACAGGCGGAGGCGCGGCAGCGGTGGCAGCCGGCCTTACGCCTATTGAACTCGGTAGCGACGGTAATGGTTCAATCCGTATTCCGGCGCACTATTGTGGTGTCTATGGCTTCAAGCCGACAGAATATCGGGTTCCTGGTACGGGACATCTCACGGACTTGCCCGGCCAGCCGCATGCTTTTCGACATTTAGCCTGCTTCGGGCCACTTGCTCGCTCGGTCGATGACCTCAAGCTGGTATTTTCAGTCATCGCGGGTCCCGACGGACACGACTTTCTGGTGCCCCCTGTCCCATTAACCACGGCATCCACCCAGCCGCTGCAAAATTTGCGTTTAGCCTGGACGAGCGATTTTGGCGGTCTGGCGGTGAGCGCCGATACCCGGCGCTTGTTGCAGCAATTGATTGCCGATTTAGGGGAACGCGGCTGCAAGACCGAAGAACGTACGCCGCCGCTGGATTTCGACGCTGCATGGCGCATTGGCGGTGCGCTGACGACGGCAATGGCTGTCCCGGCTGTGCCCGTTCCATTGCGTTGGCTCGGTGCAGCGCTTTATCCGTTGATGTTTCCAAATCAGCCGTTTCACGCCGGGATGGCCAAAGGTTTGCGCATGGGCATCAGCGGATATATGAAGACACTCACCGAAAGAGAAATCTTTATCGCCGCGATGGAGGGCATGTTCGATCACTGCGATGCACTCATCTGCCCGGTGGCGGCGACGCCCGCATTCACCCACCGACGCGCTGCCGTGACCGCACCGGGGAAAGCGATTGATGTCGACGGCAAGAAAATGCCGTATTGGATGGCTACGGTCTACCATACCAGCATCTTCAACCTCACCGGGCATCCGGTGGTCGTGATTCCATTGGGTTTGTCTGAGGATGGCCTGCCGATCGGTGCCCAAATAGTGGGTCGGCGCTGGCATGACATGGAGATTCTCGATATTGCAGGCATGCTGGCTGAGGTGCTGGGGCAACCGCCTGTCCCGCCGGGATATTATCAAGAACCCAAATAACAGATTGGCCAAAACCTGGGTGGAATGGGATGGTAAATTTGAACGTCTATCACTGTTGCCAATTGTTACCCCCAGCGCTTTACGCTAAAATTCAGCATTACCTGCGCCGTAAATCAACATGACCCGTTATATCTTCGTTACAGGCGGTGTGGTTTCTTCCCTAGGCAAGGGAATCGCCGCCGCCTCTCTCGCCGCCATTCTTGAATCGCGCGGCATGCAAGTCACCATGATGAAGCTGGATCCCTATATCAACGTGGACCCCGGCACTATGAGCCCGTTTCAGCATGGGGAGGTGTTCGTCACCGAGGACGGGGCGGAAACCGACCTCGATCTTGGCCACTACGAGCGCTTTACCCATGCCCACATGAGCAAGCGCAACAACTTCACCACCGGCCAGATTTACGAATCGGTGATTAAGAAGGAAAGGCGTGGCGAGTATCTGGGTGGTACGGTGCAGGTCATTCCGCACATTACCGACGAGATCAAGCTGCACATCCGCAATGGTGCAGCGGGGGCCGAGGTGGCGATAGTCGAGATCGGCGGGACGGTGGGTGACATTGAGTCGCTGCCCTTCCTTGAGGCGATTCGACAGATGGGGCTGCAAGAGGGGCGCAACAATACCTGTTATATCCACCTCACGCTGGTGCCGTATCTGGGCAAGGCAGGCGAGGTAAAAACCAAACCTACCCAACACTCGGTGAAAGAACTGCGCGAAATCGGTATCCAGCCGGACGTCGTGCTGTGCCGTGGTGACCGCCCCCTGCCCGATGATGAACGCCGCAAGATCGCATTGTTCACCAATCTGGAGCCTGCTGCTGTGGTATCCGTGCATGATGTGGATAGTATTTATAAAATCCCTGAAATGCTGCGCGAGCAGGGTATGGACGAGATCGTCTGCCGCAAATTTGGCATCACGCCGCCACCCGCCGATCTGTCCATGTGGAACGGGCTGGTGGAGGCGCTGGAGCATCCTCAACACGAGATCAATATCGCCATGGTAGGCAAGTACGTGGGGTTGACCGAGTCCTACAAATCCCTGTCCGAGGCGTTAATCCATGCCGGTATTCACACCCGTACCCATATCCATATCCACTACCTGGATTCCGAGCAAATCGAGAAAGAGGGGGTAGCTTGCCTGGGTGGAATGGATGCTGTTCTGGTACCGGGTGGTTTCGGAAAACGTGGCGTCGAAGGCAAGATCGCCGCGATCCAGTATGCACGTGAAAACAAGGTCCCCTACCTCGGCATCTGTTTGGGCATGCAGCTTGCCGTGATTGAATTTGCGCGTCACAAGGCGGACATGGCGGATGCTCACAGCACCGAATTCGAACCAGCGACCACGCACCCCATCGTGGCGTTGATTTCCGAATGGAAAGACGCCGCGGGCCAGGTAGAAACGCGCAGCGAAGACTCCAATCTGGGTGGCACCATGCGCCTGGGCGGACAGGTATGCAAGCTAGAAGCCGATTCGCTCGCGCAGCATGTTTACGCGGCCAATGAAATTACCGAACGTCATCGCCACCGCTATGAAGTCAACAATGCGCTGCTACCGCAATTGCAACAGGCCGGACTTAAAGTGAGCGGATTATCCGCCAGTGACGGGCTGTGCGAAATGGTGGAATTGCCCGATCATCCCTGGTTCATCGGCTGTCAGTTTCATCCGGAATTCACTTCCACGCCGCGTGCCGGTCATCCGCTGTTCAAGGCGTTTGTTGAGGCGGCGCTTACCCATCAACAGTCTGCAGCAGGGAAATACGCTGTAGCAGGAGAAATAGTATGAAACTGTGCGGATTTGAAGCGGGGCTGGATCAGCCGCTATTTCTGATCGCCGGCCCATGTGTAGTGGAATCGCGCCAAATGGCGATGGACACGGCAGGGGCCTTGAAGGAAATTTGCGCCGAGTTGAGCGTACCGTTCATCTACAAGTCGTCTTATGACAAGGCGAATCGCAGTTCCGGCGTATCGTTCCGCGGGCCTGGCATGAGCGCGGGCCTGCAGATTCTGGCGGATGTAAAAAAGGAAATCGGTGTGCCGGTGCTGACCGACGTGCACAGCATTGAGGAAATCGCCGAGGTAGCTGCGGTGGTGGATGTATTGCAAACCCCCGCTTTTCTGTGCCGGCAGACTGATTTCATTCATGCCGTGGCATGCGCAGGTAAACCGGTCAATATCAAGAAAGGCCAGTTTCTTGCCCCGTGGGACATGAAGAACGTGGTGGACAAGGCGCGTGCTGCCAATGGCGGGCAGGACAATATTATGGTGTGCGAGCGCGGCGTGTCGTTCGGCTACAATAATCTGGTATCGGACATGCGCTCACTTATGGTGATGCGCGAAACTGCCTGCCCGGTGGTGTTCGATGCGACACATTCGGTGCAATTGCCTGGTGGACAAGGCAACGTCTCCGGCGGCCAGCGTGAATTCGTGCCGGTACTGGCGCGCGCTGCGGTAGCAGTAGGCGTCGCAGGACTGTTTGCGGAAACCCATCCCGATCCATCCAAGGCACTATCGGACGGACCCAATGCCTGGCCGTTGGGATTGATGAAAGAATTGCTGTACACATTGAAAGAAATGGATGCGCTGGTCAAACAGCGTGGATTTGTTGAAAACAAAGTGAAATAGGCTGCGTATAACGTAGCCATTTAATGAACAAGGAAAATAAATGAGTGCCATTGTTGATGTTATCGCCCGTGAGATTCTGGATTCACGCGGCAATCCGACCGTAGAAGCAGACGTGTTACTGGAATCAGGCGTCATGGGGCGCGCTGCCGTGCCGTCCGGTGCGTCCACCGGCAGCCGCGAAGCAATTGAACTGCGCGACGGTGATGCCCAGCGTTACCTGGGCAAAGGTGTATTGCGCGCAGTAGAAAACGTCAATACTGAAATCTGTGAAGCCATCATCGGGCTGGATGTTGAAGAGCAGCACTTCATTGACCGCACCATGATCGAGCTGGACGGCACGGAAACCAAAGCACGCCTCGGCGCCAATGCGATCCTGGCTGTATCGATGGCAGTTGCGCGTGCCGCAGCTGAAGAATCCGGCCTGCCACTGTACCGCTATCTGGGTGGCGCGGGTCCGATGCAGCTGCCGGTACCAATGATGAATATCATCAACGGCGGCGCACACGCCAACAACAATATCGATATGCAGGAATTCATGATTATCCCGCTTGGCGCACCCAGCTTCCGTGAAGCGTTGCGATATGGCGCGGAAGTGTTTCATGCACTGAAAAAACTACTCGATGGTTTGGGCATGACGACCACCGTAGGTGACGAAGGCGGTTTTGCGCCGAATCTGGAATCCAACGAAGCCGCCTTGAAATTGATCGTTCAGGCGATTGAAAAAGCCGGCTATGTACCGGGTACCGATATCGCCATCGGCCTCGATTGCGCTGCCTCCGAGTTTTACAAGGATGGCAAATACCACCTCGAATCCGAAGGGCTGCAACTTTCTTCCGCACAGTTCACCGACTACCTGGCGAACTGGTGCGACAAGTATCCCATTATCAGTATCGAAGACGGCATGGCCGAGGATGACTGGGCGGGTTGGGCAGTCCTCAGCACGCGCCTGAAAAAATCCATCCAGCTGGTGGGCGACGATCTGTTTGTTACCAATGCCAAAATTCTCAGCGAGGGTATCCGCCAGGGTATCGCCAACTCCATTCTGATCAAGGTCAACCAGATCGGTACGCTGTCCGAAACATTTGACGCGATCGAAACGGCCAAGCGTGCCGGTTATACTTCAGTGATTTCGCACCGTTCCGGTGAGACCGAGGACACCACGATTGCCGATCTGGCAGTGGCAACCAATGCATTACAAATCAAGACGGGTTCGCTGTCGCGTTCCGACCGCATGGCCAAATATAATCAATTGCTGCGTATCGAAGAAGAGCTGGGTGATGCGGCAAGATTTCCAGGCAGGTCCGCTTTTTATCAGATTGGCAACTGAGTCTAATTGCGCCCAATGCGCTGGATGACCTGGATTCTGTTATCTTTGCTGCTGGCGTTGCAGTATCCGCTATGGTTTGGCAAGGGTGGCTGGTTTCAGGTGTGGAATATGGGTCGCCAGGTGGCCGAGCAAAAGCAGGTCAATGATACCCTGACTGCCCGAAATCTGGCGATGGACGCAGAGGTCATCGACCTTAAGCACGGACTGGATGCCATTGCCGAACGCGCACGCAGCGAACTGGGTATGATCCGTAACGACGAAGTGTTTTTTCAGGTACTGAAACCGGGACAGGCACAGCCAGCAGCGCCGTCTCAAAACGGGAATAATAAACAGCAGCCACCACCGGGTGGCGCGGGGGATGGAAAGCAAAGATGAATCCATTGCAAATCAGTCTGATTGCGGCCGCAATCGTAGTGGTCGCAGCGATCGTCCTATACAACTGGTTTCAGGAAAGAAAATACCGCAAGCAGTCGCGTGAGATGTTTGAATCCCAGCAAGACGTTTTGCTGGATGAACAACCAAACGCTGAATACAATGCGGAGCGCATCGAGCCCTATCTCGACGAGCGCCCAGTTGATCCGGCAGGTTTTGAGTCGGATACGACAAGCCGGCTGGATACAGCGGTCGAACACACTGCAGCCAGCGTTCCGCAACCCGCAATGAATTATCAGCCTGATGCGCCACGTGTATCACAGCCCGCGCAGCAGTCCATCAAAGCTGAATCGACGCAGAAACACGCTGCGTCAGTAGTGTCTGCCGAACTTCCACCCTCTCCAGCGGATCCGGAGATTGATTTCGAAATCCGCATCCATACTGCTGACGCGATCCCTGGCTCGGCCATGACGCAATTGCTTGAATCTGGTCGCAGTAGCGGCAAGCCTGTGTACTGGTTGGGTTATAGCCATCTTGCGGGAGCATGGGAGGAAATCGCAGGTTGGCGTGAGGATGCCTATACGGAGATTGCTATTGCGGTGCAGTTGGCTGACCGTAACGGTGCCGTCAGCGAAGAGCATTTGATGCAGATGTGCACATTGGCACGGCAGCTGGCCAGTCGTTTCAATGGGATAGCGGAATGCCCGGACATTTCTTCAGCATTGCAGCGTGCCAATGAACTCGATTTGTTCTGTGTAGATGTGGATGTGCTGATCGGGCTAAATGTCGTTAGCCGCGACAATGAAGTGTTTGCGGGCAGCAAGATTAGCGAACTGGCACAACGTGCAAACATGGTACTGGCCGTGGATGGCGTATACCAATGTCGCAATGCCGATAATGAGGTGATTTACTCATTGTGCAATCATGAATCTGCTCCATTTAGCGCAAATGCCGGCGCGTCGTTTACTACCCACGGCGTCACCCTGCTCTTTGATCTGCCACGCGTAGCCGATGGCCTGGCAGCTTTTGACCGGATGGTGGAACTGGCACTACAGCTTAGTGAAGCGCTTGGCGGACAATTGGTGGATGACAATATCCGCCCGCTTACTCAGGCAGGCATCGATAAAATCCGTATGCAACTTGACCAAATTTACCAACGCATGCAGGCGCGCGGTATTGCTGGTGGCAGCAAGCGAGCGCTACGATTGTTTGACTAATGTCTGTGCCTGACGAGATTTCCGAACGTGCATATCAGTTGCGCGAGCAAATCGAATACCACAATTACTGTTACTACGCACTCGACACGCCGGTTATTCCCGATGCCGAATTTGACCGCCTGTTGCGTGAGCTGCAAGCGCTGGAAACCGAATATCCGCAACTTGTGACACCCGATTCACCCACTCAGCGTGTGGGGGTGGCGCCGGTTGCAGTCTTTGCGAAGGTCACGCATCGAGCGCCGATGTTGTCACTGAATAATGCTTTTAACGATGCAGAAATCGAGGCCTTTGATCGCCGTTGCCGTGAACTGACCGGGTTGTCACAAATCGAATATGCAGTTGAACCCAAGTTTGATGGCCTGGCGATTACCTTGAGTTATGAGCATGGCCGTTTTGCGCGGGGTGCTACGCGCGGGGATGGCTACACTGGCGAGGATGTCACCGAAAATTTACGCACAATCCGTGCGATTCCCATGCAACTTGGGATCAAACAACCACCGGCTTTGCTGGAGGTGCGCGGAGAGGTCCTGATGCTCAAAGCCGATTTCGCCGCACTGAATGCTGCCCAACGCGAACGCGGGGACAAGGAATTTGCCAATCCACGCAACGCTGCGGCAGGCTCATTGCGCCAACTCGATTCACGCATCACAGCCGCCCGGCGTCTGCATTTTTTCGCTTATGGGATTGGCGCAACGGATGGCTGGACTGGTGCCCAGACCCACGCCGCTATCATGAATCGGCTGCTTGACATGCATCTTCCCATCGCCAGACAGCGCAATGTGGTGCAGGGTGTCCCCGGTCTGCTGGATTTTTATCGCCAAATTGGCAGCACCCGCACCGAGTTGCCCTACGATATTGATGGCGTGGTATATAAGGTCAACGATCTGGTCTTGCAGGAACAGCTTGGTTTTGTCGCACGCGCGCCACGTTTCGCCATTGCGCACAAATTTCCGGCGCAGGAAGAACTGACTCAGGTGCTGGGCATTGATGTGCAGGTCGGGCGTACCGGCGCGTTAACACCGGTGGCACGGCTTGCGCCGGTGTTTGTCGGCGGCGTGACGGTGACCAACGCCACGCTGCATAATGAGGATGAAATCCGTCGCAAGGACGTGCGTATCGGCGACTGGGTGAATGTGCGCCGGGCTGGAGACGTAATTCCGGAAATTGTGTCGGTGATCATGGCGCGACGTCCCGCGGAGGCGCATGAATTTGTCATGCCCGTGGACTGTCCGGTGTGTGGTTCGCACGTCGTGCGCTTGCCGGATGAGGCGGTGGCCCGCTGTAGCGGCGGCTTGTATTGTCCGGCACAGCGCAAACAGGCACTATGGCATTTTGCCAGTCGGCGGGCGATGGATATCGACGGACTGGGCGAAAAATTGGTCGAGCAGTTGGTGGATATGGGCATGGTCAACAGTCCAGCCGATCTGTACCGGTTGGGCATGGTGAATCTCGCCAACCTGGAACGCATGGCGGATAAGTCGGCTGCTAATTTGCTTGCAGCGATCGAGGCCAGCAAGCACACAACTTTGGCACGTTTCATTTATGCTTTGGGTATCCGGAACGTGGGTGAACAGACCGCCAAGGATCTGGCCCGTCATTTCGGAACTCTGGATGCGTTGGTGGCTGCTGACGAGCGCACTTTGCAGCAGGTGCCCGATGTGGGACCGGTAGTGGCGCAGTCTGTGGTGCAGTTTTTTGCCGAAGTACATAACCGTACCGTGATTGAGATGCTGCGGGCTAGTGGAGTGGACTGGCAGGAGGGCGTTCCGGACAGCGCTGGCCAAACCAGTGCGATTGCCGGCAAGACTTTTGTACTCACCGGCACCTTGCCCAACATGAGCCGTGATGATGCCAAAGCAAAGATCGAGGTTCTAGGTGGTAAAGTAAGTGGCAGCGTATCGAAAAAAACCGATTATGTGGTGGCGGGCGCTGATCCAGGCAGCAAATACATCAAAGCGCAAGAACTTGGCGTTACCATTCTCGATGAAGCCGGATTTCTGAAATTACTGAGCAATATAGAATGAATATCGTAACCACCATGGAGCCAGTATGACAAACACGATTACCAAAGCGGTTTTTCCGGTAGCGGGTATGGGCACACGTTTTTTGCCAGCCACCAAGGCTAGTCCCAAGGAAATGCTGCCGATTGTGGACAAGCCATTGATTCAATATGCGGTAGAAGAAGCCGTTGCGGCGGGCATCACTGACTTGATATTTATCACCGGTCGCAGCAAACGTGCCATCCCCGATCATTTTGACAAGGCATACGAGCTGGAAACCGAACTTGAAGCGCGTGGCAAGACCAAGCTGCTGGAATTGGTACGCGGCATTTTGCCGTCGCACGTGAACTGCATTTATATCCGTCAGTCGGAAGCACTGGGGCTCGGACACGCCGTGTTGTGTGCCAAGCCGGTGGTACAAAATGAACCGTTTGCCGTGATCCTCGCTGACGATCTGATCGATGGTGACCCACCCGTAATGAAACAGATGGTGGATTTGTACAATTATTATCAATGCTCATTATTGGGTGTGCAGAACGTTGCTCCCGAAGATACCAGCCAATACGGGATCGTGGAGGCAACATCACTCAATAACGGTCTGCATAAGGTAAGTTCGATCGTAGAGAAGCCGAAACCCCAGGATGCACCCTCTACTTTAGGTGTGGTCGGCCGTTATATCCTGACACCACACATTTTTCACCACCTCGAGAATATAAAACCGGGCGCTGGGGGCGAAATCCAGCTTACCGATGCCATTGCCAGTTTATTGCAAGAACAGCAGGTCCAGGCCTATGAATTTAAGGGTGTGCGCTACGATTGCGGAAGCAAGGTGGGCTACCTCAAAGCGACGGTCGAATATGCCTTGAAGCATGAAGAGGTGCGCGAGGAATTTCTCGATTATCTGCAATCCAAGTATTGCCCGACGTCAGAAAAATAGACGGTTTGGGTATCGGGATATTCGCTACCCATGATTTAACCCAGCACCCTCACTCATATGCCCGGTTGTATTGCCGGGCATTTTTACTGCCTGCGCACTGAAAATACGCCTACATCGCCTTCAGATAATTATTTCTTTGTCGTTAATTGGACTGCGACATTGGGATCAGGATGTATCGATTGTGATTCGGCAGGCATGATAATCGTTGAGTTTGTTATTCGTGTGTGCTTGCAACTGCTCGATAGCGATACAAGGTATATAAGTTTGAATTGCACATTGTCAAAAAGGTGTCTCGGATAATGCAGAAAATGTTTTTTGTTGTAACGTTGCTCTTATTGTCTTTTAACTTGCAGGCTGCCGAAAGATTGATGTTCGGTATCAATCCAGGCACTGCAGCAGGTAAGGAAGACCAATGGATGTTAAGGGATTCGTTCCAGCCGTTGGCCAACTACATCGGCAAAGCCATTGGGATTCCAGTGCGTACAGACATTACGCAAAATTTCAAGTCAATCGATGACCACTCCGGTAAAGGTCGATATGATTTGCTGCTGGCTCCGACGAACGTAATCGGCCATGCGTTACTGGATGCGGGCTTTATTCCAGTAGCTAAATTCAAGGATCTGCATGCGACTTTTCTGGTTGGAGAGCAAAGTCCTTATAGAACCGTTGCCTCTTTAAAAAATTCGCGGATTGGGATGCTAAACCGGGCAACGCTGATGGGCGCGTTATCAGCAGATTTATTGAATAAACAGGGATTGGTGCTGAGCAAGGATTTCCAGCGAGTACAGGAAATAAGATTTCAGGATACTCTCGTGTCGCTGTTGCTGAAAAACTCCGTGGATGTAATTGCCATTTCCCACGAGGCCGCCACAAAGGCATTAAAGAATAATCCAGGTAAGTTGCGAATTTTGGCTAATACCGATCCGGTACCTGGTTTTGCGATTTCTTTGTCTAAAGACATGCCACAAGCCCAAGCGAAAAAAATCACAGAGGCATTATTGAGCATGGGCGACAATGAGAGCGGCAAAGCGGCGCTATCTGTCACTTCGGCAGGGGGGAATGTGGGTGTTACCAGCCTCGCCAAAGCGAATAGTGCCGAGTATGCCAAAGTGATGGCCCTGATTAGCGCTTCGCAAAAGCTTTATCCGCCATCAGAAAATAACTGACACACGGGATTTATGGCATGTCCCTTAACAGGACGTCGAGAATCCTGTCCGGGCGATGTTTTTTCAAGCATCAACCCCGTATGTCTGGTTTGGCGAGCCAAGGACCCACGTCATTTATTGTACTCAAGTTAATAGTGTTGAGTAGCTTGACGGATTGTTCAACAGTGCTGTCGAGATAACAACGAATAAGCCAGCATTCACCCTAAATAGAGTTGTAGCAGAACAGGGTGTTATAGCCACACCCTTACGAATACGTGCCGATTCAAGGTTTGTGTAACGAATCTGTAATGTGGCATGCATGCTGCTTCGTATCTTGCAGTAATCCGATGCCGGAATCAATTCACATCAAGATGAACTCCGCATCATATGTCATCCATCCAGATTGCGGATGACGTAGTCAAATTGTATCTCGGAGTCGAGAGCGCACATTCATATTGCGTAAAAAATCGACCAGAGAATGCAAATTACACAAAACCATAAAAGGAGACTGGAAATAATGCGTAATTTATTGATGATTGCAGCCCTGCTATTGTCCTTTAATCTGCAAGCGGCAGACAGGCTGATGTTCGGTATCAATCCGGGTACAGTTGGCAAGGAAGACCAGTGGGTCTTACGGGATTCATTCCAGCCGCTGGCTGACTATATTGGCAATGCGGCGGGTATTCAAGTTCGTACCGATATCACGCAACGCTTCACTGCTATCGATAAGCAGGCGGGTTCAGGGCGATATGACTTGCTGATGGCGCCTACCAATGCGATAGGGCAAGCCCTCAAGCAGGCTGGATACTATCCGGTAGCGAAATTCAAGGATCTTCATGCTGTTTTACTGGTCCGGGAACAAAGTCCATATAAAACCGTGGCGTCCATCAAAGATACGCGCATCGGCATGATCAGCCGGAGTACCCTGATGGGGTTGCTGTCAGTCAGTTTCTTGAAAGACAACGATCTGCTGTTAAATCGGGATTTCAAACAGGTACAGGAAATACAATTCCAGGACACGCTGGTTTCGCTGCTGCTGGAAGATGCGGTCGATGTGATTTCAGTGGGACCAAAAGTAGCTAAAGATGCCATGAAAGCGCATCCTGGAAAGCTGCGTATTCTGGCTACAACCGATCCGGTTCCGGGTTTTGCGATATCGCTGGCTAGCGATATGCCGAAAGATCGAGCAAAAAAAATCACTGAAGCTTTACTGACCATCGGTGATAACCCCAGCGGTAAGGCAGCACTGGCTGCTATCCAGGTTGGCGGGGGAGCCGGAGATACCCATTTAACCAAAACCAGTAGTGCGGAATATCAGAAGGCAATGGTATTGATCAGTGCCGCGAAAAAGCTGTTTCCTCCCTTGGCCAAATAACCGGTAACTTTATTGCGTCCGGTTACGCGGGAATAGCGCCTTGATTGAGTAAGCTGCGGGCTTCACGCATTATTTCTGATGCGGTGAGTCCCACCGGGCCGATACCCTGTAGCAGCAAGCTGTCTGCAGCAGCGCCATGCAGGTAAACGGCAAGTTGTAGTGCGGAAAAAGGCGGGACGTGTTGTGCGAGCAAGGCCGACAGCATACCTGTCAGTACATCACCCATCCCCGCGCTGCTCAAGCCCGGATTACCAGTGGTGTTGATATGCCAGGTCTGGTCGGGTGCCGCGCAAATACTGCGCGCACCCTTTAACACAACCCAGGCGTTGTAATTCTCAGCCAGCTGCAATGCCGCTGCCGGGCGATCATGCTGAATGGTTTGAGTGCTACAGCCCAGTAGCCGTGCAGCTTCACCCGGATGCGGGGTGAGTAACGTGGGGGCGGTACGCTGATGTACCCGCTTTTTCAGGTTCGGTGATTCCGCAAGCAGATTCAGGGCATCCGCATCCAGAATTAGCATGGCCGGGGTTTGCAATGCGATTTCCAGTAATTCGGCAGCTTGTTCCGAGCGCCCCAAGCCTGGGCCGATCGCCAGCACGGTTAACGAAACCTCGAGCAGCTGAGACGGTTCAAGTAGCATCACTTCCGGCTGCATGATATCGATGGCCAGCGTCTTGCAGAGGCTGGCTGCATAGACTTTGCCTGCGCCCAGATGAAGAGCCGCACGGGCCGCCAGCAATACTGCGCCTGTCATGCCCTGGGCTCCGCCGAGAATCCCGGCGTTGCCGAAGTTGCCTTTGTGGCTATCCCGTGCCCGTGGGGGCAGGGCGTTGAGGATATCTTTCTTGATCAAGCTACCTTCTGGAGATGGGTTTGAATCTGGTTTCATGGCACACCCGGAATGGATAGAAAGACTATACTGATAGCGTAGCATTCGGATGATAGTAATAAGGAGAATGAAATGAAAACACCTGCCAATGTAAATCCAAATGGTGCGGAAATATTACCTTGTGTCGACGATGCAGACTGTCAAATTACCAGTTGTGAAGTCTGTATGGTTGAAATTCCTGCCTCCGCCGCCTTAAATGAAGAAGGGGCGGATTACATTCAGCATTTCTGCGGATTGGGCTGTCTTGAGACCTGGAAGCGGGAAAAAGAGCTGGAATCTCCCATTGAGCCTGCTGACTGATTTGAACAGCCGGAGTGGTTAGGGTGCGGAGCTGATTTCGGGTAAAATTCGCTTTTATTCCGACGCCCGATTCGCACCATGTCCGAACTGCATAAATTGCGCGGTGGCGCCGCGCTATCCCGCTTTCGTCTCGACAAGCTATCCCGATCGCTGCCTGATTATGCCTGCATACAGGCGGTATTCTGGCATTTTGTAGAGGCGACGAGCGAACTGGATTCCCTCGAACAGTCACGGTTGGAGTCCATCCTCACTTACGGCACGCCGGTGCCAGACTTGTCAGACGGTTTGCTTCTACTGGTTACACCACGTCCTGGAACCATTTCGCCGTGGTCTTCGAAGGCTACCGATATTGCCCGTCACTGCGGTCTGGAAAAAATCTCCCGGATTGAACGCGGTACAGCCTTTTATTTCAGCCGTCGCGACAATGCTGTGCTGACTGCAGAAGATCGCGCACGGATTGCACCGCATATCCATGACCGTATGACTGAAGCCGTATTCGGCAGTCTGGATGATGCCTATGTACTGTTCCGTCATCTTCCACCCAAGCCATTGACGAGCGTGGATATTCTCGGCGCAGGCCGTGCGGCGCTGGTGCATGCCAACAGCGCGATGGGGCTGGCTTTGTCGGGAGATGAAATTGACTATCTGATGGAGAATTTCACTCGTATCGGGCGCAATCCGACCGATGTCGAACTGACCATGTTCGCCCAGGCCAATTCGGAGCACTGCCGCCACAAGATTTTCAACGCGGCCTGGGTGATTGACGGCGAGGTGCAGCCCCACACCCTGTTCGGCATGATCCGCGAAACCCATGCACGTCATCCGCAGGGGACGGTAGTGGCATATTCGGATAATTCCTCGGTGATTGAAGGTGCGGACGTAGCGCGTTTTCATCCGGTGGAGAATGGCCGCTATGTTTACCGCGAGGCCCGTACGCACATCCTGATGAAGGTGGAAACGCATAATCACCCCACGGCAATTTCGCCTTTCCCCGGAGCCGCAACGGGTTCTGGCGGCGAGATCCGGGATGAAGGCGCCACCGGTATCGGGTCCAAGCCCAAAGCCGGGCTGTGTGGGTTTTCAGTGTCCAACCTGAACATCCCGGGCAGCCCGCAGCCCTGGGAAATCTGTCAAGGTAGCAAGGATGGTTACGGCAAACCGGACCGTATCGCCTCCGCGCTGCAAATCATGATCGATGGTCCGTTAGGCGCTGCAGCATTCAATAACGAATTCGGTCGACCCAATCTGGCGGGTTATTTCCGCACTTTCGAGGAAGAATGCGCAGGCGAGATGCGCGGCTACCACAAGCCCATCATGCTGGCGGGCGGGGTGGGCAACATCGACGATGCGCATTGCTTCAAAAAACATTTCGCCGCGGGTACGCTGCTGATTCATCTGGGTGGACCGGGCATGCTCATCGGTCTGGGGGGCGGCGCGGCTTCCAGCATGGATACCGGCACCAATGCCGAAAACCTGGATTTCGATTCGGTGCAGCGTGGTAATCCGGAAATGCAGCGCCGTGCCCAGGAGGTGATCGATCGCTGCTGGCAACTGGGCGATGCCAATCCTATTCTATCCATCCACGATGTGGGTGCAGGTGGCGTTTCCAATGCTATGCCGGAACTGGTGGATGGCGCTGACCGTGGCGCTCGTTTTCAATTGCGCGATATTCCGCTGGAAGAATCCGGTATGGCGCCGCGTGAAATATGGTCAAACGAATCGCAGGAACGCTATGTGCTGGCTATTGCGCCGGAAAGTCTCAATGCTTTCAGTGCCATGTGTGAGCGCGAGCGCTGCCCGTTCGCCGTGATCGGCATTGCCACCGAGGAACGCAATCTGAAGGTGGAAGATAATCTGCTGAGCACGATACCGGTGGACATGGACATGTCCGTGCTGTTGGGCAAGCCGCCGCGAATGACGCGTGATGTGCAGCGGGTGGTGCGCAGCTTGCCCGCTTTGAACACCGATGATATCGATCTGGAGGAGGCTGCATTGCGCGTATTGCAGCTACCTAGCGTGGCATCCAAGTCCTTTCTCATCACCATTGGAGACCGCAGCGTGGGTGGCTACACCGCACGCGACCAGTTAGTCGGGCCCTGGCAGGTACCGGTGGCAGACGTGGCGGTGACCACCATGGGTTTCGCCACTGTGCGCGGCGAGGCCTTTGCCGTGGGCGAACGCACCCCGCTGGCATTGATCAATGCCGCCGCCTCCGGGCGCATGGCGGTGGGTGAAGCGCTAACCAATCTGGCTGCTGCGCGTGTGGAAAAAATCGGTGATGTGAAGCTCTCCGCCAACTGGATGGCAGCTGCCGGTTTCCCGGGTGAGGATGCCGCGCTCTACGATACAGTCAAAGCGGTGGGGCTGGAATTATGCCCCGCACTGGGTATCAGCATTCCGGTGGGCAAGGATTCGTTGTCCATGCGCAGCGTGTGGGAGATGGACGGCGCGCATAAATCCGTCACCGCACCATTGTCACTGATCATTTCCGCTTTCGCACCCAGCCCTGATGTGCGCGCCACGCTGACGCCGCAGCTGCGTACCGATCAGGGCGATACCGATCTCGTCCTGATCGACCTCGGTTGCGGCCGCAATCGCTTGGGCGGCTCGGCATTGGCACAGGTTTACAAGCAGATAGGCGAGCGCTGTCCGGACCTCGATCACCCCGGCCAGTTCAAGGCGTTTTTCGAAACCGTGCAGGCGCTTAATGCCGCTGGCCGCTTGCTGGCCTACCATGATCGTTCCGACGGCGGCCTGTGGGCAGCATTGTGCGAAATGGCTT
The DNA here is from genome assembly GCA_040388645.1 of Pseudomonadota bacterium. Taxonomy (GTDB): domain Bacteria; phylum Pseudomonadota; class Gammaproteobacteria; order Burkholderiales; family Sulfuriferulaceae; genus Sulfuriferula. The sequence goes on from JAZKBM010000003.1 coordinate 586,559, forward strand.
TTGCTGGCCACTGCGGCATTACAGTAGATGTGGACGAATTGTGCCAGGATCGCTTCCGCGTGCAGATTGAGGAAGAAGGTGCGGATGAAGACGAGGAACTGATCACTGAGGAAACCGGATACAGTCCGCGCGCATTTGGTGTGTTGTTCAACGAGGAACTGGGTGCAGTGCTGCAAGTGAAACGTGAGTATACCGCCGAGGTGATGCAGATTTTCATTGCGGCCGGCCTGCGTTCCGAATTTCATATTATCGGCCGGACCAATGATCGCGACCGCGTGGAAATCGTGCGCAATGAAAAAACCATTCTTGATTTCAGCCGCCCGGAATTGCAACGTACGTGGAGTGAAACCAGCTACGGAATTCAGCGTTTGCGCGACAATCCGGTCTGTGCCGAAAGCGAATATGCGCAACTGCGGGATGGCGCTAACCCGGGACTATCGGCAAAGTTAAGCTTCGACCTCAACGACAACATTACCGCCCCTTTTATCGGTGGAAACAAGCCGTATATCGCCATACTGCGCGAGCAGGGCGTCAACGGCGAAGTGGAAATGGCCGCCGCCTTCGACCGCGCCGGTTTTACCGCAGTGGACGTACATATGAGCGACATTATCGCCGGGCGCGTGACACTGACCGATTTCCGCGGTTTTGCCGCCTGCGGTGGTTTCTCCTATGGTGACGTGCTGGGCGCCGGCGAAGGTTGGGCCAAATCCATCCTGTTCAACCAGCGCGCCCGCGATCAGTTCGAAGCCTTTTTCAGTCGTGACGACAGCTTTGCGCTGGGCGTATGCAACGGTTGCCAGATGATGAGTAATCTCAAATCCATCATTCCTGGCGCTGAGCACTGGCCAAAATTTACCCGTAACCAGTCCGAGCAGTTCGAGGCGCGCTTTGTCATGGTTGAAGTGCCGGACAATCCCTCCATCCTGTTCGACGGCATGATCGGTAGCCGCATGCCGGTGGTGGTCTCGCATGGCGAAGGCTATGCTGATTTCAGTCAGGGTGGTGATCTTGCACAGGTGATCGGTACGCTGCGTTACGTTGATAATCAGGGACGGGTGACCGAGGACTACCCGGCAAATCCAAACGGTTCGCCTGGTGGCCTGACAGGGGTGACCACCGCCGATGGCCGGTTTACGCTGATGATGCCGCATCCGGAGCGGGTGTTCCGAACGGTCCAGCATTCCTGGCATCCGCAAGACTGGGGCGAAGATGGCCCGTGGTTGCGGATGTTCCGCAATGCGCGCAAATGGGTGGGCTAGCATGACTGACGCTATCAAACCTATCCCCATCAAACGTTTCAGCGCCGAGGAACTCACCGCGCGTGACCGCGAAATGGCACTCGACGACACACGCTGGTATAGCGAAGACGAACTTGATGAGTTAGAGGATCGTGACCCGTTATTGGCTGCACGTATTGCACAACGCCAGACTCGCCTGGAAAAATTGCGCCCCTATCAGGCTAGTGGAGAAGCCCCACCGCTCACCGAGGCCGCGCTGGTGCAGGTTCTGGAAGAAGCCCGTGCCATTTTATTGCGTGATGGCGGCGATCTGGAACTGGTAGAAATCAGCGGTACAGTCGTACGAGTGCGGTTGAAAGGTGCTTGCGTGGGTTGCCCCAACTCAATGCTGGACCTGAAAAACGTGGTGGAGAAAATTGTGCGTCGCACTTTTCCGCAGGTGACGGAAGTACAAAATACTTATTGAGCGTTGTGGCTGATAAGCGACCACGCTTGCTGAGCTGAATTTTGTTTTCGACGTTGAAGACATAAATATAACGCGTATCGAATATGCTAACCTGGCTCGCTACTACAGACAATTTTCCGCCGGTGCAGCATGCGTTGCACGACCCTGCCGGATTATTGGCGGCGGGTGCAGATCTTTCTCCTGAGCGATTAATCCTGGCCTACAGCCAGGGCATTTTTCCCTGGTACAGCCCGGGTGAGCCGATTTTGTGGTGGAGCCCGGATCCGCGTATGGTGCTGTTTCCACAAGAATTGGTAGTGCAACGCTCGCTAGCCAAGGTGTTGCGTAAACGACAGTTTGAAATTCGTGTGGATAGCGCATTTGCAGAAGTGATAACGGGGTGTTCCAGACCGCGCGCAGGCCAGGAAGGTACCTGGATCAGTAAAGAAATGATCGCTGCTTATACACGACTGCACCAGATTGGCGTGGCGCATAGTATTGAGACTTGGATAGACGGCAGACTGGCCGGTGGTTTGTATGGGATTGCGTTAGGGCGGGCATTTTACGGTGAATCCATGTTCACGCTGGTACCCGATGCCTCCAAAATTGCTTTCGTCCATCTGGTGCGGCAATTACAACGCTGGAATTTCGGCATCATCGATTGCCAAATGAATACGGCACACCTGGCCCGTTTCGGCGCACGCGAAATTCCGCGCACAGAGTTTATCACCCAACTGAATAACTTGATAAACTTGCCGACAGTGCACTCTCCCTGGCGCTTCGATCATGACCTTATTGAATGACCTGCCGTTCGCACGGTTGCAGTTTTACCTGACGTCGCCGTATCCGTGTAGTTACCTTGCAGAGCAAACGGCGCGCTCGCAGGTGGTAACGCCCGCACACCTGGTCGATGACATGGCCTATAGCCAGTTGATTCAATCCGGGTTCCGGCGCAGTGGCCTGTTCACTTACCGTCCTCAATGCGGACAATGCCAGGCATGCATACCGGTGCGCGTAGTGGTGAATGAATTCAGCCCGGGCCGTACCCAGCGCCGTATTGGCAAGCGCAATGCAAATCTGGTGGCCGAACCGCGCCGCCCCTTTTTCGATGCCGCGCACTTCAAACTGTATCAACGCTATCAGGCATCGCGTCATGCCGGTGGCGGCATGGATCATGATGATCGCGACCAGTACGCGCACTTTTTGCTGCAAAGCAATGTGGACACCTACCTGGTGGAGTTCCGTGAAGCCGGTCAACTGCGCATGGTCAGTGTGATTGATCAGGTGGAGGATGGCTTGTCAGCGGTATATACGTTTTTTGATCCGGACCTGCCACAACGCAGCTTTGGTGTGTATAACGTACTGTGGCAAATCGAACTGGCGCGCAGTCTCAGCTTGCCTTACGTGTATCTGGGTTACTGGATTGAAAACAGCCGCAAGATGGCCTACAAGTGCCAATATCAACCATTGCAAGGATTGATTGATGCAGACTGGCGAATTTTCTCCACGCCGAAAAATTGAGCCGCTTTGTGAAAAAATCGGCCGTAGTCGTGTCGATCAGGTGATACATGCATTCTATGCCGGACTCCGGACAGATCCGGTATTGCATTCATACTTTGACGGCATCGACGATTTTACCGAACATGAAACGCACATTGCCGATTTCTGGTGGACAGCAATGGGCGGCACCCTGCAACAGCCACGCCAATTCGACATGCTTGGTCGGCATCGGCCGCTGGGGCTGACGCCGGCAGTACTCGAACGCTGGCTGACACTGTTTGGCGATACCCTGAGGGAGAATTTGCCTGGCGATCTTGCCGCGCAATGGCTGCAAATGGCTGTTGCCATTGGCGCCAATCTTGAACGTCACTTGCTGTAAACCCATGGATACCCAGTCGCGGCTTGTACGTATCGTCCTTTTCCTGGCTGGCCTGGCGCTTGTGATGGCCGGGCTGCTTTATCGGGAACATCTGAATAATCAATTGGCAGATCGACGCGTGAACACAGCTTATCGTGCGCTGTACCATAGCGAACAGCTGTGGACACAACTCCAGCAACTCGAGGTCGATCATGTGGCGTATCGGCATCACACCAATACACAGGCACTGAAGCGTTATCAGCAGGATATTCAACACACTGAAGACGCACTCCGAGAGTTTGGTTTGCTGATGCGCACCACACCGGAGCGCTATGGGAAAATTATTCGATTACAACAACAAATATGGTCGCATATCGCTCAACTGGATGCTTCACCCGATGCAGCCACTGCGCTGCCCGTCACACAGGCCGGACTAATCGCCATACAACAGGATTTGCAGGATTTTCAAAGCGAAGAGCAATTGCGGCTCGAGCAATTCCAGCAAGAGCGCAACCAGTCGCAGCGCACCTTTTCGACGATCATCCTGGTCAATGCTGCGCTGATGCTTGCCATGTTGTTATTTACGGCTTATCTGATCCGGATGAATGCAATCCGTCGCCGTAAAAATCAGGTGGAACTTGAGCAGACCATACGCTCAAGCACCGAACAGCTGCGTAGCGAAGTGCAGCGTCATCAGGAAGCGCGCGAGACGCTGCAGGCGAGTGAAGTCAAGTTTCGTACCCTGACTGAAACCACAGCGGCGGCAATTTTTATCTATCAGGGTGATTATATTGTCTATGCGAATCCGGAAGCTGAGAGAATCAGCGGTTATAGCGCAGCAGAATTACGCAATATGCCATCCTGGAGTCTGGTACATCCGGATTATCGTGAATTGGCGCAAGTGCGGGCCAGTGCCAGAATGGCCGGACAAGAAGTCCCCAGCCGCTATGAATTTCCGATCCTGACCCGCCCCGGTGAAATCCGCTGGCTGGATTTCACAGCGGGCCCCATTACATATGAAGGCCGGCAAGCCGGGCTTGGTACCGCTTACGATATTACAGAACGTAAACAACAGGAAGCCCGGCTTGCTCATCTGGCCACGCATGACAGCCTGACCGATCTTCCTAATCAAGTGCTGGCGACAGATCGGTTGCGTTCGGCTCTCAACGAGGCCGAACGACGCCATCGCCTGGTTGGGGTGGTGCAACTCAATCTCAAACGTTTCAAGGCGGTCAATGACAATTTTGGTCACGCGGGAGGTAATCAGGTATTGCAACAGGTTGTGCTACGCCTGCAGCCACTGATGCATAGCGAAGACACCCTGGCGCGACCGGATAGCGACAAATTTCTGGTTGTCCTGTCCAATCTGATCTACCCGGATGAGGCAGCACGCCGGGTTCAGCAACTGATTGAAACATTTCAGACTCCGTTTGCTGTGGAAGACAGAGAAGTCTTTATCAAAGCCTGTGCGGGCGTAACTTTTTACCCGTCCGATGGTGCCGATGCCGAAAGCCTGTTGCGCAACGCCGCGACAGCACTCAACCGCGGCAGCGGCAATGACGGTGAATGCATCAGTTACTACAGTTCAGGCATGTTCGAGCAGGCATCCCACCGGCTGGCGCTGGAAGCTTCCCTGCATCGTGCGTTGGAACGGAATGAACTGGTACTCCACTATCAGCCAAAATTCCGGCTGGATAATGGTGAAACCCGTTCGGTCGAATCCCTGTTGCGCTGGCAGCATCCCGAATACGGGATGATTTCACCCAAGGATTTCATCGCCATGGCAGAGGAGGTAGGGTTGATCGTCCCCGTGGGTGAATGGGCGATCGCCGCGGCCTGCGCCCAAGCGGCGGCCTGGCGGGATGCGGGCCAGTCGTTGACGGTCGCCGTCAATTTGTCGGCATTGCATTTTTCCAGTAAAGACCTGGTTGCGTATGTACGTCAGATACTGTTCGAGAATCATTTGCCGGCTAATTTACTGGAACTTGAAATTACTGAAACAGCACTGATCGGCGATATGAGTAGTTCCATTGCGAAACTGAATGACTTGAGCACACTGGGCGTGCGGCTTACGCTGGATGATTTCGGCACAGGGTATTCCAGTTTCAGCTATTTGCGCCATTTGCCCATCGACAGCCTGAAAATAGATCGCAGCTTTGTGACCGATATCGTCGAAAACACCCAAAGTGAGGCGATCGTTTCAGCCATTATTGGGCTAGCGCATGGCCTTGATCTGGAGGTGGTGGCAGAGGGCGTTGAAACCGAAGCCCAGCGGATCAAACTGGAGCAGCTTGGATGCGACCTGATCCAGGGGTTTGTGATTAGCCCCGCGCTGCCAGCGGATGAACTGGATGCGCTGCTCGGTGCCGCCCATCGCTGAAACTCGTGTTTGCCTGTTGCAGTTGAAATTGCGGGATAATGCACCCTTCCGTGCTACAAGCAGATAGTTTTGCAGAAATCCATTGATCATTTAATGAAATCCAATTTAACCTGATACGCTAACATCATGCACCAATACCTCGACCTGATGCGTCACGTGCTCGACCATGGCACCCAAAAATCCGACCGCACCGGTACCGGCACTATTTCGGTGTTCGGTTACCAGATGCGCTTTGATCTGAGCCAGGGTTTTCCGCTGGTGACGACCAAGAAATGTCATTTGCGCTCCATCATCCACGAACTGCTATGGTTCCTGCAGGGCGACACTAATACCCGCTACTTGAAGGAAAATGGTGTTCGCATCTGGGATGAATGGGCCGACGAGAACGGTGACCTGGGCCCGGTCTATGGCCACCAGTGGCGTAACTGGCCCAGGCCGGATGGCGGCCATATCGACCAGATCGCGCGCGTGTTGGATGATCTCAAACACAATCCGGATTCCCGTCGCATCATTGTGTCCGCATGGAATGTAGCCGATCTGGACAAAATGGCGTTGGCGCCTTGTCATGCTTTTTTCCAGTTCTATGTCGCCGATGGCAAGTTAAGCTGCCAGTTATACCAGCGCAGCGCCGATATTTTTCTGGGCGTGCCGTTCAACATTGCCAGCTATGCGTTGCTTACCCTGATGATGGCGCAGGTGAGCGGACTCAAACCCGGTGACTTCGTGCATACCCTGGGTGACGCACATCTGTATTCGAACCATTTGGAACAGGCCCGTGAACAGCTCTCGCGTACGCCTCGTGTGTTGCCGGTCATGCAACTGAATCCTGCTGTGAGTGACTTGTTTGCCTTCAGGTTCGAGGATTTCGAACTGCAAGGCTACGATCCTCATCCGGCGATCAAGGCATCGGTCGCGGTATAGCACCGCTACGGGAGACTGCGACGATGTTTCTTCATTGGGCCGAGCAAATCAAATACCTGGTGGGTATTTTCGCCATTCTGAACCCGCTCGGTGCCATCCCGATCTACCTCAGCCTGACTGCGGATCGGCGTCCGCAGGAAATGCACCAGACCGCGGCCAAGGCGGCCATCGCAGTGGCAGTAATTCTGATTCTTACCGTGTGGGTCGGTGATTCCTTACTCTCTTTTTTCGGTATCGGCCTCCCGGCATTTCGTATCGCCGGCGGACTATTGGTATTGCTGATTGCAATCGCCATGTTTCATGCCCGAACCAGCCCGGCGCGGCAGACCGACGCCGAACAAACCGAAGCCGAATCCAAGAATGACATTGCCGTGGTGCCGTTGGCCATTCCGCTGCTGGCGGGGCCGGGGGCGATCAGTCTGGCCATTGTTGACGCCCATCAGGCGGGAAATTGGCCGGAAAAGCTGGCGTTTAGTGTTGGGCTCATTGGGATCGGAGTAATCGTCTGGCTGGTGTTGCGATTGGCTGAACCGATTGGCGAACGCCTCGGCACTGCTGGTCTCAACATCGCCACGCGGGTGATGGGGCTGATCCTCGCCGCAATGGCGGTGCAGTTTATGGCGGATGGGCTATTGGCGCTGTTTCCGGGTTTGTCGCATTAAGGGCTACGGTTGCATTGGCATTTGTGCCTGTTGGACTGCCTTGAGGATTTGCGTCAAATCGCCGGAAGCTAGTGACGGCGGCTGCGGACCTTCTATTTTGACCTGAGTCCAGTTCACTACCGAGCCGGTCCCCCACGATACAACCGAGGCCAGTACGAATACCAGCATGCCACGCGTCATGCCCTTGCCGATTTCCATGTCATCCAGGTAGCGGTTAAGCCACCAAGCGGCAATAAAGAAAGCGATGGTGGAAATAATCAGGTTTAGCATGGTCGTTGTTCAATCGTCATGTGGTTTCGTTGGACGAGCTTTATACATTACGGCGCATTCACGCGATTCTTTACTACCAACGCCTGGATATAATGCAACAAAATCAGGAGAAAACATGCCCCATCCCAAGCCCCGCATCGCGCTTATTGCTGCCCTGGCAAAAAATCGTGTCATCGGCATTAACAATACGCTGCCCTGGCGTCTGCCGGAAGAACTCAAGCATTTCAAAGCGCTCACCATGGGGCATCACATTTTGATGGGACGCAAAACTTTTGAATCCATCGGGCGCCCGTTGCCGGGTCGTACCACCGTGATCATCTCGCGTTCTGCCTACACAGCACCTGCCGGTTGCCTGGTAGCGAACTCCATCCCGGACGCATTGACCGCCAGTGCCAATGACACCGAGGTATTCTTTATCGGCGGTGCGCAACTCTACGAACAGGCATTACCGCTGGCAGACCGGCTTTATCTGACCGAGATACAGGCGGAATTCATTGGCGATGCGTGGTTCCCACAATTCGAACGCGCCGATTGGGAAGAGTTCAGCCGTGATCCGCGACACGATGAGGTCAGCGCATTGGACTACGATTTCGTGGTGTATCAACGTAAGGAGACGTCAAAATGAAAGCAACCAAAGTATTGTTAATTTTTATATTCAGTATGGTTGTTGGAGTAAGTGCGGCATGGGCCGGGCAAACCGAGCTGACCTGGTACGGTCATTCTGCCTTCAAGATCACCACACCCAGCGGCAAAGTGCTGCTGATTGATCCGTGGATTACCAATCCCGCCAATAAAAATGGCAAAGCCGATCTGGCGGCACTCACCCATGTTGATCTGATTCTGATCAGCCACGGCCATTTTGATCATGTCGGGAATGCAATAGAGATCGCCAATAGAACCGGCGCACATCTGGTCAGCACATCTGATCTGGGTAAGGCGCTGGTTGCTTATGGCGGATTTCCAAAAGCGCAGGCAGGTCTGGATACTCAGGGTAATTTTGGCGGTGAATTAACCCTGCTGGGTGGTGAGGTGAAAGTAGCTTTTATTCCGGCTATTCACAGTTCCACAGTGCTGGATGAAAACGGCAAGGATATCCACGGAGGCGGCAATCCGGGCGGTTTCCTGATCAGCATCCAGAATGGTCCAGTGATTTATCACACCGGTGATACAGACGTGTTCAGTGACATGTCGCTTATCCCGCGTTTTCACAAAGTGGATGTGATGCTGGCATGTATCGGCGACCACTTCACCATGGGGCCGGACCGCGCCGCGCTGGCGACCAAAATGGTCGATCCGCGCATGGTAGTGCCAATGCACTACGGCACCTTCCCGGTATTGGATGGTACACCGGCCGAATTCAAGGCCGCGCTGACCAAACAGGGTGTGAAAGCCAGGTTGATGGTGATGCAGCCGGATGAAATGATCAAACTTTGATCCACACCCAATAGCAACGGGCGAGTACTTCGGCTCGTTGCTATTGAAACAAACTTGATAATCGAGTCATTTTTTGTCGGAATGTTTCTGGCTCCGGCTTTTCCCGGCTTTTTTCAAAGAAATTGCAACCGCCTGTTTGACGGCTTTTTGCTTGCTGGTGGGGTGGCTGTTACCAATCTTGCCATCCTTCTCCCACTCATGAACCATGGTTTTGACATTGCTACTGACGGTTGCTTTGCTAGTCCCTTTTTTTAAGTGGCATGGTGTTTCTCCAGATTTATGAAATTAATAACATCCAAAACCAAATTGCCCATCCTTCGCGACCATTTTCTATCTGGGCCGATAAGCCCTGCTTAGCCAACTTGGTGACGCGTCCGAGCGATATGTATTTATTTTCGGCGGCTGAGATTGCTCGTACCGTGCGTTTGCGTACATCAATTTCCAGGAAATGAGCCGATACTCTTTGTATTTTCAGGAATGAGAGCGGATTCATTAGGTGCATATGTTTGAGAGCAGCCATATTCAATCCGTGCTCAGTTTTGCAATTGTTATGTCGTGCCCAGTCACCTGAGTTATGCGAATTCAGATCATTTCTGCATGACTTGAAATCCAAAGGATCTCGCTCCCATCCATGATTCCGGTCTCGGTTGAACCTGATGCTCCATTTTTTATCTTGCTGAATGTCGGCTCGGGTAGTAATGACACAGCAAAAACGCGTGCCATAATCGAGGAGATTTTGACGCTGGCGGGGCGTGAACATCATATAAGCCTGGTCGACGATCCTGACCGTCTGCATTCTCTTGCACACCAGGCGGTCGAGAAGGCCAAATCCAGCGGTGGTGTAGTCGTTGCGGCGGGTGGCGACGGGACACTCAATGCAGTTGCCCAGGCAACGCTGCCCAGTGGTTGTCCGTTCGGTGTGTTGCCGCAAGGCACCTTCAACTATTTCAGCCGTACCCACGGAATTCCATCTGATACCGCCGAAGCCACGCGGTTATTGCTCACTGCTCGGGCTCAACCAGTTCAAGTTGGATTAGTCAATGATCGGATATTTCTGGTCAATGCCAGCATGGGTTTGTATCCCCAGTTGCTGGAAAATCGCGAGGCCTACAAGCAGCAGTTCGGACGCAGTCGATTGGTGGCATTCTGGGCCGGACTCATCTCTCTGCTGCATGAACACAGGCAATTGCGCTTGCGTATCCAATATCGCGGTGAAACACGAATGGTGCGCACGCCGACATTATTTGTAGGTAACAACCGGCTGCAACTCGAACAGATAGGTATTCCACAGTCCTATCTGCTGGAGCAAGGGCTGCTCGCCGCCATATCCTTGCGCCCTGTGGGTAACCTGACTATGCTCTGGCTATTGGCGCGAGGGGCTTTCGGGCAATTGGGCGATGCAGAAAGTGTTTCCCACTTTGCCTTCAAACATATCAGCGTCACACCTGCGTTGCCGTATGGTAGCCGCCGCGTGAAAATTGCGACGGATGGCGAGATCATATGGCTGCAGTCACCCATCGAATTTCGCGTGGCCCCGGAGTTTCTGTATTTACTAAAACCGGAACCTGATTTGTCTGTGAGTGAGCAGTCATGAGCGTGCTGCTACAAATATCCGATACGCATTTCGGTACCGAGCAGCCTCCGGTTGTTGAGGCATTGGTGCGGCTTGCCCGCGAGCAGATGCCCGATCTTGTGGTGCTGTCGGGTGATATTACTCAGCGCGCAAGGCGCAAACAGTTTCGAGCGGCGCGTGCATTTGTCGACCGATTGGGGGTGGCCACGATACTGGCCATTCCCGGCAACCACGATATTCCGCTGTTCAATGTGGCAGCCCGATTGTTTTACCCGTATGCAAATTACAGCAGAGAGTTTGGTATCGAGCTGGAACCGGTATTCGAATCCCGGCAATTGCTGGTGATCACATTGAACACGACGCGCTTTTACCGTCACACGGATGGCGAAATATCCAGTGAGCAGATCGAGCGTGTTGCCAATCGGCTTGAACAGGCAAACCCAACCCAGTTACGCGTTGTCGTCACTCATCAACCGGTTGCAGTAATACGGGCGCAGGATGAAACCAATCTTTTGCATGGGCATTTGGAAGCCATACAGCGTTGGGCCAAGGCGGGGGCTGATATCATTCTCGGCGGGCATATCCACCTTCCCTACGTGCTGGCATTACATCAAAAAATTGCTGACTTACCACGCAGCTTATGGGCAATTCAGGCCGGCACTGCGATTTCATCACGAGTGCGTCATGAAGCCGGTAACTCGGTGAACCTGATTCGTTACAATGAACAGGCATCATCGCGTCGCGAGGCTGTGATCGAACGATGGGACTATGTGGCGCGCGAGCAGTGTTTTCAGGTGGTTGAAACTCAAAAAATCGATATCGCTTTGAAGAACGAGTTCTGATTCTTTTGTGATTGAAATACTCGACAGATATACTAAAGTATTCTCAGGATGTACCGTTAATAAATAAGGACTTGCAACAAACCTCTCACACCAGCAAGAATAAATAGGTGTCATATCCTATGATCGAGCGGAACACCGGGCAGCAGCGGGCACAATTCGCCTACAGGCGTTTTCTGGCTGTATGGATGGCACTGACTGTGATAGTCGCAGCGGGTATTTTGGCTTTCTATGCAGTACAGGTTCAAAGTCTTCGTGCAATGACCGAAGCAACGGAGCGCCAGGCCGTGGAGTTATCGCGTTTGGCCAGCAAGATGGGGCTGGCCACCATTCAATCAGACTTGCTGTATCTGGCTGATCGGGTTTCCAGCCACCAGTCAGCCTCAACCGGGGCGTTACAGGGGCAGGAAGAACTGGCCAGCAATTTTCTTGCTTTTGCACAACGCAAAGGTATTTACGATCAAATACGCTTTCTGGATACGCACGGTCAGGAGATCATCCGTATCGACTATAAAAATGATCATGCCTACATCGTCCCATCGCGTGACTTGCAAAACAAATCCCATCGCTACTATGTATCGAAGACACTTGAACTGGCGCGCAACGAAATTTATGTTTCACCGCTGGATCTGAACCTCGAACGCAATCGTATCCAGCGCCCTTTCAAACCGGTTATTCGTTTCGGGACACCTATTTTCGATCAGCAAGGTCATCGAACCGGTGTCGTTGTGGTGAACTATCTGGCCCAGCGCCTGATCAATCGCATTTTGACCATTTCAAAATCCAAACAAGTAGCGGAGCATATCTGGCTACTCAACTCGGATGGTTACTGGTTGCTGGGTCCTCATCGCGAAGATGAATGGGGATTCATGTTGCCTGAGCGCAAGGATAAACGTTTAGGCATACGGGATGCCAATGCATGGAAAGCGATCGAAAATGGCGCGCAAGAGGGCCAGTTTCTGACCGGGCAAGGCTTGTATTCGTATGCCAAAATCATTCCGTATCAGCCTATTGGCAGTAGTAATATCAGTGGGGTAGCCGGGCCAATAAAGTCTGAATACTGGATACTGGTCGCACAGGTGCCCACAGCGGCCCTCAATGCGCAAACTGCAGGCCTGACCAGGCGATTGTTGATTGTATTTGTAATACTGGTTTTGGCATTTGCCATTGCTGCCTGGTTCGTTGCTTTCTATAGCTCGCGCAGGCGCTGGGCTGAAGCTGTTGCCCATGCCAGTGAGGCGCGTTTTCAAGCCGTGCTGGAATCCGCTCCGGACGCCATTTTGATCGTTAATGGCAGCGGCCGGATTACTTTGGCCAATGCACAGGCGGAAAAATATTTCGGCTACACGCGCGATGAATTGCTGGAGCAACCTGTGGAGATGCTGGTGCCTGAATATCTTCGTGAACGGCATGGCGAGCATCGCGCGGAGTTCTATCGCCATCCGCAGGCGCGTGCCATGGGGGTGGGGCTGGATTTACACGGGCGGCGCAAAGACGGTAGTAATTTCCCGATCGAAATCAGCTTAAGCCCGTTGGATACCCCGCAGGGCATGGCGGTGACGGCCATTATTCGGGATATCACCGAGCGCAGACAGGCAGAACGTTTGCGTGAAGAGACGCAGGCCCGTTATCAAGATCTGGTCAATAATTTACCAGTCGGCATATATCGCAGTGAAGCCGGTGTGGACGGGCGTTTTCTGGAAGCCAATCCAGCCATGCTGGCGATGTTCGAAGCCGTTTCAGCGGAGCGTTTTTTGACCTTCCCGGCACGCTCCATCTATCGAAATGCAGACAGCCGCCGGCAGCTGAACGAGCTAATCGTCAATCAGGGTACTGTTGCTAGCGTGGAATGTGAAATGATCACGATGACCGGGCGCGTGTTCTGGGCAGCTATTTCAGCGGTAAAAAAAGAAACGCCGGAAGGAAAAGTTTATTTCGACGGCATGCTGGAAGACATTACCGAACGCAAGGCAATTGAAAGCCAGTTGCAGCAGCTCAATGCCAGCTTGCGGAGTCGCTCCACCGAGCTGGAAATCATTAACCATGAGTTGGAGGCCTTCAGCTATTCGGTATCCCATGACTTGCGTTCGCCACTCAGGGCCATCGATGGATTTAGCCGAATACTGCTTTCCGATTATGCCGATCGTCTTGATGAGGTGGGTCGCGATCGTCTGGAGCGGGTGAGGCGTGCAGCACAGCATATGGGAATGCTCATTGACGACTTGCTCAAATTATCGCGTGTTTCGCGTGCCGATCTGACGCGAGAAACAGTCGATTTAACCGCTTTGGCAACAGAGGTGGCGGACGAGCAAACCAAGCAAGCTGCTGACCGGACAGTACAGTTTGTGGTCAGCCCCGGACTTACCGCACTAGGCGACAGGCGGCTGCTCCGCATTGCACTGGACAACCTGCTGAGCAACGCGTGGAAATTTACCGGAAAATGTACGGACGCCAGAATTGAAGTAGGTATGGACAGACAGCGGGATATCCCGGTTTATTTTGTGCGCGACAATGGCGCAGGTTTCGATATGGCCTATGCGGCCAAGCTGTTTGGCGTATTCCAGCGTTTACACGATACAAGCGAGTTTCCTGGTACCGGCATCGGTTTGGCTACCGTGCAACGCATCATCCATAAGCATGGGGGTCGTATCTGGGCGGAAAGTGCGGTAAATCAGGGTACGGTTTTCTACTTTACTTTGGAGTCTGAAGCATCATGATGAGCGATAAACCTATTTTGCTTGTAGAGGATAACCCGGATGACGAGGCGCTCACGATTCATGCGCTGAAAAGTAACAAAATCGGCAATGTCGTGATTGTTGCGCGTAATGGAGTGGAGGCACTGGATTACCTGTTCGCTACAGGCGCGCATGCGGGTCGAGATGCGCAAAAACTGCCCGCCGTGGTGTTGCTGGACCTCAAGCTGCCTAAAATAGATGGTCTGGAAGTGCTGCGCCGTATTCGAGCCGATACGCGTACGCAACTGCTCCCCGTCGTCATTTTGACCTCATCCACCGAGGATGAAGACCGGCTTAAAGGCTATACGCTGGGTGCCAACAGTTATGTTCGCAAACCGGTTGATTTTGATGAGTTTGTACGAGCAGCCGGCCAGCTTGGCCTATATTGGTTATTACTCAATGAATCTCCACCTGCATAAAATCATACAAAAATAGCTCGTCCAGATTGAGAGAGGACAATAATGAATACGGTTTCAGATGTGAATGCGACACGCATACCTGATTTCGAAGATGGGTTGCGGGCGCTGTTCATCGAGGATTCTGAAAATGACGCCTTGTTGCTGGTCGATTGCCTGCAAACGGCCGGGTTCAATCTATTTTGGCAACGCGTAGATACCGAACAGGATCTGCTCAGCGCATTGAAACAACCCTGGGATATCGTTTTTTCGGATTACACCATGCCACGTTTCAACGGAGCACGGGCGCTGGCTATTCTCAGGCAGCATGACGCTGATATCCCATTCATTTTTGTTTCCGGCACCATCGGTGAGGATGTGGCTGTAGATGGCATGAAAGCCGGTGCCCAGGATTACGTGATGAAGGGCAATCTGTCACGGCTGGTGCCGGCTGTACGGCGCGAGTTGGCAGAGGCCTACACGCGTCGGGAAGGGCGGGAAGCCGAACAAACCTTGCGCAAACTGTCGCGCGTCATCGAGCAGACCGCGGATAGCGTATACATTACCGATCCAGAGGGCATTATCCAGTACGTGAACCCGGCCTTTGAAAAATTGACCGGCTATTCCGCGGCCGAGGCCATCGGCAATACACCGGCTTTGATCAAGGCCAACTGGCTGGATGATAAACGCATGTGGGAAACCATACTGGCTGGTAATATTTTTCAGGAGACGCTGATCAACCGGCGCAAGGACGGCTCGCAGTTTTACGAAGAGAAAATCATTGCACCGCTGTTTGACGAACATCTCCAGATTACGCATTTCGTATCCACCGGGCGCGATGTGACAGACCGGGTTCAAGTCGAAGAAGCGCGGGCACGCCTGCTTGCAATCCTTGAGGCAACCACAGACTTTGTCGCAATTCTGCGTGATGACGGACATTTGCGTTACCTCAATCAGGCAGGACGGCACATGCTGGGGATCATGGAAACGGATGAGGTGGGTGACTGGAGCCTGTCCGACAGCCACCCGGAATGGGCGGTGCAGCGTCTGTTATTCGAAGCCATTCCTGTGGCGCGTCGCGACGGTGTGTGGCAGGGAGAAACTGCCGTACTGAGTGCAGACGGGCGCGAGATACCGGTTTCCCAAGTGGTGCTTTCGCACAAAGGCGCTGACGGTGAGGTGGAATCTTTTTCGACCATCGCGCGGGATATGACCGAGCGCAAACGTTTTGAGCAGGAGTTGCAGCGTCAGGCAACCCACGATGCGCTGACTGGACTACCCAATCGGGTGCTGTTGCAGGATCACCTGATTACCGAGTTGATGAGGGCAGCGCGCAAAAAAACACTTGCTGCAGTCCTGCTTCTCGATATCGATAACTTTAAACGAGTGAACGACAGTTTGGGCCATGCAGTGGGAGATACCTTGCTATGCAGTGTGGCCCAGCGTCTGCTTGGTTGTCTGCGATCAAATGACACGGTGGCCCGGTATGGTGGTGACGAATTCACCATTGTCATGGGCGAGCTTAATTCGGTAGACAACATCATGTTGACTGTCCATGAGTTAAGCGCGATTTTTGAAATGCCGATTACGGTCGCCGGCCAGGATGTTTATATAGGCTTCAGCATTGGCATCGCCATCTATCCAAACGATGGCGAAGATTCCGAGACCTTACTGAAAAACGCCGACGCAGCCATGTATCGTGCCAAGGGTCGAGGTCGGAACCAATACCAGTTTTATACCCCGGACATGAATGTGCGTGGACAGGAATTGCTGGCGCTGGAAACAGGGCTAAGGCGGGCGCTGACCCGTAATGAATTTCAGCTGTATTATCAGCCACAAATGCAAATTAACAGTGGCCGTATAGTGGGTTTTGAGGCTTTGCTGCGCTGGCAGAATCCCGATAAAGGTTTAATCTCCCCAGCCGATTTCGTTCCCTTGCTGGAAGAAACTGGATTAATCGTGCCCGTTGGGGCTTGGGTATTGCGTGCTGCTTGTGCGCACTATCGGAAATGCCGCGAAGCTGGCCAGATGCCATTTCGCATATCAGTCAACGTATCGACCCGGCAGTTTGGCGACCAGGCCTTGGTAGAAATGGTGCGACAGATTCTTGTGGAGGAAAAAATGCCTCCCGAGCACCTGGAAATCGAGATCACCGAATCAACGGCAATGCAGGATGTACAGATGGCAGGCGAAATTCTGGCAGCACTGGACGCACTGGGGGTGCGCCTCGCGATAGATGATTTTGGTACAGGGTATTCCTCACTCGCGTATTTGAAGCGTTTTCCCCTGGATGTGCTGAAGATAGACAGGGCTTTTGTGCAGGATTTACATCGTGACGGCAACGTTCAGGCGATCGCAGAAGCCAGTATTTCGCTGGGCCATAAATTGGGATTGGAGGTGGTCGCCGAAGGCGTTGAAACAGCCGAGCAACTGCGGTTTTTACGCACCCATCATTGCGACATGATTCAAGGATACTACTTGAGTCGCCCCATGCCAGCGGACACAGTGGGCCGTTTTATAGCAGATCATCAACCTTCTGAATTCAATGTTTAGCGAACGCCGATGCCCAGGAGTTCCTGCCCGCTGCGGGAGGTAATACCTGCCGATTTATTTCGGTGCGCCTAGCGCGATCGCCAGCTGCCGGCTGTTTTCGGCGTTTATTTTCGCTTGGGCCGCATCCCACTGCGGTGATACCCAGCCATGCAAATTATTCAGGGCAAGTTCGCCAAGTGCCTCGATCCAATCCGAACGCTGGTTGAGTGCCGGGATGTAATGGAATTCGCCGCCGCCTGCACCCAGGAAAGTCTGCTTTCCTTCCATGGCGATCTCTTCCAGCGTTTCCAGGCAGTCGGCAACAAAGCCGGGGCAGACCACATCCACGCGTTTTGTTTTGGCGCGGCCCAGTTCTTCTAGGGTGGCAGCGGTGTAGGGCTTGATCCACTCGGCACGGCCGAAGCGCGACTGGAAGGTAAGCTGATACTGGGTTTTCGCGAGTCCGAGCGCTTCCGCCAGCAGGCGCGCGGTTTTCTGGCATTCGCAATGGTATGGATCGCCTTTTTCCAGCGTGTAGCGCGGCACACCGTGAAAGCTCATGACCAGCATTTCCGGACGTCCGTTACGCATCCAGTATTCGTGCACATTGGCAGCCAGCGCGGCGATGTAACCGGGATCGTCATGATAATGGCGCACCGTGCGCAGCGCTGGCTGGTTGCGTTTGGTCTGCAGGATTTGATACACCGCATCAAACGCGGTGGCGGTGCTGCTGGCAGCGTATTGTGGATACATCGGCAGTGCCAGAATGCGGTCGCAGCCTTGCTCGCTGAGCCGGGTCATGGCGCTGGCCACCGATGGGTTGCCGTAACGCATGGCGTAATCCACCACAAAGGGCGATTTGATGCGCTCGCCCAGCCAGCCTTTAAGCAGCTTGGCCTGTTTTTCGGTGTGAAAGCGTAGCGGCGAGCCTTCGCTGGTCCAGATGGCAGCGTATTTGGCGGCGGATTTTTTTGGGCGGGTGGTGAGAATCACGCCGTTCAGAATCAGCCACCAGATAGCACGCGGGATTTCCACCACGCGCGGGTCGGACAGGAATTCCTTCAGGTAGGGTCTGAGTGCCTGTTTGGTCGGGGCATCCGGCGTGCCCAGGTTGATCAGCAGGATGCCGGTTTTGGCAACATTGCCATGGGTGTGGGCTGGTTCGGTCAGGTAACGCGGCATGACGGCTTGAGGTTTCCCGGATTGTGCAACGTTAACGTCGCCTGTTAATGAAATGACAAGGCGCTGGAGAGCAGCTTGGCGGTGATGTCCACAATCGGGATGATGCGCTCGTAGGCCATTCGGGTGGGGCCGACCACGCCGAGCGTGCCGACGATTTCGCCGTTCACCTTGTAAGGGGCGGTGACCACGCTGCAGCCATCTAGTGGGTCTACTTCGGATTCGCCGCCGATAAATATCTGCACGCCATGTGCGCGCTGGCTGATGTCCAGCAGCTGCATCAACGAGGTTTTTTGCTCAAACATGTCGAACAGTTTGCGCAACCGCTCCATGTTGGAGGACAACTCGTTGACCTTGAGCAGGTTGTGGCCGCCGGACATGACCAGATCGTCGCGGTTGGGCGCGAGGGCGGCGCTGCCGGCGGTGAGTGCCAGATTCATCAGGCCGTTAATGTCTTGGTGTAACTGCTGCAGTTCGTCCTCCATCAGACGGCGCACGTCGGCAAAGGTTTTGCCGGCGTAGTTCTGGTTTAGGAAGTTGGCTGCGCGGGTCAGTTCCGATGGGGAGTAGGCGCGGTCGGTAATAAGTACGCGATTCTGCACTTCGCCGTCTGCAGTAATGATAATGAGCAGAATGCGTTTTTCCGACAGATTGATGAATTCAAGCTGGCGGAATGCCGTGCTGCGCCGTCCCGGGACCAGCACTACCCCGGCAAAACGGGTCAGGTCAGACAACAGTTGTGATGCGTTTGAGGCCAGTCGTTGCGGATCGTCTGCATGCAACTGTTCTTCCAACTGGTTCATTTCGACACTATTGAGTGGCTGGATGGTGAGCAGCGAATCCACGAAAAAACGATAGCCCAGTGCAGTGGGGACGCGTCCTGCCGATGTGTGCGGGCTGGTCACCAGACCCATGTCCTCCAGATCGGCCATGACATTGCGGATGGAAGCCGGGCTTAAATCCAGCGCGGAATACTTGGACAGCGTACGTGAACCCACCGGCTGGCCTTCCGCCACATAGCGTTCGACTAGGGTTTTGAGCAGGATTTGGGCGCGTTCAGTGAGCATGATCGCTGATTGTACAAGGGAGAGCGGCTGAATTCATCATTTGATCAAGTATCCCTGTTGAATATTTTTGTAACCAGACTGAAATGCGATCATTACGAAACTAGGGATTTATACCAAAATTTACACAAATTTACAGATTCTTGATGATATCAGCCATTCAGAACACCGGTTTAAGCTCGTTATTAAAATCAGGAAGCAATCATACTTAAACCCAGACCAAGGAGCATGACATGTCCATCAGTAGTATCGGCAGCAATCCCGCAATCTCCAATATTCAGTTTTCTGGTATTTCGCAGGTTACGTCTCAAGGCTCTGATAGCGATGGCGATAATGATGGAAGCGGCGTGTCCAGAGCTGGAGGAAATGGCGGGCGGTTTGCATCCGCCATTAACCAGGCATTGGCCCAGATTGGTGTAACACCAGGTACATCCAGCAGCGCGGCCGGCACCAGCACGGCCTCCGACCCGAATAGTACAACTGCTTCTACGCAAGATCCCCAGCAGGCATTGGCTGCGTTCATGCAAAACCTGTTTGCATCCTTGCAATCCCAGAATAGCGGCCAAACGGCCGCTTCAAATAGTGGCACTGACAGTGATGGTGATCGTGACGGAAGCAGCGCGGCGTCGGCGGTTTCAGGCGCTTCCGGAAAAGGCCATCACGGGCATCACGGTGGCGGCTTGGGCAAGATGGAAAGCAGTCTGCAAAATCTTATCCAGCAAATATCTTCATCCAGTCCAGCTGCTGCGTCCACTGATGCGACGACAGGCAGCACGACGGCAGCAGATTCCGCCTCCTCTTCGCTACAGCAAAGCTTTCAAAACTTACTGGCAGCCGATGGTGCGACGGGCAGCAATGCATCGCTGACTGGTTTCTTGCAAGCGTTATCGCAAAATCTACAGGGTGCGACGTCCTCGGGTAACGTGGTGAGCACTCAGGCTTAACAAGCAACGTTACAATAAAAAATGGCTCCGAAAGGAGCCATTTCTGTATAGGTGTTGCAGACTGAATGGTTTCTCTGAATTTACTTCGATTTTGAAGGCAAGCGGATAGTCACTGCCAGCCCCCCGGTTGCGCGATTGCATGCCTGAATTTCACCATGGTGTGCAAGGATTGCGCGGTGAGCAATTGCCAGGCCCAGACCATAGCCACCGCTTTCGCGGTCGCGTGCCTCGCTGACCCGAACGAAGGGTTCGAAGATTTTGTGCAGCATCGGTTCAGGGACGCCAGGGCCGTGATCAGCTATCTGAATGACACAGGTGCTCCCATCGTGAGTGGGTTGGACGGCCAGCGTCACACTTACACTGGATTCTCTGGCGGTATGTCGGATCGCATTGCGCAATACGTTTTCGATCGCACTATGCAGCAGTGCTGGATCGCCTTCTACAGTAGCCGGTTGTAGGGGCGCCAATTCAATCGCACATTCTTTAGCGTGTGCTTCAAGGTGCGAATCTTCGACCACTTCCTGTAACAACTGCGCCAGATCAATCGCTTCGCGCCGGGGCGCATTCATGCCAGTCTCCAGGCGCGACAAGGACAGGATCTGGCCGATCAGTTCGTTCAGGCAATCAGCTTCGCGTTCAATACGATCCAGTTCGGGCGTGATGACATCGCCGGTTCTTTGTCGCGCCAGACCCAGCGCGGCATGCACGCGTGCCAATGGGGAACGCAGCTCATGCGACACATCACGCAAAAAATGCCGCTGCGAGCCGATCAAGGTATCGAGGCGTTCCGCCATGTTGTCCAGCGCGAAGGCCAGATCGACGATCTCATCACGGCGCCGGCCCAGCGATGGCCCGACCCGGTAGCTGAAGTCACCACCCGCGTAGTCTTGCGCAGCGCGACGTAATCGTTCGATGGGCGCGGCGAGATAGCGCGCCAAAAACAAACACACGAGTGCACCGACAAATGTGGCAATTAAAAGCGGAAGGGTAATGACACGTGGCCGGCTCAGGAAACGACTGATGGTGACACTCTGAAAATCGGGTACCAGCCAGAATTGCTCGCCATTCGCCATGTGAATAACCGGTTTGGGTCGTCCGTCAGGTAAATTTTGTTGTTGCAAGTGACGGCGCAGATGTTCCAGCGCACGCGGGGAAACTTCACGGCCTAACAGGTCATGACCTGCGTCATTGAGTACCAGTACGGGCACCAGATTTTTACGATCGATATCCCGCGCCCAATTACTGAGGCCTTCAATTCCATGTGCGTTCGCTTTGGCCTGTGCCTTGGCGATGTGTTGTGAAATGCTTTCGGATCCGGCCGTTGTATTCTGCTGTTTGTGTAAATGGTCGATATAAACAGAGACAGAAAGCATGACGGCAACAGAAAACAGGATCAGCGTTGCCCAAAAAGACAAAAACAGTTTCCAGAAAAGGCGGTGCATGTTATCTCACTTGACCACGTATTGATAACCCACGCCGCGAATGGTTTTGATCCGCTCTTCACCATCCGCAAGTGCACCCAGCTTATGGCGCAGATTGCTCACATGCATATCAAGACTACGATCAAAACGCGTCATGCGCCGGCCTAATGCCTGTTCGGAAAGCGTCTGTTTGGATACGATATGCCCCGCATCTTGCATTAATACCTGCAATACGCCGAATTCTGTGCTGGTCAAGGCGATGTCACGCTCCTTGCATGTCACCTTGCGCGCGCCCTTGTGAAGTATCAGGTCGCCCTGCACCAGAATCAGGGGTGCTTCATTGCTGTCTTCGTCCGGGCGTTGATTGATGCGCCGCAATACCGCACGGATGCGCGCTGTGAGTACACGAGGATTGCACGGCTTGGCAAGATAGTCATCCGCGCCCAATTCCAGACCAACGATGCTGTCCACATCTTCTCCGCGTGCAGTCAGCATGAGTACCGGTGTAAGTGAATGGGTACGGAGTTCTCGTAACACTTCGAAACCACCTTTGCGCGGCATCATGACATCCAGCAAAACAAGATCAAATGGTTCATCTTGTGCCAGACGCAGCGCAGCTTCGCCATCGTGCGCAAACCTGATCGAGAATCCTTCGGCGGTGAGGTATTCGGCCAGCATTTCACACAGGTCAACATCATCATCGGCGAGCAGGATGCGTGTCATTCCGGTTTTCCGTGATATGCCGTCAAAATCATCTATCTATAGTGCCACAGGAAAAGCTGGGAGATGTGTACAAGGGTTTGTGTTTCATGGAAATTTACCTATCTTTACAAACCGCTGGCATCGAATTACGTGGCGCAAGGTTAAAGTTCAGGTGTAGATCAATGTGGCCTGTTCCTGAATGAGATATGAAAGTATGCCGATGAAAAAAGACACCTTAACCATCCTGATGACGACCCTGCTGGCTGGCATGCTGGAAGTATCTTTTGCCTACGCCAAGCCAACGGCTGATGGGGCAGAACGAACAGGCATCTGTACCCATGCTTATCAGCATACTCGTAAGGCGCAAATTTACCGCCTTGGAAAACGCTTGGGCCTCACCCAGGATCAGCGCACAGCCGTGCGCGCCATTGTCGATCAGCATAGACCGGAAATGCGTGCGTTACAGGCAGCGCAGCAGAAGACTCAGAATCAGCTCACAGAGCTCACGGCCTTGGGTAGTTCAGACACGAAAACTGTGCGTGCCTTGGCAGACAGGCATGGGGAAATCATTGCGGACATGATTGTGCTGCGTGTTCAGATGCGCAATGAAATCAATCAGATTCTGACTGCAGAGCAGCGCAATAAGCTGATTCGGGCGCGTGAAATGCGGCGCTATCAACCTCGCAATGAACAAGGAGCCGAATTATCCAGTGCACAGTTGAATGAAACAGCGGCACACCACCTGGCTTTACTCATCGAAGCGCACCGCAGCGTACTATAAACAGATATGGATACGGCGTGCGCTAGCGAAACGCAACTCATTTTCCTGTTTCGTTGTCGAAGTTTCAGTCATTTCAGGAGATGTTCATGAACAAACTTAAAGTGGCATTAATGCTGGGTTTTCTGGTACTTGGATCCATCGCCAGCAGCGCATCCATGGCGGATCGCGATGATTGGCGCGGTCATGTCGGTGTCGGCATCCATTTTGGCCCGGTTTGGGGTTATCCCGGCTATTACCCGCAGCCATACTATTATCCTGCACCCTCTTATTATTACCCGCCGCCGGTAGTGGCAGCCCCGGCCCAGCCCCCCGTTTATATTGAAAAGGGAGACGAGGATGCCTCAGCTCCGCAATCCAGCTTCTGGTATTACTGCGCCAATCCGCAGGGTTATTACCCCTATGTGAGGCACTGTTCCGGCAGGTGGCAGGCAGTGTCACCGCAGCCACCTTCGTCCGGGGATGGGAGATGATATGCAATTGACTGTGAAAATCTTACCCCTCGCTGCATTGATGTTTCTGAGTGCATGCACGACCATGCCGGATGGTCCCAGCATGGCAGCATTGCCGGGAACCGGGAAAAGTTTTGAGCAATTTCATCGTGACGATGATGCATGCAGACAATTTGCGCTTGACCGGATAAATGGCGTGACCCCCCGTCAGTCAGCAAACCAGAGTGGCGTGATGAGTGCAGTGGCAGGCACGGTGATCGGCGCAGCGGCGGGCGCGGCGCTGGGGGGACGCGATGGTGCCGGCGTGGGAGCGGGCACCGGATTGCTGGTGGGTAGCCTGATCGGCACCGAAACAGCACAGGATGCCGGTTACAGTGCGCAACGACGCTATGATGCCAGCTACCTGCAATGCATGTATGCAAAGGGGCAGCGAATTCCCGTTGATGGTCGCCTTGTCAGGCGCTCACGAGCAGGAACCTATTTGCCACCGCCGCCGCCCGGCATGCCACCGCCTCCGCCACCGGGCGTTTCGCCACCTTAGAAGGGGTTCCATTCATGATCTCCGGTTGCCGGCAGCTGCGCCCATAGCGGCGCACGGCTCTTCGGAGAGACAGTGCATGCGTAATCGCATGTCTTCATATTTCAAGCAAAATCAAGGCAGAGTGATACCATCTGGATTTTGAAATTTGCGCTGCTAACCGTACTGAAACGACTCTCCATTATTAAACGCGATCAACGGAAAATAATCTGTGAACACGCCCTCTCTGCCGCCCTCGACTTCTCATTCTTCATCTCCACAGCAGCGTCCACGCCGTTTCCGCGGCTTACTGGTAGTGGCTGTGCTTGCCATTATTGTGGGTGCGCTGGTATGGGGAGCAAAGCACAATAGCAGCACACCGCATGTGTCATTCGGAAAAAAACGTGGTCCAGGTGGCGGCCCCACCCCGGTGACAGCCGCTGTTGCCCGCATCCAGGCAGTGCCGGTATGGCTCACTGCCCTGGGTACGGTGACACCGCGCAGCTATGTAAACGTGATGCCACGGGTCACCGGGCTGCTGCAAAGCGTGCATTACCAGGAAGGCCAGATGGTCAAGGCCGGGCAGTTGCTCGCCCAGATTGATCCTCATCCCTTCCAGATTGCTGTCGAGCAGGCCAAAGGGGTGACGATGCGCGATCAGGCGCAGCTTGATGGTGCCAAGCTGGATCTGGTGCGTTATCAAACCTTGCAGGCGCAGGATTCGATTGCGCATCAGCAGGTTGATGACCAGAAGGCGCTGGTAGCGCAATACACAGCGACGCTCGCAGCGGATCGCGCAGCGCTGGACAATGCCCGGCTGCAACTTGGTTATACCCGCATCATTGCACCCGTCTCTGGCTTGGCCGGGTTCCGTCAGGTCGATGCAGGCAATATGGTCAATACCAGCGGCGCGATCGGCGTAAGCGCACAAACGGCCAGCGGTACTGCGACGAGCACCAATAGCACGCCTATCGTTACCCTGGCGCAAGTCCAGCCAGTGACTGTGACCTTTGCCATCCCCCAGCAGCAAATCGCCGACGTGCTGATGCATTTGCATACCGGCAAGACACCACTGGTGGAAGCCTGGGATGCACGTAACAGCCAGCAACTGGCTATGGGTAAACTGCTCGCTGCCGACAACCAGATCAGCACGACCACCGGCACGCTCAATCTCAAGGCTGAATTCGCCAACCAGAAATTGACGCTGTATCCCAACCAGTTCGTCAATGTGCGGCTGCGCGTGGCCACCCTCGATAAAGCGGTCGTCGTCCCGTCCTCGGCAGTGGCGGTGGGAGCGCCCGGCACCTTTGTGTATGTAATCGGCACCGATAACAAAGTAGCGATACGAAAAATCACACCCGGCGTCAGTGATGCCGGGCAAACAGTCATTACTTCCGGTCTGCAAGCCGGTGAAAAAGTCGTAACCGACGGGCTGGACCGGCTGCGTGCCGGGGCAAGTGTGCGTATTGTCACAGCGCGGACAGGTAAGGTCGATGCGATGCCAGCCAAGAGCGGACATGGCGCAGCTCGACCCAAGGCGGGTCAGGACAAGACGCCGTGAGCATGGAGCCGACGGACGAGCCGCTCCCGGCAGCGGTGGAGGCTGAGCGCCCAAGCGTGTCGCGGCTATTCATCCTGCGGCCAATTGCAACCACGCTACTGATGTTGGCGGTACTGGTGGGTGGCTTTATCGGCTACCGCCTGTTGCCGCAGGCGGCGCTGCCCGAGGTGGATTACCCTACCATCCAGGTCACCACACTCTATCCCGGCGCCAGTCCGGAGGTCATGACTTCCTCGGTCACGGCGCCGCTCGAACGTCAGTTCGGCCAGATGCCGGGGCTTGCACAGATGTGGTCGGTCAGCTCCGGGGGCGCTTCCGTCATCACTTTGCGCTTCGATTTGCTGCTGCCGCTCGATGTGGCCGAACAGGAAGTCCAGGCGTCGATGAATGCAGCTAGCAGTTTTCTGCCCAGTGACCTGCCGTCACCGCCGGTGTATGCCAAGGT
The DNA here is from genome assembly GCA_040388645.1 of Pseudomonadota bacterium. Classification (GTDB taxonomy): domain Bacteria; phylum Pseudomonadota; class Gammaproteobacteria; order Burkholderiales; family Sulfuriferulaceae; genus Sulfuriferula. The sequence goes on from JAZKBM010000003.1 coordinate 612,904, forward strand.
CAATCCGGCCGATGCGCCAGTCATCACATTGGGCGTGACCTCGGCTACGCTGCCGCTCACCCAGTTGTATGATCTGGCCGATACGCGTCTGTCACAAAAACTGTCGCAGGTACCGGGCGTGGGTATGGTTACTTTGTCAGGCGGCCATAAACCGGCGGTGAGTGTCACCGTCAATGCGCGCGCCCTGGCTGCGCTGGGTTTGAGTCTGGACAACATTCGTACCGCCATTACGGGTGCCAACGTCAACACCCCGAAAGGCAGTATCGACGGGCCGCAGCGCTCGTTTACCATCGATGCCAACGATCAGTTGCAGTCGCCTGAGGCCTATCGCGACATGATCATCGCCTATAAGAGCGGCGCCCCGGTGCGTCTGGGCGATGTGGCCACGGTGGAGGAGGCGCCCGAGAATGCCTGGCAGGCCGCGTGGGTCAACGGCAAGCCGGGACTGGTGCTGAATGTGCAACGCCAGCCCGGCGCCAATGTGATTCAGGTAGTCGATCGTATTCACGAACTGTTGCCGGATTTGCAAAAAAGCCTGCCGGGGGCCGCGCAATTGACCGTGCTGTCGGATCGCACGGTGACCATACGCGCGGCGATTGCCGACGTGCGATTTGAGTTGTTGCTGGCAGTGGTGCTGGTGGTGGCGGTGATTTTCGTGTTCCTCCGCAACGCGCGTGCCACTTTCATACCTGCTACCGCAGTGCCGCTCGCGTTGATCGGTACCTTCGGTGTGATGTATCTGGCCGGCTATTCCATCAACACGCTCACCCTGATGGCGCTGACCATCGCCACCGGTTTTGTGGTGGATGACGCGATTGTGATGATCGAGAACATCGCGCGCTATATCGAAGCGGGCGAGCCGCCACTGCAAGCTGCGCTCAAAGGGGCAGGGCAGATCGGTTTCACCATCATCTCGCTGACTTTTTCGCTGATTGCCGTCCTGATTCCGCTGCTGTTCATGGGGGATGTGGTGGGACGGTTGTTCCGCGAATTTGCCATCACCCTGGCGGTGGCGATCGTGATCTCTGCGGCGGTATCGCTGACGTTCACGCCCATGCTCAGCGCGCGCATGCTGCGCCATATCCCGGAGGAAAAACAGGGACGTTTTTCCCGCGCCAGCGGACGTGCCTTCGAGCGCCTGGCCGACCGTTATTCACGCGCCCTGGTCTGGGTGTTGCGCCATCAGCCGGCGGTGCTGGTGGTGGCGTTGCTCACCCTGCTGGTGACGGTGGCGCTGTATGTGGTGATTCCCAAGGGGTTTTTTCCGGTGCAGGATACCGGACTGATCCAGGGCACCACGGTGGCAGCGCAGGACGTTTCATTCAGCGCGATGGGACAGCGCCAGGCGGCGCTGGTGGAAGCGTTGGTGAAAGACCCGGCGGTGCAGAGTATCTCCTCGATTGTCGGCATTGACGGTACCAACACAACGCTTAACAACGGTCGCCTGCTGATCAGTCTCAAGCCGCTGAATCAGCGTGCCGAACGTGTCGGACCGATCATTGCCGGTTTGCAGCAACGCGCGACACAGGTGGGCGGTATCGAGTTATTCATGCAACCGGTTCAGGACCTGACCATCGACGATCTTGTCAGCCGTTATCCTTACCAATTCAGTATTTCCGCCAACAGTGCCGAGCAGCTTGCGCAATCCACCCAGAGCTTGATGGACCGCTTGCGCGAACTGCCGCAATTGTCCGGCGTGACCAGCGATCTGCAAGATCAGGGCTTGCAAGCCTACGTGGATATCGACCGCGATGCGGCCTCGCGCCTCGGTATTACCATGAGCGCGATCGACAGCGCGCTGTATAGCGCGTTTGGCCAACGCCTGGTATCGACTATCTTTACCCAGTCGGCACAATACCGTGTGGTGCTGCAGGCTGCCGCCACCGACGCGTCCTCCGGTCTGGCCGCATTCAACAATATTTATCTCGCCACCAGCGGCGGCCAAACCGTGCCGTTGACGGCGATTGCTCATATTGAGCAGCGCACCACGGCACTTGCAATAGACCATCTCGGCCAGTTCCCGGCGGCGCTGGTGTCGTTCCAGCCTGCGGCGGGTGTCTCGCTTGGGGCGGCGGTGAGCGCCATTCAGGATGCAGCAAAGCAGGCCGGACTCCCGGCTTCAGTAGCGATCAGCTTTCAGGGTGCCGCGGCAGCTTTCCAGGCTGCGTTGTCCAACCAGTTATGGTTGTTGCTGGCGGCGGTGGGCACGATGTACATCGTGCTGGGCGTGCTGTATGAAAGTTATATCCACCCCATCACCATTCTGTCCACGCTGCCGTCGGCAGGTATCGGTGCCTTGCTGGCATTGATGTTCAGTGGCCACAACCTGACCGTGATCGCCATCATCGGCATCATTCTGCTGATTGGCATCGTGCAGAAAAATGCCATTCTGATGGTGGATTTTGCCCTTGATGCGCAACGCCGTCAGGGCCTGAATGCACCTGACGCGATCCTGCAGGCGGCACGTTTGCGCTTGCGGCCGATCCTGATGACGACGTTTGCGGCACTGTTCGGCGCGATCCCGCTGGTGGTGGGCGGCGGTATGGGTGCCGAACTGCGCCAGCCGCTGGGCATCACGCTGGTGGGCGGGCTGTTGCTGTCGCAATTGCTGACTTTGTTCACCACCCCGGTGATTTATCTGGCCTTCGACCGGCTGGCGACGCGCTGGGAGAATTGGCGCCTACGCCGTTTTGGTCGTGCCGGGATAGCGCATAGCGAGAGCGAAGGGTGAATCTGTCGGCTGCCTTTATCCGGCGTCCGGTCGGCACCACGCTGCTGGCATTGGCGGTGTTGCTGGCCGGCATTATTGCATTTCGTCTGTTGCCGGTGGCGCCGCTACCGCAAGTGGATTTCCCCACCATTCAGGTGCAAGCCAATATGGCGGGTGCCAGTCCGGATGTGATGGCGGCTACAGTAGCGACGCCGCTGGAACGCTCGCTGGGACGCATTTCGGGGATTACCCAGATGACTTCGTCGAGCTCGCTCGGTTCCACCCGTATCATCCTGCAGTTTGCCTTGTCGAAGAATATCAATACTGCCGCGCGCGAAGTGCAGGCCGCCCTCAATGCTGCGCGTACGCTGTTGCCGACCGGGCTCACCGGCAATCCCACCTATCGCAAGGTCAACCCGGCCGACGCGCCGATCATGATTATCTCGCTTACTTCGGCCAGCCTGACGCGTGGGCAGATGTACGATGCCGCCTCGACCCTGCTCGGGCAGAAAGTTTCGCAACTGTCCGGCATCGGCCAGGTAACCGTCGGCGGCTCGGCGTTGCCTTCGGTGCGCGTAGAGTTGGATCTTCCCCAACTCAATGGTATCGGCGTATCGCTGGAACAGGTACGGCAGGCCATCGCAACTGCCAACGTGAATGCGCCAAAGGGCGTCGTGGAAAACAAACAGAAACGCTGGCAGATCGGCACCAATGACCAGCTATCTACCGTGGAACAATATCAGCGCGTGATCGTCGCTTATAAAAATGGCGCGCCGATTCCGCTGAACCAGGTTGCCAGCGTCTACGAAGGCACGCAAAACGCGCGCAACATGGGCTTGTCCAATGGTGATCCCTCGGTCCAGATCATCATTTTCCGACAGCCTGGCGCCAACATCATCGATACCGTAGAGGGCATCAAGGCGGCACTGCCCGGGTTGGAAGCTTCGATCCCGGCGGCCATCAAGGTGCGCATCATGTCGGACCGTACCGTGACCATCCGCGCTTCCTTGAAAGAAGTCGAAAACACGCTATTCCTGTCGGTGTTGCTGGTGGTGGGTGTGGTCTGGCTATTTTTGCGCGACTGGCGCGCCACGCTGATTCCAAGTATTGCCGTGCCGCTGTCGCTGATCGGCACCTTCGCGGCCATGTGGCTGCTGGATTACAGTCTGGATAACCTGTCGCTGATGGCGTTGATCGTGGCGACCGGATTTGTTGTCGATGACGCCATTGTGGTGCTGGAAAACATCATGCGTCATGTGGAAGCGGGTATGCACCCCATGCAGGCTTCCCTGCTGGGCGCCAGGGAAATGGGGTTCACCGTGCTGTCGATGAGCCTGTCGCTGGTGGCGGTGTTCATTCCAGTACTGTTCATGGGCGGCATTATCGGTCGGCTGTTTCACGAATTCGCCGTTACCCTCACTATCGCCATTACCATTTCGCTGCTGGTGTCCTTGACAGTAACGCCAATGCTGGCAGCGCGCTGGTTGCGTCCGCATGTGCCGCCCGCTGCAGGGCAGTCGCCGCGCCGCTCAGGCTTGGCACGTGGCTGGGATGCGATAGTGCGTGGTTATGCGAGCAGCCTGGACTGGGCGCTGGCTTATCCCGGATTGATGCTGCTGGTATTTTTTTCCACCATCGCACTCAACGTGTATCTGTACAACATCGTACCCAAGGGATTTTTCCCAACCCAGGATACCGGCTTGCTGATTGCCCGGGTGCAGGCGGATCAATCGGTATCGTTTCAGGATATGAGCACCAAGCTCACGCGCATTGTCGCCATTGTGCGCAAAAATCCGGGGGTGGAAAACGTTGTGGCGTTTACTGGCGGCGGCTCCAGCAATTCGGCCAATATGTACCTGACGCTGAAGCCGGATAACCAGCGCGCCGACGTGATGACGTTGATGCAGCAGATGCGCAAGAGCCTGTCCAAAGTGGCCGGGGTGCAGGTATCAATGTTCCCGGTACAGGACATACGTGCCGGCGGGCGTCCTTCGACGGGCTTGTATGAATACACACTACAGGCCAGCGATCTGGATGCGTTGCGACTGTGGGAGCCCAAAATACTGGCGGCGTTCCGCGGCATCAGCGGACTGAGCGATGTCGATACCGATCAGCAAAGCAGCGGGCTGCAACTGAAGTTGGTCATTGATCGTGCTGCCGCCGCGCGTTACGGCGTCCCGGTAAGCCTGATCGATCAGACCCTGAACGATGCTTTCGGCCAGCGTCTGGTGTCGACTATTTACGCACCATTAAATCAATACCGCGTGGTGATGGAGGCCGCGCCGCAATACCAGCAACACCAGACCGCCTTGAATGATATCTATGTGATCAATACTACCGGCCAGCGCGTGCCACTCTCCGCATTGGCACACTATGAACTCGGCAATACGCCGCTGACAGTCAACCACCAGGGCCTGTTCGCGGCCTCGACCATTTCGTTCAATCTCGACAAGGGCGTGTCACTGTCGCAGGCGCAGGCAAAAATTGACCAGACCATGGCGGAAATCGGTCTACCCAGCGAAATCCATGGCGGGTTTCAGGGCACAGCGCAGCTGTTCTCCGATACGCTGAAAAACCAGCCTCTGTATCTGATGGCCGCAGTGCTGGCCATCTATATCGTGCTGGGCATGCTATACGAAAGCGCCATCCACCCGTTGACTATCCTGTCCACCTTGCCATCGGCTGGCGTGGGCGCGGTACTGGCCCTGATGCTGGCCGGTTCGGAGTTCAGTATCATTGCGTTGATCGGTGTGTTTCTGCTGATCGGAATTGTCAAGAAAAACGCTATTTTGATGATCGATTTTGCGCTGCAGGCCGAACGCGAACAGGGTCTGGAGCCACGCGAAGCCATTCGTCTCGCCGCCACCATGCGCCTGCGTCCGATTCTGATGACGACGCTGGCTGCGCTGTTTACCGCGCTGCCGCTGGCGTTTATTACCGGCAACGGTGCGGAGCTGCGCCAGCCGCTCGGCATCTCGATTGCCGGCGGGCTGATTTTCAGCCAACTGCTGACCCTCTACACGACCCCGGTGATTTATCTGGAACTCGACCGCCTGCGTTTGTGGAGCCAGCGCCACTGGCGGCAGGTTTTCCCACGCAGCTTACCTACTTGAATGCCGATCATGACCATGCATCCTGTTAATTATTTCCGCTTAGCCAATTCGCGCCGTCCGGCGCTGGTGGCGTTGCTGTGTATGGCTTTGGCCGCATGCAGCACCACGCCGCCGCAGCCGCCCGTCAAGCTGAACGTGCCGGCAGCCTTTGCCGAGGACCAGGGCTGGATACCGGCCAATCCTCAGTCTGTCGCACCGCACGGTGCATGGTGGCAGGTATACAACGACCCTGTGCTCGATCAGCTGGAACAACAGGTCGCGCAAGCCAACCAGAGTTTGCAGGCCGCGCTGGCCGCCTACGACCAAGCCACGGCGTTGACTGCGGTCAGCCGTGCGCAGTTTTACCCGACTGTGGGTGTCAACGCAGCTGCCAGCCGATCAAAAAGCGGCACCATTAACGCATCCGGACAAAGCAATTCGCAATCGGTACCAGGCAATATTTATAGCGCAGGGCTGACAGCAAGCTGGGTGCCTGATCTGTGGGGCCAGGTGCGCCAGCAAGTCGCTGCCAGCGAAGCATCGGCGCAGGCCAGCGCCGCTACGCTGCAATCCACCCAGCTTTCCCTGCAGGCCACGCTGGCGCAAACCTATCTGCAATTGCGCGTGACCGACGCTCAAATACGTCTGGCCGGGAATACCGTGGCGGCTTATCAAAAGGCCTTGCAGCTGACCGAAAACCGCTACCGCGCCGGGGTGGTGTCCGCCGCCGATGTGGCGCTGGCGCGTACCCAGTTGCTGGGCGCCCAGGTGAGCTACACGGATCTGGGCGTCACACGTGCCCAACAGCAGCATGCGATTGCCGTGCTGGTGGGTGTGCCGCCCAGCCAATTCAATCTGGTGGCGGTGGCGACGAGTCCCATCGTGCCGGAGATTCCGGCAGGCGTGCCGGCACAGCTCGTGCAGCGTCGCCCCGATCTGGTATCTGCCGAGCGCAAAGTGGCGCAAGCCAATGCCCAGATCGGCGTGGCGCAGACCGCGTGGTTTCCATCCTTGACGCTGTCAGCTCAGACCGGCAGCCGGGTATCGCATCTAGCGGATTTATTCAGTGCACCCAGCCTGTTCTGGTCGTTGGGCCCTACGCTGGCAGCTACGATTTTCGACGGCGGCGCTCGTAGCGCGCAAATCGCCAGCACCGAGGCAGGTTACCGGCAGACAGTCGCCACCTATCGCCAGACCGTGCTCACCGCCCTCCAGCAAGCCGAAGACAACCTAGCCGCGCAACGCATCCTCACCGACGAAGCGGCGCTACAGCGGCAAACCGTGCAAGCCGCCGAAACCTCGCTGCGTTTTGCGGAAAACCAGTACAAGGCCGGGATGGTTCCCTACCTCAACGTGATTACTGCACAAGCCACGGCCAGCAACGCGCAAAATGCCGAACTTGGTTTGCTTGGCCGCCGATTGACCGCCAGCGTGCTGCTGATCCAGGCGCTGGGGGGAGGCTGGGGTGGTGATGCGGCCCCGGCGCTGGGGACGCGTGGTGAGTGAGGTGAAAAGAACTATTGGCGCTTGCTTGTTATATTAGGTGCCAAAAGGGTAATCTCATGCGATGGCAAGGAGCGCAAGGCATTGATGCCGTCCGTTTGTTAACTGTTATGCGTCAAAGGAGACTCATCCAATGCCTTATGGAAAGTCTGTACGAATATTTCTACCTGACTCAACTGTAGCGGGCATTCGCCACGCTGAGATCGTCAACCGTACGGGGCACACCCTTGCGTGTCCTAGGAACCGTCTTATAGAGCTCAAAGAGTGGCCAGAGACTAGCAAGCCGGGGGTCTATTTTCTGTTCGAAGCTCGCCTTGGAGACTCTAAGCCTCTTGCATACATTGGTGAATCAGAAAATGTAGCTGAACGGCTTCTTACACACGATCGTAAGAAAGAGTTTTGGAATGACGTCGTTATCTTCACGAGCAAAGACGAAAATCTGACCAAGTCACACATTAAGTATCTAGAATCCAGGCTAGAAAGCCTAGCCAAAGCCGCTGATCGCTACGAGCTCGAAAACGGAAATACACCGACCCTTTCAAGCTTGCCCCGCGCCGAACGTGAGGCCATGAACGAGCTAATCGAGGACATTCGATTGGTCCTTGGTACTCTAGGCTATCCGATATTAGAACCGCTTGTTCAAACAAAATCTGTGCTGGCCGCTCCATCAAGTGGGCATACGGTTGTGTCATCGGCATCTACATCTTCCACGTCTGACCTGACTTTCAAAGTTCACAATCTTGTCGCGCATGGCACACAAACCGATGAAGGCTTTGTGCTTAAGAAAGACTCAATGGTATCTAAGTCGGATAGCGACAGTGCGGCTCGAAGAATTGTAAAGCTCAAAGCACAATTGATCTCCGATGGGCGACTCCTTGATAAGGAAAAACATCTACTACTAGCAGAGGATCTCCTCATGAGTTCTCCTACTTACGCGGCCGTTCTAGTCGCGGGAACGGCGCGTAGTGGCCCGCAAAGCTGGTTCGCATCAGACGGACGCTCTCTAAAAGAAATAGAAGACGCAGCCGCAGAAGAGACATCTAGTTCATCCATTGCAGATGACATTTAGCAACTCAATTTAACTCGACGCTGCTTCGAAGACCTGTTTAGTTCAGATGTTATTCCCTATAGGAGAATACTTTGATTACTTGTTATCTACGCTATGTGGTCGACCCTTTCAAACTCAAGGAATTTGAGGTCTATGGAAAGATGTGGATTCCGCTGGTCGAGAAATTCGGCGGCACACATCACGGCTATTTCATGCCTCACGAAGGCGCCAGCAATATTGCCCACGCTCTGTTTTCTTTCCCGTCGCTGGCAGCCTATGAAACATACCGCACCCAGGCAGCGAGCGATCCGGAATGCCAGGCCGCGATGAACTATTACGCAGAAACAAAGTGCTTCCTCAGCTATGAACGATCTTTCATGCGACCTGTATTCAAGTAGCCGCGCAGCAGTCAGCATTATCGAGTCAGGCTATTTTATAAACCGGAAGAATTCAGATGCCATATCTAAACGCCAAAATCAGTGCTCCGCAATCTGCCGAAACGACGAACAAGATTGCAGCTTTTCTTACCGAATTCACGGCTGATGTACTGGGCAAAAAGAGAGAACTCACTTCGGTTGCGGTCGAGTATGTGGCGGCCAACGAGTGGTTCATAGGTGGCGCTTCCGTCGCATCAGGGGGTTTGGCAACTTTCTACCTTGATATCAAGATTACTGAAGGAACCAACACAAAAAATCAGAAGGCCGACTATGTTAAAAAGGTATTTGCTGCTTTCGAGTCGGTCCTGGGCAATCTTGATCCGGCGAGCTATATCGTCATCCATGAGGTCAGAGCAGATTCGTGGGGTTATGAAGGTGCTACCCAGGAGTTTCGATACATCAAAGGCAAAGTTCTTTGAGATCCTGTCCCACAGCCAGTTGTAGTCAGCTGTATCAATAACCATAACCCGCCACTATATTCGGGGCATGTCTGAAACCTTTCAAATTTTCGTGCTGGTGGACAAATAAGATGATCCTGGAATTGATGAGTGCTATTGCGGCCTGTGTAGGCGGCAAGATTCACCTCATCACTAACAGACGTCTCCATCCTTCCCTGCGAAATGTCGATAGGGATTTAGCTGCAGCCGATTATCCTTATTCCCCGGATTCGCTTTTGGTCGCTCACGCTTTGCCCTTGAGACACATTGAGGCGTAATCCCGTCCCATCATTCAGAGCAGGGTAACAAGCGTTCAATATTTTTCAGGCTGCTACTAGCGCCAGGCTTGTCACATCTTAAATTGTCCTCCTGCACAGCGAGTTTGCGCCTTCTGTTTACCTGCATATGGTTCCACATTCAATTCGCAATAGTGATGGAATATTTTTTTCAGGTTTCCATGATTGTGTTCGATAGCGTACAGAGTCTAAACAATTTAACTATTACATTTTTAAAAACGGTTATTTAATAAAAACTAAGCCAAGGTGGGAAAGTGTCGCCTTGACCGCACAAGGATTTGAAAATGAGGCTATTCCAGCTTGCACAGGGAGGGGGAAACCGCTTCAACTTTCTGCTGGCTATCCTATTTGGCTTAATCTTGAGCGGATGTGCCTCTCTCCCGCCTGGTGCAGATTTTCCGAAGCGATCTTCTTCGGCAATCGCTCATCCTGAAGCGACACGTCTGGGACGCCATTTTATCCAGGAGTCGGCTCAGCATGGAGGCCATTCCGGTTTTCGCATCCTGGCCGTTGGTGCCGACGGATTCTTGACCAGGATGCAATTGGTCAACGCTGCGCAACGTACCCTCGACCTTCAGTATTTTATTTTTCGTGGGGATGATACGGGTCGCCTACTCACTGAAGCGGTGGTGCATGCCGCCGATCGTGGTGTGCGTGTGCGTATTCTTGTAGATGATGGCCAAACCGTCCCTGGCGATGAGCAAATAACGGAACTGGCTGCTCATCATTCAATCGAGATACGGGTTTTCAATCCATTTGCCTATCGTGGTCATAGTACTTTCTTGCGGGGGCTGGAATTTGCGCTGAACGCATCCCGTCTCGATTACCGGATGCACAATAAATTGCTCGTTGCCGATAATGCCATTGCCCTGATAGGTGGCCGTAATATTGGCGATCAATATTTCCAGATTGACCCCGATTCCCAGTTCGCCGATGACGATGTCTTTGCTGCGGGTCCCATCGTAGAGAAACTTTCCGCGACCTTCGACGAGTACTGGAACAGCGTACTGGCAATTCCCGCACAGGCGCTTTCAGGCGGAAACGCATCTCATGTCCAATTGAATCAACATCGGGCGTTACTGGCTGAAGAGAAACGGCAATCCGAGAAAGCAGGGGTGGATTATGTGAAACGAATCGCTACGGGCGAGCCTTTAAACGGAATGCTTACCGGCCGTTTGCCATTGGTCTGGGCAAGCGCGCAAGTGGTATGCGATAGCCCGTACAAAAAGAAAGTGGAAGATGGTGAGATGGTGGGCAGGCTGATGCATCGTGTGGTAGCCAATGCGGCACTCGAGGCAAAGTCAGAGCTTCTGATGGTGACGCCCTATTTGATACCGGGAAAAGAAGGGATGCAAATATTCAAAGACCTGCGCCAACGTGGTGTGCGCGTCAGGATTTTGACCAGTTCACTGGAGTCGTCAACTGAATTGATTGCGCAAGCTGGTTACATGCACTATCGAATTCCCCTGATCGAGGATGGCGTCGAACTCTATGAGATCCGTTCGCTGCTGGGGAATACCAAAGGTAGTGGCGAAACAGCAGCCATTGCGCGATTTGGAAATTATTCTTTGCACGCAAAATTATTCGTTTTTGATCGCAAGAGAATATTTATAGGATCGATGAATTTCGATCAGCGATCGATGCATCTCAATACCGAAATTGGTTTGCTAATTGATAGTCCGGCACTTGCACAACAAGTGGCTGGCCGATTTGAAGCCATGGTAGAGCCGGCTAACGCTTATGAGCTGATCTTGCGTCGCAATAGCGCGGGAGACTCATCCCTGGTCTGGAAAACCCAGGAACAGGGAAAAATGGTTGAGTACACCACAGAACCGGCTCGAAGCGATTGGCAAAGAATGAAGGTGAATATTATGTCCCTGTTACCCTTGGATAAGGAGTTGTAAGAATGAAATCAATAATGCAGGTTGGGCTGGTGGCAATCCTGTCTCTTACGAACGTGGCTTATGCGCAGCCACCCGTAAATGTACAAATAGAAGTCAGCTTTTTATTGGGGTATATAGAGGGGTCAGATTGCGAATTTTACCGGAATGGGGCATGGAAAGATGCCAAAGTTGCGCAGGCACACATACGCGACAAATATAATTATCTGGTCGCGAGAAACCTGATTCACACAACCGAAGAATTTATAGAAAGGGCGGCTACCGAAAGCAGTTTTAGTGGCCAGGCCTACAAGGTAAGGTGCAAAGGCGGGGCAATTGTTACCAGTAAGAAATGGCTGAGCGACGAGCTTTCCCAGCTTAAAACATACAACTGACTATATCTCATGTCTGGACTCAAGCTAACCCGATGGGTCTGAATCTTTTGATAAAGAGCCATGCGATAAAATCGCATGGCTCAATGTAGATAATTACAACGCCAATCCATCCTGATTATAAAAAATTGGCATCTATCGCATCATGACTATGCGAATAATCAATCATCTTTTTTGATTTGAAGTTTATTGGTGACGGAGGTCACGCCCTCTGTGCCTTGAGCAATTGACACCGCCTTATCCATTTCTTCCTGGCTTCTGACATAGCCGCTCAGTACTACAACGCCCCTGCTGTCCGTATCAACCTTCACATGTACAAGGCTTTTAATGTGTGCAGCGGCGAGTTTGCTTTTAACCTTGGTGGTGATGACCGAGTCTTTGACATAAGTCATAGGGTGAGAGCGGTCTGCATCGCGGTCTTCAGCATGTACGACCATTGAACCCAAAAGACTACCCACGAGGATAACGCCTATCGCAAGTTTGGTTTTCATGATATTTCCTTTTTAACGAGTGAGGAAAGCGCATATTGCTGAAAAAAGAAAGGGGATTCTGTGCGGTCACGCACATAAGAAAACAGCCGGAATAAAACTCCGGCTTGAACGGCATATTTAGACTTGCGCTCAGGAATCCAGGGGGCAAGGGTGATCATCTAAACCATGGAGTATCCATAACCTGCATCGGGCCGCTATAATTCGCCCATGTCTCAAACCTTTCAAACCATCGCCCTGGTGGGCAAATACGATAGTCCTGAAATTGGTGAGGCGCTATTACGGCTGGCGGACTATCTGAATGATCGTGGCCATGATGTGCTCATTGCGCGCAATACCGCAGAACATATCGGCAGCGATGTTTACCCGATAGCCGAATTGTCAGAGCTGGGTACGCGTGCCGATCTGGCGGTAGTGCTGGGGGGCGACGGTACCATGCTGTCCATTGCACGCATCCTGGTGAAAGACGACATCCCGCTGGTTGGTGTCAATCAGGGACATCTGGGTTTTCTGACCGATGTGCCGGTTGAAACAATGCTTGAAAGCATGGATGCCATTCTGGATGGCGAATATGTAGCCGAGCAGCGCCTGTTGCTGAATGCCAGAGTGGTGCGAGATGGTGAAGAGGTGTTTACCGCGTGTGCCTTCAATGATGTGGTGGTGAGTAAAGCCAGCAGCGGGCGGTTGATCGAATTCGAGGTCTTTATTGATGGTGATTTTGTTTATCGCCAGCGCTCAGACGGCCTGGTGATTGCCACGCCGACTGGCTCTACTGCCTATGCGCTCTCTGCGGGCGGGCCGATTCTGCATCCCACACTGGAAGCGCTTGTGCTGGTTCCCATCTGCGCACATACCTTGTCGGCCCGGCCAATTGCGGTAAACAGTCGCTCTGCAATCGAATTGCGCCTGATTGATGCGCGCGATGCGCGCGTCTACTTCGACGGGCAGCGCCATTTTGATGTCGAGCCGGGTGACCGCATCATGGTCACCCGCGCACCTAAGACCATGCGTTTGCTGCATCCCAAAAATTACAGCTACTACTTTACGCTCAGGCATAAGTTGCACTGGGGTACCCAGCTTTAAATGCTACGCCAACTCAGCTTGCGGGATTTTGTCATCGTAGACGCGCTTGAGATTGAATTCGAGCCCGGATTTACCGTGCTGACCGGCGAGACTGGCGCAGGTAAATCCATCCTGGTGGACGCGTTGGCGCTGGCGCTGGGCGGACGTGGTGATGCCAGCGTAGTCCGTGAGGGCGCGACGCGCGCCGACATTAGCGCCGACTTCGATAGCAGTACCTTACCCGGCCTGCAAACCTGGCTGACTGAAAATGCGCTGGAGGACGAAGCCGCTTGTCTGCTGCGTCGAGTGATTGACAACAATGGCCGCTCGCGTTGTTTTATCAATGGACGCAGTGTGACTGCGCAGCAGTTGCGTGAGGCCGGCGAGTTTCTGGTCGATATCCACGGCCAGCACGCGCATCAATCACTACTCAAAACAGCTGCCCAACGCGATCTGCTGGACAGCTATGGCGGCCTGCAAACTTTGGTGCGACAGGTAGCAGATACTTTTCGCGAGTGGCGCGACCTGCATGACCGGCTCAGCGCGCTGCGCGACAACAGCAGCGAACTCGACGCCGAACGCGAACGTCTGCAATGGCTGGTTGCGGATGTGGATGCGTTGCAATTTACATTGGCGGGCTGGGACGAGTTGCAGGCGGAACATCGCCGCTTGGCCAATGCCGCCAGTCTGCTGGAGGGCGTGGGCCTGGCACTGGATGCTCTGTCGGAAGGTGAGGCGGCTGCCGAACAGCAAATCGGTGTGGTCAGCGCGCGGCTAGCGAGCCTGGCGGAATACGATGCTGACCTGCAACCGACCTGCGAACTGGTGGAATCCGCCGTGCTCCAGTTACACGAAGCCACGCATAGCTTGCGTCGTTATCTGGATCACCTTGAAGCCGACCCGGCTCGATTGAAGGAAGTCGAATCGCGTATTGAACTAGTGCTGGATACGGCACGTAAATATCGCGTCAAGGTGGAACAGCTCCCCGAGCTATTGAGCAATGCGCAAACCCGGCTCGGCGAACTAGGCGCAACAGCCGATCCACTGGTGCTGGAACAGGCGGCCCAAGCCGCACGCGAACAGTGGCTTGCTCATGCTGGAAAGCTCAGCACCGGACGTGCCAGGGCAGCCAAAAAACTGGCAACCAGCGTGACTTTATCCATACAGCAGCTGGCGCTGGCTGGGGGCGCATTCGAGATCAGCTTGACGCCGCTTTCCGAAGGCAATGCGCATGGTCTGGAACAGGTCGAGTTCATGGTTGCGCCGCACGCGGGTACAGCGCCTAAACCCTTGGCCAAGGTGGCGTCGGGTGGCGAGTTGTCGCGTATCAGTCTGGCGCTGCAAACCGCGGTCAGCCAGGTGGCAGGCGTGCCGACCCTGATTTTCGACGAGGTGGATGTGGGTATCGGCGGGGGCGTGGCAGAAATTGTGGGAACGTTGCTTAAAAATCTGTCCGGCAGCCGCCAGGTTTTATGTATAACGCATCTGCCGCAAGTGGCCGCCTGCGGTCAACAGCACCTGCAAGTCAGCAAGGTGGTACGGGCGGGCAGTGTGGCGAGCCATATCGCGGTACTGGATGCGTCAGCGCGCGTGGATGAAATTGCCCGCATGCTGGGTGGGGTCACCATTACCGATACCACGCGCAAACACGCAGCCGAGATGCTGAACGCCTGAGCGTCTGTCGTTACCTATTCTGTAGTAAGCAATGATTGATTGAGATCGTGAGTTGAATCGTTCAAGGCGATGGCATTGCCTTGAAGATTGTGCGCAGGATTATTTGGATTTATGCGGACACGCGGTTTTCGTGCAGTCCGCGTAAATATGCAGTGAGTGATCGTGAATGGTAAAGCCGCGCTGGGCAGCGACTTTCTTCTGGCGGCGCTCGATTTCCTCATCGAAAAACTCTTCCACACGCCCGCATTGTATGCACACCAGATGGTCGTGATGCCCGCCGCTATTGAGTTCGTAAACGGCTTTGTCGCTGTCGAAATGATGGCGGATCAGCAGTCCGGCCTGTTCGAACTGGGTCAACACACGGTACACGGTGGCAAGACCGATATCGATATCTTCGGCAATCAGCAGGCGATAAACCTCTTCAGCGTTAAGGTGGCGTTTTTCCGAACTCTCGAACAAATCGAGGATTTTCAGTCGGGGCAGAGTGGCTTTGAGGCCGATGCTTTTCAGATCGCTGGGGTCGCTCATGATGGGGAGTGTCTCGTGCAGGTTATCTGAGCTATCATAGTGCCTTTATTTTGCTTTGCAAACTCCAGACTAAAATATGCGCGCCTTGATCCTGATTTTCATAGCCAGCCTTGCACTGGCTGGTTGCAAAAGCATGCCGTCCTTTTCCATGCCATCCCTGACACCCTACAAAATTGATATCCAGCAAGGCAACTACGTGGATAGCACGAACGTGGACAAGCTCAGAATCGGTATGACCCGTGCGCAAATAAGCTTCATTATGGGTACGCCCCTGGTGAAGGATATGTTCCACACCAATCGCTGGGATTATGTCTATATCGACAAGAAAGCCGGCAAGCTGATCACAAAACGCCGCGTCGCCGTGTATTTCGATGGTGATGTGGCAAAGCGTATTGTGGAAGTGAAGAATGAC
The DNA here is from genome assembly GCA_040388645.1 of Pseudomonadota bacterium. Classification (GTDB taxonomy): domain Bacteria; phylum Pseudomonadota; class Gammaproteobacteria; order Burkholderiales; family Sulfuriferulaceae; genus Sulfuriferula. The sequence continues at coordinate 628,863 of JAZKBM010000003.1, forward strand.
GGCAAGGAGGTGGATATCAACACCGCGCTGACTACCGATGAAACAGTGCCAGCTGACGCGAATGCACCTGCTGTTGCGGCACCTGTCCCCGATGCTGCCACGACGCCTGCCGAACCCGCTGCAGGTGGAAAATGAGCATCGCTACACCGATTAAAGTTGTTATCGCTGGCAGTTCCGGACGGATGGGCCGGGTATTGCTGGAGGCGGTTGCGCTAGCACCTGATTGCGTGCTGCATGGTGCATTGGAACGTAGCGGCAGCGCGTTTGCAGGCCGTGATGCGAGTGTGCTGGGTGGGTCGGCAGAGGTTATGGTTAGCGACGACATGGCTGCTACTTTGAGGGGAGCCAATGTGTTGATCGATTTCACACGCCCTGAGGCCACGCTGCAACATCTGGTGCTGTGCCGAAAACTGGGTGTGAATATGATTATTGGCACGACGGGCTTCTCTGCCGAACAAAAACAGGCGATTGCCGACGCCGGACAGGATATCGGCGTGGTATTCGCCCCGAATATGAGCGTGGGCGTGAACCTCACCTTCAAATTGCTGGAAATCGCGGCCAAAGTGCTCAATGAAGGCTATGACATTGAGGTGATCGAAGCGCACCATCGCCACAAGGTGGATGCGCCGTCTGGTACGGCACTGCGCATGGGCGAGGTGGTGGCCGATGCGCTCGGACGCGATTTGTCCGAATGCGCGGTATATGGCCGTGAAGGTGTGACCGGTGAGCGCCAGCCGTCGACTATTGGTTTTGCCACGGTACGCGGTGGTGATATCGTTGGTGACCACACCGTGATGTTTGCCGGCATTGGCGAACGCGTGGAAATTACCCACAAGGCATCCAGCCGCATGACCTTTGCACAGGGGGCGTTGCGGGCCGCGCGCTTTCTCGCGAAGAGCCCCGCCGGACAGTATGATATGCAGGACGTACTGGGCCTGCGCTGAACTTGCATTGAGTTCGAGGCCGCTTTCGGCTAAAATGACACACATATTTCAGAGGCGGGCGGGTGAAAACCCAGCCCGCCTCTTCGTGTAAGTCTTATACCGGAGTACTCCCTTGCCGCACGCTCAACCCGCCATTCTGGTGCTTGCCGATGGTTCCGTCTTCCGCGGCGTAGCCATTGGAGCATCAGGTATTACTGTGGGCGAGGTTGTGTTCAACACCGCCATGACCGGTTATCAGGAAATCCTGACCGATCCATCCTACGCTCGCCAGATTGTCACACTCACCTTTCCCCATATCGGCAATACCGGCGTTAATGCGGAGGATGTGGAAGCCGACAGGGTTCATGCGGCTGGCCTGGTAATACGTGATCTGCCGCTGGTGGCCAGTAACTTCCGTTGCACGCAATCTTTATCCGATTATCTTGTGGCTGAAAATGTCATTGCCATCGCAGATATTGATACACGTCGTCTTACCCGCATCCTGCGCGAGACGGGTGCGCAGTCCGGTTGCATCATGGCCGGGCATGTCGACGAAGCCGAGGCGCTGGCGCAGGCGCGCGGTTTTCCCGGTCTGGCGGGTATGGACCTCGCCAAAGTGGTCAGTTGCAGTAGCGCCTACCCATGGGAAGAAGGCGAATGGCACTTGGGTAAGGGTTACGCCAAGCCGGACACCATGCCGTTCCATGTGGTTGCCTACGATTACGGGGTCAAGCGCAATATCCTGCGCCTGTTGGTGGAACGGGGCTGCAAGCTGACAGTGTTGCCAGCACAGGCCAGTGCACAGGCGGCGCTGGCGCTCAAGCCGGACGGCATTTTCCTGTCCAATGGTCCGGGTGATCCCGAGCCGTGTGATTATGCAATCGCGGCCATCGGCGAACTGATGGCAAGCGGTATTCCGGTTTTCGGGATTTGTCTGGGACACCAGTTACTGGCGCTGGCCTCCGGCGCCAAAACCACCAAAATGAAATTCGGCCACCACGGGGCGAATCATCCGGTGAAAGATATTGATACGGGGCGCGTGGCAATTACCAGCCAGAACCATGGTTTTGCAGTAGATGCCGATTCGCTGCCGGCCAATTTGCGGGTGACCCACGTTTCGCTGTTCGACGGTTCGCTGCAGGGTATTGCGCGCACCGATGTACCGGCGTTCAGCTTTCAGGGTCACCCTGAAGCCAGTCCCGGCCCCCATGACGTCGGTTATCTGTTTGACCGCTTCGTGGCCATGATGCAGAAAGCCCACCGTTAAGCCATGCCGAAACGTACTGACATTCATAGCATCCTCATCATCGGCGCCGGTCCTATAGTCATTGGCCAGGCGTGCGAGTTCGACTATTCCGGCGCGCAGGCTTGCAAGGCACTGCGCGAGGAGGGTTACAAGGTAATTCTGGTGAACTCCAACCCGGCTACCATCATGACGGACCCGGAGATGGCCGATGTCACCTACATCGAGCCGATCACCTGGCAAGCGCTGGAAAAAATCATCGAGAAAGAGCGGCCCGAGGCTTTGCTGCCGACCATGGGCGGGCAGACTGCGTTGAACTGCGCGCTCGACTTGGCCAAGCATGGCGTGCTGGAAAAATTCGGCGTCGAGATGATCGGTGCTTCGCGCGACGCCATCGACATGGCTGAAGATCGCGAGAAATTCAAGCAGGCGATGACCCGTATCGGACTTGCTTCGCCACGTTCTTCCATTGCACATAGCATGGAAGAAGCTTTGCAGGTACAGACAGTGATGGGGTTCCCCACCATTATTCGTCCGTCCTTTACGATGGGCGGCACCGGTGGCGGCATTGCCTACAACCGCGAAGAGTTCATTGCCATTTGCGATCGTGGTCTGGAAGCATCACCCACGCGCGAGCTGCTGATCGAGGAGTCACTGATTGGCTGGAAAGAATACGAGATGGAGGTGGTGCGTGATCGTGCCGACAATTGCATCATCATCTGCTCCATCGAAAACCTGGATCCGATGGGTGTGCATACTGGCGACTCCATTACCGTGGCGCCGTCGCAGACCCTGACCGACAAGGAATACCAGATTCTGCGGAATGCCTCGATCGCAGTACTGCGCGAGATCGGCGTCGAGACCGGCGGCTCCAATGTGCAATTCGGCATCAACCCTGTCGACGGACGCATGGTGGTGATCGAGATGAACCCGCGGGTTTCACGTTCCTCGGCATTGGCGTCCAAGGCGACCGGCTTCCCAATTGCCAAGATCGCCGCCAAGCTGGCGGTGGGATATACGCTGGATGAATTGAAAAATGACATTACCGGCGGTGCGACGCCGGCTTCGTTTGAACCCAGTATCGACTACGTCGTCACCAAGATTCCGCGCTTTGCCTTCGAGAAATTCCCGCAGGCCAACGACCGCCTGACTACCCAGATGAAATCGGTAGGCGAGGTGATGGCCATTGGCCGCACCTTCCGTGAATCTTTCCAGAAAGCGCTGCGTGGACTGGAAACCGGCATGGACGGACTGGACGAAATCACCGCGGATCGTGATGTGATCGAAGCAGAAATCGGCAATCCTGGGCCTGAGCGTATCTGGTATGTGGCGGATGCGTTCCGTATCGGCATGAGTCTGGATGAGATATTCGATTTTACCAAAATCGATCCGTGGTTCCTGGTACAGATCGAAGCGCTGGTGGCAGACGAAACAGCACTCAAAGGCCGCACGCTGGACGACCTGGGCGCCGATGAATTACGTCATCTCAAGCGCAATGGCTTCGCTGACCGCAGGCTGGCAAGATTGCTGGACTGCGACAAGCACGCGGTACGGGCAAAGCGCTGGGCGCTGGGCATCCATCCGGTATACAAACGAGTGGATACTTGTGCAGCCGAGTTTTCCACTCACACCGCCTATCTGTATTCCACTTACGAAGAAGAATGCGAAGCGCAGCCCAGCGACCGCAAGAAGATCATGGTGCTGGGCGGCGGTCCGAATCGTATCGGACAGGGCATCGAATTCGATTATTGCTGCGTGCATGCCGCACTGGCAATGCGCGAGGATGGTTATGAGACCATCATGGTCAACTGTAACCCGGAAACTGTATCCACCGATTATGACACCTCCGACCGGCTGTATTTTGAGTCGGTAACGCTGGAGGATGTGCTGGAAATCGTGCGTATCGAGAAGCCGGTCGGCGTGATTGTGCAATATGGCGGGCAGACACCGCTCAAACTGGCACGCGATCTGGAGGCTTTTGGCACGCCGATCATCGGCACGACACCGGACATGATCGATTGTGCCGAAGACCGCGAACGTTTTCAGCAGCTTCTGGTAGGGCTGGGTTTGAAGCAACCGCCTAACCGTACCGCCCGTTCCGCCGATGAAGCGCTCCGCCTGGCGGCGGAAATCGGTTATCCGCTGGTAGTCCGCCCTTCCTATGTGCTGGGTGGCCGGGCCATGGAAATCGTGCGTGAGGAAGCCGATTTGCAGCGCTATATGCGCGAAGCCGTCAAGGTTTCCAATGACTCACCGGTACTGCTGGATCGCTTCCTCAACGATGCTATTGAAGTGGATGTGGACGCCATTAGCGACGGCGAACAGGTGCTTATCGGCGGCATCATGGAACATATCGAGCAGGCTGGTGTACATTCCGGCGATTCAGCATGCTCATTGCCACCCTACAGTCTGTCGGCTGAAATCCAGGATGAAATCCGCCGTCAGACGGTCGCCATGGCACGTGCACTCAATGTGGTTGGGCTAATGAACGTGCAGTTCGCGCTGCAGGGTGATACGGTATACGTGCTTGAAGTCAATCCACGTGCTTCGCGTACCGTGCCGTTCGTGTCCAAAGCCACCGGAATCCAGCTAGCCAAAGTGGCCGCGCGCTGCATGGCAGGGCGCAGTCTGGCAGAGCAGGGGATTGAAAAAGAAGTGGTGCCGCCCTATTTTTCGGTAAAGGAAGCGGTATTCCCCTTCGCCAAATTCCAGGGCGTGGACACCCTACTGGGACCGGAGATGAAGTCTACTGGAGAAGTGATGGGCGTCGGTGCCAGTTTCGGCGAGGCCTTTGTCAAGTCGCAGCTGGCAGCGGGCGTAAAACTTCCCAAGGGTGGTGCAGCTTTCATCAGTGTGCGGAATGCGGATAAAGAAAAAGTCGTGGAAATCGGAGCCCAGTTGATCAATTTGGGTTTTACGCTACTTGCAACACGGGGCACAGCAGCGGCTCTTGCGGCGGGCGGCCTAGCCGTGACCATCGTTAATAAGGTAGCCGAGGGACGTCCACATATCGTGGATATGATCAAGAACAACGAAATCAGTCTGATCGTCAATGTGGTGGATGACAAGCGCGCGGTACGCGATTCGGTGGAAATCCGCCGCGTTGCACTGGCGCAGCGCGTCACTTACTACACCACACTGGCCGGAGCGCGTGCCGCCTGTATCGGAATGCAGGCGATGAGCGGATTGAATGTTTATGACCTGCAGGGATTGCATCGGCAATTACCTGCCCGATAAGGATTAAGTATATGAGTGCAATGAGCAAGATTCCCTTGACAGTCAAAGGCGCAGAAATGCTGCGGCAGGAACTGCATCGTTTGAAAACCATAGAGCGCCCGTCGGTAATTACCGCTATTGCGGAGGCTCGTGCGCAGGGTGATTTGTCTGAAAATGCCGAATACGATGCGGCCAAGGAAAAACAAGGTTTTATCGAGGGACGTATTGCCGACCTGGAAGGCAAGCTGTCCTCGGCCCAGATCATCAATCCTGCGGAGGTGGATGCAGACGGACGTGTCGTGTTCGGTGCAACCGTCGAGTTGGAAGATATGGAAACCGGTACCACAGTGACTTATCAGATCGTCGGGGACGATGAAGCAGACATCAAGCAATTCAAGATATCCATTAGTTCACCGATTGCGCGTGCATTGATTGGCAAAAGTGCAGGCGACACTGCCGATGTACAGGCACCCAGTGGCGTACGTCAATATGAAGTGCTGGATGTGAGTTACCTCTAGGACATGAAAAACCTGCCTGAAGCGTTTGCGCGCATCGCTGTTACCCTTTGGGTGGGCGGCATGTGGGCGGTCGGCTACATTACTGCACCAGTACTGTTCACCCATCTGGCCGACAAACAGCTGGCTGGTAATCTGGCCGGGCATATGTTTACCGTCATGGCGTATGTCAGTATCGCTTGTGCGGTTTATTTGATTATTCAGCGTCTGGCTGCGTTTGGTGGGCGTGCGTTCAAGCAGGTGTTTTTCTGGGTGGTGCTGGTCATGTTATTGCTGACGCTGGCGACGCATTTCGGCATTCAGCCGATCATGGAAAGCCTTAAGGAGCGTGCCATGCCGCAAGCCGTCATGGAAAGCATCTTCCGTGACCGTTTCGCACGCTGGCATGGCGTATCCAGTATTGTTTATCTGGTGCAGAGTTTGTTAGGGCTGGTATTGCTTTTCAAGCAGAATAACCGCTGATCGCTTACTTTGGCAGGCTGATTTTTGGTTTGGCCGCCGGACGGTAAATCAATAAAAGCTTGCCGATATGTTGAACCGGTGCTGCGCCCAGGTCGGTACAGATTTTTTCCATTATGGCAATGCGATTATCGCGGTCATCTCCGAATACCCTGACCTTGATGAGTTCGTGGCTTTTCAGATTAATATCCACTTCGCGCATGACCGCGTCGGTCAGTCCGGCATCTCCGATCATGACAACAGGATGCAGATGATGGGCTTGTCCGCGCAAATAACGGCGTTGTAGTGCATTGAGGGTGATCATGATGGCCATTTCTAAAGCAAACCCGGATTTTAGCCGATGAAGCCAAGTAGAACCAGCAAAGCCTGGATGCGCGAGCATGTGAACGATCCTTACGTGAAGCTGGCCAAGCAACATGGCTATCGTTCCCGTGCGGCGTTCAAGCTCGATGAAATCAATACGCGCGATCACTTGCTTCGTCCTGGCATGCTGGTGGTGGATTTGGGTGCAACCCCCGGGGGCTGGTCGCAAATAGCCGCGAAACTGGGCGCAAAGGTCATCGCCCTGGATCTACTGGAAATGGATTCGATTGCCGGGGTGACATTCATTCAAGGTGACTTTACCGGCGAGGCGGCGCTCTTGGAGTTGAAGCAAGTACTGGCGGGGCGACTGCCAGACCTTGTAATTTCGGATATGGCACCCAATATGAGTGGTGTTGCCAGTGCCGATCAAGCACGCAGCATGCATTTATGCGAGCTGGCGCTGGAATTTGCCTGCCTTCATTTGAAACCTGGTGGTGATTTGCTGGTCAAGACTTTTCAGGGCGAAGGTTTTCAGGAATATGTGAAGGCAATGAGAAGTCAGTTCGGGCAGGTTGTAACACGCAAGCCACGTGCCTCACGAGATCGCAGTAGTGAAGTCTATCTACTCGGAAAAAGCAGGCTGCCAAATGCTGGCAGTGGTACCGGATTCGGTTTAGAATGAGTTTAAACTCGCAATTTTTACCTGCTCACAGGAGCGTTACGTGAATAACATGTTTAAAAATATTGCCATTTGGCTGGTTGTGGCCTTGGTGCTGATGACGGTATTCAATCAATTCACCACACGTCAGACCGCGCAGTCGCAAATGGACTACTCGCAATTCATCCAGGAAGTGAAGCAGGGTGAGATTACCAAAGTGGTGATCTCAAACCATGTTCTGAAAGGTGTTAAAAGCGACGGGAAGCAATTCACTTCCTACGCCCCTTCGGACCCTTGGATGGTTTCCGATTTGCTCAAGAATGGCGTCGCAATCCAGGCAAAGCCGGAAGAGGAACCCTCGTTCCTGATGAGCCTGTTCGTATCATGGTTCCCGATGCTGCTCCTGATTGGTGTGTGGATATTCTTCATGCGTCAGATGCAGGGTGGCGGCAAGGGTGGGGCGTTCTCGTTCGGCAAGAGCAAGGCACGCATGCTGGATGAATCCACCAATCAGATTACCTTTGCCGACGTGGCAGGGTGTGATGAAGCCAAGGAAGAAGTGTCCGAACTGGTCGAGTTTTTGCGTGATCCTTCCAAATTCCAGAAACTGGGTGGACGTATTCCGCGTGGCGTACTGATGGTAGGAAGTCCGGGTACAGGTAAAACGCTGCTCGCGAAAGCCATTGCGGGTGAAGCCAAAGTGCCTTTTTTCAGTATTTCCGGTTCCGATTTCGTCGAGATGTTTGTGGGTGTCGGTGCAGCACGTGTTCGGGATATGTTCGAACAGGCGAAAAAGCACTCTCCATGTATCATTTTCATTGACGAGATTGATGCGGTCGGGCGCCAGCGTGGTGCAGGCATGGGCGGCGGCAACGATGAACGTGAGCAGACACTGAACCAGTTGCTGGTCGAGATGGATGGTTTCGAGGCTTCGGTAGGCGTTATCGTGATTGCTGCAACTAACCGTCCCGATGTGCTGGATCCAGCCTTACTGCGGCCCGGACGTTTTGACCGTCAGGTCGTGGTTCCATTGCCTGATATTCGTGGCCGCGAACAGATTCTGCTGGTGCATATGCGCAAGATTCCAATGGCGCCAGATGTGCGTGCCGATATTCTGGCACGTGGTACCCCTGGATTTTCCGGCGCTGATTTAGCCAATCTGGTGAACGAAGCGGCGCTGTTTGCTGCGCGCAGTAATAAACGTCTGGTGGATATGGACGATTTCGAGCACGCCAAAGACAAGATCATGATGGGTGCTGAACGCAAAAATATGGTCATGCCTGAAGTCGAGCGTCGTAATACAGCCTATCACGAGGCGGGTCACGCGGTTGTAGCCTATACGCTGGACAAGACCGATCCGGTGCATAAAGTCACTATTATTCCGCGCGGACGTGCCTTAGGGCTGACCATGCAGTTACCAACTGAAGACCGCTACAGCATGGATCGCGATCAGATACTGCAAAATATCTCGGTGCTGTTTGGTGGCCGGATTGCTGAAGAAGTGTTCATGAACCATATGACCACCGGCGCTTCCAACGACTTCGAACGGGCTACGGAAATGGCGCGGCGCATGGTGACCCAATGGGGTATGTCGGATGCGCTGGGTCCCATGGTATACGGTGAGAACGATGGAGAGGTATTTCTTGGGCGAAGTGTAACAACGCACAAGAATGTATCCGAGGCCACCATGCAAAAGGTGGATACTGAAATTCGTCGAATAATCGATCAACAGTACACGCTGGCACGTAAAATCCTTGAAGACAGCCGTGACAAGGTTGAAGCCATGGCGCATGCGCTGCTGGAATGGGAAACCATTGATTCCGAGCAGATCGGCGATATCATGAAAGGCCAGCCGCCGCGACCACCCAAGCCTTCCCCCAGTGTCAACGCGAGCCCCCCTAACCCGCCCCAGGGTGGTATTCCGGCAACGCCACCCGCGCCTGCAGCAACACCCGCACCAGAAGCCTGATTACATTCGACAGGTAAGTCACACCAGCCAGGGGCTATAATGCAGCCCCTGGCTTTTTTGTTTCCTTTGCGATGATTCTGCACTGCGGCACTATTCAACTTGATCTGGCAACTCCCCGTATCATGGGAATACTCAATGTCACCCCGGATTCATTTTCGGACGGTGGCCGGTATACGCATATTGATCATGCCGTGGAACATGCCCGGCAGTTAATTGCCGAGGGTGCCGCGATCATTGATATCGGAGGTGAATCTACCCGTCCCGGTGCCGAGTGGGTGCCACTACAGCAAGAGATGGACCGGGTGCTGCCGTTACTTGAGGCTTTGCGCGGCTGCGGCGCAGTATTGTCAGTGGATACACGTAAACCCGAAATCATGGCCGCCGCCATTTCAGCAGGCGCGCACATGATCAACGATATTGATGCCTTGCAGGCGCCAGGCGCATTGCAAGCGGTTGCTTCGGGCGATACGGCTGTGTGTTTGATGCACAAACAGGGCGAGCCGCAGGTGATGCAAATTAATCCGAGTTACGAGGATGTCATCGCCGAGGTTGCGGCATTTCTTGCAGCACGGATTGCGGCAGCGATGGATGTCGGCATTGCGCGCGAACGCATCGTGGTGGACCCGGGCTTCGGTTTTGGAAAATCATTGGCGCATAATCTTAAACTTTTACGTCATCTTGACCGTATTAACCAGGAAGTGCCGATACTGGCAGGTATTTCGCGCAAAACCATGCTGGGCAGGATTACGGGCCGGGAAGTTGATCAGCGCGAATATGCTGGCTTGGCGGCCAATGTGCTTGCTGTCATGCGGGGTGCGCGTATTTTGCGGGTTCACGATGTGGCCGCATGTCAGGATGCCTTAAAAATAATTCAGGCAGTGGAGGAGTGTGATGAGTAGAAAATATTTTGGTACCGATGGCGTCCGTGGCCGGGTAGGGGATAACCCGATCACGCCGGATTTCGTCATGCGTTTGGGCTATGCGGCAGGTAAAGTACTGGCTTCCAATACCTCGGGGCTGGCAGCGGGCGAAAACCCGGTGGTCCTGATCGGGAAAGACACGCGTATTTCAGGATATATGCTTGAGGCTGCGCTGCAGGCCGGACTGTGTGCGGCTGGTGTCGATGTCCGCCTTGTAGGGCCTATGCCGACGCCTGCGGTGGCTTATCTGACACGAGCGCTGCGTCTGCAGGCTGGCGTCGTAATTTCCGCTTCGCATAACCCTTTCGAAGACAACGGTATCAAGTTCTTTTCTGCTACCGGAGCAAAACTGCCGGATGCAACCGAACTGGCGATTGAAGCGCTCGTAGATAAACCGATGGAAACCATGCCGTCCAAAGGCTTGGGGCGTGTCAAGCGCATCGAGGACGCAGCTGCACGTTATATCGAGTTTTGCAAAAGTACCTTTCCATTTGATCGGGACTTGCGTGGTCTACGTATTGTGCTGGATTGTGCACACGGGGCGACTTACCATGTCGCCCCGCACGTATTGCATGAGTTGGGCGCAGAGGTCATTCCCATAGGCAATCACCCGGATGGTTTCAATATCAACCGAGAATGCGGTGCCACGCATACGAGCGCGATGAATGCTGCGGTGCGCCGTCATCGCGCGGATTTCGGCATTGCGCTGGATGGCGATGGTGATCGACTGATGATGGCGGATGCCGACGGCACGATTTTCGACGGCGACCAACTGGTTTATGCCATTGCCAAACATCGTCTGGAAGTGGGGTATATGAAGGGTGGTGTGGTCGGTACCTTGATGACTAATCTGGGGATGGAGCACGCGCTGGAACGTTTGAATATCCCGTTCGCACGCGCCAAGGTGGGAGACCGTTACGTACTTGAGCTGCTGCAGCAGAATGGCTGGCAACTGGGCGGAGAAACGTCCGGTCATGTGCTGTGTCTGGACAAGCACACTACCGGCGACGGCATCATCTCTGCATTGCAGGTACTTCATGCCTTGCGTGATTGTGGTACTTCGCTGGCAGAATACACCGCCGATCTCAAACTTTATCCGCAAGTGTTGTTGAACGTGAAGGTCGCGAAAGGTTTTGATCTCAATCACGCTGCGGTCCAGCAGGCCTGCGGGGATGCCGAAAGCGCGTTGGGTAAAGACGGACGGATTGTGTTGCGCGCTTCCGGGACCGAGCCATTGATCCGTGTCATGGTTGAGAGTACTTGCCCGGATCAGGCACAGCTACAGGCTGAGCATATCGCCCAGGCAGTGCGTCAGGTAGCGCCTTCGAGCTAATGGTTGGTGCGTTAAAAAAGCCGCATTTGCGGCTTTTTTAACGCACATCAATTAATCGGATCAACCGAATTTTCCGGTAATGTAATCTTCAGTGGCTTGCTGTTTCGGATTGGTAAATACCAGATCGGTCTTGCCGAATTCAATCATTTCACCCAGATACATGTAGGCGGTGAAATCGGAAACCCGTGCCGCCTGTTGCATGTTGTGGGTGACGATGGCAATGGTGTAATCGGTTTTAAGTTCGTGGATCAGTTCTTCAATTCGCGCGGTGGAAATAGGGTCGAGCGCCGATGCGGGTTCATCCAGCAATAACACTTCAGGCTTGACTGCGATGCCGCGCGCGATGCACAGGCGCTGTTGCTGTCCTCCAGACAAGCTATTTCCGCTGCGGTTCAGAACATCCTTTACTTCATTCCATAGCGCGGCTTTTTTGAGCGCCCATTCCACGCGTTCATCCATGTCCGAACGCCCCATGCTCTCATACAGTTTGATGCCAAATGCAATGTTGTCGTATATCGACATGGGGAAGGGGGTTGGCTTCTGGAACACCATGCCAACCCGGGCGCGCAGTTTGTTGAGATCCGCGCCTTTTTCCAGGATATTCTGCCCGTCCAGCAATATTTCACCCTCGGCACGTTGCCCAGGATAGAGGTCATACATGCGGTTCATGGTGCGCAAGAGGGTGGATTTGCCACAACCTGAAGGCCCGATAAAGGCAGTCACCTGACGTTCAGGTATATCCAGATTGATGTTTTTCAGGGCATGCGATTTGCCATAATAAAAATTCAGGTTGCGCAGACTGATTTTTGCGTTGTGTTCCATGCTCTGACTCATGTAGTGATTCCGTGTATAAAACTTAATGGGAAGAGGATTGCTGACGGAATAGAATGCGCGCGGCGACACTGAGTCCGAGCACGGCCGTCGTAATCAGCAGCGCCCCCGCCCAAGCAAGTTTATGCCAGTCATCGTAGGGACTCATCGCCATCTGGAAAATCACCACAGGCAGGTTGGCCATAGGCTTATTCATGTTGGTGCTCCAGAACTGATTGTTCAATGCCGTGAACAGCAAGGGTGCAGTTTCACCGCTGATACGTGCAATTGCCAGCAGAATCCCTGTCAATATTCCCGCTTTGGATGCGCGCCATGTCACCATGGTAATGACTTTCCAATGTGGAGCACCCAGTGCAGCCGCCGCCTCGCGTAGACTGTTGGGGACCAGTTTAAGCATGTTTTCAGTCGTACGCACCACGACTGGTATGACGATCAGCGATAGTGCAAATGCGCCGGCCCAACCGGAGAAATGTCCGGTGCTCACCACATAAACCTCATAGACAAACAGGCCGATGACGATGGATGGCGCGGAGAGCAAAATGTCATTGATGAAGCGGGTGGTCGGTGCCAGCCAGCCGCGTTGACCGAATTCAGCCAGGTAGGTACCTGCCAGAATGCCGATCGGCGTGCCAACCAGGGTGGCGACCATGGTCATCAGCAGGCTGCCGACAATGGCATTGAGAAGTCCACCGGTACTACCGGGTGGAGGCGTGTTTTTGGTAAACATATCGATGCTGACCCCACCCAAACCATACGTGAGCAGTGTCCATAATATCCAGGCCAGTGCGGACAAGCCAACCAGCATAGTCGCCAGGGACGCGATCAAATTGAATTTGTTGGCGAATTGCCGTCGTGCGTACAGTGAAAACATGCAGACTCCTAGCTTTTCTTGCCTTCGTGCTTGCCCAGTTGCAGCAGCAGCAGTTTGGACAAGGCCAACACAATAAAGGTGATGAAGAAGAGAATGAGCCCAAGTTCGATCAGGGCGGAAGTATATAGTTTGCCATCAGCCTCGGTAAATTCGTTGGCTAGTGCAGAAGATATGGTGTTGCCGGGCATCATCAGTGAAGTGCTCAGATTGTGTGCGTTACCGATTACAAAAGTGATCGCCATGGTTTCACCCAAGGCACGCCCTAGCCCAAGCATGATGCTGCCGACAACGCCGATTTTGGTGTACGGAAGAACAATATTCCATACCACTTCCCAAGTGGTTGCGCCCAGGCCGTAGGCAGACTCCTTGAGCAATGAAGGTACGATTTCAAATACGTCGCGCATCACGGAAGCGATAAACGGTATCACCATCAAGGCCAGAATCAGCCCCGCGGTCAGCATGCCAATGCCCATGGGTGCTCCCTGGAACAGCATTCCGAATATGGGCAATGGACCGAGTTTGGCTATCAGCCAAGGTTGAATATGGACAGCAAACCATGGAGCAAATACGAACAAGCCCCACATGCCATAAATAATGCTGGGCACGCCAGCCAGTAGTTCTATTGCGACGCCGAGCGGGCGCTTTAGCCATTTTGGTGATAGCTCAGTCAGAAACACAGCGATTCCGAAGCTCAGAGGCACACCAATCAGTAATGCGATAATCGATGTGGCCAAGGTGCCATAGATGGGTACCAGTGCGCCGAATTTTTCGGTGACAGGATTCCATGAGCTGTCCGTCAGAAAGCCAATACCAAATGCGCGGATGGCAGGCATGCTGCCCATGACTAATGAAGCCAGGATGCCGATCAGCAAGGCCAACACAATAAATGCGAAAATTCGTGTGGCGTTACGGAATAGCTTGTCTTGCCACATGAAGCGGCGTGTGCGATTGGTGGATAACGGGTTGCTCATGTGATTCGTACCAGGTTTAGGCCGGTGTTGGATTCGCAAATATGCTGATTTTGATAAAGTGCAAACCTCATCAGAGGATCATCTTTCCGGAAAACTTTCATTTGTATGCCATGCAGATATTTTTAGACGTCGCGACCTCTATCCTCGCGCCCAGTATTTTCGCAGTGATTTTACCGCGATCCCCTGGTTTGTTGGTTAAACCTCGTCAGTATACAGGGGTATGCCGACACTATTTATACTGGTCAATGACGGCAAGCTGAAATGGCTTGGGAGTTCGTATCTGCGATTCGGAATTGTGGTTCTCCTGCATAACTGATGATTTTGTTACGCTGCCCGGCGCGCACCATAATCCAAACACGGTCGTATATCAATATCATTGACCTGTGGCAATCAAAAATCAGCCCCGTCAGTGGTGATTGCTGGGTGCACTACCCCTGTGGGGCAAGCTGAATGTGGTAACGATAATCGGTCAATATGCAGAGCCGGATGATTAATCGATCAGGGTTATGCAAACCTCGATAGCTGCCTCATACCAATCTCCAGATTGCGGCATTGATAGTAAGGTTCCAATGTTACAGAATTATGACAGTACGGTTAAATCAAAGAGGGAATGTCCGGTTAAATATTGACCAGCCCTTGGTGTTGTGTGTACTATTTGCGGCTTTCTATGGGTCGGAATAGGCGATGCGCAAAAAACTGGTCGCAGGCAACTGGAAAATGCACGGTAGTCTGGTTGAGAATAAAGCATTGCTGGACACGCTTCTGATTGAGTTGGGGCAAGAGCGTGCGATGGGCGGCATCGTGTGCGCTCCTTTCCCGTATCTGGCACAGGTGCAATCGATATTGTCCGGTAGCGGGCTGGCATGGGGTGCTCAAAATGTGAGCAACCACATGAAGGGGGCATATACTGGCGAAGTTTCCACCGCAATGTTGCAGGATTTCGGTTGTTCCTATGTCATCGTTGGTCACTCTGAGCGCCGTGCGTTGTATGGAGAGGATGATGCGACGGTGGCTGCGAAATTTGCCGCTGCACAGGCAGCCGGCTTGATCCCGATCCTGTGTGTAGGAGAAACCTTGGAGGAGCGCGAGGCAGATGTGACCGAAGCAGTTATCGGTCGCCAGCTGGATGCGGTTCTGGCGGTTTCCGGCATTGCGGGCTTAGAGCGTGCGGTCGTGGCTTATGAACCGGTATGGGCGATCGGTACGGGCAAGACGGCCAGCCCACAGCAAGCGCAAGACGTACATGCCTTTATTCGAGGCAAGTTGGCAGTATTGGATAAAAATGTGGCGGCATCTCTGGTGATTCAATATGGTGGTAGCGTAAAAGCTGCCAATGCGTCAGAATTGTTTGCTCAGCCGGATATTGATGGTGGCTTGATAGGCGGCGCGTCGCTGGTTGCAGATGAATTCATTGCCATTTGCCGGGCAGCTCAAAGCTAAGGATATCGATTTGGAAACAGCAATTTTGGTTTTTCATATACTGGCAGCCGTGTCAGTGATTGTGCTGGTGCTGTTACAGCAGGGGAAAGGCGCCGATATGGGCGCTGCATTTGGCAGTGGCGCTTCCGGTAGCCTGTTTGGTTCCACCGGTTCGGCCAATTTTTTGAGCCACGCCACGGCCGTCCTTGCAACGGTTTTTTTTCTGACCAGCCTGACGCTGACCTACCTTTCTGGTCATCAAACCAAAGCGGTTGGCGTAATGCAGAGTCAACAAAACACGCAAATTCAACCTGTGGCGCCCGCTAGTGTACCCACACCAGCCCAGCCTGCAGGTAATGTAGTTCCAGGCAATACCGGGTCAAAAGCCGGGGAAATTCCCAAGTAATACGGGAGTCGCCATTGGGGCGGATTATCAATCCGTCCTGTCAATACGCCGACGTGGTGAAATTGGTAGACACGCTATCTTGAGGGGGTAGTGGCGTAAAGCTGTGCGAGTTCGAGTCTCGCCGTCGGCACCATAAATTCGGGTTATGAGGCAATCAGCTGTGGTGATTGCGTAACTGATTGATTGTTTTAAGTAAAACAATTATTTTTTCAGCTTGACACGACGCTTTTCGCGCTACTAAACTGAAACGCTGTGCACGCTTCCCAGGTTAGGGTTGCGTACGGCTTTGGAGCGGATGCATGCTAGCAAATTATTTTCCTGTTTTATTGTTCGTGCTGATTGGGCTTGCCGTGGGCGTAGGGCCTATGGTCATTGGCTGGCTGCTGGCACCCAATCATCCGGACAGTGAAAAACTTTCGCCGTACGAGTGCGGTTTCGAGGCATTTGAAGACGCGCGAATGAAATTCGACGTGCGATATTACCTGGTTGCCATTCTGTTCATTTTGTTTGACCTTGAAATCGCTTTTTTGTTTCCCTGGGCGATTGTGCTTGAAGAAATCGGCATGTTCGGTTTCCTGGCAATGGTGATTTTTCTGGGAATTCTGGTGGTTGGTTTTGTGTACGAGTGGATGAAAGGAGCGCTGGAATGGGAATAGAAGGCGTTTTGGAGAAAGGTTTCGTCACCACTACGGCTGACAAGCTGATTAACTGGACTCGTACCGGCTCGCTCTGGCCGATGACCTTTGGTCTGGCTTGCTGTGCCGTGGAAATGATGCAGGCTGGCGCATCACGCTACGACCTGGATCGCTTTGGTATCGTATTTCGTCCCAGCCCGCGCCAGTCTGACGTGATGATCGTGGCGGGTACGCTGTGTAACAAGATGGCGCCGGCACTACGCAAGGTCTATGACCAGATGGCTGAGCCGCGCTGGGTGATTTCCATGGGTTCCTGTGCAAATGGGGGCGGTTATTACCATTACTCTTATTCGGTGGTGCGTGGTTGTGACCGTATCGTTCCGGTAGATGTGTACGTACCGGGGTGCCCGCCTACAGCGGAAGCGTTGCTATATGGCATCATCCAGTTGCAGAACAAAATCAAGCGCACTAACACCATCGCGCGTTAATTGGTAGAGCGAGAAGTCATGAATCCGTCATTGGAAAGCCTGTCCGTTACCCTGATCACCGCCTTGGGTACCAAACTCGTTCGTCAGCAGGATGCGCTGGGTGAGTTGACCATAGAGGTGCGTGCGAGTGACCTCATTGAGGTGATGACAACGCTGCGCGACCATGCCGGTTTGCGTTTTGAACAATTGATTGATCTGTGTGGAATGGATTACTCGGCTTATGGGGATGGTAGCTGGGAGGGCCAGCGTTTTGCGGTGGTGTATCACTTGCTCTCCATCAGCAAAAATCGGCGCGTGCGGGTACGTGCGTTTGCAGCGGAGGATGATTTCCCTGTTGTACCAACCCTGGTCAAAGTATGGCCTGCTGCGAACTGGTTCGAACGTGAAGCATTCGATCTGTTCGGGATCGTGTTTGATGGCCATCCTGATCTGCGCCGCATTTTGACAGACTATGGTTTTGTCGGTCATCCGTTCCGCAAGGATTTCCCGCTTTCCGGTAATGTGGAAATGCGTTACGACCCGGAACAGCAGCGGGTCATTTATCAGCCGGTGAGCATCGATCCACGTGAGGTGACCCCGCGCATCGTGCGTGAAGAGAACTACGGAGAGCGTGCCTGATGGCTGAAATCAGAAATTACACCATGAACTTCGGGCCGCAGCACCCGGCTGCACACGGTGTGCTGCGTCTGGTGCTCGAGCTGGACGGTGAAGTCATCGAGCGTGCTGACCCCCATATTGGCTTGCTGCATCGCGCTACCGAAAAACTTGCCGAACACAAGACCTTCATCCAGTCGTTGCCGTATATGGATCGCCTGGATTATGTGTCCATGATGAGCAACGAGCATGCCTACGTCATGGCTATCGAAAAGCTCATGGGTATCACCGTGCCGGAACGCGCGCAATATATTCGCGTATTGTTTGATGAACTCACCCGCATTCTCAACCACCTGTTGTGGCTGGGTGCGCACGCTCTGGATATCGGTGCAATGACCGTGTTCCTGTATGCGTTTCGTGAGCGTGAAGATTTGATGGACGTATACGAGGCTGTCTCGGGCGCGCGCATGCACGCGGCCTATTATCGTCCCGGCGGTGTTTATCGCGACCTGCCCGATGCGATGCCACAATACCAGGCATCCAAAATCCATAATGCCGCTGCAATTCGCGATATGAATGCCAATCGTCAGGGCTCGGTTCTCGATTTCATCGAAGATTTCGCACGGCGGTTTCCCACCTATGTAGACGAATACGAGACCTTGCTTACCGACAATCGTATCTGGAAGCAACGTACAGTCGGCATCGGCGTGGTGTCACCAGAGCGTGCCCTGGCGTTGGGGTTTACCGGGCCGATGCTGCGTGGTTCAGGAATTGAATGGGATTTGCGCCGAAAACAGCCATACGAAGTTTATGACCGCATGGATTTTGATATCCCGGTAGGCGTGAATGGTGACTGTTATGACCGGTATCTGGTCCGCATGGAAGAAATGCGCCAGAGCAACCGTATCGTCAAGCAATGCATCGACTGGCTGCGTCGTAATCCAGGCCCGGTGATTACCGATAATCACAAGGTGGCACCGCCGTCACGGGTGGACATGAAACAGAACATGGAAGAGTTGATCCACCACTTCAAGCTGTTTACAGAAGGCATGCATGTGCCCGAGGGTGAGGCTTACGCTGCGGTGGAACATCCGAAGGGCGAATTCGGTATCTATCTGGTATCAGACGGTGCCAACAAACCCTATCGACTGAAAATACGCGCGCCGGGTTATCCACATCTGGCGGCGCTGGATGAAATGACACGCGGCCATATGATTGCTGACGTGGTTGCCATTATTGGCACACAAGACATTGTATTTGGGGAGATAGACCGATAATGCTTAGTCCAGATTCTCTCGCCCAGATTGATCACGAAATTGCCAAATATCCGGCTAATCAGCGGCAATCTGCTGTGATGTCGGCACTGCGTATCGCTCAGGTGGAAAAAGGCTGGTTATCCAACGACACCATGGATTTTGTCGCAGATTATCTGGGGATGCCGACCATTGCCGTATATGAAGTGGCCACGTTCTACAACATGTACAACACCACGCCACTGGGCAGGCACAAGATTACCCTGTGCACCAATATCTCCTGCGCACTCATGGGGGCGCCGGAGATCGCCGAACATTTGAAAAAGAAACTCGGTTGTGATTTTGGCGAAACGTCCGAAGATAGTCGCTTTACCCTGAAGGAGGGTGAATGCATGGGTGCCTGCGGCGATGCGCCGCTGTGCATGATCAATAACCACCGCATGGAAGGCTTTCTCACGCCCGAGAAAGTGGACAGCATCCTCGACGAGCTTAAATAACATGGTGATCAAAGGCGGCGAAGTCATATTCAATACGGTACATCTTCCAGAGTCCTGGAAGCTGTCCACCTATGTAGCCAATGGCGGTTATGCCGCATTGCGCAAAATCCTGAGTGAAAAAACCTCGGCTGAGACCATTATTGCGGAGGTCAAGAAATCAGCCTTGCGCGGTCGCGGCGGTGCAGGCTTCCCGACCGGGTTGAAGTGGAGCTTCATGCCACGCCATTTTGATGGCGACAAATACCTGGTGTGCAATTCTGACGAGGGTGAGCCAGGTACCTTCAAGGATCGCGATATCATGTTGTTGAACCCGCATGCGCTGATCGAAGGCATGGCGATTGCCGCCTATACATTGGGCACCAAGCGCGGCTACAACTATATCCACGGCGAAATATGGGAAACCTACGAGATGATGGAGGCGGCCGTCGAAGAAGCCAAGGCTGCCGGTTTCCTGGGTGATGGCATCTGTGGAACGGACTTCGATTTCCACCTGTTTAACCATCACGGCTACGGCGCCTATATCTGCGGTGAAGAAACCGCGCTGCTTGAATCCATCGAAGGCAAGAAGGGTCAGCCGCGCTTTAAGCCGCCGTTCCCGGCAAGTTTCGGTCTGTATGGAAAACCCACCACCATTAACAATACCGAAACATTCGCCAGCATTCCCTACATCATCCGCGAGGGTGGACAGAAATTTCTGGAACTGGGCAAGCCGAATAATGGTGGCACCAAACTCTTCTCGGTATCCGGGCATGTGAATCGTCCCGGCAACTACGAAGTGCCGATGGGAATGCCGTTTGCCGAACTGCTGGAAATGGCGGGCGGCATTCGTGATGGACACACCTTCAAAGCCTGCATTCCCGGCGGATCTTCCACGCCGGTGCTACCCGCCGAGATCATGATGCAGTGCACCATGGATTACGATTCCATTGCCAAAGCCGGTTCGGCGTTGGGCGCAGGCTCGGTCATCATCATGGATGAAACGGTGTGCATGGTGAAGGCGCTGGAACGCTTGTCCTACTTTTATTTTGAGGAATCGTGCGGGCAGTGCACGCCGTGTCGAGAAGGCACCGGTTGGCTGTATCGGGTGATCCACCGTATCGAGCATGGCAAAGGCAAGCCGGAAGACCTCGATTTGTTAAGCGATGTTGCCCACAACATCGGTGGCCGTACCATTTGCGGCTTGGGAGATGCGGCTGCAATGCCAGTGCAGGCAATGCTCAAACACTATCGCCACGAGTTCGAGCACCACATCGAACATGGCAAATGCATGGTTTAGGTGAAGCAGATGCTAGAAATCGAAATTGACGGCAATAAGGTAGAGTTGGCAGCAGGCGGCACCATTATGGAAGCCGCTGCGCAGATCGGGATTTATATTCCGCATTTCTGCTATCACAAAAAACTTTCCATCGCGGCCAATTGCCGCATGTGTCTGGTGCAGGTGGAGAAGGCGGCCAAGCCGCTACCGGCTTGCGCTACACCGGTTACCGATGGAATGAAGGTGTTCACCAAATCCGACTACGCTGTCAAAGCGCAGAAGGGGGTGATGGAATTCCTGCTGATCAACCATCCGCTGGATTGCCCGATTTGCGACCAGGGAGGTGAATGCAGCTTGCAGGATCTGGCGGTTGGCTATGGCGGTAGCAGTTCGCGTTATCAGGAAGCCAAGCGCGTGGTGAAGGAAAAAGACCTCGGCCCACTGGTTGCCACAGACATGACCCGCTGTATTCATTGCACGCGTTGCGTACGCTTCGGTCAGGAAATTGCCGGGATTATGGAAATGGGGCAGATAGGGCGGGGCGAACATTCCGAAATCATGCCGTTTATCAGCAAGACCATCGATTCAGAATTGTCCGGCAATATCATTGACCTGTGTCCGGTAGGTGCGCTGACCAGCAAGCCGTTCCGTTATACCGCGCGTAGCTGGGAGCTGTCGCGACGCAAATCAGTCAGTCCGCACGATGGATTGGGTAGCAATTTGATCGTGCAAGTCAAGGATGGTCGCGTGATGCGCGTGCTGCCGATGGAAAATGAAGCCGTCAACGAATGCTGGTTGTCCGACAAGGATCGCTTCGCTTATGAGGGTCTGAATTCCGAACAGCGCCTTAGCCGTCCAATGCTCAAGCAGGATGGAAAGTGGCTGGAGGTGGACTGGCAGACCGCGCTGGAATATGTTGCGAACGGTCTCAAACAGATCCGTGAACAGCATGGTGCCGACAGTATCGGCGCGTTGGCTACTTCGCATCAGACCGTGGAAGAGCTCTACCTATTGCAAAAATTGATGCGCGGGCTGGGCACTGGCAACGTGGATAGCCGTCCCGCCCAGGCTGATTTCAGCCTGGATGCAAGCCTGCAAGGTGCGCCATGGCTGGGTATGACCGTTGCCGACGTCAGCAAGTTGCAACGGGTATTGATAGTGGGTAGCACGCTACGCAATGATCATCCGTTGCTCGCGCATCGCCTGCGTCAGGCCGTCAAGCACGGCGCGCAACTCAATCTGGTGAATCCGGTGGATGACGACCTGCTCACCAAAGTTGCCAATAAAGCCATTGTTGCTCCGCAGGCCATGGTCAATACGCTTGCGCAGATTGCACTGGCATTGGCGGAGGTCACACAAACCGACTTGCCTGCAGGCGTCAAGGCCGTGGTAGCGGATGTCACGGCGGGTGCTGCTGCACAAGCCATCGCAGCCAGCCTGACAGGTGCCGAGCGGCGTGCAGTATTCCTTGGTAACCTGACTCAGCACCATCCTCGGTATGCCGAGCTATATACGCTGGCTGAAATTATTGCGAAACTTTCCGGCGCTACCTTCGGGTGCCTGGGGGAAGCAGCCAATAGTGTGGGCGCATACATTGCAGGGGCGGTACCATCCAAATCCGGCTTGAAGGCGGGTCTAAATGCTTCTGCCATGCTGGCGAGGCCGCGCAAAGCTTATCTGCTGCTGGGTACAGAACCTGAACTCGATTGCAATGATCCGGCTACCGCCATGCGTGCGCTGCAGTCAGCGGAGATGGTAGTCGCGATGAGCGCATACAAACACAGTGCCCTGGAGTACGCCGACGTGTTGTTGCCCATCGCGCCATTCAGCGAGACTTCAGGCACTTTCATCAGTACCGAAGGGCGCGTGCAAAGCTTCAACGGTACGGTCAAGCCGCTCGGTGAAACACGGCCTGCCTGGAAGGTATTGCGTGTGCTGGGTACGATGCTTGGGGTAAAGGGATTTGATTACGATACCAGTGAAGGGGTGCGTCAGGATGCCTTGGGCGGGAGTGTGGTGCCCTCCGGTGCGCTCAATAACAGTTTGTCAAAACCAGTTCTACAGTCGGTAGCAATTACAGAAACATTGACGCGGGTGGGTGAAGTGCCGATGTATCAGGCCGATGCCATTGTGCGTCGTGCCGAGTCACTGCACAGCACGCGGGCAGCCGCATTGCCGAGTGCGGCCATGCATTCAGCCTTGCTGGCACGTCTGGGCCTTGCCGATGGCGTGATGGTGACGGTGCGGCAGGGCGAAGCAAATACTGTGGTGCGGGCGTTGGCGGATGACCGTCTGCCTGATCATTGTGTGCGGCTGCCCGCTGCCCACCCCCTGACTGCGACGCTGGGTGCAATGTTGGGTGAAGTCTCCGTGGAGCGTGCATAACATGGAATTTTTGCAAAACCTGTTCGGATTTACCTGGCCAGTAGTGTGGTCGTTAGCCAAGATTATTGCCATTGTCGGCCCATTGATGATTGCGGTGGCCTACCTGACTTACGCTGAACGCAAGGTGATTGGCTATATGCAGGTCCGTATCGGCCCTAACCGGGTTGGCTTCAAAGGCTTGCTGCAACCGATCGCCGATGGACTCAAGCTGATGATGAAGGAAATCATCATCCCCAGCGGTTCCAACAAATTCCTGTTCGTTTTGGCACCGGTGCTGACCATTGCGCCGGCGCTGGCTGCCTGGGCGGTGATCCCTTTCACCCCTGAGCTGGTACTGGCCAACGTGGATGCCGGACTGCTCTACATCATGGCGATCACTTCCATGGGCGTGTACGGCGTCATCATTGCGGGTTGGGCATCCAACTCGAAATATGCGTTCCTCGGCAGTCTGCGTTCCGCCGCACAAATCGTGTCTTACGAAATCGCCATGGGCTTTGCGCTGGTGGGTGTGTTGATGGCCTCGCAGAGCCTGAATCTGATCGACATTGTGAAAGGGCAGGCAGGCGGTGTATTCAGCTGGTACTGGTTGCCGTTGTTTCCGATGTTCATCGTGTACCTGATTGCGGGTGTGGCGGAAACCAACCGCGCCCCGTTTGACGTGGCAGAAGGTGAATCCGAAATCGTGGCCGGTTTTCATGTGGAGTACTCCGGCATGGCGTTCGCGGTATTCTTCCTGGCGGAATATGCCAACATGATTTTGATCGCCACCTTGGTCGCATTGATGTTCCTGGGCGGCTGGAATCCGCTGTTTGATATAGCGCCGTTCACCTGGATTCCATCCTTCGTCTGGTTGATGTTGAAAGTAGGTTTTGTGCTGTTCCTGTTCCTGTGGTTCCGTGCCACATTCCCGCGTTACCGCTACGATCAGATCATGCGTCTGGGCTGGAAGGTGTTTATTCCGGTCACCCTGATCTGGTTGCTGTTCGTGGGTGGCATGATGCAAACCCGCTACGGCTACCTATTCCACTAGATGTGGGATGATGGAGTAATTTTATGAAAGCGATTAAACATTTCTTTTCCAGCATGCTGCTCACCGAGCTGCTGCGTGGCATGGCCCTGACCGGGCGGCATTTGTTCGCGCGCAAGATTACGGTGCAGTTCCCTGAAGAAAAAACGCCGATGTCCCCGCGCTTCCGCGGCCTGCATGCGCTGCGCCGCTATCCGAATGGTGAGGAACGCTGCATAGCCTGCAAACTGTGTGAAGCGGTATGTCCGGCGCTGGCTATTACTATCGAATCTGAAAAGCGCGACGACGGCACCCGCCGTACCACTCGCTACGATATCGATCTGACCAAATGTATTTTCTGTGGATTCTGTGAAGAATCCTGTCCGGTGGATTCGATTGTGGAAACGCACATTCTCGAATATCACGGCGAAAAACGCGGTGATCTCTATTACACCAAGGACATGCTGCTCGCCGTAGGCGACAAGCACGAGGCGCAAATCGCCGCAGCCCGCGCCGCAGATGCGCCATACCGTTAATGCTGTTCAAGAATTGAGTGGATCAGTATGAATTTTGAAACTGCAGTATTTTACTTTTTTGCAGCGATATTGCTGTTTGCCGGAATGCGTGTCATCACCGCACGTAATCCGGTACATGCAGCGTTGTTCCTGGTGCTGGCATTTTTTACCGCTGCCGGATTATGGCTGATGCTGGAGGCGGAGTTTCTCGCCATCACCCTTGTGCTGGTGTATGTGGGTGCAGTGATGGTGCTGTTCCTGTTCGTGGTGATGATGCTCGATATCAACCTGGATAAGTTGCGCGAAGGTTTCTGGGATTACCTGCCGCTGGCCGGCATTGTGGCGACACTGATGGTGCTGGAAATGGCGGTCGTGCTGGGCGGCAAACAGTTCGGACTGAGTGCCGTGCCAGCGCCGCTTGCGCATGCGGCCAATTACAGCAATACCAAGGAACTGGGGCGCCTGCTGTATACCCAATATGTGTATCCGTTTGAGTTGGCAGCCGTGATTCTGCTGGTGGCGATTGTTGCCGCCATTGCGCTTACCATGCGCCGCCGCAAGCACACCAAATATCAGGATCCGGCACAGCAGGTAAAAATCAAGCGTGCAGATCGTGTGCGCATGGTTTCCATGGCATCTGAAAAAGTGGTATCGACTGAAAAGATTTCGCAGCCTGAAAAATAATTCGTCAGCGTCATTGCTGGCACCGCAATCATAGGGGGGATACCCGTGTTGTCACTTTCGCATTACCTGGTGCTAGGCGCGATATTGTTCGCCATCAGCATATTGGGCATATTTTTGAATCGCAAGAACGTCATTATCCTGTTGATGGCGATTGAACTCATGTTGCTGGCAGTGAACATGAATTTCATCGCCTTTTCGCACTACATGGGCGATACGGCTGGACAAATTTTCGTGTTCTTCATTCTTACCGTGGCAGCGGCGGAATCCGCTATTGGCCTGGCCATTCTAGTGGTGTTGTTCCGTAACCTGCGCACCATCAATGTGGACGATCTGGATCATCTGAAAGGCTAACGGGCGCCGAGGCGAACCCGACGGGAAATAACCATGACGGAAATGCAAAAACTTTATCTCCTGGT
Organism: Pseudomonadota bacterium; assembly: GCA_040388645.1. GTDB lineage: Bacteria > Pseudomonadota > Gammaproteobacteria > Burkholderiales > Sulfuriferulaceae > Sulfuriferula. The sequence continues at coordinate 654,628 of JAZKBM010000003.1, forward strand.
GCCGCTGGCGCCGCTGTTTGGTGCGATTATTACGGGCCTGTTCGGCTGGGCTATCGGCCGTACCTTGTCGCATCTGATCACCATTGCCGGTGTGGCGGTGGCATGCTGGGTTTCCTGGATCATTTTTCAGGATGTGCAGGCCGGGCATATATTCAACGGCACTGTTTATACCTGGATGACCAGTGGCAATATCCGTTTCGAGATTGGTTTCCTGATTGATCCGCTGACCACCATGATGATGCTGGTGGTAACCTTTGTGTCGCTGATGGTACATATTTACACCATTGGCTACATGAAGGACGATCCAGGGTATCAGCGTTTCTTCAGCTACATTTCATTGTTTACCTTTGCCATGCTGATGCTGGTAATGGCAAATAACTTCCTTCAGCTATTCTTCGGGTGGGAAGCGGTAGGTCTGGTTTCCTACCTGTTGATCGGTTTCTGGCATACCAAGCCCACAGCGATCTATGCCAACCTGAAAGCATTTCTGGTCAACCGCGTCGGTGATTTCGGTTTTCTGCTCGGCATCGGCCTGGTGCTCACCTATTTCGGTACGCTGGATTACGCTTCAGTATTTGCCCAGGCACCGGGTATGGCAAGCCACACGATCAGCATTATTCCGGGACAGGAATGGTCGTTATTGACGTTAATCTGTATCCTGCTGTTTATCGGTGCGATGGGTAAATCAGCGCAGTTTCCGCTGCATGTGTGGCTGCCCGATTCGATGGAAGGCCCTACACCGATTTCCGCGTTGATCCACGCAGCCACCATGGTGACTGCAGGCATTTTCATGGTGGCACGTATGTCACCTTTGTTCGAACTGTCGCAAACGGCACTTTCCGTCGTGATGGTGATTGGTGCGATTACCGCGCTGTTCATGGGTTTCCTGGGCATGATCCAGAATGACATCAAACGCGTGGTAGCGTATTCCACGCTGTCCCAGCTGGGTTACATGACGGTCGCATTGGGTGCGTCGGCCTATTCTGTCGCCGTGTTCCACTTGATGACACACGCATTTTTCAAGGCCTTGCTGTTTCTTGCAGCTGGTTCGGTCATTATCGGTATGCACCATGACCAGGACATTCGTAACATGGGTGGTTTGCGCAAGTACATGCCGATTACCTGGATTACTTTTCTGGTTGGTTCGCTTGCGCTGATCGGTACACCATTCCTGTCCGGATTTTATTCCAAGGACAGTATCATCGAGGCAGTGGGGTTATCGCATCTGCCCGGTTCCAGTTTCGCCTATTTCGCCGTCGTGGCGAGCGTATTCGTCACCGCCTTCTATTCGTTCCGGCTGTATTTCCTGGTTTTCCACGGCAAGGAGCGTTTCCCCATGCATGCTGATCATGTGCATGGTCACGATGACCATGGTCATGGTCATGGCCATGGCGGAAAACCGCACGAATCACCCTGGGTGGTGACTGTGCCGTTGATCATGCTGGCCATCCCGTCACTGGTAATCGGGTACTTCACAATTCAGCCAATGTTGTTTGGTGACTATTTCAAGGGCGCCATTTTCATCAACAGCACCTTGCATCCGGCCACGGAAGAGCTGGCGCATGAGTTTCACGGCGCGGGTGCGATGGCATTGCATTCACTGACGTCTTTGCCACTGTGGCTGGCGGTTGCAGGCGTTGGCATATCCTGGTTCTTCTATATGAAACGTCCGGATATTCCGGCGGCAATCAAACAGCGTTTCAGCCTGATTTACACAATTATGGAAAATAAATACGGCTTTGATATCTTCAACGACTGGTTCTTTGCGGGTGGCGCACGCAAGCTTGGGAATCTGTTGTGGCGCTATGGTGATGTAAAAGTGATCGATGGTTTCTTCGTCAATGGCGCAGCGCGAGTGGTGGGATGGCTTTCCGGCGTGATCCGCAAGTTTCAGTCCGGATATATTTACCATTACGCTTTTGCGATGATTATTGGCGTATTTGCGCTGCTTACCTGGTTTGTACGTGCCGCCTGATGTATCGGGCGATGAATAAATACAAGAGAATAGGGAATTTATGTTAGCTGGATACCCACTACTGAGTCTGTCCATATGGGTGCCGATCATGGCCGGTGTGCTGGTACTCGCCACCGGGTCCGATCGCAATGCGCCATTGGCGCGCTGGATTGCCTTGCTGGGCGCTGTCCTGGGTTTTGCAGTGACACTACCGCTCTATACCCAGTTTGACCCGCTCTCGGCGGGCATGCAATTCACCGAACTGGCACGCTGGATTCCGGCATTCAATATTCACTACCATCTTGGCGTCGACGGCATCGCCATGCCTTTTGTGTTGCTCAACAGCTTCACCACTGTCCTGGTGGTGATTGCAGGCTGGAAAGTGATCCAGAACAAGACTGCGCAATACATGGCGTCTTTCCTGATCATGTCGGGTCTTATCAATGGGGTATTCGCGTCGATGGATGCGGTACTGTTCTATGTGTTTTTCGAAGCCATGCTGATCCCCATGTTTCTGGTGATCGGTATCTGGGGCGGACCGAACCGGGTGTACGCGGCAGTCAAGTTTTTCCTGTATACCCTGATGGGTTCGCTGTTGATGCTGGTGGCGTTTATATACCTGTATTTCCAGTCCGGCGGCAGCTTCGAGATACTTGATTATCAGCGCCTGCCCATCGGCATGACCGCGCAGATACTGATCTTCATTGCGTTTTTCTTGTCCTTTGCGGTAAAAGTGCCGATGTGGCCGGTGCATACCTGGCTGCCGGATGCCCACGTTGAAGCGCCGACCGGCGGTTCAGTGGTGCTGGCTGCGATCACGCTGAAAATAGGCGCATATGGTTTCCTGCGTTTCAATCTGCCGATCGCACCGGACGCCAGTCATTACTTATCCGGTTTCATTATCACCATTTCGTTGATCGCGGTGGTATACATCAGCTTTGTTGCGCTGGCGCAGAGCGACATGAAAAAACTCATCGCCTATTCTTCTATCGCCCACATGGGTTTCGTCACCATGGGCTTTTTCATGTTCAATACGCTTGGCATGGAAGGCGGCCTGGTGCAGATGATTTCCCACGGCTTCATCTCCGCGGCAATGTTCCTGTGTGTCGGAGTGATGTATGACCGTCTGCACTCGCGCCAGATCAGCGATTACGGCGGACTGGCCAAGAAAATGCCGATATTCGCCGCGTTCTTCATGCTGTTTGCGATGTCCAATGCCGGCCTGCCGGGCACCAGTGGTTTCATTGGCGAATTCATGGTCATCCTGAGCGCCATCAAGGTGAATTTCTGGTACGCCTTCCTGGCCGCGACGACGCTGATTACCGGTGCGGCTTACACCTTATGGATGTACAAGCGCGTGGTGTTTGGGAATATCACCAACCCGCACGTTGAAGACATGCAGGACATCAGCCCACGCGAATTCAGCTTTTTGGCTGTGCTTGCAGTGGCGGTACTGGCGATGGGTGTCTACCCCAAACCGGTTACCGATGTCATGCACACCTCGGTGAATAACCTGCTCGCCCATGTGGCGCAGAGCAAACTGCCCTAAGCTGTATTGATAAGGACTACGGATGAATTTTGCACTCACCGATCTGATGCCGTTACTGCCGGAAATATTTCTGCTGGCGGCTGTTTCTTTCATTCTGATTTTTGACCTGTTTCTCAGCGATGAACATCGTTACATTACGTATATTCTCAGTCTGGCAGCATTGCTGGGTTGCGGCTGGCTGACCTTTACCGGAGCAAGCGGCAGTGTGGTGTACGCCATGCATGGCATGTTTGTCAGCGATATGCTGGGCGATGTGCTGAAACTCGTGGTGTATTTCAGTGTGGCAGTGACCATGGTTTACTCGCGCGAATATATCCGGGTTCGCGGCATGTTCCAGGGTGAATTCTTCGTGCTGATGCTGTTCGCCACGCTGGGTATGATGGTGATGATTTCCGCCAGTCATTTCCTGACTTTATACATGGGTCTGGAACTGCTCAGTCTGTCCCTGTATGCGCTGGTTGCGCTGCAGCGTGACTCGGCCGTGGCAGCAGAAGCGGCGATGAAATATTTTGTGCTTGGTGCGCTGGCATCAGGCATGCTGCTGTATGGCATGTCCATGCTGTATGGTGCCACCGGTAGCCTGGAGATCGCCAAGGTCGCCGCGGTATTGCAACAGGGGCTGGGCAACAATACGGTACTGGTATTCGGTCTGGTATTCGTGGTTGCTGGGCTGGCGTTCAAACTGGGCGTGGCACCGTTTCATATGTGGATCCCCGACGTATACCAGGGAGCGCCCACTGCGGTGACGTTGTTCATTGGTACAGCCAGCAAAGTCGCCGCGCTGGGTTTTGTGCTGCGCATCCTGGCGCAAGGCTTGCAGCCGCTGTCACCTGATTGGCAATCCATGTTGGTGATCATGGCGGTATTGTCCATGGCGGTGGGTAATATAGCGGCCATTGCCCAGACCAACTTCAAGCGCATGCTGGCCTATTCGACCATTGCGCACATGGGTTTCCTGCTGCTCGGTCTGCTGGCAGCGGATATCAATGGTTACACTTCGGCCATGTTCTATACCATCAGCTATGTCCTTATGGGGTTGGGCTCCTTCGGCATGATCCTGTTGCTGTCGCGCAAAGGCTTCGAGGCCGAAAACCTGGATGATCTGAAAGGCCTTAACCAGCGTAGTCCGTGGTTTGCGTTCATGCTGCTACTTATCATGTTCTCGCTGGCCGGCATTCCGCCTACGATTGGTTTCTATGCCAAATTGTCGGTGTTGCAGGCAGTGATTCATGCGGGTTACACCTGGTTGGCCGTGGTCGCCGTTATTTTTTCACTGATCGGCGCATTTTATTATTTGCGCGTAGTCAAACTCATGTATTTTGACAAGCCGCATGATATGACCCCGATCACACCACAAAGTGACATGCGTATATTAATGAGTGCCAATGGTTTGGGGATGCTGGCACTAGGTATCCTGCCGCAACCGCTGATGGCGTTGTGTGCCTACGCAATTGGTAAATCGCTATGAATACACCTGTTATTGCCTTACTGTTAACCGCGCTGGTCGCCGCCAACCTGCCATTTCTGATCGAACGCATATTTTTCATCGTACCTGCCAAGGATAAACGCAAGGCACTAGGCTGGCGTTTGATGGAACTGATCATGCTGTATTTTGTGGTGGGGGGTGTGGGTTTCCTGCTGCAGCGTAAACTTGGCCCTGTACAACACCAGAACTGGGAGTTCTATGTCGTCACCGCCTGCCTGTTTCTGGTCATGGCCTACCCCGGATTTGTTTACCGCTACTTGTGGCGGCGTTAACAGAATCAAGTGACGCCTGAATAATCGGGCAGGCTTATTGCTTTAGTAATGCCATTCCTTGCCGTTACTTGGTATTACCATTAATAAGCAGATAATAAAGGAGCGCTATGGCTAGGCCGGAAAAAGTTCGACTGGGCGAACTTTTGGTTCAGCAAAAGCTGCTTTCTGAAGAACAACTCCAGTTAGCACTGACCGAGCAAAAACGCAGCGGGCGCAAGCTCGGTCGTTTTTTTGTCGAAAACGGCTTCGTCACTGAAGACCAGATTTCCGGTGCGCTGGCCAAGCAGCTCAATATCCCCTACATCGATCTCAAGTATTACAACTTCAATCCGGATACGGTGCGCCTATTGCCGGAAACGCAGGCGCGGCGTTTCCGTGCTATTGCCCTCGAAGACCACGGTACCGCGCTTTTGTTCGGTATGGCAGATCCTACCGATCTGTTTGCTTACGACGAAATTGCCCGTTTCGTGAAAAGGAATATCGAGCTCGCCGTAGTGAACGAAGGCGAGCTGCTGCAAACCATCGATCGCATTTATCGCAAGACAGAAGAAATCACCGATTTTGCCCGTGAGCTGGAACAGGATCTGGGCGACAGCTATGTGGATTTCGGTATGCTGGGGGCAACCGCCGGGCTCGAAGAAGCGCCGGTGGTCAAGCTGCTGCAATCCGTGTTCGATGATGCCACGCAGGTCAGGGCATCCGACATCCATATCGAGCCGCAGGAAGGCAGCCTGCAAATTCGCTTCCGCATCGACGGCGTGCTGCACTTGCAAACCGAATCCGATATCAAGATTGCCACAGCGCTGGCCTTGCGGCTCAAGCTGATGTCAGGCCTGGATATCTCGGAAAAACGTCTACCGCAGGATGGCCGGTTTGCCATCAAGGTCAAGCAACAGCAAATCGACGTGCGTATCTCAACCATGCCTACGCAGTATGGCGAATCTGTTGTCATGCGTTTGCTCAATCAGGGCGGTACGACACTCAAGCTGGATACCATCGGCATGCCCGGCAATATGCTGGAAAGGTTTCGCGCCATTCTGCGCCGTCCAAACGGATTGGTGCTGGTGACCGGGCCTACCGGTAGCGGCAAAACTACCACCCTGTATGGTGCGCTCGCCGAACTGAACACACCGGAAAGAAAACTGATTACTGTTGAAGACCCGGTCGAGTATCGGCTTCCCGGCATCAACCAGGTGCAGGTCAACGATAAAATCGAGCTCACCTTTTCGCGCGTGCTGCGTTCCGCATTGCGTCAGGATCCAGACGTCGTGCTGGTTGGCGAAATGCGCGACCAGGATACGGCCCAGATCGGTATGCGCGCCGCCATGACCGGTCACCTGGTGTTATCCACACTGCATACCAACGATGCGGCCAGCACGCCGATTCGTTTGCTGGATATGGGGGTACCGCGCTATATGGTTGCTACATCCATTCAGGTCGTCTTGGCACAACGTCTGGTGCGTGTTATTTGCGAGAGCTGTGCCGAGCCTTACCAGCTGAAGCCCACCGAGCGTGAATGGCTGAAGGCGGAATTGGGTGATGCGGTTGATAGTCACCGGTTTTTACATGGGCGGGGTTGTGCGCATTGCAGTGGTACCGGGTATCGTGGCCGCACAGGGGTGTATGAAATGCTGGAAATGACAGAAGCCGTCGCTGATGCCGCCAACCATCAGGACCCCGCACACTTCATGAAGGCGGCGCAGACGCAAATGGCCGGGCAGACACTGCGCCGACATGCTGTGGCACTGGCCGGCGCAGGCAGAAGTACCGTTTCCGAAGCCATGCGCATCAGCAATCAGTTCGACGATTAAACATGCCATTCTTCGCCTATAAAGCCCGCAATGCACATGGTGAACTGGTAAAGGGAGTGCTGGAAAGCGCGGACAGTAGTGCCGTGGCAGAACAGCTATTCAATACTGGCATCACCCCGCTCGAAATCTCGGAGACCAAAAAAACCGCCTTGAGCAAGGAAGGCGGTTGGTGGGAACGTTTGACCGAAGAAAAAATTCGTTCCATCGATGTCCAGTTATTCAGCCGCCAGTTGTATACCTTGCTTAAAGCCGGCGTTCCCATCATGCGCGGCCTGGCAGGCCTGCAGGAATCCGCCATCAACAAATCGTTTGCACGCGTGCTCGGCGATATCCGCGAATCACTGGATTCAGGCCGCGAGCTTTCTGCCGCCATGCGTCGTCATACGGATGTGTTCTCTCCTTTTTATCTGAGCATGGTCCGCGTCGGTGAAATGACCGGACGTCTGGAAGAAATATTCCTGCGTCTGTTCGATCATCTCGAGTTCGAGCGGCTGATGAGCGAGCGCGTGCGCTCCGCCTTGCGATATCCAATGTTCGTGGTGATCGCCATGGCGGTGGCCATTAGCGTGATCAACCTGTTCGTGATTCCGGCATTTGCCAAGGTGTATGCCGGGTTCAATGCCGAATTGCCGCTGATGACACAGATCCTCATCGGCTTTTCCAATTTCATGGTCAAGTACTGGCCGCTGATGCTTGTGATGTTGATAGGGGCCGGATTTGCGTTCAAGTCTTATATCGCCACAGTCAACGGCCGCTACCGCTGGGATAAGCTCAAACTGCGTTTCCCGATTGTAGGCAAGATTCTGTTGAAAGGCGCGCTGGCGCGTTTCTCGCGCAGTTTCGCATTGGCCAGCAAGAGCGGCGTGCCCATCGTGCAAGGCCTGAATGTGGTGGCGCAAACAGTCGATAATGCCTATATCGCCAGCCGGGTCACCCAGATGCGCGATGGTATCGAGCGCGGCGAAAGCATCCTGCGCACCGCCGTCACGGCCGGTGTGTTTACCCCGGTGGTATTGCAAATGGTGGCCGTGGGCGAAGAAACCGGCGAACTCGACAGCCTGATGGAAGAAATTGCCGAAATGTATGAGCGCGAGGTGGATTACGAACTCAAAACCCTGTCATCGCAAATCGAACCCATTCTGATCGTGGGTCTGGGCATCATCGTTCTGATCCTGGCCCTGGGCGTATTCCTGCCGATCTGGGACCTTGGCAAAGTCGCGATGCATAAATGAAATGAAAACCGCACGGTGGGGCAGAGCTTGCCGCTCAGTGTCAGTTATCCCGGTCAATGGACGGCAGGCCGGTTTCACCCTGTTTGAGTTGCTGGGTATTATTTTGCTGGTCAGCGTGCTGTCCTTGCTGCTCTATGACCGATTTCTGGCTTATCAGGCACTGGCAGAAAAAACTTCCATGGAAATGACTGTCATCAATATGCGTAGCGGCTTGCGCTGGCAAGTTGGGGAGCTGATGATAGAGGGAAAAGCCGACAAAATGGCTGGTCTGCTAAATGAAAACCCCATAAAATGGCTCACTGCACCACCACCTAATTATATCGGGGCATTCCAAAACCCGGAACAGCACGCAATTCCCGGCAATGCTTGGTATTTTGATACGCGGCGACACGAGCTAATCTATAAGCTAGGTCGTAATGGTATTTTTACCTCGGACCCTGTCCATGCAGAGGCGCTTCGTTTCAAGGTGACTGCAGTCATGGCTCCATCCGCTATCGGCACAGGGGCCGTTGCTAAAGTACAAGGCGTCACCCTGACCAGGGTGGCTGCGCAGGATGAGCACTAAGTCGCGGCATGGTTTGTGCATTAGAAAACCACGAAATTAATTTACCGTCCTTTGAAGACGGGACACGGAGGGCTGAACATGAGTAAAGGCAATCACGGTTTCACCTTGATCGAACTGGTCGTCGTCATCGCCATTATCGGGATTCTGGCGGCGACAGCGTTGCCGCGCTACATCAACTTGCAGACCCAGGCGCGTATCGCAAAGGCCCAGGCAATCTACGGGGCAGTCAGGGCGGCTTCTGCATTGGCTCGTGCGAATTGCATGGTGGACTTGGCCGGCCTGACCAACCCGTCTACTTGTACGGCAACAGCGGGCACAACCAATATGGATGGAACATCAGTTGTCATGGTGAACCAGTATCCGGCAGCAAATGTCTCGCTCGTTTCCGGAACAGGCGGGATATTGCTGGCTGCTCAATTGAACCCGGCCACGGATGCCATTACTGCGACGCTTGCAGGCACGACAGTGACCATCAATGTTAATGGCGGCACGGCTGGAACGTGCTCGATTGCATACACACAAGCGACTGCAGGCCCATCGGCTCCAACCATTACCCCAACGACCTCTGGTTGTTAATTCACATACTTGTGTACACACAGGCATGTTAATTGCTCAGTTGTATTCAGAAATATTTTTTGTTCAAAAATTAAAGGAGTTGAGTGATGCGTAAAGTACAAGCAGGTTTTACCTTGATCGAACTGGTCGTGGTGATTGTGATTCTGGGGATTTTGTCTGCGGTGGCACTGCCAAAATTTATCAATATGAGTGCTGATGCAAATGCCGCGGCTCTTCAGGGGGTGGTTGGCGCGATAGCTTCAGCCAGTGCTATCAATTATGCCGCGCGTAGCGCAAATAGCGCAAACGCACAAACTACTGCCACTGTCGGCCTTACTTGCAGCACAGCTGCTACTGCAATACTGCAAGGTGGCATTCCTAACGGATACACACTAAATGCGACTACATTGGTAGCAGGGAACAATACCTGCACGGTGACCCAAACTAATGGTGGCGCTACTGCAACTGTAAACATTATCGGTATTTAATGTAGGGAACGGACGATAGATTCGCAAGAATTTATCGTCCGTATGTGGCGGGCGAAGATTCGAAGTGCAAGTTTATCCTGTGCATATTTCGCTGCGTATAACGTCACATGCAAATACCCTACCAAAGTATGGCGCATTATGCTCTTCGAGCTGATGCGCCCTGCGCATTGTTGGCTAGGCGACACTTCTTCTCCGGGACAGACAGCATGGGATTGATGGCTGATACGCTGATGCAACTTAAACCATTGCCCCGGCAGACCAGCTTCTGTGTGCCTGGCAAATCAGCTTCCGGCTTCACCCTCATCGAACTCATCGTAGTAATGATCATCACCGGCATACTTGCCGTTGCGGTCATTCCACGTTTTTTCGATCGCCAAACCTTTGAAAGCCGCGGGTTCAGTGACGAAACCATGGCCGCATTGCGCTATGCGCAGAAAGCCGCAATTGTGCAGCGCCGCACGGTATGCGTGAGCTTCAGTTCAACCAGCGTTACGCTTACCATGGCTTCCGCCGCCGGCTCAACCACCTGTGACATCAATCTGACCGGACCCACCGGCAGTAGTCCTTTCAAGGTTTCCGCGCGCAGTGGTGTGTCGTTTGTGGGTACGCCCACGTCTTTTCAGTTCAATGCTCTGGGCCAGGCCAGTATGGGCCAAACCATGCTGGTGAATGGCGCAACAGGCAGCATCACGGTCGAGCAGGACACGGGTTATGTCCACTCCTAGCCACCGCCAGGCAGGTTTATCGCTGATCGAACTGGTGATGTTCATCGTCATCGTCGGCGTTGCGGTGGCGGGGGTATTGTCGGTGATGAATATCACCACGCAGCATAGTGCCGATCCAATGGTGCGCAAGCAGGCGCTGGCGATTGCCGAAGCCTTGCTGGAAGAGATCGAGTTGCAGCCGTTTACCTATTGCTTTCCCACTGATCCACTGGCGCTGACCGCGAGTAGTGCGAGTGGCTGTACCGGTGGTGTAGGTGGCTCGGAGGATACGCTACCAGCAACGGCACGGGTCAGCAGCCCGCGCAATGCCAACAACGTATCCGATTATACGAATTTCTCCATGTCACCCATTGTGGATATTACCGGCAGCCCGATTACCGGGCTGGGTGCCTATACGGCAAGCGTCAGTATCACTCAGGTTGGTAGCTCTTTCCCTTCGGTGACCAATCCTAACGACGTGTTGAAAATCGATGTACGGGTGGTTTCCGGCAACACCGACATCTCTCTTACCGGCTATCGTTTCCGTTATGCGCCGAATGCGGTGCCGTGATGAAATGATGACAGCCATGACTAAATCACAACGCGGATTCACCCTGATCGAGGCGATTATCGTGATCACTATTACCGGCATCGTCGCGGCAATGGTGGCGGTCTTCATCCGTGCGCCGGTGCAGGGCTATTTTGATTCGGCGCGCCGTGCCGAACTGACCGATATTGCGGATACCGCGCAGCGCCGCATCTCGCGTGATCTGCATCTGGCGTTGCCGAACAGCGTGCGCGTGAACGGCGGCAATTATCTGGAATTCCTGCAAACCAGTGGTGGCGGGCGTTACCGCGCAGCGCCGGACAATAGCGGCGGCGGCAATGTGCTGGATTTCACCCAGCCTACAACGACCTTCGATGTGTTGGGTCCGCCGGTCGTCAAGGTGCCAGGTGAAATGAATCTGGTCGCTGTATATAACCTGGGAATACTGGGAGCGGATGCCTATCAACAACCTGCCGTCAATACCAGCCCGATGACCACCGGCGGCAATACGGTCACGATCAATTCCTTCCAGTTTCCGTTCGCTTCACCCGCCAATCGTTTCCAGATTATTTCCTACCCGGTCTCCTACGTCTGCGCCGGCGTGGGCAAGGATGCCAGCGGTAACGGCACCGGCACGCTTACCCGTTATTGGAATTATTCCATCCAGACCAATCAGCCCACCAGTTTCCCTAATGGTACGCCGAGTGCGGTATTGGCCAAGAATGTAAGCGGCTGTTCCTTTACCTACGACCCGCTGGTGATTACCCAGCGCGCAGGGCTGGTATCGGCCTGGCTGCAGGTCACCCAAAGCAACGAAAGCGTGAGCTTGTATTACGAGGTACATGTCAGCAATGTTCCCTGAGCGCAAGATATCCAACACCATCCAGCATGCCGGGCAAGCCCAGGGTGGCTTTGCCATCGTGGCTGCAATTTTTCTGGTGGTCGTGCTGGCAGCCTTGGGCGCGTTCATGCTGACTTTTTCCAGTGTGCAGCACATTACTTCTGCGCAAGACGTACAAGGCACGCGCGCCTATCAGGCAGCGCGCACCGGTATCGAGTGGGGCGCATATCAGGTGTTGATCAACTCAAATTGTCCGTCGTCCAGCACGACGCTAACGGCAGGCGGGACGCAGGCCGGATTCAGCATCGTGGTGCAGTGCAATGCATTTCCTTCCACAACGGAAGGCGGGAACACGGTGAACATGTATCAGATCATTTCCACCGCAAGCCAGGGCACGCTGGGCAGCGCAACTTATGTGGAACGGCAATTGCAGGCGACCCTGGGTAAATAACCATGCAGGCAATCACCCGTAAATTGGATGGTGGATTTTCCCGCATGCGATTCAGCCCGCCAGGGTGGATTGCGGAGCATGCGCTGCGGTCGCGGTTTGTGTCTGCCTGCCTGTTCGGGATATGGATGATGCTGGCCCCGGTCATGGCCTCTGCGGCATGGTTTAATGCCACCTGGAATTATCGTGTGCCGATCAATGTGCCAGCCGGGGCCAGCGTCAACAGCACCATCAAGGTGGATGTGGATTTCAATGCGCTGCTGACGACGCTGGGCGCCGCGGGTACGTTCGATGTCAATTCGCCGCGTATAACGCGCGCGGACGGTACGACGCTGAGCGCCACGCAGGAATTTACTGACACGGTGTATGCCGGGGCCACTGATGCAGCAGGGAATGGGCGCGGCGAGGTGCGCTTCATTTTGCAGGATGCCGGGCCGGTCACGTATTACCTGTATTTCGATATTGTTGCGAACGGCCCCAAGGCGGTGAATCCGCAACCACCCATCAACGGAAATTTTGAAGTGGGTGCGGCGGGTACTGCCACACCGGCTGGCTGGTCGGTTTCGACACGTTCTAATAACGGCATGGATATCCAGATGCGCCCGGCGGAGACGGTGAGCGTATCCGACCCGAATGGCAGCCCGAGCCCGTTCAGTGCCAATGGTAATCCCAACACAGGCCTGTATTCCTATTTGATGGGCTATCGTACCAATACGGATAATGGCGGCAGCGCTACCCTAACCAGGAGCTTTACCGTGCCGTCCACCAATCCGGGCACATTCAATATTCAGCTCAAACCCGAAGGCTGGGACAGCGCCGTCAATGGCAATACATCCAATTATGATTTTATCCGCGTGCGCTTGCTCAATCCGTCCAATTCGGCAGTGTTGCTGGATATAGCCGGACCGCAGTTAAACAATTATTCCACTTGCCCGTTCAGCCCCAACTACAGTACCAATTCAGCATCAAGTAAAAGTCCGGGCTATGGTTATTACAACGATTGGGACAACGGCATCAACTCCGACAATCACACTCTGGGCATGAGCGCCGTTTACGACCGCAGGCAGGAGCCCTGGATATTTTGCTCTGCGAGTTTGAGTTCAGTAGCAGGAAAAGCGGTTACGCTGGAAATCAGAGTCGACAACACTAATCTGTATAAGAGCTGGTTTCTGGTTGACGATGTGGAATGGAGCGTGGTGCCTGCTACGCTGGGCACGCCGGAAAGCGGAGCGGTGGCGCCGCCCGGTGGTTTCAATGCCTACGATACGACGACAGCAGCTGGCGTAACCACAGGCTACATTCAGACTAAGATAGCCGGTTCCCAGTTCAATCTGGATCTGATCGCGCTCAATACTGCCAAAAACGCCATTCTGACCACGTTCACCGGCGCGGTAAAAGTGGAATTGCTGAATAGCAGCGCGGGCGGCGCGCTGGATGCGAATGGCTGTAATGCGGCCTGGACAACAATACAAACCCTGACCTCGAATCCGGTTTTTGCGTTAACTGACAATGGGCGCAAGACGGTCGCTTTTCAGGAAAACAATGCCTGGCGCAACGTGAGGGTACGCGTGAGCTTTCCGGCCACCGGCACACCGACGGCGGTGGGATGTTCAACCGATAACTTCGCCATACGCCCGGCCAGTTTTTCCGGTTTCAACGTGACTGATGCCAACTGGCAGACTGCCGGTACGATCCGAAATCTGAATAATATGCTTGCAACTGGCGGGAATGTACATAAAGCCGGACAACCATTCAGCTTGAATGCGACGGCGATCAACGCACTTGCGACACCGGGTGTGACTACTAATTACACGGGTATTCCGTCAGCCAATTTGACGGCCTGCTCCGGCTCAGGCTGTACAACCAGCTTGGGTATCTTCACGGTGGGAGGAACTGCCGCCGTAGCCGGTATTTTCAGCACGCCGAGTGCCGGTTACACCGAAGCAGGCGCTTTCACCGTGCAATTGCAGGACATGACTTTTGCCAGTGTTGATGCGGGAGATGGCACGCCGGCCAGTTGTGCCGGGTTGTACGTATGTTCCAGTCCGCTTGTCGTAGGCCGTTTTGTCCCCGATCATTTCAGTGTAACGACAAGCAATACACCGATGTTCAAGACATTCAACGATACCGTTTGCACGTTACGCTCCTTTACCTATATTGGTCAGGGATTTGGCTACAAGACGCCGCCGCAGGCCTTGATCACAGCCCAGAATGCCGCAGGTGCCACGACACAGAACTACAGCGGCAGCCTGTGGCGTCCGACGGCTGCCTACACCTATACCAGTCCGTCAGGGACGCTGGATACCGGTCTGACGACGCTGCCGACGGTGACATCCAACAATGACGGCACCGGCAGCGAAAACGTCAACAGCACGGACCTGCTCGCCTATGTGCGCAGCCTGACGACACCGCAGGCGCCTTTCAATGCCAACATTGCACTGAACCTGAGTGCCAGTGACACCAGCGAAGCGTCGGTGGCAGGTAACGGTACCATCAGTACAACAACCTCGGCCATATTCAATGGTGGAGGCACCGGTATGGCTTTCGATGCGGGCAACCTGTTCCGCTATGGAAGATTAAAACTCGGCAATGCATTCGGTTCGGAATTGCTGGATTTACCGATTCCGGTCGAAGCGCAATACTGGAATGGGAATGTGTTTGTCACCAATACGGCAGACAACTGCACGATCATCACCGCCACTAACATTGCCATGGGTAACTATTTGACGAACCTGAGCCCCTGCAAGACAGCCATTTCCGTGAGCGGGCGTCTGAGTGGCGGAAAAAGCACCAATCTGAAATTGGTGAAACCTGGCGCGGGTAATAATGGCAGCGTAGACCTGACCGTGAATCTGGGCGCGACCGCCACCGGTCAGACATGTGTGGCGCCGTCGACCACCCAACAGCCAGTGACGGCAGCCAATCAATCGTATCTGCAGGGCAAATGGACGGGTACAAACTATAACCAGAACCCGTTGGGGCGTGCGACTTTTGGCATTTATAAAAATGCGAACGAATTTATTTATATGCGGGAAATGTATTAGCAGAAATGACGGCTGCCGATGACCATGGTCTTCGATCGCAAATCATTTGTACCGCAAGTACCTGGGCGTAAGGTAATGCAATCCGCGAATTGACAATTGCTAGCGACGATAGGGAGGGGATGGGGGTGATTCAATGGGTATGAATACCAGACATCTTGTAGCAGTCCATTCAAAGGCTGTTTCAGTTGTGGATTTAATCGCTGATATTGAGCGGCGGCTGCATCGACCATTTTGTTGGTGGCTGCTGCTCACCGGCGTGTTGATGTCGGTCCATGCTGCCCAGGCGACAACTTATATCAACAAGGCGATTCCGTTTAACTGGATCAATACCTCAACGCATGCACATGTGGGTTACAACACCACGCCCTATAAGATGAATGGTACGATTTCGCCTGGCACGGCATGTGGTACCGCGCCACCGGTCCTGGACGATACCATCAGCGACAATATCCCGATCGGGTTCAATTTCAGCTACGGTGGCACGGTATTTACTTCTGCACGCATCATGAGTAACGGGCGCCTGCAATTCAATAACAATACCGCTTGTGGTTACGGAAGTCCGGTGACGCAATTACCTTATGTGTATAACAAAAGCGCAACCGATAACCTGAATTATTCGATGCGGATCTACGGAAACGATTTGGACCCGACACCGCAGGCGAACGCGTCGTACTCGACCGCATGCAAGCTGTCCTCCACATGTTATATGAGTTATGCCAGTATCGGGACCGCGCCTAATCGGCAGTTTGTCGTGACCTGGAACAATGTCCCGGAATGGGCTGCAGGGGGTTCCACCAGCGGGAACTACAACTTGCAACTTATTCTGAACGAGGATGGCACTTTCATATATCAATACGGTAGTGATACTCCGGGACCCCAGGCCCCGCTGGGGCAGGTTGGTTGGCAACTAAGCCCGAGTGACTACGATATTCCCAGTGTGGGTCTGCCCGCCAACAATAGCGCAATACTCTTTTACATTCCCACACCCATCGCACAGTACCATTTCCAGCAATCGGCTTGGACGGCGCCCGGCCAGGTGCTGGATACCAGTGGCAGCACGCCTGCATACAATGGAACTGCATTGGGAGCCGCAACCCCGGGAGTAGGTTATGCCTGTAATGGTGCTGTGATACCTAATAACAATGGCGCGACTGTTGATGGAATTGATACGGGCATTTCGGTGCCATCGGTGTTGGGCGGGGCTGGAACGATTGATTTTTGGTACAAGGCCAATGCGGATTGGATCGGTGGTGGTGATGCGCAATTGCTGGACGCCACCATAGCTAACAACGTATGGTTTTTTGCAGTAAAGCGTAACAATGGCGATGTGCGTTTTGTAATCACGGACAGCACGGGTGCAGTACGGGCAGTGGAAACTTCAGCGAATAACATTACTGCCGGGACATGGACGCATATTGCGCTAACCTGGAATTTCAATGCGCTGTCAGCCAACAATAGCGACCATATGCTGATTTATATCAACGGAGCACAGGCTGCCGTTTCCAATTTCACTTCCAGCGGCACTGTTTCGTCTCAAATTGACACGCTTTATCTGGGAGATAATCGTAGCAGTTTCACTGGCTCGAACGGCACCAAAGGCTCGGCGAATGGCACGCTGGACGAAGTGAATATTTATAATGTTGAGGGCAGTGCCGTGCTGATTCAGCGCGACATGAGTTACGCAGCTAGCTGTGGTCCTGATCACTATGAACTCTCATTGCCGACCAGTAGTCTGTCGTGTCTGCCAACCACGGCGACGGTGACTGCCTGTGCCGATAATAGCAGCCCCTGTACCAACCCCTCATTGGGCGCAAATGGGTCGACCATAAGCTTGGCAAGCAGTGCCGGTACCTTGGCGGCCAATACGCTGGCTTTCGGAGCTAATGGTGTGGCCAGTACCACATTAAGCTATCCAACCGCCCCTGATAATACTGCGGTATTAGTTTCGCTTACGGCTGCGCAGACACCTGCTGCCAATTCCAGTAAATGTTGCCCGGATGGAATCAATTGCGCCGTGTCGAGCAGTTGTTCTACCACCTTCAATACAGCGGGGTTCATTTTTGCTTCCTCCGCGAACGGTGGCGTGGCCACACTCCCGGCGCAAGTGGCCGGGGTCTCTTCCGCGACCTATTTTCTACGCGCTGTGAAGAGTAATACGACTACTCAGGCCTGCCAGGCGGCATTGCAAGGCCCGACAGCGGTTAATTTTGCCTATGAATGCAATGATCCGACAACATGCTATGGTGCCAATTTGATGAGTGTGAATGGGGGAGCGACTACTGCCATTGCTCGCAACAATAACGGCGCTGTATCAAGTTACCTGCCGGTCAATATGACTTTTGATGCGAACGGTAATGCGCCATTTACATTCAGCTATGGTGACGTGGGCAAGGTGACGCTTTATGCAAACAAAACGGTGAATGGCGCGTTGTTGACTGGCGCCTCCAATCCCTTTGTGGTCACGCCGGCCGGGTTTACGCTGTCTAACATCAAGCGTTCGTCTGACGGCTTGGCTAATCCTGCAGCCGCTAACGCTAGCGGCCCCATTTTTATCAAAGCGGGTGATCCGTTTACGGCAACGGTGACGGCCATCACCGCTACCGGAAACGTCGCTCCGAATTACGGTCGGGAGGTCACGCCGGAAAACGTAAGACTAACCCCGACCCTGGTTGCGGGACTTGGCTTGACGGCTAACCCGCCAATTGGTGGTGCGTTTGGTGTATTCAGCAATGGTGTGGCGACGGGTGTTGCTTTCAATTGGCCCGAAGTCGGCATCATCACGCTCACCCCTGCAGTGGGGGATGGGGATTATCTTGGTGCAGGCAATGTCACCGGAACCCCAACCGGTAACGTCGGGCGTTTTATACCGCATCATTTTGCACTGTCCCCGGGGGCTGCGCTGACCACCCGGAGTGATCTCGCGAGTTGTTCTCCGGCATCAACGTTTACCTATATGGACGAACCCATGTCCACTACATTCACCCTCGCCGCGCAAAATGCGACTAATGGAACAACACAGAACTATGCGGGCAATTTTGCCAAGCTGGATTTGACCAATACTGCCAGTTTCGGCTTTGGTGCAATCAATATCGCGACGCCCAATACGCCGTTGACGTCAAGGCTGTCACTGGGGTTATCCAGCGGGAGTTGGATTGCCGGTGTCGCATCGGGTATTTCGAGTGCATTTGCGGTAAGCAGGCTTGCCACTCCAGATGGGCCTTTTGATGCCGTTAATATTGGCATTGCACCTGTCGATACGGATGGCGTGCAATTGGCGCCATTCAATCTTGATGTGGGTAACGGTACAGCAGATCATGCTGCACTAGGCGCGGCGACGTCGGTACGTTTTGGACGTATCAGGATGAATAATGCTTCGGGTTCCGAAGCGCTGGATTTGCCGATACCGCTCCTGGCCCAATACTGGAACGGTAAGCTTTTTACGACCAATACGGTGGATAGTTGCACTCAACTTAACCAGAATAATGTCGCTCTTGGCAATTATCAAAAAGGTTTGACAGCTACCAATATGGGTCCGAGCCATATCATGATGGGAGGCGCATTTGCGAGTGGTGTCGGCAGTTTGAAACTGACCAAGCCTTCATCAAGCGCGATGGGGAGTGTCGACGTTGCGATCAATCTTGGTGTGGGGAGCAGTGACCAATCCTGCCCAGCCTGGACAATGACAAGTAGCGGGGCGGCCTTGGGTTATTTGCGCGGCAAATGGTGCGGGGGTAATTATGACCGCGATCCCAGGGCGCGAGCGACATTTGGCATTTATAAAAACGCGAATGAATTTATTTATATGCGGGAAATGTATTAAACCCGGCAAGCTGCGCGTCCTTGAGAATGCGGTTTAAAACAAAGCGCAGAAATGATGAATTGGGTAAGTTGAAACCGAAAAAGACAAAAGCTAATTGACAACAAGGGCTTATTGTTTTAATTTCAAGTGGATTTTACAAATGGCTATGGGCATGCGTCTATTTTCGAAAACAACAAAAACTGCCGGCTGGTTGTCCATCAATATTCAGGGGGATGGTATCTATATGGCGCATATCACGCCCATACCCGCAGCCCAGCCTCAAGTCGGGCTGGTCGCGTTTTATCCTCTTGGTGAAATGCAGGTCGATGCCGTTTTGGAAAAACTCTCCAGAGAACTGCGCACGGATAGTTATGAGTGCACGAATTTGCTTAACCAGGGGGAGTATCAGCTGTTAGCCGTGGATACGCCCAACGTCCCCCAGGAAGAGCTCAAAACGGCAATTCGCTGGCGTTTGAAGGATCTGCTGGATTTTCACATCGATGATGCGACCATTGATGTGCTGGATATTCCCGGAGATAAAAATGCTCCCGAGCGCAAAGGCGGCATGTATGCGGTAGTGGGACACTCTCCATTCATCAAGCAGCGTCAGACCTTATTCGAACAAGTCAAAATTCCGTTGCGGGTAATCGATATACCGGAAATGGCGCAACGCAATATTTCCGCGCTGCTGGAGCCACAAGATCGTGGTCTGGCATTGCTGTCCTTTGATAGTGCAGGTGCCTTGCTCACGATTACGTATACGGGAGAATTGTATCTGTCACGGCGTTTTGACGTGACGCTGGAACAATTGCAGCAAGGTGATATCGATCAGAAAAATGCGTTTTTTGACCGGGTTACGCTGGAGTTGCAGCGCTCGTTCGATCACTTTGAAAGGCAATTCCGGTTTATTACGGTGGCCAAACTGATTCTTGCGCCATTGGGTGATGGGAATACAGGGTTGCAGGAATATCTGGCGACTAATTTATACATGCCTGTAGAACCCCTGAAACTGGAGGCCGTGCTGGATATTTCGAAGGTGCCCGCGCTGGAACAACCGACAGAGCAACAGCGTTATTTCATGGCGTTGGGCGCTGCACTACGACAAGAGGTAAAGGTACTGTGAGCCAACAGATCAACCTTTACAACCCACTGTTCCGCAAGCAGGAGAAGTATTTCTCCACGGCCACCATGTTGCAGGCGCTCGGTCTCATTCTGCTCGGTTCACTGCTGGTTTACGGTTTTGCCTGGTACCGCACTTCGACACTCGAGAAGCAGTCCGTGCAGACCGAAAAGTCTTTTCAGGCTACACAAATGCGCCTGGCGCAAACGTCGGCTGCTTTTGGTCCGCGCCACCCGAGCAAATTATTGCAGGACGAGGTTGCGCAGATGGATGGGCAAGTCAAAGCAAGAGCTCAAATCATCAAGCTGCTCAATACAGGCGAGCTGGGCAATACCAGGGGGTTTTCGGAATATCTGCGTGCGTTGTCCCGGCAGACACTGAGCGGATTGTGGATCACCGGGTTCCATGTAACGGGTACGGGGAGCGATATGGCGATTAATGGCCGCACCCTGCAGCCAGAGTTGGTGCCTGTGTTCATCAATCATTTGAAAAAAGAACCAGCGCTGGCAGGCAAGACTTTCAGTATGCTGGAAATGCGCTTGCCGGAAGGTGAAAAAACGGTGGATGGAAAACCAGCGCCCATACCGCCGTATATCGAGTTCAGTTTGCGTAAAATGGAAGCGGAGCCTGCCAAATGAGCGCATTGAAAGCACAATGGAGGCGTTTGGCCGACCGTGTTGATGCGATGAGTTTGCGCGAGCGCACCCTTATTTTTCTAGCGGTTGCCGTCATTCTGGTTGTATTGGTGAATACTGTGCTGATCGACCCATTGCTGGCACGGCACAAAAAACTGCAGCAACAGATTACCCAGACACAGGAAAAATCCAACGCAATGGAGATGCAAATCCAGACGCTGGTGAAGAACTGGAATGTCGATCCTGATGTTGCCTTGCGTGCGCGGCTGATGCAATTGCAAGCACAATCCGAGCAAACCGGAAAAACTCTTGAGGATATACAAAGCGGACTGGTACCACCGCAGCGAATGCCGGTATTACTGCAAGACATTTTGCGACACAACCGATCACTGCATCTGGTGTCACTGAAAACACTGCCGGTCACCTATCTGGGAGAACGGGAAACGAAGTCCGCCGGCAAGGTGGCTGGCGAGGCAGAAAAACCGGCTCAGGTGAAACCAGGTTCTGCGGAAAATCTTGTCTACAAACACGGGGTCGAGATTACGGTGGAAGGCAGCTACCTGGATCTATTACATTATCTGTCGGAGATGGAATCGCTACCCTGGCATATGTTCTGGGGCAAGGCAGATCTGGATGTGGATCAATATCCCAAGGAGACACTTACCTTGCGGTTATACACCTTGAGTATGGATAAAGCATGGTTGACGCTATGAATGCGATCATTCGACAAATCGGACAACAAAAGTGGATTAAGCCCAGGCGTTTCACCGTACTTGGCTATTTTGTGTGTGCGTGCCTGTTTACGCCTTTGGCTTGCGCCAGCGGTGAACTGCAAGACCCGACACGTCCACCGGCTGATTTATCTTCAGGAAGCGCGGGGCCGGTGGTAACGAGCGGCCCCCAGTTGCAATCCGTGATTATTTCGGCACACCAGCGTTCAGCAATCATCAGTGGTCAGCGTTTCACAATCGGTGAAAAGTTGGGTGACGCGCGAGTAGTCAGGATTAGCGAAGACGAGGTTATTTTGAAAAGCGGCAGTGGTTTGCAGACATTGAAATTATTTCCCGATGTCGGCAAACGTATTCTCATGCGCAGTCAGCACCATAAACACTGATCGTCCCGGCAGGCAAAAAGGTAGAAAAAATGCAGAAACGAATGATATCCATGCAATCGCAGACTCACGATACACGAGGGACGACTTGGGTTTTTCCAGTCTTGTTGGCCCTGGCGACGCTGGCACTCACTGGGTGTGCCAATATGGGTGCGCGGGATAATTCCACATTCAAAGAAATCAATGCCGAACTCAACACGGCTGCTGCTGCGCAGGTAAAACCGGCCCCTCAAGGCGCTGTGAACGCAGCGCTCTTGCCGCCGCTTAAAATTGAAATGCCCAAGGTCAATAAACCACCCGAACAAAGATTCGACTTGGTCGTCAGCGATGCGCCGGCCGCACAGGTATTTCTGGGGATCGTGTCGGGCACCCGTTACAGCATGCTGATCAACCCTGAGGTAAGCGGCACCATCTCGGTCAACCTCAAGAACGTTACCGTATTTGAAGCACTGGATGCCATCCGTGAACTCTATGGCTACGATTACAAGGTGGAAGGTACCCGTATTTTCATTCAGCCACTGACCATGCAGACGCGGGTATTCAAGCTGAACTATATCAGTGGCCAGCGTAAAGGCGCCTCCGATATCCGGGTGATTTCCGGCTCTGTCAGCAACTCATCGTCCACCGGGCCGACGACACCTGGCGGTACGACTACGACTACGGGTGCGCCGACCAGCCATGCATTTGAAACCAGCAAGATAACGACTGACACTGAAACCGATTTCTGGAGCGAATTGAAAAACTCGTTAACGGCAATCATTGGCGATAAAGATGGCCGCAAGGTGGTGGTGAGCCCTCAATCGGGTGTGGTGCTGATTCGCGCGATGCCCAACGAATTACGGCATGTGCAGAATTACCTGAAAGCCACGCAGTTATCGGTGGACCGTCAGGTCATGCTGGAAGCCAAGATCATCGAGGTGCAACTCAATAGCGGTTACCAGGCTGGCATTAACTGGGCAGCATTCAGGTCCGGTCTATCGGTGGGTTCGGTTGCACCCGGAACGCAGTTGAGTACGTCCGGGGCGCTCGTCAGCCCCACGCTGGCTGCCGTTCCCGGTTCGGTCCTGGCAAATGTTGCCACGTCCAGTGCGGCAACAGCCGCCAATGGGTTGTTCGGGCTGGCCTATCAGGCCAGTAATTTTGCTGCACTGCTGTCGTTCCTGAATACACAGGGTACGGTGCACGTGTTGTCCAGCCCGCGTATTGCCACGCTGAATAACCAGATGGCGGTGCTTAAAGTGGGTACGGATGATTTTTTCGTCACCAACGTAAGCTCGACCACGGTCACAGGTACCGCTACCACGACGACGCCTAACGTGACACTACAGCCGTTTTTCTCGGGTATTGCCCTGGATGTGACACCGCAGATTTCCGAGGACGGTGAGATTATTTTGCATATCCATCCGTCGGTAAGCCTGGTTACCGAAAACCTCAAAACAATTAATCTGGGCGGAACACTGGGTTCGTTGAACCTTCCGCTGGCATCCAGCGCGGTGTCGGAGACGGATAGTGTGGTGCGTGTTCAGGATGGCAGCATCGTCGCCATAGGTGGGTTGATGCGGCAATCCATGACCGATGATCGATCGGAAGTGCCGGTTGCCGGGGAGGTGCCGGTATTCGGATCACTATTCCGCAACACCAACCGCGTCAGCCAGAAGCGTGAACTGGTGATTCTGCTGAAAACGACGGTGGTGCAGGGTGACAGTGACTGGGGGCAGGATATTCTCAACAGCCGCGAGCGTATCCAGAAATTGCGTCCTGGCAATACTTTTGAGGATGGATCGAGCATGGGGACAACGGGTCAGCCCTGAGTATGTATCTTGCCCATTTCGGTTTGCGTGAAGCACCTTTTGGCATCACACCGGATACCAGCTTCTTTTTTGCCTGCACTGATTATCAGGAAGCACTGAATACCCTGTTGATTGCCATCAGGCACGGTGAAGGATTTATCAAAATCACCGGCGAAGTGGGCACAGGCAAGACGCTGTTATGCCGACAGTTCATGGCAAGCATTAACATGAACCACGCAGCAGCAACTGTTTCGGATAGTGATCCGGATCAGGCGCAGAGAGCTAAGCCGGGCTACCCTGCACAGCGCTTTGTTACTGCCTATATTCCCAATCCCTACCTGACTCCCCATACCTTGCTTCTGGCGCTTGCGGATGAGTTGGGTATCATTTTGGAGCCGGATGTCGACCAGCATCATTTGCTCAAATCACTGACTGCGGCACTGCTGGAGTTTGCCCGGCAGGGTAAGCAGGTGGTGTTGTGTCTGGATGAAGCCCAGGCGATGCCGCTGGAGAGTCTGGAGGCAATTCGCCTGCTAACCAACCTGGAAACGGAAAAGCGCAAGCTGCTGCAGATTGTGTTGTTTGGGCAACCGGAACTCAACCAGAAATTGCAGCAGGATTCAATTCGCCAACTGAACCAGCGCATTACTTTTCATTACCATCTCGGCCCATTGCGGCGCGACGACATGGATTATTATCTTTCGCATCGTCTTAATGTGGCTGGATACGCAGGCGGCCGTCTGTTTAGCCGGGGTGCGATAGGACAATTGTATACTGCGAGCGGTGGTATTCCACGGCTGGTGAATATCTTGGCGCATAAGGCACTGATGCTGGCCTATGGCGAAGGCAGACAACAGATAAAAGCACGCCATGTACGTGCCGCAGCAAAAGATACCGGGTCAGCCAGGAACAATGGATGGCGCTGGTGGTTGATCGTTGCGATGCTACTGATTGCCGGTAGCGCATTGGGATGGGTGTTGCGATGAGTGTGATCAATAAAATGTTGCAGGATCTGGAAAACCGGCACTCTTCGGGAACCGGCGATGCATCTATGTCTGTGCATCTCAGAGCCGTCCCGGCACGTGGCCGGATACACCCTGCATGGTGGGGAATGTTGTTGGTGACTGTGATGGTAGTGACTGGGCTGGTTGTCTGGAGGGTGTGGCCATCCTCCTCCAGGGCTATGGAGGCAGTGACGCCGGTCAATACAGTAACAGGGGAGCTGGCGCAGGCGAAAATCAATGGGGAAGGACGTCCTGTGCAGCAATCCGGACCAGCACCTGGCTCCATTCAGCATCCTTCTACCGATTTGAAACTGGCCATGCAACTCAGTGAAGTTCAGGACCTTACAACGGCCCAGTTGCAAGCGACGGAAAAAAGGCCATTACCGGAAACAGCTGCGCCGGTAGTTGCTAAGCCGAACCCTATTGAACCGGTTCCTGTTGCGGTCAATTCTGTCTTGTCTCAACCCATTCCGAATACCGTAAAACCAGGTGCGTTTACACCGGCACAGCCGCCCCCCGTATCTGGCGACCGGGTAGATGTTAGGCCAAAAGAAACGTCTACGGCTATGCCGGTCGTTAAACAGATCAAGGAAATTACACCGCAGCAGCGCGCCGAAAACGAATATGGGAAAGCCATATCCTTGCTGCAGCAGGGACGCACGCAGGAAGCGATCGAATCTCTCGGTAACGTGCTGCAATTCGACCCCGGTAATACCGCGGCCCGGCAAACGCTGGTAGGTGTGCTGGTGGCTGGCAAGCGGTACGGTGATGCCGAACGCAGTTTGCAGGATGGTCTGAAGCTCAATCCTGGCCAAACTGGTCTGGCCATGATCATGGCACGTCTGCAAGTAGAACAGGGGAATACCCAGGGTGCCCTGAAGACGCTACAGCGCAGCTTGTCTTTTGCTGCTGATCAGCCCGACTATCAAGCCTTTCTGGCGGCGCTATTGCAGCGCGAGGGGCGCAACAAAGAAGCGGTGGAGCATTATGTGCTGGCTCTGCGCAAGGTTCCCGGTTCTGGCGTCTGGTTAATGGGAATGGGTATCTCGTTGCAGGCAGAAAATCATCAGGCAGAAGCGCAGGAAGCGTTTCTCAGAGCCAAGGCGAGCAATTCTCTCAGTCCCGAGTTGCTGGCATTCGTGGAACAGCAGCTGAAGCAGTTCAAACAACATTAATCACGACAAGCCAAGCGGCAGCAATACCGTGCCAGGTAATCCGGGTGGCTTGTTTATATTGTGAAGTATGGAGCGTTGCACGGGGGTAGACATGCCGTGTGAATCGCTAATCGATGTTTACAAAGCGTCAGACTGGCCTGCCCGCACCGGTGTTATCTCTCTGCCAGCCCTGTGCTGGTATAATACCCATTCAAACTAAAATCTCCTGCCTACATGTTGCTGCACCATCGTATTGCCGCAGTATCCCGTTTGACCCGCCGCAAACTGCGGCATTTGTGGTTGAACTACGGGTTTTTCTGGGTAGGCGCATTGCTGGTTGGCCTGTTGGCAGTGCTGTTTGCCCAGTGGACAAATAACGCGCAAGCGCAGTTCGGTCGCTGGATTGCCGGTCGCGAATGGCTCGCGTTGCTGATCACCCCCACATTGACTGCCGCGTGTGTCTGGCTGACCAGAAAATATTTCGATGGCAGCGAAGGCAGCGGCATTCCCCAGGTGATTGCGGCGCTGCATGCACCAGGGCGCCGTCTTCTGGTTCCGAAGCTGTTTGGTTTGCGCATCATCATAGGCAAGATCGGGGTGGGGCTGCTTGGCATGCTGGGCGGCCTGACCATCGGACGCGAGGGACCTACAGTCCATGTAGGTGCTTCGGTCATGTATGAGATGCGGCGTTTTTATCCGCGTTCCAGCGCACGGCTGGAACGCAATCTGTTGTTGGCGGGCGCAGCCGCAGGTTTGTCTGGCGCATTCAATACCCCGCTGGCGGGTATTGTATTTGCCATTGAGGAGATCACGCGCAGTTTCGAAACACGGACGAACGGCACACTGATCACCGCAATTGTTTTTTCCGGCCTCGTATCGTTGGCCCTGGCAGGTAATTATCTGTACTTTGGCCAAATCAGCGCACCGAATATGTTTCCCATATCCTTCGCGGTGCCGGTGGTAATTGCCGCGGTGTTGTGTGGCGCGGCTGGGGGTGTGTTCAATTTGCTGTTACTGAAGCAAGCACGCTGGATTCCAAAAATATTGCGCGATGTTCGGGCAACCCGGCCACTGTTGTGGGGCGGCGGCCTTGGTCTTCTGATTGCGCTGCTCGGCATTGCCACTGGTGGAGATACATGGGGGAGTGGATACGACCAGGCGCGTGCTTTGTTGCTCAATGAACCGCACACGGCAGGCTTGTTATATCCAATCACGAAAATGCTCGCACTGGTACTGTCATACATTACAGGTATCCCGGGAGGCTTGTTTTCTCCCTCACTATCCATAGGCGCAGGTTTCGGTCATGTCATGTCGGCGATTTTTTCCGGCACTTCACCCTCGGCATTGGTGGCGATCTGTATGGTGGGTTATCTGGCAGCAGTCACGCAATCGCCGCTGACTTCTTTTATCATTGTGATGGAAATGATCAACGGCGGTGGTTTGGTTCTCCCACTGATGGCGACTGCGCTGATCAGTAGCCGCATTGCCAACTTGTTTACCCCGCCACTGTATGAGGCACTGGCGCACCAGAAATATTTTGGCAGTCACGGACACGCAACCACACAAGCTTGAGGCGTTTTTCAGCGTGTTGGTGATGGTAGAGTAGCTTGGGGCAGGCTGAGATGAATGCGTTTTGACAGCGTGGTTTTTTTAGTCACGGCATCCGCAATGGTGTGACGATCAAGTTCCTGCAAAAACAGACTGCGCGCTTCACCCAGGATGGATTTGAGCGCGCAGACGGGCGTAATCACGCAATGGTTGGCGGTTTTGTTAAAGCATTCCGCGATATCGAAGTTCGATTCAGTCAGGCGAACTACCTCACCGATGGCAATTTTGGAGGCAGGGCGCGCCAAGCGCATGCCACCATGTTTGCCTCGAACCGTATGGATGAATCCATGAGTAGCGAGATTATGCACCACCTTGACCAGGTGATTACGTGAAATGCCATAAAAGCCCGCCATGTCACTGATGGTTCCCAATTCATCAGGCTCTATCAGGCTGAGATAGATGAGTACTCGCAAAGAGTAATCTGTATATTGAGTGAGTTGCATGGTGTGTACTTGGCATTATCGAGATTGGATTATATGTTTTAGCATACTTCTTTTGACATGAGGCTGATCGCATATTAGTATGTCCTCATATACAAGAGAGATTGTATATATATTTAAGGGTGAAAAGCCCTTTGTTTTTGGCTTAAAACATATATTTAATATATATGTTAATGAGCTTAATGACAGTGAAGGATATCCAAAATGAATGATGCATTATTTAATAAGCTGGGTGGCGAAGGTGCAGTGGATGCGGCAGTTGATATTTTTTACCGGAAGGTACTCAGTGATGATCGTATTAGCGATTTTTTTGACGATGTGGACATGGAGCGGCAAGCAGCCAAACAAAAGGCATTCCTGACCATGGCTTTCGGTGGACCGAATCAATATAGCGGACTGGATATGCGACGCGGCCATGCACATCTGGTGAAAAGGGGATTGAACGATGCCCATTTCGATGCAGTAGTCGAAAACCTGGCTGCAACTTTGCAGGAGCTAAACGTTTCGCAACAGTACATCGCTGAGGTGGCCGCACTCTGCGAGACAACGCGTAACGACGTTCTCGGCAAATAATCGAAAAATCACAAGGAGAAAAGCCATGCCCAATCTGTCATTCAACGGCAATACTTATCACTGTGCTGAAGATCAGTCGGTACTCGATGCACTGACAGGGCATGGCGTATCCATTCCATCCTCCTGCCGAAACGGAATATGCCAGACTTGCATGATGCAGGCGGTATCCGGCGAACTGCCGGCAGCTTCGCAAAACGGACTGAAAGAAACGCTGAAAATACAGAATTATTTTCTTGCGTGCAGTTGCCATCCTCAGGCGGACATGGAGGTCCGCCTGCCGGAGGTGGGCACGGTACGTAAGCAGGTGGTCGTGCAGAGCATCAAGCCGCTCAACCATGAAATCATTAGCGTTGGATTGTATTGTGAAGACCCGATCGATTATCGGGCCGGGCAATTTATCAATCTATTCAAGGATGCCACACTAGGACGCAGCTATTCGTTGGCTAGCGTGCCCACGCACGATAAACATCTTACTTTGCATATCCGTAAAGTACCCGATGGGCGTGTAAGCAACTGGGTGCACCAGGATATTAAAGCAGGTGATATTGTCGAAATCAGCGCGGCAGCAGGCAATTGTTTTTATGTGCCGGACAAGAAGGATCAGCCCATCTTGCTGATTGGAACCGGTTCAGGGCTAGCCCCTTTGTATGGCATAGCCCGTGATGCACTGGAACAAGGCCACACCGGGCCAATCAGTCTTTATCATGGCAGTCGGGATGCACGTGGACTGTACCTGGTCAATGAACTGCGCGCGCTGGCAGATCGTCATGACAATTTCAGCTATACACCATGCATTTCCGGCGAGCCCGTTACAGATACCGGTTATGCACAAGGTAGAGCCCTGGATTTGGCATTAGCAGATACAGGAAAATTGACGGGATGGCGCGTGTTCATATGCGGCAATCCGGACATGGTAAAGACTGCCAGGAAGAAGGCCTTTTTAACCGGTGCTGCAATGCAGGATATTTATGCAGATGCGTTTACGCTGTCCGTCGCATAATATTTCTTCAGGGTGAGTTCCGATCAAAATGGAGCTGGATGGGTGATTATTGAGCGGGTGGACCCTGACGGAAATAAATGGTCATGCTGATGATTTCTTCGTTGGTAAACGGATTTTCCAGTGAGGTCAGAGGGATGCCATGGATACCTCCCAGCATCCGTGCAATAAACTCGTCCGTGGGTAAGGTTTTGGCCATCGAGAAAAGATTTGGGGCCGGATTGAGTTGAGCCTTGTCTGGACTTAGATGGCAGCCCATGCACAGGTTCTGGTAAATCGATTGACCGGTACGCAGTCGCAGTGGTGTTGGCGTGAGCGGTAAGAAACCGGAAATATCCAACGGTTGGTTGGTTTTGAGTTGCTGCAGTTTTCGTGCGAATTCGGGTAGCTGATCTGAGTCAAAAAGTTGTCGTAGATCAGACACTTGATTTTTTAATGGTGCTGGTGACGTTACGCCATCCTGAATGGCATACCGTGTCAGTATTCCGAGGGTACCCAGGCTGCTGCGGATATGCTGGCGCAAGCCTTTACGTCGTAGTGGCGGGGTTGCGGGGTCGAGCAGCATTCTGGTGTCACCATACAAAACAGCGATCTCAACCTGCAAGCGCTGTTGATGCTCACTAGCCGCCCAACTTGCTGGCAGGGCGGCGGTGAACAATATCAGCATGACCAGAATGCGGTCCAAGCCCACAGACCGTTAATCCACCTTGATTTTCTGCTCTACCGGCAGCTTGGGATCGGCACTCCATTCGGTCATGGAACCGTCGTAAACCTTGGCTTGTTTGTTCCCGAGAACTTCGCTGGAAACGAACCAGCCCAACGAAGCCCAGTGACCCGTATTGCAGAAGTTGATTTCCTCACCCTTGAGGGGAACACCGGCATTCTTGTACAGCTTCTCCAGCTCAGCTACGCTGCGGAACTGGCCGCCATCATTATCGGTAAGCCAGCTTTCAGGCAGGTTTTTCGCACCCGGAATCGTGCCATTTCGTTTGACCGTGGCTGTCCGATTGACGCCCATGTATTGGTCGTTGGGGCGATTGTCGACTAGGATGTCGCCCGCTTTTCTGGCTTTTTCCACGTCCGCCTCAGTGGGGTACATGTCCTTGCGGAATTTTGCCACAAAAGTTTTCGGTTGCGGTTGGTTCATGCCGGTCTGGATCTTGTTGGCCTTGTCCGCCGTGTAAGCGGCATAACCGCCATTCAGAATGGACACGTCGTCATGCCCAAGCACCTTGAGGGTCCAGTAAACACGGGTGGCACTGCCCATATCCAGCGCATTGGTGCCTGCCGAATAAATCACCACATGGCTATTGTCGTCGATACCCAGACTGCCAATGAGTTTCTCGATCTGCGGAAGCGGAGGCAACATGCCGGGAATGCCGTTTACTTTCGCGCGCCAGCCATCTTTCATATAGTCGCTATAGACGGCGCAAGGAATATGGCCACGCAAATAGTCCATTTTGGAGTGACCATCCAGCTGGTTGCGGATATCCAGAACAACAATGCCTGGCTTGCAGGAATTCTGCTTGATCCAGTTCGTGTCTACGAGTGGGGTGGCGTTCGCTGCGAATACGGTGGTACTGGCGGCTGCCAACCAGGCTACTGTCAAAAACAATATTTGTTTCATGCTTTATTCCTCCTGTTATTAAACAACGATAATCCGGTCGGCCTCGAGCAGACGCAGTAGTGCCTGATCCCAATCCCGATCGGTATTGCCAGTTGGCGTAGCATTAAAGCGCCACACGTGATGTGTCTTTTGTAGATGATCGACTGCCTGAGTCAGGGTTTCACGATCAGGGAAAATGTCTGTTTCCAGTACCACGATATCCATTACATTCATTTTTTTACCCCTAAAAACTCATGATGAAATCGGCAGTGAGCATGGCTTCAGCCAAGGCGGCCGAGTCGAGCCATGGCAACTGTTCTTCAGCCACCGTGGTTTCCGGAGAAATATCGGCCAGTTCCAGTAAATCAAACTGCTCCGCATTTTCTTCAGTGTCTGCCACCGGCCCACGCATGAACACCAAGCGGACTTGATGGCCGAAAATTGTTAAACCTGCGGCAACACGCATGGCCTCCGCATGATCGCGCCGCCCCAGCAGCAAAACCGTCTTGGTGGAATTTGTCATGTTCAGCCTTAAAGGGTGATGACCCGTGCCGCATGGGCAAGCAGGGCGCTGTGATTGGTCTGGCTGCCGAGTTCGACAGGGCAGTTTTCCGTGGCCATGAAACGTTGCCACGAATGCTCGCAGGCGATCGCCTGATTTGCTACGCCCATCAGATTTTTAATGTCTGTTTCCGCAAGAATGCGAACGCCGTCATTGGTAAAAAAACAGCTCCACGCGATGCCTTTCCGTATGCAGGCATGCGCCAAGGGTGCCAGCACATGACTACCCCGATCAGTTGATATCACAAACAGCATCTCCAACTAACTTCTCCTTTTTCCCAGATAGAAAAATCCTGCTGACAGCGTGACCAGCATCAGAAATCCGCCCAGCAAGAGTGCAACTTGACCCTGATTCATGCGGGTTGGCGGTTGCTGGGCAAGCTTGCCAATGACCAGAAGATCTGGGTAAGTGACCGAATCCATCGGCAGGGAGGGGTGATTTGCCCAATCTACCCAGCCATCAGTAAAGACTCGTATATCCGCATCGCCGCCGGCGTGGAGTAAAGTGAAATACGCAATCGATTCAAACGGATCATTCGCATAGACGACAGCGCCACTACGCAAAGGCAACTGCAAATCGGCTTTGGCTATTTGCGCCCTGGCCTTGAGCATCGGCAAGGATTGTGCGTCAGGCAGATGGCCGCCGCGCATGGCCCGAATGCGCTCTCCCCAATATTCACCTTCGCTGCGTCCATCCAGTATTGACGGAGGGTGAGCGGTTGCCAATGCCTGCGCCAGCTCACTGCGCAACACAATGCGTTGTTCGCGTACTACCCCCTGGTAAATCGGGTTGCGCGTCATTCCACGGCCGGTGCCTTCTCCCATTTGAGATTGCTTCAGGCCTGCGCCACGCGAGACAGGAACGGTCAGAATGGATATTTTTCGTTGACCGCACAGATACAGCATGCCGGCCACGAAATCACGTTCGGTGGGGTCGTCACCCACGACCAATACATGCGCCTGTTCGGATAACCCGGCGGTGCCCAGTAGCCAATAAATTTCGCGAAAGCTTGCAAGTCGCCCGTGTGGTCCAAGAAAACTGGTTGCGGGCAGGCAGTGGGCGTCACGGATGGTGGAATGCAGGCAGGCGTCTTCCGAACGCGCATCCATGACCGTGACGTGACCGATCAGGCTGGATGCCTGATCGGTATAGCTGAGCGCAGCATCAGCAGCGTGGCTATTCCCGATCGGAGTCATCCATAGCAGGAAAAGCACGGTCTGGAAAAGTTTGCGCACGACCGGCAGCTCAGCAACCGCCAAACTTGTGCTGACTGTCGTCCGTGGCAGCACTGCCTTTTGGCTCAGGTGGATGTTCAATGTAGTAACCGACCAGATCAGTGACCGATACGGTTCCATAATTATTACCCAGATTGACATCCTGCAGGCTTTCCATCGGTTGCGGAATGCGTGATTTGGCCAATACGTCGGGTGCTACAGCAGCGTAGCGGAACAGCAGCGTCGATAGCCCGAAGGCGACAACCAAGGTCATCAACCAAAAAATCATAATTTCCTTTTTCATCGCAGCATCCTCAGAAAACGTCCTTGGTCAGACAAAGATAGGTGATGTAAAAAGCCACCACGAACATGATGATCTGCAGAATGGTTTCAAAATCCAAAGTCATGATGGCTCCTTTGCCTGGTAGTGACGGACCAGCATATTCAAATCCAGCGCTTTGCCGTCTGCGGGGTTAATCACTGGCGGGGTGTAGTAGGGCACGCCGTTACGGGTGGCATGAAGATAGACAGGCGCATCCATGAAAATATAAGCCAGGCCGCCGATACTGATCAGCGCCGCCAATATCGAGAACGCAATCATCTGTAATTTTGCAAAGTGCATCACCATCTCCTCAGTTCTTGCGCACGTAGACATGCCAGCATCGATCCATTCTGACGGTGGCAAGGTGTGAACTGTGCAGGTCTTTCATCATCGGAGGGATAGCTTCCATGGAGGTAGCGTTATCAATCAGCACTTCAATAACCTCGCCAGGCATGGCCATGCTGAGCGCCTTTTTTGTCATCAGCTGCGGGCGTGGACAGGAATCGCCCAGGCAGTCTATTTGCTGCTTGATCATGTGCTCGCTCCCATCCGGTAACACGGCTTGCGTTGTTTTCCCTGAGCTGGGCGTGGCCTCGGTTTTTTTACTGAAAAATCCCATCATTGACTCCTCGAATGTTTTTGTAATTTGACTATGCAGACTGCCCAGCCTCGGACCTGGCCATGGTGCCTTGTATTGCTGGTTGTGCGGGGGATGAGTCTGCCCAACTGTCGCAGGCTGCCGATTCAGCTTTCGATGCCGGTACGGGTGCATCCGCACGTTCGCGTTTTAAAATCGCACGGTAAATGGCGAACAGGACCAGTGTCTGTAATGCGCCGAATACAATTGCCGGTATGCCGGTCTTGCTTTGCAGTGTTGCCGCATTGGCGAAGCCGAACTGCAATCCGGCAAGATTGGGTGCGCCGGTCATGGTTTGTGGTGCGGGTGGCCAGAAATCAAAGGACCAGACCAGTGAAAACAGGAACATGCCGATGAAGGTAAACAGCAGTGCCCAGATTGCACCGATATTGCCTTCACCCGCCTTGACCCAGGTGGACACCGTACATGCACCGGCCAGCACCATGCCCAGACCGAACAGAAACAATCCGATAAAGGTATTCAAACCCACATCGAAATGCATGGGCTTGCCGGCGCCGATGGTGATGAATGCCGTAAACCCCAGCGTCATGATCATCATCGCGACCAGCATGGCTTTGGTATTGCGATAGGTCTTGAACAGCATGGCGTCGCGCAAGGCTGCCACATTGCAGTAACGCGAGCGCTGTACCAGCAGTCCCACGGTAGTACCGAATATAAATGCCGACAGGCATTCAGCCACAGGTGTCATGTCATCCCTCCAGGTTCTTTTTGTAAATTAAAGTGCCGACCCAGGTGCCGGCCAATATACCGCTCACCGCCAGGTAACCGCCCAGGTTCATCTCCGGTGTCAGCCCGAAAAACGTGCTGACATTGCATACAAAGGCAAGCCGGATACCGATTCCCATGAGCAGACCGCCAATGGTGATCATGACCCATTCCGTCAGGCGGTGCGGCATGCGCCAGCAGAACTCCTTGCTGAGTACGGCACCGACAAAGGCGCCAAATACCATGCCCAGGCTGATGTAAATTTTCCAGTAGTAAGGGTCAGGCGGGAATGCAACGTGCCAGAACGGGATGCGCTCGATATTGCTGCCCATGAAGAATTTGGCGATTAGCCCGGTCATCATGGTTTCGCCACCCCCGACCGTCCAGGCACCGACTACCAGAAACAAAAATATGTCGAGCACCGCGATAATCGCCAGTGCTGCAACAGGATTAAGGGTTTTCTTGAATAACTCCATCCGGCTCTCCATTGGTTTTTATGGTCACGCTATGAACAGCGTGTTGAAATACCATGAGCAATGGCCGTGCCATCAATACATTGATGTATTAATTCAATGTGTTGACTGGATTTTCAAGATGAGGTCACACTGAAAAGTGATTTAAAATGCTACAGGAGGTGAGTCAGAATGAGACAGTTGGCAAGCGGTCCATTTCGTCCAGCTTGCGGCGCAATGTGGAGCGGCTGATGCCCAGAACACGAGCAGCGGCCACCTGGTTGCCGTGGTTTTCTGCCAACGCGTGGCGGATATGCTCGGCTTCCGCCTCTGCCAGGGTTTTGTTTTTATCTGTGCTTTCCAGCGAATTCGGCCTGATCGACAGAGCGATTTCGTGCGTATCCAGAACCGGGCCGCCGTAGAGGGCGAAACTGCGTTCTATGATATTTTTCAACTCCCGAATATTACCCGGCCAATCGTACTCAATCAGTTTCTGGCGGGCTGCCGGGCTCAGGTTGAGATCGTGACGGCCCAGTTGTCTGCGTTCCAGGTCCAGGAAATAATCAATCAGCGGCAGAATGTCTTCGCGTCTTTCGCGTAGTGGCGGGATATGTATGGGAAGTACATTCAGACGGAATAACAGGTCGCGACGAAAACTGCCCTGGCTCACCATTTCTTCCAGATCGCAATTGGTAGCCGCAATGATGCGTACATCGACCTTGATCGAGGTTTCGCTGCCAACCGGGCGTACTTCGCCTTCCTGAAGAGCGCGCAGCAGTTTTGCCTGCAGGCGCGGGCTGATGTCGCCGATTTCATCCAGAAACAGCGTGCCGCCATGTGCTTGCTGGAACAGGCCTTTGCGGTTCGAGGTGGCACTGGTGAACGAACCCTTGATGTGTCCGAACAGTTCGGAATCGAGTAACTCCTCCGGCAGGGAGCAGCAGTTGATCGCGACAAAGTGACCGTGGCTACGGGCGCTCACGCTATGGATGACATTCGCCAGCACCTCTTTGCCGGTGCCGGTTTCCCCGGTGATCAGTACCGCCAGATCCCGATCCCGGATGCGTTCGACAATTTTCCGGATTTCAACCATGCGCGGGCTGCGTGCTGTGATATGGCCAAGTTTTTCCCGGTCGGACAATTCGCCCCGCAGGCGGGTGACTTCTTCGTACAGAGATTTCTTTTCAAGTACTTTATGCACCCGCAATAACAATTCGTCCGGGTTGATGGGTTTGGTGAGGTAGTCGTAAGCGCCGAGGCGCATGGCCTCGACAGCCGTTTCAATGGAGGCGTAAGCGGTCATTACGATGCTTTCCGCCGGATAATCGATTTTCTTCAGATAGGTGAGCAGTGCCAGGCCGCTTTCATTACCGATGCGCAGATCTGTGATCACCAGATCCACAATGTGCTTGTCCAGACATAATTTGGCGGCAGCCAGATCACTGGCCTCCAGGGCGAGATGCTGGTCTGCTTTCAGCAGTAGCCCCAGCGTTTTGCGGATGGAATATTCGTCATCTACGATCAGAATAGTCGCCATGACTAGTTAATTCCGTTGAGCTGAAAACTGACTTCAGTGCCGACACCTTGCGTGCTTTTGATGTCCAGTTGTGTACCATGTTGCACCAGAATGCGTTGCACGATGGCGAGCCCCAGGCCCGTACCGCCCTTGCGACTGGTAACAAAAGGTTTGAGTATGCTTTTCTGGAAGTCCGGTGCGATGCCGCAGCCGGTGTCTGTAATACGCACCATGATCTTCTCTTTATAACGCTGCGTGGTGACCGATAATTCGCCGCCTTCAGGCATGGATTGTAACGCGTTGAGCATCAGGTTCCACAATACCTGGCGTAACTGGTCGCGATCAAACACGGCTACTCGTGCATCTGCTGCACAATGGATGCTAAGGCGCAGGTTTTTCCCCGTCCGATGATCCTGGTAGAGCATGTGGGCGATTTCCTCGATTAGACCTTTCAAGTCTGCATGAGCCAGTTCAGACTCGCGCATTTTGGCAAATTCCAGAAAATCGCTCAGGATGCGACTGAGTCGCACCGATTCGTTGTTCAGGATGGAAATTACCTGGGTACGATCTTCCCGGTTCAGAGTGTCGCCCCCCAGCAGATTGACCGAATTAATGATGGCCGATAGCGGATTACGTATTTCATGGGCAATCGTAGCCGACATCTCGCCTACGCAAGCAAGCCGCTCAGCCTGGGTGCGCTGTTCGTGTTCACGTGCAGCTTCTTCGGAGGCCTGCTTGAGGGAGGCGACCATGTGATTAAAGGCCACCGCCAGCATGCCTACCTCGTCCCGAGAACTGGTGGGGACCCTGACGTCCAGGTCGCCCCGGCTGATCTTGCGCGCTGCTTCCATCATGTTGCGTAATCCGCGTGTGGTCAGTAGTGATAGCGCCCAGGCAGCAGCGCTGCCCACTATCAAGGCCGCTAGAATGAAGAACATGCCTTCGCGCCAGGTTCGGGTCAATGCCGAGTCCATGCGAACGGTAGACAATCCGAGCGTTACGGTCCCGACGGTCTGGTCGGCAATCCGGATCCGCTCCTGCAGGTCAAGAACATGATCGGTCGGCGCTAACGGGAATTGCTCCGAACTGGCCGCCAGCAGTGGCAATCTTTTACCGAGGCGTTCCGGATAGGTGGTGCCCAGTACGCGCCCGCGTGAATCGGTGATTTCGCAATACACGACATCGGGCTGGCTTTTAACCCGGTGAATGATTTCTGCGAGTGCGGCCAGATCCTCGGTCAGCAGGGCATTGGTGGAGGCCACCGTGGTCAGTGCCACCAGCGAACGGCCACGGCTGTATAGTTCAGCCTGAATTTTATCCGATTGCTCGCGCACTGCGTCGGTGACGAAAATGCCCATCAGTACGATGTGTACCAGCGCGACTGAAACCATCAGGCGGAAACGTAAGGTATGCGTGAAGCCGGTGGTAACTTTCGCCGTGTCGGCAAACGCGATGGGCAGGTTTCCGGGTTCCGGTATGCTCATCTACTCACCTTGGCATACTCGCTGTCTTGAGAATGCACGAAGCCCTGTGGCAGGTTCATGCCGTGTAGTATCTGTCGTCCGGCCGGTGTGTCACGCAGTTCTACCAAAACATCGGCGACTATTTTGGCATCCCCGGCGGGCATATCGTCGCGCACGGCAATCGGCATTTGTGGTTGTGGCGGGGTCTCGGCGATGATCCGCAAGGATTGCTGGATGTGCTTGGGCATAGAACGCAATGAAGGCTTCCAGGTACCGGCTATATCCACCAGGCCGGAATAAAGCGCCATCAGTACGGAATCCTGAGAGCCGAAGTACTTCACATCGAAATCCTTGTCTACCGGAATGCCGAGGGATTCCAGATAGCGGCGGGTCATGACGGTGGCTGCGAAAGCGCCGGGATCGGGAAAGCCCAGACGTAATCCAGGTTGCAGTTGATGCGCGGCAAGACCGGTGATAGGACTGTCGCGGCGTACTACCAGAATGCCGGTGAAGGGTTCGCCCGCTATTTTAGCGATAACGTGATAGCCGGATTTTTGGGCTTCGCCGCACAGCAGGGGGTTGAGGTACACCATGTCGTATTCCCGCTGTGCGACACGTTGCATAAACACGGTAAAACTCGGGGCAGTGACAAACTGCACCGGGCGGTGCAGTCGATCTTCCAGTACCTTGGTCAGCGGCAGAAACATGGAAGCCAGCTTGTTCGGGCTTTGCAGGGGTAACACACCGAAGCGGTAGGGGGTGAGGTCGGATGCCTGCGCAGAGGCTATTCCGGAAAGCGGCAGACATGCGCCCGCGAGCATCAAAAAGACTGCCACGCATGTAGCCCGTGCTATCCGGCTACGGGTCGCTGTGTAAAGCAGGCGCCATTCCATAAGTGGTCGTATGGTAGCAGGCCCAGCCTCCTTGTCTCAAATCCGGTGCCGAGCGTTTATCCCCGAAAAGCCGTTAAATCTCATGAAGGCGTGGAAACAAGGAGCACAAACAGAGATTCGTGTATCCCGATTCAGGTGTGGTGGATAACAAAAGCCGCTTCCACGCTGAAATTGCCGATACCGCTGTGATTGGTCATGGTCCAGCCGGTGTCGCGAAGATGCGCGGTCATCTGACGGTTCATTTCCGGGTTGCCGCAGATCAACACCCGGTCCTGCTCCGGATCGGCAGTCGGCAGCCCAAGGTTGCCGAATAATTCGCCAGAGACGAACAGGTCCGAGCACCGGCCGCTATTGGCAAAAGGCTCGCGAGTCACCGTTGGGACATAATGAAATTTATCACTCGATCTGCTCTCCAGTTCCTCCTTGTAAGCCAGCTCAGCGACATTGCGGACGGTGTGTACCAGGATGACTTTTTCGTAGGCTTCATATGTCGCCGGGTCGCGGATCATGCTCATGAATGGCGCCAAGCCGGTGCCGGTGGCAAGCAAGTATAAGTTGCGGCCCGGCAACACATGTCCCAGCGTCAGAGATCCGGTCGTTTTGCTATTTACCCAGACTGAATCACCCGGTTGAACATTAACCAGTTGGCTGGTGAGTGGACCATCCGGCACATGAATGCTGAGAAATTCCAGATGATCGTCATCGCGGGTCGAGACGATGGAATAGGCACGAGCGATAAGCTTGCCTTCCTGCTTCAATCCGATGGTAACGAATTCGCCATTGGCGAAGGCAAAGTCGGCCGGGCGGGTAAGTGTCAGGCTGAAAGTTCGATCCGACCAGGGCCGGACGGCTGTAACAGTTTGTTCCGAATAAGGCATGTAATACACTCCATTATTTGTTTACGATCCGGAAATATTTCCGCGTTCATAAATTATAGACTGTCATTTTTGATGGTGGTTCTAGCTGCTTCGAGTTTCCTGTACCGGCGCTTTACGGCTTTCTCCACACGCTGGCCAGCCAGTGCTGTTCTTCTAGCGGCAAGCCGCTGGGGCGGTAATAGTGAGTCAGCTCCATAAAACCGGCTTCCGACATATATTGCTGCCAGGTTGGCAGATCATAATAAGCGCCGTAGCGCCCGCCGTTCCAGCCTTCAATGTTGTTGCCGCGCGGGTTCGAGCTGAACAGCACGCCACGCGGTTTCAGTGTTGCGTGCAGTTTCCGCAGCACGACAGGCAGCTCCTGACTGGGAATGTGGAACAGTACGGCATTGGCAAACACCCCGTCGAAGTGATCGGGCGGCAAATCCAGTTTCAGGAAATCCTGTTGCCATACTTCGCAGCCAGTATATGCACGCGCCATTTCTGCAAACTGCGCCGCGCCATCCAGGCCAATCGCGTGATGACCAAGCTCTGAAAACACCTTGAGATCGCGTCCCGGTCCGCAACCGAAATCCAGCAGGGTGCAGGGTGGTTCGTCTTCAATATATTGCAGCAGTGCCGCGATGTTCTGACTCACGTCATGATGGCGTGTGCCTTCCCAGAAGTCCTCGCAACGCTGGTTGTAGTGCTGCAGCGTAAGTGCGGAGATGTCTTCCAGATCCTGCGGACTCAGTTTCATGTCGATTATTTCCTGATACGCTGAGGCGGCCAATTGTTATCCATTTTTACCACTTCACCACATGCACATGATTCAACGAACGCCCCAGAAAGCGTTCACCTATGGTCTGGAATTTGACCGGCACGTCAGTTACATAAAATTCGTAGTGTGGTGAGGCAGAAGCGGTATTAGCCAGGCCTTGTTCAGCCAGTAATGCTGCTGTACGTGTGGCCATGGCATCGGCAGAGTCGACAAGTTTTACGTCCTTGCCCATCACGTTCTGCAACAACGGTTTGAGCAGCGGATAGTGGGTGCAGCCCAGTACCAGCGTATCGATATGTTCCGCCAGTACCGGTTTGAGATATTCCTGTGCGGTCAGGCGTGTGACTTCATGGTCAAGCCAGCCTTCCTCAACCAGTGGCACAAACAGCGGGCAGGCTTGGGAATAGATGCGCGCATCCGCAGCCATCGACTGAATGGCGCGGGCGTAGGCATTACTGTTGACGGTGGTAGGTGTGCCAATGACGCCAATCTGGCGGGTGCGGGTGGCTGTCACGGCAGCGACGGCACCGGCTTCGATCACGTCCAGTACCGGAACCGGCGACATGTCGCGTACTACTTGAGCCGCGACGGCGGCCATGGTATTGCAGGCAATGATCAGTACCTTGACCTGTTTTTCCAGCAGGAACTCAGCGATCTGGGTAGTGTAATGAGCGATGGTGTCTACGGATTTGACACCATAGGGCACTCGCGCGGTGTCGCCGAAGTAAACAATATTTTCAAACGGCAAACGTTCCATCAAGGCGCGCACGACGGTGAGCCCGCCGATGCCGGAGTCGAATACGCCGATAGGCTGGCTAGGATCAATTTGCATGAATTTTGACATTGCGATGTTGCGAGAGCGCCCATTGTACATGCTCACGTACCAGCGCCGATGGGTTGTCTGCACGGCTATGCAGCGCTTGGATAACCGTGTCGCTGCCGGGTGCATTGCCCAGCGCGACGGCAATATTGCGCAACCAGCGCTCATGGCCGATACGGCGAATGGCGCTGCCTTGCAGGCGGGTATCGAAATCTTGTTCGCTCCAGGCGAACAGGGCCGCGAGCGTAGCGCTATCCAGACCGTTGCGTACCGCGAAATCGGCCAGTTCACTGGTCTGCGCAAAGCGGTTCCACGGACACACCAGCTGACAGTCATCGCAGCCATAAATGCGGTTGCCCATCAGCGGGCGCAGATCAATTGGAATACTGCCGGAATGCTCGATGGTGAGATAGGAAATACAGCGCCGTGCATCCAGTTCATAAGGCGCCACAATCGCCTGCGTGGGGCAGATATCAATACAAGCCTGACAACTGCCGCAATGTGCAGACACCGGTTTGTCCACCGGTAAGGGCAGGTCCGTGTAGATTTCGCCGAGGAAAAACCATGATCCTGCGTCGCGATCCAGCAGCAGAGTGTGTTTGCCACGCCAGCCCAGACCGGCATTGGTAGCCAGCGCCACTTCCATTACCGGCGCGGAATCGGTGAATACCCGATAGCTGAATGTCCCCACGACTGCCTCGATACGCATGGCCAGTTGTTGCAGACGGGTACGCAATACCTTGTGATAATCGCGCCCCAGCGCATAGCGGGAGATGAAGGCCAGTTCGTTATCCTGCATGACCGCCCAACTCTCGGCGGCCTGAGGTGGCAGGTAGTTCATGCGCAACGAAATCACGCGCACCGTTCCGGGCACCAGTTCGGTGGGCCGCGCACGTTTGGTGCCGTGTTTTGCCATATAATCCATCTCGCCGTGATAGCCTTTATCCAGCCAGGCGAGCAGCTCCGCTTCAGTGTTGTCCAGCGCGCAATCGGTGATCCCCACTGCGCCAAAGCCGAGTTCCTGCCCCCACGCCTTGATATCCTGTACCAGTTTTGCTAAATCGAGTTCGCCATGATCCATCCTGTCGATGATACCCTGCCGCCGCTCACTCTTCACCTGCCCGATGAAGCTGCAACGCTTGCCTTGGGCGTAGACATGGCGCGAATACTGGTGCCAGGCCTGGTGTTTTATCTGGATGGCAATCTGGGTGCGGGCAAAACCACGCTTGCACGCGGTCTCTTGAGAGGGCTCGGATATGAGGGAAAAGTCAAGAGTCCGACCTATACTTTGGTTGAGCTTTATGCTATTTCTAGGTTAAAGTTATATCACTTTGATTTATATCGCTTCGCAGATCCGTTAGAATGGGAAGAAGCGGGGTTCAGAGAATATTTTAATTCAGACAGCATTTGCCTGGTCGAATGGCCGGAAAAAGCCGGTGCCTGGCTACC
This sequence comes from Pseudomonadota bacterium, assembly GCA_040388645.1. Lineage (GTDB taxonomy): Bacteria > Pseudomonadota > Gammaproteobacteria > Burkholderiales > Sulfuriferulaceae > Sulfuriferula. Next base: position 697,653 of record JAZKBM010000003.1, read on the forward strand.
CAGGCCGGATGTACGGGTGCTACTGAAAATGTGTGAAAGCGGCAGAACAGCCGAACTGATGGCGGAAACGGAGGCGGGCGGACAATGGTTAAATCAACTGAGGGGAACAAAGCACTGATAACCCGCTGGGGATTGCTGGCCGTATTGTTGTTGGCGCCGATCCTGAGTTGGGCGACCAACGAAGTCAACTCGGTGCGTTACTGGCCGTCTGCCGATTACAGCCGTCTCACCCTGGAATCGGCCAAACCCATCCGCTATAAACTCTTTACTCTTAGCAACCCTGAGCGCCTGGTCATTGATCTGGAAGGTGTCGAACCCTCACGCGCATTGCAGGATCTGGCCGGAAAAATCGACAGCAATGATCCGCTGATCACCGATTTGCGCGCCGGAATTAACCGACCCGGCGTGATGCGGCTAGTACTGGATTTGCGCGGTGCGGTGCAGCCGAAAGTGTTCAGCCTGAAACCGGAAGGTGAATATGGTAATCGACTGGTGCTGGATATTTATTCAGCCCGAGCCCAAATCCCTGGCGGAGATAGCGACGCAGCACAATCGCATGCAGAAGACCTCGCCAACCCGGATATCGCTGCACCAACCGATACGCAGAAACAAGATAAAGTAGCGCGTTCACGCGACAAAAAACAGCAATTCAAAGTTACCCGTCTGATTACCGTGATGATTGATCCGGGCCACGGTGGTGTTGATCCTGGTGCACATGGCGCCAATGGCACGCTCGAAAAAAATGTGACGCTGGAAATCGCCAAACGCGTTCAGGCCAAGATCGATGCCATACCGAATATGCGTGCCGTATTGACGCGCACGGGTGATTATTTTGTGCCGCTGGGTGAACGTGTAGACAAGGCGCGTCAAGTGAATGCGGATTTGTTTGTGTCTATCCATGCCGATGCCTTTGTCAAACGTACGGCACGGGGTTCCAGTGTGTTTACCTTGTCCGAGCATGGCGCATCGAGTGCCGCTGCCCGCTGGCTGGCGAAAAATGAAAATGATGCCGATCTGGTCGGCGGGGTGAATGTCGGTGTGAAAGACAAAAATCTGGCGCGGACCTTGATAGACCTGTCGCAAACCGCAACAAACGATGATAGCCGCCGTCTGGGGCATGCGGTGCTGACCGAACTCTCCGACATTAACCACTTGCACAGAGGTCGCGTTGAACAGGCGGGTTTTGCCGTGCTGAAAGCCCCGGATATCCCGTCCATTCTGGTAGAAACGGCGTTCATTTCCAATCCTGAAGAAGAGCGGCGCCTGACCGACGACGCTTATCAGGACAAGATGGCCACCGCCATTGTAGATGGCATCAAGCACTACTTTGCCACCAATCCAGCCACCATCCGCGCCAAACTGGCAGCAAATTCATGATTTTTGATACCCGGCCGGGTTGACCAGCCGGGTATAATCGGGCGATCAATTCCTGGATAGCCCATGTCTGCCATACAACTCCTTCCCGATTTGCTGATCAGCCAGATTGCCGCAGGCGAGGTGGTCGAACGCCCGGCTTCGGCGTTGAAAGAACTGCTGGAAAATAGCCTCGATGCGGGTGCGACGGAGATTCGCGTGCAACTGGAGCAGGGCGGCATCAAGCTAATGCGCGTGGCGGATAACGGTGCCGGCATTGCAGCAGCGCAATTGCAGATCGCCCTGGCGCGCCATGCCACCAGCAAGATCACCAGCTTGGATGACCTGGAGCGCGTTGCCAGCCTGGGGTTTCGCGGCGAAGCACTGGCCAGCATAGCGGCGGTGGCGCGGGTGCGTCTGGCTAGCCGGGCAGCGGGAGCCGACCATGCTCATCAGGTAGAGACGAACGGCGGCCAGCCTGGAGAGCCCCAGCCCACTGCGCTCGCGGCAGGTACTACCATTGAAGTGCGCGACCTGTATTTCAATACCCCGGCACGGCGCAAATTTCTCAAAACAGAAGCTACCGAATACGGGCATAGCGAGGAAGCCTTCCGGCGCATTGCGCTGGCGCGGCCGGATGTGGCATTCAGCCTGCAGCATAATGGCCGCGCCCAGCATCACCTGCGCAGCGAGGACGCGCGTCGCCGCATCGGCGCGTTGCTGGGTGATGAATTCGCCGCCTCCGCGCTGGAAATAGACGAATCCGCTGCTGGCCTGCGCCTCACCGGCATGAGTGCGCTGCCTGCTTATTCGCGCGCTAGCCGCGATGCGCAGTACTTTTTTGTGAACGGCCGTTTCGTGCGCGACAAGCTCATCGCCCACGCGCTGCGTCAGGCCTACCGCGACGTGCTGCACCATGATCGCCATCCGGCATATTGCCTGTTCCTGGAACTCGATCCAGCGCTGGTGGACGTGAACGTGCATCCGGCCAAGATCGAGGTGCGCTTCCGCGACGGCCGCGCCGTGCATCAGTTTCTTTACCACGCATTGAACAAGACGCTGGCCGGGCGCGGCGGCGAAAACCCGGCGGCGCAGGCGCAACTGGCCAGCCCCGAGCCTGCCAGCCATGCCGCGCGCCCGGTATTTTCCTCGGGCGCGCCCTATCAAGCGCCGATGCCGTTGGGCGTGGCGCAACCCGCAGCTTTTTACGACTTGATGACGCGGGATATGCCGCTGCCCAAAACTGCGGCCACGCAGACGGAAGAAACCGCCGCGCACCCGCTGGGCTACGCCATCGCCCAGCTGCACGGCGTGTATATCCTCGCCCAGAATTCAGCCGGCCTGGTACTGGTGGACATGCATGCCGCGCATGAACGCGTGGTGTATGAAAAGCTCAAGACCGCACTCGACCAAAAATCGGTGGCGAGCCAACCCTTACTCATCCCCGCTGCATTCCAGGCCGATGCGCTGGATGTGGCCGCATCCGAAGAGCACGCGGCCGCGCTGCAAGAAATCGGTTTCGAGCTTGCACCGCTGTCTCCCACCAGTCTGGCGGTACGTGCCGTGCCGCGCCTGCTGCAAGATGCCGACCCCTCGCAACTTGCCCGCGATGTGCTGCGCGAATTGCGCGAATGGGGAGCCAGTCGCGTGCTCACCGAGCGTCGCAACGAACTGCTCGGCACGCTGGCCTGTCATGGTGCGGTGCGTGCCAACCGGCACTTGAGCATTATCGAAATGAATGCGTTATTGCGCGAAATGGAAACCACCGAGCGAGCCAACCAGTGCAACCATGGCCGTCCTACCTGGTTTCAGATAAGTCTGGCGGAACTGGACAAAATGTTCATGCGCGGAAAATAGGAGATCACAATGTCGGAACGTAATGAAATCAATAATATGGCGCTATTCTGCGATTTCGAGAACGTCGCGCTGGGAGTGCGCGATGCCAACTACGCACAATTCGATATCAAGAAAGTTCTGGAACGTCTGCTGCTCAAAGGCAGCATCGTGGTCAAGAAGGCCTATTGCGATTGGGATCGCTACAAGGAATTCAAGGCACCGATGCATGAAGCAGCTTTTGAACTGATCGAGATCCCGCATGTGCGCCAGTCCGGCAAAAACTCTGCTGATATCCGTATGGTGGTGGACGCACTCGACCTGTGCTACACCAAGGCACATGTGGATAGTTTTGTGATTATCAGCGGCGATTCGGATTTCTCGCCGCTGGTGTCCAAATTGCGCGAGAACAATAAACTGGTGATTGGGGTAGGGGTCAAGAATTCCACCTCGGACCTGTTGATTGCCAATTGCGACGAATTCATTTTCTACGACGACCTGGTACGCGAGCAGGAAGCGCAGAAGAAACGCACAGTGCGTAAAAATCCGGGAAAAACGGCTGCCGGTGCTGCAAAGAAGATTGTACCCATTACCGAAAATGACAAGCAGCAGGAAGCGTTTGACCTGGTTGTCGAAACGGTCGAGGCGCTTGTCGCCGAACGCGGCGAGGAGGAAAAAATGTGGGCCTCAATGGTCAAGCAAACACTGAAACGGCGTAAACCCGACTTTAACGAATCCTACTATGGCTATCGTACTTTCAGCGATCTGCTGGAAGATGCCCAGCAGCACAAGTTGCTTGCTCTGACGCGCGCAGAGAAGGGTGGGTATATCGTGAATCTGCCCAAGCCATAAAATGAAAAAGCCCTCCTGTTCAAGGAGGGCTTCTTTAATTGAATTTCAATAAAAAATGCCGATTAATCTTTGGTCAATGGCTTCAGTTTGAGGTCTTCAGTAGAAGCCGGGATAAAACCGTACTTGGCATAGATATCCTGCGCATCCTTCGTGCCAAGATAAGCCAGATAGCGCATGGCATTGTATGGGTTGCGACCTGCTTTCAAGACGCCAATGGCATACGCCACTTTTTGTGACATATTGTAAGGATCGGGAATTTCGACACCATCAATTGGCCGGCCTTCAGCCTTGGCATGCATCACTTCAGAGGCCCATACGATACCGACATCGGCCTGGCCGCTCTCGATACGCGCAGGTGTTTCACGGTGATGGCGCTGGGTAAACCAGGTCTTGTCTTTCACCGCCCAGCAACCTTTGCATTGCGCATTTCCAGTGACTTTCTCGTACAGCCCCAGGTCTTTCAACATTTGTGCGCCGTAAAATTTGAAAATACCTTCCGTCAAAGGATTGGGTTGAGACTGGACCAAATCATCACGCCCCAAGTCTTTAGGGCCCATGATGTGTTTTGGATTACCTTTGGCCACCATCAGCTCAAGCTTGTTATGCGTGTAGATGATGTAGTCATTCATCACATTCTCGGCTTTTAGTTTTTTCAGATGACCGAGATTAACACTGGCAAAGAGATCAGGGTTTTGTGCTGTCTTTACACCATTGATTTCACCCTGCTTCAGAATCTGGCCCTTCAGAATCTGGCCTGGAGGAATCGTTTCTACATAGATGGACTTGATATCCGGGTTCTTCTTCTGAAAGTCCTGAATGAGTTCTTCCATGACCATGAATTGATTGCCTGCCAGATACATGACAAGCTCGGCCTTATAGGAATCGCCAATTTTTCCATATTCGATATGGCCACCCGTCTGGAAAGTTCTGTAATCATGCCCTTGACCAGCATCTTTTGCAGCAAATGCTGTGTTGCCTAACATCATGGACGCACCCAGCAATACCGAGAGCGCAGTCTGGCGGTTAAAACCAATGGTTTTCAGCATTTTTAAACCTCCTCCTGATTATTTATTTATGGGTAAAACGCTTGTAATTGCAGAAAATGAGGGGAATTCAACGCTTCGCACATCAAAATCTGCCTTTTTACCCTACCCTCTCATCAGTTTCGCGTCAAATAGGCGTCGGGGAAAATAATGTAAATCCAGGCAGTTCGTCACAGGATAGGAGCCGGCGGCCTTGGCTCCAGTCCCTGCTCCATGAGCGCGCAGACAGTCGTGTTCTTGGCCTGATACGCGGAATGCGACACGCACCGCAGCTTTTGTTTCGAACGGATACTGTATATTGGATAGCAGCCGGAATACCGTCCTGGCATCCAGCGCATACTCGAGCTTTATCCGAACGAAGCGATCAGCATCGGTGGCAAGCAGAAGCCGGACCAGCCGATGAAGGTTACTGCCCTGGCTGATAGCTCCCTGGCGGCGTGCGGAAGGAAATGGCCAGCCTATTCCACCCATTGATGGTCACAATGCCGAACGTCAGATCAATCAGCTCCTTTTCGCTGAATGAACGTAATGTCTCTTCACGCAAACTATCCGGAACTCTTTTATTCAAAACTCCAGTGAGCGCTTCAGCCCATGCCAGCGCTACTCTTTCCCTGGCGGTGAAAAACGGCGTCTCGCGCCATGCCGGGAGCGCATACAGGCGCTGCTCCGATTCCCCGGCCGCTCTTGCGTCCTTGGTATGCATGTCGATGCAATATGCACATCCATTGATCTGTGAGACTCGTATCTTGATGAGTTCCAAAAGGCTTTGCTCGAGCCCGGAGCGGCGGACGTAAGCTTCCAGGCTGATCATGGCCTTGAAACCATCCGGTGCGATTGCTGTGTAATCGATGTGTTTTTCCAAAATAAACCTCCGTAATGACGGCAAGCAAAATACTTCCGTTCACCCATAAGACGCGCACGGAGTGCCTCTGTGACAGTCGGCACTTAACCTAGTGGAAGAGTATGCTGTCCGATCAACTTCAGCTTATCGGGATTGCGCACGACATAAATGTCCAGGATGAATCTGCCGTCAGTGACGACCGACGTTGCCGATTCCAGATTGCCGTCGACATAACGGAGTATGCCGGGCATACCGTTGATTTGTGCGATGCGGAACGTCATGCGGCCATCGAAAGACTGTTTGACCGCGAGATAGAGCCGGGACACGCGTTCTGGTCCTCTCAGAACGTTCAGGACAGAAGGCACTTTGCCGCCACCGTCTCCCGTGAGGCTGACGTCTTCAGAGAACAGTGCCTTTAATTGATCGCGATCCCCGGTGCGGGTGGCGTTGATGAATTTTTCGAGCAGATGGACATGAGCTTCGTGGTTTACCTCGAAGCGGGGACGGTCCTGGCGTACCCGTTGCCTGGCCCGGTGCACCATCTGCCGGCATGCATCCAGATTTTTGCCGAGCATCTGTGCAATTTCCGGATACTCGAAGTCAAAAACCTCATGGAGCAGAAAGGCTGCCCGCTCATCTGGCGCGAGACGCTCCAGCACCATCAGGAAGGCGGTAGAAATATCGCCGGCCAGTTCGATCGATTGTTCGGCCGGGGGCGCATACTCCATGACCCATGGTTCCGGGATCCATTGGCCGATATAGTTTTCTCGTTCTTTCCTGGCAATGCGGAGCCGATCGATGCTGAGCCGGGTTATTACCGTAACCAGCCACGCTTCGGGACTGCGCAACTCGGATACGTCCGACTGGAGCCAACGGACATACGCATCCTGCAAAATGTCTTCTGCATCGGCACGCGAGCCGAGCATGCGGTAGGCGATGCCGATGAGTCTGGAGCGATACTGGTTAAAGATGTCGGGTGATGAATTCACGTTTTTTCCTGTCCTAGCGGCTGAGCCTCAATGTATAGACGTAAATCACGTCGAGTTGTGACAATGACGGTTAGACCCATATGGCTAAAATTTGCAAATAATTTTGCTATATTTCAGCACGCTGCCCTGATTGCTGGACGCGTGACTGCCCAGGCAACAATGGCGCACAGGATTTGAATCAGGCCGCCAAGCAACATCGACAGACGCAGGCCAGAGGGCGCGTCACGAACGATTGCGAATGTCGCCCCAAGTATTGCTATACCCATCGTCGCTCCGGCCATGCGAGCGACATTGATGAGCGCGCTAGCCGTCCCTGCCCGTCTCGCCGATGCGACACCCACGGCAAGTCCCATTAATTGCCCTGTCGCCAATCCCATTCCGAGCCCGGTTAGTGCAAGTCCTGTTTCGGCCAGGATAATGGGTCCATCATGTGCACAGAAGCCGATTGTCAAAAGACCGCAGCCAATGAGGGCAACACCACCAAAGGCCATAAGACGAGTCCCGATTTTTTTCGCCATCCAACCTGAGAATGACGAGACCATCACGAAAACCAATGCCATCGGCATCAGTGCGACACCCGCTTCAAGGGCTCCGAATCTACCGGTGACCTGCCATGTTAAAGGCAACAGGAATAGCGTACCGTACATGCCGAATGTCATGCCGGCAGTTGCCACCATTGCACCACTAAATTCACGTACCCGGAAGATATCCAGAGGCACCAGAGCCAGAGCCCCTGTTTTGGACTCGGTCCTGATAAACATGCCAAGTGCAAACAGGAACACAAAAAAGGTAATGGTTGCGATGTCAGGCATGTTATGTGAGTAGATCACTGAGAAGACCAATCCTCCAAGAGCAATGGCGCCCCAGAGCTGACCTGGAATATCGAAGTTTCGGTTATCCGGTGCGGAAGATTCGGGTACAAATAGCGTAGCCAAGACAAGCGCTATAAGACTCAAGGGAATCACCACAAGAAATATGCTTCGCCAACCAAAACTACTGACCAAAAATCCTCCCACGGTCGGGCCAATAATCAACGCCAATCCATTGCAGGCCGCCCATCTGCCTAAAACCCGGCTTCTTTCGACTGGTTCATGCCATACCACCCGAATGATGGCCAAAGAGGCAGGCAAGGTAAGCGCTGCACCCAGACCAGCAAGTGCACGGCTGCCAATCAGCATCAAGATGGATGGTGCGAACGCACCGAGGAGAGACGCAACGGTGAAAACGACCGCTCCGGCCATGAACACTAGTCGCCGGCCATAAAGATCGGCCAACAGGCCACCTGAGAGTAGCAACACAGCATAGGTCAGATTGTAGCTATCCATGACCCATTGCAGCGCATCTACGCTTGCAGAGAAATATTCACCGATGGGATGAGCGGCAAGATTGACGACTGTCGTATCAACTTGAGTGGCCAGAACAGCCGTGCAAAGCGCAACCAGTGTGGCTCGGCGATACTGGGTTGTCGCAACAACATGACGTGGCACGGAAGTATTATCCATGTTGAATTGAGCCCGGAATGATTGGAATGACCAAAGTTTATTGGTATTAACAATCTGGATGCTTCGATGATTATCGAACTGTAGAGTGGCGCTGTGGAGGTAAAATCTTCACCTTAAGAGGAGCGATTGATGTCTCATTTGCCTGATTTTTCCACTACCGCTTTCCTGATTGCTGATCAAACGCGTGCCGCAATGTTGACCATGCTAATGGATGGACGTGCACTGCCCGCGGGCGAGCTTGCCTATGCGGCAGGGGTTACTGCCCAGACGGCAAGCTCCCATCTTGCCAAACTACTCGAAGGGGGTCTGATCATGGTTGAAATTCAGGGTCGGCACCGTTACTACCGTCTTGCCGGTTCTGAGGTGGCTTTTGCGCTTGAGCAGCTTGCTGCGATTCGGCCCACCGGGATAATCAAACGAAAGGCGCTCAGCCCGCTGGGCCGGCAACTCCAGTTTTGTCGCCGTTGCTATGACCATCTGGCTGGCGAGGTGGGGGTCGCAATTACGCAAGGCCTCCAGAGGCAGGGCTACATCCTGCCTGCCGCAGATAAAAAATTTGAAGTGACATCAGCTGGTGTCAATTGGTTCGACCGCATCGGACTGGATGTTCTTGCAATAAAACCAACAAAATATGGCCTTGCCAGACAATGTCTCGATTGGACTGAACGAACTCATCATCTGGCCGGTCCGCTTGGCGTTCAGTTGATGAATCGTATGTGCTCTATGGACTGGTTACACCGATCGAAATCATCCCGTGCAATTCTGGTCACGCCTATTGGATGGGCCGAGCTGAAAGAAGAACTTGGCCTTGATAAAAGCTCAATCACAAGTAGCACAAAACCCCTACAGGATGGTTGCTGACGGGAAGCTGCCAAGTGGGCCAACAAGGCCACGAGAAATTTCCGCCTGCGCTACAGCTTGGACATCCAGGTCTAAACCTGCGTAAACCTCTGCGCTCTGTTAGAATGCCCCCTGCGGTGTTTGCTACAGTCTCAATCCCGCTGCCTATCCGGCTTTCAAACCCCCATCCGCCTGCCCAAGACTGGCGCTGCCTATGCAGCGACAGGCCGATCTGTTTTCAGGAAATTTATGTCATTCGCATCCCTCGGTTTATCCGAAGAAATCGTCCGTGCCGTTACCGAGCGCGGCTACACCGACCCTACCCCAATTCAGTTGCAAGCCATTCCTGCTGTGCTATCCGGCGGCGATCTGCTGGCCGGTGCGCAGACCGGAACCGGCAAGACTGCCGGTTTTGTATTGCCGATTCTGCATCGCCTGTCCGACAAGGCCGTTAAAGGCCCCTCCGAAGGCCGTCCACCGATCCGCACGCTGATCCTCACGCCTACCCGGGAGCTGGCAGCCCAGGTGGAAGAAAGCGTGCGTGAGTATGGAAAATATCTGAAGTTGAACTCGATGATGATGTTCGGCGGCGTTAACATCAATCCGCAAATCCAGAAGTTGCGCAGTCGTGTGGATATCCTGGTGGCGACACCGGGGCGCCTTCTGGATCATGCCCAGCAAAAGACCGTGGATTTGTCCAAGGTTGAAATTCTGGTGCTGGACGAAGCTGACCGCATGCTGGACATGGGCTTTATCCGCGACATCAAGAAAATCATGGCATTGATTCCCAAACAGCGTCAGACATTGTTGTTCTCAGCAACTTTCTCGGATGAGATCAAGGCGCTGGCAGATAGTCTGTTGAATAAACCGGCAATGATCGAAGTGGCGCGCCGCAATGCGACCGCCGAATTGATCTCGCAAAAGGTCTATGCGGTGGATCGCGAACGCAAGCGTGAACTGCTGACGCATCTCATCAAAGAACACAACTGGTTTCAGGTGCTGGTATTTACCCGTACCAAGCACGCCGCCAACCGTCTGGCCGAGCAACTTGACAAGGACGGTATTCCCGCCATGGCAATCCATGGCAACAAGAGCCAGGCTGCGCGTACGCGTGCATTGAAGGAATTCAAGGATGGCAGTCTGCAGGTGCTGGTGGCTACCGATATCGCTGCGCGTGGCATTGATATCAGCGAGTTGCCGCACGTGGTCAACTTCGAATTGCCCAACGTGGCCGAGGATTATGTGCACCGTATTGGTCGTACCGGACGCGCTGGAAGCGAAGGCGAAGCGCTATCACTGGTCTGCGTGGATGAGCACAAACTGCTGGCGGATATTGCCAGACTGACCAAACGTGATTTGACTGCCGAGATACTGCCAGGCTTCGAACCCGATCCGCGCATCAAGGCGGAGCCGATACTCAATGGCAGTCAGCGTGGCAACCAGCCGCGTGGTGGCGGACAGGGCAGGGCGCGCACACCGGGTAGGTCCGGTGGTCAGCCAGCTGCTCGTCCTGCTGGAGGCGGTGGTGCCAAACCTGCGGCGCGTGCACCTGCCTTGCATCGTACTGGCGGTCGTAACCGTTAAGTAAAATCCGGCCTTCGCGACTCCCGGAAGTCGCGAAGGCCAGATTCGGTTTAGAGGAATGAAATGTCAGACGGCTAATCACCTTGCGCCCGCATGGGCACAAGGTGATTAGCCGTTATCGAATAAAGCTGCAGCGCCGGTTTATTTACGCATAACCAGCATGAGCACACCGGCGGCTATTGCACCTACTCCAGCCCAGACTGGGATATTGACTGTTTCCTTATTCTTGACCGAAAGTTCGAACGAGCCCAGTTTGACCTCCTGCGTTTCCTTGGTGTAACTGAACCCGCCATATGCCAGTGCCAGGACGCCGGCCACAATTAATGCGATCGCCATCACTCTTATTGCATTCATGTTCACCCCTTGAAAAATTTATGGGAAGTGGCGTCTGGTTGCATTCCAGACTTCCAGCGTTATTGTTCTGCGGAGCTGTTCCAGCAGATCAGACGTTGATTATTATAGCGTTCACTTCCTGAGAAATCTGCGTGCAAGTTGCCACGCCAGCCAGCTTCGGCGCAACCATTTCCCTGTACCTTTAGTACGGAACACCATAAAAAGTGTGCTTGCACCCGCCACAAGTAATGGATTTCGCCGTACAAAACGCACCACTTCCACGCCTTGGTCCACTCGTGCCAAAGGGACGCGCAGGGGTTCCATATTTTGCCCAAGTTCAATCCGCTGGCTCGCCACCAGTGCCTGCAAATGATGGCGACGGCGGGTAAGCTGATTGAGGTGATGTCTCATTTATGGGCATCCAGATGCGCACTGTCCTGGCGGAGTTCCGCCAGGGTAGCGGCAAACAGTCTGGGTTTGGTGCGCAGTTTATGTAGTGCCAACCAGGAGGCAGAAAGCCCGCCGATCAAAAATACACCGGTAAGCCCGGACAGAACCAGCAGACGATGCGTATCCCAGAACGCCACGACAATAAGCAATACGGCAAGCACCACGCCCACGCCGATACAGAACAACGCCACCAGCATCAACACCAACAAGATTGCCAGCCGCTCGCGTTCCTCTTCCAGTTCTGTCGAAAATAGCTCCAGACGCGTATAAACGATGGCAATCAATGTGCCGGTGAGCGCTTTTAACGACTCGAGCAGCCCTTTGCTGGCTGGATTGTTTTCCGCAGTCATCCCAGTTTAGCGACGGCCAATCAGCAGACCAACAACCAAGCCTACGCCGGCGGCTACACCCACTGCCCGCCATGGGTTTTCATGCACATAATCATCAGTTGCCCGCGCAGCTGCGCGGGTTCTTTCCAGTAGCGCAGCCTGGGCGTCGGCCATTTTAATTTTTGCGGCAGCCAGGGATTCCTCGGCTTTTGCGCGTACTGCAGCCATGGCTTCGCCACCTTGATTGGCAGTGGCTTTAAGCAAAGCTTCCGCGTCGGCAATCACCACCTTGAAGTCAGAAATCAACTGGTCTTTGGTAATGTCGGTAAAATCTGTTTCTGAGGTTAATTTTTTTGTGCTCAAGGTCGTTTCTCCCTCTCAATTTATAAATGCGTGAATTGTGTCGCTAATATTCAGGCCTGTAATGATAGTAACAGATAACAAATAACCCTAATGCCTGAACTCCTGTTTTCACTGTAGACCGAGTCGGGATATATGCCTAGGAAGAAAGGATTTTTTTCGTTTGAAACTTGTCTCTCCTGCGTTGACAAGTTACCTTTACGCTTAGCATTCAAATAACGAGATCACAAAATTGGACCAAATGCACCGCAGCCTGTTCGCACGTACCCCATTCCTTGATGGCAATGATCCAGACCGTATGCGCGCTGAAATTCGTGATTATTTCCACACCACTTTTGATCGATACGAGGAATTATTCAAAACGCTCGCAGTGGAAGACGCGTATTACAAAAAATCCATCCCGCTGCGTCACCCGTTGATTTTCTATTTTGGCCATACGGCGACTTTTTTTATTAACAAATTATTGCTGGTGGGTCTTATCAGCGAGCGTATCCACCCGAAATTCGAGTCCATATTTTCGGTGGGAGTGGATGAGATGAGCTGGGATGATCTGACTGATACCCACTACGACTGGCCGCGTCTGGCCGAATTGCGCGCCTATCGTGACCAGGTACGTGCGCTGGTGGATCAAGTAATTGCCAGCGCCCCGCTGACCCTGCCGATTGACTGGAATCACCCGTGGTGGGCTATCGTGATGGGCATTGAGCACGAGCGCATCCATCTGGAGACATCTTCAGTGCTGATTCGCCAACATGCACTCGCTCATGTTCAACCGCATGTTGCATGGGGCACATGCAAATTGTCGGGTGAGCCACCAGCCAATGCGTTGGTGGCGATAGCGGCTGGCACGGTGCGTCTGGGTAAGGAGCAATCCGATCCGCACTATGGCTGGGACAATGAGTACGGTCTGCGTGAGGCTGCCGTGAGCCCATTCCAGGTTAGCCAGTATCTGGTCAGCAATCGTGAATTTCAGGGATTTGTCGATGCCGGTGGTTATCAGGCAGACACCTGGTGGGAGGAGGAAGGGCGCGGCTGGCGGAATTTCAGTCAGGCGCAGCACCCCAGTTTCTGGATTGCCGATGGCAGTAACTGGCGCCTGCGCTTGATGACTGAAGAAGTGCCCATGCCGTGGGACTGGCCAGCGGAAGTCAATTACCACGAAGCCAAGGCATTCTGTAACTGGAAAGCCCGGCAAACCGGCCAACCTGTGCGCCTGCCCACCGAGGACGAATGGTATCGCCTGTACGATGTGGGCAGTGTGGCCGAAGTGCCGCTGGATCAGGCTGCCAGCGCCAATTTACATCTAGATCACTGGGCATCCGCCTGTCCGGTCACCACTTATCGTCACGGCGAGCTGTTCGATGTGGTGGGTAATGTCTGGCAATGGACCGAAACGCCGATTTATCCGCTGGAAGGCTTTGAGGTTCACCCGATTTATGACGATTTCACAACGCCTACTTTCGATGGTCGCCATAACCTGCTTAAAGGAGGCTCGTGGATCAGTTGTGGCAACGAGTCGCTGCGTAGCGCACGATATGCCTTCCGCCGCCATTTCTTCCAGCATGCCGGGTTCCGTTATGTGGTGAGTGACGCTCCCGCCAGTGCGCCGAATGTGTTTTACGAGAGCGACAAACAGCTCTCCGAATACGCCGAATTTCACTATGGCGACGAATATTACGGTGTTCCCAATTTCCCCTGCTCACTGGCACAGATAGCCATCCATGCAATGGGTGACAAGCCAGCGCACCGTGCACTCGACCTGGGCTGCGCGACCGGCCGTGCCACCTTCGAGCTGGCACGGCATTTTGAGCATGTGACCGGCGTTGATTTCTCGGCCCGCTTTATCAATCTCGGCGTGCAATTGGCCGAGCAGGGCAGCGTGCGCTATACCCTTGTGGATGAAGGCGAGCTGGTCTCCTACAAAACGCGCTATCTCGCCGATCTGGGACTGGACGGTTTGCATGACAAAGTGGCCTTTTTCCAGGGTGACGCATGTAATCTCAAACCCATCCTCAGCGGCTTTGATTTTATCCTGGCCGCCAATCTGATCGACCGCTTGTATAGCCCGGCGAAATTTCTGTCCAGTGTGCATGAACGCATCAATCCGGGAGGCATCCTGATGCTGAGTTCGCCCTATACCTGGCTGGAAGAGCATACGCAGCGCGAGGATTGGGTAGGTGGCCACAAAAAAGATGGCGAAAATTTCACTACGCTGGATGGCTTGCATGCGCTGCTGGATAAGCATTTCAGGCTGATGCAGGCGCCGCAGGATGTGCCTTTCGTGATCCGCGAAACGCGGCGCAAATTTCAGCACACGCTCGCTGAAGTGACATTGTGGGAACGCATTGTGTGAGTTTTGACTTTGACCAGACAATATCGCGCGAAGGCACTGACAGCGTCAAATACGACGGTCGCATAGCGTATTTCGGCACCGCGGATGTGACTCCGCTGTGGGTGGCGGACATGGATTTCGCTGCCCCCCTCGCTGTTACCGCAGCACTGGCGGCGCGTGCTGCACATCCCATATATGGCTATACACGTTATCCGGACAGTCTCTATGACGCGCTAATCGGCTGGATGCAACAGCGTCATGGTTGGACGATCAAACGCGAATGGATCGTGATGTGTCCCGGTGTGGTGCCCTCCTTGCATGCGGCGGTCATGGCCTTTGCACGGCCAGGCGAGGCTGTTATCGTACAACCGCCGGTGTATTTTCCATTTTTCTCTGCGGTGACCAGCAGTGCGCGGCAGCTTGTTGAAAACCCTTTGCAGCTGATCGATGGCCGATACCGGATTGACTTCGATCATCTTGAACAGTGCGCTGCCAATGGCGCGAAACTACTGCTGCTATGTTCGCCGCATAATCCGGTGGGGCGAGTATGGCAACCCGACGAACTTGCGCAGATATTGCGCATCGCGCGCGAGTACGAGTTGGTGGTGTTGTCCGATGAAATCCACGCCGACCTTATCTATCCCGATCAGCATCACACTGTAATGGCTACGCTGGCGGATGAGTTGGACCGCTTGATCACCGCTGTTGCACCCAGCAAAACCTTCAATATTCCCGGTTTGGGCCTGTCTTGCCTCATCATCCCCAACCCGGAAGTACGCGCTGCGATCGGCACCGTATTTACCAGTCAGCATGTCAATGCCAGCAATCCGTTCAGCATTGTCGCTTTTGAGACGGCTTATCGTGAAGGTGGCGCATGGCTCGAAGCGTTGATGACCTATCTGCAGGATACGCGCGATTTTGTGCTCGGCTATGTGCGAGAGCACCTATCCGGTATACGGGCGATATTCCCAGAAGGTACTTACCTGCTGTGGCTCGATTGCCGTGACATGCAATTGAGTGATATTGCGTTACGAGATTTCTTTATTCATCAAGCCAGGCTGGGCATGAACCCGGGCACGGTTTTCGGCACCGGCGGCAGCGGTTTCATGCGCCTGAATCTGGCCTCGCCCAGGCACGTCATCTTGGCTGCGCTGCGGCGCGTCAGCCAGGCGCAAGGCTTATCCGGCTAGACTGTTTACACTCAATCGAGGGGAATAAGCATGCTGCGCACCACTTTGGGTTTTTGTTGTCTTGCTGCGTGCAGCCATCTCAGCCAGGCTAAACCGATCAATCTGGAACCCGGTTTGTGGTCAACGCACATGCAGATGCAAATGAATGGTGTCGCTACGCCTAGTGGTGATCGCCTACAAACCCGGTGCATGACCGCACAGGACATGGAAGACGTCAGCCAGTTCATACCGCGGATTGCGCGAAAGGGGTGCGTCATTCAGCCCGCGCGGCGTAGCGGTAATGCCTGGAGTTGGACACTGGATTGTGCGCAAGGCCCGGTGAAGGAACGCGGAATGGGGCAGGTCACTTATCTGAGTGCCACCCACTACACCGGCATTTTAGAGACGGTAGTGGACATGCCAGGCGGCCAAGCCGAGCAAATTAAAATCAGTTATGACAGTGAGCGCAAGGGTGCCTGCGCGAATTGAAGTCTGTTAGGCAGGAGATTACGGGCGTCAGGCCGATGCTGAAACAACCATGGAAAGCTGCCGGTGACTACGGTAGAGTAATGCGCATAATAACGCCGTGAGGAGAATAAGATGAAACGTCTATTGCTGGTCGTGTTATTTATTGCATTTGGTTTCGCTAACCCCGTATTTGCCGATCCTCCTGACCACTATCCCTTTGTTTCATATGGTGATGGTTTGCGTCTTGCCCAGCAGCAGAAAAAGCCGATCTTCCTGTATTTCGGCCGCTACGGGTGCGGCTGGTGTGCCAAGACCAATAAGGAAAGCTTTTCCGATCCGGATATTCATCGGCTCTACACTGAACATTACGTATTGGTCTACGTCGATGCGGAAAGCGGGAAACGTCTTAAATTGCCGAGTGGCGAACGGATTACGGAAGCCGATCTCGGTGCACGTTTCAATGCCTTTGCCACCCCCTTGTTCGTGTTTCTGGACCCGCAAGGCAAGGAAATCGTCAAAATTCCCGGTTTCAAAACCATACAGGATTTCAAGGATTTCGATCGCTATGTAAATGGCGGCTTTTACAAGACCCAGACGCTGCTGCAATTCCTGGGCGGGAAGGCTTCATGATCCGGAAGCTGGTATTCACGATTTTCATGTTTCCTGCCATGGTGCTGGCAGCCCCTTGGCAATTTGATCAAGCCATTGATGTCACGCCGGTGCATGGTGCCAAGGTGTTCCATCATGTCGAGGCAGCAGGCCGCAAGAGCATCGCGGTTTCAGGCACTGTTGTCGCGGTCGTGTGGGAAGACAATCGGGATGGTATTTCACGCTGTTATATCGCAATGAAAAAATCTGCTGATAGTGGCTTTGCAGCGGATCGGCAGATAAGTGGCAGCAAAGAGGCATTTGAACCCGGCATTGTTTCCTTGCCGGATGGCCGTTTTGCAGTCGCGTGGGAAGAGGATGGCAGCGTGCGGGCAAGGGTTGTAAGTGCGACACGGATGGGTGAGCCTATCACCCTGGCTAGCCATGACAGCAACCAGGCCAGCGTGGGGTTTTCTACCCAGGCAGGTTTGTGGGCAGCCTGGTCGCAGCGCGAGGGGCACTACGCGGGTATCCATACCGAAAAACTGGCTTATGTTCCCGGTACAGACACACTGACACTGGGCAAGCCGGTTGTGGTGGATAGCCTGCCCTTATCTGGTGGTCAACACTATCCCAGCATCGCGGTGCTGCAAACAGGTGGCGTGGTGGTCGCCTGGGAAGATCGCCGGAAGGGGCACACGACGATCATGTATAGCCACCGCGCCATCGGCGATACAAAATTCGCCACACCTGTGCAGATGAACGAAACCCGGCGTGATGCACGCAATGCCGGTGTCGGTCCGGGAACCGGCGCCATGCGTGTTGTACTGGCGGCGCAAGCGGATGCCAGGGTGGCGGCAGTGTGGTCCGACAAGCGCGATTTCCTGTCCGGCTACGATGTCTATGCGGCATTCAGCACCGATGGCGGGGCGCATTTTGGCGCCAATCAAATGGTGCAGGACAGTTTCGGCGACAACATCCCGCAATGGCATCCGGCAATTGCCGGCGACGGAAAAGGCAAGCTGGCTGTGGTATGGGACGATAACCGGGACGGTACCCCGGATATCTGGTTGGCCTGGCCAACCGCTTCGGGATGGAGTGACAATCTCGGCGTACCCGGGGCAGTGGGTGCGGGAGTGCAATCCGATCCTGCCATAACCATGGATAGCCAGGGCAATCTGTATCTGGTCTGGCTGGACAAGCAGGGGATGGATGGATCAACCAGATTGCGTTACGTGACAGGCCGGGTCGTGAATAACATGCAGCCGGTGGCCGTTAAAGACACGCTATAACGAATTACCGGACCAGAGGGGATGCTGGCCGGCGGTAGCGCTATCGTCTTCCATTTCCAGCATTGTCCCCAATAACTGCGAAAACTGTTCGGACGGCACTGGCTTGCCGAGTAAATACCCCTGTACCTGATTGCAACCCAGCTTATTCAATATTGCCAATTGAAGTTGTGTTTCTACACCTTCGGCAACCACTTCCATGTTCAATGCGTGGGAAAGCGCAATGATTGCAGCGACAATGGCTTGATCCTGATCGCCTCCACTATCCAGTCCCTGGACAAAAGACATATCCACTTTCAGTTGCTGTACCTGGAATTGCCGCAGGTAACTGAGGCTCGAATAACCTGTGCCGAAATCATCAATTGCAACCTCAAACCCCATGTCTTGAAATTTTTTCAGCGTGGCGACATTGGCCTCGGCGTTTTCCATCACCACGCTCTCGGTAATTTCAAACATGAACAAAGAAGGTGTCAGTCCATAGCCCGATATCAAGCTCAGAATGTCTTCCGCAAGGTTGGCCTGACGGAACTGTTGCGGGGACAAATTGATGGCGATTTTGATGGGGGTTCTGTTTTCTTCCTGCCATATACACAGTTGGCGGCATGCTGCCTCCAATACCCAGTCACCAATTTGAGAGATGAGCCCGGAACTCTCTGCGATGGGAATGAATTCAGCAGGCGAGATATTTCCATATTCTGGATGGGTCCAGCGCAGCAGCACCTCGGCACCTACCAAACGCCGGTCTTTGCCGTTAAATTTCGGTTGAAAGTAAAGACTGAGTTGCTCACTGCCGATGGCCTCGCGCAAGCCTACCTGAATTTGCAAGGTACGCAGCGAATTGACGTTCATGGACGGCTTGAAAAACCGGTAACTGTTGCGTCCACCTTGTTTGGTTTCATACATTGCGGCATCTGCATTGGCGAGAAGCATATCCACCGTATCACCGTCCTGAGGGAAGACAGCAATGCCGATGCTGGAGGTGATACTAAGGCTTAAACCCGAAATTTCGAATGGATTGCCGATGTGGGCGAGCAGTTTCAGACAGACCATTGCCAGGTCATTCGGCTCTTTGATGTCTTCAATCAGAACGACGAATTCATCACCGCCCATGCGCGCCACCATATCTTCGTCACGCAATTGCGTCTGAATGCGTTGAGTCACTTCTTTGAGTAAATCATCACCCACGGCATGTCCGAGCGAATCATTTACCGTTTTGAATCCGTCCAGATCAAGAAATAACACTCCGCAATGATGGTTGCTCCGGCGTGAAGCATGGATGGCGTGCTGTAAGCGATCAACAAACAGTCTGCGATTGGGTAAGTCGGTTAAGGCATCATGGGTAGCTAGATATAGTAGTTGCTCATTGGCCTCCTGCAGCGAATAGGTGAGTTTGCCTGTAACGGACTCCATGCGCACATCCAGGATAGACAGGAGTAGTGTAATGGCCAGTACCGCCAGGGTTGCGCCTGTGATGCCCATGGCCATCCAGGTGTCGTTAATATCTGTTGCCGCCTGGCAAACACTGCCCGGGGCAAACACTGCAGCTGCCATGCCGGTGTAGTGCATCCCTGCAATCGCCAGACCCATGACCAGTGCCGCTCCCAGTCGACTCAGCATTGCAAACTTGCGTGATTCGCGGCGCAAGTGGAATGCGATCCACAATGCTGCTATAGAGGCAACGATGGCAATGGCGATGGACGCCGCAAAAATCCACGGGATATAGGTGATCCCCGGCTGCATCAGCATGGCTGCCATTCCCGTGTAATGCATGGTGGCAATACCCACGCCCATAATCAGGCCGCTTGCTACAAGACGGGGGATAGAGAGTTGTGATCCCGTCACCGTATGAAGAACCAGCAATGACACCGCCATGGCAATGACCAGCGATAGCAAGGTGATGGGTAGGTTATATCCCAGTGAAATCGGCATCGAAAATGCCAGCATGCCGATGAAATGCATCGACCAGATGCCGATTCCTAATGCGACAGCACCGCCACCAAGCCACATACGGCGATATTTCGTGGTTTCCAGTGTGCCGATGCGGCGCGCCAGATCGAGTGCTGTATAGGATGCCAGGCACGCGACGGCGATGGACAGAAAAACCAGGAGAGGGTTGTAGTGACCAGTCATTTGAATGCTCTTTATGCCTTGCTCTGCTCTATACAGCTAAAAAATTTTGAAAAAGTTGCTGGTTTCTTGCCATCATCCAGCGAGAGATAGAGGCACAGAACCACGCAGCAGGTCACATCGAGTTTTCCGGCGCTGGTTTTGAGGATGGCCTGTTTGATGTTGGTCAAGCCAGTCAGATTGTTTTAACTGCAGGCATCCTTGTTTAATCAATATCGGAAGGAATGCCGATTACTTGAAGGCAATTTATGCGGGAATTTTGAATTCGGGTGCCAATAAGTTGCCCGGACATTGGTGTGGGTGGAGTTTGCTCACGCTGATTAGGTGTGAGCCTGTAAAAACCAGAGATAGCGCCCGTGCATGGTCATGACATTATGTTCGTCAAGTACTTCGATCAACACCGGGGCGAGAGCGCGGCCGCGTGCGGCTAATTGCGCGGACAATAACGCCCCTGAAATCTTGTCAAATTGAGCAGTGGCGCGTAGACAGCCGTGTGCCGGAGCGCGAAATTTCACCTCGGATGAGCGTAGTACAGCCATGACGCGATCCTGCCAATCCGTCAGTTGAATCTGCAGGAATGCGCCGCTGCATGCTTCGGCCAGAGAAAACTGCACACCGGCGTGGATGCTGCCCAGATGGTTGAGCAGTAATTCCGATTCAGGCATTTCCAGAATATGCGTAGCACCGGGTGCGGTAAACCGCATTCCCATAGCCTGATTAATGGCAAGATCGGTAACGAGCATATCAATGGCTCCGTTTCATGGATTAATTGTCTTCCTCAGGTTCGGCCTGATAGTCTGATATCGCCGCCTGAAATGTCCGGAGGGCCTCCCTCATGACTGCGGACATGACAGGGTGGGCAGCGATGCCTGCCTCATCAAGCCCGCTACCCAGAATAGGTAGGCTGATTGAAGCCGCTTCAACGACACGTGCAGACATGGTGGTGAGAATTTCCCGGATGGAGGCTTGGGCATGAACGGCGCGCGGCGATGTTTTGAAGAGGGCAACCGGTTTGTTGACGAATGTCTCGCAACCCACCATCCAGTCCAGCGCGTTTTTCATCACACCGGTGATGCCGTGTGCGTATTCGGGGCTGGCAATCAAGAGGCCGTCGGCAGCCAACAGCCGGGTACGAAAATGGGCTACGGCAGGCGGGTCGGATGCCTCGATATCCGGGTTGAACAATGGCAGCGTGCCGAGCCCGTCAAATAATTCGATCTGCATGCCAGCGGGAGCCAGGCACGTGGTGGCGCGGAGCAGGGTGGTGTTGAGTGATGCGCTGCGCAGGCTGCCTGAGATGGCCAGGATCCGGGTCGTTGGCAATAGTGGTTCCATATGCACTAATGATTCACATCGATCAGCGTGCGCCCGCGCAGCTTTCCTTTGAGCAGATCAGGCGCGGCACCAATCGCATCATGCAAAGTGATTTCAGTCGTCATGGCGGCTAGCGTACGCAGGTCCAGATGTTGCGCCAGACGCGACCAGGCTGTCATGCGTAGGGTCTTGGGCGCCATCACGCTGTCTATTCCGTACAGCGTTACGCCACGCAAAATGAACGGCGCGACGGTAACGGGAAAGTCCATTCCACCTGCCAGTCCGCAAGCGGTGACTGCACCGCGGTAGCGCGTGGTGGCGCAGACGTTGGCCAGGGTATGACCGCCAACCGCGTCCACAGCACCGGCCCAGCGTTCCTTTTGCAGCGGCTTGCCCGGCGTGGCGAGTTGCTCGCGCTCCATGATCCCAGCTGCACCTAATGACTTGAGATATTCGGCTTCGTCCGGCCGGCCGGTGCTGGCAATGACTTCATAGCCGAGCCTGGCCAGCAGCACGATGGCCACACTGCCGACCCCGCCGCTTGCACCGGTGACCAGAATGGGCCCGTCGCCCGGTTTGATGCCGTGGTTTTCCAGCGCCAGCACGCTCAGCATGGCGGTATATCCGGCCGTGCCGATGGCCATTGCCTGCCGCGTATTCAGACCCTCTGGCAAGGCTACCAGCCAGTCGCCATTCACGCGCGCTTTCTGGGCAAATCCGCCCCAATGTGTTTCACCGATACCCCAGCCGTTGAGTATGACCTGATCCCCCGGCTTCCAGTCTGGATGACTGCTGTGCTCGACGGTGCCCGCCAAATCGATGCCCGGTACCATCGGAAAGTGCCGCACCACAGGCGCCCGGCCGGTGATTGCCAGCGCGTCTTTGTAGTTGAGGCTGGAAAATTCAACACGGACCAGAACATCGTCCTCGGGTAGCTGTGCCTCGTCCAGGTCGATGAGTTTTGCCTCGTGAGCTGTGGTTGTCTTGTCAATCAGGATAGCTTTGAACAATGTCGGATCCTATACAGTAACAAACCGATGCTAGGTTGCGCGCAGATAAATATCCGCAGGGTTAATCTCCATGAACCTTTCCGGATTGCGCAAAGGCACGAAGCCATGCTGCTGGTATAAGCCATGCGCGTCCAGCGTGGCCAGCAACCAGCGGCGCAAACCTTGCAGTTCGGGGTGGTCGAGTATGCAGGCAATCAACCATTTGCCGAGCCCGTGTCCTCGATAACTGTCAATCACGAATACATCGGAGAGGTAGGCAAAGGTGGCGCGGTCGGTGACTACCCTGCCCAAGCCAATTTGCTTGTCATTGTGGAACATGCCGAAGCACAGCGAATTTTCCAGTGCTCTGGTGACGATTTCAAGCGGTATGGCTTTGGCCCAGTAGCTATTGCGCAAAAAGTCGTGAATCAACGCAATATCAAGCGACGCGTGTTCATCAGTGATGGTGTATTCGTTCTGTGACCATTGCATGGCTGATCTCGTAAAAGAGAATGAACAGTGCTATTTACCGCAAGGCAAAAAACGTCCGCGCGGTTGTCCCTCGCTCTGTCCGATCATGCCCAGATGGGTGAATTTGAAACCGTCCGTATATTTCAAACCATAGCCCAATAAACGGTCAATGCCGATATGTACGAACCAGACCAGCGTCAGTGCAATGCATAGCATATTGCTGGTGGAGAGGGCAAAAATTCCCAACAGACCGGGCAATAGTTTTGAATGGGTGATGTTGTATGCACCGGCACCGAACCGGGCATTCACCAGATAGCCGATCAGGGCCAGATCAGGGAGGAACAGGGTTGACCAGAATAGCGGCCAGCCAAACGATTGCTGCCAATATACCGCGAGCGCCAGCGCAAACACGGCACCGCCTTCCAGGCGCAGTAGCACGTTGGGTTTTTCGAATACTGAAAACATGGATTTACCTTTCGATTGAAATAGCTTGCCTGCGCAGCAAGGTAAGGAGAGGTTTAATTATCCTTTTTCTGCTGCTTCACCACGCTCATCGCAGTGGCCACCATTGTGCCCATATTGGATAAATCGCCGGGCAGAATCAGGGTATTGCCCTGCTTGGCAATATTACCGAAAGCTTCCACGTATTTTTCGGCGACTTTCAAATTCACCGCTTCCATACCGCCTGGCTCACTGAGGGCCGCCGCGACTTTGCGGATCGCTTCGGCGGTAGCGGTGGCGGTGAGCAGGATGGCTTCCGCCTGACCCTGAGCATTATTGATGGCGGCTTGCTTTTCACCTTCGGATTCACGGATGGCAGCAGTCATGGCACCTTCTGCCAGATTGATTTCCTGCTGACGTTTGCCTTCCGATTGCGCAACCATGGCGCGTTTTTCACGTTCGGCTGTGATCTGGGTTTGCATAGAGCGCAACACGGCCTCCGGCGGCGTGATGTCCTTGATTTCGTAGCGCAACACTTTGACGCCCCAGTTGGGGCTGGCTTCGTCCAGCGCCGAGATGACAGCGCGGTTGATGTCGCTGCGTTCTTCCAGCAAACGGTCGAGCTCGCGTTTGCCACATTCCGAACGCAGACTGGTCTGCGCAAGTTGTACGATCGCCATCTGGAAATTCGCCGTGCCATAGCTGGCAAGTTTGGGGTCTGTGACTTGATAGAAGATTACCCCGTCAATCTGTACTTGGGTGTTGTCCTTGGTGATGCAGACTTGCGGTTCAACGTCGAGTGGCACTTCTTTGAGCAGGTGCTTGTAGGCAATGCGGTCAATGAACGGGATAACGATATTGAGACCTGGTTGCAGCGCCCCATGAAAACGCCCCAGCCGTTCCACCACCCAGGCATTCTGCTGGGGAACGATCTTGATCGAACTGGCGACAAATAGGGCAACAACGACAAGTACAAACAGTGCAACTTCCATAGGGTGACTCCCGGTTATGGTTTGGCGGACAGGATCAGCGTGGTACCGCGAATTTCGCGGATGATGCAATGGGTCGGCTGGGCGGTTTCACCTTCCAGCAGCCGGGCGTCCCATTCCGTACCGCGATAACGAACCCGCGCTGTATTGTTGTCGAGCCATGTACTGACTTCCACGGCCTGACCGATATCCAGCACGTCGTCGGCAGGGCGTTCGATTTTTGGCCGGCGCCGCAGCCAGACCAGACCGATGACGCCAAACACTGTCGCCACAACCAGCTGAGCAATCAGCGGATAGCCATACATGGCGGCAAATCCGGCGCCGCCAGCTGCCGCGCCAAACACCAGCAGATAGAAGGTGCCTGTAAAGATTTCCAGCGCGATCAGCACACTGGCGAGAACGAACCAGAAAGTCATGGGCGGCATGCGCGTATTCCTTATTCAGTGGACGTGTGGCGTTTGGGTTGCCAGCATACATCCGCGCCGCCGGCATGGCGATTGAGTACACGACTGAGGATGAACAGCAGATCGGACAGGCGGTTCAGATATTGCACTGCCAATGGTGATACCGGTTCATTGCGCGCCAGCGTCACTACCCGGCGTTCGGCGCGGCGGCACACGGTGCGTGCCACATGGCATAGCGAAGCAGCACGTGAACCGGCCGGCAGGATGAACTCCTTCAGCGGTGGTAGCGTGGCATTGTAGTGTTCGATGGCTGCATCCAGCGCGGCGAGGTGGTCATCGGTAACGGCTGTATAACCGGGAATGGAAAGCTCGCCACCCAGGTCGAATAAACCGTGTTGCACCTCGTTGAAAAAGTCGCTGACATCCACGGGCAAGTCTGCGGCCAGCAGCACACCGATCTGGCTGTTGAGCTCATCCACATCGCCCAGCGCTTCCACGCGCGCAGCGTCTTTGGGTGTGCGCGAACCGTCGCCCAGACCGGTGCTGCCGTCGTCACCGGTGCGCGTCGTGATTTTGGAAAGTCGATTACCCATGATTGCCCGATCCGCTGCTTAAGAGTGTGCGCCATGCTACCGTCATGCGGCGGCTGCCGTCTACCGCCAGCAAGCCGATGTTGCCAGCCAGCCTCAGTGTGCATACAATGGCTTGGCTAAAAAAGCAAGGCAAGGGTCCACAGAGACACCATAAATAAAAAGCGGTCAGATATACAAAAAATGTATGGACGACTGGAGTTCACATCCATAAAGAGTGAGGAGAGCATGAAAACAAGTCTGTTATTCAGCCTGGTTGCGCTGAGCGTATGTCTGGCCCCCGTCGTCCATGCTGCCGGTGACCCGGTTGCCGGAAAAAGCAAAAACTCCATGTGTATCGGTTGTCACGGCATTGCCGGCTGGCGCACCGCTTACCCAACCGTGTACAGCGTGCCGTATCTGGGCGGCCAGCACGCCGACTACATCGTCGCCGCGCTCAAGGAATACAAAAGCGGTGAGCGCAGCTTCCCCACCATGCGGGCAATTGCGGCGAGTTTGACGGATCAGGACATGGAAGATCTGGCCGCGTATTACTCAGAAGGCAAATAAATACGAGAGAGGATGACACAATGAAGCATCTGGCAATTTTGGCGCTGCTGGGGATGGTGGCAAGCGCACAGGCGTGGGCAGTACCAACCGGCAACGCCGACCAAGGCAAGACAAAATCGACAACTTGCGCAGCCTGTCACGGCGTGGACGGCAACAGCCAGTCATCAATGTTCCCGCGTCTGGCGGGGCAGCATCCGGATTACCTGTATCAGGCACTGACCGAATACAAATCCGGCGAGCGTAAAAACGCCATCATGTCCGGCCAGGTGACCAACCTGTCGGAACAGGACATGGCCGATCTGGCGGCGTATTTCGGCAGCCAGAAAGGGTTGACGCTAAAGCGATAAGACTCATTGCGCATAAAAAGGCAGCCGTGGTTTCGCTGCCTTTTTATCGGGTGATACTTTACGTCCTTCACTTTGGCAAGCGCCTGACCTCGTCGGTCTAATGCCACCTAATTGTGAATGCCACGGTACTCATGGTACAAAAAGTCACGTTTTGCGTATAAAGCCGAACCTGCTTCAAGATACGGAATAAGGTGTGGGCCGCTCCCCTTTTTGGGTGGCTCGTTTAATTTGCTCCTCGGACAGAGACAGCAGATAGGCAGTATTAATCAATGCCATGTGAGTCAGTGCCTGTGGGAAATTGCCGAGCATGTGGTGTGCATGCGTATCGTATTCTTCCGACACTAATCCCAGGTCGTTACTCAAGGCAAGCAGACGCTCGAACAAGGCTTCCCCTTCGTTATGGCGTCCTATCAAGGCAAGGCTGCCCGCCAACCAGAAGCAGCATGGCAAAAATGCGCCTTCTCCATTAGGCAGCGCTTCCCCTTTGGCGTCCGGTTTATAGCGCAGCACCAATCCGTCGACGAGCAGCGAGTGTTCAACCACCTCTATGGTACCCACTACACGCGGGTCATCAGGTGGTAGAAAACCAACCTGAGGAATCAGCAACAAGCTGGCGTCCAAATGGGAAGAGCCATAAAATTGTACAAACGTGTTGCGCTGAGCATCATATCCTTCCGTACAGACCTGTTTGTGAATCGCATCACGTATCGTGCGCCATCGTTCGACCGGTCCTTCCAGATGAAAATTTTCGGCATCCTTGATGGCCCGATCAAATGCTACCCATGTCATTACTTTTGAGTGAGTGAACTGGCGGCGCGGACCGCGCATTTCCCAGATGCCGTTATCCGGTTGTTGCCAGTTGGACTCAAGAAATTTTAGTAACGCAAGTTGCAGTTGCCATGCTGCGTGCTCTGGCTCCAGTCCTGCATGTCGTGCCACATGCAGGCTATCCATGATTTCGCCATACACACCCAGTTGGAGTTGGTTGGCGGCGGCATTGCCGACCCGAACCGGTATGGCGTCCTGATAGCCTGGCAACCAGTCAATTTCATATTCTTCGAGCCGTCGCTCGCCCGTCACGCTATATAGTATTTGCAGGTCTTCCGGGCAATCTGCTGCTGCACGCAACAGCCACTCGCGCCAGGCAATGGCTTCTTCATGATAGCCGGCCAGCACCAGCGAATTCAGGGTAAAAGTCGCATCGCGCAGCCAGCAGTAACGATAATCCCAGTTGCGTACGCCGCCTGCGTGTTCCGGCAACGAAGTCGTGGGAGCCGCGATGATTCCTCCGCTGGGGGCATAAATGAGCGCTTTCAAGGTGATCAGCGAACGTTCCACCTCGTCGCGCCAGCGCCCATCGTAGGTACATCCTTCACACCATTTCTGCCATGTTTGTTCAGTGGCGGTGAGTGCCTGCTCCGCATCAAGCAGGGGCTCCGAAGCTCGATAGGAAGGTCGATAATTAAGGACGAACGGAATGCGTTCCCCTTCACGCAGGGAGAATTCTGCCAGGATATCCTCGTGCTGTTTGGGCAGGTCTATTGCGCTATGCAGTTCCAGAGTATCAGGCCCGGCGGTAACTTCTATCGTGTCCTCCCGTGAATGTATCCAGGGGACTATGGCGCCATAGTCGAAGCGAGCGACAAGCTCCATCTTCATGGACACGTGACCATGCAAACCTTCAACAATACGCACGACATCCCAGCGTTGATCAGAAAATGCCATGAAGTCGATAATCCGTACGGCGCCAGTGTCGGTTTCGAAATCGGTTTCGAGAATGAGCGTCCCCGGCCGATAACGACGTTGTGAATTGAATATTTTTGCGGTCGGCGCGAGCAGCCAGTGTCCATGTTGAGGCTGGCCTAGCAGGGCGGCAAAACAGGCACCAGAATCAAAGCGTGGAAAACTCAGCCAGTCAATGGAACCGTTTAATCCCACCAGTGCTGCGGTGTGAAAGTCCCCGATCAAGGCGTAGGATTCAATTGGTAGCGGCATAAGCGATTGTGCTCAATAATGCGAGCTCGGATTGGCGTGAATCAAGACGGGTATGTTGTATAACGATGGGCACGGAAGATTCGATGACGCTTGCATAAGTGGTATCCCGTGGAATCGGTTGCGGCGTTTGCAGATCATTGAAACGCATATGCAATGTGCGCCGTGCTGGTACCGTCAGCCGATAGGGGCCAACAGGTTCGCGATCTGCAAAATAAATGGTAATGCTGACCTCCGCATCGACGTCATTCGCATTCAGCATGCAGGCTGCTTCGTGGCTCACGAAACGGGGGTCATCACCATTCGTGCTTTGTCCAGGAATATACCCTTCCGGGATAGCCCATAAGATTTTTCCTATGGTCATAATTCTTCTCCTTTCCGGTTAATTGGGATAAGGCAGGGAAGCCGTTCTCGTTTAGATGCGCGTGCCGAGTAATGGATTTCGCCCTAGTCTACGTTTTCCCATCCAGAGTAATGCGCCAATACCGGCGCCGAGCATCAACCATGACCGGTTTTTGCTTATCCAGACTTCAGGGCTTCGGGTATGAGAACGGGAGCTGAACTGCCCGTGTGCACCCGGATCGCCGTCAACTGGTTTATACAAATTGTCCGGTCGATTTCCCGGGTCGGGTTCATCTGGAATTTGCTGGCCTTTATAAGCAGTCGCACCCAGGTAACGGTCGGCAAGCCCAGGTGCCAGCTTTTGCGCCCACTCAGCCAGTACACTCGGGAAGCCAACCGCCATCTGGCGTCGATTATGCTGAGTGGCCCAGACAATCGCACGAGCGGCAACTTCCGGCTCGAAGATGGGTGGCACAGGTTGCGGGCGATGTGGCAAACGGCTGCGCGCCCAACCAAATTGCGGCGTATTCATTGCCGGCAATTGGACGGAAGTGATGCGCACTTTGCTCTTGTCGTGTATCAGTTCACTTCGCAAGGAATCGGTAAAACCCTCAATCGCATGCTTGGCGCCACAATAGGCGGACTGCAGTGGAATACTCCTATATGCAAGTGCCGAGCTGACTTGAATGATGGTTCCGTGGTCACGCTTCAGCATGCGCTTGAGCGCGGCCATCGTCCCATGGACATAACCAAGGTAAGTAACATCTGTAACCCGTTTGAATTCCTCGGCAGTGATTTCCTTGAAGGGGGCGAAAATCGTCACCATCGCGTTGTTGACCCATATATCAATCGGTCCTAATTCTTCCTCGATTTTGGTTGCGGCGAGTTCTACGGCTTCGGCATCTGCCGTATCCACTGGCACGATCAGCGCTTTTCCGCCCGCAAGTTCGACCTCGCGTGCGGCAGCAGTTAGTCCATCCCGACCTCGTGCCAGCAGCGCGATACGTGCGCCGCGTTTGGCGAATTCCCGAACCGTGGCTCGTCCTACCCCTGCGGAGGCGCCTGTGATGACGACGACCTGTGAGGATTGTGCTGTTTGTCTATTCAATTCGTTCATGAATGTTGTCCTTTTCGCTATTTAGTAAGAGGTGCCAGCAGCGTGATTTTCAAGACTGTGCTTCTGGCGTCGTTGGATCGCCAATTGCAATACTTCAGCCAGATGTAATGCCTGCCGTCCGGTAGCTTGGCGTATCTGTTCGCGGCAACTAAAACCATTGGTGATCACGAGTGCCGCTGTATCCGTTTTACGGATGGTGGGCAGCAATACCTGCTCGCCAATAGCGAGTGAAACCGCTGCTTTATCCTTCTCGAATCCGAAGGCACCGGCCATGCCACAACAACCGGAGTCCAGCAAGTCATAATCAATCCCCAGTTTTTTGAGGACTGATTTTTCTGCATTCAGCCCCATTACCGCGCGGTGATGACAATGGGCATGAACGATGGCCTTGCCCGGTAGCGGAGGTGGCTGGTAATCAATTTTTTCCAGAAATTCACTCAGCATGAATGTCTGCTTGGAGAGACGTTTTGCACGTTCGTCATTGGGAAACAGGTTGCACAATTCGTCACGAAATGCGGCTACACAGGCGGGTTCCAGACCCACCACCGGCGTACCGATGCGAATTTCCTCGGCAAGGGTTTCCATGGTTTGATGCCAAAGATTTTGTGCGCGATCGAGCATGCCCCAGTCATACAAGGCTCGCCCACAACACAGCCGTTGCGTTGGCACGGTGACGCGGTATCCGGCATCTTCGATCACTTCAACAGCAGCCTGTGCGGTGGCCGGAAAAAAGTGATTGGTAAAAGTATCCGGCCAGAGAATAATGGGCGGCCGGTCGGCATGGACGCTGGGACGCTTGGAAAACCAGGCGATAAAGGTTTCATCGGCAAAAGCAGGGATCTCGCGTTGCTCGGCAATACCGCCCAGGCTTTTGACAAGAGAGGCGAATGGGGCCGTACGTGAAAAATAGTTCACAACCCGGGGCATGTGTTGCGCAATTCGTGCCCATGTGTGTATCAGTCCCATTGCATAAGCGACACGGGGGCGCAAACGGTTGTGGTAATGATGCGCCATGAATTCCGACTTGTAAGTCGCCATATCGACGTTGACCGGGCAGTCGCCTTTACACCCCTTGCACGCCAGACATAAATGCAAGGCATCCCGCACTTCTTCGCTGCGCCAGCCATCAGCGATCACTTCACCGCGCAGCATCTCGAACAACATGCGCGCGCGTCCACGTGTGGAATTTTTTTCTTCTCGCGTGACTCGATAGCTCGGGCACATCGTGCCGCTATGTTCGCGCCGACATTCACCCACCCCCACACAGCGCAAAACCGTGCGGCCGAAATTATGGTCATCTTTTGGATATTTGTAATAGGTGAGTGGCTGGGGTGGGTTGTAATCAATACCTATGCGGAGATTTTCTACCGGCGAGTAGGGATTGACGATCTTGCCTGGATTCATTTTTCCCTGTGGATCCCAGATTGCCTTGAATTCTCCAAATGCCTGAACCAGCTCGGCACCAAACATTTTGGGTAAAAATTCGGCTTTGGACTGGCCATCGCCATGCTCACCCGAAAGTGAACCCCCGTAACTGACGACCAGATCGGCAGCTTCGCCCAGAAACGAATGAAAGGTATGAATGCCGTCCTGCGTTTCCAGATCAAAATCAATGCGGGTATGCACGCAGCCTTGTCCAAAATGACCATACAGATCGCCGTCATAGGAATATTTTTCAAGGAGTTTGCGGAAATCGCGTAGATATTTTCCGAGATTTTCAGGCGGAACGGCTGCATCTTCCCAGCCTTCCCAGGTAATTTTCTTGTTTGGCACATGGGCGGTAGCCCCCAGGCCCGAGGTGCGTACCGTCCAGATCATCTTTTCTTCATTGAGGTCATCAAACAGTTTCATACTGGGCGCACCATCTTCCTTCTCAAGCGCGGCCATCAGCTTTTTGGCCTTGCCATCCGATTCCTGTTTGTCTTTTCCGCCAAATTCAACGAGTAACCAGCCGCCTCCTTTCGGAAGCAATGCGGTGTTCTGCGGATGCATGCCGAGTGTTTTCATATCCTGGATCAGTTTGTCATCAATACCTTCCAGCCCCACTGGTCCGTGTTCCATCACTTTCATCACATGATCGGCTGCACTGAAGACGCTTTCATAACCCAGCACAAGCAAGGAGCGAGCGGGGGGGCTATAGACCAGCCGGGTTTTGGCTTCCAGAATGATGACGCAGGTGGATTCCGAGCCCACCAGGGCACGTGCGACATTGAAGCCGTTTTCGGGCAGGAGTTCGTCGAGGTTATACCCGGATACCCGGCGCGGAATGTCCGGATAACGCTTGCGAATAAGGTTTGCGTATTTGTCGCGCAAGTCTTTTAACGACTGGTATATCTCACCGCGACGCCCACCTTCACGAATAATATTTTCGAGTTCTTCCTCGGAGGTAGCGCCGACCCGCATGCGTAAACCATCGTAGGTCAGGATATCCAGTTCCTCAATATTTTCACTGGTTTTTCCGCCCATCACTGAATGCACGCCACATGAATTATTGCCGATCATGCCGCCCAGCGTATTGTGGGTATGTGTGGAAGGGTCCGGTGCGAAGGTCAAGGCATGCTGTTCGGCTGTATCGCGCAGATGGTCCAGCACGCAACCGGGCTGCACATGGGCAAAACTTCGTTTGGGATCGATATCAAGAATATGGTGCAGGTATTTTGAGAAATCCATGACGACTGCAACATTGCAGCACTGTCCTGCCAGGCTGGTGCCACCACCGCGCGATAGTATGGGCGCACCATGGCGTCGGCACGCCGCCACCGTTGCGACCACGTCTTCTATCGTTTTGGGAATCACTACCCCGATAGGAACTTGCCGATAGTTGGAGCCATCCGTTGCATACAATGCACGGCTGCCTTTATCAAAGCGAACTTCGCCTTCAATTGCCGATTGGATTTCACGTTCCAGGATGTCGGCATATTCAGGTTGCGGCCAGGTTTTGTGAGTTGTACTTCGCATAAAAATCTCCCGGTAAATTGGGCCATGCAGGTTCATCGGAGGCTCCGAACCACTTGGGACTAGACTTGGTAGCGTCTGGCATCGGATTGCTTAAGTTCCAGACCTAATCCAGGGCGGGTCTTATCTGGCTGCAATACGCCATTTCTGGGTTGCAATACCCCATCAAAGAGCAGCCGTTCAATACGCACATGGTCGTGGAAATATTCAATGTGTCGTAACGGTGCAGACGCACACGCCGGATGCACATGAAGTGCGGGGGCGCAGTGGGTTGATAACGGCAACTGGAATGCTTCACATAATGCGGTTACCTGCATAAAGCCGCTTATGCCGCCACAGCGCGTCGCATCCGCCTGCAGTACATCGACCGCACCAGCCGCGAGCATGCGTCGAAAATAGAAAGTGTCATAACCGTATTCGCCGGCGGTTATCTCCATCCCGGGCGAGGCAGAATCACGAATTAACCGCAATCCTTCAAGGTCATCCGAAGAGACAGGTTCCTCATACCAACTGACCTCAAGCTCCATAAATGACTGCGCTAGATTTAATGCCTGTTTGCGACTATAAGCGCCATTTGCATCCACAAATAATTTGCTATCCGGCCCGATGACATGGCGTGCTGCTCTTACTCGCGCAAAATCCTGGTCGGGATCTCGCCCTATTTTCATTTTGACGCGCGGGATTCCGGCAGCCACCCAATCTCCGAGCTGCTGGGTCAATTGCGACGTGGTGTACGAAGTGAATCCCCCACTCCCATACAGCGGGACATGATCACGAACTTCACCTAAGAGTGTCACCAACGCGACATCGAACAATTTCGCTTTCAAGTCCCAGAGTGCATTGTCGACTGCGGCAATGGCCATGGAAGCAATGCCGGCCCGGCCCAGATTGCGAATCGCATGCAGCATATCCTGTCGGCGTTGTTCAATCGCCAGGGCATCCTGACCGGTGAGAAGAGAGATGAATTTATCGCGAACGAGGGTAGCAGTTGCTCTGTCGGCGTAACTGAAACCGAGTCCGCATTTGCCGCCGGCTTCAATATGTACGACTACCATGGTGGTCGAAGACCATTCCAGGGTTCCGTCCGACTCGGGCATGTCGGTAGGTATCGTATAAGCGGATACTTCGATACGCTCGATACAGGTTTTGCCCCTCTGGGATGAATCAGGGTTTGGAGATGACAGCGCGTTCTCCATGTCACTGTTCCTTTTGGACGTGCGGTACGAAAGCGCCCAGAACCTGTTTGGCCGATTGGGAAATGATGCCGATGGTATTGTCATCTCCCTTGAACATCGCGGACATCAAAGCCGAGGCCTGCTGAAGGGTAATGTGAGGGGGAAGCGGAGGCACATCGGGATCAGTGATCGCCTCGATGACGCATGGCCGGTCAGCAGCCAAGGCTTCATCCCATGCGCTGCCGATCTGGTCCGGCGAATTGACCATGATGCCCTTGAGGCCGAGCATTTCTGCGTAACGGGCATAGGGAAAATCCGGCACATGCTGTGCGGCATCGTATTTGGGGTCGCCCGACATGGCACGTTGTTCCCAAGTGACCTGATTGAGATCGCGATTGTTCAATACCAGAACAACCAGGCGCGGATCAGACCACTGCTTCCAGTAATCGGCAATGGTAATCAGCTCGGCATTTCCATTCATCTGCATCGCGCCGTCGCCTACCAGCGCAATGGCCACCCGGTCCGGAAATGCGAACTTGGCGGCAATGATATAGGGAACGCCTGGCCCCATCGTAGCCAATCCTCCGGATAAGGAAGCCAACATGCCGCGCCGGATTTTCAGGTCACGGGCATACCAGTTCGCAGCTGATCCAGAGTCACTGGCCAGAATGCATTTTTCCGGCAAGCGCGGAGAGAGTTCCCAGAATACCCGCTGCGGATTAACAGGCCTGGCTTCCATCATGGCGCGTTCTTCAAGCAAGTCCCACCAGGAAGCGACGTTTTTTTCGATCGTTTCTCGCCAGCCACGGTCAGTTTTTCGCTGCAACAATGGGATCAAGGCTCTCAAGGTAGCTGCACTATCGCCAACCAGATTGACTTCCATGGGGTAGCGTATCGAAAGCATCTTGGGGTCCAGGTCAATTTGGACTGCGCGCGCCTGACCTTCTTTCGGCAAAAATTCGGAATAAGGAAAACGCGATCCGATCATCAGCAAGGTATCGCATGACGTCATCATGTCCCAACTCGGTTTTGTGCCGAGCAATCCAATCGAGCCGGTCACATAAGGCAGGTCGTCCGGTACGGCAGCTTTGCCGAGCAAGGCTTTGGCGACGCCCGCACCGAGAAGTTCAGCTATTTCCATTACTTCGTCGGTCGCCGCCAGGGCGCCCGCGCCTACCAGGATGGCTATTTTTTTACCGGCATTGAGGACTTCGGCAGCGCTGGCGAGATCGTTGTCGGCGGGAATCACGCGTGGTGCGTTATATCCCAGGCCGGAATGAATTGTGCCGTGTGCCCGCGGGGGCTTTTCGACGGCGTCCAGTTCCTGAACGTCATTAGGAACAATGATGCAAGTCACTGTGCGTTCAGCGATGGCAATACGCAGAGCGCGGTCAACGACATGACGTACCTGGGCAGGTACGGTGATCATTTGCACAAAATCCCCAGCGACATCTTTGAATAAAGAAACTAGATCGACTTCCTGCTGATAGTGACCACCGAGGGTCGCGCGGGCCTGCTGGCCCACAATGGCAACCACCGGCTGGTGGTCGAGTTTTGCATCGTATAAACCATTCAGCAAATGGATGGCGCCTGGACCGGAAGTGGCGAGACAGACGCCAACCTCACCGCTAAATTTGGCATGTGCACAAGCCATGAATGCGGTCATTTCTTCATGCCGCGCACGCACTAACTCAAATCGGTCGCCCGCACGATCCATTGCACCCATGATCCCGTTGATACCATCGCCGGGAAAGCCGTAAATTCGTTTGATACCCCATTCGCTTAGTCGATGCAGGAGGAAGTCGCTGACAGTTTCACTCATAGTGATGGCCCTCTTCAGTTAGGTTCTGAAGCTGGATTTTTTTTGAGGACAGCGCGCTGCGTGGAGTTCAGGATTGGACAAACCGTACATGAAGCCGGGATTTTTTAGCCTATCCTTGGCTGTTGCAGATTTCTTTGTCGCAGACACATCTATGCTTTGTAACCAGGATAATCATAATGACATCCCGTATAGATTTAAGCTGAAGCTCATATCCAGCATGAACAAGTTGGTTGAATCGATCAGTCAATAGTTCCGTCAAATTTTAAAATTCCCGGACTTTTAAATCGGTGCGTGTGCGTACATAAGAGACCAAATAAAACCGGGAGAAAATTAGTCTATAAAAGGAGTTGGTCCTCCCTCTATCCCATGTGTGCATTCAGGCTAAAAATAATCCATAAAGTGCCGCCTGCCATCAGCACCACAATTACAAATGTGAACAGCGAAACGATGAATAAAGCTTGCTTTTTATATGATAGATTCAGGTGTAAAAAAAAATGCAGATGGACGAGTATTTGAATGACTGCTGCCGCATACACCATATCCAGGACAATATTGGGCGGCGCAAGATGGGTCGTGCCGAGCCCGAATGAAAACGCGGTAAGCAGGAGTGCAGATGCAAATCCGTACACATAGGATTTAAAACCGGGGGCACGAGTAAATTCGGGTCGGCGCATTTATATTACCCCCCGTAAATAGACAAAGGAAAAGATGGCAACCCATATCAGATCAAGAAAATGCCAGAACATGCTCCAGCGCCGCAATCTTGATGCCACGTGCTCGTTCAATCCTTTCACTGCGACTTGCGCCATCATGACCAATCCCCACACCAGACCAAAACTGACATGCAGGCCATGGGTTCCTACAAGCGTAAAGAATGCGGATAGAAAGCCGCTACGATCCGGCCCCGCACCTTTGGACACCATGCCATGAAATTCAGTGATTTCCATCCCGATAAAAGAGGCGCCCAGCAAAGCGGTGACGCTCAGCCAGAAGAGTACTTCACTACGACATTTTCGGCTCAGCGCAAGTATGGAGAAACCGCATGTCAGGCTACTTGTTAACAGCAATAGTGTTTCTTCCGCGGTATGTTTGAGGTCAAAAAGATCTTTTGCCGTTGGACCACCTGCGTTGTTAGCGCTCATCACGATATAGGTTGCAAAGAGCAACGCAAAGATGATGGCGTCACTCATCAGGTAAATCCAGAATCCGATCTCCTTTACGGAAACTTCATCTAAAGAAGATGAGGTTTCCGAAGCAGTCATTTCAGGGATGATCATTGCGCTTGGCATGGTTGGGCACCTGCTGGAAAAATTGGAACAATGCTTACACGGAGTTTGCAGCAGCCAGTTTTGCATATCGCTGCTGTTCGATATGTTCAATCTCAGCTGCGCTAATGATGTGTTCGGTCTG
Organism: Pseudomonadota bacterium; assembly: GCA_040388645.1. GTDB lineage: Bacteria > Pseudomonadota > Gammaproteobacteria > Burkholderiales > Sulfuriferulaceae > Sulfuriferula. Next base: position 734,842 of record JAZKBM010000003.1, read on the forward strand.
GTCATTGAAACTTCGTACAATCACGGTGCCGATGATCGATAATGTCATTGTGATGACGAGCCACCAGATGTGCCAGATCAGTGCGAATCCCAATACAAAGGACAAGCCTCCAAGAACAAACCCTACACTGGTATTGTTTGGCATGGAGATATCTTGGTAACCATGCGGCCGGGCATATGCGACGCCTCTTTCCTTCATGTCCGTGAAAGCATCACGGTCCATGATTACCGGCTGGATGGCGTAGTTATATGCAGGTGGTGGAGAATCGGTAGACCATTCCAGCGTACGTCCATCCCATGGATCGCCAGTTAAATCCCTAGTCAAATTGCGTTCCCGAATACCCACAATGATTTGCATAATCAGGCACCCGATGCCAACGAGAATGAGGGCCGCACCGACCGCCGCCGCGATAAGGTAAGGCTGCCAAGCTGGATTGCTGTAGTGTTCCATGCGGCGGGGCATACCCATGAACCCCAGCGCATAGAGTGGGAGGAAAGCCAATTGAAATCCGATCAGCCAATTCCAGAAAGCGCGGCGTCCCCATTTCTCGTTCAGGCGAAAACCGAAAATCTTGGGAAACCAGTAGGTGTATCCGGCCAGGAAGCCAAACAGTGAACCGGGTATCAGCATATTGTGAAAATGGGCCACCAGAAACTCACTGTTGTGAACCATGTAATCCACGGGTGCCACCGAAAGCATGACGCCGGTGGCACCTCCGATGGCGAACGATGGTATAAAGCCGAGCGTCCATAACATGGGGGTTGAAAAGCGCACCCGGCCTCGATACATCGTAAATAACCAGTCAAATATTTTTACGCCCGTGGGCACGGCAATGACCATGGTGGCGATGCCGAAAGCAGCGTTGACATTGGCACCAGCACCCATGGTAAAAAAATGATGTAACCAGACCATGAATGACAGCATTGCAATGGCCGCCGTTGCATACACCAGCGACGGATATCCAAATAATCTTTTGCTGGAAAAGGTGGCAACAACCTCTGAAAAAACGCCAAAGGCAGGCAGGATCAGGATATAAACTTCCGGGTGCCCCCAAGCCCAAAACAGATTGGCGAAATTCATCATATTGCCGCCACCGCCGTTGGTGAAAAAATGCATATCCAGATAACGATCCATGGCAAGCATGGCGGTAACGACAGTCAAAGCCGGAAAAGCAAAAGTCATTAATACGCTGGTGCATAACGCGGTCCAGGTAAACAAGGGCATGCGCATGAGTTTCATGCCGGATGCTCGGTTCTTCAGGATGGTGACCATAAAATTAATACCGGTCAAAGTCGAACCTATGCCGCTGATCTGTAATGCCCATATCCAGTAATCGACACCCACTGACGGGCTGTAAGCCAATTCCGAATAAGGCGGATAACCACTCCATCCGGCAGTAGAAAATTCTCCGACTCCCAGAGATACCATTACCAGCATGGCTGCTGCAGCGGTGAGCCACAGACTGACTGAATTTAGAAAAGGAAATGCCACATCGCGTGCGCCGATTTGCAGTGGGGTAACGATATTGATCAGGCCGGTGAGAAAAGGCATGGCCATGAAAAAAATCATGATCGTTCCGTGGGCGCTGAATATTTGATCGAAATGATGGGGTGGCAAATATCCATGATCTGCTCCCAGGGCGATGGCCTGCTGGGAACGCATCATCATGGCATCGACAAAACCTCTCAGCAGCATGACGAGTGCCAGAACGATATACATGGCACCAATTTTTTTGTGATCCAGGCTCGTCAACCATTCCATCCAGAGATAGCGCCACTTATGGAAATAAGTGATCAAGCCAATCACAGTCAAAGCAACCAGAATCATTAATGCGACCGCACTCATGATGAGGGGGTTGTGATAAGGGATCGCAGAAAGAGTCAGCTTTCCAAACATTTGGTTCTCCACACCCGCTATTGCATTGAATGGCGTGTCCCAAACCTCTTCAACTCATATTGAAATAGGTGGGGCGCTATTGATCCGTAATAAATCACTGGATGACGAACACTGGGTTGAGTCAGCAGGGTGAGCCGCGCTTGATCAAGCTTGCTGGGCGACTGTTTGACTTGCTGTAACCATGTCTGAAAGGCGTCCGGGGTGAGGGCGATTACCTTGAAATGTTGGTCGGGGAAACCCCTTCCGCTGAACTGGGTATTCTCTCCGAAGTAGGTGCCCGGTTTATCAGCCAACAGGTTCAATTGGGTTTTCATCCCGGCCATTGCATAAATTTGACCGCCTAGTTGGGGAATAAAAAAGGAGTTCATTACCGTATTGGAAGTAATGTCAAAATGTACTGGCCGGTTCGACGGTATGACTAGCTGGTTCACCACGGCTATCCCCTCGCCGGGATAAATGAACAGCCATTTCCAGTCCATCGCGATTACCTGAACCTCAACAGGCGGCTTGCCATTGTTTATTGCCTTGTATGGATCCAGGCGGTGGGTATAAATCCAGTTCAACGTGCCCAGGATAACGATAATCAATGTCGGACCAAGCCATACCAGCAACTCAAGTTTGATGGATTTAGACCATTTGGGGGCATACTCCCCATGTGGATTGGAAGCCCGGTATTTCCACGCAAACCAGAAAGTCAGTACAAAAACGGGGATGATCACCAGCAGCATCAAGCCTACCGTGATCAGAAGCAAATCTCGTTCGCCACGCGCTATCGGACCCTGCGGATCAAGAATTAACAAATGACTTGCGCTGCAACCGCTTAAAGAAAATAAGCAACAAACATATGCGATCGGAACGAGATATTTTTGCAAAATGCGCATCATGCTGGATTAATGTTTGTGTATAACCCAATAAAAATCACCGATGTATCCGCCTTGAGTTCAGGGCGCGTGAAACATGTTCCGTGAATAACGAAAAGCCATTTTTTGACAAATAAATGGCCGGAGTCCGTTCCTTAATGACAACAAACCAACTTTTGAGATGTTTGCCACGAATGTACGTTAAGTAATTTTTAATAACTGTACGCAAGCGCACTTTGTCTACTGGCCACTAAAATGAGCAGTGATAAATTTTCCCGGTTTTCGTTGGGCGGTATATTCTTCCCGCATGAACCTCTTCCCAACCTTGGCTTTATTGACTGCCGCGGTATTGCTCGTACCGCTGTTCCGGCGCGCGGGGTTGGGGTCGGTACTGGGTTATCTGGTGGCCGGTGTGGTGATCGGGCCGTATGGCCTGCGCTTTATTGGCGATCCGGATGCGGTGTTGCATATTGCCGAGCTGGGTGTCACGTTGCTGATGTTTCTGATTGGCCTGGAATTACAGCCACGACGACTATGGGCGCTCAAGCGTGAGGTGTTCGGGTTGGGCTTGCTGCAAGTGGGCAGCGTAGCGACGGTAGCCGGACTGAGTGCCCATCTGCTCGGGTTACCGGTATTGGCGGCAGCCGTAGTGGGGTTGGCGCTGGCGATGTCGTCCACTGCCTATATCCTTCCGTTACTGGCTGAGCGGCGCGAACTGACCAGCCGTGTCGGCCGGGAATCCTTTTCCATCCTGCTGTTTCAGGATGTGAGCGTGATCCCCATTCTGGGACTGCTGGCGCTATTCGGCGCGGGCAATGAAGCGTCCCCCGGTTGGCCCGCCCTGGTCGCTTTGTTCATGCTGGCGCTGGCAGGACGGCCGGTATTGCGATGGGTATTCAGCTATGTGGCGCGCTTTGCCGGGCAATCCGGGCGCGAGCTGTTTACTGCCGCAGCCTTGCTGGCTGCAGTAGGCATCGCCGCAGGGCTGGAAGCTGTACATCTGTCCGCTTCGCTGGGCGCATTTCTGGCGGGCGTATTGCTTGCCGATTCTGAGTTTCGCCATGAGCTGGAAGCATCGATCGAGCCGTTTGAAACATTATTGCTGGGGCTGTTTTTTATGGCGGTGGGCATGGGTATCGATCTTCATCTTGCTGCGCATGCGCCGTGGCAGGTATTGGGTCTGGGACTGGGAATATTGTTACTCAAAAGTATGGTGCTGTACCTCGCGCGCCGCGTCGCCGGCGCGTCGGATAAACTGGCTCGTCCATTATCGGTGATGCTGGCTAGCGGGGGCGAGTTTGCTTTTGTGCTGTTTGGCGTCGCGGTAGGCGCGCAATTGCTGGCGCCACAGCAGGGAGCATTGTTGACATTGGGGGTAGCGGTTTCCATGGCACTGGCACCCTTTCTGCTCATGCTGAATGATCGCCTTGAGTTTCATCTGGCAACACGTCACGTGCCCCCGTACAGTACCATCGACGACCCCGGAAAGCGTGTGGTGATTGCAGGATTCGGCCGCGTAGGTCAGGTCGTGGGGCGAATGCTCAATGCGAGCAATATCGAATATACCGCTCTCGATATCAGCCCCGAGCAGGTTGATTTTGTGCGCCAGTTCGGCAACAAAATATATTACGGTGACGCGAGCAAGCTGAGCCTGTTGAATGCGGCCAAAGTTCAAAATGCACACCTGTTTGTATTGGCCGTCGATGACATGGAAACCTCCATGCGCATTGCCCAGCTGATGCGCCGCCACTACCCGCAGGTTCCCATTCTGGCGCGAGCCCGCAATCGCAATCACTTTATGCAGCTACGGGAACTGGGGATCGACATGGTGGAACGCGAAACCTGGGGTTCCAGCGTGGAAATGGGCAAACTGGCATTGCGTAGCCTTGATCCGACAAAAAATATTGACCGTGTGGCCGAATTATTTGTTCGACATGACAAGGCGCTGCTAGAACGCCAGCAGGCCGTGCTTAATGACCAGCCCGCGCTGATTCAGGTGTCAAAAAATGCCCGTGCCGAGTTGGCGGATATCCTGCAGAGCGACGCCGAAGAAGGCGCTGGCCTGGATCGCCCCAGTCATTAAGGAACACAGAAGCGCGAGGTACAAGCATATTGACTGAAGGTATTTCATTGGCCGAAGATTGAACGCACTTTTTGCTTTTTGAAAAGGTGAAGTGGAGCGAAAAATTGCGCTCATTGCCATGTGGAGTGATTTTGAATCAAAAAAACAGAAAGTTGTCTTAATGGAAATCAATAACTAGCAATTAGCAAACACGTGAGTCACTGACCTTTTTTTCAGGAGATCCCATCATGTCCATTTCCATGTATCTGGTATCAGTCCCACCCATTCTCCGTGCGCTGACTAACTTGCGCGCAGTTCTCGAAAAAGCGGCCGCACATGCCGAGGCCAGGAAGATAGACCCAGCGGTTCTGATCAATGCACGCCTCTATCCGGATATGCTTCCACTCGTGCGTCAGGTTCTGATTGCGACAGACAACGCCAAGGGCGCCACTTCGCGCCTCGCCGGTATGGAACCACCGAAGTATGAAGACAACAAAACTACCTTCCCGGAACTGGTGGCAAGAATCGACAAGACGATTGCCTTGCTTGAAACATTCAAGCCTGAACAAATAGATGGCTCGGAGGATAAAACCATTTCACTGCCCTTGCACGATAAGACGCTCACCTTTCAGGGCATGCCCTATTTGCTCGAGTATGTGCTTCCCAATATCTATTTTCATGTCACAACTGCCTATGCGATTCTTCGGCATAACGGAGTAGAAATCGGCAAACAGGATTTCTTGGGCAAGCTCTCCTAGCGCATGAACTCCACCTGTTTTTGAGATATCTGCGAGGACACGCTGGCATATTTCTACAGGTCAATGATTGTCTCAAATGAATTTGTTGCAGTCGGTCAGGGCAACCCAGTGAATGTCTGTTCTTCGGCCGAAGGCGACATTGGCTTTTCGAATGACCACGTCCGCTGTACGCACAAGACCGGTCGTTGGTTCAACTCTCGCACCCGAGCGCCCCCTTTACTCAGTTCAGATGGCAGAACCTGATCCTACCCACGTTCGGTGGACACGGATAGACGATGTTGTCAAAGTCAAGTAAGCCGCAAGAAGCAAATAGAGATTTAATAGATGCGCCTGCATCACCTTGAAAAGGCGCATTCCGTTCATATTCTGTTTTACCTGGCGCTTGACCAATAAGGATAACTGGATAGCCCACGCCGCCGCCAAAAAAGGCCTTGGAACGACGCGTATTCTGACAATTTCGAAGCACATTTACTGCACGATCGCATTTCGTCTGCCAATCGATTCAGGGGAATTCGGTCTCCTTCATGAGTACTTCTATCGTTTAAGTTCAACAGTCTGTCCGCTCCGCTGTGCATGAGCATCGCCGATTCAGCAACTGATTTCAATAACTTTCCGCACCATGCGAACTTCCACATCCTGTGTGGACCACTGCCACTGCATCCAGCCTGTTGGCTGTATTGGGAAAGGTGAAATTAAGATCGCAACCCATATGTGCAATTGAGCGTTTAGAAAAGCTGGCGGGCGCAAAAAAATATTCTTCCACGACATTTCCATCTTAAAAAATCCGTCTTTTTATGGTCAGTAATTTTGAAGCATTCATCACAATGGAAAAGTTTAAATGCTCAGTACAACTCAATAACTCTCTAGTTGATTTTTAGTACAAGGATCAGGGCGCTCAATCCTTAAGTTAAGGCGAATATAGCCGATACAACGGTATGGGGTATGACGATACTCAGAAACGGCTTAATCATGCGATTGCACGCCCCAGTGTTACTCACTCTTCCGCAGCATTGTCGCTTGCTCGCAACTTAAACGCTGCGCATCCCTCTCCTGGAAGACGAGAAATCTGGGGAAGTTCAATTTGCTGTCCTACACACCTGCCTATCAATTTTCCATAAAGCAGATGATGGAGCTACTTGCATCATTCATTGGAAAATGAGATTTCAGGGAAAACACAAGTGAGAAAATTAATTGTACTGATGCTTACTCAGCGGGGTAAGGAATTACGGATTGTTTTTTCCTTGATATTGATTTTATTTGCAGAACACGCCTTTGCATTATGTAATTCAGGCGTTACAGCCACATCTGCTTTGGAAGTTTCTGCAAGTTGCGATGGAGCAAATGTAAAAGGCCTGACGCTTGATACAGGAGCAATTGTAACCATTGATTCAGGAGTCACTGTTTCAAACGATGCGCCTTATGGTGTAAATGGTAGGGCGGTTGTTATTTTGGGAACATCAACCTCGGCCTCATTGGTCAATAACGGCTCAATTTACACATATAACCAATGGGGAGTGTGGAACCTGTCAGTGGCCAATGTTGATGTAGTTAACTATGGGCAAATAACAGGTGTGGTCAGATACGGGATTAGCAACCAGGGAACAATTGCCTCATTAACTAATGTCGGGAGCATCACAGGTGGTTTTGGGAGCATAGGAAATGGTGGAAGCGCCTCGATAAATGTTTTTAATAATTTGCAGGGTTCGCAAACCTCAAGTCCCGTAAAAGTCGCGGGTAACTTACCTATTAATTACAACATCATTATCAATAGCACATCACAATATGGCCAGTTATCCGGCGCAGGAACTACAGGTAGCATGGCCTTTAACATTTACGGGAATACTGGAACAACACTTGTTTCGGGTGTAAATGCTTCAGTAGTAACTGCAGGAAGATACTTAAATGTTTTGCAAGGTTTCACAACATTATCGAATGTTTTAGGCACTACAGGCTCATATGGACATTTTAACTACAGCCTAGTGGCCAATTTGGGCACCTTAAATGCTTGGGATTTATTATTTGTATTCGCAGGTCCATCAGCTGCCGATACACAAGCATCTCTTCACTCATTGGCTTCCAACTTACGTAGTACCTTCACAGGGCAAGCGATTGCTACCAACTTCGCCAACATGAATACCTATGACTGTAATTTGTTTGATACTAAAGGCGTCTGCGTTTCTGTCGGTGGTCAGCAGACTTACGTGGATAATCCAAGTACCCACTTAACTTCTGCGGTATTGGTCGGGGGTTACAGAATCTCGCCTAATTTTCGGGTTGGTGGTTTTTTAAACCAAAACATCAAAAACAACACGGTATCCAGTGTGCACATTTCAAACGCAGATCCTTTAATGGGATTATTTGCGGTATGGAACCAAAACCAAGACCACCTAGGCTACCAAGTAAAGATCGCTAATGCGTACCAAGATCAGCACCTGACAACGACTCGTGAGATCATTGGCACTTCAGAAGCAGGAACCGGAAGCACTACGCTCAATACACAAAGCTATGTAGCTGAATTGAGCTACTCTATCATTGCTAATGAAGGTAAAACATTAGTACGCCCTTATGTGGCATTACGTTATACCAGAATTAAACAAGGCGGTTACACGGAGGACTCCTCAGTCACAGCACCGCTCACTTACGCAGCCCTTGAAGACCGTTCAACTACTGCCCTTGTGGGTGTAAAGCTTAACCATAAACTGGCAAAAAAAGTGAATCTCACGGGCAGCATTGGCATTGAACAAGACATCTATCACCATGTAGACAACTTAACCGCGCGTGGAGTGTCAGGACTAACCAGTGAGAATTTCAACGACAGTATCAAACGTACTCGGCCTGTGGCGACTCTAGGTGCTTATTTCAGTCCTGTTAAGACCCAAAGAATTGCAGCTGAAATATACTACCAACAATTGCCATTCCAAAGCACAGGCTCTGCCACTGCTTATGTGAACTATACAATCGGTTTTTAATTAATTAGAGTTCAACAAAGAAACAAAACAAGTCCACCTCAGATGTTGGTTTTGCTATTGGTATGGCAATGGCTACGTTATTTAGAGCGGCCTTTCCACCTTTTGGGAACGGGTAAGTAGGCATTGTGCCGCGAGCTATGTTTGGCATCCCAGGAGGTACTGCCTTGTTACCTTCGACGTTAATCATATCCTGTATTACTGTTAATTCTGTAGCAGTCTGCGAATCAGCATTTTTAATTTTCCAATTTTTAAAAAATTAGCACCGAGAAAAAAATGCACAAGCCACATGTAATCGAGCTTGGCATCAACGCGATTGGTAAAAGCGCACGCTGATTGCTGGCAAAAACAGCGCGCTGAGTGACACTCTTGAGCTAAGTGCATGCCGTTGGCACCCGCCATCCCAATGTCCTTCCTAAGACTTTGCTGCCAATCGTTAAGGAAAACCCTCAGGCTGCTACGAAGCGAAAGTGTGAGTTCGTCACGGGCGGAAGTTAACGTTCACGCCGCCTAGGCCATCAACGGCAGCAACCTGCATTACAACGGTCACTCGCAAGGGCCACAGCCAAGGTCCGCAATGGCCGAAATGGAGACATTCGTAGTGTATATAGAATGGGTTTTTTGAGTGGCCCTGCAAAGCTACACGGCGTGGGCTAGCAACACTTTAATTTAAGCTGATGGATGGCAGCTTACTTCTTCAACAAATTAAGCACCGCCATCGCTTTTACTTCCCTGGTTTTTTATCCAGGCACGCAAAATAAATCAACGGATCAAACGCGGTGCAATGTCTCTGTGCCTGCCAGATAATTTCTGGCCAGGAAATCCATGATTTCATGTTTTGCTACATAGTGTTTCCGGGTTTTTTCCATTAGCGCCTGGTAGTGCGCGCGAATGCCGAGTTGTCCGGCGATGACAAGGTCCGTGGACAGATGCATGAATTGATTATGGCTTGCCGATCAGCAAGTCGAGTTGAACCACTGTCGCATTAACAGTTTCCACAAATTCCGCATCGTGCGTCGAGAACAGCACAACGCTGCGATTCTGCCTGTCCTCAAACAAACGGACTAATAATTCTTTTGAAGCCGCATCAAGGCCATTTGTCGGTTCGTCAATCAGCATTACCGCTGGGTCCCCAATCCAGGCTGCGCACAACATAAATTTCTTTTGCGTACCAAGAGACATCGCATCAAAACGCGTGTCGAGGTAGGGAAATAATCCTAAGCCGGCGACAAGATCGTCGGTTTCTTTTCCAGGTTTGGTTTTCTTTGCAGCGGCGACGAATCTCAAAAAATCTTTGCCTGATATAAAAGGATAAATAGGGCATTCATCAGGCACGTAGGAGAGGCGTCTCTTTGCCGCAATGGCTTCACCGCCAAGCAGGTGTCCATCTATCCAGATTTCTCCGGTATCGGGTGTTTGTGCTCCTGCCAAGAGGGCAAGCAGGGTGGATTTGCCGATCCCATTCGGTCCTTGAAGGGCAAAAGTGCCGCAGCTAAATCGATGACTTAAATTCTCAAAAACAGAGTGACTGCCATAAGTCTTGCCAAGTTGTTCGAAACGCAACATGCCCGCTCCTATATCACTGAAATTGCTGTAAACCAGGCCCAGGCTGCAGCGAGTATCGTGCTGAGCAGGACTGATTGACGCCCACCATGCAGCTGTGTGAAACGTAACAGCCCTATCAGGCACACGTATGTAATTCCTGTGAAGCCTGCGGCCAGCAGCGACACGATGTGCTGTACAAGTAATGGGTACACGACTATGCACAATGGCGCGAAGCCGAGAGAAGCAACCAAGGCCGTATCCCTTTGTGCCCAGAATCCACTGGACACTGGAAGTGAGCGCATATACTCCGATACCGGGGTATGGAGTGAATGCAAAGTGCGATAAAAGCCGCTTAAGATGATCGCGATTCCTGCCAGTGCAATAATTCCTATCGGCAATGAGCGATAGTCATACTCCTCGATATTAATCAAGGCATCTGCTCCCGCAGCCAGGGCAATGCTCATGCCGAAGCGTATAAATGTCTCGGTGACACGCTCCATGAACAGGGCTTTGATCTGTATGCCGAGAGCAGGGTGGACCCATTTTACGAGATGCTTCCGTGCATGGATTAGTAGATGATGTCGCCATTGCCTTGGGGCACGCAGTCGCTGCGATTCAGGCGTGAACACCATTGCTAGTGCGAGAAATAGTGCTGCAATTTGTAGTAACCAAGTGGTTATAGATGCGCTGCTTTCCAGGCTGATGCTCAACAGAATGTTTGCCGCCAGAATTACAAATAGTCTGGGCGAAAATCTCTGGCGAAGACCGCTTAGTTGGGCTGTCAACACCAGTGATATCAATATGCCCGTCACCAGGTAATGTGAAATCCGTTCAGAAGAGGGCAGGGGCAATGTGGCGAAAATGATGGCTGCGGCAATGACCGGGAGAAACAGCAGGCTGTCGGCCAGAAATAAAATTCCCAAATCAACCATGCGTTTGTTGCGGGCAGAAATTGGCAGCGTCGAGATAAAGAGCATGCTGTCTCCACCTGCGATATTGTTTCGTTGAAGACCACTCCATAACAGGCCAATGACCTCAAGCAGGGTGAGGTAGGTAAAATGTGCCGCTGTTCCCTGCTTTTCCGAAAATATCGCCAGGATGGGAGCCCCCAGGAATTTAACTTGCAACAGCGCCGGCATTGCAGCGGGTGACAAAACGCCTATCGCAAGCAAGAGCGCTTGCCAATGTCGTAGCAACAGACGTTTTGTCGCCAGGGCATACCAGCGAATACGGTAAGCAAACAACTGACCTGACAATCCGTTTCCCCTTTCTGCTTGGCGGCAGGATGCGTTTGCCGATTTACTGTTTACCCGATTTTTTATCCAGGCACGCAAAATAAATCAGCGGATCAAACGCTGTGCCGTGGCGCTGTGCCTGCCAAATCATTTCGGCCAGGCAGTCCATGATTTCATGCTGCGCATGCATCGGGTCGCCGGTTTGTTCCAGCAGCGCCTGGTAGTGCGCGCGGATGCCGGGGGGCTGGTCGATGGCAAGTTGTTCGGCGATGGCAAGGTGCATGGACAGATGCAGGAACGGATTGGTTTCGCCGAATTCAGGCGGGTAGTCGCGTTCCAGATAGCGCCCGGGCTGATCGAGCAGGGCATGGTATTCCGGGTGCGCCAGAAGGGTGTCGAGCACGGTTGTCTCCAGCCCTTCAAGAGGCTGTTGCGCGCGGTATTTGCGCCAGGTGTCAAAAAAGAAGCGGCGCGCGTCGTCGCGGCTAGGGTTAAACATGGTCGGTAAATAATCCGAGTACGGTGGAATATTGCAGCAGCTGATTGGCGGAGTTGAGCCAGCCGATTTCGCCATTGCCGTAGAAGCCGATCAGCGGCATGTCCGGATAGCGTGTGGTGAGCAGTTGCAGATCGCGATCCACGCCGCCATAGAATGACGGCCCGCGCCCCATCGATGCAAACATCAAGCCAAATTGCGGGGTGGCTGCCAGCAGTTGCTCGGTACGGTCCAGGGTGACGCGCATATTGCGCTCGGCAGCCAGTGGCTGGCGCAGTGCCCAGAACAGTTGGTCACCTTCATTGAGGCGTGCGGAGAGGGTGACCGAGCGATCGTCCGGATTGGTGGCAATCACCTGTACCAGGCGGTAACGGCCTTCAAAGAATGCCGTGGACGGTTCGCCGAAGGTGACCGCCGCCATGATCAGATGTAGCGGGATGCGGTCGAGTTCGCGCACTTCCAGCGGCAGTTCACGCGCCAGCAGATTAAGTGCCGATTGGCGTCCCAGACTGAGCAGGTCGAAGCCGTTGACCTGGGTGACCGTGGTCGGCGCTGTCAGCGCCCGGATGCCCTGCGATACGCCCATCATGCCGCGCACGCCTTGCAGGGTCATCTCGCAACGTCCGCTGGGGCAGACTTTGCCGCCGCTCCATACCTTGTAGGGGCCGCGTCCGGTGGCATCGCCCGATACGGCGCCGAGGCGCTGGCCGGGTGCGCCGATCCAGTTGGTATCAATCGCATTGGGCGCGGTGAGGGCGAGGATCAGGTCGTCTTCAATGGGCGTGTGCACGGCGCTCAGATTCAGATCGCCGCCAAACACCATGGCCGCCGCCGCGGGCGAATCCAGTACCCAGTCTTGTTCGGTGAATATGCCTGCTGCGCTGCATCCGACAATCTGCATGCACTGGCTCTGGCGCGAGGCGGCGAGCAGTGCTGGTTGCGGGTCATGGGCGAAATCGGCAGACAAAAACAGCAGCACGCTATTGGGGTGGCTGATATCGGCACGCTGCATGGCTTGTGCCACGGCCTGGGTGGCGAGGTCCGAGGTCGGCGTGCTGCCGATGGCGAGGCCGGTGGCAACGCTCATCTCAGCCCGCCGTTTTCTGCGGATATTCGCACAGGTCCGCAATCAGGCAATGCGGGCAATCCGGTTTGCGCGCCTTGCAGATATAGCGGCCATGCAAAATCAGCCAGTGGTGGGCGTCCTGCAGATATTCACGCGGGATATTTTTCATCAGCTTGTGCTCGACTTCGAGTACGTTTTTGCCGGGGGCCAGCGGAATCCGGTTAGCGACCCGGAAAATATGCGTATCGACTGCCATCACCGCTTCACCAAATGCGGTATTGAGCAGCACGTTGGCGGTCTTGCGTCCCACGCCAGGCAAGGCTTCGAGTGCGGCGCGCGTGGTGGGGACTTCCCCGTTGTGCCGACTGAGCAGAAGCTGGCAGGTTTCGATCAGGTGTTTGGCCTTGCTTTTGTACAGGCCGATGCGCTGTATGTATTGTTCCAGTCCGGTTTGACCCAGTGCCAGCAGGGCAGCAGGGGTATTGGCGTGCGGGAACAGGACGCGCGTGGCGAGGTTGACGCTCTTGTCGGTGGCTTGCGCCGACAACACCACCGCCACCAATAGTTCGAACGGGGAGGTGTATTCCAGCTCGGTGGTGGGATGGGGATTGGCCGCCGCGAAGCGTGCAAAAATTTCGCGGCGTTTGGTGGCGTTCATCCGGCTTAGCCGGCGCGCATCAGGTGTGACGGAACCAACCGAGCTCAGGCTGTGGCGGACGCGGCGTTTTCTTGGCTTCGTCTTCCAATGCATGCAGCATGTGGTGATGGTCTTCGTCAAGCTTGTGCATCTGCTCTTCGGACAGCTTGGGTAGAATTGTGCCCTTGATGAATCCGCCCAGGTCGATCAGCGCGGTGGTCCAGGCGCCCTGGCGCAAATGGAAATCCACATGTGAATGCTGGCCGAACGGATAGTGAGTGAACTCCATGCCTTTGGTGGCCTTGAGGTCGGCGTCCGCCATGACAAAATTCTTCGCCCAGTCATACCACCACTTGTAATATTTTTCCTGCATGGCAGGATTGAGATTGTAGCGCTCGTAAAAACCGAACACGCTGACGCGATTGGTATTGCCGCTGAAAGGGAAATGTCCGGACATGCCTGGTTCCTCTGAATCAAATAATCGATGAAGACCGCTATTCTAAGAAAAATCCGTCCGCGATGCCAGTCGAGATACGCCCGGTTGCCAAATTGCGCTACACTTCGAAGGTCACAATTCTGAGCTAGCCCAATGAATCAAGGCACTTTTGAACCTAAAAACGATTTGGAAAAACAGCTTCAATCTGCGTTGCATGGCAATGTTTCGGGGGATGATTTCATTCATTACCTGATGGATGCACAAATTTTCATGCCGGTTGAAGATGAAACGAACGAGATCAAAGGCTTTCAGCGCAGCACGCGCGCGCAGCCCCTGGTGCTGGATGACGAGTCCGGTACGAAAGTGCTGGTGCTGTTTACCAGCCCCGAGCGCGCCAAGGGGTTTGTCGAGAATCATCCCGGTTATGGTGGCGGCCTGCTTACAGAGTTTTCCTGGGTGTTGCGCAAAATGGGCACGCCTGCCGGTATCGCATTGAACCCCGGCATAGAGGAAGGTTTTGATCTGGAGCCGGAAATGGTCGCCGATTTGATGGCGAGCCTGCCACCGGAGGCTTGATGGTCACACGCCAGGTTGGCGAGGTTTACTCGCCCGATCATACCAGTTATCCGGAAGCGACCCAGTACTGCTATCGCGATGGCGTGCATGATCTGGTGTTGTTCTGGACCAATCCTACTCCCGAAGAAATCAGCGGGTTTCGCACCCAGCCGGTCGAATTCGCCTTGTATGTTCAGCAACCGGTGCTGTTCCTGCTGTATCGCATCGAGGATGTGTGCGAGTGGTCGGATGTGGCCTATAACGTACACCAGTTACCCGCCGAGGAGCAGGCGGTGCCGGTCAATCCACCCGGCGACCGCGCACGCGTGCAAATGACGCTGGTGGATGCCAGTGACGGGATAGTCCAGGCGAAACGCGTAGTGGGCATGGGGCCCGCCATGACCCAGGCGATGCGCCATACACTGGAAGAGCAAACCCAGTTGCCGTATTCGCGCTTTGACTACGATGCCTTGGTGCAGCAAGCCTACGCGCGTTATGCCGATAGCGATGCCATGCTCAAGGATGCGTGGCTGTCGGAAGCCGCTGAAAGCGAGAATTAAACATGTTGTCTAGCGTTGCCCTGGCGGATTTCACCGCGGCCCTGTCTGCTGAACGTGTGTTTACCGACGCAGCGACCCTGGCGCTGTATGACCACGATGAAACGCCGCGATCCTGTCTGCCCGATGCAGTATTGTTCCCCGCCAGTCATGAACACGTGGTTGCGTTGATGCAGGTGGCACTCGCTCATCGCATACCACTGATTGCGCGCGGCGCGGGTTCGGGCAACGTGGGTGGAGCATTGCCCGCACCGGGCAGTGCGGTGGTGAGTTTTGAATGCATGGACGCGATTCTCGAATTCAATCCCGCCGACCGTTACATGGTGGTGCAGCCTGGTGTGGTAACGGCTGATATCGAAATGGCTGCGCGTGCGCATGGCCTGTTTTATCCACCCGATCCGGGTAGTTCACCTTATTGCCATATTGGCGGCAATCTGGCGATGAATGCTGCCGGGCCGCGTGCAGTGAAATACGGCGTGACACGCGATTATGTGCTCGGCTTGCGTGCGGTAGCTGGTACGGGTGCCGAACTGCGCACAGGTTGCCGCACGACCAAGGGTGTGACTGGCTATGATCTTACGCGTTTGCTGGTGGGATCGGAAGGTACGCTTGGGTTGATCACCGAAGCCACGCTTAAGCTGCTGCCCGCACCCGAAGCACGCGCCACTTTGCGCGTATGCTACGCCACCAATCAGGATGCTTGCAGGGCCGTGGCAAGAGTGATGAATCAGGCGGTAGTGCCGTGTGCACTGGAGTTCATGGATCAGCGTTCACTTGCAGCGATCCAGGCGGCGGGTGCTGCGACAGATTTGCCTGCAGGTACCGAAGCGTTGTTGATGGTGGAAGCGGATGGCGCCACGAGCGATCTGCCGCGCCAGATCAGCGCGCTCAAAACTGCGCTTAAGGGCGAAGGGATGCTCGAGCTGCTGGAAGCAGACAATGCCGCCGAGGTTGCCCTGCTGTGGCAAGCGCGCAAATCGCTGTCGCATGCCGTCAAGCGTATCGCGCCGCTAAAAATCAATGAGGACGTGGTGGTGCCGGTATCGCGTCTGGCCGAACTGGTGGGTTATATTGACCAGCTGGGTGAACGCGTTGCATTGCCCATCGTCAGTTTTGGTCATGCAGGTAACGGCAATCTGCATGTCAATATCATGGTTCAGCCATCCGACCCGCAACAGATGGAAAACGCAAGGCAGGCTTTGCGCGCCTTGTTTGCCCAGGTATTGGCACTGGGCGGGACGTTATCCGGCGAGCATGGCATCGGCAGCGAAAAGCGAAATTATGTCAGCATGGAGATTGATGCACCCAGTCTGGAAATGATGCATTTAATCAAGGCGCAATTCGATCCACACGGCTTGCTCAACCCTGGAAAGCTCATTCCAGCGTGAAAATTGTTGTGTCCAACTGTTTACAAAATTGGCGTATCTCCATATAATGCGCGTCTTTCGGGGGTATAGCTCAGCTGGGAGAGCGCTTGCATGGCATGCAAGAGGTCAGCGGT
>JAZKBM010000004.1:0-362035 GCA_040388645.1 Pseudomonadota bacterium
TCACCGGCTGGAACCTCAACCGCCTGACCCTGAGCGTGCCGAACGACCCGGAAACTGAAAACAGCCATGACAACCACAGCCACACCCTCAACCTGCAAATCATCGCCACCAGCGTCGAACCCGCCAATGGCTCCATGGCCCGCATCGCACAGCACCTCACCGTCCAATGGCTAAGCGGCCAGGCCTGTGCCACCCCGGTGGGCGTGAACCCGTATGTGAGCTACATCAACCCCCCAGCCATCTCACAGATACTCAAACCGCACAGCAACCCCATCATCGTCGCCAGCCCGCTGATGCCGGTCAGCAGCAACTACCCGGCCACCGCGCTCCTGCCCCAATGGAGCGCCTACAGCGACCTGAATCAAGATTCGGACCAGGATGACGATACAATCAAAATCAAACCGGTGATGGACTGGAGCGCCCACCCGGACGACTTCCTCTTCGATGACGGCGCGAGTGCCTGGAGCGATGCTGGATCAAGCTGGTTGAGCGGTTTCCTCGGCACAGACAAAACGGCCATGCCGGATGCGGCGAGCCTGAGCAACCTGTCGGTGAGCCTGGCTCAAGACAGCGCGACAGCGCCGAGCGAGTGAACAGTGAAAGAAGCGGGCGGGGGAGGGCGTGGAGAAGAACATGATATCCAATAAAAGAGGTATGTCTTTGTGCTGCGACTATGAAATTCAAGAGCAGATTTTCGCCGTGTGTTAATGGAACTTCAACTTGATTTTTTTAGGTTCATGGATTGATGTAATTTTAAACTTATTGATTCGGCCACGTGAAGTTTGAAGTGATCGCCTCTACCATATTCAGAGGCAAAAAATTCAAACATATTCTGGCTAAATCCATTTTTTTTACAATTTCGGTTGGGTAAAATATGAAAGTATTATGCATATTTTTGATGTTCATACCAATTCATGCATGGGCATATAGTCTTTGCGAAAAAGGTGAAGTGACATATTTCTCGTGTGTTAATGGAGAAAAAATTATTTCAATTTGCGTTTCTAAAAAAACAAATGTTACTCAATATCGCTCTGGAAATAAACATAATATCAAATTTAAATATCCTATGAGTAATACAAATCAGAAAGGAATATTTTTTTATAGCCGAATGGATGGAAGTGGTTGGGGAGAACAACATTTGCGTTTTAATGACAAAAAATATACTTACTTAATTTATGATGGCTGGTATCATAAACTTCCTCCTAAAATTGGGGAAGATTACAAGAGAGGGGTATCAATATTTAAAAAAAAGGCGATTCCAAAAAACGGTGAAAAAGCTGAATTCAACAGAAAATATTTGATTAGTGAGATGGAATGCAAAAAAGCATCTGGTTTAATGATTAAACAGCCATGGGGTGAAGGCTCAGGACCTTGGCCAGAATTGGAGGATGAAGGATTTATTTATGGCCCTTAAATTGAGGAAAAGGCGGTCCGAATGGCACTTACTTCACTCTTAAGACGGGTCTTTCCAGCGCCAACACCCAGATCGGCGTCTACCTCGACAGCCAACTGCTCGGCACCTACAGCAACGCCAGCGTTGACAGCCTCAACTGGCAAACGCTCCACTACAGCTTCCAGGGCGATGGCGCCGCCCATACCTTGAGCGTACAACTGATCAACGGCACCGACACCCGCACCGCACGTGGCGCAATGATCAATGCCCCCAGCCTCATCGAAACCCTGCCGCAGAGTGCCGGCACCGTGTACGGCTTTGCCGGCAGCCCGATCGCCTTGCCGCAGATCACAGCCCAACTGGCCGCGCACGACCCCGGCCAACTGACCACCACCCTGCTGGGCCTGCCGGCAGGCGCCATCGTGAGCGATGGCAAGAACAGCCTCACCATCCAGAGCGACGACACCCCCCTCAACATCACCGGCTGGAACCTCAACAGCCTGACCCTGAGCGTGCCGAACGACCCGGAAACTGAACACAGCCATGACAGCAACAACCCCAGCCACACCCTCAACCTGCAAATCATCGCCACCAGCGTCGAGGCGGCCAATGGCTCCATGGCCCGCATCGCACAGAACCTCACCGTCCAATGGCTAAGCGGCCAGGCCTGCGCCACCCCGGTGGGCGTGAACCCGTATGTGAGCTACATCAACCCCCCAGCCATCTCACAGATACTCAAACCGCACAGCAACCCCATCATCGTCGCCAGCCCGCTGATGCCGGTCAGCAGCAACTACCCGGCCACCGCGCTCCTGCCCCAATGGAGCGCCTACAGCGACCTGAATCAAGATTCGGACCAGGATGACGATACAATCAAAATCAAACCGGTGATGGACTGGAGCGCCCACCCGGACGACTTCCTCTTCGATGACGGCGCGAGTGCCTGGAGCGATGGCGGATCAAGCTGGTTGAGCGGTTTCCTCGGTACAGACAAAACGACTATGCTGGATGCGGCGAGCCTGAGCAATCTGTCGGTGAGTCTGAGCAAAGACAATGCGACAGCGCCGAGCGAGTGAACAGTGAAAGAAGCGGGCGGGGGGCGAATTATCCAAGCTGCAGAAAGTAATAAGCTCGGTTGAGTGTGGCAAAGACCTCTTTTGAGGAGTCATGAGGTAATGGGCGGT
This sequence comes from Pseudomonadota bacterium, assembly GCA_040388645.1. Classification (GTDB taxonomy): domain Bacteria; phylum Pseudomonadota; class Gammaproteobacteria; order Burkholderiales; family Sulfuriferulaceae; genus Sulfuriferula. Next base: position 2,578 of record JAZKBM010000004.1, read on the forward strand.
TTGAAGTGGAAATCGAAGCTTGACCGGACGGAGAATGACGGCAAAGAAGATGTTGGCTGGAGGAAAAAAACAGTTGATATCTGTTTAAGTTTACTGTGGCCCCGGTTATTTTCTAATGAACGTTTAAGAGCGGTGGAATATGCGGTGTATAGGACAAGTGTCGGCCTCTTTGCGACATTCAGAGTTCACCTCCAATTATGAGTTTCAGAACTAAAAATGGGGCACAAGATATGAAACGAATCGCCTGGATTGTTTTTGGCTGGTCAGCTTTCATGGCAACGGCACAGGCAGCGAGCTTTGATTGTGAAAAAGCAAGCACTAAGATTGAAAAGATGATCTGTGGGAATGTTGATCTTTCAAGACTGGATGAGGATTTGAGTAAAGCATACAAAACTGCGTTACAAGACGAAAAGAAGTCCGAGCCCACACGACAAGCTCAGAAAAAATGGATAAAGGATCGCAACAGTTGTCAAAATACTGCCTGTGTAATCCTCGCATATCACAATCGTATATCCGAGTTGACTTCGAATTTTGGTAGTACCAATTCTACGCATGTATCAGGATTGGAAAATGTCCATGAAATAGCAACATCAACTAAGGCGGCCAATGTACCAGCGGTTCAAGCTCCGCGATCGGAATATGTCTATGTGGTACACAGTAGCAGCGGTAATGTCTCGGCTTACCTCATCAATGCCACCACCGGCGCACTCTCCCCTGTCCCGGGTAGTCCATTCGCCGCAGGAAGTAGTCCCTCATCCTTCACGGTTAACCCCACCGGCACTTTCGCCTATGTTCCAAATTTCCAGAGCAAGAACGTCTCAGTCTTCCGCATAAACGCTACCAACGGCGCACTCATCTCCGTCCCGGGTAGCCCATTCGCTACTGGAGAAGAAGAGAACCCCTTCTTCGTAACGATCAATCCCGCAGGCACTTTCGCCTACGTGGTGGAAGGCTATCCGAGTGCAAAAGGCAACGGTGGTGGTGACGTTTTGGCCTACCGCATCAACGCCACCACCGGCGCACTTACCCTCGTCCCCGGGAGTCCATTCGCTGCAGAAGAAGCAGAGGGACCATCCTTCGTCGAGTTCAACCCCGCAGGCACGTTCGCTTATGTGGATCATGCATCAACCTACCGCATCAACGCTGACACTGGAGCGCTCACGCCCGTCCCAGACAAGCCGCCATTTTTCTTAAGTTTAAATGTTCCAAACTCCGTTATGTCGAACTCCGCAGGTACCTTTGACTATCAGGCATATGACGCTGACCAAAGGGCTGGCTACCTCAGCAAGAAAATCACAGCCTACCGCGTCAACACGACTACCGGCAGCCTCACCCCTATCCCCGGTAGTTCGTTAGCCACAGATGGTTTCTCTACTTCCGTTACGGTCAATCCTGCAGGTACTTTCCTTTATGTGACGAACGCTGTTAGCACGCAAAATGGCAACGTTACTGCCTTTCGAATAAACGCCACCACAGGCGCGCTCACTCCCGTCCCAGGGGGGCCTTTCGCGGAAGGAAAGAAACCACTATCTATCACTATCAACCCCCTTGGTACCTTCGCTTTTGTGAAGACATTAGAAGATGATTGGAAAGGCTTGTGCAGCATTTTTATTTACCGCATTAACGCTAACACCGGTGCGCTCACTCCCTCAACAATCAATTCTTCCTCCGCAGTGACTATCCAATTTGAAGATCCGCCAATTACGATCATACAGCCCTGAGGTAAGCAACTAACTGTATCGCATTATTATTGGAGAAACCATGCCACGTCGCCCACGCATTAAATTAGTCCGCGCAATAATAACTAGGATCAGGATAAATTTAAACTCGGCTACACCGCAACCGACGGCATCCTCAACAGCAACGCGGCGCTGGTCAATATCGACATCACCGCCGTGGCGACCGCTCCAACCCTTGCGCTCGGCCCCCTCAGCGCCACCCAGCAACTGTTCGACACCGGCTGGGAAGATGCACCCGATGCCGGTGCGAACCTGCAACCCGTGCTGGTCAAGGGCAGCGTACTGGACGGCTGGAACCTGATCACCCAAGAGGATCAGCACCCGAGTGAGCAGAGCGGTTTCGAAGTGTGGGCCAGCGGCGACACAATGAAAGCAGCCGACGGCCAGAGCTATGCAGTCAGCGCCGCACCGGGAGACGGCAGCAAATTCCTGGAACTCGACAGCACAGGGGAGGCCCGGACGCTGGGCATCCGCCGCCAGGTAAGCACCGTCGCCGGCGACACCTATGCACTCAGCTTCGATCTGGCAGGCCAGCTTGGCTTCGATGCCGCATCAACCAGCATCAGCATCCTGATCGACGGCGAACAAGTCGCCAGCTACGACCCCACCAGTCCTGATACCGCGCTTAACTGGCAACACGCCAATATCAGCTTCGTCGGTACCGGCGCCAATCAAACCATCAGCATCGTCGCCACGCATGCCAAAGGTCACGACGGTCACGAAGGTCACGACGGCCACGACGGCACGATGATCGACAATATCGCGCTCAGCCAGATCCAGCCGCTGGACGTCGGCAACCAGGGCAGCAGCATCGCCCTGCAAAGCATCGATGCCGCCCTGATCGACACCGACGGCTCCGAAACCCTGCAGCTGGCGCTGGCCGGCTTGCCGGTCGGCAGTATGCTGACCGACGGCACCTACAGCTTCACCGTCACCGCCGCCCAGCCGGTCGCCAACATCACCGGCTGGCACACCGGCGCCTTGTCGATCACGCCGCCCGCCGACTATAACGGCATGCTCACCCTGCAACTCACCGCCACCGCCGCCGAATCCGTAGGTGGCAGCAGCGCCAGCATCAGCCAGAATCTGACCGTGGAGGTCGACGCCATTGCCCAGGTGCCCACGCTCACCCTCACCCCGCCCACCGGCAGCGTCAGCCGCAACCTGAACTTCACCCATTGGGAAGGCGCGAACCCTACCGACAACAACGCAGACCAGCCATGGCTGGAACTGACCAACGGCGCTGACAGTCAAGACCAGGCGCCCGGCATTGCGCAGAACATCAATACCCTTGCCGGCGCGCAATACACCTTCAGTTTCGACTATGCAGGCCAGCCGGGCTTGAGTAGCGCCAACACCCAGATCGGCGTCTACCTCGACAGCCAACTGCTCGGCACCTACAGCAACGCCAGCGTTGACAGCCTCAACTGGCAAACGCTCCACTACAGCTTCCAGGGCGATGGCGCCGCCCATACCTTGAGCGTACAACTGATCAACGGCACCGACACCCGCACCGCACGTGGCGCAATGATCAATGCCCCCAGCCTCATCGAAACCCTGCCGCAGAGTGCCGGCACCGTGTACGGCTTTGCCGGCAGCCCGATCGCCTTGCCGCAGATCACAGCCCAACTGGCCGCGCACGACCCCGGCCAACTGACCACCACCCTGCTGGGCCTGCCGGCAGGCGCCATCGTGAGCGACGGCAAGAACAGCCTCACCATCCAGAGCGACGACACCCCCCTCAACCTCACCGGCTGGAACCTCAACCGCCTGACCCTGAGCGTGCCGAACGACCCGGAAACTGAAAACAGCCATGACAACCACAGCCACACCCTCAACCTGCAAATCATCGCCACCAGCGTCGAACCCGCCAATGGCTCCATGGCCCGCATCGCACAGCACCTCACCGTCCAATGGCTAAGCGGCCAGGCCTGTGCCACCCCGGTGGGCGTGAACCCGTATGTGAGCTACATCAACCCCCCAGCCATCTCACAGATACTCAAACCGCACAGCAACCCCATCATCGTCGCCAGCCCGCTGATGCCGGTCAGCAGCAACTACCCGGCCACCGCGCTCCTGCCCCAATGGAGCGCCTACAGCGACCTGAATCAAGATTCGGACCAGGATGACGATACAATCAAAATCAAACCGGTGATGGACTGGAGCGCCCACCCGGACGACTTCCTCTTCGATGACGGCGCGAGTGCCTGGAGCGATGGCGGATCAAGCTGGTTGAGCGGTTTCCTCGGTACAGACAAAACGACCATGCTGGATGCGGCCAGCCTGAGCAATCTGTCGGTGATCCTGAGCAAAGACAGCGCGACAGCGCCGAGCGAGTGAACAGTGAAAGAAGCGAGCAGGGGAGGGAGGGCGAATTGCCCGGGTAGAAAGGAATCTAGCAGTTCGTTTTGTTAAAAAAATAGATTAAACGTTTAAGTACAATTTTTTAATATTTTGCGCCAAGGCCCAATATGTGTAAGTCCTTTATTTTTATTTTGCAATTTATGGCGTTCTTGTTTTCACCAATGACATTAGCCTCTGAGTCTCTATGTAAAGGTGATGAAAAAATAGTTTTTTCCTGCCCTGTCGGGCACGCAAAAGTGGTGTCAGTCTGTGCATCGAAATCTTTAACCAACGGCGGATATATCCAATATCGGTTTGGGCGGGAAAACCATATTGAGATTTCGATTCCAATGAACGGAAAACAATACACAAAATTTGTTGAAGGCAATCAATCAGGTTCCACTCCGAATTCCAGGAGTTTTATTCGGTTCAAGAGTGGAATGTACTCTTACGCTGTATATGATTTTCAATATCAACCCGTTTCGCCAAACAGTGGCGGATGCGATACTGAAAGCGGCCTTTGCGGTGGAGATGGTGTCATCGTTGAAAATTCGGGTAGGGTTATTTCGAGATTAAATTGCCAAGGGTTATACGGTCATGACATTACAAATTCCATAGACGATTATCTTAAACAATTGGATATACCATCTAGCGATGATTGGCCAAAATATTGAAATTAGAATACACAAGAACAAACAAAACAAATGAGGACGAAAAACATAAAAATATAAGAATAACTGGGGTCTACCTGAGCTAACCCGGGTTTCCCGGGCACTTTTAAATGGTGACAATAGCCAAGGAGGTGTCAGATGGAAAGACGCATGAAGAATCCCCAACGCGTTCGTGCACGTTATACCAAGGAATTCAAGCTATTGACACGGCACGATGAAGATTGAACTTAGGGCATATATTTCAGTCCCACCCGCATGGATAAAGAAGACGCAAGATTTCAAACATTGGAGCAACTGCACGAACGGCGTAAGCAGGTCGTGCGATTGCATCGCAAAGGAATGGGTGTGATGCGTATTGTCGAGTTGAGTGGTCTCTCCTACCCGACCGTGCGTAGCGCGATTGACCGCTACGCACAGGGCGGATCGGAAACGCTCAAGCCCACACCACGCGGCAGACAAGCTGGCGAAGGTCGCCGCCTGACTGATGAACAAGAGCGCCGGGTTCGGCAAATCATCTGCGACAAGCGACCGGAGCAACTGAAGATGGAATTTGCGCTGTGGAACCGGGCAGCCGTCATGCAGCTGATTGAGCGCGAATGCGCAATCACGTTGTCGGTGCGCGGTGTTGGCAACTACCTCAGACGCTGGGGGTTTACCCCGCAAAAGCCGATCAAGAAAGCCTATGAGCAACGGCCCGAGGCCGTGCAGGAGTGGCTAGACCAGCAATACCCAGAGATAGAGAAACGCGCCAAGTCCGAAGGTGCCGAGATTCACTGGGGCGACGAGACAGCGGTCGTGAACACCGATGTGCGTGGCCGGTGTTACGCACCGGCGGGTAAAACACCGGTGACCTTTGCAGTGGGCGGCACGCGCCAGAAACTGTCGATGATCGCCACCGTCACTAACCAGGGCAAGACACGCTGGATGATTATTGATGAGGCATTCAACTCGGACAGGCTGATCGAATTTCTGGCAGCGCTGGTCCAGGACGCGGGGAAGAAAGTGTTCCTGATTCTGGATAACCTGCGGGTGCATCACAGCAAGCCGGTCAAGGCTTGGGTGGAGACGCATAAAGACAAGATCGAGTTGTTCTACCTGCCCAGCTACAGCCCCGAATTGAACCCGGAAGAGCGGCTTAACGCTGACTTGAAACAGGCTATTTATTCGAAGGTTCCGGTGCGTACCAAAGCCACGCTGAAAGCCGTTACAACCGAGCACATGCAGACACTGGAGAATTCACCTGAACGCGTCAAAAAATATTTCCAGGATGCGCGCGTGAAATATCGCGTGAAATATGCAGCATGAAAACTTCAAACTTCAGCTGGCCGGATCAATAGAAGCCGTCAGACTGCTCAAGCTTGCCAAAAGGCGCAACCTTAAGCATCAATGCCGCCCTGGTCGACACCGACGGCTCCGAAACCCTGCAGCTTGCGCTGGCCGGCATGCCGGTCGGCAGTATGCTGACCGACGGCACTTACAGCTTCACCGTCACCACCGCCCAGCCGGTTGCCAACATCACCGGCTGGCACACCGGCGCCTTGTCGATCACGCCGCCCGCCGACTATAACGGCATGCTCACCCTGCAACTCACCGCCACCGCCGCCGAATCCGTAGGTGGCAGCAGCGCCAGCATCAGCCAGAATCTGACCGTGGAGGTCGACGCCATTGCCCAGGTGCCCACGCTCACCCTCACCCCGCCCACCGGCAGCGTCAGCCGCAACCTGAACTTCACCCATTGGGAAGGCGCGAACCCTACCGACAACAACGCAGACCAGCCATGGCTGGAACTGACCAACGGCGCTGACAGTCAAGACCAGGCGCCCGGCATTGCGCAGAACATCAATACCCTTGCCGGCGCGCAATACACCTTCAGTTTCGACTATGCAGGCCAGCCGGGCTTGAGTAGCGCCAACACCCAGATCGGCGTCTACCTCGACAGCCAACTGCTCGGCACCTACAGCAACGCCAGCGTTGACAGCCTCAACTGGCAAACGCTCCACTACAGCTTCCAGGGCGATGGCGCCGCCCATACCTTGAGCGTACAACTGATCAACGGCACCGACACCCGCACCGCACGTGGCGCAATGATCAATGCCCCCAGCCTCATCGAAACCCTGCCGCAGAGTGCCGGCACCGTGTACGGCTTTGCCGGCAGCCCGATCGCCTTGCCGCAGATCACAGCCCAACTGGCCGCGCACGACCCCGGCCAACTGACCACCACCCTGCTGGGCCTGCCGGCAGGCGCCATCGTGAGCGACGGCAAGAACAGCCTCACCATCCAGAGCGACGACACCCCCCTCAACCTCACCGGCTGGAACCTCAACCGCCTGACCCTGAGCGTGCCGAACGACCCGGAAACAGAAAACAGCCCTGACAACCCTAGCCACCCTAGCCACACACTCAACCTGCAAATCATCGCCACCAGCGTCGAGGCGGCCAATGGCTCCATGGCCCGCATCGCACTGAACCTCACCGTCCAATGGCTAAGCGGCCAGGCTTGTGCCGCCTACTGATTACATTGCCGTTTGGCTTCTGATTCTGATGGACGGGTGCGCCGATCCATATCGGTGCTCTGCCGACGATCCGGATTTCGCGCTTGTCGGCGTTCAATCCCTGGCTTCAAGGTAATCATTTTCGTTTTTCTGCGTTCATTTTTTCTGCGGCGTTCGGGTGATTTCCGATGGTCGGCGTGGAGCAAGTGATTAATGCGGATAAAACGTGCTTTTGCATCCAGGGTGTGGGTGATAAACGAGATCAGATCGCGCTCGCGATAGTAGTAATCACCCTGTAACAATATAAACGGGATGACAGGACTACGCTGCCGGTCATGCACAAGCCAATTCATGGCGGATTGATGGCGCATGTAGGGTTGAAGCAAGGCGGCTGCCTCTTGTGTGATCAGAAGGTTATGGTCGGTTATACCATCCATGATGAGATTTTCCAGAGCTTTATAAATTGATTCGATTTATGGCGCATAAAAGCAACGGTAAGCTAGCAAAGCAAAATGAAACGATCTTAGTTTAACGTCAATTTCGGATGGGTTATGTGGTATTTGAGGGCGCTCCTCATAATATTAAATGGTTAAATTCCGGTCATTTATTCATTTCACTTCGCATGATTGGAGTGTCTCCAGCATTGTAAATATTGTGTCAATAAATCTTACCGGCATTGTCATTTTTGCTGTCTAAGATTGCCTTTGCGCAGCTTCAATCTGCGCTAATACTTTGCGAGGCAAAGAGGGCCGATTTCCATTATGTGGACACGATGAGGCTCGATAACCATGAAATTCAACCATTGAACAACCATAGGGAGTTCCTGATGAAAATGAATGACAGACCGAAATTATCGGCCTTGGCGCTGAGTATTGCCATGATCTGGCAATTTGGCACAGCGCATGCCATGGATGAAAATGGTGATAACGATCATTCCGGTGATCGCGTAAAGACAAGAACGCCAATTGAACATGTGATCGTGATTATTGGTGAAAATCACACCTTCGATAACTTGTATGGGGGTTACAAGCCGCGCCATGGGCAAACCGTGGCTAACTTGCTGTCCAAAGGAATCATCAATGCGGATGGCACTCCCGGCCCGAATTTCTCGTTGGCGGCACAGCAACAGGCGTCCAACCTCAATAGCTACCGCATTGACCCGCTGTTGACCGGACCCTATGCACATTTGCTGCAACCTGCGACGACTTATGCAACGGGACAACCTCCCGGCGTTCCCGATGCGCGCTTCCCGGCTGATCTGCCGAATGGACCGTTCCAGATTACCAAGTATGTTTCCTATGACGCCCATACAGGCGATCCGATGCATCGTTTTTTCCAGATGTGGCAACAAGCCGACAAGGGTAAACACGACTTGTTTGCATGGGTCGATCAGACCGTTGGTATCGGGCCACAGAATGGTGCACCAGCACCCACGCCCGGCAATACTTTTCAGGGTGGGGAAGCAATGGGGTTTTATAACATGAGTACCGGCGATGCACCGTTATTCAAAGCCATGGCTGATCATTACGCAATCAGTGACAATTATCACCAGTCCATCATGGGCGGCACCGGATCGAACTTTATTGCCATTGCCACGGGTGACGTCGCGTTTCACAACCTGAATGGCGCGCCGGATATGCCACCTGCCAATCAGATCGAGAACCCGGACCCGCAACCTGGTACCAATAACTTTTACAAACAGGACGGCTACCAGGGTGGCTCGTATGTGGATTGTTCCGATCTTACCCAGCCGGGTGTTGCACCGATCATGGATTACATCAATTCGGTACCCGGCAATGCCTTTAACAATGGCAATTGCGCACCGCATACCTATTATCTGTTGAACAACTACGGGCTGGGTTATACCGCTTCGGGCGTGGTAAAGCCTTTGGGGGCAGACAAATTCACCCTGCCGCCGCAGACGATACCTACCATCGCCGAAGCCTTATCGGCTAAAGGCGTTTCGTGGAAATGGTATAGCGGTGGGCGTAATGACGGCATCACGCCGACTAAAGAGTATTGCACCATTTGTGATCCGCTGACCGGTTTTACCGGCATCATGACGACCCCGCTGAAAAACAACCTGCAGGACGTTACACAGTTCTATAAGGATGTGACGCAAGACAAAACCTTGCCAGCAGTGTCTTTCATCCGGCCGTTTGAAAGCAAGGCCGGTCATCCAGCCAACGCGACCATGTCGGATTTCGAAAATTTCGTGGCCGATATTATCAAGCGCGTCAAAAGCGACAAGAAGGCATGGGCGAAAACAGCCATTATCGTGACTACAGACGAAGGCGGTGGCTACTATGATTCAGGCTACATCCAGCCTGTTGATTTCTTTGGTGACGGCACGCGGATTCCATTGATCGTGGTTTCTCCGCTGGCCAAAAAAGGCCATGTTGATCACGTTTATAACGATCATGCCTCCATTTTGAAATTCATCGAGAAAAACTGGGGTCTCAACCCGTTGTCGAAGCGCAGCCGCGATAATCTGCCCGATCCTATCGCCAGCAAAAACAACCCCTACGTGCCCCTCAACCGTCCGGCCATTGGTGACCTGATGAGCATGTTTGATTTCGATCATGCGCAGGTCGAGCAACATGCCCAGGATGCAGAGGATCACCGTACTGGTCACGACGATTAAACGTATGCCAGATAATTAGACATGGCAATTTAAGCAAGCAGCGAGCGTGGTATTCATGGCCGGGGGAAACTCTGGCCATCTTTTTTTACCTTTATTACTTTATTTGGGTGTCGCTGGTAACGTACTGCCCGGTAGCGGCCCTACAGGTGGCAGCGTCGCCGCAGACGGAATGACTTGTGTCGGCGCATAAACAAACTGCCAGTCCTGGTAGCTGCCTTTCCCCGCGAAGTCCTGATCGGCCTTGTCGAAGTTGCCGGTCTTGATCGGGACGGCATCCGAGCGGCTGTACACTCCCATGATGGTACCGCCGGGGCCGGGCACTAGGCCCCATTCCTTGCTGGCCGTGAACGGATCGATGTAGATTTTGCGCAAATAGCGGGTCAGGCCGACCTGACGCTTGTCTTCCAGCAGGTCACCCAGCTTTTTCGGGTACTGCTTGGCTGTGCCCGGGGTACGCTCGTAATACAGCCCGATCGCACGCCGGAAGGCGTGGCCTGCGAAGAGCAGTTCCTGTTCCTTGTCGCGTTGCGCGACCGTGTGCCACACCATCGAGGTGGCCGCCAGCACCGCCCCCATGATCGCCACCATGAATAAGACGATCAGATAGGTAAAGCCGCGCTGATACATGGTTTACCAGTCCGAATACGGCGTGCCGTCGCGGCCGTTGCCGGGCGCGCCGCTGTGCAGATCGTACACACCGCCTTTATCCGCGTCGCTGGGTGGCACCACCACCCAAGTGCTGGCGCTGTCGGTGACCGGATCAACCGGCAGCTTGCGCAGGTATTTTTTACTGACCAGATCATTGAGGTTGTCAGGATAGCTGCCGGTATCGCCGTAATACTTATCGATGGCGTCGCGCATCGTCGACAGGTCCTGGTGCAGCACGGCTTCCTTGGTTTTTTCCACACTGTTGAAATAGCGCGGGGTGGCAATCGACAACAGCAGGGCGATGATCGCCATCACCACCAGCAGCTCGATCAGCGTAAACCCGCGCGCTGTTTTCCGGGACATCACCATTCCCGGTACGGTACGCCGTTCAGGCCCACGCCCTTGCTCAGTGTGTACACGTCGTACACGTCATCGCCTTCCTGCGGGTCGTCGGGCGGGCTTTTGTATGAGCGCTTGCCCCAGGTATCCGCCGCCGGGCTGGTGGTGTCGCGGCTGAACGGATCGCGTGGAATACGGCGCAGGAAATAGATTTTGCTGCGCTTTGGGCTTTTGAAATCTTCCACGCCCTCCACCAGCACCGCCAGCGATTTCGGATAGCCGGAGTCGCCCAGGCCTTTCTGGATACGGCCTTCATCCCACATTTTCTTGTAGGCATCGATGCCGGTGCGGATTTCGCGCAGGTCGCGGTGCAGTTCCTGCTCTTTGGAACGCTGCACGCTCAGCTCGGTCATCGGCAAGGCAATGGTGGCCAGCAGCCCCACAATGGCCACGGTGACCAGCAGCTCGATCAGCGTGAAGCCGCGCGCGCTCATCACGGCGTGATGGTGACCGGCACGGGTGCGGGCAGGGCGATCCCCACGGCTGCGCCCGCCGCATCCTGTGCCTGCGCATTGTCGACACGCAAGGGTGTCGGTGCGGTGCTATCCGTCAGCGCCCGCAGCACGATGACAGCCACGGCGCCAGCGCCACGCGCACCGCCGCTGGGACGGCTGACATTGATCGTCAAGCGCCCGCTGCCCTTGACCGGTTCGCCTTTGAATTCGGTGGTTGCGCCACCTTGTTTCATGAACGCCGCCTCGGTCACGCGCACCACTTCCACGCGCGCCGGATCGTAGCCGAAATCGAATGCCAGCGATTTCACATCGCTGCTGGCGCTGGCCTGCACCAGCACATTGAACTCCTGCCCTTTGGCGACATTCGGTACGCTGGTCATCGACAGCGCGAGCGCGGCGTTTGCCGTGCTCGCTGCGGAAGCGGCGGGCACCGCTGCCCCGGGTAAAGATAGTGGGGGAGCGGATGCAGGTTCCGGGGTGCTCTGACGCAAGGTCAACGGAGCGCCGCCCACCGAGGACTCGGTGCCCGCGGCAAATTCGCTCTGGTTCGCATCCAGGCGCGTCAGGTTGCGGATGATGTGCGGTGTGATCAGCAGAATGATCTCGGTCTTGTTGGCCTCGTTATGATGGGTGGAGAACAGATGACCCAGCATGGGCAGGTCGCCCAGGCCGGGAATCTTGCTGGCGCTGCGGCGGTCCTCGTCGCTGATCAACCCGGCCAGTATCTGTGTCTCGCCGTCTTTCAGGCGCAGCACGGTATCCGCATTGCGGGTACCGATCTGATAGGTAAGCGTGCCGCTGTTGCTGCGGATTTCACGCACGATGTTGGAGACTTCCAGCCCAACCTTGATGCCGACTTCATTATCCAGATACACGGTCGGTTCCACATCCAGCTTCAGGCCCACGTCCAGGTAACTTACCGATTCCGATACCCCCACATTGGCGGTGCTGGTGGTGGTGATCACCGGCACCTTGTCACCGATATGAATCTTGGCTTTCTGCTTGTTCATCACGCGGATGCGCGGGTTGGCGAGAATCTGCACGTCGCCGTCTTCTTTTTTCAGGTTCAATTGCGGATTGGGGGAGACCGCGATATTCCCCGCGCCCAGATTTTTCAGGGTGTCGACGGTGAGGATGTTCTGGGTCTGCGACGGCGCGCTGACCACCGCGGTACCGCCCTGGAAGGTCTGCGTGGTCTGATTGGCGATGTTCAATGCGGTAAACGTGTTGGGGTACTGAATGCCCAGATCCATCAGGCGGCTGCGTTTCACTTCCAGCACTTCCACTTCCAGCATCACTTCCGGCTCGGCGCGGTCCTGCGTGGCGATGAGTTTTTCGGCCAGGCGGATGGCGTCCGGGGTATCGCGCATCACCAGCAGGTTGAGCTTTTCGTCGATGAACACGTCACGGGTCTTGACCAGCGTCTTGATCATGTTGAGGGTCTGTTTCACGTCGGCGTTGCCCAGATAGAACGCGCGCACCATCAGTTCCTGGTATTCGCGCGCCTTGGCGGGGGTGTTGGGATAGATCAGCACGGTATTGGCGCTGAGCACGCGCATCTGTAACTGGTTGGTCACCATCAGCAGATTGATGACATCCTCGATGGTGGTGTTTTTCACGAAGATGGTCGATTTCAGATCGGGCCGTACATCGTGGTCGAACACGAAATTGATTTGCGTGGCGCGCGAAATGACTTCGAAGATGGCCTGCAAGCTGGCGTTGCGGAATTCCAGCGAAATCGGCTTGCGAAACGCCGCACCCAGCGCCGGTTCGGCGGATTTTTGGGTGGCGGCGCGCTGTTCCAGTTCGCGCGCAATTTTGCGTGCGGCTTCCTGGCGTGGGTCTTCGGCCAGCACGGTGTGTACGATGGCCTGGGCTTCCTCGGTCTTGCCCGCCTTCAGCAGCTTGGCGGCATCCACCACCATGGCATCGTGACGACGGTCGTGACGGATGCCCTTGATCGCATCGCTGGCGTGCTGGTTGCCGGGGTCGTACTGGAACACATGCTGGTAGGTGGCATCGGCATCGGCATATTTCTTGGCCGCGCGTTCGGCATCGCCGCGGTTCAGCAGTTGCCGGATATACAGTTCCTTCTGGCGCAGGTAATAGCTTTTGTATTCGATGTTGCCGGTGTTCTGCTGCTGCGCTTTCTCCAGCGCGGCGAGGCCGGCTTCGATATTGCCGTGATGAATGTGGTCGCGCCCTTCGTCAAAGGCGCGGCGCCCGGCCGTGCATGCACCCAGCAGCAGCGCCAGCAGCAGTCCCAAACCAATTGTTCTGATCATTTTCATCAATTCAAATTTCCTGTGGCGAGCGTCTGCTGCATGTTGAGCGGTAAATAAGTGAACACCACGCGTTGTGCTTCAACGCTGTCCACGCGATAGGTGCCGTCGAGGGTATCGCCCGGCTTGACGGCGTAATTCTGGTCCTGGCGGGTGAGGAAGACCGTCAGTTTGCCGTTGTCCAGCAGCTGGCCCATATAGGCGAACGGCAGTGGTGGTGGTGCTGGTGGCGGTGGTGGTATGGCGGGTAAATCGGGCGGCGGTGGCGGCGGCACATACCAGGATTGCGTCTGGAAGACGTCCTGGATACCGGCCAATTTGGCATCGTCTTTGCGGTGCAGTTTATCCAGCGCGAGATGCACGTCGGCGCGCGTATCGACGCGGCGTGCGGTTTTTTCCCTGACGGGTGCCACCACCGCAGATACCGCTTCGTCCTCGCTTTGCTGGTGGGTCCACGCCACAGCGATCAGCGTGGCTGCCAGTGCGGCGCCCAGCAATATGCGGCGGGTACGCAATGTCATGGCCATCAATGCACCCCCGCGCGATCCGCGTTGAGGAACAGCGTCAGCTTGATGTGCGCTTCAAGCTGTGTGGTGCCGATGGTTTCGCGTTTGAAACTGATATCTTCCAGCGCCGCCACCGGCACCTCGTTCAGCACCTGCGCCACAAAGCGGCGGATTTGCACATAACTGCCTTTGACCGGCAGGGTGATCTGGTAGCGCGCCAGTTTGCCGGTACGATCCGGTGTCATGCGGTATTCGCCTTGCGTCAGCACCAGGTCCTGTGCGGCCGCCGCGGCATACAGTTTATTCAGCCACTGCGTGGTGGCGGGCCCATCAAAAAAGCCGTAGAAGCGAGTCAGGTCGTCCTGGCTGCCGGTGGCCGGAATCCCGTCGCGCGCGGCCTGGGCAATGCGGGTTTTGAGGGACTGGTTGGCCTGTTTCAGTTCGGCCAGCTGGGCTGTTTTGGGTTGCACGAGGGAGAGCGTGATGCCACCCGCCAGCAGCAGCATGGCGAGGCCCGCCACACCGGGCCAGCCCAGGCTGGCGTACAGACGGCGCACTATAGTGGACAGGGTATTCATGGCTGATCCGTCCAGTCGGCGACTAGGGTGAAGCGCACCGGTTGTTCGGCATCCTGGGTGCGTATTTCGTGGCTGGTCAGGTAGATGTGCCTGAGTACGCGGCCCTGCTCCAGATGCGCGATATACCCCAGCAATTGCGCCAGATTTTTGGCTTCTCCGCCGATACGCACGCGATGTTTGGCGGCATCCGGCTGGATGGTCAGCAAGGCGACGTCCTTGTCGCGCGTGGTTTCCAGGGTCTGGAACAGCGCGTTCCACGGCAGGTCCAGTTGCTGCAGTATCGCATTCGCCTGCTTGATCTGTTGCTGCAGGGCGTCGGCATCCAGCGGCGGTGCGGCCGGTTTGATTTTGCTGTGGCGCGCCATGACGTGCTGACGCGCTTCGGCCAGGTCGATCTGGCCGCTCAGCGCACGGGAGCTATTCACTACCTGAGCCAGCCAGGCGGCACCGATCACCAGCAACAGTACACCGAGCCACGCCCAGGGTCGCGGCGTGCGTTTGAAATCGAGAGCAAGCGCGGGCAGGCTCATGTCAGATCCCCAGCGCCATGGCATACGGCGCTGCGCTGTCGGTGTCGAGTCCCGCATGGGGTCGCAGCGGCAACCGCTGCACCTGCCATTGACCGGCTTCATCCAGTGTAGCCGGTGGGGTGTCGGGTGCGGTGATCACCAACTTGCGCGGCATGGTGCCGGTGCCGTACAGATGCCATTCGCGTTCCAGCAGCAGCGGCAGTTGCGCAGGCCAGTCGGCATCGACCGGATGAGTGCCGACGGCGTGCCAGTGGCCGTCGAGAATCAGCAACAGCAGTAATTTCTGCGGTTCCACCTGCACGAACCACAGGTCTTTTTCCTTGATCGCGCGGCGGGCCTGATTGTAGGCCGGCATCAGGTATGGCGCTGCCGAGCGCAGTGGTGATTGCGACTGCCCCAGCACGTCTTCCAGTTGCGTCAGCAGCGGCTGGTCCACCGCGCCGGCAAACCAGGCCGCGCCGCGCCGCGTGTTGCTGACGGAATAGGCCCATTGCGCTGCGGTATCCCCATACACCTGGGCAAAGCTCGCGCGCACGTACGCGGCGCGTTCGTCGGCGTTGCTGATCTGTGCGCTCCACGGGATCAGCTGATAGCGCACGAAGTGGTTGGACAGTACCGCATGCACGGCCAGACCGTGCCATTGGGGTTCTTGCTGCAACACGGTGGCAAGGGTGTCGAGCGCTGCCTGCCAGCCGCCGTCAGCGGGCACATCGACGATGTTTTTTGCCACCACGTGCGGGCGCAGCCAGCCGTGCGTGCGCACCAGCACGATGCGCTGCGGCGCAATGGCCAGCGTCAGGCGGTCACGCCACAAAGGTGACACGGTTGATCTCCTGCAGGGTGGTTTCGCCGTTGGCCACCAGTTCCAGCGCGCCTTCGCGCAGGTAGCGCGTGCCGTTGCGGCGCGCCGCGTCCTTGATCTTGCGGATCGGTTCGCGCGCCACAATCAGCTCGCGGATTTCATCGTTCAGGTTGAGGATTTCGGAAATCGCCTTGCGCCCCTTGAAGCCGGAGCCGCGGCACTGGCCGCAACCGTTGCCGGCGCGAAAGTCGTAGGCCGCCGTTGCCTCACGGGTCAGGCCGGAGTCGGTCAACAGCGCATCGTCGGGTTGATACGGCGCGCTGCAGTGCGGGCAACTGATGCGCACCAGGCGCTGCGCCAGCACGCCGTTCAACGCCGACACGAAACTGTACGGGTCCACCCCCATGTGCATGAAACGGCCGATCACGTCGAACACGTTGTTGGCGTGCACGGTGGTAAACACCAGGTGGCCGGTGAGCGCGGCCTGTACCGCGATCTGCGCGGTTTCCGGGTCGCGGATCTCGCCCACCATGATCTTGTCCGGGTCGTGGCGCAGCACCGAGCGCAGCCCGCGCGCGAAGCTCAGGCCTTTTTTTTCGTTGACGGGAATCTGCAGCACGCCGGCCAGCTGATACTCGACCGGGTCCTCGATGGTGATGATCTTGTCGTGGCCGTGATTGATTTCGGTAATCGCGGCGTACAGCGTGGTGGTCTTGCCCGAGCCGGTGGGGCCGGTCACCAGCACCATGCCGTAAGGCTCGCTGGACAGATGGCGCATCGCCTTCAGGGTGTGCTCATCGAAGCCGAGGAAGTCCAGGCGCAGGCCTTTCACCTGGTCGGACAGCGCCTGCTTGTCGAGAATGCGCAAGACCGCGTCCTCGCCAAAGATGGACGGCATGATGGACACGCGGAAATCCACCTCGCGGCCGCGCATCGACACCTTGAAGCGGCCGTCCTGTGGTACGCGCCGTTCGGCGATATCCAGCTCGGACATCACCTTGATGCGCGACACCACCTGCTCGGCGAAATCGCTGCGCGGTACGCTGCCGACCTGGGACAGCACGCCGTCGATACGGTATTTGATCACCAGGCCATTGGCGATGCTTTCCAGGTGAATATCGCTGGCGCCGGTCTTGAGGGCATCGTAGAGCGTGGAATGCACCAGCCGCACCACCGGGCTGGTGTCTTCGCTGATGCTTTTCAGGGACAGGTCGGCGAGTTGCAACGCGGCCGGGTCGTCGGTACCGTCCAGCGTCAGCACGTTCTCCATGGCACGCATCGATTCCTCGAAGCGCGCCATGAAAGCGGCCACGTCGGCGTGATGCGCAAGCTGCCAGACGAACGGTGCGGGCAGATGTTCCGCGGCCCAGGCCTGCAGGCCGTGCACAAACGGATCACCGCAGACCAGCAGCAGGCGCGCCTCGACGTCGCGAAACGCGATGCAGGTTTTTTGCTGGGCCAGCTGGAACGGCAGCAGGTCGAATGCGGAGGTGAGGCCATGCAGCTGATCCATGCCCAGCACTGGATAATGCAGCGTGGCGCCCAGGCGCGCGGTGAATTCGGCTGCGGGCAGGTCGAGCTGTTCTTCCAGTACGTCGATCAGGCGGCGGCGCAGGCGCACCGCATCGGCGCGCGCCGCTTGCAGCAATTCGCCGGGAATGGGCGTGGCGGGTTCGGATGTGGCGGTGGGCGGTAGCAGCGTCAGGGTCGGGTTCGCGCTCACTGGATGCTCCCGGCCAGATCGAAGATGGGCATGTACATCAACACCACGATGCCGCCGATCAACACGCCGATCACCGCCATCAGGATCGGCTCGAACAGGCGTGTGAACCAGTCCACCCAGCGCGCCATTTCTTCATCGTAAAAACCGGCGATGCGCTCCATCATTTCACCCATGCGTCCAGTGCGCTCGCCCACGCGCAACATGCGCAGGCTGACCGGCGTGGTGAGCTGATGTGCCTCCATGGCCTGCGAGGTCGGCTTGCCCTCGCGGATGTCGGTGGTGGCACGCTGCAGCAGGCCACGCAGCGTCGGGTGCAGCAAGCCTTGCACCATCTCCAGCGCGGTGACGACCGGAATGCCGCCGTTCAGCAGCATGCCCACGGTGCGGTAAAATCGTGCCAACTGGTACACGCGCATGCGTTCGCCCAGCGCCGGGATGCCCCACAGCTTCAATCCCACCCAGCGCCGGATGGCCGGCAGGCGTGCGAGATAAACAGCCAGCGCCACCATACCCAGCACTCCCATGCCGATCTGCACAGCATGGCCTTCCATGAATACGCCCCAATGGATCAGCAGCCGCGACATCAGTGGCACGTGGCCGCCGACATCGTCGAAGATGCGGCTGAACTTGGGCACCACATAGCCCATCAGGAATAGCGTCACCAACCCGCCCACGCTGACCAGCATGACCGGGTAGATCAGCGCCGACACCAGCTTTTTTTTGACGATGTCGAGCTGGGTCTGGTAGGCGATGTAGCGCGCCAGCGCTTCCGACAGGTTGCCGGTGCGCTCGGCAGCGCGCACCGAGGCGATGTAGAGCGCGGGAAACGATAGCGGGAATTGTTCCAGTGCCTGCGACAGGGTGCGCCCTTCATACAGCAGCGCAATCACCTGGCCGATGGCGCGCTTCACTTCCGGGCGGTGCTCTTTCTCAGCGAGGGTTTCGACGGCCTCGACCAGGGGCAAACCGGCGTCGAGCAGGGCGAGCAATTCCTGGCTGAACAGCACCAGCGGGAAACGGGCATGGTTGCGTGAGAACAGGGTGAGCGTGGTGTGCGCGGCCACGGCCAGCACGGTATAGCCTTGCTGTTCGGCCTGGCGGGTGGCGTCGAGCGGGTTGGCGGCGTCAAATGATAAAGCCGTCAGGCCTTCACCGGCGCGCATGGCTTTGATGTTGAAACGCATCCGGGCTTACCAGTTGGTGATGTCGGCGTTTTCGCCGGTGCCGCCGGCCTGGCCATCCTTGCCCAGCGACAGCAGATCGTAATCGCCGTGCTCGCCGGGGTTCTTATATAGATAGGGCCGCCCCCACGGATCCGGTGGCACGGCCTTGACCAGATACGGGCCATCCCATTTCACCTCGCTGGCCGGTTTGGTGACCAGCGCCGCCAGGCCTTGTTCGGTAGTAGGATAGTGGCCGGTGTCGAGGCGGTACTGGTCCAGCGCTTTGCCGAGCGAATCAATCTGATCCTTGGCGGCCTTGACTTCGGATTTGCCGATCTGCGCGAAATACTTGGGTGCCACATAACCCACCAGCAAGCCGATGATGACCATGACCACCAGCAATTCCAGCAGGGTGAAGCCGTGTTGGGTGGATTGATTTTGACGCGCTTGTGACATCTGCTCCCCTTGTGATCGCTATGCCCTGGCCTTAAGGCCGTTCATCTTGTCGATTGTTTGTGACATGGGTATTACCGCATTTATTTGCGGCGACTTCGACTAGGTCATGATTGAGACAGTTTTCTTACAAATTTATGGAAGTAACCGGCAAGGTGCGAAGAAGGGGAGTGACAGACTAATCCTGTGTTTTATAAGGCAAGATGCCTGGTTCTCATCGTGAGCTGTTAGGACACAGAGAGATAAATGGTATGGCCCGGCGGCCTGTCCTGAATAGGGTGCGGTAAAAGTAATCGCGACCCGTTCCCTGTTTTCCCTTTTCGCTACGGTGTATCATCACTTCCTCGATATTTATCGGGATGACCGTTTCGTGATAGGGTTTTGTTTTTTTATTTGCCACAAATACAACAATTACAAAATTACCAAAGGAGAGCGTCATGTCAGACCGCAAGTCAAATACCTATAATCTTGAACGCCGCAATTTTCTTCGCACCGGCCTGGGCGTTGCAGGCGCGCTGGCCTTGCCAGCCGGGTTCGCAAGCCAGGCTTTCGCCGCGGGCCATCCGGCTATCGGCACCTATCCGGCCGGTTCGTCGGGTGATTCGGTGTTCATTGGCATTACCGTGCCGCGTACTGGCGGTTATGCCCTGCAGGGCGAAGATGAGCTCAAAGGCTATCTGCTCGCTATCGAACACATCAACGAAGGCAATCCGCTGATCAAGAAGATTTCGCCAAAGTCCAAGAAGGGTGTGCTCGGCAAGAAGGTTACCTATGGTGTCGCCGACTCTGCCGCCAAGCCGAACGACGCGGTGCAGGCGCAGCAGCGCTTCATTAGCGAAAACAAGGCGATCCTGATGACTGGCTCGACCTCCAGCGCGGTCGCCGTGGCGCTCAACAAACTCGCGCAGCGCGAAAAGGTGATCTACGTTGCCGGTATCTCCGGCTCCAACGACACCACTGGCAAGGATTGTGTGCGTTATGGTTTCCGTCAGTGCTTCTACGGACAGACCGCAGCGGCAGCCCTCGGCCCGGTTCTGGTCAAGACCTTCGGCAAGAACAAGAAGGTCGCTTATATGACGCCCGATTACACCTACGGGCACACCGTCACGAAATCGTTTCAGGATTATCTCGGTACGGCTGGCTGGACGACGACCACCGATCAGGTTTCGCCGCTCGGCTCGGCTGACTTCTCATCGTACTTGCTCAACGTGGCCAATTCGGGTGCCGACGTGTTGATCAACGTCAACTGGGGTCACGATGCCGTGTTGTCTATCCAGCAGGCCAAGCAGTTCGGCATCCTCGACAGGATGAAGCTGGTGGTGCCTTATCAGGTGCCATTCCTTGCCCCGCAAGTGGGCGGTGGGCTGCTGGCCGGCGTGTATGCCGCCACCGACTTCTGGTGGACGCTGGAGGACAAGTACCCGCTCGCCAAGATGTTCGTCGAATCATTCGAAAAGAAATACGGTTACAAGCCGCAATGGGGTGCTGAAAATGCTTACATGGAATTCGCCTTGTGGGCGGAAGCTGTGGAAAATGCAGGCACCTTCTATCCACCGGACGTGATCAAATCCTACGAAGCCGGCCGCAAGATCAATTCGCTCGTCGGCGAAGTTTCCTGGCGCGCGGCGGACCACCAGTTGATCAGACCGGTATTCATCGTCAAAGGCAAGAAACCTTCCGAGATGAAAAACAAGGAAGATTACTGGGATGTGGTGGAAACCGTTCCCGGACTTCCGCTGATGCAGAAGCCCGACGCATTCGATTGCAAACTGGGTTCTTACACCTGAGTACTGACAACATGGTTTGGTACTACGGACGGTAACCGTTGTCCGTAGTGCCAAGTATGCAGCTGTTCAGGTGTCACGTTCGAGTCCCCGGAATCATATAAACATTACTATGCTTAACTGGACTAATTTCCTCTCCCAATTATTCAATGGCCTGGTGCTGGGTGCGCTACTGGCGCTGATCAGCTCCGGCCTCACGATTATCTATGGCACGCTGGGGCTGCTGAATCTGGCGCATGGTGCCATGTTTATGCTTGGCGGTTATGCGGGGTACGTCGCATACCATGCATCCGGTTCCTTTGCCGTCGCGGTGATCGCCGCGACACTATTCATGCTGGTGTTTGGCATCCTCCTGGAACGGCTCGTCATTCGCCATTTTTATAACCGTCCGGACGAGGACCAGCTTTTGGTCACCTTCGGTCTTTCCATCTGCATCGTTGAAACCGTGCGTTACTTCTTTTCGAGCATGACCAAAACGGTGCCGCCGCCATCCATATTCTCCGGCATTACTTCGATGGGTGGCGTGATATTTCCGACTTATCGGCTGGCGCTCATCGGTATCGTGGCAGTGGCGCTGCTTGCCTTGTATTTGATCCTGTACCGGACCCGGCTTGGCTTGATCGTGCGCGCGGGCATCGAGGATTCGGTGATGGTCGATTCGCTGGGCATTAATGTGTACCGCGTGTTCATGATCGTGTTCGGTATCGGTGCGATGGCTGCTGGATTTGCCGGTATCGTGAATGCGCCGGTGGTCTCGCTCTCGCCTGGTATGGGTGAGGCGATCCTGGTGCAGGCGTTTGTCGTGGTTGTAATTGGCGGGGTCGGGTCGTTCCCGGGCGCAGTGCTCGGCGGTTTGATAGCGGGTGAAATAATCAGCCTCACTTCGATGATCAACCCTGCCTATGCATACATCATGTTGTTCGCTGCAATGACGCTGGTTCTGGTGTTTAGACCACATGGTCTGCTCGGCAAGAAAGGTCGCGAATGAATTTGGGGAAAGCCTTCATGCAACGCCGCTATTTTATTGAAATACTGACAGCATTCTGTCTTATCGCAGCACCTTTTGTTCTTCCTCATTTCGATGCCGCCCCCGACACAGTCAACCGCATTCTGGTCTGGGGTTTGTTCGGCATTGGTTTTGATATCCTGTTTGGCTATACCGGCTTGCTTTCATTCGGTCAGTCGGCCTTCTACGGCACTGGTGGATTTGTTGCCGCCTATCTGCTTACCCAGGCGGGCTTTCCTTATGTCATCCTTGCTCTGGTCATCGGCATGGTGGTAGCCGCCATTGTTGGCTATTTAATTGGATTGCTCGCGTTGCGCAGCACCGGCATTTATTTCGCCATGATTACGGTTGCCATCGCGGAGATATTTTTCTTTGTCGAATTCAATCCACTGGCGGCGTGGACTGGGGGCGAAAACGGGCTGCCGGGCGTACCGACTCCGACTCTCTACCTCGGTTTCAAAACCATTCATTTCACCAGTGGCTGGTCGCTCTACCCCTTTCTGGCGTTCATCTATTTCCTCGGCATCGTGCTCGCGCTGCGCATTGTGCGCTCGCCGGTTGGGGCGATCCTCACCGCGATTCGGGAGAATCCGCTGCGCGCGGCCGCAGTAGGCCACAATGTCCAGGGCTACAAACTTACCGCGTTCGTCATTGCCGCCGCTTACGCCGGCATGGCTGGTGGTCTGCTGGGTGTGATGCAGGCCTTCATGCCACCGGACGCTTTCATGTTCGACACTTCGGGTCAGCTCGTGATGCAGACCGCTATCGGTGGCCGCGCTACGCTGTTCGGTCCGCTGGTCGGGGCCGCAGTATGGTTGTTTCTGCAAGATTTTCTGCAATCGACGCTGGGTCTGGGGGCGACATGGAAACTGGTGCTTGGCGTGGTGTTCGTGTTACTGGTGGTTTTCCTGCGCCAAGGCATCATCGGTGGTTTCAGGGATCTCTTTGGGTTCCTGATAAGCAAGCTGGCGACGGAACCGAAAGAAGTGGTCACCACTGAAAATGGACAAATAGCGGCGGCAACCCAAGCTGTGCGAGCCCCCATGCCCATGCGGCCGCATCACCCGGTCTCCAAGAGTTTCACCGGGCCGATTCTGCAGGTTACCGGCCTTACCAAACACTACGGGGGCGTACACGCCAACACCGACATTGATTTCACAGTGAATCAGGGTGAATTGCGCGGCATTATCGGTCCAAACGGGGCCGGCAAGTCGACCTTTTTCAAGATGCTGACCTGTGAAGTGCATCCTTCTTCAGGCAAGATTCTGTTCGAGGGACGTGACATCACCGGCCTGAGCGTCACCGATGTCTGTCAACTTGGTTTAACCAAGAGTTACCAGGTCAATCAGTTGTTCAATAGCCTGACGGTACGTCAAAACCTGATCATCTCCGCTTTGGCCGAGCTGCGCGGCAAGTTCAGGCTCGACATGCTGTCCAGCGTGTCCAATACCCCGGGATTGGACGAGCAAGTAGAGCATACGCTTGAGTTGGTCAATCTGACCGGTCGTGCCGATACTCCCGTGTCACAGCTGGCCTATGGCGAGAAACGACGCCTGGAAGTAGGCTTGGCGCTGGCTTCTTCGCCCAGCCTGTTGCTGCTGGACGAACCGCTCGCGGGTATGAGTCCGCAGGAACGGGTTGAAACGGTCAAGCTGCTCAAGTCCATCAGCCAGGGCCGCACCATGATCATCATCGATCACGACATGGACGCGCTGTTCGAGCTGGCCGAGCGTATTACTGTGCTACAGGAAGGCCGCATTCTGGTCGAAGGCACGCCGGATGAAATCAAGGGCAACGTGAAAGTACAGGAAGCGTACCTTGGTGGTGTGCATGAGGAGATCGCATCATGAGCCTCCTGGAAGTCGAAGGGCTGCACAGTTATTACGGGGATTCACACATCCTGTTCGATGTTTCGCTACGGGTGGAAAAGAACGAGGTGGTGGCGTTGCTCGGCCGTAACGGGGCCGGTAAAAGCACTACCCTGAAAAGCCTGATGGGCGTGGTGACGCCTCGCGCGGGTTCGGTAAAACTTGACGGCGTCGAGCTGGTCGGCAAAAAAAGCCACATGATCGCGCAAACGGGCATGCAGCTTGTGCATGAAGACCGTCGTATTTTCGGTAGCCTCAATGTTGAGGAAAATCTGTCTCTCGCCGCACTTACGGCATCGAACAAATGGCCGCTCGACCGCATCTACGAAATGTTCCCGCGGCTGAAAGAACGGCGTGGCAGCAGCGGCACCGACTTGTCGGGTGGTGAACAGCAGATGCTGGCGATTGCCCGCGCGCTGATCCGTGATCCGAAAATCATCCTGCTGGATGAGCCGTTCGAAGGCCTTGCGCCGGTCATCGTGCGCGACCTGATGACGGCTTGCCGGGAGCTCGCCGCGGCCGGACAGACCATTGTCCTGGTGGAGCAGAACCTTGCGGCCACGCTGGCGCTGGCGCAACGTGTCTACATCATCAACAACGGTCATATCGTGCACGAAGGCCCTTCACAGGAAATCAAGGCACAACCCGACATATTGCAGCGTTACCTGGCTGTCTAAACGGCAGTTGGCGAATGGTTTGTTTTGCCCGGAAATCAAACCATTCTGCTAAGTCTTCTCAGTCATAAAGCGATACAACATGGCACCTGGATATAGGGATGGCTCAGAGCAGTTAACGAGAGATACTTTTGCTTGGTTATGCATCCATGCAGGCCAAATTTCAGATGTAATTAAACTGATCACCCAGCACACCACGCAAGCCGCATAGCCTGCAAAATCTCACCGCTTGTTTGGTCTTGAACGAATGCGACTACCCCCATTTTCTGTTCCACCCATGCAGGCTTTCGGTGAATGATTTGCTGTAATGAGACACGGCCGTCGCGTGCCACCGGGAAGGGACCATACCATTCGCGCACCACACCGTCATGTTGCAGTCGGCGGCCCTGATTCTCGCCCGCCTTGATTTCGGATTGCAGGCCGTTCTCATATACGACGACATAGAGGGCTGCTCCGCTGGGTGCTCTGGCTTGCGCTGTAACCAGCAGGTCATTCGAGCCGGATGGCATTAAAGTTATGGTGATCCATGCCTGCGCTGACTGCTGGTTAATTTCGCTGACGGTACGTGAAAAAGAAGTGCTGTTCCATGATCGAAAATCCTTGCCGTTCAGCATGATCTGGGGCGTATAGATGAGGGCCGAGTGATTCAGCCGGGCCATGTCTCTTTGCCGGGCTGAAAACTTTGCTTGTGCGAAGCGATCCTTCCAACCGATATAGTCCCAGTAGTCCACATGCAATGCGAGCGGAATTACACGCTCACTGCTTGATGGGTGTGCAACCAGGTCGCTTAGCCATTGATCCGCTGGCGGGCAGCTGCTGCATCCTTCCGAGGTATACAGTTCCAGCAGAGGGACACGCAATGCACCGCTGGAGGCCGTGCATTGCGCTGCGGTCAATGGACCGGAAAAGCCAAGGAGCGCCGCGAATATGATGAGAGGCGCTATGCTTTGCCGGATGTGTGTGGTGGTTGGCATCATGGGTAAGCGTTCGTTTCCGGATACATTACAGCGCCCATTTGCTGCGCTTGCCTATTTAGTAGGTTTGACATGACATTCCTTACAAAGGATGTCCGGGAATAAATCAACGCACGAGAAATAAGCCTGAACTGGTTGATGCAATGGTTTTGAGGGCAAAGAAATAATCCGGCACGGGTAATGATATGCTGCCACTCTGAGCATAATTATTGGATACACATCATGCGTCTTGACGATGAACGGGAAAGTGACAATATTGAAGACCGCCGTGATTCCGGCGCTGGCGGCGGTTTCAGAATAGGCGGTGGTGGCCTGGGTATCGGCGGTATTCTGGTGGTGCTGGTGGTGAGTTATTTCACTGGATTCAGTCCTTCCACATTGCTGGGGTTGGTACCTGATACCAGCCAGTCAACCACGCAATCGGTACCGTCGCATAGACCACCAGCCAATGATGAAATGGCCGTTTTTGTGTCGAAAGTCCTGGCCGATACCGAAGACACCTGGCAGGAGATTTTTCGTGAGTCGGGACGTGAATATCAGGATCCGAAACTGGTGTTGTTCACCGGATCAACCCCCACCGCATGCGGCACGGGCAGCGCAGCGATGGGGCCGTTTTATTGCGCGCTGGACAAGAAGGTGTATATCGATCTGGCTTTCTATCAGGACCTGAAAGATCGCTTTCACGCGCCGGGCGATTTTGCCGAAGCCTATGTGATCGCGCATGAGGTTGGCCACCATGTGCAAAATCTGCTTGGCATCTCTGATAAAGTTCATGCCGCGCAAGCGCGGGCCGGCAGTGAAGCACAGGCCAATGCGCTTTCCGTACGACTGGAATTGCAGGCGGATTGTTTTGCCGGGGTATGGGGAAACCATGCCGATAAAATGCGGCATATTATCGAACCGGGGGAAATCCAGCAGGCGCTGACGGCGGCGGCCGCCATTGGGGACGATCGCTTGCAGCAACAGTCACGCGGCCAGGTGGCCCCGGATACCTTTACCCACGGTGCCTCGGCGCAGCGTGTGCGCTGGTTCAAGCGCGGTATCGAATCCGGCGACCCGAAACAGTGCAACACATTCGGTCAGCGGAGTGTATAGCGCCACGATGAACCGGGCAATATCTGCAATAAATCTCAAAGAAGCAGGCTTATGGGCCTTCGGGTGGACGTGTTCCGATACTCCGGAGACTTGATCATTAAACCCAGGCCAGTTTTTCAGGACGTTTGCTGGCAGGATTGTTGATTTCCTGACACACATTATGTATGTCAGATTTGTTCTTGCTCGGGTAGCCATCGCTTCTGGAGCCATCGTAGTAAGGCAACGGTTAGACAGGCTATCAACGCACCGGCCAGTATATCGACCGGAAAGTGCGCTCCCAAAACGGGACGCGACAGACACACCAGTAGGGCGAAGCCCCACAGTCCCCAGCGCAAAGGCCAGGCTGCCTGGTAGGACAGGCTGGCAGCCAGTAATACCGCAAAAGTGGCGTGCCCGGAGGGAAAGCTGTGGTGAAATTCAGGTCGTCCCACTACATGTACCCAATGGTGGCCTAAAGCCAGTAGAGGGCGAGGGAAATCCAGCAAAGGCTTGAGTGATATGACGATCAATCCGGTAACGACATAGCCCACACCGAATATCAGGACGTTGTTGCCGGGCAGCCAGCGTGGACGCCAGGCACTGACCAGCAAGGCGAGGGCGATATAGTATGGATAATTGCCATGACTGCCGAGCGCAGTCATGGTCAGCATCAGTGCGTCCCAATTGGGGCCATGTAAGCTGTTGAGCCATAAAAAAAGTTGGCGATTCAGTCCACCCCAGGCATACAGCGGATTATCCGGGGTCAGGCTCACAGCATGCTCAATCCGTAAGCCCACAGACCAATACCGATCAGTGCGCAGACAGACGCGAGACTCATCAGCCAGGCACGTTTGGTGAGCGCGGTAACGGATGCCAGCGCCACGGCAATTTGAAATAGAATGAGGGCCAGCGACATTTTCTCGTGCGGTGCATTCAGTTGGGCAGCCTCGGCGTTGGCTTTGGCGGATGCCTGTTCGAATTTATCCGCATCGGCCTTGATTCCGGTTTTTTGTGACTTGTACTTGATGATTTCGGATTCAAATTCGCTGGTTTTTCCAGCAGGAGCAAGGGTTTTGGCCAGTTCCATCAGGTGCATTTTGGTGCTGACCGCCTGATAATAATTCCACTGGTCGGTAGCATGCGCCTTCATCAATACCGCCTCGTTTTTCTGCAACAGTACGTCATTCATCAGGTGACTTCCCTGATAGCTCAACACGGCACCAAGCGCGGCCAGAATCGCGGTGAATATGGCTACCCATTGATCCAGTGAATTAGCCTCGTGGCCGTGATGGGATGAGTGGGGAATGTGGATACCTGTATCGCTCATGCTAATAACCCGAATTGATCAAGATTGAAGGTGGTGCGTATTCTGAATTGATTGAATGTATGCATCAAGCTATTTACCATGCGGGCATCTCAAAACCCGGATAAACACTTAGTGTCGGCAGTAATTAAAGATTTTTGTTCAAATTCCGATATTAGAGAGTGGTTATTAAAAAAAATTCTTGAGGGATGGGTGGGCTGTGACACATGTCACTGGCCGGCATTTGGATCAAGTAAAAAATATAAAATCGGATCTTATCTATGAAAACAGCGATTCGGCTGTTCATGCGCAACTCAAAATACGCCATTGTGATCGGCTTTGGGCTGGTATTGTTGCTGATGGTCACGATTACCGTGATCGGACTGGTGCGAATGCACTCCATTAATCTGCAGATGGAGGCAATTGTCAGAGATCGCGAAACCAAAAGCGAGCTGGTGACCAACCTGCGTTCCCTGTCGCGCGAACGCGCCGTCACGGTCTATAGCATGCTGTTGATGAAAGACCCGTTTCAGCTGGATGATGCCGTGCAGCACTTCAGCCAGCTAGCCAGCGATTTTATCCGCTATCGGGACCAGCTGTTTCAGTTGAACCTGAACCCGGTAGAAAGAGCGACGTTGCTGGCATCTCAGCATAAAACCCGGGTTTCTACTCAGTTAATGGGGCATGTGGTCGAGCTGATTCAGGAAGGGAAACTCGCACAGGCACAGGAGATACTACAGACGCAGGCTATTCCTGCACAACAGCAGGTGTTTATGCTGTTCAATCAACTGATTGAAATGGAGCAACGATACACACGCGTGGCGGTGAACAATGTTGCCAGGGAATACCGGTCTGCGGTCTGGATGGTCGGCACGCTGGGTGGTCTGGCTTTTGTACTGGGCATCGGCATCATGATGCTGGTGGTGCGCAAATCGATCCGTATCGAACGCGCATTATTCCAGGAGAAGGAACGCGCAGAGGTTACCCTTCATTCAATCGGCGATGCTGTCATTTCCACCGATTTGGCGGGTAACGTGGATTACATTAACCCTGTGGCGGAACAACTTACCGGCTGGCGTGCCGATCAGGCGTATGGAGTGCCTTTCTGGCAAATATTCAATACAGTCGATGAAATATCCCGGCAATCGCTCGACCAGCCGCTTGCACCTGATCAACTGGATGGGTGGATGGTAGGGCTTAACCGCCACGCCGTGCTGATCAGCAAAACCGGTGCGGAGTTTTCCATCGAGTCGTCCGTTACGCCAATTCGCAATCATGGCGGCGCTACCATAGGCTTTGTGTCGGTTTTCCACGATGTAACGGTGACACGCAATATGGCTCAACAACTGTCCTGGCAGGCGAGCCATGATTCGTTGACAGGCCTGACCAACCGGCGCGAGTTTGAGCGTTGCCTGACAGATTTGTTGAATAGCGCAAAGCTGACAGATCAGCGGCACATATTGATCTATATGGACCTGGATCAGTTCAAGCTGGTCAACGATACCAGTGGACATGGGGCAGGAGACGAATTGTTGCGTCAACTGGCAGCGATCATCCAGTCGCATATTCGAACACACGACACGCTGGCCAGACTGGGAGGGGATGAGTTTGGGGTGTTATTACGTGAATGCAGTATTGAGCAAGGACGCCAGACAGCAGAAAAATTGCGTCAGGTGATTACCGAGTTCCGTTTTGTCTGGAAAGGCAAAACCTTCGAGGTCGGTGCCAGTATGGGGCTGGTTGAAGTGACCGCCAGTGCGGAAAATATAGCCGCGTTGCTGAGTGCGGCGGACGCGGCCTGTTACATGGCCAAGGACAAGGGCCGCAATCGGGTCTGGGTGCACCAGAAAGACAACGCGGAAATGCTCCAGCGCCATGGCGAAATGCAATGGGTAGCGCGCATCACCCATGCTTTTGAAGAAAAGCGCTTTCTCCTGTATTACCAGAACATCGTAGCAGTACAGCCTAATCTGCAGCGCAATGAATACTGCGAAATACTATTGCGGCTGGAAGATGAATCCGGCCGGCTGGTGAGCCCGATGAGTTTCATCCCGGCGGCTGAACGCTACGGAATGATGCCATTGATTGACCGTTGGGTAATCCGCACCATGTTCAAATGGCTGCTGGATAATCCGGGGAGTACTGAGCAGCGTTGCTACGCGATCAATATTTCCGGCCAGTCACTGGGTGATGAGCATTTTGTCGGATTCGTGATTGACCAGTTCCATCTTAGCGGCATTCCAGGCGAGGTCATCTGTTTCGAAGTGACAGAAACGGCAGCGATTGCCAACTTGAGCCAGGCGATGCGATTTATCAGCGTTCTCAAAGGCATCGGTTGTCGTTTTTCGCTTGATGACTTCGGTAGCGGGATGTCTTCTTTTGCATACCTCAAGAATCTTCAGGTTGATAGTGTAAAAATAGACGGTGCCTTTGTGCGCGATATGGTGACAGACGCAGTCGATTACGCCATGGTAGAGGCCATCAACCGGATTGGCCAGGTGATGGGTATCCAGACGGTGGCTGAATTTGTGGAAAATGATGCCATATTGAAAAAGCTCAGCATGTTGGGTGTGGATTATGCTCAAGGCTACGGGATACACAAACCGGCCCCCTTGCATTTGCTGTGCGATAAAGTGAGGCTTTCCTCCCGCGGCGCCGCTTGATGAGATTCGTCATCCAGGTTGGGCGGATAGCGCGATGGATGGTGGTGTCTATTCTGTTGTCACTCCCTGCGACTGCCGAGGTCTCCGAACATATCCTGCTGCAAGCATCGCCACTGGCAGGTTTCCAGTACTACCGCGGCAAGCAGGTCTGGGCTGAAATGCACGAAGGCGACGCGCTGGAATTGGTGCGTGAACCGCAAAATATTCATGACCCGCGCGCTGTCCGGGTGGAATGGCATGGCATCAAGTTGGGTTATGTGCCACGTCGCGATAATGAGGCGGTCGCGCGTCTGCTGGATCGGGGCAGCCGGCTTGAAGCGCGTATCGTCCGTTTAAGCGCCAGCCGAAACCCGTGGCAGCGTGTGCTGTTCGAAGTCTATCTGCCCCTTCATTAGCCCGCCTCCGCTATAATCGCCAGAATGAGAATTTTGGCTTTCGATACCTCCACCGAGTACTGTTCTGTCGCTTTGTTGCAGGACGGTGTGTTCAGCGTTCGTGAAATTCACGCCGGCCAAACCCATTCGCAAATACTGCTACCCATGTGTCAGGAAGTCCTGGCCGAAGCACAGATTAGCCTGACGCAGCTTGATGGCATCGCATTCGGTGCCGGGCCCGGCTCGTTTACCGGGCTGCGTATTGCCTGTGCTGTGGCACAGGGGTTGGCATTTGGTGCAGACGTGCCGGTACTGGGTATCGGCACTTTACTGGCGCTCGCCGAAGCGAGCGGCGCCGAGCGGGTCATCGCCTGTCTGGATGCGCGCATGGGCGAGGTTTACCATGCAGTATATCAACGTGAGGGAAGCGACTGGATAAGCGCATCCGAGCCGCAGCTGTGCGCTCCCCCACTGGTCCCCATGCCTGAGGGTGCTGGCTGGATGGGATGCGGTAGCGGGTTTAAAGCATATGCAGAACCGCTACAGGCGCGATATGGGGCTGTGCTGAGCGGTGTCAGGCCGGAACTGTATCCGCATGCCCGCGACATTGCTCGTTTGGCAGCGCCGCGTATTGCTGCTGGACAAGGCGTGGACGCAGAATTGGCCGTGCCGCTTTATATCCGCGACAAGGTTGCATTGAAAATTTCCGAACGATGAGCGCATTAATACACACTCAGCCGTTATTCCGCCCGATGCGTGAAGACGACATCGATGTAGTCGTGGCGATAGAGCACGTGGTTTATCCTTTTCCATGGACGCGCGGCAACTTCCGCGATTCACTACAGTCCGGCTATAGCTGCTGGGTGTGCCAGCACAATCAATATATCGCAGGTTATGCGGTACTGATGCTGGCAGCAGGAGAAGCGCATTTATTGAATATCACAGTCGGGCTGGAGTGGCAGGGCAGGGGCTGGGGACGTGCTTTCATGCAATATTTGATTGAGGTCGCGCGTGATTATCACGCCGAAACGATGTACCTGGAAGTACGGCCGTCGAATACCGTGGCGCGTCGTCTTTACCACAAGCTCGGATTCGAATATGTGGCCATGCGCAAAGCCTATTACCCTGCTGAAAAAGGGCGCGAAGACGCCGTGATCATGCTGCTGGATATAAAAGAAGATGCGTGACATTGTGCTCCGCGAATTGGAACTTTCCCCGCGCTGGAAGCTGCGTGGGGCCGGGACGGCCGCTCATTCAGCCCCTGCGGCTGGCGGCGTAGAGAGTGTCGACGGGATGGATTGGGAGGCGCTCCGGCAGGCAGTGGCCACCTGCACTGCCTGCCCGCTGCATGCAACCCGTACCCAGGGCGTGCCCGGTGTCGGGGATATCCATGCCGACTGGTTGTTCGTAGGGGAGGCGCCTGGTGCCGAGGAGGATATCCAGGGCGAACCTTTTGTCGGTGCCGCAGGCAAGCTGCTGGATGCGATGCTGGCAGCCATTCATCTGCGTCGCGGCGATAACGTTTATATCGCCAATGTTCTGAAATCACGGCCGCCCGGTAACCGCAATCCAAAGCCCGAGGAAATCACTGCCTGTCTGCCCTATCTGGAACGCCAGGTTCAATTGATCCAGCCGAAGCTGATGATTGCGCTGGGACGTTTCGCTGCGCACACGCTGCTGGATACCGATGCCAGTATCAGCAGTCTGCGAGGACAGGTGCATCAGTATCAGGGGATTCCCTTGATCGTGACGTATCATCCAGCCTATCTGCTGCGTAACTTGCCGGATAAGGCGCGCGCGTGGGAAGACCTGTGCCTGGCAGTCACGACCATGCAGGACTTGTTAAAGCAATCGGCCGTCACCATCTAGCGTCATATTTTCAAACGGGGAGAACTGCAATGCGTTACTGGACCATGTCACTTATGCTGTTACTGACGCTGGGCCTGAGTGGCTGCGGCTACAATAAATTTCAGACTTCTGATGAACAGATCAAGGCCAGCTGGGCTGAAGTGCTTAATCAGTATCAACGCCGCGCCGATCTGGTGCCGAATCTGGTCAACGTAGTAAAGGGTTATGCGGCCCATGAAAAAGATGTGTTTGTGCAGGTCACTGAAGCGCGCGCCAGGGTCGGTCAGATTCAGGCGACTCCAGAGTTGATCAATGACCCCGCCGCTTTTGCTAAATTCCAGGCTGCCCAACGCGAAATGAGCAGCTCGCTGGGGCGCTTGATGCTGGTTGCGGAAAACTATCCGCAGCTCAAGGCGGACGGTGTATTCCGCGATCTGCAGGCCCAGCTGGAAGGCACCGAGAACCGCATTACGGTCGCGCGTAAACGTTTTATCGACGCGGTGCAGGATTACAACAATACGGTGCGCAGCTTTCCCAGCAATCTGACGGCCATGGTGATGGGATACAAGGTCAAGCCGAGTTTCACGGTAGACAACGAGAAGGAAATTTCCAAGGCACCCAAAGTCGATTTTGGCGCGCCTGCCAATCCAGCGCCCGCTCAATAGTCTCGATATGAAACGCTGGCTGGCGACGCTGATCGCCTTGCTGTGTTTATGGTCTGCGAGTCCGGTTCAAGCCGAAGTGCCGGTTCCTGCGCTCAAGGCACGCGTCACCGATCTCACCGATACCCTTACCTCAGCTCAGGTTGCCAGTCTGGAGCAGCAACTGGCCGACCTGGAAAAACGCAAGGGCAGCCAGCTGGCTGTGCTGATCGTACCTACCACGGCCCCAGAAGCGATCGAGCAATACAGTATCCGTGTAGCCGAAGCGTGGAAGCTGGGACGCAAAGGCGTGGATGACGGGGTGCTTCTGTTGGTCGCTAAAAATGATCGTACCTTGCGCATTGAAGTCGGTTACGGTCTGGAGGGAGTGATCCCGGATGCGATTGCCAAGCGGGTCGTTGCGGAGACCATTGTGCCGCATTTTAAGCAGAACGATTTTGCCGGTGGCATCCAGGCCGGGGTGGCTCAACTCATCAAGTTGATTGATGGGGAGCCGCTGCCGCCGGTCAAAGCAAAAACCCAAAGTAGCAACAGCGATCCATTAGGAATATTACTCATCGCGGTAATAAGTGCAACGGTAATTGGACAGGCGCTGCGTTCAGTTTTCGGACGTTTTCTGGGGTCGGGCATGGCCGCCGCGACGGTAGGTGGTCTTGGCTGGCTGGTGCTGGGTTCGGCATTGATGGCCTCTCTCGCGGGCGTACTGGTGTTTTTTGCCGTATTTTCCGGCATCAATCTGGGTCGTGGCGGCGGAGGCTTCGGTGGTGGAGGGGGATTTGGCGGCGGCTCAGGTGGCTTTGGTGGAGGCGGCGGCGGTTTTGGCGGCGGCGGGGCTTCGGGGAGATGGTGAGATGAATCTGGCGCGCATATTCAGGCATCTTCTCTACGTTCCGTGGCGCGTACATACGGCCTTTCCGGCGCAGGCCATGCGGGCAATCGAAACTGCCATTCATGGCTCCGAGCAGCATCACCATGGCGAGCTGCGCTTTGCGATTGAAGGCGCACTGGATATTGGTGAGTTATGGCACGGAATGGCTGCGCGTGAGCGAGCCCTGGATATCTTCTCCAATCTGCGTGTGTGGGATACGGAGCATAACAATGGCGTGCTGATTTACTTGCTGTTGGCAGATCACAATGTGGAGATTGTCGCCGATCGCGGGATTCATGGACATATTGCGGCCGGCGAATGGGTAGCCGTGTGTCGTGCCATGGAAAAGCTATTACGGCAGGGGCAATATGAAGGGGCTGCCTTGCAGGGCGTTGCCTTGGTAGGGGAATTGCTACAACGTCATTATCCGGCGCAAGGCAAGCCCCTCAACGAACTAGATGATAGGCCGGTGGTCGTAAAACGCTAGCTCAAAAACAAACAGCCCGCGATTCGCAGGCTGTTTGTTGATGGATGCTGATCGACAGTTTAACCGATCAGGGTTTAACCAATCCAGGCGTGTTCCATTACATCCAGACGCAGGTCCTGAGTGAATTTTTCACCATTACCTTCCACCAACAAGGTCACGATACGTACGCCAGGGGTGGCGAATGAAATTTCATGGGTGTAGGTACCAGGTGCATTGACGGTTTGCTCATTCAAAGCCTTGCCGGTCACATCCAGTAATTTGCACTTGACCGCGCCACTGCCATCAACCAAGGCCTGGATACGGAAATGCTCGTTGATGCTACGGCGGTATACTTCCGGATCGCGGTTGGCGTTGTATTGCAGGTTGTTGACTTTGACGAGCTTGACCAGCTTTTTCATATCAGCATTCCATAATCTATTAAAGTTGAGTAAAATAATCGGGTATTGCGTATTTCACAATCCGCTAATTTTATTCTTAAACTCCTGACCGGTCTAGTAAGCAAATGGATCACACCGCATTGATACAAACATTCGAACAGGTGGATGGGCAAATTGTCGACCTTGAGCGCATTCTTAATGAGCGCGGCTCACTGCCCCTGCCTGAGACAGTCGAACATGCCATGACGTTGACCAAGCAACTCATCATTGCCTATATCGCCGACGTGGGTGAGAAAACGCTGCCCAATCAGACTGATGATCTGCTCGACGTATTCAAGGCGCTGGTGAAAAGCGATCCATCGTGGAATACCATCCGCGACAACTGCCGGGAACTGGTTTATTACCACAATTGCATAGACATGGAGCGCCTTGATGCGCTTCCGAAAAATCCCGAGAAGATGGCCGTGCGTACGCTGCGCCATCTGTATTTATTCATGAAAACGCGCTGCATGCGTGAAGACCGACTGGAGATGGCATGAAAGGTTTTTTGAACCGTTTACGCGGCGTAGAACGCGACATTATTCAGCAACCGGTGGATGATGAAGCTAGGGCACCGTATTACGAAGCGCAGAAAAATGAAGTGGAAATATTTGAGGCTGCCTACAAGAAACGTCTGCCGGTTATGCTCAAAGGACCCACTGGCTGCGGCAAGACGCGTTTTCTGGAATACATGGCATGGCGTTTGCAGCGTCCGTTGGTGACCGTCTCCTGTCATGAAGACCTGACCAGTTCCGATCTGGTCGGCCGTTTTTTGCTGGAAGGCGAGGCAACTGTCTGGCAGGATGGTCCGTTGACACGTGCAGTGAAGGCCGGGGCCATCTGCTATCTGGATGAGATTGTCGAGGCGCGCACCGATAGTACTGTGATTATTCACCCGCTTACTGATCATCGCCGCCAGTTACCGCTGGAGAAAAAAGGCCAGGAAATCGAGGCGCACGAAGATTTCATGCTGGTGATTTCCTACAATCCCGGTTATCAAACAGTGCTGAAAGATCTCAAGCCCTCTACCAAGCAACGCTTCATCGGCATCAATTTCGATTACCCGCGTGAGGAAATCGAACGCAAAATCATCCAGAACGAAGTGCCGGAACTGGATAGTGCTCAAGTCGAGAAGCTGGTCGCAGCCGGGCGTCGTGCACGTACCCTGAAAGACCACGGTCTGGAGGAGGCAACCTCCACGCGCGCGCTGGTGTATGCAGGCAACATGATGGTAGCCGGCATTGAGGCGGTGGAAGCCTGCAAGGCCGCGCTGGTGAATCCGGTGACGGACGACCCGGAACTGGCAGAGGCGCTGATGGAAATCATCAAGGCCCATTTTTCAGACTAATTCGTGCTGATGACAGAACCGGAAATTCTCGCCGCCATCCAGCAGGAACTGGTCGATCTGGAGCAGATCAGTTTCGTTGCACACCGCGATACCAAAGAAGCCCTGGACGCCATTCAAAGCCAGGGCGATGAAGTCGCCCTGGAATGGGTGCGCGCCTGCAGGACGTTATTCCAGCATGATCGTGATGCCGGCAAGGCGTTTATTCGTGGCAGTCGGGCGGCACTGGAGGCCAGCGGCGAGGTGGTGTCCTGGATGCATCAGGCGCTGTCCTTTCTGCAATGGCGTGGCTCATGGAAAGCATTAGACGGATTCATGGGGCAGCTGCCCGACGCCTATCGCATTCTG
Source organism: Pseudomonadota bacterium (assembly GCA_040388645.1). GTDB lineage: Bacteria > Pseudomonadota > Gammaproteobacteria > Burkholderiales > Sulfuriferulaceae > Sulfuriferula. The sequence continues at coordinate 39,700 of JAZKBM010000004.1, forward strand.
GGCGCTCCCGGTGAAACGCGCTGGGCCGAGCTGGGTATTACCTGGTGTGAGCGTCATCTGGAATCAGGCGCAACTTATTTTCGTTGCCCGGTCGTGGAACTGGCTGCGACACACGGCATTACGGGCGTGGAAGAGCTAGTATTGCCGGCCGAGGATCTGTTCAGCCAACGCCGCCTGGCACTGGCTACCTACCTTCCCGGCGCAATCCGGGTGCGTAATCTGCTCGGCGTGGAAGCGGTGCAACCCTGGGCCAAGCGAGGCGCGGATATTTTGCAGGCGGGTCGCTTGCGCGGCGAGGCTTTCTTCAAGCTGGAATCGGAAGAAAGCATGGCGATGTTGCTGGAGAATTTACCCGGCTTCCGTACGCCGGAGCATCAGCGCCTGTTACAACTGATCCTGTACGCGTGGTTTGGCGAAAATTTCGATCTGCTGGACGGTACCTGGTCCCCGGACAAGGGGCGTGCTTTTGTGGAGACCGATGGCGCAGCGTTGTATCTGCCCATTGCCTTGCCGAACAGGGAGGAAGCCATCCTGGCACTGTTGCATGCGGCCGGGCACATGACGTTCTTTTCCTACGAGCGACGTTATATCGAAGCTTTGTTCCAGGAAGTTGGGCGCGAACATCCGCCGCTCGATGCGGACAAGCGCATCACCTGGCGGCCTTTGTTTGCCGCGTACGGCGAGGACATGATCCGCTTCCAGCTGATTTTCGATCTGTGTGAAGATTTGCGCGTGGATGCGCGCATTGGCGCGCGTGTACCGAATTATCTGGTCCGATTGCAGGCAGCCACCGAGGCAGTAGCGCAGCCCACTGGTGCCGCCGCTGCGTATTTCGCACTGGCACAGGAAACGGTGCGCTGGATTGCAACGGGTGCAGCGGAACAAGCTGAAATGGAAGTTTGGCGACCGTTACTGGCCGAATCCGCCACAATCGTTGACGCGTTCCGCATTGCCAATTCGATCTATACGAATACCACACTGCCGCCGATCGCTCTGGCCGAACGTGAACATGCCTATCTGCCGGGCCGTTCTCCCAATGCGGCACGGCCCGTATATCCGCGCCGCGAGTTGGATCACGCCGAATTCGGCACAGGTACGGAAGATCAGGATGACGTGGTCAAAAATACCGAGATCAAGCCGAACCCGGAAAAACGGGAAATCCCCAAGCAGGCAGCCGGTGAAGACCCGGATTTCGACATTCCACCCGAAGAGACCACCGGTTCAGGCGGTCGCGTCGGTGTCGGCATTCCGCAGCCTGCCCACGTGACTGGCCATGGGCGCGGCGCGGAATACAGCGAGAAGGGCAAGCCCTATGCCGAATGGGATTACCGTGACGGGCGCTATAAGCGTAACTGGGCGTGGGTGCAGGAAAAGGAACTGACCGAATTGGACGCCAATGAAGCGACCAAATTGCTCACTCAGTATGCACCGGCACTGAAACGCCTGAAGCGCGCTATCCAAACGCAGAAACCGGCACGGATGGCGCCGTTGCGGCGTCAGTTCGATGGCGATGAACTTGATCTGGAAGCCGCTATTGGCTATATCGCCGAAAAGCGCGCCGGTATGTCGCCCAAAGCCAATATCTACCGGCAGAGAGTCATGCAGCACCGCGATACGGCGGTCACCCTGCTGGCGGATATTTCTACCTCGATCATGCAACCCAGCGAAGGCGGTGGACGCGTGGTGGACCATATTCGCGCCGGTATGCTGCTGTTCGCCGAGAGTATGGAGGAGGTGGGTGATCCGTATAGTCTGGCGGGTTTCGCTTCCAAGTATCGTGACAATGTCAGCTATTACAGTATCAAGGGTTTCGACCAGCGCCTGACGCCGCATGCGCGCGCTGTACTGGGTGGCTTGTCGGGGCGGCTGGCCACGCGTATGGGGGCTGCCATTCGTCACGCCGTCAAAGGTTTCGATCGGGCGCCCTCCCAGCGTCGTTTGCTGTTGATCCTGTCGGATGGGCGACCGGCGGACTACGATGACGGCGGTGACGAGCGTTACCTGCATGAGGATACGCGCATGGCAGTGAAAGAGGCGGTGGATGCGGGTGTCCATCCGTTCTGTATTACCCTGGATGCTGCCGGTAGCCAGTATCTGCCGCAAATTTTCGGGCCGGGACATTACGTCGTGCTGGATCACATCAACGACTTGCCCAAGAAGCTGCCGGAAATCTACCTGCGGTTAAGAAAATGAATCCAGTGCCTACCCGTAAAGCCACCTTCATCGGCGCTGCCAAGTATCGGCGCAAGACCTACGGCAGCAACCATCCGCTGGCGATTCCGCGCGTTTCACTGACCTACGATCTGATCAACAGTTATGACGCACTGACCGATGCTGAGTTCGTGCAGGCGCGCAAAGCGGCAGATTTCGAACTGGAATGGTTTCATACGCCCGAATATGTTTCGGCTTTCAAACGAGCCGAAGCGTTGGGCAGGGTCAGCAATCCGGTACGCAAGCAACATAACCTGGGTACTTTGGAAAACCCGTATTTCGAGCAATTCTTTACCATTCCGGCCACGGCTACGGGCGCTTCGGTACAGGCTGCGGAGGAAGTTATACGTGGCCGTATAGGGTTCAATCCGGCGGGTGGCATGCATCATTCGCGCCCGGACCGGGCACTGGGATTCTGCTATTTCAACGATCCGGTACTGGGCATCATGCGATTGCGCCGCGAAGGATGGCGCGTACTGTATGTGGATATCGACGCCCACCATGGCGATGGCGTGGAAGCGGCATTCTTCGACGATCCCGAGGTGTTTACGCTGTCTCTGCATATGGATACCGGTTATGCCTATCCATTCAGTGGTGGACAGCTGGCTGACGCCGGTAGCGCCGGAGCCGGTCATACCAGCCTGAACGTACCGCTACCGCACAGTACGCATGACGCAGAATACCGTTTGTTATTTGATGCTGTCTGGCAACCCGTGCTGGACCAATTCAAGCCCGACGCCGTGGTGCTGCAGGCCGGTACCGACATGATCTTCGCCGACCCGCTGGGCAAACTGCGGCTTTCCACCCAGTGTTTCCTGCACACGGCACAGACCATTCTGGAAACCGCTCCGTGCCATGCTGATGGAACCCCGCGCTTGCTGGTGACGGGCGGTGGCGGTTATCATCCACTGGTGCTGGCGCGTGCCTGGACGGGTTTGTGGGCGCTGCTGTCGGGGCGTGAGCTGGCTGAAGCCATACCCGCAAGCGGTGCGCAGATGCTGCGTGAGGTGGCGTGGGACATGGACGAAGATGAAGAATACTTTGAACGCCTGTTCCTGTCGCGCCTGGATCAACTCGAAAGTTCTCCGGTACGTCCTGAAATTTATTCACTTATCGAACAAATTCAGCAACATCCTTACCTGAAAAAAACATGACCATATCCCTGATCCCCGGCCACTGCACCATGATGGCCAGCAAGCAATATGTTTCCAGTTTCGGCAAGGAATGCGCCGAAGGCCATTACAGCGATTTTCTCAATGTGCATTTGCGTTTATCGTCTATCGGCATTGGCACTTTCCCGGGAGCGCCGACCGATGAAGTGGACGCACAATATGCTGAAATCATCGCGCAGGCTTTGGCTCAAGGAATCAATGTGGTGGATACGGGAACGCATTACCGATATGCGCGTTCCCCGGCAGCGGTGGGTGCGGGCGTAATAAAAGCGCTGGAAGCAGGCGTTAAACGCGAACAGATGTTTCTGGTATCCAAGGGGGGGTTTCTGAGTTTTCGCGATGGCCCCCCCGCTGATCTGCAAGCATGGTTCCAGAGTGAGATCGTGGCAAAGGGATTGGGACGTACGGAAGACCTGACGCAAGCACATTGCATCAGTCCGGAATACATTGGTTTCCAGCTGGAACTGTCACGCCAGTTGATGGGTGTGGAAACCCTTGATGCTTTCCTGATCGACCAGCCTGAAGTCCATATTCCGGCTATCGGCAAGGATCAGTTGAACCGCAAGCTGGAAAAAGTATTCATGGTGCTGGAACAGGCAGTAAAAGACAAAAAACTGCGCTACTACGGCATTTCGACTTTCAATGGTTTCCGGGCGGAAACTGATAACCCGCTGTTTCAATCCATCACCTCCATGCAAGGTCACGCTGAAAAAGCGGCGCGTGCGATCTGGAAGGATGACCGGGCCAAGCACCAGTTTAAGGTGGTGCAAATGCCGTTCAATCAGGTGATGCAGGAAGGCTTTACGCGTTTTAGTCAGACCACCGGTCAGGGCAATGTGGGTTCAACCATCCAGGCGGCGCATCAGCTTGGTGTTTACCTGATGGCAAGCCACACGCTGTTCAAGGGGCATCTTGCCAGTCAGGCCATGGATGCAGTCACCCAGGCGATGCCCATGTTGAAGAATGACGCGCAACGTGCCATCCAGTTCAACCGATCCACGCCGGGAGTAGGCACTACGCTGGTAGGCATCAGCACGCCGGCGCATCTGGATGATGCGTTGGCCGTGACTAAACTGCTACCGCTGGATAAAACGGCTTATCTGAAAATGTATGAGCGCACGGAATAGCAGCCTTTCTCGGGGGGCTATTTTTTTTGTAGGCGCTGTTCTGCCCGCACTTCCCTGAATACCGGCCCCCAAATAGGATGTCCTGCTTCTGACGCACTTAACTCAAAGTCAGGATCGATTTCCATTGCGTCCCTGAACTGATCCCGGCATTGTTTTTTCCGGTCTGTTACACAGTATACAAACGCCAGATATTTGTGTGCGGTTACACGATCTTTCTTGAACGCAAGTTCATTATCCAGAGCGCTTTGCAGGTTTTTTGCAGCCAGCTGGTAATGGCCGTTTTCGTAATCTTTCAGGCCTGTTGAAAGCGCCTGTTCGGCCTTGCGCGGCGCAAGCCTGTCCAAACCGATTTCACGAATAGGGGTCGAGGAACAGGCACTGGCAAGAATGGCAGCGATCAGGCAGAAGAAAAGTAGTCGAGTTGACACGGTGAACCTCTATTTAAAAATATACTTAATTTTCTTGGTTGAATTGGCTTGCAAATCGATTGTCTTGGAATACGGGGGAAAATCCATATTTCTGATTTCAATGAGGTGCTTCCCTGCTGGTATTTTCAGTTCTTTGAGTGGTGGAGCTGCGCCCATTTTTTTTCCGTCCACATACACTTCACCCCATGGTGTGATGGCAAAACTGAGTGATGCATCACCACTTGCAACTGCAGGCGCAGGTGACTGGGTTGCTGTTTCATGAGGAATTTCCTGCGGCACAGATGATTTGTGAGTCAGGTGTGATATGGGTTCCCTGGCGGGGGATGCTTTTGGCAGCGGCGGCAATACTTTCGTTTTTGAAAATTGGTTATTCGATGAAGCCTCCTCCTCGTGTATGCCTGTTATCGGCTTGTTTTCGACGATGGCTGGAATAGGCACAGGGGCCGGGGTAGATGCAAGGATCGTTTGCTTGGGTACGACTACATTTTCTTGGCGCGACGTTTTGCTGCGCATCAAGAGTACGGTGAAAGTCAGTAACAGTATAACAATGACTGCCATCAGGAAACTTCTATTCTGCCAATCCCCAAACCCCTTGGCACGTGGAGAATGGGTTTGCGTGCCCGGTATATTCAAGGGCGCAGCTTTGCTATGGTTCTGGCGATTGGAAACGGGGCCCAAAAATACCGTTGCCTCCCCCACATTGCTGTTTTTTTGTCTGGCTTGCGGTTTTGCGGTCTCGATCTGGTTAGGTGCCGTAGCAAGTGATGCGGCCGTGGGCTTGTCTTCATAGTGTCTTAGATCGTATGCCAGCTCTTTTGCGCTTTGGTACCGCTCATCAGGATTTTTGGCCAACGCTTTAATGACAATCCGGTTCAGCGCTTCAGGGATACGAGGTGCAAGTGTTTTGGGGGGAAGGGGGTCATCATTTACGATGCGGTACATGGTGGTGTTGATGTTGTCGTCGCTGAAAGGCGACTCACCTGTCAGCATCTCATAGAGCACGATAGCCAGCGAAAACAGGTCTGAACGACCATCGACGACTTGGCCCTTTACCTGTTCAGGTGCCATGTATTTCGGAGAGCCCAATACCGTTCCTGCCAAAGTCTTGGAACCGCTGGACATCTGGGCGATCCCGAAATCGGTGATTTTGGCCATCCCTCCGCGGACCAGAACGATGTTGGCAGGTTTGATATCGCGATGGACAACGCCATTTTTATGCGCGTATGCCAGACCATGCGCAATCTGGGCGGCAATATTGGCGATTTTTTCGACCGGCATCGAGGTATGCGCATCCAGGACTTCTTTTAATGAAGGCCCTTCCAGAAACTCCATCGCCATATAAACGATGTTATCTGTCTTACCTATATCGTGGATGGTGACAATGTTGGGGTGATTCAGGCTACCTGCGGATTTGGCTTCCAGATAAAACCGCTCTTCGAAATTTACCTCGTCACTTCTGGTTAGATCAAGGTTAATGGTTTTGATGGCAACAGTACGGCCGATGAGCGGGTCGATCGCCTTGTATACAACCCCCATGGCACCTTGACCAAGTTCAGAGAGAATTTCATAACGGCCCAGCTTTTCCGTGATTTTGTTTGTCGTCATTGGGTATTGCGCTGGAATAAAAATTAAGCGAGAGAACTAAAGTATGCACGAAGAGAAAAATACATCAATTGAATTTCCTGAAATTTCCCAACGACGGTAAGAACGGCGCGCCTGGGGATATCTTTAGTGAAAGATGAACATTCTCTGTAAGACATAGTCTGTATTGCTTATTTTGCCAAGGCGATGAGAGAATGAAACGCTGAATACAGTATAGAAATGAACGCATGAAAAAATAGAATAATTTGCGTAATACCAATAATAAAACAGGAGATGATCAAAATCATGACAGCGCGCAGCCCTTTTCATCTGGTGGTCGCCAGTGCCACAGATCCAGGTGTGGTTCGCAGGTTCAACGAAGACAGTATCGCAACAGACAGTGATCTCGGATTGCTGGTGCTGGCTGATGGTATGGGGGGATACAAAGCCGGGGATGTGGCGAGTTCAATTGCCACCGGCTTGGTGACAGATTATCTTAAGCGCATGCTGAATGACATGGCACCGTCGCCTATACAGTCTGCCAAGCTATCCCGCGAATCGATGGCAGTCAAATTGGCAATCGAAAAAACCAATCTGGCGATTTATAAAACCGCGCAAACAGACAGCAAATATAACGGGATGGGCACGACCATCGTGCTTGTTCTGTTTCATCATGGGTTGGCCACCATAGCACATGTAGGCGACTCCCGCCTTTATCGTCTGCGTCAGGGACAGCTGGAATTATTGACCCACGATCATTCCCTGCTTCAGGATCAAATGGAACAGGGCTTGATTTCTTCTGACGAGGCTAAGCTTTCACACAATCGAAATCTGGTATCGCGCGCGCTGGGAGTGGAGACAACAATCCAGGTGGACGTTTGCGAACATAACGTACAGGCAAACGATATTTATTTGCTGTGTTCCGATGGATTGAATGACATGGTGGATGATGCTGATATTGAGCTGGCTTTAAGTGAGTTGCGGGGTAATCTCCCACTTGCGGCATCCCAACTGGTCCAGATGGCGAACGATAATGGTGGCCATGATAATGTTTCTGTACTGATTACTCAGGTAAGTAACGGTGAAATCATGAAACGCAGTTTTATACAAAAATTTTTCGGCTGGCTGAAGTCTTTAGGATAAAACGATATGGCGAAACTGATCGTGAGTTGCGAAGATGCGATTGTGGGGCATTATTTCCTCGATAAAGCACGTTTTGTCATTGGCAGGAAGCATGACAACGATATTGCGCTGGAAGGAGCCAGTGTCAGTAATATACATGCCATAATTTTGACCATCGGTAATGACCATGTTTTGGAAGATGCCGAAAGCACTAATGGCGTATCGGTCAACGGCGCAAAAATAACCCGGCACATTTTGCAAAATAACGATGTGATCGAACTGAGCGGCTATCAGGTGAAATATGTCAATCAGCGCGCAATGTCCGACATGGATTTCGACAAAACGATGATCATGAAATCAGTGCATCTGGACCCGGAAACGGAAGCATTGCCCAGGAAGGATGCTATGTCGGGCAAGCCGCAATTGGCGACGGCTACCCTTTCCGCACGCTCAGTAAAAACCAATTTTCCGCTAGGTGGTGTAAAAGATATGAAAACAACGCAAGCAGGAGAAGAGATATTGATCAGTCGCCCTTTAAAAACATTCGGGCAGGCAGGCGTGCAGGTGATTATGGTTTCGCGTCGTCCCCAAGGTTACTATGTAACGCATGTAGAAGGGAAAAGACATCCCCGCGTCAACGGAAAATCGATCGGCTCCCAACCATTTTTGCTCAGGGAAAATGACTTGATCGAAGCTGAAGATGTGAAGCTGAAGTTTTTCATAAAGCAGTCGGACTAGGATTTTCATACGGCACATTACTCCTTTTGGCAGCCGGTATCCCATTCGCAACGTTAAATGTGTTGAATAGCACCAAGGCGTCGAAATCGTATCTGGATTGCAAGCATGGATATACTGATGAAGCTGCCAAATGCAACAATAATCCAGTCCATCGGCCAGCCGGCGCGATCCATGAGCGCATAGAAACCGAGCAGAACAAGAATGGAAAGGTTTTCGTTGAAATTCTGCACGGCGATGGAATGGCCGGCACCCATGAGTAAATGGCCGCGATGCTGTAAAAGCGCATTCATCGGTACCACGAAAAAACCTCCCAATGCACCAATTCCCATCAGCAAGCCCGCCGCGATGTATGGATCCCTCACAAACATCATGCCGATGACAACCATCCCCATCACGATGCCAGCCGGCAACACTTTGACTGAATCCTGCAGTTTGATATAACGTCCCGCAAGCACTGACCCAATCGCGATACCCACAGCAACCACAGCCGTGAGCTGGGTGGCTTTTTCCATGTCGTACTTGAGAACCAGACCAGCCCAGGTAAGGATGACCAGGCGCAAGGTGGCACCGGCACCCCAGAACAGCGTAGTGACGGCAAGTGTGACTTGGCCAAGCGGGTCGCGCCAGAGCAGTTTGAAACTGTGCCAGAAGTCATGCAGTAAAAATAATGGATTGCGTTTGGGGGGGCGATGGTCCATTTCAATACAGGGGATGAACAAATTGGCCAGCGCAGCAAAAATATAGAGGAACGTAATCAAAACGATGGCGAGTTTTGCCACACTAAGGTCACCCAAAAATGGCAAATGTGTCAGGATGTGTCCGGCAATATCGGCGTTCAGCATCAATCCACCCAGGATTGCACCTAGCACAATGGCAAGCACGGTGGCGCCCTCCATCCATGCATTGGCAGCAACCAGTTTTGCCGGTGGGAGATATTCGGTAAGAATGCCGTATTTGGCGGGCGAATAGGCGGCAGCTCCAAAGCCGACGATACCGTAGGCATACAAGGGATTTAAACCCGCAAGCATCGAAAAACACCCAATCATCTTGATGTTGTTGCTAATGAACATGACGCGGCCTTTAGGTAGCGCATCAGCAAACGCACCGACAAAAGGCGCCAGCAGGATATACGAAACGACAAAAAATTCTTGCAATACAGGGGTATGCCAGGACGGCGCGCTCAGGTTCTGGAGCAAGGCAATGGCGGCAAATAGCAATGCATTGTCTGCTAGTGCAGATAGGAACTGCGCACTGAGGATGATGTAGAAGCCGAGTTTCATGCAGGTATAACGTTGAAGTGAGGCGCCGGTTTAAGGTATGGCGATATTTTCCTGCGCATAAATATGGATATCACTGCGATTTATTGTTGCGTTTGGATTCCGCCAGCGCTTTGAGCATGGCTTCTTGCTCTGCAAAGGAAGGAGCGCGACTGCGATTATTCAGAGCTGGATCGGTGCCAGGTAAAACATGACCGCCACGTTCCTGTTCCTTGACCTTGAGATAGTCGTCCAGATCTTCGTCAGTATATCGACCACGAAATCCTTTAGGCGCAGCTGTGCTGCGCTTGCTTTTGTATGTCTGTATGCGCAGGGCTTTATTGAGCATGGCCACGCGATCTTCAATCCAGCGGATATCATAAGCCGCAAAGCCTATGAGAAGCGCAAAAATAAACAACGCAGCCCAGTTGGCTCCAAACCACCAGGTAATCAGGGCAACAATGCTGGCAATGCGGTAAACCCAAGCTCCCCGGACCTCTTCCAGGTAGGATCGATGCAAACCCAGCGGAAACAAAGCAAGCAAAGCGTAAGCCTTGGGTCTGCGTTTCATTAACTGCACCAGACGCAGGTTGGCGCTTTGTAGTCCTTCGCCCTCCAGATCGAGGTGTTTCCATGCCTCACTCATAAAAACTGTCTATCTTCATCAAAGAATTTGTGATTGAATAACGGATTATTCTTGTTCAAGTCGGCATACCCATGGCAGATCGCCGTATCCAAGTATTCTACACTGTCGCCAAGCAGCTTAGCTTTACTAAAGCTGCCGAGTTGTTATTCATGACTCAACCAGCGGTGACATTTCAGGTCAAACAATTCGAGGAACATCTCAATACGCGCCTGTTCGAACGCACACACGGCAAGATTGCATTGACCCCGGCGGGTGATCTGGCCATGTTTTATGCCGAGAAAATTCTTGATCTGAATGCCGAGATGGAAGCACGCATGGCAGAAATGACCGGGCAAATGAGCGGGCCATTGATGATAGGCGCGTCCACGACAATTGCAGAATACATGCTGCCTCGTATTTTGGGGGATTTCAAAGCCAAGTTTCCGCAAGTACAGGCCCGGCTTACCGTGGCCAATTCTGAAACCATCGAAAATCGGGTGAATGACCACAGCCTGGACGTTGGATTGATCGAGGCGCCTTCCCATCATCCAAATCTGACGACAGCAGCCTGTTGCGAGGATGAGTTATTGCTGATTTGCGATCCGGATCATGCTTTCGCCAAACTGACTAAAATATCTCCTCATCAATTAGCCGAAGTTCCATATATCAGTCGCGAGCTCGGATCAGGAACACGCGAGGTGATAGACCAGTATTTTCGGGACAATGGCATGCCGCCAGAAGATCTTAATATCGTGATGGAGCTGGGCAGCCGCGAGGCGATCAAAGGTGCCGTGGAGGCCGGATTGGGCGTGGCTATTGTATCGGGCTCCACGGTGATTAAAGAACTCAAACTGGGTGATTTGATTGCCGTGCCACTCGATAAGCCATTGCGTCGTCAGTTGACGCTGGTTTATGCACAGGAGAAATTCCGCTCCAAGTTACTCCAGTCTTTCCTGGATTTTGTGGATACCTGTTTGATCAATGTCGTGGATAAATCCAAGAAATAAACTCAATAGGGTGATTTAAAGATGAAACGATTCATGGTTGTACAACACACCTATTCTGAATTTCTCGGGCCGATCGAAAAACAACTTGAATCACGCGATATCGGCTTTCAGTATCAACGCCCGTTTCTGGGTGCGGATTTGCCGGGTACCGCTACCCAGCATGATGCATTGTGGTTGTTGGGGGGGGCATACCCTGTGTCAGACGAAGAGGCCTGCCCGTGGGTTGATGACGAAATGCGCTTGATTGGCTTGTTCAAACGTATGAAACGACCGATTGTCGGCATCGGTTTTGGTGCATTGGTCGTGGTGCAATACGAAGGTGGAACGGTGCATGAAGAACCTTACTTCAATGCGTATTTCACCACCTGTCATAAGACAGAAGCGGGGCGCGACGATCTGCTGGCGAATGCGGTGGATGGTAAAAAGATGTTGGTGATGTACAACGGCAGTGCTGACCTGCCTGCGGGGATTGAGCCGATCGTGGTGGATGACGAAGGTAACTGGCTGGCTATTCACCCGGATGAACTGACCTACGCCATGCTGTTCCGTCCAGAGATTAAACCCGGCATGATTGAAGACATGATCATGGAAGACAATCGCCCGTTGCCGGACAATATTGGTGATTTGCTTGGAGAAGCACGCGAGCTTTGGACGCAGACACAAAAGAATACCGCCGAAGTGTCATTGGCATTGGTCACTGCACTTGATTTGATGACGGAGCATCGGAAAATGCCGGTGTTCAGCCTCAATGTGGTGAAGACAGATGACACAAAATGAAAAGAAACTGCTGCAGCAGTTTCGCGGTTTAACCGAAAATCAACGCGAGACATTGCTGGATTTCGCTGCTTTCCTGGCGACGCGCGAAGAAGTTTCGACGGTTGCCCAACCCGTTCAGCCCGTATCGATCGAGCGTCCGGAGCAGGAATCAGTGGTTAAAGCCATCAAGCGTCTGATGGCGACGTATCCCATGCTTGAGCGTAATAAGTTGCTGCATGAAACCTCCAACCAGATGACACGACACGTTATCCATGGCATACCTGCGGTGACGGTGATTGACGATCTGGAGGCGCTCTTTCGCAGCCATTATGAAACGTATATCACAGCGTCCGACCAGAAAAATCCTTAACTTGCGACCATATCCCGCGCTGCAATCATTTTGGCAATCAGTGGTGTGCAAATCATTTCGATTGCTAAGGTCATTTTCCCGCCGGGAACCAGCATGGTATTGCGCCGTGTCATTTGTGCGCCGTCTATTTTTTTCAACAGCTTTGGGAAATCAAAATGCTGGGGATCGCGTAAATGAATCACTACGATACTTTCGTCTGCTCCGGGGACATCGCGAGCCACGAATGGATGTGAGGTATCTACCAGCGGTACGCGTTGTACATTAATGTGGGTGCGTGCAAATTGCGGAACGATATAATCCACGTAATCCGGCATGCGATGCAGTATGGTTTCAATAACCAATTGCTCGCCACATCCGCTGCGATCACAGTCGTGATGGATTTTCTGTATCCATTCCAGGTTTACAGAGGGTGTGACGCCAAGCAGTAAATCTACCTGTTCGGCAATCTGTATGGACTTGGTTTTGCTGGAGCGCTGTGAAAAGCCTCCATGATGCCCTTCGTAAAATAATACGTCGGTATCGGCCGGGAGCGCCTGCCAGGGAGTAAATTTACCCGACTGCGTACCGAAACGCTCTGCCTCATTATCGTCGTGGGCATACAGACGGGTTTCGCCGGTGCCGGATTGGCCATATTCCAGGAATAGCGCTTCAAGTTTATCCAGCAGGTTGGCGTCCGGATGGAAATGACTGAAGCGTTTGCCCTGAGCCGTGGCGGTACTGATTTTGGCACTCATAACGGTACGTTCGTGGCGCAGAAAACCATCGCCTTGTATCCATGCTGCCTGAATCTGCAAGCGCCGGAACAGGTCAGCAAAAGCGCGTCGCACGGTTGTTGTACCTGCACCACTTGAACCGGTTACCGCAATGATGGGATGCTGTTTTGACATTTGTATCCTCCGTCGTCAGGCTGTTTTTCAAGAAAATATTCAAATTTTGTAAAACAGCCCAGGATCAAATCCTGAATGGCGCAGTTTTATTTGACCTTGATGAGTTCTACATCAAAAATCAGCACCGCATTGGGAGGGATCACGCCGCCCGCACCGCGCGCACCATAGCCAAGTTCAGCAGGTATGGTCAGTTTGCGCTCGCCGCCTTCCTTCATTCCAGCCACTCCTTCATCCCAGCCGCGTATCACTTGTCCGGCACCGAGACGGAATTCGAACGGCTCGTTGCGATCCTTGCTGGAGTCAAATTTGGTGCCATTGGTCAGCCAGCCTGTGTAGTTGACCACAACGGTATGCCCGGCAGTGGCGGTGGCACCTGTGCCTACAACAACATCTTCATATATCAAGCCGGACGGGGTGGTGGTTGCCATTCTCTTGCTCCTGTCAGTGGGGGGATGGGACGATTTTACAGCGGTGTTAGCGGAACTGGTCGCATTTGCATTGCCGTAGGCAATAAATAAACTGGCCAATGCCATCATGCTAAACATGCGAATTTTCAATTTAGGACTCCTGATGATGGGTTTGTTTTAGTGCAACTTTGCCGGTGCGCCACAACATTTCTTGAATTTTTTTCCGCTGCCGCACGGGCAGATGTCATTGCGGCCAGGGTCGGGTGCGGCGCGCACGGGTTCAGAAGGTGTGTAGTCTGCCACACGCTGCCAAAATCCACGCAAGTCATAGGCTGCCAGTATGGCTGCCCCTATCCATTCCGGGCGGGTGTGCTCACGTTCGTGTGTCGCTTGTTCGGCGTCCGGAACGGTCAGAATATAAAATGGGTCGAGCAGGGCATCCAGCACATCTTCCAGTGCATGGCCGGCGGGCAGGCTCCATTCGTCTTCCCAGTGCTCAACCCCCCAGACAAAACCTTCCGCCCAAGCCATGCCCATATAGGCGATATCCAGCGATGCGACCTCGGCACGTTCTTCAGGACTCATGTCGGATAGCGTGGCTTCCCAGTCATTAAGAAATGGCACCAGGGCACCGGGCGCATCCAGGTCTTCTATTGCCAGTGTCAGGGCCACGCCGATGTCATGCCAGCGGCGATTGAAAAATCCCATGAATTCAGCACATTGTGCCGTGCTGGAAAATGCAGCCATATAGTCCTCACCCAATAAGGCCGGGAGATATTCAGCTGGCTCGATTGGACGGGGTGCGCAGTGGAGCGCACAAATCAAGCCATCCAGTGCCTCGAGTTCAAGCGGAAAATCAGTTCGGTCACCTATGGTATCCAGCAGTTCTGCGAATGCAGCAATCTCATCGGGAGATAGTGGCAAGTGCTTGTCGTTCTCAGGGGGTGTATTCATGGGAGTACTCGCTGATGAAATGCCCAAATTTGGGAAAATCTAAAGTGGCAAGAATACCATTGCTCCGGCTGTCTGCACGAACCAGTTAATGCTGCGATTGCTTTTGTCGGCGATAATTAGGGCTAATATGTCTTGCGCGGCAATGAGTTTGCCAAATTCGCGCTCAAAACTCAGATTGTTGCCCGCTGTGTCCATGCTGTTGGAAACCAGGTACAGTCTGCCATCAGCGTCGCGTGCCGTGGCGAGTTTCCAGGCCGCTGTTTCAGTATTGCGAGCACTATTGTAGAGCTTTTGCGGGTCAAGGTCGTCAAGTACAAAAAATGCAGTTTTGTCGTTGTAGGCGGCCATAATCATGTCGGAAAGACCCACCATGTAGGCTAGGACCCGATCACCTTGATAATCCGGATTGAATGCGAGAAATATGGCATCTGCTCCGCGTTTCCCCCTTAACTCATCAAAGTGGCCAGTGCAAGGCGGCGAGAGCCGGTTGAGCGCGGTGCCCAGTGTTAGTCCGGATTTGCGTAATTCGCGCGGATTGCGTTTATAGAGTTTTTCGGCAAGTACACGCAGATTTTCCAGAGCGGCTTGCTGATGGGTTTCTATCACCAGATCGGTATTGGATTTGGCAATGTCGCTGAAACTGTACTCTTTGTTAAGCAGCAGCTTGCCGTCACGTTGTGTGATCTGAGTGCTGCACCCAGCTGCCAGGAAGAAGGCGCCAGCCAGCGGAATGAGTAATTTCACGATGAACAACTCACGCTGATCCGGCTTGCCCATTCGGGCGGGGCACTGGCATAGCTTGTGTTTTCTGGTTGGTCATCAAAAGGATGGTGCAGCAGATCAAGCAAGCGCTCGATTTCGCTGAAATCGTGATCGTCGCAGGCACGGCGGATAGCGATTTCTGCCAGATGGTTGCGCAGGATGTATTTTGGATTAACGCAGCGCATGGCTTCCTGCCGAATCGTATCCGGGGTGTTCCTAGTTTGCAGGTTGGCACGATATTTAATTGCCCATGCGTCGAATGCGGCGCGATCCGGAAATAGATCGCGCAAGGGTGCATTAACCGCTTCGGGAGCTGAATCGAAATTGCACAATGCACGCCAGAAAATGGTGTAATCCACATGATTGCTGTGCAGCAGGTTGAGTACGCCGGTAATGAGAGGCACATTGTCTCTACCGGGCTGAATACCCAGTTTGGCACTCATCAGATCAATGTAGCGAGTTGCAAAGGCGGCGGGGTAGATATCGAGTGCTTCTTTGGCCGCTTCAACGGACATTAGCGGGGTAAGCGCTTGCGCAAGCCGCGTGAGGTTCCAGGCGCCGATGTCGGGCTGTTGATCAAAAGCATAACGCCCACCTTGATCTGAATGGTTGCAGATATAACCAGGATCATAGTTATCCAGAAAGCCAAACGGGCCATAGTCCAGCGTCAGGCCGAGAATGGACATGTTATCGGTGTTCATCACGCCGTGCGCAAAACCGACTGCCTGCCATTGCGCCATCAAGCGTGCAGTGGCCAATACCACCGCGCGCAGGAAACGCGGATATTTATCGGATGCGTCGGCAAGTTCTGGAAAATGCCGCGTGATGACATAATCGGCGAGAATGCGGATGGCTTCGGGTTGTCCGCGTGAAAAAAACACTTCAAAAGAGCCAAAACGTACAAAGCTCGGTGCCATGCGCATGACCACGGCAGCGGTTTCGACTTGTTCGCGATATACCTCATCTGCACTGCCGACGATGGACAACGCACGTGTCGTGGGTATGCCTAATCCATGCATGGCCTCTGAACAAAGATATTCGCGGATACTTGAGCGCAACACGGCGCGTCCATCCCCATTGCGCGAATATGGCGTCGGGCCTGCGCCTTTCAACTGTAATTCCCAGCCGCCTTGTGGCGTTTGCACTTCACCCAGCAGGATGGCGCGACCATCACCCAGTTGCGGAACAAAATATCCGAACTGATGACCTGCATAAAGTGCCGCAATGGGCTGCGTGCCATAGATATGGGCGGTGCCGGACAGATAAGCCGGAGCGTCGAGGCGTAGCGCCTCCGCAGGATTCAATCCAATGAGGGTGGCAGCGTCCGCATTGAAGCTCACCAAATGGGGATGGGCTAGCGAGGTGGGGGTAACTGCACTATAAAAAACAGGTGGCAACGCGGCGAAGCTGTTGGAAAATGGGAGCGTTTCGAATGTATGCATAGGCGTAGAATACCGTATTTGTCGTTTTACATTTGGAGTTGCCATGCAGAAAACTTATGTTGGTATGGTTCTGGATCAATATGGAGGGATGACTGCAACGGGAGCGATCATCAAGGATGCGTGGCTGTTTGGTTTGCTGCCGGAGACAGAAACATGTGCAGGATGGGACTTGAACCGTATTCAGAGTGTGTATGACCAAACCCAGGTCGAATGGGATAAATATGGCTGTCTGGTCTCGAATTTGCCGCCGGAGCTGCGCGAACGGCACGGGCGTATCCACGCGCTGGCGATTGAACGTGCCAAATCCTTGGGTTGGGAACCGGAGATGTATTTGAGTGAGTAAACCCAGACATATCCTGGCTGGAGATGTGGGTGGAACCAAGGTGTTGTTGCGTCTATCCGAAGTGGGTGCTGGAGGTTGTTCAAAAGTTAGGGAGCAGCGCTATAGCAGCGCCAAATTCCATGATTTTGAAGCGCTATTAGCTGACTTTCTGCAGGGTTCGCCGCCTGTAATGTCTGCCTGTCTTGGCGTACCCGGACCAGTGAAAGAGAATGCTGCACGGCTTACCAATTTACCCTGGTTTGTGGATGGTGCTGGAATTGGCAAACAATTCGGCATCGCTTCAGTAAAGCTTATCAATGATTTTGAAGCGATCGGTCATGGGATCTCAGCACTTAAACCGCAAGACCTGCATGTTTTGCAGGCAGGTGCGCCGCTAGAGGGTGCGGCACGTGCGGTATTAGGGGCTGGTACAGGTCTCGGTGTGGGGTTTCTGTTCCCCTGCGGCGATGGTGAAATTGTTGCGCCCAGTGAGGGGGGGAATGTCGATTTTTCACCCGGCAATGCGATGGAAATCGAACTCTTGCATTTCCTGCGAGAGCGCTATGGGCAGGTTTGTGTAGAGCGCGTCGTGTCCGGTCCCGGACTCGCTAATATTTATGCTTTCGTCTGTCAGTATGAGCAACATCCACCGCTGTTGCTTGAATCAGCAGACCCGCCCGCTGCCATTGCCGAAGCGGCCCTAGCCCATAATGACATTGCCGCGAGTCGGGCATTGGAGATGTTTATTCGCGCCTATGGCGCTTTTGCCGGAGACCTTGCATTGCTGTCTTTGTCTCGTAGTGGCGTATATGTAGCAGGTGGGATCGCAGCCAAACTGGCAACGCGGATGGCGCAAGGCGGCTTTCTGTCAGGCTTTCTGGATAAGGGGAGGTATCGCAGCTTGTTGGAAACGGTGCCAGTATATCTGGTGATGAACACCGAGGTGGGGCTATTGGGAGCAGAACGACTGGCAGTGCACCAGATTCCAGAGTGAACACCAAATAAAAAAGGCAGGGAAATATCCCTGCCTTATACGCGCATTTTGCCTATTTACTTGGCAGCAGGGCTCATTTCTTTAGACTCTTCTTTCTTTTCTTCTTTTTTGGTTTCTTTTTTGGCGTGGTGTTTTTTGACGACGTGCTTCTTGGCGTGATGTTTTTTCATTGCAGGGTTGGCAGCTTCAGCTTTTGGGGCTTCAGCAGCAGGTGCCGCCATATCACCCTCGGCAGCAACAGCGGAAAAGGAAACAGCAGCGAAAGCAGCAACCAGCAGAGCGGACAAAAGTTTATTCATTTTTACTTCCTTTTAAAAGCGATTGATCAAGGGTTTCTAGCAACACAAACGTCATGTGTCACGGCAACTAACGCGGTTTTATTACAGTTGGTTGACATGCATGTATTAAATTAACGTTGAAAGTTCTGCTGCAGTTGCATCCCGATACTCGCCCGGCATCAGTTTTGCTAAAGCGAAACTACCAATTTGGCAGCGAATCAGTCGCAGGGTGGGGTGGCCGATTTTAGCCGTCATGCGTCTGACCTGGCGGTTTTTCCCTTGTCTGATGACCAACTCAATCCAGCTGGTGGGGATTTTTTTACGCTCGCGAATGGGCGGAGTACGGGTCCACAGGTTCGCGGGTTCAGTGATAGCGCGCGCGTGCGCTGGCAAGGTGACGAAATCTCCCAGGTTGACGCCGCTTTGCAAAGTTTGTAGTTCGCTGCCATTGGGTATGCCCTCAACTTGTACCCAATAGGTTTTGGGTAATTTATGGATGGGGTGTGCAAGGCGATGTTGTAGCGCGCCATCATCGGTTAAAATGAGCAAACCTTCGCTATCCGTATCCAGGCGTCCGGCAGGATAAATGTCGGGAATAGGGATGAAATCCTTGAGCGTGGGGTGTTTGCCGTCCGGGCTGAACTGGCAAATGACCCCGTAGGGTTTGTTGAACAATACAATGCGGCTCATCTGTACCAGCCATCGCTTGAAAAATTAAAGCGACCATTCTAACTTGTTGAAATAGGGTAATCATGTACCAGCACATTCAGGTGCCGACTTCCGGCGAAAAAATCACGGTCAACGCCGACGCTTCACTCAATGTTCCGGATCAGCCGGTTATCCCATTTATCGAAGGCGATGGAACCGGGGTGGACATCACGCCCGTGATGCGTCGCGTAGTCGATGCTGCAGTAGCCAAGGCTTACGGAGGCAAGCGCAGTATTGCCTGGATGGAAGTGTTTGCAGGCGAAAAAGCAGTTAAAGTTTATGGGGGCGATAACTGGCTGCCTGATGAAACAGTTGCCGCCGTGCGCGAATATGTCATTTCCATCAAGGGACCCTTGACTACCCCGACTTCCGGCGGTATGCGTTCCCTGAATGTGGCGCTACGTCAGCTATTGGACCTGTATGTGTGCTTGCGCCCGGTACGTTATTTCGATGGTGTGCCCAGTCCGGTCAAGGCGCCGGAAAAAGTGGATATGGTTATTTTCCGTGAAAATACCGAAGACATATACGCAGGCGTGGAATGGGAAGCCGGTACTGACGAGGTGAAAAAGGTTATTGCTTTTCTGCAAGACGAGATGGGCGTAAAAAAAATCCGCTTTCCGGAAACCTCGGCTATTGGCATCAAGCCTGTCTCGGTGCAGGGCAGTGAGCGCCTGATCCGCAGGGCGATTCAGTATGCCATCGATAATGGTCGTGCATCCGTTACCCTGGTTCACAAGGGAAATATCATGAAGTTCACCGAAGGGGGCTTCAAAAAGTGGGGATATGAGCTCGCCAAACGTGAATTCGGTGCAGTGGAGATTGATGGAGGACCGTGGTGCAAATTACCTAATGGTATTGTTATCAAGGACGTGATTGCCGACGCTTTCCTGCAACAGATACTGCTACGCCCGGATGAGTATGATGTGATTGCAACGTTGAATCTGAACGGCGATTACATCTCTGATGCGCTTGCCGCCGAAGTGGGCGGAATTGGTATTGCGCCTGGCGCCAATCTGTCCGATTCCGTTGCCATGTTTGAGGCCACCCATGGTACGGCGCCAAAATATGCGGGCCAGGACTACGTTAACCCAGGTTCCATCATTCTTTCTGCGGAAATGATGCTGAGACACCTTGGCTGGACGGAGGCTGCAGACGTCATCATAGCGAGTATGCAGCGCGCTATCACGGCTAAAACTGTCACCTACGATTTTGCCCGGCTGATGGACGATGCGACACAGGTGTCATGTTCCGCATTTGGTGAGGCCATGATTGCGCAAATGTAAATCATTCCGGCCCGGCATATTCAGTGCGAACATGCTCGGGTTTGGGTGGCGGCTCAATGCCATTACCACGTAACAGGTTGATTAACTCCTCGGCAATTTCACCGAGTTCGTCGCGCATGGCTTCCAGGCCCTGCAACAAATGAGCCGCCTCAGTCGGTAACATGCCGATTTGTGCAGTCTGTTTATCGAGTGCGGAAATATTCATGATGACCCCCTATTTTGTAACCGGCAGGTGTGCAGCCGGTTCCCAGGCATCAGGTGGTTGCCGGAACTGATTTTCCGCATCATAGTGTGCTTCGTTCAGCAGGTAGGAAAAATTCAATAGCGCAGTTTGCGCGTCCTCGGCATGTTGAATGACGGTTTTGGCAAGTTCCCGGGCCTGTTTCTGGGTCATGTCCAGAAGCAAAGAACCATCGGGCTTGAGTTGGATTTGCATATCTCTTTCCCTTCTAAAAATTATTGCTGATGTTTCAATCTAGCACAGCCCTTTTGAAAAGCCAGAACACAAATTCTGGACGAAAAAAAACGCGGAATCAGATTCCGCGTTTTTAAGTAATCGGTGAGCCGATTTATGCAGGCTGAATGTTCGATGCCTGTTTGCCTTTCGGGCCTTGAGAGACCTCGAATTGGACTTTTTGACCTTCCTTCAGGGTTTTGAAACCACCCATATTGATCGCGGAGAAATGAGCGAAAAGATCTTCGCTGCCGTCGTCCGGGGTAATGAACCCAAAGCCTTTAGAATCATTGAACCACTTTACAGTGCCAGTTGCCATTGCTACTTCCTTGATAAAAACAGGCCAAAACGGCCAGGGACTTGTTTGAAAATCAAGATCGCACAACGGCAATACCAGACTTGCAGGAACCTTGATGCCAAACTCCAGATTGCTTTTTACGCCTGCCTAGTTGATTTTGCAAGTGTCTTGCAAATCTTTTTTTAATGAATAGCACTTGAAAATTTCGCCCCAGTCGTCAAAATGGTTCCTGACTATCCGGAAACTATCCAGCGCCATGGCAACCAAGCACCGCGATGACACCATTCTGGAAGCAAGCGAAACAAAACTCAAACCGCCACCTTTGTATAAGGTAATGTTGTTGAATGACGACTACACGCCAATGGATTTTGTGGTACTTGTGATACAGAGTTTTTTTTATAAAAGCCGTGAACAGGCAACGCAAATCATGCTCAAAGTACATAGGGACGGCATGGGAGTGTGTGGCGTATTTCCCCGCGATGTTGCGGCAACCAAGGTCGAACAAGTAGTCGGGTTCGCCCGACAGCATGAGCATCCGCTGCAATGCGTGATGGAGGAAAATTAAATGATTGCCCAGGAATTGGAAGTGAGTTTACATATGGCGTTCATGGAAGCGCGGCAAAAGCGCCATGAATTCATTACGGTCGAACATCTATTACTGGCGATGCTGGATAATCCGTCCGCAGCCGAAGTATTGCGTTCATGCGGCACCAACACTGAAGAACTACGCCAGGGGCTGGCTGACTTCATCACCGAACATACCCCGACTGTCACCGGTAGCGAGGAGGTGGATACCCAGCCGACGCTAGGATTCCAGCGCGTTATTCAACGTGCCATTCTGCATGTGCAGTCATCTGGTAAAAAAGAGGTAACCGGCGCGAATGTGCTGGTGGCCATTTTTGGCGAAAAGGATTCACACGCTGTGTATTTCCTGACTCAGCAAGGCGTGTCACGTCTGGATGTCGTGAATTTTATCTCGCATGGCGTCAGCAAAGTGCCGCAAGGAAGTACTGCACGCCCTGAAGCGACGCCAGAGGCCGGTGAGGAAGCAGCACCTGCCACAGCACTGGAAACCTACACGCAGAATTTGAATGTGCAGGCGCTGGCAGGAAAAATTGATCCACTGATCGGACGGGCACTGGAACTGGAGCGCGTGATTCAGACATTGTGCCGGCGGCGCAAGAATAACCCCCTGCTGGTAGGGGAGGCGGGGGTAGGTAAGACCGCCATTGCTGAAGGTCTGGCGCGGCGTATTGTCGAAGGGGTGGTGCCGGATATCCTGTCGGATAGCACGGTCTATTCGCTGGACATGGGTGCCTTGCTGGCCGGCACCAAATATCGTGGTGATTTTGAACAACGTCTGAAAGCGGTGCTGAAGCAGTTGTACGAAAACCCTCAGGCCATTCTGTTTATCGACGAGATCCATACGCTGATCGGCGCCGGTGCGGCCTCAGGCGGGACCCTGGATGCCTCCAATTTGCTTAAACCAGCTCTTTCATCCGGCCAACTTAAATGTATCGGTGCCACCACCTACAATGAGTATCGCGGTATTTTTGAAAAAGACCATGCCTTGTCACGACGTTTCCAGAAAATCGATGTGAATGAGCCATCCGTCGAGGAAACGATCGAAATCTTACGTGGTTTGAAATCGCGTTTCGAAGCCCATCACGGTATCAAATACACGGCTACAGCTCTTTCCACGGCAGCTGAGTTGTCGGCGCGTTACATTAATGATCGTCACTTGCCGGACAAAGCAATCGACGTGATTGACGAAGCAGGTGCAGCGCAGCGTATTCTGCCTAAATCGCGACAGAAGAAAATTATCAGCAAACGCGAGATCGAAGAAATTGTTGCGAAGATCGCGCGTATTCCTTCCAAGAATGTAACCAGTGATGATCGTGATGCGCTGAAAAATCTTGATCGGGACCTCAAGGCGGTCGTGTTTGGTCAGGATAAAGCGATCGATTCCCTGGCAGCCGCCATCAAGATGGCGCGAAGTGGTCTGGGAAATCCGCAGAAACCGATCGGCTCGTTTCTGTTTTCGGGCCCAACCGGGGTGGGCAAGACAGAGGTTGCACGCCAGCTAGCCTACACGATGGGCATCGAGTTGATTCGTTTCGATATGTCTGAATACATGGAACGTCATGCGGTATCGCGCTTGATCGGAGCCCCTCCAGGGTATGTCGGATTCGACCAGGGTGGCTTGTTAACCGAGGCAATCACCAAGCATCCCTATGCGGTCCTTCTGCTGGATGAAATCGAAAAGGCACACCCGGATGTATTCAATGTGCTGCTACAGGTGATGGATCACGGTACCTTGACCGACAACAATGGGCGCAAGGCGGATTTTCGTAATGTGGTAATTGTCATGACTACCAATGCGGGGGCAGAATCTCTCAATAAAACCGGTATCGGTTTCACGCTGGGCAAACAGACCGGGGACGAAATGGCCGATATCAAACGAACCTTTACCCCAGAATTCCGTAATCGGCTGGATGCGATGATCTCGTTTTCACCCTTATCCGAGGAAGTGATTCTGCGTGTAGTAGACAAATTCCTGATGCAACTGGAGGATCAGTTGCATGAGAAAAAAGTCGAAGCGACGTTTACGGATGCGCTCAAGGTGCACCTCGGCAAGCGAGGTTTTGACCCATTAATGGGCGCACGTCCGATGGCAAGACTTATTCAGGATGAAATCCGCCGTGCTCTGGCGGATGAATTGCTGTTCGGCCGCTTGGCGAATGGCGGGAATGTGGTGGTGGACGTGGATGAAGCCGGTACGATCAGGCTGGCATTTGACGAGGAAATCGTACCGGTTTGAATGTTGTCCAGATCGGGGTAACGCGGCGGGCTGGCTTCTGCAAAGAAGTCGGCCTTTTTTTATTGTGACATTTTTGTAATTCAATTGGTCTATTGTTTGCTTGTGTGAGGCAACCGATAATACAAATCATGAGATGAAGTTATGCCATGATCATTAATCATGACAATTTAGGGAGAAAGTTCGGATGAAGTCGTACCCAATTATGTATAGGGTTTCACTGGTGTTGTTGTTGTCTGTTGTATTCACTGGTTGTAGCAAGCAGGAAAAAGCGTCTTCTGACACATCCGTTGCCATTGCCAGCGTGAACGGAACGGCCATTACACGCGCGCAACTCGACCAGGCTTTGTCGCGGTTGAATCTAGCGGCACAAAATTTAACGCCTGAGGCTAAAGATCAAGTCGTGCAGGCGCTTGTCGATCAGGAGCTTGTGGTGCAAGCGGCCACCGCCAAAAAACTGGATCAGGATCCCGCTGTGCAACAATTACTGAAAGCGGCGCATGATCAGATTCTTTCACAAGCCTATCTGCAACATGCCGGACAAGGTAAAGCAAAACCCAGCGAGGCTGACATTGATGCTTACTATAAACAGCATCCGGAATTGTTCAGTCAGCGTCGCATCTATAATTTACAGGAGCTAGCGATTGTTGCTTCAAAGGACAAACTTGCCGAAATCAATTCCCGCCTTGAATCCAGTCGCGACCTGAACGAATTCGTGAATTGGTTACACTCGCAGAGTATCCCGTTCCGTACAGGTAGTGAAGTCAAGTCCGCAGAACAGCTACCTTTGAATATCGTGCCACGCATGCAGACCATGCAGAATGGGCAATTGCTGGCACTTCCCTCGGCAAACGGCATTACGGTATTGCAGATTGTCTCTACCCAGTCAGCACCCATTGGCCTGGACAAAGCGCATGCGCTTATCGAGAATTATTTGTCCGTCACTCGGCAGCGCACAGCAGCGACCGAAGATATCAAAAAGTTGCGTAGTGCAGCAAAAATTGACTATATGGGTGAATTTTCCGGCATGGGGAAAACGGTACCCAGCCCCTCCGCGAACAGTTCTACCGGGTTGCCGGAAATTAAATAAAGATTAACAGGGAATTGCCATGATATTAGTGACAGGCGGCGCAGGCTTTATTGGCGCTAATTTCGTATTGGACTGGCTTGCGGACAGCAAAGAAGCTGTCATCAATCTCGACAAGCTTACCTACGCGGGTAACTTGCAAAATCTCGCCAGTTTGAAGGGCAATGATCGCCATCTCTTTGTACAAGGCGATATTGGCGATCGTGCGCTGGTTGCAAGCCTGCTGGCTGAAAACCGGCCGCGCGCCGTTATCAACTTCGCGGCTGAAAGCCATGTTGATCGTTCTATTCACGGTCCCGAAGACTTTATCCAGACCAATGTGGTTGGTACGTTTCATTTTTTGGAGGAAATTCGGGCTTACTGGAATGCGATGGAGGAAAAAGAGAAGCTTGGGTTCCGTTTTCTGCATGTCTCCACAGACGAAGTCTATGGTTCGCTCGGTCAGGAAGACGCTGCGTTTACCGAGACTACCGCCTATGCTCCCAACAGCCCATATTCAGCTTCCAAGGCCGCCTCCGACCATCTGGTACGTGCTTATCATCACACCTATGGCTTGCCGGTACTCACCACCAATTGTTCCAACAACTATGGCCCTTACCAGTTCCCGGAAAAGCTCATCCCGCTGGTGATGATGAATGCGCTGGCGGGCAAGGCATTGCCGATATACGGCGATGGTCTGAATGTGCGCGATTGGCTCTATGTCGGCGACCATTGCAGTGCCATCCGTACTGTGTTGTCAAAAGGCAAGGCAGGCGAGGTATATAACATTGGCGGTTGCAACGAAAAAACCAATATCGATGTGGTCAAGACCATCTGTGCCATGCTCGACACGCTGCATCCTGTTTCCCCCGTCATTCCTCACGAAAAGCTTATTACATACGTCAAGGATCGTGCTGGCCATGACCGTCGCTACGCCATCGATGCACGTAAAATCGAGCGAGAATTAGGCTGGCGTCCTCAGGAAACATTCGAGACAGGCATTCGCAAAACAGTTGCCTGGTATCTGGACAATCCGGACTGGGTTGCCAATATCGCCAGTGGTGAATATCGCCATTGGGTTGAAAAACAATATGGGAGCCAGGCATGAGCGCGCGCAAGGGTATTATCCTGGCGGGGGGTTCGGGTACCCGGCTATATCCTGTTACACAGGCGGTATCTAAGCAATTGTTGCCAGTGTATGACAAACCCATGATTTACTACCCGCTGACCACATTGATGCTGGCCGGGATTCGGGACATCCTCATTATTTCCACCCCGCAGGATACGCCGCGCTTCGAACAGTTGTTGAGTGACGGTAGTCAGTGGGGGATACACCTCAGTTATGCGGTTCAGGCTTCACCAGATGGCTTGGCGCAAGCCTTCATCATCGGCGCGGATTTTATTGGTGATGCATCAAGTGCACTGGTGCTGGGTGACAACATTTTTTATGGACACGAGTTTTCCGGCGACTTGCGTGCCGCCTCGGCGCGCCAGAATGGTGCATCTGTGTTCGCTTATCCGGTGCATGATCCTGAGCGCTATGGCGTGGTGGAATTCGATACTCAGGGAAATGCCATCAGCCTGGAAGAAAAACCCCACCAGCCCAAGTCGCGTTATGCAGTAACCGGACTGTATTTCTATGACAATCAGGTCATCGACATTGCGCGCAAGCTCAAGCCGTCTCCGCGCGGTGAACTGGAGATTACCGATATTAATCGCCATTACCTGGAAATGGGCCAACTGCAGGTAGAAGTCATGGGGCGTGGTCACGCCTGGCTGGATACCGGGACGCATGAGTCGTTGCTTGAGGCGTCGCTGTTCATCCAGACAATCGAGAAACGACAGGGACTCAAAATATCCTGTCCCGAGGAAATAGCCTATCGGGCGGGATATATTGATGCTGCACAAGTCAGGCAGCTTGCAGTACCTTTACAGAAAAATGCGTATGGTCAATACCTGCTGGCCATGCTGAATGAGCGTGTATTTTAGCCATGAATATTTACCCTACTGAAATTCCAGATGTGCTGGTGCTTGAGCCCAAGGTATTTGGTGACGAGCGCGGTTTTTTTTATGAAAGTTACAATCGCCGAGCCATGATCGAAGCGGGTATTCCGGACGACTTCGTACAGGATAATCACTCGCGTTCAGCCAAAGGTGTGCTGCGTGGTCTGCATTACCAGATTCAGAATACCCAGGGAAAGCTGGTGCGTGTTATTAGTGGCAGTGTTTTCGATGTGGCTGTCGATTTGCGTAAATCCTCGCCCACATTCGGCAAATGGGTGGGTATGGAACTTTCCGCGGAAAATAAACGCATGGCCTGGATACCTAAAGGTTTCGCTCATGGTTTTGTTGTAACCTCTGATTCGGCGGAATTCCTGTACAAAACCACGGACTACTGGACACCTCAGTATGAGCGCAGCCTGCTGTGGAACGACCCGGCACTGGGCATCCTCTGGCCACTGGATGGCACACCCATCATTGCTGCCAAAGACGCTGCCGGCTTGCCATTGGCTCAGTGCGAGGTGTTTGCGTGAACATACTGCTTACTGGCGTCAACGGTCAGGTTGGCTGGGAGCTGCGTCGCACACTGGCGACTTTGGGCACCGTCAATGCACCTACGCGCAGTCAGCTCGATTTAACGGATGGAGATGCTTTGCGCGAGGTTATACGCACGCTGCGCCCGGATTTGATTGTGAATCCTGCGGCCCATACGGCGGTGGACAAGGCGGAGTCGGAGCCGGCATTGGCACGCGCAGTGAACGCGATTGCCCCAGCCATCATGGCGGAGGAGGCCACAAAACTGGGTGCGGCAATGATTCATTTCTCGACCGATTATGTGTTCGACGGTACGAAATCTGGTGCCTACACGGAGGATGATGCGACGTATCCCCTGGGTGTGTATGGGCAAACCAAGCTAGAAGGTGAACAGGCAGTATGCGCTGCCAATATCCCCCATCTCATTCTGCGTACCAGTTGGGTGTATGGTCTGCGCGGCGGTAATTTTCTATTGACCATGCAGCGCCTGTTCAAAGAACGCGAACATCTGCGAATTGTTGCTGACCAGTATGGCGCACCCACCTGGTCGCGCATGATCGCGGAGGCAACGGCGCAGATACTCGTGCAACAACCATTTAAGCCAGGCAGGGAATCCTTGCATGGCACTTACCATCTCACCAGTAAAGGCCGGGTGAGCTGGTATCAATTTGCCCAGGCGATTCTGGATTCAGGCTATCAGTCTGGAGCCAAACGTCCTGAGCTGATACCCATTCCTGGAACTGATTACCCCACGCCGGCCCGGCGACCTGCCAATTCCGAGCTGGCAAGTGACAAACTGTTGCGCGACTTTGGTGTGTCCTTGCCGGATTGGAAAGTCGCGCTGGATCTGTGTCTGGACTGTGACATGGCAAATCGTTCCAGCTGATGGTATTGACATATTGATTGAGGAAGCTGAAAACATGCATATTCATCCCGTAATTCTTTCTGGTGGCTCGGGTACCCGCTTGTGGCCACTGTCACGCGCTGCGTTGCCCAAGCAGCTATTGCCGCTGGTGTCGGATCGCACCATGTTGCAGGAAACGGTGTTGCGCCTTTCCGGTATCGCTGACGTCACGTCACCCACACTGGTATGCAATCAGGAGCATCGCTTCATGGTGGCTGAGCAGATGCGCGCCATAGATGTCGGGCCGGAAGCTATTTTTCTCGAGCCCGTCGGGCGGAATACGGCACCGGCGGCAGCAGTCGCTGCATTGGCGCTCATGGCTAAGGATGCCGAGGCGTTGATGTTGCTATTGCCTGCGGATCATCTGATCGGGGATGTAAAAGCATTTGAACGCGCCGTTGCTCAGGCAGCTGCGATTGCCCAATCCGGTCAATTGGTCACCTTCGGCATTGTTCCGCTGGCCCCGGAAACCGGTTATGGCTATATCCAGCGTGGAATCAAGCTGGGGGATATGGACAACATATTTGCGGTAGAACGTTTTGTAGAAAAACCCAGCCGTGAAATTGCCCAAGGCTATCTGGAGTCGGGTGATTATTTCTGGAATAGCGGGATGTTCCTGTTTAAAGCCGCTGCCTTTATCGAGGAATTGCGCAAATATCACCCCGACATCCTTGCGGCCAGCCAGACGGCGCTGGATCATTGCCAGCGCGATCTGGATTTTGTTCGTCTGGACACAGAGGCATTTACTGCGTGTCCTTCTGAGTCCATCGATTATGCAGTCATGGAGCGCACCAAAAATGCTGTTGTGGTGCCTGCAGACATCGCCTGGAGCGATATTGGTTCGTGGTCGGCATTGTGGGAAGTGGGTGAAAAGGACCCCGCGGGCAACGTCTTGCGAGGTGATATCTACAGTGATGATGCCAGTAACAACCTGATTCGCGCCGAAAGCCGTATGGTGGTTGCCATCGGTGTATCCGACCTGGTCATCGTGGAAACCAGCGATGCCATCATGGTGGCTCATAAGGATTGCGTGCAGGACGTTAAAAAAGCAGTTGAATATCTGAAGCAGAACAATCGTACCGAGCATCTCAACCATACCCGTGTCTTCCGGCCGTGGGGCTGGTACGAAGGGATCGATGCGGGTGACCGTTTCCAGGTCAAACGCATCATGGTCAAGCCAGGTGAGAAGTTGTCATTGCAAATGCATCATCATCGTGCAGAGCACTGGATTGTTGTAAGCGGCACGGCGCGCGTAACGCGTAATGATGAAGTTTTGCTACTCACCGAAAACCAGTCAACTTATATTCCATTGGGGAGTACCCATCGCCTGGAAAACGCTGGCAAGATCCCGCTGCACATGATCGAAGTGCAGTCAGGAGCTTATCTCGGTGAGGATGACATCGTGCGTTTTGAGGACATTTATCAGCGCAGTTGAATAAATGTCAGCAACAAAAAAGCGGAGCACAGGCTCCGCTTTTTTGTTGCGTAATAAGCTGAATTTAGTAAGTCAGGGTTACCACGTCTTCGTCCATTGCCTGCTGGATAACGTAAGCGCCGCCTACGGTTTCTTCGATTTCAGGGATCAGGTCATCGCCCCACAGTTCCAGAGTTGGGGTACACACTTTGAAATGCACGCCGGCTTCATGCGCATCCTTGATGAAGTCATACACGCTCTTGGGTGAGCCTTCTTTTACGAACAGCTTCTCAGCCACGCCTTTAACAGCCAATTCGCCGGAACGAGCGGTCAAAATCACTTCAACTTCATATTCCATCGCAGCAGCAACCGTTGCCTGAAAGAAAGGTGCGCCCAGTTCAGAAGGGCTAGAAGGATCCGTGTTAACCATCATAATCATCAGTTTGTCAGCCATACTTCAATCTCCAGATGCAAAAAAATTAAGGGTGGTCTCAAGTCAAGAACTGAGATTATAACAATAAAACAGAATACTTATGAACACCTATTTGTCAGTATGCTTTGCCAGTTGTTTTTGTAAGCGTTCGATGACCGTTTCGCGACCAATTAATTCAAGGGTGGCATCGATGCTGGGTGTTTGTGTCACGCCGGTGACCAGCATGCGTAGTGGCATGGCAATCTTGGGCATTTTGAGCCCGGATTCCGCCACTGCAGCCTTGAGCGTCTCTTGAATAGCTTGGCGCTTCCAATCAATCTGCCTGAAGTTGTGGGTTAGCGCTGTCAAAGCCGGAATCGTTTCAGGAGAGAGATGTTGCGTGAGCTGTTCCGCGGCTGGCTCGATGTAACGATAAAAAATCATTGCAGTATCAGCAAGTTCCAGCAATGTATTTACGCGTTCCTTTAACAACTGAATGACGTCAGTCAAGGCTGGACCGTTCGCAAGAACGGCACCATTGTGCAGCAGAAAAGGAGTGGTGAGTTCTGCCAGGCGGCCATTGTCAGCGGTTTTCAGGTATTGCTGATTGATCCACAGCAGTTTTTCCGGGTTAAATTTGGCGGGGGACCGGCTGATCGACTCAAGGTTGAACCATTCGACGAACTGCGTCATGGAAAACACCTCATCGTCACCATGGGACCAGCCCAGCCGTGCCAAGTAATTGAGTAACGCTTCAGGGAGAAAGCCGTCTTCCAGGTATTGCATTACGCTTACCGCGCCGTGACGTTTGGACAAACGCTCACCATCGGTACCCAATATCATGGGTACATGCGCGTATTGCGGCAGTGTGGCTCCCAGGGCCTGGAGAATGTTGATCTGGCGTGGTGTATTGTTCACATGGTCATCGCCGCGAATAACCTGGGTTATATTCATGTCCCAGTCATCGACGACCACACAAAAGTTATAGGTAGGCGTGCCATCGGGTCTGGCAATGACCAGGTCGTCGAGTTCGCTGTTGGCGATCTCGATCACGCCTTTGACCAGGTCATTCCATGCTACCGAGCCATCCAGCGGGTTTTTGAAACGCACCACTGGCGCAATCCCTTGCGGCGGCGCAGGTAGGGTTTTACCCGGCTCAGGGCGCCATCGTCCATCGTAACGCGGCTTGAGTCCTGCGCTACGTTGCTGCTCGCGCATGATTTCGACTTCATCTCTGCTGGCGTAGCAGTGGTAGGCGTGGCCGCTTGCCAGCATTTGATCGATGACTTCCTTGTAGCGTTGCATGCGCTGCATCTGATAGAACGGGCCTTCATCGTAATCGAGACCGAGCCAGTTCATGCCCTGCAGGATGGCCTCCACGGATTCCGGCGTAGAACGTTCCAGATCGGTATCTTCAATGCGCAGGACAAAAATACCCGCGTGTTTGCGGGCATACGCCCAGGAGAATAGCGCGGTGCGTGCACCGCCAATATGCAAATAGCCGGTAGGGCTTGGCGCGAAACGGGTACGGATCATGGGGCAGGTGGAAGAGCCAAAGGGATTATTTTACGCGAAACGGGATGGCAACATTAGCCGGTAAGTATGTTTTCGTATAGTTTCTGGTAATGCCTTGCACTGCCTTCCCAACTGAAGTCGCGCGCCATGGCGTGCTTTTTGATTTGCTTCCATTGGCGTGGATTACGGTAGCTGATCAGGGCTCGTTGAACTGCAGCGAGGAAGGCTGCGGGCGTCGCTTCCTCAAACATGAATCCGGTAGCACTACCATCGGCCAGCGTGGCGAGGGTGGTATCGATCACCGTGTCGGCCAGGCCGCCTGTGCGATGCACGACGGGAGGTGTCCCATAGCGCTGGCTGTACATCTGATTCAGACCGCAGGGTTCGAAACGCGATGGCATCAGGAAGATGTCCGCCCCTGCTTCAATGCAGTGCGCGAGACCTTCGTCATAACCAATGACCACACTGATTTGCGCCGGGTATTCTGTCGCCAACTGACGTAACTGGGTTTCCAGCAGAGTGTCCCCACTGCCGAGCACGATGATTTGTACGCCTGCCTCGATCAATTGAGGGGCAATCGCCAGCAATAAATCCTGGCCTTTCTGATGCGTCATGCGGCTGATGATCCCGCATAACGGCGTGTCTTTGCTCTGGGTAAGACAGTGATCCGCCTGGAGCTGGCGTTTAACGGCAGCTTTACCTGACATATCGCCGATTTTGTAATTATGGGTGAGGTGTGGATCGCTGGCCGGATTCCAGTCATTTGTATCAATGCCGTTCACAATACCCGTCAGCTGCGCGCGGCGTTGGAATAGCAGCCCCTGCAAACCGAATCCAAGCGTTTCCCGCTGAATTTCGGCAGCATAACTCGGGCTCACTGTACTAATGTGATCGGCATAATACAGCCCGGCTTTTAGAAACGACAGATTGCCATAATATTCAAGTCCTTCAATGCTGAAACTGGACGGCGGCAAATTCAACTCGGTTAAGGTGTGAGGTGGAAATATCCCTTGATAGGCGAGGTTGTGGATCGTCATCAGAGAGGCTGCGGAAGGTACGCCGCTGTGGTGCAGATACGCGGGTGCAAGGCCAGTTTGCCAGTCATTGCAGTGCACAATGTCAACCGGCCAGTTCAACGGCGAAGCTGCGCTGCCCAGTAATGCGGCAACTGCGGACAACAGTCCGAAACGTAGATAATTATCCGGCCAGTCCTGGCCGCTGATGTCTTGGTAGGGGCCGCCGCGCCGGTCGAAATAGGCGGGGTGGTCGATCACGATCAACGGGACGGTGTTGTCCGGCATGTTGGCGCTATACAGCTTGAATGTACCGTGAACCGGGAGATCCAGGCTAGTGAGCAAGGTCTTGTCGGGTAATGCGGCCAGTACCTTTGAATAACCGGGAATGAGCACGCGTACATCCATATCCAGTCTGCGCAAGGCAGCCGGCAAAGCGCCGCTGACGTCGGCCAGTCCGCCGGTTTTGGAGAGAGGATGGATTTCAGAAGTAGCAAAAAGAATATTCATGTGTTTTCTTATTGGATAATTCCGCCGCCAAGGCAGACTTGATCTGTATACAGCACGACTGACTGGCCCGACGTAACAGCCCATTGTGGTGTATCGAAATCCAGCGTGCATCCGTCCGGACTCAGCATACCAAAATGGCAACTCGCGTCTGCTTGCCGGTAACGAGTCTTGGCCGCATAGATAAGGCTTGTTTCGGGAGCTGACCCCGCAATCCAGTTGAGATCTGTAGCGCGAAGATGCTTACTGTACAGCAGCGGATGATCGTGTCCCTGTACGACGATAAGGCGATTCTCCGCCAGGTTCTTTCCCGCCACGAACCAGGCTGCACCGGCACCGCCTATCCCTAGCCCCTGGCGTTGTCCCAGCGTATGGTACATCAAACCCTGATGACGTCCGACCACGCGCCCTTCGGGTGTGCACATCTCGCCGGGCTGGATCGGCAGATAACGTTGCAGGAATTCCCGAAACGGACGTTCGCCGATAAAGCAAATGCCCGTACTGTCTTTTTTGGCGAAATTGGGCAGTCCGGCTTCCTCGGCGATACGACGCACCTGCGGCTTGGTCAACTCACCCAGCGGAAACATGGATTTGGAAAGCTGCGCCTGATTGAGCCGATACAGAAAATAACTCTGATCTTTGGCGGTATCCACGGCTTTATGCAGTTCATAGCGCCCATTTACTTCATGCAATCGCGCGTAATGACCAGTGGCGATGCGTTCTCCGCCCAGACTGAGTGCATGGTCGAGAAATGCCTTGAATTTGATCTCGGCATTGCACAGTACATCTGGATTGGGTGTGCGTCCGGCCTGATATTCGCGCAAAAAATAGCTGAATACCCGGTCTTTGTATTCGGCACTGAAATTGACCGCCTCGACATCCAGCCCGATGACATCGGCCACCGCCAGCACGTCGAGAAAATCCTGGCGAGCGGGGCAGTGCTCGTCGTCTTCGTCCTCCCAGTTTTTCATGAACAAGCCGGTGACGCGATAACCTTGCTGTTTGAGCAGCAATGCGGTGACAGCAGAATCCACGCCGCCCGACATGCCCACGATAATATGCGGCTTAGGCATTAGGGGACGCACCTTTCAGCCAATCCTGTAGCGGATAAATGACGGCAGGGTGGCCATTGTCATAAAACCATGAATCCACTGCGTACTCCTGCCGGGTCGTGATGTCTTGAATATGCGCAGCCCAGTGTACGTTGACGATCCAGGGTGCTCGCTCCACGCGCTCGAGTACCGTATGAAAACGCAATAAACCAAGTCGCTCCAGCAGGGTGAGATAAGTGGTGGTATTGGTTGAGTGGTCGATGCAATCCATGCGCCCGTCCACGCCATCGTCATTAATGTTGCCGCCCTTATCGCGCCAGGTCGGGGTCTGCTCCCCTGCAAACTTTTCAAATAAACCAATGGAATTTGCGATTGCTCTACGTTCTGCGGCGGGGGTGGTAGCATCCTTGAATAGCTGGCGTATTCTTGCTATTTGTTGTGAATTGAAATCAACCCTGGCTTGTGTGGCGCAACTGTAGTTATAACAGATACTGATATCAATGGCCCAGGCAGGCAGGCTGATAAGCAGTCCAAGACTCAGTATCGCGGTACGTATCATGCGTAGTGGGTCAGCAACGTAAGCGGATAGCGCTTGCCTGCCAGGTAATCATCCATGCACTGAATAACCAGAGGGCTGCGGTGGCGATTTTTCAGCGAACGTATCTCTTCGGGTGTCTGCCAGACCGTGCGTAAGATACCTTGATCAAGCATGCGATCCGGTGCGTTACCAGTAATTGTACCGGTGAAGGCAAAACGTAAATAAGTACGCTCACGACCCGGTTGATGCCATTGATATATTCCCACCAATGCCTCGGGTACAAAGTGATAGGCGGATTCTTCCAGCGTTTCGCGCACGGCTGCAGCAATCAACGATTCACCCGGGTCGAGATGGCCCGCTGGCTGGTTGAACAATATGCCGTCGTCGGTTTGTTCTTCCACCAGCAAGAAACGGCCATTGAGTTCGATTACCGCAGCAACCGTGACATGAGGTTTCCAGATCATGTGAAGCGAGATTGAGTAAAGAAACGCGTGATTTTACCGCAAAGTCAGCTGGCTAGCCTCCGGTTGCGGACATGAAACGCACGATCTTGCCCGGTTGCTCAAGAAATTCATGGCGTTCGGGTTTGAGTTCCAGCGCCGTCCGGATAGCGCTTTCCAGCTCGGTATCGCTAGCCCCATCACGCAACAGCGGACGAAATTCGAATTTTTCATCTTGTCCCAGACAGAGATAGAGCGTGCCATCTACCGATAATCGGACGCGATTGCAGGTAGCGCAGAAATGTTGTGAGATAGGGGTAATGAAACCGACGGAAAAGCGCCCGTCAGGACTACCCAGATAGCGTGCCGGGCCACCCCCCGGAAATGCCACGTCGATCAGGCCGAAACGCTTCTGGATACGTGCCTTGACTGGTTGCAAGTCGAGATATTGTGTATTGCGGCCGGTATCGCCCATCGGCATTGCCTCGATCAAGCGTAATACATAGCCGTGTTCCATGCAGAATGCGACCATGTCGTCGATTTCATCGTCGTTCACCCCGCGCATTGCCACCATGTTGATTTTGATAGGGGTAAATCCAGCCTGTTGGGCGCTGGCCAGGCCAGCCAGAATTTTGTGCAGCACATCACGCCCGGTGACGGACTCGATACGATCAGCGCGCAAGGAATCCAGGCTGACATTCAAGCGTGCGACACCTGCCGCCTTGAGCGCGATGGCGTGCTTGCCCATTTGGGTAGCATTGGTGGAGAGCGATAAGTCTTCGATGCCGGGCAGGCTGGAAATACGGGCAGCCAGTGCAGGTAAATTGCCGCGCAACAAGGGTTCGCCACCTGTGATGCGTACGCGTTTCAAACCCAGCCGGGCAAACGCAGCAAGCAAACGCTCGATTTCATCAAATGTGAGCCAGTGTTCGGGTTCCTCAAAGCCCTTGAATCCCTCTGGCATGCAGTAGCTGCAGCGCAGGTCGCATCGGTCTGTCACTGACAGGCGCAGATATTCGATGCGGCGACCAAAGCGGTCGACAAGATTCGGTGTGAGTGTAGCGGACATGGCTTTGCAGGCAATCGTTATGTTGTATAGAATATAACGCTATATGCTGCCAAAATCAAAGAAAAATCACACATGAAAGTATTCGGCTTGGCGGGCTGGAGCGGGGCAGGCAAGACCACGCTGATTGAAAAACTCATTCCGCTATTCGTTGCGGATGGATTGAGGGTGACGCTGATCAAGCAGACACACCACGATGTGGATATTGATCAGCCTGGCAAAGATAGCTGGCGCGCCCGCCAGGCGGGTGCGCATGAAGTGTTGCTGGCATCGGGTCAGCGCTGGGCGCTGATGCACGAGTTACGCGGCGACACGGAATCAGATTTGCAGGGCTTGTTGACACGTCTGGCACCCGTGGATCTGGTGTTGGTTGAAGGTTACAAGCGCGAAGCCATCCCCAAGATGGAAGTCCACCGTCGCGCTAATAAACAGCCATGGTTATACCCTGACGATACAGACATCCTGGCAGTGGCCAGTGATATCGCACCGCCCGGTGAAATGTACTGGCTGGATTTGAATGACACGGCCGCAATTTATCGATTTATCCGAAACAAAATGGGAGTTTGAAGTGCTGACTGCGGACCAGTTACTGGAAGAATTGCTCAAACGTGCGCGCGAACAGACACAAGCCGAGCCCGTACCCACCGAGTTGTGTTTAGGCCGCATACTGGCGCGGCCACAGGTATCCATGATCAGCGTGCCACCGCTGGATAACAGTGCGATGGATGGTTACGCGGTGCGTGCCGCTGAGTGCTTGCCCGGTGCAGCATTGAGCGTAACCCAACGCATCGCGGCCGGGCAGGTTGGCGAGGCACTGGCGATAAACAGCCTGGCGCGAATTTTTACCGGGGCGCCGATACCGTTGGGGGCCGATGCAGTCGTCATGCAGGAGGATTGCTTCCAGGATGGTGACAAGGTACAGATTAATCGTCAGCCTGGACCGGGTGAGCATATTCGACGTGCCGGAGAAGATATTCGCCCGGGTGATATCATTTTGCCGGCGGGTACGCGCCTGGGTGCAGCCGAGATGGGGCTAGCAGCGTCGGTAGGTTTGGCTGAACTACCCGTATATCGACGCCTCAAAGTGGCCAGTTTTTCCACAGGTGACGAACTTGTGCAACCTGGGGCGGCGCTGGCAGCGGGTAAGATTTACAACTCGAATCGTTATACGCTGGCCGGATTGGTGCAGGGACTCGGTTGCGAGTGGCTGGATCTGGGCAGCGTACCCGACACGCTGACAGCCACGCTGGATGCGCTACAGCACGCAGCTGCGATTGCCGATGTGGTAATCACCAGCGGTGGCGTGTCAGTGGGCGAAGAAGATCACGTCAAGGCTGCCGTAGAACAACTGGGCAAAATTGAAATGTGGAAGGTCGCGATGAAACCCGGCAAGCCGCTGGTTTATGGTCGCGTACACGAGGCCGATTTTATCGGCTTGCCCGGTAATCCGGTTTCCACATTGGTAACCTTCGCACTGTTCGCCCGGCCTTTTTTGCTCAGACGCATGGGTGTGATGGAAGTGTTGCCGAAAACCTATCGTGTCCAGGCTGCATTTGAATGGATAAAACCAGGCCAGCGCCGTGAATTTTTGCGTGCGCGCCTGACTACAGGTGAAGCGGGGGCCATGCAGGCGGAATTGTTCCCCAATCAGAGTTCCGGTGTGCTTATTTCCGCTGTGTGGGCTGACGGATTGGTTGATATTGATATTGACCATACCGTCACACGAGGCGAGCTGGTGCGATTTATTCCATTTAGCGAGGTACTGGGATGAAACTCAAAGTCCTGTATTTTGCGCGCCTGCGCGAACGGTTCGGGGTGGCTGAAGAAGCGATTGAACTTCCGGACGGGATGGGCATGGTCGGCATGCTGCTGGATGTGTTGCGCACGCGTGGTGGCGTATGGGCGGAGGAACTTGCTGCGGGCAAAAACTTCCGGGTGGCCGTCAATCAGGATATGGCTGGCATGGAGGTTCCTATTGAAGATGGCGACGAAGTAGCGATATTCCCGCCAGTGACGGGTGGATGATGAAAATCATCGTAAGCGAAAAGGATTTTGACATCGGTGCGGAAATGACCGCATTGCGCGCAGGTAATCCACAGATCGGCGCGATCGCCAATTTTGTCGGTCTGGTGCGCGACACCAATGGGGGCAGCGATGTGGCAAGCATGCTGCTGGAACATTACCCGGCCATGACCCACCGCGCACTGGAAGCGATTGTGGCCGAGGCCGAACGTCGTTGGTCGTTACTGGATGTCACGGTGATCCACCGTGTCGGTGAATTGCGCCCGGGTGATCAGATCGTACTGGTTGCTGTCGCCTCCAGGCACCGCGCTGACGCATTCTCCGCGTGCGAATTTATTATGGATTACCTCAAGACCCAGGCGCCGTTCTGGAAAAAAGAACAGACCCCCGATGGCGCGCGCTGGGTTGAGCAACGCGCTACTGATGATCAAGCCGCGGCACGCTGGAGTGAATAATCGGATCCGTTATTGAATCGTGCCCTCACCCGTCACCAGCGTAACGGAAAATTCCTGCTCTAGCTGGTCAAGAAAATCCTGGTGACGTTGTTCCATTTGGCGATATGCGGCGATGAGTGCCAGCGCTTGCGGGGTGAGGCGCGTGCCGCCGCCGCCTTTTCCACCGGTACTGGTATTTACCAGTGGTGCATGGAGCGCATTGCCCATCGCATCCACTGCATCCCAGGCGGCTTTGTAACTCATTTTCATGGCGCGAGCTGCCTGTGAAATTGATCCGGTTGCGCCAATTTTCTCCAACAGTTCCACACGCCCTCTGCCCAGTATATTTTTTCCGGATGCGGTGAGCCATATGCGTCCACGTATGCGAATATTGGCGCTATCTGTCATGACGTTTTCTTGCAGTTTAAATACCATATTGTAACTAAAGCGGATTAGGGATACTTTGGATCATTATTTTTTGAGGAGATCAGCATGAAAACAATGAAAACATTCCTGACAATTGCGCTGATGGCATTTGCCTTGAGTGGGCACGCGGAGGACAAGGATACATACAGCGTGGTGTATACGACGAAAGGTGACTTCGGATTCGTACGCGATGCAGTAGCAGCTGCTGTTGAAGGCCAGGGTTTGAAGATTAATCACTTCAACAAGATTTCGGGCATGCTGGACAACACTGCGGCGGCGGTGGGGGCTACCAAGAAAATTTATCTCAACGCTGAACAAATAGAATTTTGCAGTGCCACCGTGTCGCGCGAGATGATGGAAGCCGATCCACATAGTGTGGCGATGTGCCCCTATATTATTTCCATATACAACTTGCCCGCTGATCCGAAAACCATCTATGTCAGCTACCGCAAACCGCCTGTCGTTACTTCGCCCAAAACCAGAGCAGCATTTCGCGCAGAAGAGAAATTACTCGATACCATTATCAAAGAAGGCATTCAGTAATATCCGTCAGTGATTCTTTAGCGAAGCTTGATACATTCGGTAAAGCGAATATAATTACCGTCATGCTTAGCGAACAGGCTTTTTTCGAAATTCTTTGTGATGAGACGCGCCGGCGCATGCTTGGTCTATTGAGGCGCGAAGGCGAGTTGTGCGTGTGCGAGCTATATTACGCGCTGGATTTGGCGCAACCGAAAGTCTCGCGTCACCTGAGTGTAATGCGAGAAGCAGAAATTCTCAGCATGCGGCGTGATGGCACCTGGATTTATTATCGTATCAACAGCCAGATACCGGCCTGGTGCGACCGTATTCTCGCGCAGCTGGCTGATGTCTGGATGGGAAGTTCGAAGCAACAGCAGGATGCTGAGCGTCTAAACGGTATGAGCAATCGTCCGGCACGTTGTTGCGCCTGATTTTTTTTTTTGCATATTAATATGCGCCTTGACGGATATATTATCCGGAACGACTGAAGTCATTTGAGGGGAGATTAAAACATGACGAACAATGCGGGACCAAGCGATACAGAGCTCCACCCATCCGTCACGGCACTCGTGTCGCTGGCTGCCAATATTGCTGCCAATCATCCCAAGCAGGGCTTGTGCCAGCTGGACAGACTGCGGCAGCAGGGGATAACCACTGAACAAATTGATCTGGTGGTCGAAATTGCCCGTCATATCCGCGACGAGGCAGGCAGCAAACTGGATGCCAGCTTTGACGCCGCTTTGGCCGGACGTGTTCAGCCAGCTGCCAAACCACTCAATATTCCTGTTGCCGCATCGGCATGTTGTACGCCCACGCCGTCCGGGAAATCCTGCTGCTAATAAGGGGAGTCCATTCATTCAGTTGCCGGGACCATCGAACAAAATCAAACCATGCCGGCAGTATGCCCGGCCAATTCAATGCGGAGAGTAGGTAATGAGTAAAAAAACGGTCCTGATCCTGTGCACCGGGAATTCCTGTCGCAGCCAGATGGCAGAGGCGCTGGTGAACCACGATCTGGGTGAGGCAGTGCATGCGATCTCCGCGGGTACACGACCCCAACCGAAAGTGGCGGATGGTGCAATTGCTGCATTGCAGGATGTGGGTATTGCAACGGAAGGGCTGCACCCCAAGGATGTGGATGCGGTCATGAACGAGGCGATTGATCTGGTGATTACCGTGTGCGACAACGCCAAGGAAGCATGCCCGGTATTCCCGCGTGCGATTCCCAGCGTGCACATGCCGTTTCACGATCCGCACGGCGAACCGCTGGAAAGCTTCATGCGCGTGCGCGATGAAATTCGCGCAAAGCTGGTGGCAGAAGTCGCGCGTCGTCTGGGGTAAGCCATGCTGGTTGCACTGCTTATTTTTCTGGTGACGCTGGCGTTGGTCATTCGCCAGCCCAAAGGCCTGGGCATTGGTACTGCGGCCTGGCTGGGTGCAGGGGCGGCATTGCTGGCGGGTACGGTATCGCTGACCGACATTCCCACTGTCTGGCATATTGTCTGGGATGCCACCTTCACGCTGATTGCGCTGATCCTGATTTCACTGATTCTGGATGCAGCGGGTTTTTTTGAGTGGTCGGCGTTGCATGTGGCGCGTTGGGCGCAGGGATCGGGACGGGCGCTGTTTGTGCTGATCGTGTTGCTGGGTAGCGTGATCGCGGCGCTGTTTGCAAATGACGGCGCAGTGCTGATCCTGACGCCGCTGGTCGTCGAAATGTTGCGCGCGCTGCGCTTCTCGCCACCGGCGATGCTGGCCTTTGTTATGGCGGCAGGATTTGTGTCGGATTCGGCCAGCCTGCCTTTCAAAATTTCCAACCTGGTCAATATCGTTGCCGCCAACTATGCAGGCATCGGTTTTGCCGATTACGCGGCAGTGATGGGTGTGGTCAATCTGATATCGGTCGCGGCCTCGCTGCTGGTGCTGGCCTGGTATTTTCGCCGTGATGTACCGCCAACGTATGATGCGGCCCAGCTTGCCGACCCTGCGGGTGCGATTCGTGATCCGTTTGTATTTCGTGCTGGTTGGGTGGTCCTGCCCAGTTTGTTGGTGGGCTATTTCCTGTCA
Organism: Pseudomonadota bacterium; assembly: GCA_040388645.1. GTDB lineage: Bacteria > Pseudomonadota > Gammaproteobacteria > Burkholderiales > Sulfuriferulaceae > Sulfuriferula. The sequence continues at coordinate 81,633 of JAZKBM010000004.1, forward strand.
CAACGCTGGGGTGTGCCAACCTCGCTGATTACCGGGGCAGGTGCCGTGTTATTGATGCTTGCCGCAGGTCGTGAGCATTTGCTCAGACGTCAACCCAAAGGGGTCATCCCGGTATGGACTATTCTGCGTGGGGCACCCTGGCAAGTGGTGGTGTTTTCGCTGGGCATGTACCTGGTGGTTTATGGATTGGGCGAGCATGGCCTGACTACCGGCCTGTCGCATGCGCTGGAATGGCTGGCAAGTTATGGCCTCACCGTCGCCACGCTGGGTACGGGTTTCATGATGGCGGCATTGTCGGCATTGATGAACAATATGCCTGCGGTGCTGGCTGGCAGCCTCGCCGTGGCGCATGCGCAGGTCGATCCGGCAATACGCGAGGCCATGGTATATGCCAACATCGTCGGTTGCGATCTCGGGCCCAAGATCACCCCCATTGGCAGCCTGGCTACCCTGCTGTGGTTGCACGTGCTGGCGCAGCGTGGCATGACGATAGGCTGGGGGCAGTATTTCCGTATCGGCATTGTCCTCACCGTGCCGGTGCTGTTTGCCACGCTGTTTGCATTGGCCGGCTGGCTGAGTTTTTTGCGTTAAACCGACACTTCACGCTATCCTTGCAGATTATGGGACTAAACGCATTTTTGGCAATTGGAGTGGGTGCCTCGATGGGCGCATGGCTGCGCTGGGGACTGGGCCTTTGGTTGAATCCGCTATTTCCGACCCTACCGATAGGCACGCTGGTGGCGAATTTGCTGGGTGGTTATCTGATCGGTCTGGCGATGGCGTTTTTTGCCAGCTACACCGGCCTGCCGCCGGAAGCGCGTCTATTGGTAATCACCGGATTCCTGGGCGGGCTGACAACCTTTTCCACTTTTTCTGCCGAGATATTCACGCTGCTCTCACGCCAGCAATGGGGCTGGGGAGTGACGTCCGTGTTTCTGCACCTGGCCGGTTCGGTACTGATGACCGGGCTCGGTGTACTCACCTTCAAATTTCTGAAAGCCTGATGTCATGCAAGACCACTGGCTACGTCTGTACACCTCCGAAAAACAAAAGCACGCTGGCAAGCCATTGTTCGAGTGGCTGCTGGAAACCGCGCGCAAGCAGGGTATTGCAGGCGGTACGGTATTCCGGGCAACTGCCGGATTTGGCCGCCACGGCTTTACTGAAGAAACGTTTTTTGAACTGGCCGGCGAGTTGCCGATGCTGGTGGAATTCATTGCCAGCGTGGAGCAAGTCGACGCGCTACTGACACTCTGCACGCAGGAAAATCTGCGCCTGTTCTATACCCGCCTTCCCGTTGCCCACGGCTTCACCGGTACTTGAATGGCATGACCCCTTACGCCGACCAGGCCATCCTGTTCGTCGCGTCCTTTATCGCCAACTGGTTTTCAGCATTGTCCGGCGGCGGTGCAGGTCTGATCCAGTTTCCCATGTTGATCTTTCTGGGGCTACCTTTCGGCGTGGCATTGGCGACGCATAAAGTAGCCAGCGTGGCGCTGGGGCTGGGCGCAACCCTACGCTATCTGAAAGGCAACCATCTGGAGCGCCGCTTTTCGATGATTATTCTGGGTGCAGGCTTGCCCGGCGTGGTGCTGGGGGCGGGTACCATCTTGCGGATATCACCACGCATTGCCATTTTATTACTGGGCATACTGACTCTGAGTTTGGGCGTGTATTCAATATTCAAACCGCGTCTGGGCATGGATTACGCACCAAAAAATCAGCACGGTAGCGGGCTGCTGGCAGGTATGGTCGGTCTGTTCGTCATCGGCTTTCTGAATGGCTCGATCACTTCCGGGACCGGTCTGTTTTTGACCATCTGGCTGATTCATCATTTCGGCCTTGATTACAAGCGAGCAGTCGCCTACACATTGGTCTTGTGCGGATTGGCCTGGAACGGCACCGGTGCATTGGTATTGGGTTATCTGGGTACCATCGCCTGGGGCTGGATGCCGGCGTTGCTGGCCGGCTCCATTCTGGGTGGCTATTTCGGCAGCCACATCGCCATCAAGAAGGGCAATGTGTGGATCAAACGCGCATTTGAAGCAATTACCATCATCATTGGCATCAAGCTGATTCTGGGCTGAATAAAAATCGTACGGGTCTATAGTTAAGACTCAGTCAATACGAATCAGGCCCGTCATGAAGCGTTTCGCCACTTTTCTGTTGCTGTTATCCGCTTTGGCCTGGAGCGCGCCCAATCGGGCTGCAGCGCCTGTTCTGCTCTTGAAAATAGAGGGTGGAATCGGTCCGGCCACGGCTGACTATGTGGTGCGCGGTTTGGAACACGCTGCCCGGGACGGTGCCCAGCTGGTGGTATTGCAAATGGATACGCCGGGCGGCCTGGATACCTCCATGCGCAAAATCATCAAGGCGATCCTCGCCTCACCGGTGCCAGTAGCCAGCTACGTGGCACCGGGTGGCGCACGTGCGGCCAGTGCTGGTACCTATATCCTTTACGCCAGCCAGATTGCCGCAATGGCACCCGGTACCAATCTGGGCGCGGCCACGCCGGTGCAGATCGGTATGCCGGGGTCTGGCGAACGGCGCAATGCAAGCGATGACGGGGATAAATCCGCTCCGGCATCCAAGGATGCCATGACCCGGAAAGTCACCAACGATGCGGCCGCCTATATCCGAAGCCTAGCCGAACTGCGCGGACGCAACGCCCAGTGGGCAGAACAGGCGGTGCGCGAAGCGGTCAGCCTGCCAGCCAGTGAAGCACTCAAAATAGGCGTGATCGATTATGTAACACCTGACTTGCCACAACTGCTCAAACAGCTGGATGGCAAAAAGCTCACCGTTGCCGGCGGCGAGCGTACTTTGGCGACAACAGACGCACCACTGATCAGTTATCAGCCCGATTGGCGCAGCCGTTTTCTGGCCGTCATTACCGATCCCGGCGTCGCGCTGATCCTGCTGATGATCGGTGTATACGGGCTGTTTTTCGAATTCTTCAACCCCGGCTTTGTGGTGCCTGGGGTACTTGGCGGCATCTGCTTATTACTGGCCCTGTATGCGTTCCAGTTGTTGCCGGTGAACTACGCCGGGCTAGCCCTGATTTTATTAGGCATTGCATTCATGGTGGCGGAGGCGTTTGCACCCAGTTTCGGCATGCTGGGCATAGGCGGCGTTGCGGCGTTTGTCATTGGCGGGGTGATATTGATCGACACAGAACAACCTGGGTTTGGTATCCCCATTGGCTTGATCATCAGCTTAGGCGTATTGAGCGCAATCCTGGTCGCCTTGATGGCCGGTATGGCCATCAAGGCGCACCGCCGGACAGTGGTAAGTGGGACGGAGCAATTGCTAGACAGTATCGGAGTGGTAATTAAATGTGATGAAGATATCTGCTGGGCCCGGGTTCAAGGCGAGATGTGGCAGGTGAGAAGTGCCCAGGCTTTGATACCTGGTCAATCGGTGCGCGTCACCAGTAGAGAAGGCTTGACGCTTGATGTTATTCCGCAAGCGAATTCATAACGATACGGATAAATAATAGGAGTATGAACATGGAATTCAGTTTCGGTTTTGGCGGTGTATTGATCATCCTGATTGTGTTGGTGGTTTCATCCATTCGTATCCTGCGCGAGTATGAGCGTGGCGTGGTGTTCCAGCTGGGGCGATTCTGGAAAGTGAAGGGGCCGGGGCTGGTACTCATCATTCCGGGGGTTCAACAAATGGTGCGCATAGAATTGCGCACCGTGGTACATGAAATTCCTCCCCAGGACGTGATCTCGCACGACAACGTTTCCATCAAGGTGGATGCGGTGCTTTACTTCCGCGTGGTGGACCCGGAAAAAGCTTTCATTCAGGTAGAAGATTATTTATCTGCCACCAGCAAGCTTGCCCAGACCACCCTGCGCTCAGTGCTGGGCAAGCACGATCTGGATGAAATGCTGTCCGAGCGCGACAAGATCAACGCCGATATACAAACCATACTCGATTCCCAGACCGAGGCCTGGGGGATCAAGGTCAGTGTGGTCGAAATCCGCAATATCGAGCTGACGGAAGACATGATCCGTGCCATCGCCAAACAGGCCGAGGCCGAGCGCGACCGCCGCTCCAAGGTGATCCACGCGGATGCCGAGTTCCAGGCATCGCAAACCCTGGTCAACGCCGCCGCCATTCTGGCCTCAGCGCCCGGCGGCATGCAGTTGCGCTATCTGCAAACCCTGGCCGAAATCGCCACGGAAAAAAATTCCACCATTGTTTTCCCGCTACCCATCGACCTGATCAAGCCGTTCCTGGAGATCATGGAAAAGGCATCCGGCAAGGGAGATAAAGTCACCAACGCTTGACGGCACGGCTTGGAACCGGCCCAATAACAATCTCAGTGGCAATGAATATAAATAGGAAAATGGTGAAGGGTCGCAACTGGGATATTTTCTGCACCGTGGTGGACAACTACGGCGACATCGGCGTGGCCTGGCGTCTGGCGCGTCAACTGGCTGCCGAACATAGCCTGAATGTGCGCCTGTGGGTGGACGATCTGGTCAGTTTTCACCATCTCTACAGTACGATCAATCCCGAATTACCCGAGCAAAACGTGGAAGGGGTGAACGTGCGGCGCTGGGAAACGCCCTTTCCCGATACGCCGCCTGCCGATGCCATCATCGAAGCTTTTGGCTGTGAACTGCCGCTAACCTACCTGGCGGCAATGGCCGCTACGCAGCCAGCGCCGGTCTGGGTCAATCTCGAATATCTCAGCGCCGAAGACTGGGTGGCGGGGTGTCACGGTTTACCTTCGCCCCATCCCCGACTGCCGTTGACGCAGTATTTCTATTTCCCCGGCTTTACCGCCCATACCGGCAGTCTGCTGCGCGAAGCCGGGTTGATCGAACGGCGTAAAAAATTTCAGCACGACTTGGCAGCGCAGGCTGAATTCTGGACATGGCTGGGCGTAAAACCTGTACCGGATGCGTTGCGAGTGTCGCTGTTCGGTTATGAGAATGCAGCCGTGCCTGCCTTGCTCAAGGCCTGGTCAAGTGGGGGGCAGCCGGTGCAATGTCTGGTGCCGGAAAGCAAGTTGTTGCCACAGGTCGCCGAATTTTTTGGCGTACCCAGCCTGATTCCCGGCGATCAACCGCAACACGGCAACCTCACCCTGCATGTGTTGCCATTTTTCCCTCAGGCACGTTATGACGAATTGCTGTGGGCGTGCGATGTGAATTTCGTGCGTGGCGAAGATTCGCTGGTGCGCGCACTCTGGGCCGCCTGCCCACTGGTGTGGCATATCTATCCACAACAGGACGATGCCCATCAGGAAAAACTGGATGCCTTTCTGACCCGTTATTGCACAGGTTTGTCTCCTCCAGCCGCCCAGGCTTTACAGGATTTTTGGCGGGCTTGGAATACGGGTCAGGGAGCCGGGCAGGCCTGGGAGCCATACCGGCAGCATCTGGTCGAGATGGATGAACATGCGTGCCGATGGGTGGAGTGTCAGTTGAAAAATAAGGATTTGGCAGCGAATCTCGTGCAGTTTTGCCAAAGTAAGATAAAATGACCGGCTAAATTAGCGCTCACCCCCAATTTATTCAGCAGGATACAGCATGAAAACAGCACAAGAAGTCCGCGCAGGTAACGTGATTATGGTTGGCACCGACCCCATGGTCGTCCTCAAGGCCGAGTTCAGCAAATCGGGCCGCAACTCGTCCGTGGTCAAGATGAAGATGAAAAATCTGCTGACCGATTCCGCCTTTGAGGCCGTCTATAAAGCCGACGAAAAATTCGAGCAGGTCGTGCTTGATCGCAAGGAATGCAGCTATTCCTACTTCGCCGATCCACTGTATGTATTCATGGACACCGAATTCAACCAATACGAAGTCGAAGTCGAGAACATGGGCGACGCGCTCAACTATCTTGAAGACGGCATGAGCCTGGAAGTGATTTTCTACAACGGCAAAGCCATTTCAGTCGACCTGCCAACCACCGTGGTGCGTGAAGTCACCTACACCGAGCCAGCAGTGCGCGGGGATACCTCGGGCAAGGTGTTGAAGCCGGCCAAGATCACCACCGGGTTTGAACTGCCGGTGGCAGCGTTTGTGGAGATTGGTGACAAGATCGAGATTGATACACGGACTGGGGAATTCAAGCGGCGTATCGCGGCTTGAGTTTTGTGATTGTGATGAATAAAAAAGGCAGCTTTGGCCGAGCCGTTTCATTAATCAGTTGAAATTTGATGGATTAAGTTTTTGAAGTAATCGGGCCTCTTTGGAGGCCCGTTCTGCTTTCTGGTTCGGTCAGTCCCCGAGGTGGGCCACAAGATCCCGTCCAAATGCTACTTGGGCCACGTCGCACGCCATGGCGATGATTGTGCCAATGGTCTGCTTGCTGTGATTGGTGCTCATCCACCAACCTGAGTCCAGCTTGATGGAGCAATCGCGGACCAAGTCGGGGCGGTCGTGGTAGAGCTCATTGGCTTCCCGTGCCAGATACCGCCGAGTTCTTCCGTGTTTGGGCAAACCAGCAAACCGCTCGCCGAAGGTCGAGTCATTCTTGATGAACTCGTCGAAGACTTGTTTGAGCGTGTCGATCGCGTTGCGACCCGGATGGAACTGTCCATCGAAGAAAAAGCCGATTTGGCCGGACGACGACGTTCGAGTCACGGATGCTTGCCGTGCCGCAGCAGCAAGCACAGGCTGCTCATCAGCTTTAGCCATTGCTGCCGGAATGTTCGCTGCCGCTCGCGGTGCAGTTTGAGAGACTAGACGTGATTGAGTGGGTGGCGCCACGCGGCCTGTCATGCTCTCTTTGAGGAAGCGAGCCACCATGTCCAGATCAGGTTTGAAGCCGCACAGGCTCTCCGCGCGGTCAGCCACGATTTCCAAAAGCATGTCGTCTTCGTCGGCGATGAGTTGGCTCCACGCCTTCGGCAACGCGGCGAGCATCTGCCGCTCCTTCGATACGTTGCGGTAGTCGTCGCGCGCGGCTTGAATCGCAGTTCCCGAGGCCACGGCGGAATGCAGCAGGTATCGCTCCAAACGCTCGACGCACTCCTTGATATCGCGATCGACAATGTCGAGCTTGTATACCCGCCGCTCGCCGTAGTCGCCCTGTTCGCCCGGTAAGAAGAAGTTCCATTCGCGTCCATCTGTCAGGATCGCCATGGGAACGCCAATGTGGAACGCGTATTCGAACAATTGGCGTTCCGCACCATCGCTCTGTCCGATCTGCTTGACCTCGATGAAGGCGATCGGCTTGCTGGGTGGGCTGCACAGGGCGTAGTCGACGCGGCGGCTACCGAGAGAGTATTCAGGCCATACGGAGTCCGTATCATAAGACGGCCAGCCCAAGGCGTGAAGCAATCGCAGCACGATGCCTTGCGATACCGAGGCCTCGTTGGAGAAGCGGCCGGCCTTGATACCCGCTCGAATCGACCCGATCTCTTCTGCAATCCCCATGAGCTTAGTTCCTATATCTATATTATCGATTTTACCCGTTCCGGCCCCCCAGAGTGAAGTGTGAAGAAGTGTTGGGGTCGGGTCTTGCGTTAACACATACTGACGTGTCGCCGATCCAGTATCCACATTTTCAGATCAGATCAGGCCGGGATTGCCCGGCTGCAAGTTCTTTCTTTGCTCGTGCAAAGAAATGAACCAAAGAAAGCACGCCCCACCTTGCAGGCCTTCGGCTTCCCCCTGGCGTCAGGTCAAAACCGGCCGGGGCGGGAACTCGCCTGCGGCTCAAACAGCCACCCCGGCTTTTTCGGTTTTTGACCTGATGCCAGGGGCTGCTGCAGAGGGGGATTTAGTCGGTGTGGTGCGTGGTTTTCATGATTGCTATACGTTGCACGCGGCCAATTTTTCCGCCTGATCCGTACGTTCCCAAGTGAACTCCGGCTCTGATCTTCCGAAATGCCCATAGGCAGCGGTTTGCCGGTAGATGGGGCGGCGTAAATCGAGGCTGTCGATGATGCCGCGCGGGGTGAGCTGAAAGCTGCTGCGCACCATGCTTTCCAGCTTTTCATCGGGCACGGTGCCGGTGCCATAGGTTTCAATCAGCAGGGAGACGGGTTCAGCCACGCCGATGGCATACGCCAGCTGCACCAGGCAGCGTTTGGCATAGCCCGCCGCGACGAGATTCTTGGCGATGTAGCGGGCCATGTATGCCGCCGAGCGGTCGACCTTGGTGGGATCTTTACCGGAAAATGCGCCGCCGCCGTGGGGGCAGGAGCCGCCATAGGTATCGACGATGATCTTGCGGCCGGTGAGGCCGGTGTCGCCATTGGGGCCGCCAATTTCGAATGGGCCAGCCGGATTGACCCACAGTTTGAAAGTGGGGGAACGCAGGGCTATCGGCACCAGCGGGTCGATGACTTCGCGCGTGATTTCCCGGGTGACCCAGGCAGGGTCGAGGTCGCGTTCGATCTGGGTGGAGATGACAACGTTCTCGATGCCGACTACGCGCTGGCCCTCGTAGGCGACTGTTACCTGGCTTTTGGCATCGGGGCGCAACCAGGGCAGGGTGCCGGATTTGCGCAGTTCGGCTTGCTGCTTCACCAAGCGGTGGGCGAGCCAGATGGGGTAGGGCATCAGGTCGGGGGTTTCGTCGCAAGCATAGCCGAACATCAAGCCTTGATCGCCCGCGCCGATGTCGCCGCCTGCCAGGGTGATGCCTTTGTTGATCTGGATCGACTGGTGATTGAAACGCACCTGCACTTCGCAGCTATTTGGGTCGATACCGGTTTCGGCATCGCGATAGCCGATGTCGCGCAGCACCTGCCGGGCAATCTGTTCGGCACGGTTTTCAATCTCGTTGAACAACTCCTTGCGGACCGTCTTGAACTCGCCGGCAATGACCACCAGGTTATCGGCCACGAAGGTTTCGCAGGCCACTTTGGCTTCCGGTTCTTCGGCCAGGAAAGCATCCAGAATGGCGTCGGAAATCTGATCGGCGATCTTGTCCGGATGGCCTTCGGAAACAGATTCGGAGGTAAAGAGATGGCGTCTGCTATTCATGCATTATTCCTTTGATGGTGGTGTGTGTATGGTTGGGTCTGGTGGACTCGTGATGTATGAGGACGTTCAACGAGCTGCAAGGCGCCAGAGCGAGGTTAGCTCCGCTGCGCGCGCGGCGTGGAGCGGGTCGGTAGGGTCTGCTGCGCGAGGGTGGGTGGGTTTCACGTCGGTCCGTTCGACGATCTGTAATCCGGCCTTGTCGAAGGCGGCGAGCAGGTCTGCCCTTGAGCGCAATCCCAGGTGTTCGGCCAGATCAGACAATATCAGCCAGCCTTCGCCGCCCGGTTCCAGATGGGCTGCGAGCCCATTCAAAAATCCCATCAGCATGCGGCTGTCCGGGTCGTAAATCGCGTGTTCGATGGGTGAATTTGCGCGCGCCGGTAGCCACGGCGGGTTACAGATGATGAGTGGCGCGCGCCCCTCGGGAAAAAGATCGGCCTGAACGATAGTCACCTGGTTGGTTAATCCGAGCCGTTCAATGTTGTCACGCGCGCAGGCCAATGCCCGCAGGTCCTGATCGGTGGCGATGATGCGCTTTACGCCTTTGTGCGCCAGCACCGCAGCCAATACGCCCGTGCCGGTGCCGATATCGAAGGCCAGTTCCTGCGAGGGGAGCGGCGCCGCGGCCACCAGCGAAACATATTCGCCGCGCACCGGCGAAAATACGCCGTAGTGTGGATGGATGCGCTGGCCCAGCAGTGGAATCTCGACGCCTGTCTTGCGCCATTCGTGCGCGCCGATCAGACCGAGTATTTCGCGCAGCGAGACGACCGATGGCTCTACCGCTACACCATGCGCCTCGATGCAAGCCTGCCGTACATCGGGAGCGCGCCGTAGGGGAATGCTGTAATCGGCATCCAGTGGCAGCAACAGCATCCCTAATGTACGGGCGCGATGCGACTGGAACTGGCGATGGAAATTGAATGCCTCGGTGGGTGACGACGCGGGTTTTCGCGGTTTGTGGTCGATGCGGCGCGCCATGGCTTGCAGCAACTGGCGCGCATTCTGGAAATCGCCACGCCACAGCAGCGCGGTGCCCTCGCTGGCCAGCCGGTAAGCCACGTCCGCCGATAGCTGGTCATCGGCAACGATGACGCGCTTGGGGGCTGCTGCACCGTTTTCCGAGTGCCAGCGCGCGGATTGCTGCGTGTCTGCTTCGGTCCAGCTTACTGTGGAGTAGTTACGCTCACTGGCTTCTTTTGCCTTGTGGTTAGTGGGTAGTTGGTTTGTCATGTGCTTAATGTCGGTGGCGATGATGCATATCCGGAAAGTGATGATGGCTGTGCGTGATTGCTGCATGCACATGCTCATGAGTATGCGCTTTGGTGCCATCCCAGGGAAAATCGTGGGTATGCTGGTGGTGTTCGTCGTGGGTGTGGCGATGCGCATGCTGCATGGGTTCATGCGTATGGCTGTGCTCGTGGCGCTCGCTGAAGTGCAGCCAGACACCAATTCCCATCAATACGGTGGCAGGCCAGAACAGCACCCCCGGCGTTTCACCCAGCAAAGGCAGCGCCAACGCTGCGCCTGCAAACGGAGCGATTGAAAAATAAGCAGCGGTGCGCGCGCTGCCCAGATTACGCAGGGCGAGTACGAACAATACCAGACTGATGCCATAACCAAACAAACCCAGCACGCCTGCGGCAGCCATGACACCCGTGGCCGGCAATTGGCCGCCCACGGCAAGGCCGAGAGACAGATTGGTGATACCTGCCACTAGGCCTTTGATCATGGCGATCTGCGACGCATCGCTGGCTGAAATCTTGCGTGTCAGATTGTTGTCAATTGCCCAGAACAGGCAGGCGCCGATAATCGCCAGCACGCCCCAAGCCACGCCGAATATGGGCACCTGCTGCCAGGATAGAAGTGCGCCCGCAGTCACGATCAGCAACATGCCCAGGGCAATGCGCCGGTCGAAGTTCTCGTGGAACACAAACCAGGCCAGCAACGCGGTCAGCACGCCTTCCAGATTCAGCAGCAAGGAAGCGGTCGAACCCTGGGTGAATTGCAATCCCCACATCAAGAGCGCCGGTGCGATGATGCCGCCTGCCAGCACGGCGCCTGCCAGCCATGGAAAATCCTGTCGCAGCAGCGGCGTGGCATCAGCTGGCTTGCCTGACAATCTGCGCAATTCGCGCCAGGCAGCCAGCCCCAGGCCGCTGCCCAGATAAAGCAGCCCGGCCAGTATCAACGGGGAAGTGGTGCCTATCAAGGCCTTGGCCATGGGCGTGCTGATGCCGAATAAAATGGCGGCGGCCAATGCCTGGATGATGCCTTTATGCATATCGATTCCCGGTGTACGAAATTTGACGATCGGTTTGCAGGATCAAGCGTACTACTGAGCTGCCATGATGACTAACGTTGCTCGCCATCGGCTTTAAAAAACTCTTTCATTAAGAAATCTTCCAGCCCCGCCGTGTCTTTCTTGCGAGCCGACAGCACGACCACGCGGTTTAGGCGCTGCGATTGCCAATTGAAATCGCCTTGATAATACTGGCGTATCAGTTCAATCATCCTGCGGATGATGGCACGCTCGATATCGCCGTTGAGTCCGGCATCGACATTAATGACCTGTTTCTGGAAATTGCTCGAGTCGGTGGTCCAGCCGCGGAAAGAGAACTGGGCAGTACGCACGCCCATGCTGAGGATCTGGAATACGCCATTTGCGCCGCCCGCTGGTCGCAGATTGCGCTCGATATTGGCCGACCTGATTTCGTCCGGCGTGGGGGTGCGGCTGGTGCCGGATTCCTCATTCGCCTGCTCGGCGGCTTGACGTCGTTCCCGGACGGCGTTGATATAACTTGCCATATCGGTAGGCGGCGCGGTGGAGGGCGATGTGGTTTCTGGCACAGGGGGCACGGCATGGGTATCCAGCGCTGATTTGGGTGCAGTCATGACCGGCGTGGGAGTAGGCTCTTTCGCATGGCGCGGGCTGACCCGTGCGCGAGGTTTTGGCTGGCTGATGTGCGGTTTGGGTTGGGGCTTAGGCCGGACGACGGGTTTTTTAGTCGGCGGCACAGGCTCTGGATTTGAATGCTTCGGAACGACTTTGGGGCTCTCCCGGGGCGATAGTTGCACGACCAGCGGCCCTTGCATGTCTTTTTCGGAAGGCGACTGGATCTTCACATGCTCCTGCTTTAATGTAATCAGAAGTATCGCGTGCACGAGCAGGGATGCAATGATCGCAATGAGCGTGTTGCGGCTGATATGAATTTCCCAGTACCGCGCTTTGGGTGGTGGTATTTCCCAGGCGAATACCGTCTCTCCAGATTGATCTGAAGGCGCGGTTTTCTGAGGATTTTTAGTCACTCGTTTCCTGCTCAATTCCTGCCACCCATTGCACTGCGTGGGAAGACTTGCCAGTGAAGTAGCCTGAATGTATTGTCGTTGCGATGCATGCCCGCGTGAGCGCTTAGGAGCGCATTCAAATTATTGTCGAGAGTTGACCAGCAGAGTGGGTTCAGAGCCTTTTTTGCCGACATGGTTCCATAGCAGAAATAGCGATAGCCCAGCACTCGATTACGCATATTGTCCCGCCACCCAGCCCGACGACCATGCCCACTGAAAATTGTAACCGCCCAGCCAACCGGTTACATCGACAACTTCGCCGATGAAATAGAGACCGGGTATGGCTTTGGTTTCCATGGTTTTGGATGACAGCGCATGGGTATCCACGCCGCCCAGCGTGACTTCGGCCTTGGCGTAACCGAGCGTGCCGGCAGGCATGATTGTCCAGGCTTTCAGTGTTGAAACCATAGCATCAACATCGCGTTGGGAATGCTCTGCCAGGGGTTTGGTCCAGTTGTGCAGTGCGCACCATTCCTGCGCAAAACGTTTAGGCAGGAATTCGGCCAGCAGGCTGTTCAGCGTGCTTTTCCCATGACGATGTGGCGCGATCCATGCCGCCGCATCCAGGCCGGGAAGAAGATCAATGGAGATGGGCTGTTTTTTGTTGTTTGCATATTCCTGCATTTGCCAGTAGCTGGAAATTTGCAGAATGGCCGGGCCGGACAGACCACGATGGGTAATCAGCATGCCTTCACGGAATTCGCCCGGCTGATCTTCACAATGCGTGGCGACATCCAGCGATGCGCCGGCCAGTGCTTCCAGTGGTGCTAGCGTTTCCGGTGCCAGTGCCAGCGGAACAAGTGCCGGCTTGGGTGCGATAACCGGCAGCTTGAATTGCTCGGCTACCTTGTAGCCGAAGGGGGTCGCGCCCAGTTTCGGGATTGCCAGACCGCCGCTGGCAATGACCAGCGATTGGCAGCGTAACGTGCCGCGATCTGAGTCGGTTGAGAGCTGGAAACGCATGCTATCGTCGTCAATCCGTTCGATGCTTTGCACGCTGCATGGCTGCGCCCATTGCACCTTCCCCAAGTCACATTCAGCCTGCAGCATATCAATGATCTGGCGCGCGGAATCATCGCAAAACAGTTGCCCCAGCGTTTTCTCGTGATAGGCGATTCGGTAGCGTTCCACCAGCTTGATGAAATCGAACTGCGAATAACGGGCGAGGGCAGAGCGCGCGAAATGCGGATTCTGCGACAGGAAATTCTCCGCACCAACCTTGCTGTTGGTGAAGTTGCAGCGGCCGCCCCCGGAAATGCGGATGCGCTCACCAATCTTGGTAGCATGGTCGATCAACAATACGCGCCGCCCGCGCTGCCCGGCCTGGGCAGCACACATCATGCCGGCTGCTCCGGCGCCGATGACGATGACGTCGAAAGCGGCAGGCTTCAATATATTTCGCGCGTTTCCAGGAATTTGACGTCCGGAAAACGCTCTTGGGTCATGGTCAGGTTGACTCGATTGGGCGCCAGATAAACGTATTGCTCGGCGCCATCCAGTGCCACATTGAAGCCATACTTATCCACCAGCTGCTTGAGATCGGCCTCGGAACCCCGCAACCAGCGCGCGGTCGCGTACTCGCAGCCCTCGAACAGCACGTCCACGCCATATTCAAATTCCAGCCGGTGCGCCACCACATCGAATTGCAGCGTGCCGACGGCGCCCAGGATCAAGTCATTGGAAGAAATCGGGCGGAACAGCTGCGTGGCACCTTCTTCAGCCAGCTGTTGCAAGCCTTTTTGCAATTGCTTCATTTTTAGCGGATTTTTGATACGTGCCTTGCGGAAAAACTCCGGCGCGAACGAAGGTATCCCGGTGAATTTCAGGTTTTCTGTTTCGCTGAAGGTATCGCCCAGACGAATGGTGCCGTGATTGGGAATACCGATAATATCGCCCGCATAGGCCTCATCCGCGGTATTGCGATCCTGTGCCATGAAGGTGATGGCATTGTTCACCGCCATTACCTTGCCGCTTGAAACCTGCTTGATTTTCATGCCCCGGTCAAAGCGCCCTGAACACACTCGCAGGAACGCGATACGGTCGCGGTGCTTGGGGTCCATGTTGGCCTGGATCTTGAATACAAAGCCGGAAAATTTCGGTTCGCTGGGTTGTACCTGACGGGTTTCAGTGGCACGTGGCTGGGGCGGTGGTGATAAATCAACCACCGCGTCGAGCATCATCTGCACACCGAAATTATTGACTGCCGAACCAAATAATACCGGGGTCTGTTTGCCGGCATGATAGGCAGCCGCATCAAAGGTATGCGATGCGCCGCGTACCAGTTCCACTTCCATGCGCAGCTCATCGGATTGTTCACGGCCGATGAACTCATCCAGACGTGGGTTGTCCAGACCTTTGATGATTTCGCTCGTGCCTTTGTCGGCGTGCGGGTCGAATACCAGTACGTTATCGTCATACAGGTGGTACACGCCGCGAAAACGTTTACCCATGCTGATTGGCCAGGTCATGGGTGCGCATTGCATGCCCAGCACCGATTCGATTTCGTCGAGCAGCTCGATCGGCGGGCGGCCTTCACGGTCGAGTTTGTTGATGAAGGTGATGATGGGTGTGTCGCGCATCCGGCATACATTGAGCAGCTTGATGGTCTGTGCTTCGACGCCGTTGACCGAGTCGATCACCATCACTGCGGAATCGACGGCCGTGAGCGTGCGGTAAGTGTCTTCGGAAAAGTCCTCGTGGCCGGGTGTGTCCAGTAGATTGATGATGTGATCGCGGTAAGGGAACTGCATCACCGAGGAAGTGACCGAAATGCCGCGTTGTTTCTCCAGCTCCATCCAGTCTGAAGTGGCGTGACGGCTGGCTTTTCGCGCACGTACTTCGCCGGCAACCTGGATTGCGCCACCGAACCACAATAACTTTTCTGTGAGCGTGGTCTTACCTGCGTCCGGGTGGGAAATAATGGCAAAGGTACGGCGACGCTGGATTTCGGAATCAAAGATGGTCATTTTTGGTAACAAGATGGACGCGGATTAACCCGGCATTATACAAGAGTGGCCTGGATGATTCCGTATCTGGATTATCGAAATTGGCAAACCGGATTTTTGTTGAAAGGTATTGTAAGTATGCAACAATCAAGGCACGTAACCAGAATCCGAAAAAATATGATGGAAAACAACCAGACCTCCGTACTTTTTGTCTGCATGGGCAATATCTGTCGTTCACCGATGGCGGAAGGCGTTTTTACTAAAACAGTACAGGAAGCGGGTGTCGGCACGCAGATTTTGATTGATTCGGCCGGTACGCACGATTACCACGTAGGCGATGCGCCGGATCTGCGCGCGCAGCGCACGGCATTACGCTATGGCTGCGATATCAGCGGGCTGCGCGGCCGACAGGTACAGGATAGCGATTTTGAACGGTTCGACCATATTCTGGTAATGGATAAGCAGAATCTGAACAACCTTATCCGGCGTGCCAATATCAGACACCATCACAAGATCCGTCTGTTATTGAGTTTCAGCAGGCGTTTTCCCAATCTGGATGTGCCTGATCCCTACTACGGCGGCCAACAAGGCTTTGATCAGACGCTGGATATGGTCGCGGATGCGGCTCAGGGTTTGCTAAAGAGTATTCTGGAACAGCAAGGTGCCCAATCAGTTTGAAACTACCCTAGTGATATTTGATCGATGTCGATGGGAACGGCACGCAGGGTAAGGCATAAAAAACGGGAGATGACCATTCGGCCATCTCCCGTTTTTGTTTGTTGACGTCTGATCGGTCTAACGTCGGGTTTCTATTTGCTGTAATGGTGTATCCGGCACTTCCAGGGGTGTTGCAGCTCGTCTTGCCGGGCGTGCGGCAACTGGATTGCCGGATTCATTGGGACTTTGACTTTCTACTGGAACTGCGACGGAACTACTGGTTTCGACCTGCAGCAGTTCCACTGTGGTGTCAGCCACCGCGGTCAATGGCACGCGTTGTCTGCGTGGAACCCGTGGCGTGGCTTCGATCGTACTTGTTTCGGCAGATCTGGTTTGAGTTTCTACCTGCTGGAGCTGTACAGAAGCCGGCGAAGGGGCAAGCAGTTCGCTGAGCAGTTTTTCAACCGGCATCACGGTTTTCACGGCCTCAGTTCCGGATCCGGCAGGGATGGACTCAGCCGCTGCGGGAACCGCACGGGTTTCCTTAAACGCCGGGGTGGATGGAGCAGATGGCTCGGTTGGCGTAGCCACGATCGGTGCTTGCGGAGGTGGCACGATAACGGAAACCGGTGGCGTGCTGGGTGGGGCCGTAACCTGTTGCGCGGTGGTTGCTATATCGGCAACTGCGTTCGGGCTTCCTGCTTGGTCCGACGGCGTGGTTGCCATGGGCGCAGTTTGCTCCTGATCTGGACGCCGCTCGCGTCGACCACCACGGCGACCACGACGGCTGCGGGTTTCGCGGGCCTCGCCAGTTCCGGCATCGGTAGCCGGTGCGGACATGGGTGCTGCTGCACTTTCAACAGCTGCGTCATTTGCCGCAACGTCATCCACAGGTTTCGGTGCGCGTGGTTGCTGCTGGCGTGGTTTGCGTGCCGGCTTTTGTGCATTATCGGCAGATACTGCTGTTCGTTCACCTGCGGCCTGGCGCTCCGGACGTGGACCGCGTTCTGGACGAGAGGGACGTTCATTGCGTTCAGGCGTGCCACCTTTGGCTTCAACGGGCCGCGGCGGGCGTTCTGTGCGTTCACTCCGCTCGCCTCGCTGACGGCCACGCCCACGTGGCTCGCGTACCGGCGTGGCAGGCTGTGGAACAACAACAGGCTGGACCGGTTTTTCTTCGCCAATTCTTTGCAGCCATCCGAAGATTCGGCCAATCAAACCAGATTTGGATTCGACCGGGGCATTAACCTCGGTTTGCGATTTTGGTTCAACGATCGGAGCAGGCTGAGTCGGTGTGATGCCGCGCACAGCCGGAACGGGTACAGGTTTGTTTTCTTTCTGTGTTTCTGAGAGTGTGGCGTCCTCAATCGCGTCCGCCAGTTTGTAGCTGGGGATCGAGACTTCGTGCTGGTTGAGCTCATCATGACGCAATCGGGAAATCTTGTAATGCGGCGTCACCAGATGGATATTGGGGATCAGCAATACATTGACCTTGAGCCGGGATTCAATGGCAAAGATGTCGGAGCGTTTCTCATTGAGCAGGAAAGTGGCCACATCAACTGGAATTTGCGCATGAATTGCGCCCGTGTTTTCCTTCATTGCATCTTCCTGGATGATGCGCAGGATATGGAGTGCGGTGGATTCAATGCCACGGATAAATCCGGTACCACTGCAACGTGGGCAAGGCTGGTGGCTGGATTCTCCCAGCGATGGCTGCAGACGTTGACGCGACAGTTCCATCAGGCCGAATTTGGAAATCTTGCCGAACTGAACGCGCGCACGATCATGGTGCAGGGAATCGCGCAGACGATTTTCCACTTCACGCTGGTTGCGCTGGCTTTCCATATCGATGAAGTCGATGACAATCAGTCCACCCAGATCGCGCAGTCGCAATTGACGGGCAACTTCTTCAGCGGCTTCAAGGTTGGTGTTATAAGCGGTTTGTTCAATATCTGCGCCGCGTGTGGAGCGCGCCGAATTGACGTCCACCGACACCAGTGCTTCGGTATGGTCGATCACGATGGCACCGCCGGACGGCAGCGTCACTTCGCGTGAATACGCAGACTCGATCTGATGTTCGATCTGGAAGCGCGAGAACAGCGGCACATCGTCCTTGTACAGCTTGACCTTGTGCACGTTACCTGGCATCACGTGGCTCATGAACTGGTGAGCCTGTTCAAATACTTCTTCGGTATCGATGAGGATTTCGCCAATATCCGGCTGGAAGTAATCGCGAATTGCGCGAATCACCAGACTGCTTTCCTGATAAATCAGGAAAGCGCCTTTCTGGCTACTGGCAGCAGAATCAATGGCATTCCACAGTTGCAGCAGGTAATTCAAGTCCCATTGCAACTCTTCCACCCCGCGACCGATACCGGCAGTGCGGGCGATGATACTCATGCCGTGCGGAATTTCCAGTTGAGCCATCACGTCGCGGAGTTCGTTGCGTTCTTCGCCCTCAATACGACGTGATACACCGCCCCCGCGTGGATTGTTAGGCATCAGTACCAGATAACGCCCGGCCAGGCTGATATAGGTGGTGAGTGCGGCGCCTTTGTTGCCGCGCTCATCTTTTTCCACCTGCACAATGATTTCCTGGCCTTCACGCAATACATCCTGGATGCGTGCGCGGGAGACATCGGCGACGTCATTGGCAAAGCAGGCGCGGGAGACTTCCTTGAACGGCAGGAAACCGTGTCGATCCATGCCGTAATCAATGAAGGCAGCTTCGAGACTGGGCTCGACGCGAGTGACTATACCTTTGTAGATGTTGCTCTTGCGTTGTTCTTTGGCGGCTGACTCAATGTCGAGGTCTACGAGTTTTTGACCATCGACAATGGCGACACGGAGTTCCTCAGCCTGTGTCGCATTAAATAACATGCGTTTCATGATGTTTCATTCTCCCGCGCGCGATCCACACGGGACAACTAACCGCCGCGCGCTTTGCGCGGTGTGCGGCACGAGTGATTTAGTCTGGAATTTCAGTCATTTGGATAACCAGGTTAGTCGGGCGTGGCGGTTTGTCGTTAGGGTAGATGATTCATCTCATCTACCGGAAATCTAAGGATGCGTTTCGCGCGCTTATGCTTTACCATCGCTACTTTTTAATGCCTCGTCCATGCGCCTCCGGGCGTCTCTGAACGGTTTTTGGTCTCTTGACATGGCGGCGCAAACTAAAGCAGGCGCGATGTGTCGGGACATGCATCCGGTGAGCGAAATTAACCGGCTAATTTTGCCTCTGGACGCTAAATTTCCCGTCATTTGCCAGATAAATCCAGCCTGGAAAACGTCACAGATTGCGACAGTAGTATATGCAAAATGAATGATTTACGCAAAGAATCTGTCACATACCTCAAAGTCGATGAATCCGGGGCGGGACAGCGTATCGACAACTTTCTGGCTCGACACCTTAAAGGGGTTCCTAAAAGTCACCTGTACCGTATTTTGCGCAGTGGCGAAGTGCGGGTGAACAAGGGGAGAGTGGATGCTGCACGCAAACTGGAGTTGGGTGATGAAATACGCATCCCGCCTGTTCGTGTGGCGACACCGAAACTAAACCCGCCTACGGTATTATCCAAAGGCAGTATCCGGCTTGTGGACCGCATCCTATACCATCATGAAGGCCTGTTGGTGCTCGACAAGCCCGCAGGCATGGCAGTACATGGTGGCAGCGGAATCAGCCTGGGTGTCATCGAGCAGATGCGTCTGGAGATGCCGGAGCAGCGCTTTCTCGAACTTGCCCACCGGCTGGATCGGGAAACTTCAGGGGTGCTGATGTTGGCGACCAAGCGTAGTGCACTAGTCGCCCTGCATGACATGATGCGAACCAACCAGATGGACAAACGCTACTTTGCGCTGGTTCTTGGGCGCTGGAACGATGCACTGCGTCATATCAAACAGCCGCTGCACAAATATCTCAATGCTGAAGGTGAGCGGCGGGTACTGGCCAGTGCTGATGGTCAGACTGCGCATACTGTATTTCGGTTACAGCGGAACTGGGCGAATTTCAGTTTGCTGGAGGCCGAATTGAAAACCGGTCGCACCCATCAGATACGCGTGCATCTGGCTCATGCGGGTTTCCCCATTGCGGGCGATGATAAATACGGCGACTTCCCGCGTAATAAAATGCTGGCAAAAAATGGGCTCAAGCGCATGTTTTTGCATGCACATCGGGTCACTATCAAGCATCCGCTTAATGATGAGATGTTGATTCTGGAGGCGCCTCTGCCAGCAGCGCTAAGTGACTTTTTAGTACAACTTGATCGGGACCAATGAATTCAAGACATTTTGATCTGTTGATATTCGACTGGGATGGGACGCTGATGGATTCCACCGGAGCCATCGCGGAGTCGATTCAGATGGCATGCGCTGACTTGGGCATGCGGGTGCCACATAGAGAGGAAGCCAAGCAAATTATCGGCCTGGGGCTGGCGGAGGCGCTGCAGACTTTGCTCCCTGAGCTTACGCCAGATGAATATCCAGGCTTGGTAGAACGTTATCGTCATTATTTTCTCGGCCAGGATCATAGCTTGCCGTTGTTCGATGGAGTTGCGAATAGTATTGCGGCTTTGCATGCGGATGATTACTGGCTTGCGGTAGCGACCGGGAAAAGCCGTAATGGGCTGGAACGCGCTTTTGATCAAAGCGGCTTGCGCAAATTCTTTCATGTGTCGCGATGTGCGGACGAAGGTTATTCCAAGCCACATCCGGGCATGGTGCTGGAGTTGATGGATTATTGCGGTGTCGAGGCTGAGCGGACCTTGATGATTGGGGATACCAGTCATGATTTGCAAATGGCGCTGAATGCCGGGGTGGCGAGTGTCGGTGTGGCTTACGGTGCGCATTCGGTAGCGTCGCTGCAAGTATGTCAGCCCTTGTATATTGCTGAAGATTTTCAAGGTTTGATGACATGGCTGAACAACTACGCCTGATTTGCGCCAGTGCGGCGCTGACTGACGCGGGGAAGGGTGTTCGTTTTGAACTGCAGCATCTGGGGCAGACGGCCCCCGCTTTTGTGATACGCCACCGTGGCAGGGTGTACGCATATCTCAACCGATGTGCTCACATACCGGTGGAAATGGACTGGCAGGAAGGGGAGTTTTTTGATATCTCCGGGTTATACTTGCTATGCTCCACGCACGGCGCGATGTATTTGCCTGAAACAGGGCAGTGCATAGGTGGGCGTTGCGCCGGCAAAGGTCTGGTAACCCTCGCTGTGCAGGAACATGACGGTTATGTTTATTTAATTGAGGAAGCAAATCATGTCTGAACCGGAAAAGACCGGGAACTGGGAACGCGAAATACTGGAAAAAGTGGCCATGTCGGCCGTCAGGGAGCAGCGTACCGCTCGTCACTGGAATATATTTTTCAAACTGCTCGGGTTCTCATTTCTGTTTATCCTGCTGTTTCTGGCATTGGGCTGGATTGGCGATCGGGGCATTCCCATTCCCGGTAAACATACTGCCGTTGTCGATCTGAACGGCCCAATCTCGGCTGACCAGACCAGTGCTGATCAGATTATCAAGGGACTGGATGCGGCATTTGAGGATAACAACACCAAAGGGGTCATCCTGCGCATTAACAGCCCGGGTGGTAGTCCGGTGCAGGCAGGTCAGATTTACGACGAAATCAAGCGCCTGCGTACAAAGTATCCAGCTATTCCCTTATACGCAGTTGTGGATGATATCTGTGCATCGGGCGCCTATTACGTGGCGGCGGCCGCAGACAAGATCTATGTGGACAAGGCCAGTATTGTGGGTTCTATCGGTGTGTTGATGGATGGCTTCGGTTTTACAGGAACCATGCAAAAACTCGGGGTGGAACGTCGTTTGCTGACGGCGGGTGAAAACAAGGGTTTTCTTGATCCATTCTCACCTGAAAATCCTCAACAAGTTGCTTATGCCAAGACCATGCTGGAGGAAATCCATCAGCAATTCATCAAGGCGGTACGCGATGGGCGCGGTAACCGGTTGAAGGAAACACCTGAAATGTTCAGTGGTCTGGTATGGAGTGGACAAAAAAGCATTGAACTCGGTTTGACCGATGCAATTGGTAGCACTGACTATGTTGCACGTAACGTAATTAAAGCCAAGGATATTGTGGATTTCACGCCACAGGAAGGCTTCGCCAATCGCTTTGCCAAGCGTTTTGGCGTGGCAATGGGGAAAAGCATGAATCCGCTGGCTTGGTCAGGTAGTGTTTTACGTTGATATCCGGCAATACCTATCAGCCGATTGCGTGTGCACAGCACGAACGACTTGAATTTGCTGTGCTGCGGCGGATTCCGTTATGGGTTCGCTATCAGGAAGCACAAGATCGACAAATTGAGGAGATTGTCCAGCCTTTGGATGTGCAGACCCGTCCATCGGGTGAATGGCTGGTATTGCGCCATTCCAATGGTCATACCGGCGAACTCAGGCTGGATCATTTGCAGCGTTTTGAAGAGCGCCCGTCTGCGGGTGGTTCGGATAAAGACTGATTAAAGTATTCTCCGTGTCTACGCCCGAACAGTTGTCCCAGTTTCTCGCAGAGGTTGAACGCCGTGCATATCGGCATGCGGCCTTTACTGTACGCGACGAGCAGGCAGCGCTGGATATTGTTCAGGATGCCATGTTCAAACTGGCGGAAAAATACGTAGATCGGCCTGCTGAAGAATACCCGATGCTATTTCAGCGCATTCTGCAAAACACCATCAGGGATTATTTTCGGCGCCAGAAAGTACGTAATTATTGGACTACGGCAATTTCCTTCGTGATCCCGGGTCAGAATGATCATTCTGAAGACGAGGATGCGGTTGAATATTCCCAGCCTACTGCCGAGTCGGATGACCCGGCCAATCAGGTGAATACTGCCCAGAGGCTGATTATTATTCAGGAGGCGCTGGAAAAGTTGCCAGCACGTCAACGAGAAGCCTTTCTGCTGCGTTATTGGGAGGAAATGGATACTGCCGAGACTGCCACGATCATGGGTTGTTCGGAGGGGAGTGTGAAAACACATTGTTCCCGGGCAATTCATGCGCTTTCCAAATATCTGGAGGGCAAGGAAATAACATTATGAATGAAGAAACGTTTTCGAAAAAATTAATTCAACTCGTGGAAGAGGATGTAAACAATCTTCCTCCTGAGGTAGTTTTGCGTTTGCGTCAGTCACGCGAGCGCGCATTGGCCCATGCTCAGCAGCATCGTACGGGCAGTTTTGGCCTATCCGGCAATGCTTTGCATCGCGCATCGTGGTTTTCCCATCATCGGGTGACGAGTGTCGCTATATTGATCGCGGTGATCATGTTGCTGACCACCGGACTATGGCAGATATCATTTAAACAGCAAAGCGACGATATTTCCCAGATTGATGCGGCATTGTTAACAGACGATTTACCTGTCCATGCTTATCTTGATAACAGCCTTGTGCAATGGGTAAAAAATCCTTCCCAGCAATAATTTGCGGGTTATTGCTGGTGCTTTCATCTGTCTGTTTTGCGGCAGATAAGCATTCCGCTCCGCAATGGCGCCAGTTGACTATCGCGCAGCAGCATGTGCTTGCGCCACTGGCGGTGCAATGGGACACCATGTCGGCATTACAGCGTTCTCGCCTGATTGCAGTAGCAGAACAATATCCGAAAATGACCCCCCAAGCGCGTTTACGATTTCAAAAGCGGATCAAAGCCTGGGCTTCCCTGAGTCGTGAAGAACGCAAGGAAGCACGCGAAAACTACCGGAAATTCCATCGTCTGCCGGAAAAACAGCGTGAGGCGATCAAGCGCCGTTGGGAAGCAAAACAACAAGCCGGTCACCCTGAAAATTCAGTACCGATCAAGCCCATCGATAAAATGCCGGCGCTGACTTTACCGGTTCAGCCTTCGTGATCCGATAGAGGCTGCTGGGCTGGTTTCCAGGTGAGGACGTCCATGCCTTCCGCAGCCAGCATGTGTACCAGAGTAATCAAAGGCAAGCCGATCAGCGCATTGGGATCTTCGCTTGTGAGTTTTTCGATCACCGCTATGCCCAGGCTTTCAATACGCGCGCTGCCGGCGCAGTTGTAGGGCTGATCCTTGCGTAAATAAGCTTCAATCTGGGCAGCGCTTAATTGACGGAACAGTACTGTCGTTGGCACTGAAGTCGAGTGCACGCTGCCGCTGGCGCTGTTGTAGAGTGAAAGCGCGGAATGAAAAACAACGTATTTCCCACTCATC
The DNA here is from genome assembly GCA_040388645.1 of Pseudomonadota bacterium. Classification (GTDB taxonomy): domain Bacteria; phylum Pseudomonadota; class Gammaproteobacteria; order Burkholderiales; family Sulfuriferulaceae; genus Sulfuriferula. Next base: position 105,728 of record JAZKBM010000004.1, read on the forward strand.
ATTAGGAGTTGTTCAACTGCTTTTTCGTGTGAGCCCGGTTTGCCGACCTGGAGTCCATCGACTGTTGCCACCTGATCTGAACCAATAATCAGTGCATTGGGGTAGGCAGGTTGCGCTGCCCTTGCCTTGAGCAGTGACAGACGCAATGCAGTAGCTTCCGGTGTTTCATCGGGTAAAGGTGTCTCATCCACCTCCGGTGCAATGACCGTAAATGGTATCTGCAGATGCGACAGCAATTCACGTCGATAAGGTGAAGTGGATGCCAGTACCAGCGGTAAAGAAGACAAGACGAGCGGCTTATTCGGGTTGAATTTCAAGTAATGCCTGATCAGGGGTGACGGTATCACCCTTGGTCACATATAGAGCGATCACCGTCCCCGAAATCGAAGCCTGGATTTCGTTTTCCATCTTCATTGCCTCGATTACCAGAACCGGATCGCCTGCCTTGACTTTCTGGCCGGTGGAAACCATCACATCCACGATATTGCCAGGCATGGCCGTTGTTACATGACCAACATGGCTGGGACGCGGACGGCCTCCACCCGAGGTGGATTTGCGGTTGTTGCCGGAGTCGGCTTTGGGCGAACTGCTGCTATTGGAGCCTACTTCGATTTCATTCAAGGCTTCGACCAGCACTTCTTCGGTCACCCCATCAACGGATACATAATAGGGACGTTCCGTTTGCCCGGCGTGACCGGTGCCGGTTAACCTGATGTGATAGGTCTCGCCATGCAGGGTGATGCGGAATTCATCTGCCGCTGAGCGTGTGGTAGCAGTCGCATTTTTGGCCTCTACTGGCAGCAAGGCTTCGGCTGCCAGAGTGCCGGCATTGCGTTCCTGCAAGAATGTGCGGCCAAGGTCAGGGAACATTGCATACGTCAGCGCATCTTCCTCGGACCTCGACAAGTCTTCGATCTCGCCGCGCAGTTTATCCATCTCATCAGGAATCATGTCCGCAGGACGACAGGTGATGACCTCCTGGTTTCCGATAGCGAGATTGCGTACCTGCTCGTTGACGTGGCCCGGAGCCTGTCCATATCGGCCTTGCAGGTAGGACTTTACTTCGTTGGTGATGGTTTTGTAGCGTCCACCTGTGAGGACGTTGATAACTGCCTGGCTACCCACTATCTGGGAAGTGGGTGTCACCAGCGGAGGGTATCCAAGGTCTTCGCGCACGCGCGGGATTTCCAAGAGCACTTCATCCATGCGATCCAGCGAGCCTTGCTCCTTGAGCTGGTTGGACAGGTTGGAAATCATCCCGCCCGGTACCTGGCTGATTAATACACGTGGATCCACGCCCGTGAAAGCGCTTTCGAACTGCCAGTAGTGTTTGCGTACTTCACGGAAATAGGCAGCAATTTCTTCCAGCAGGGCGAGATTCAGCCCCGTATCATATTCAGTGCCGGCAAGCGCCGCCACCATGCTTTCGGTGGTAGGGTGGCTGGCGCCTTCCGAAAACGCTGATATGCAGGTGTCAATGATGGTTGCACCGGCTTCGACCGCTTTCAAATGGGCCATGCTGGCCAAACCGGAAGTGGCATGGCTGTGGGTATGCACAGGCAGGCCGGTTGCGGTTCGTACGGCCGTGACCAGATCGAAAGCGGCGGTAGGCGTCAACAATCCCGCCATATCCTTGATGGCGATCGTATCGCAGCCAAGTTCGGCAAGGCCTTTCGCGAGTGCGACAAAGTGAGGGATGTTGTGTACGGGGCTGGTGGTATAGGAAATCGCACCTTCCGCGTGTTTGCCTGCCTTTTTCACTGCTTCAATTGAAACGCGCATATTGCGCAGGTCATTCATCGCATCGAATATGCGAAATACATCTACGCCATTGTCGGCCGATTTTTGGACAAAAGCGCGTACCACATCGTCAGCATAGTGCCGGTAGCCAAGCAGATTTTGCCCGCGCAGCAACATCTGTATGGGAGTATTGGGTAAGGCTTTGCGCAGTTTCTTGAGGCGCTCCCACGGGTCTTCCCTCAGAAAGCGTACGCAAGCGTCAAAGGTGGCACCGCCCCAGGCTTCCAGCGACCAGAAGCCAACGCTGTCGAGCTTGGCACAAATTGGCAGCATGTGCTCGGTGCGCATACGGGTGGCAATGAGGGATTGGGGGCCGTCACGCAGGACGAGATCGGATATGAATACTTTTGGCATTGTTCGGTGCAGTCTTGTTGGTTGAACGAATTACAATCCGTTATGGGCAGCAATGGCAGCTGATATGGCTGCCGCAATCATTTCGGGCGGCTGACGTACCGCATAGTTTATCAGTTCGGGATGGGTGTCCACGAATGACGTATTAAATCGGCCGCTACGGAAATCCGGATTTTTCAGGATTTCCAGGTAGTAAGGTATGGTGGTTTTAACGCCATAAACCACGGTATCGTTGAGCGCGCGGCGACCCCGTTCCATTACGCTTTCCCAATTCAAATTCCAAACCGTGAGCTTGGCGCACATGGAGTCATAGTAAGGGGGAATGACGTAACCGCTATACATGGCCGCGTCGGTACGTACGCCGGGACCGCCAGGCGCGTAATAACGGGTGATACGGCCAAAACTGGGCAGAAATCCATTTTTCGGATCTTCGGCATTAATCCGGAATTCCATTGCAAAGCCGCGGTAATGCACATCTTCCTGCTTGTATTGGAGGGGAAGTCCGGCAGCGATGCGAATTTGCTCCTGCACGATATCCACCCCGGTAATTGCTTCAGTAATGGTGTGTTCTACCTGCAGTCTGGTATTCATTTCCATGAAATAGAATTGATTGTCTGAGTCCAGCAGAAACTCGACTGTACCTGCATTGGTGTAACCGACTGCTCGTGCAGCACGTACCGCCAGTTTGCCGATATATTGGCGTTGCGCCTCGGTAAGCTGCGGCGACGGCGCAATTTCAATTAACTTCTGATTGCGACGCTGAATGGAACAATCACGTTCGAACAGGTGGATGGTATTGCCATGTATATCCGCCATGACCTGGACTTCGATGTGTTTTGGATCAACCACACATTTTTCCAGGAATACTTCCGGTTTCCCGAACGCCTTGCCTGCTTCGGAGACGACACGATCATAATTTTTCAGCAGTTCGGCTTCTGAATCGCAGCGACGAATTCCGCGGCCACCACCACCGTTGGTCGCCTTAAGCATAACCGGGTAGCCGATGCTATTTGCCAATGTGCGCGCTTCTTCTACATTTTCCAGATTGTGATCGCTACCGGGTATGACCGGAATGCCGGCCTTGATCATGGCTTTACGCGCTTCAATTTTGTCACCCATCATGCGGATCACTTCCGGCTTTGGGCCGATAAACTTGATTCCACGACGTGCACAAATTTCGGCAATGACCGGATTCTCGGACAGGAAGCCGTAGCCCGGATGCAGCGCATCACAGCCGCTCGCTACAGCGAGGTTGACGATATTATGCGCATTCAGGTAGCCCTGTACGGGATCCGAGCCGATATTATAGGCTTTGTCGGCTTTTTTGACATGCAGTGCATGGCGGTCCGCATCCGTATATATAGCCACTGAAGTAATGTTCAGTTCTGAGCATGCTCGTACGATACGAACAGCAATTTCGCCTCGATTGGCTATGAGGATTTTCTTGATCACGCGGCGAAGCCTTATTTTGACAACACAAGACGAAAATTATATCATGCGCGCCTTATGTCGGAACAGGCGCACATTGACTGTCTTGCCTTTGCGCAAGACGCCAGGCAGATGGAAAGCGTCGTAGCGGTGCGTGATTTTACACGCCTGTGCAAATCCTTGGCGGATGACGCCGGTGAAATTCGTTATCGAATAGCAGGCGGGCGGGAAGAGTCGGGCCGCGCATTTATGCGGCTGGAAGCAAGTGGCCGGTTGCAATTGCAATGTCAGCGTTGCATGCAAGATTTTGACTGGGATTTGGTAACGAATAGTCTTGTATATATTGCGCGGAATGTTGTGGAGCTGGAATTGTGGGATCGCCAGGCTGATGGCTTGGAAGATGCCGTGCTTGCAGATAGTCAGTTCGAATGGTTTGCATGGCTGGAGGATGAGCTTTTATTGTCGCTTCCAGCGGCTCCGATTCATCGCGCTGAAATTTGTCCGACTGACAGAGCAACGCAGAAGGCGAGTCGACCCAACCCCTTTGCCGTGCTGGCAACGTTGAAACAGCATCAAAAATTGAAATCCTGATTGGAGTACTAAAATGGCAGTTCAGCAGAATAAGAAATCCCCATCCAAGCGTGGTATGCATCGCTCACACGACTTTCTGACCAACCTGCCGCTGGCTGTAGAGCCAACCACAGGTGAAGTCCACTTGCGTCATCACATCAGCCCTAACGGCTTTTATCGTGGACGTAAAGTGGTGCGCACCAAGGACGAATAAGCTCCGCACATCCCGCTCGGTGCAATTTACTTGCGTCACGACGTGCGAGTCGGCTTACCCGTTGATGTCAATATCAGCGCATTCAATGGTGCAACGTTTGGACGCAATTCCCGAATCATGAGAGATGTTACCGTGGCCATTGATGCCATGGGGGGTGACCATGGGCCTCATGTCACCGTCCCGGCCGCATTGAAATGCCTTGCACGTGACCCGGACTTGAACATTGTTCTGGTGGGCTTGCCGGATGTTGTCGAGGCGGAGTTGCGTATGCGGCGTGGCAAAGTTAGCTCACGTCTGCGCATTCACCCGGCGACGGAAGTGGTTGCCATGGATGAGTCACCAGCGCTTGCCATGCGCACAAAAAAAGATTCCTCCATGCGTGTCGCGATTGACCTCGTCAAGAGTGGCGAGGCAAACGCCTGCGTGTCCGCCGGTAATACCGGCGCACTCATGGCTACCGCGCGCTTTGTCCTGAAAATGCTACCCGGTATTGAACGTCCGGCAATTGCAGCCGAAATGCCCACGATTAAAGGCCATACTTACGTACTGGATATGGGTGCCAATGTGGATTGTACTGCCGAACATTTGCTGCAGTTCGGCATTATGGGTGCCATGCTGGTATCTGCCCTGGAGCAACGCAATATGCCCAGTGTGGGCTTGCTCAATGTGGGAGAGGAAGAAATCAAGGGTAATGGCATCGTCAAGCAGGCTGCGGATTTATTGCGCGGCAGCGGTTTGAATTTTTACGGAAACGTGGAAGGAAACGATATTTTCAAAGGCACAACCGATGTCGTGGTGTGTGATGGATTTGTTGGAAATATTGCCCTCAAGAGCTCCGAAGGATTGGCAAAAATGATTGCCACCATGCTGCGCGAAGAATTCAAACGCAATATGTTTACGCGGATGGCCGGATTTATCGCTTTACCGGTACTGAACGCGTTTAAAAGGCGGGTCGATCCACGTCGTTATAATGGAGCTACCCTGCTTGGTTTGCGCGGTATTGTGATCAAGAGCCATGGTGGCGCCGACCGCTATGCGTTTGAGCATGCGATTGAACAGGCAGTGTGCGAAGTGCGCAGTGGCGTGTTAAACCGCATTACTCAACAAATGGCCTCGCTTCATAAGGATGTCGCTTAAATGTATTCCAGAATCTCGGGTACTGGCAGCTACTTGCCAGAACGTATCCTTACCAATGCTGATCTGGAAAAAATGGTGGATACTTCAGACCAGTGGATTGTGGAACGCACTGGAATTCGCGAACGTCACATTGCTGCCGATCATGAAACAACCAGCGACCTGGCGTTTGCTGCAGCCCGTAATGCAATTGCTGCAGCCGCAATTGATGTTGCTGAAATCGACCTTGTCATTGTCGCGACAACGACGCCAGATCTGATCTTCCCCAGTACGGCCTGCCTGGTACAAAACAAACTGGGCATGAGCAATGGCAGCGCTGCGTTCGATGTGCAGGCAGTTTGCAGCGGCTTCGTTTACGCCTTGTCGATTGCTGACAATTTTATCCGCGCGGGTCAGGCACGGCGTGCTTTAGTTATCGGAGCGGAGACCCTCTCACGGATTACCGATTGGAATGACCGCGGGAATTGCATACTGTGGGGAGATGGTGCCGGAGCAGTTATCCTGGAAGCCAGCGAGACTCCCGGTATTATTTCCAGCCATCTACATGCCGATGGCCGTTACAAAGATTTGCTCCACGTAAATGGTGGTGTTTCGAGTGGTCCATCTGATGCACGACCGACTATGCAAATGCAAGGCAATGCAGTATTCAAAATGGCAGTCAATACACTTGACGCCATTGTGGATGAAACACTGGCTGCCAATCAATTGCAAAAATCTGACGTAAACTGGCTGGTGCCGCATCAGGCCAATATCAGAATTATTCAGGCGACTGCCAAAAAACTCGGTATGAGTATGGATAACGTTGTCGTTACGGTAGACCGCCACGGCAACACTTCTGCGGCTTCCATCCCGCTGGCTCTGGATACCGCGGTACGCGACGGCCGCATCAAGGCGGGCGAAATCGTTTTGATGGAGGCCTTCGGGGGTGGTTTCACGTGGGGATCTGTACTTATTAAATGGTCTTAACTAATTAACCTGGTTATTTGATTTATAAATGAAATTATCGTTTGTATTTCCGGGACAAGGGTCGCAGTCGTTGGGCATGATGCAAGGCTTTGAAAGCCTGACTGTCGTGCGGGAAACATTTACAGAAGCTTCGGATGTCCTGGGCCGCGATTTCTTGCAGATGATTTCCACAGGGACCGTGGAACAACTCAGCCTGACGGTGAATACCCAGCCAGTGATGCTCGCAGCTGGCGTAGCGACTTATCGTGCCTGGATCGAGCAAGGCGGATTGGCGCCCACAGTCATGGCGGGGCATAGTCTGGGCGAATATTCGGCATTGGTGGCGGCGGACGCGTTATCGTTTGCGGACGCGTTGCCACTAGTTCAACTGCGAGCCGAAGCCATGCAGAATGCGGTTGCGGAAGGTGTAGGTGCCATGGCGGCGATTCTGGGACTGGATGACGAAGCCGTGCGCCACGTGTGCGTGGAAGCAGCGCAGAATGAGGTACTGGAGCCGGTTAATTTCAATTCGCCAGGACAAGTTGTAATCGCGGGTAATAAGGCCGCTGTTGAACGTGGTATGGCACTGGCAAAGGAAAAGGGCGCCAAACGTGCTTTACTGCTTCCTGTTTCGGTACCCTCGCACTGTGCATTGATGCGCCCGGCAGCAGAGCGGCTTGCTGCCTATCTGGAATCGGTGACGATTCATGCCCCGCACATCCCTGTCCTGCATAATGCAGATGTAATGGCCTATAGTGATCCGGCACAAATTCGTGGTGCGTTGGCTCGCCAGCTTTATAATCCGGTACGCTGGGTGGAAACTATATGTGCTATGGCGGCTCAGAACGTAACGCATAGTGTTGAGTGCGGACCAGGCAAGGTGCTGGCCGGGCTGAATAAACGTATTGACAACCGTATTCAGACATACGCGCTGACCAGTGCGGATGCGATTGAAGAGATCAAATCCGCCTTGGCCGGATAGGGGATAGCATGGCGCAAGGTAAAGTAGCATTAGTGACTGGCGCGAGCCGAGGGATTGGTAAAGCCATTGCGCTTGAATTAGGCAGGCAAGGCGCTATTGTTGTGGGTACAGCAACCAGCGAAACCGGTGCTCAAGCGATTAGCGATTATCTGCAGCAATCCGCAGTGCTAGGCACTGGTTTAGTGCTGCAAGTGACCGATGCCGAAAGCATCAATTCGGCGTTGCAACAGATTCAGCAACGTTTCGGCGAAATTGCCATTTTGGTCAATAATGCCGGCATCACCCGCGATAATCTGCTGATGCGGATGAAAGATGATGAATGGGACGATGTCATTGCAACCAACCTGGGGTCGGTATTCAGGCTGTCGCGGGCAGTACTTCGTGCCATGATGAAAGCCCGGTATGGCCGCATTATCAGTATCGCTTCGGTGGTGGGTTCAATGGGTAATGCCGGCCAAACCAACTATGCCGCAACCAAAGCTGGATTGGTCGGATTTTCAAAATCGCTGGCACGGGAGGTCGGGAGCCGTAATATTACGGTAAATTGCATCTCTCCCGGTTTTATCGATACGGATATGACGCGCGCGTTGCCCGAGGCGCAACGCGATGCACTGCTGGCACATATACCGTTAGGGCGTTTGGGACAGGTGGCGGATATAGCGCACGCAGTAGGGTTTCTGGCCTCCGGACAAGCAGGCTACATCACCGGCGCCAACCTGCATGTAAATGGTGGTATGTACATGGAATGAGCGGTTTCCGGCGCGGGCTAGAGGCTCGATTGCTGTACCGCTCTAATTTGGGTAATGCTGGCAATTTTGTTAGAATGCCAGCGCTTTTTGTTTTAATACTTGGGAGTATCTAGATGGACAATATCGAACAGCGTGTCAAGAAAATCGTTGCTGAACAATTGGGCGTAAATGAAGCCGATGTTAAGGTCGAATCTTCTTTTGTTGATGATTTGGGAGCCGATTCTCTGGATACGGTTGAATTGGTCATGGCACTTGAAGAAGAGTTCGAGTGTGAGATTCCTGACGAAGAAGCCGAGAAAATCACTACGGTTAAATTGGCCATTGATTACATCAATAGCCATCTTGCCAAATAATTTACTTTAGATCTCCCGGAGTCGTTATTGTCCAAGCGCAGAGTTGTCATTACCGGTCTGGGGATTGTGTCCCCGGTCGGCATAGGCCTTCAGGAATCCTGGAGCAATATCCTTGCGGGTAAGTCAGGCATCACCCGTATAAGCCGCTTCGACCCCGCAGCGTTTGCTTGCCAGATTGCGGGGGACGTAAAAAATTTCGATGTGGCCCAATATCTTAATCCTAAAGACGCACGCCGCATGGATGTCTTCATCCAGTACGGTATGGTGGCCGCAATAGAAGCAGTTAAAGATGCGGGGCTGGAAGTTACCGAGGAAAACGCGGAGCGTATCGGCGTCAACATCGGTTCCGGAATTGGCGGTTTGCCGCTGATCGAGGAAACGCATAATACTTATCTTGCGGGCGGTCCCCGCAAGATTTCACCTTTTTTTATCCCGGCCTCGATTATCAATATGATCGCAGGCAACCTGTCCATTATGTATGGATTCAAAGGCCCTAATCTGGCGATGGTCACCGCTTGTACCACGGCTACCCACTGTATCGGCGATTCTGCCCGCATGATCGAATATGGGGATGCAGATGTGATGGTCGCTGGTGGTGCCGAATCGGCTCTCAGCCCCTTGGGCATGGGCGGATTTGCTGCTGCACGGGCATTGTCCACACGTAACGATGATCCGGCTACATCAAGTCGCCCCTGGGACAAGGAGCGTGATGGCTTTGTCATGGGCGAGGGTGCCGGTATTTTGGTGCTGGAAGAATACGAGCATGCCAAAGCACGCGGCGCAAAAATTTATGCAGAAGTGGCTGGTTTTGGTATGAGCGGTGACGCCTACCATATGACTGCGCCGATAGAAAATGGCGAAGGCGCGGCCCGTTGTATGCGGAACGCACTGAAAAATGCAGGTTTGAATCCGGACCAGGTGGATTATATCAATGCCCACGGTACGTCCACGCCATTAGGTGATCTGGCCGAGACCATGGCTGTCAAACGCGCCTTGGGCGATCACGCGTACAAAACTGCAATCAGTTCGACAAAATCCATGACCGGGCATCTGTTGGGTGCTGCGGGGGGTGTCGAGGCCGTATTTTCAGCGTTGAGCGTGCATGAACAGGTCGCACCGCCTACCATCAATATTTTTGACCAGGACGAAGCTTGCGATCTGGACTACGTGCCGAATACCGCACGACAGATGAAAATTGACGTGGCGTTGTCGAACTCGTTTGGTTTCGGTGGCACCAACGGCACGCTGGTGTTCCGGAAAATTTAATCAGGGCGCTATATCGAGCGCGCTATCCTTTCCGTGCCCGTTCTTTCCCTACCTGGCAGTATCGATCTACTCAGCCTTCATCAAGCCGATCCACAGCGCTATCCAGCGCTGCTGGAAACGGCATCTGGGGACGGTTGGGATATTTTGCTGGCATTTCCGCAGCAAACGCTGTTATTCAAGAACGGTGAAGCGCAGCAGTGTCTGGCTCAACTGGATGCAGCATGGCGGGATGCATATTGTGTGGCGGATCCCGCAACAGGGCACTTGCCATTCCGTGGTGGCTGGTTTCTCTATCTGGGCTATGAGCTACTAGAGGGATTGGAACCAACTGTATCCTCACGTCCTGTCGATGCCGATTTCCCGTTAGCGGCGATCATTCGGGTGCCGGCTGCTGTTATGGTCAATCGACGCAGCGGTGAAATCTGGCTATTTGCTGAAACAGATTACGCCGGCCTTCTGGATACGCTGCAGCATGATCTGACTGGCCTGATGCCTGCTGGTGACATACCCATTACACTCGAGGATTTGCACGAAGCTCCGGAACAGGACTTTCTAGAAGGGGTAGGACAAATCCAGCGTTACATCCATGCCGGAGATGTGTTCCAGGTTAATTTATCGCGTCGCTGGCATGGACGGGTAAAAAGTAAATCGCCTGCTCCGGCACTGTACCAGACGCTACGCCACAGCAATCCTGCCCCCTTTTCCGGGCTAGTGCGCCTTACTCACGAGCATGCCATTATCAGCTCTTCTCCCGAGCGCCTGGTGCAGGTACAGGCAGGCATGGTGCACACCCGGCCCATTGCCGGTACTCACCCACGCCACAGCGAGCCCGAGAAGGATGCGCAAACTTGCGCGGATCTGATCGCCCACCCCAAAGAACGGGCTGAACATGTGATGCTGGTAGATCTTGAGCGCAATGATCTGGGACGGGTATGTGTGCCGGGCAGTGTGCGGGTAGCCGAATTAATGACGGTTGCCAGTTATGCCTATGTCCATCATATTGAATCAACGGTGGTGGGCAAGCTGCAAGCAGGGATTACGCCGGTGCAGGTGATCCGCGCCCTGTTTCCGGGAGGTACGATCACTGGATGCCCCAAGGTGCGCACCATGCAAATTATCCGCGAGCTCGAAGCCACGCCCCGCTATGCGTATACCGGGAGCATGGGTTATCTGAACCGGGACGGGGATATGGATTTGAATATTTTGATTCGTACTATCATGGTCTCAGGCGAGCATATTCGCTTCTCGGCAGGTGCAGGTATTGTGGCGGATTCCGACCCGGCGACCGAGCTTAATGAAACGCGTGCCAAAGCCAAAGGTTTGTTGCGGGCGCTGGGGTTGGCAGGATGATTTTGGTAAATGGCATAGAAACTGGCTCGGTGGACGCGCGCGATCGTGGACTGGCTTATGGCGATGGTATCTTCCGGACGCTGTTATTGCGCGATGGTAAACCCAAGGCATGGGCAGACCAATATGCGAAAATTGTCATGGATTGTGTACGCTTGAATTTACCTGCACCCAAGCAAGCAATCCTGGAAACGGATCTGGCTTGCATCGCCAGCGATATGCCGGATTGTGTCGTCAAAATCATCGTGACACGAGGAAGCGGATTACGCGGCTATGCCGTTGCCGCAGATATGGTCGAGTCACGTACAATCACGATCAGCAGCCCGATACCAATTTATCCTCCCATTCACACCGAACATGGCATTATTGCCCGCGTGTGTGATTTACGACTTGGGCGGCAGCCCGCATTGGCCGGTATCAAACATCTCAATCGCCTGGAGAATGTGCTGGCACGCAGTGAATGGGATGACCCGGAAATTGCGGAAGGCATTCTGCTGGATATGGCGGATAAAGTTGTAGGTGGCACGATGAGTAATTTGTTTGTTGTGCGCGGCAATGCCTTGCTCACCCCGAATCTGTCCGCCTGCGGGGTGTGTGGTGTGACACGAGAACGCATTCTTGCGTTCGGGCCGGCGTTAGGCTTGAAAACAGGGACAGATGAATTTGGACTTAATGATTTGTACGCTGCAGACGCACTAATGCTGTGCAATAGCGTGATCGGTGTCTGGCAAATTCGCACTCTGGCACATCAGTCCTGGCAACCGCATCCTGCCACACAGCTGATACGTACTTTACTGGAAACAGACTTTGATTAAACGCCTGATAGTTGTTTTGCTGATCGCCTTATTGGTAGTAGCCGGCGCATTGTTCTTGTATGCGCGTTCCCCGCTCCCCCTGAAATCGCTACCAGTAGAGTTTACGCTGATGCCAGGGAGTAGCCTGACAGCCGTTGCCGACCAGTTGCACCAGGCTGGTGTGATCGAAGACACATGGAAATTTAAATTGCTGGCAAGGCTGTCTGGAGATGCTGCGCGTATCAAGGCAGGCCACTACACATTGACTAGTGCGACTACGCCGTATGAATTGCTCAGAAAGCTGATTCTCGGTGAAGTCAGTCTGCGCGAGATTGTTTTTATTGAAGGCTGGACTTTCCAGCAGATGCGCGTAGCGCTCGATATCCACCCGGCTATACGTCATGACACAGCCAAGATGACCGAAGCACAGATTTTGACTACCCTAAAGATTCCCAAGGCGCATGCGGAGGGGTTGTTTTTCCCGGCCAAGTATTATATTGATCCGGGCAACAGCGATATTTCCATTTTGCGGCGGGCTTATGCGACGATGCAAATGCATCTTGCCAAAGAATGGGCGGCGCGCCAGCCCGGTTTACCCTACACCAACGCATATCAGGCGTTGACGATGGCATCCATTATTGAAAAAGAAACCGGTCTGGCGAGCGAGCGCCCATTAATTGCAGCAGTTTTTATCAACCGGTTACGCCAGGGTATGCGCCTGCAAACGGACCCCAGTGTGATTTACGGGATGGGTAGCGCTTTTGATGGCAATCTGCATAAACGGGATTTGCTAACTGACACGCCGTATAACACCTACACGCGCGCAGGTTTGCCGCCTTCCCCGATCGCCATGCCTGGTCTTGATTCGATCCATGCAGCGCTGCATCCGGCTGTCAGTCAGGCTTTATATTTTGTTTCCAAAGGTGATGGCAGTCACTACTTTTCGGACAATCTGGAAGAGCATAACCGCGCAGTGATGCGCTATCAAAAAAATGGACGCTAATCATGCCTTTTATCACATTAGAGGGAATTGACGGTGCGGGCAAAACCAGCCACCTTGTCTGGCTGGCCGACAAGTTGCGTACACGTGGTGTTGAGGTGGTGGTAACACGAGAACCGGGTGGAACGCCGCTGGGTGAAAAGCTGCGCGAAATATTGCTGGCTGAGCCCATGCATGTGGAAACCGAAGCCCTATTGATGTTTGCAGCACGCCGGGAACATCTGCATCGGGTAATTCTGCCCGCACTGAGTCGCGGGGCCTATGTGATTTCGGATCGATTTACGGATGCCAGTTTTGCTTATCAATGTGGTGGCCGTGGTATTGCCGAATCAAGATTGCATCTTCTGGAAGATTGGGTTCAGGAAGGTTTGCAGCCTGACTTGACGTTATTATTTGATGTGGAGGTAGCGATAGCCGCAAAGCGATTGTCAACGAATGCCAGTCTGGATCGATTCGAACAGGAGCAGCAGGATTTTTTTGAGCGCGTGCGAGCCATGTATTTACACCGTGCTGAACAATATCCTGCGCGATTCCGGATAATCGGTACCAACCGCAGTCTGGAAGATATTCGTGCCAGCCTGGAACCGATCATTGCAGCGATTTAGATCATGATTTTGCATCCCTGGAATGAAGCTGTCTGGCAACGTTTGTTGCATCTGCGCGACACGCTGCCGCATTCATTGCTGTTTCATGGCCGAGCGGGCATAGGAAAACTGGCTCTGGCAGAACAATTGGCCGAACTGGTGTTATGCGAAAACCCGCAAGCGGAAGGACAAGCAGCCTGCGGCGTGTGCCCATCTTGTCATTGGCAGCGACAGGGCAGCCACCCCGACTTTATGAAGTTGCAGCCTGCAATGCTGGACGAAAATGAGTTACAAGTTGATCCGTCGGAACGTAAAAGTGCGCAGTCAGGACAAAAGATCAGCGTTGCTCAGGTGCGTGAATTGACCCGGTTTGTTCAATTGAGCGCGCATCGTGGCGGTCTGCGTGTTGCGCTGATTCATCCAGCAGAAGCAATGAATGCGGCTGCGGCCAATGCACTTTTGAAAACGCTGGAAGAGCCACCTCCGAATACTTTGTTGATTCTGGTCAGTCATCAGTCGAGTCGTCTGCTGCCGACCATCCTGAGCCGATGTCACCAGATTCGTTTTACCCTGCCCGATGCTGATGTTGCACAGTCCTGGCTGGCGCAGCAGGGTATACGCGAGGCGAATGTCTGTCTGGCTCAGGCAGGAGGGGCGCCCCTATTGGCCAGTACGCTCGCAGACGCAGATTATCAGGAACGAAGACAGGGATTCTTGACCGGATTGTCCCGAATGAATGCTGCCGACGCCCTTCTCGGTGCTGAGCAACATGCCAAACAGCCGCTGCCTGATATGGTGCATTGGCTGCAGCAATGGCTGCACGATCTGGTGAGTTTGCAGCTGACGGGACGCATATATTACCAGATCGATTTTGAACAGGAATTGCGAGGCATGGCCGAGCGTGCTAACTTACTAAAAATGCTTGATTTTCAGCGCCGCCTGCAAGCGGCGCGCGCCAGCGTTCAGCATCCACTCGCGGTTCAGATGGTACTGGAAGATTTGCTGCTAGGGTACGCTGGCTTGTTCGACTGAATGGAGCAAACATGAGCAATACCGCAGATAAAACCGTTGTCGCCCGTCCCGGTGTACTGTCTTTAAGCATCAAGGAAAAAACCGCCTTGTTTGCAGCCTATATGCCATTCCTCAAGGGCGGAGGAATTTTTATTCCGACCACCAAGCAATATAAATTGGGCGATGAGGTATTCATGCTGCTGACGCTGATGGAAGACCCGAATAAAATTCCGGTCGCCGGTAAAGTGGTATGGATTACGCCAGCCAGTGCACATGGCGGTAAGACACAAGGTATCGGTGTGCAATTTGACAAGAATGACAGTGGTGTCGCGGCGCGCAATAAAGTTGAAGGTTTGCTCGGTGGCTCACTCAAGTCAGTACGCCAGACACACACTATGTAAGTCTGTTTACTCACCCATCCCTTCAGGCTGCTGTGGGCAGCCTGATCTTTTTGGATCAGCTTCATGTTTATTGACTCGCATTGTCATATCAATTTCCCTGGATTGGCTGAACAACAGTCAGCCATATTGGCGCGCATGCGGGATGCAGCCGTCAGCCATGCACTGTGTGTCAGTGTCAATCTGGAAGATTTTCCGCAGGTACTGGCGATGGCTGAAAACCATGCAAACATTTATGCCTCGGTCGGGGTGCATCCTGACCATGAAAATATCGAGGAGCCGAGTGTGATGCGGCTGGTCGAACTGGCAGCACATCCGAGAATTGTTGCCATAGGTGAAACGGGGCTGGATTATTTTCGTCTTACCGGCGATCTGGACTGGCAGCGCGAACGTTTTCGTACCCATATCCGTGCTGCCAAGCAGGCCGGCAAGCCACTCATCATTCACACTCGTGCTGCCGCTGAAGATACCTTGCGCATTATGGCAGAGGAGGGTGCAGCAGAAACCGGCGGCGTGATGCATTGCTTTACCGAGAGCCTGGAAGTCGCCCAAGCGGCGATCGCAATGGGGTTTTATATTTCATTCTCCGGCATTGTTACATTCAAGAATGCGCTGGCCTTGAAACAAGTGGCACAAACCATACCGCTGGAGCAGATGTTGATTGAAACGGATTCACCCTATCTGGCACCTGTGCCGCATCGAGGTAAAACCAATGAGCCTGCTTTTGTGTGCCATGTTGCCGAGGAAATTGCCCGCTTACGCGGAATTTCAATCGAAGAAGTGGGCGAAATGACCAGCCACAATTTTTTCCGCCTGTTCAAGGCAGCGGCGTGATCGGCGATATTGCGCGCGCGTTATTAGACGCGGCTCGCAGCCTGCTACATCCGAAAATGCTCGCTATTGTTCTGTGGCCCATGGTGCTGTCATTGGTGCTGTGGGGTGTATTGGCGTGGTTTTTCTGGGATGACTGGATCAACTTGCTCGGCCACTGGTTGCAACCGGCACAGACGTTCCTGAGCCAACACGATTTTGTCTGGCTGGCCAACGGCATGACCGTGGTATTGCTGGTACTGCTGATCATGCCGCTGGCACTCACCTCGGCCCTGTTTATTGCGGCGGTCATGGTCATGCCAATGATGGTGCGTCATGTTGCCAGCCGGGATTATCCGGAACTGGAACAGCGTCACGGCGGCACATTTGCAGGGAGCGTGTGGAATGCCCTGATTGCGATAGGCGTATTTTGCGGTTTGTGGCTATTATCCCTGCCATTCTGGTTGCTGGCAGGGCTGGGTGCCTTGTTTTCATTACTCCTGACGGCCTATCTGAACCAGCGCCTGTTTCGCTATGATGCGCTGGCTGAGCATGCGAGTCGTGAAGAGTTTCGGCTGATTCTGGAGCAATCCGGAGCACAACTTTATTTATTGGGCCTGTTGCTCGCCTTGCTGCATTACATACCGGTGATCAATCTGCTGTCGCCGGTATATACCGGATTGGTCTACATTCACTACGGTCTCGGCCAACTCAAGCGGTTGCGCGGCTTGACACCCTCCTGAGCCGCATCGCGCTCAACCAAAGAACGCCTTGACCTTATCCATGAACGAATTGGCCTTGGGGTTGTGACGCGCGCCGTCTTCCTGATTCAAGGCTTCCAACTCCCGCAACAGTTCTTTTTGGCGTTCGGTCAGGCTCACCGGGGTTTCAATCTGCACATGGCAGAGCAAATCTCCCGGTGCATGGGTGCGCACACCCTGGATACCCTTGCCGCGCAAACGAAAGACCTTACCGGTCTGTGTTTCTGGCGGAATCTTGATTTTGGCATGCCCATCTAGGGTAGGGATTTCGATCTCGCCGCCCAACGCGGCGGTACTGAAGCTGATCGGCATTTCGCAATGCAGATCGTTGTGGTCGCGTTGAAATACCGAATGTGCCTTGAGGTGGATAACGACATACAAATCACCTGTCGGTCCACCATTGACCCCGGCTTCACCCTCATTTGACAAGCGGATGCGATCACCTTCATCCACGCCCGCGGGTATGCGTACCGAGAGCGTTTTATGCTGCTTTACACGCCCGACACCATGACAGTCGGCGCATGGGCTGGTAACAATTTTTCCACTGCCATGACACTTCGGACAGGTTTGCTGGATGGAAAAAAATCCCTGTTGCATACGTACCTGTCCATGTCCGCCACAGGTTGCGCATGTCGTAGGCTGGGTACCGGGTTTGGCACCTGTGCCATGGCAAGTTTCACATTCTTCCTGGGTAGGGATGCGGATTTTGGTTTCCGTGCCACGCGCTGCTTCTTCAAGCGATATCTCTAGATTATATTGTAAGTCTGCGCCCCGATAGACATTCGATCGTGCTCGCCCACCGCCGAAAATATCACCGAAAATATCGCCAAAGGCGTCCGCAAACCCCGCCCCTGCGCCGCCAAACCCGCCGCCCATACCGGCGCCATGCTCTACACCCGCATGCCCGTATTGGTCGTATGCGGCGCGTTTTTGCGCGTCGCACAGGATTTCGTATGCTTCCTTGGCTTCCTTGAAATGTTCCTCTGCTTTGGGATTGTCCGGATTGCGGTCCGGATGGTGTTTCATCGCAAGCTTGCGATAAGCCTTTTTAATTTCTTCATCACTGGCGTCCCGATTGACACCGAGTACTTCGTAATAATCTCTTTTTGACATATTTTTTCAGCCGCAGATAACACACGAAGGGCACAGAGTGCTCCACAGATAAACTGTGGTCTCCGTGCCCTCCATGCCGGGGTTAAGAATTATTTGTTGTCTTTGACTTCTTCAAATTCGGCATCCACCACGTCATCATCTGTTTTTGCACCACCTGCCGCAGCTTGCGGGCCCGTTGTAGAACCCGCGTCCGCTTGTTCCTTGGCGTACATCTGTTCGGTCAGCTTGTGCGAAGCTTCACCCAAGGCCTTGGTTTTGGCTTCGATGGTTTCCTTGTCGTTGCCTTTGAGTGCTTCTTCAGCCTCAGTGATGGCAGTTTCGATTTTGACCTTTTCGTCAGCACCGATCTTGTCACCATGCTCGGTCAGAGATTTTTTCACTGAATGAATCAGGTTGTCACATTGGTTGCGTGTGTCGATCAACTCCCGTGTCTTATGATCTTCTTCAGCATGCGCTTCGGCATCTTTCACCATTTTCTGAATTTCCGCTTCGGATAAACCCGAACTGGCTTGAATCTTGATCTTGTTTTCCTTGCCGGTTGCCTTATCCTTGGCTGAAACATGCAGGATACCGTTAGCATCGATATCAAAGGTGACTTCGATCTGCGGCATGCCGCGCGGAGCAGGCGGAATATCCGACAGATTGAACTGACCCAGGCTCTTGTTTCCGGAAGCGATTTCTCGCTCTCCCTGCAGTACGTGGATGGTCACCGCATTCTGGTTGTCTTCGGCGGTCGAAAATACCTGACTGGCCTTGGTCGGCACAGTGGTGTTTTTCTGGATCAATTTGGTCATGACGCCACCCATGGTTTCGATACCCAGTGACAGCGGGGTAACGTCAAGCAGCAACACATCTTTCACTTCGCCTTGCAATACACCGCCCTGAATAGCAGCGCCAACGGCAACTGCTTCATCCGGGTTTACATCGCGGCGAGGCTCCTTGCCGAAAAACTCTTTCACCATTTCCTGCACTTTTGGCATACGGGTCATGCCGCCTACCAGAATGACGTCACCGATGTCGGATACGCTGACACCAGCATCCTTGATTGCCATTTTGCAAGGCGCAATAGTGCGCTGGATCAGTTCTTCCACCAGGCTTTCAAATTTGGCGCGGGTGATCTTGACTGCCAGATGCTTGGGTCCGGAAGCATCCGCCGTGATATAGGGCAGGTTTACTTCCGTTTGCTGTGCAGAAGACAATTCGATTTTTGCCTTCTCCGCTGCTTCCTTCAGGCGTTGCAGGGCAAGCATGTCGTTGCGCAGGTCAATCCCTTGTTCCTTCTTGAATTCATCAGCCAGGTAGTCGATTACGCGTTGGTCAAAATCCTCACCCCCGAGAAAGGTGTCGCCGTTGGTGGACATCACTTCGAACTGATGCTCGCCGTCGATCTCGGCGATATCAATGATGGAAATATCGAAAGTACCGCCGCCCAGGTCATATACTGCGATTTTTCTGTCGCCTTCTTTTTTGTCCAGACCAAAGGCCAATGCGGCAGCAGTTGGTTCATTGATGATGCGCTTCACATCCAGACCGGCAATACGGCCGGCATCCTTGGTCGCCTGACGCTGGCTGTCGTTGAAGTAGGCCGGTACCGTAATGACTGCTTCGGTGACAGGCTCGCCGAGATAGTCTTCAGCGGTTTTTTTCATTTTCAATAATACTTGTGCGGAGACTTCAGGCGCTGACATTTTCTTGCCACGCACTTCCACCCACGCGTCACCGTTGTCAGCCTTGACGATGGAATAGGGCATCAGGTTGATATCTTTTTGAACTTCTTTTTCTTCGAAGCGACGTCCAATCAGGCGCTTGACTGCATACAGCGTGTTTTTAGGGTTGGTCACAGCTTGGCGTTTGGCAGCGGCGCCCACCAGGATTTCCCCATCTTCAGCGTAGGCCACGATAGACGGTGTGGTGCGTGCACCTTCAGCGTTCTCAATGACTTTAGGCGTGCCGTTTTCCATAACGGACACACACGAGTTGGTTGTGCCCAAGTCAATGCCAATGATTTTTCCCATGATTCGATTCCTTCGTTAAGACGTTAATGTTGTTGTATTAAATAGGGTGACCAGCAATAATTTCAAGCGTTGATTCAGCTATTTTTTGTTTTTGATACAGTTACCAGAGCCGGACGTACGATACGATCATGCAATTGGTAGCCTTTTTGCAAAACTGTTACGACAGTATTTGACTCGGAATCGGCTTCTACCATACTGATAGCCTGATGCTTGTGTGGGTCGAACTTTTCACCCAGGGGATGAATTTCAGTAAGATTGTATTTGTCGAAGGCGGCGTTAAGCTGTTTAAGTGTAAGCTCCACGCCGCTTTTCAAGTTTTCGATGCTGGGCACATCACTGGACAGTGCGGCTTCAAGACTGTCTTTTACCGCCAGCAGTTCGGCTGCAAAGCCATCAATGGCGTATTTATGTGCGTTGGCCACATCGTGCTGTGCGCGTTTGCGGATATTTTCGCTTTCGGCTTTGGCGCGTAACCAGGCATCATGGTGTTCCTGGGCCAGCAGCTCGGATTGTTTCAGCAGTTCTTCCAAGCTGGGCATTGTCTCTGAAGTTTGTTCGGCACCGGTTTTATCGGGGTTTTGTTCTGGTTGAGTCTGATTTTCCTGCTGCATATCGTTGTGCTCCGTGTTTAACTGAAGCCCACATGGTGGGAAAACGGAAAAATTCAATAGCAGGGGAACAATTTATTTTATCTAAATAAGCAGGGGCAAGGCCGTAGATGGCTTTATGCCGATGCTGAAAGCCGCTAGACTTGCAGCAATTTTTCGATAAAGAGTGTCTGAAATGAACACACTTTCTGTACAAGGAAATTCCCGCACAACTCCGCTCCATACGAGGCTTTCCATGTTGGATTTGGAAAAGTTTAATGCGGCAACTCTGGAGAGGGCGCCTTTTGAATACTTGATTCTGCCGGGTTTTTTACGCCAGGAAATGCTCGCGGCCATATCACGCGATTTCCCGAACATTGCCAAACCGGGTAGTTTCCCCTCCGAAACATTACAGTTCGGTGGTGCCTTCCGTGAGTTGCTGACGGAACTGGAAGGCGACACTTTTCGTCACGCCGTCGAGCAGAAATTCGGCCTGGATTTGACTGGTCGTCCGACCATTATTACCGTGCGTGGACATACCGACGAAACCGACGGGCGTATCCACACGGATAGCCGAACCAAAATCATTACCATGCTGATTTATTTCAACGAGGACTGGCATGAATCGGGAGGGCGTCTGCGATTGTTGCGTTCCGGTACCGATCTTGAAGATTACGTAGCTGAGGTTGATCCCAGTATCGGTACCTTGCTGGCCTTCCGCCGCAGCGATAATTCATGGCATGGTCACAAGCCGTTTGTAGGGGCACGCCGTGCGATCCAGTTGAATTGGGTGGTCGACGAAAAGGTCAAGCGTCGGGAGCAAAAACGGCACGGTATTTCGGCGTTTTTTAAAAATCTGTTTGCTGGCAAGGCTTCTTCTGGCTATTAGCGCGCATGGTAAATAAAACTTGCTGGGTACTTTCCAATGGCATTATCGGAATGGACAACCAGTCATTCGGCCTTGCTCATGCGCTGGGTATGGACGTCATAAAAAAAACAGTCATGCCGATGGCACCCTGGAAATATTTACCGGCACAGTTGTGGATCAAATCGTTGCATTCTCTAGGATCGGACAGTGATGCTCTTGCTCCTCCATGGCCCGATGTTGTAATCGGAACGGGGCGTCTGACCGTGGCGTTATCCATTGCGATCAAGCGCGCAAGCGGTGGACGTACCTTCAATGTTCGCATCCAGAATCCGCAAGTGGCATTGCGCCATTTTGATTGGGTCGTGGCGCCCTTGCATGACCGCTGCAAAGGCCTCAATGTGATCGAGACGCTGGGAGCGGTCAATAGTGTGACGGCGGCACGTTTGCTGGGTGCAGCAGAACAATTTGCGCCGCGATTGGCACATCTGGCCAGGCCTTTGGTCGGTGTGCTGGTGGGAGGTACCAATCGCAGCGTGCGTATTGATAAGGCTGTTGCGCACATGCTCGCCGATAAGCTGATCCAGGCAGCGGCCAATCACGGGGCCGCCATCGTGGTGACGCCCTCCCGCCGTACAGATCCTGAAGTGGTGGCCGTGCTGCAACACCGCTTGTCAAAAGTGGCCTCGGTGATCTGGGACGGCACAGGCGATAATCCCTATCTGGGTTATCTGGCTTTGGCCGATTATCTTGTGGTCACTGCTGATTCGGTCAATATGGCATCAGAAGCCTGCTATACGGGCAAACCGGTGTTTATAGAAGGATTGACTGGTGGCAATAATAAATTTGAACAATTTCACCGCGAATTACAGGCACGTGGTTATACGCGGCCCTTTACCGGGGAATTAAGCGACTGGCATTACCCGCCACTGGATGAAACCAGCCGGGTCGCCAGCATACTCAAGCAAAGCATGGGATTGAACTAGATGGCGTTAAAAATTGAAACATTTAGCAATGCCAAAGGTGGCAACAGCTTTTTCAAGGCTTTGGGCCATCCCCTCAGTGCACCGCTTGCCGCTGGCTTACTCGAAAAATTGCGTGGGCTGGGCGGTGTTGTCGTGTATGACCCGTTAGGCATGGCGGAAAGTTTTTGCGAATTTTATGCCCTGGCCGAACTCGATATCCGGGCAGTGTTTGTGCAGCATATCGAGGATATCGACAAAATCTTGCTGGGTATGCCAGCGCAGCCTGTCACAGAATTGCCGAACAGTAACGCACAGGTGGTGCTGGTTACCGCCTTTGACGCAACACGTCTGATGGATCATATTCGTCACCTGGTACCTGGCGGCATGGTAGTCATGAGCCTGGATGACATGCGTCTGCCCGATGCCATGCTTACCAATCCTCGGCGCTATCTGGACCCGCTCAACTTTGCCACCAATTTTGGTTTTTTGCGCGACGCTAAAGGGCAACATACGCGTATTGTGACCTGTGATTACTGGTCGGGTCTCGGCGCTGCCAAGCCGCCAACAATGTGGTTTCGGTTATTTGATGGTGAGGGCGCTGTGTTGGCCGAATGGCAGGATACGATTACCGTACCCGGTGCCAGCCTGATTATTGATAGCCGGGAAGTGCGTCGCCGTTTCAATCTGGGCGAATTCACCGGGTCGCTGTTCATGCATGTATTGGGCGTGGCTCGCCACGATGTGGTCAAGTATGCTCTGGATACCTTTGGTGACGATGAAACAGTGCTGTCCTGCACGCATGATGCCAATGCCTGGCCTTCTGATTTATTTGCCGGATTACCCGCACCACGTGACAACGAACGTGTGGTGATGTGGATACAAAACAGCCATCCTGTACCCATTCCCGCCAATGCAGTGGGACTCAATCTGATGGGTTCCGATAACATTCGTTATGTGAATGAGGTGATTCCGGCATTTGCCTGCTATCCACTCGATGTGGCCTCGTTATTTCCTGAAGCGCGCTGGCCGCAGCAACTGGAGGTACAGGCAGGGCGCCATTTCGTGCGGCCACGCTACGAAGTGCATGACAAAAACGGGCGTAGCCGTATGGCTCACGTCAATGTGGAACGCAACGACCTTACTGTTGATCCAGGTATTCCTGCCATGGCGGCATATATGGGCAAGGGTTATATCCTGCCCGCACCGATTTTGCCCGAAGCGTTATGGCGTAGTGTGGTACAGCCGACACCGATGTCCACCGCGCAGCAGGATTTGCCGATTGCTGCGATAGCGTATGACGCTACCGGAAAAGAGGTCGCGCGCCATGATTTTGGTCGTTTGCGGCGTAGCGATAGTGTCGAGCTCGACATCAATGCATGGTTGATTGAGCAGTGTGTCCACTTGCCCAGTGGCTCCGGACATATCGAACTGCTTTATGATTTCAGTCACGGCGGCGGTGCCGATGGCTGGCTGCATGGTTTGTTCCGCTATACCCATCACAGCAGCGGCCACATTGCAGAAACCAGTTTTGGTGCACATGTTTTCAATACTGTTCTTACTTACAAAAATGAGCCGCAGTCATATGCTGGCGCCCCTCCCGGACTCAGTACACGCCTGTTTTTGCGGCTCGGGGATGCGCCTCTGGATACTTTGTGCCATTTGATTTATCCGGCTTCGACGTCCTGGCATGCATATTCCGATACCACGCTCAGTTTGTTCAATTGCGAGGGTAAAGAAATTACCCAACGCAAAATTGCCATACCCTGCAGTGGTTCCCAGCATTGGCGTTATTCGGAAATGTTTGATGAGAATCATCGTCAACAGGCCGGGCAGGGTGCCTACATCATTATTCGGGACTTGACCTGTCGTTTGTTTGGATATCATGGCACATTGTCGGGCGAGCAGGCTTTTTGCCTGGACCATATGTTCGGATTTTAATTGCCATGACGACTGATACGCATTTGTGTGACTTGACCGGCCATGCTTCCAGCCAGCTGCAAACTTCTGTTTTCTATGAAATCAAGGATATGGCGCGCGGTGAAACAGTCACCTTCCTGTTTGCGGAAGACCCAGCGATTATCCTGCATAGTCTCAATTTGCAGTTACGCAATAACTTGCGCTGGGAAGTGAGTGAGGAGGCGGATTCTCGCTGGCGTGCCGTGATTCATCGAGCAGAGGACGTACCGCCTGTAGACGTGCTGGACATACTGAAACGCGACCACAAGAGGCTGGACGCGATGTTTTCCCAAGTCATTCATCTCACCGACAGCGGCCGGCTGGAAATCGCACACCAGCTGATGCGCGCTTTTACCGAAGGGCTACGCAAACACCTGCAGGTGGAACACGATATGCTGGCGCGAGCTATCCGTACTCCGCCAAATGCCCAGGGTTTCGATCCGAGTGCGGCAATGATGCAGGAGCACAACGAAATCCTGAATCAGTCGGTCATGATCGAAGCGAGCTTTGAAGAGGATGATGCAACCAGCGCGAGCGTGGGACCTTTGCTGGCCATACTTGCTGGGTATTTATCCAAGCACGAACAACGTGAAGAAGCCACCTTGTTCCCGTTATGGACGGGCGCCTTGAACAAAGCGCCAGAGCACGCCCGTACCGCTTTGTTCAATAATGTCATGAAGGTTTTTGGCGATTGACAAAGCGCCAGAGATAAGCCGGCTTAGAATGATTTCCGAAGAGGCCGCGGCATCGACAAGTGACTTGACCGAGGTCTGCGTATTGCATATTTCGTAAAACTTGCTTTGTTAGGTAGGTATTTGGCGGAGAGGGCGGGATTCGAACCCGCGTTAGGATATTATCCTAAACACGCTTTCCAGGCGTGCGACTTAAACCGCTCATCCACCTCTCCTGAATATCATTTTCTGGGTGAAAATAATGCCTATCAACCAACCCCAGAAAGGCCGCAAGAATACCGGAGAAGGCATTTAACAGCAAGGTGTTTATCGTCCAACGATGTCCCTTCATGAGAAAAATGGTATGATTAGCAGCTGTTAATATTGCTCGAAACAAGGCGTTTTGCATGGCGTATGCCGAACTTTCATTACTGGAACAACTCGCTACCAATAGTTCTCCCTATCATGACCCGCTGTTGCGACTGAATTGGGAAGCGCTGGACACTAAAGCGTACTGGTTACCGCCAACGGCCATTTCTTTATTTGGAACCCGCGAATATGAAGAGTTGGCTGAAAACACACGCATTCGTTTGTCGCAATACGAATTCACCGGTTTTATTCAGGCTGGTTTGTGGCTTGAGGCCATTTTTGTCGAACGTTTGTCTCGCAACCTGAAACACACCCAGTCCGCTCAGGAACTTGCCTATTACCTGCACGAAATCCGTGAAGAATCCGGGCATAGTCTGATGTTTCTTAAGCTGATGGAAAAAAGTGGACTGCGGTTACCCGGCGTTTGGCGCAACCGTCCTCGTACTGCTGATTTTCTTGGACGTCATGCGCCAATCAATACTACGCTGTTCTGGCTGGCTGTGACCATTGGGGAAGAAGTGCCGGATAAACTCAACCGTTACGTTCGTACGCATGGCAGCGATTGCGTAGATCCCTTGATTCGCCAGATGTGCACCTTGCATGTGATTGATGAAGCACGCCATATTGCCCACGCTCGCAGTGCACTCGAACGAAGCCTGGCTCACACTTCAGGCTTGCACAAAAAATTTTTGACACCGCTAATTAATGTTCTGGTTCGTCAATTTGTTACGACCTTTTATTTACCGCAAGCAGATGTGTATGAACTGGCCGGATTGAATCCCGGCCATCAATGGCGCGAGACTGCAAGGCGTAATCCGGTACGGCATGAGTTTATTCAGGCATGTCTGAACCCGAGTTTGAACCTGTTGCGCAGTCATGGTTTTGCCGTTAAGGATCCTATCCTCTAGTTCGGTTTATCGGGTTGTTGCTTCGGTTTTTCTTTGTCCCATGAAGTCTGACCATCAATTTATCTGCATCGAACAAACTCTGCTTTCTCATTCGCCATTGATGCAAGAAACAATGGGAGATCAAGCCGGGGGATTATGAAGCGGTATTCAGGGTTTCTATCCTGAGTTGAGTAAATAACGGTTCAGGTTTATGAATGCCATAACCTTGTGCGTAATCCACCCCCAAGTCACCTAACTGTCTATAAATTTCGGTACTTTCGACGAATTCGGCAATGGTTTTAATGCCCATCACGTGTCCAATGCGGTTGATGGATTCCACCATGGCATGGTCAATTTTGTCTTGAACCATATTTTTTACAAAAGCACCGTCGATTTTCAGGTAATCAATGTGCAGGTTTTTGAGGTAATTATATGAAGACATGCCGCTACCAAAATCGTCCAGTAAAAAAGCACAACCCCGTTCTTTAAGTACCGATATAAAATGCACCGCTTTGCTGAGGTTAGCGATAGCCGACGTTTCGGTAATTTCAAAACCGATTTTTTGACCCGGTATCTCGAATTTTTCAAATTGGTCTATGACATAGTCCAGGAATCTGTCGTCAATTAAAGATTGCCCGGAAAGATTAACCGAATAGATTGACTGTTCACTCGATATGCCGGAGTGCGTTGACAAGCATTTAAACAAGTTATTGATTACCCAGCGATCAATTTTTGGCATGAGATTGTAACGTTCGCTGACAGGTATAAAACTGCCCGGCAAAATCACGTTGTTATTCTCATCAAGCATCCTGAGCAGAATCTCATAATGGATTGCGGTGTTATCACTTTCTGATTTTGCGGTGGGCAATATCTTTTGGTGGTACAAGCAAAAGCGATTTTCTTCCAGTGCCTTGGTGGTTGTTAACACGGATTGTGTCTGATAGCGGCGGCTGACAATCTGGTCATGCCCTTGTAGTATCTGGATTTGGTTGCGGCCATCATTTTTCGCCTTGTAACAGGCAGAGTCTGCCAATCCCATTATTTCAATTGCTGTTCCGCTTTGTGAATTAATTGGAACTAAACCTATGCTTACGCCGATTTGAAAAGACTTGCCCTCCCATGAAAATTTCAAGGAGGCGACGAGTTGACGTATATTTTCAGCAATAGCCACTGCGTGTTTTAAAGGACAAGATTCCAGTAGAACGCCAAATTCGTCCCCACCAAGACGCGCTAAAGTATCATTTCCCCTAATGGCGGTTTCAAAAGATCTGGATAGCTGTTTCAATAATTCGTCTCCAGCGATATGGCCGCAAGTATCATTGATCAATTTAAACTGATCCAGATCCATAAAAAGTAGAAAATGTTGTCTGTCCTGGTTTCGCGCGCTTTCTAGTAAAAAGGATAGCTGTCTTTCAAACTCCAGCCGATTGACCAGTCCTGTTAACGCATCGTGACAGGCTTGCCATGATAGTTTCTGGGTCAGGCTGCGGGCCTCGGATACATCATTGAAAACTACCACGGCTCCGATCGCATGACCTGTCTTATTACGTATCGGAGCAATTGAATCTTGAATGGCAAATTGACGCCCACCTTGTTGAATCAATATACGATTCCCCAACGGAACTGTAGGACCATCCAGTTGGGGGAGGAGTGACCGATTGCTGGAAGGTAGTTTTGTGCTTTCATTAATGATGTTGTAAATATCATCAAGATGTTTCTGTTGTACATCAATGGCTTGCCAGCCGGTTAATTGCTCAGCTACAGGATTCAAATAAGTTACATTGCCTGCCTCATCAGTTGTAATGACTCCTTCAGCAATTGAATGTAACGTAATTTCGGCGAGTTCCTTTTCTTCGAACAGTGCATCTTCAATACGTGAGATACGGCGAATGACAAAAATAGCCACAATCGAGCCGAGGATTAAAGCCAAGGTGACCAGAAGAATCATGGCGAAATAAGTTTCATGATTGGTCTCTTTCGCCTCATTGATGCTGTCTTTCGATTTCTGGTTTTGCAAGTCAAGAAACCGATCATAAGTTGCTATGACTTGATTTTGTGCGGGAACCGCTGACGTTATTAACGTTTTCTGCGCCTCAAGAGGCGAGATTCCGATCAGATCGACTACACGGGATTGTAATTCTGCGGCAATGCGTGTGGTTTCCAATATCCTGGAAAATTGCGCGCGTTCTACAGGATTTAGTCGGGTAGCTTCAAATTGTTCCCGGAGAGTCAAAAAGTCACTTGCCAATTTCCGGAACTTTGAAATTGCTTCATCGCGTTTAAATGGATCAGTTAAAGCGATTGCCGTGAACAATAAGACAATCCGGTCACGAGCAATATTGCGCATGGAAGAAATCAACGCGGTTTTGGCACTTTGCTCATTGATCACCTGTTCCATTCGGGTATTATTTTGCGCCATCTGAGACAGGCCGATCAGGGCCATGACCATCATTAGGATAAGCAACAGAGCAAATCCCATCGTTACAATGGCCTTCAGACTCCAATAAAAATTCTTATAAAATCTTCCGAGGAAATGCTTCATTTATTGTCTCCTCCATCATAATTATTTGTTCGTTTTTCGACAGACTTGGCAATCCTGCCCCAGCATATGCTGAATTCATATTTCGAGGCAATGCAGAATGTTGTCAAACAAACAATGGCTTATCGAAATCTCGGAGCGCTGGGCTAAGTGCGGCTATGCGGTAGCGGATAGAGCAGCAAAAAACATGCTTGTATGCCGTGCCGAAGAAATGGCTGGAATAAGTGTGGCCATTGCCAGCAATAATGTAGGGACTGGGATTTACTGAGGAGGAGACGCCTGCAGATGATTACTTCAACGGCGCAGAATGTGATTCAAGGGATAATGATCTGGTGGGGCTCGATCAAGCTGAGCATGGATGTTCGCACGATAAATCGCAAGAAGACCGGAAAGCGTGTTCCCGGCCTTCAGCGTTTGTAACCGTTCCGTAGTGACTTTTACTAAATATACAAACAAATATCCGACTCGCCCGCAAATTCGAAAAACGTGGCCGCGCCGCCGTATTCCAGACCATCAATGAAATCGCCATGCTCAAAGCCAAATAACTCAACCGTCATTTGGCAAGCAATAAACTTGACGTCCGCTTCCTGACACATTTCACGCAAATCCGGGATGGTTGCCACCCCATTGTTTTTAATGGTCTGCTTCATCAGGCTGGTCGCTACCGATTCATAGCCGGGGACCAGCGACTGTACCGCATTGGGGATATTCCAATTCAAGCCCCGGAACCACTTGGGTCCAAAAGGCATTTTCATGGGCATACCCGGGTTACCTAGTGGGCTGACCTTGAGGACAGACAGATCTTTACGAACAAGCTGCAAACCGTAAAACGTAAAAAAGATCTGGGTTTCATAATCTAGCGCCGCTGCTGTCGATGCCAGAATAAACGGTGGATAGGCCCAGTCCAGCGTACCTTTGGTTGCGATGATCGCGAGTTTTTTCTGATCCATGATAGTCTTCCTTACTTTAAAAATGGAAATCAAGCGCCTTTAGCGGCCTCTTTGAGGGATTTTTCGATGGCGCCCGGAGCACACATAATGCTCATAAAGCTATTGTTCCCCATCATACTCAAATCCGGGAAGTTGATAGCGATACGGAATTTAGCCCCCAATGCATAGACTTTCCCGCCCGAGACCAGGATGTCATAAGGCAAATGGCCGGTAGACTTAATATCCTTGAAATCGATCTTGCTCATAATGTGCGCATCCCCGCTGCAGGCATCCCCCTTACCAGACAAAGCCACCCCGAACAGCGTTTCATCCTTGCCCGGAATCGCCACCTGATAGACCTTGGTCGTTCCGCCATTATGCGCAGCCAGTCCAGCGTTGACCGCATTCAGGGCCTCCTGATAACTCCCATATTCAGCCAAGGTATCCGGATCCGTGAAATAAGGCATCATGAACTTGTAATGGTAATCGCGTAAACCCGAAGGCGTCAGCCCCTTGCTCGACCCATACGCCTCCTCACTGCCCAGCGCCTTTTTCAATTGTGCATCGACGCCTTCCAGATTGTTTTTCAGCCGATAGGCATTCGCCATATAAACCGGATTGGTAAAACTCACCTGCACCTGATTATTCACCTTGGTCACAGTCACCCGTTGTACAGCGGCATAGCCGCCAAAATCAGTCTGGCTGGCGGCCTGCTTGAGTGCCGCATTGGTAACCCCGATCACATCGGCGGAAACAACCGCCCCACTGGGCAGTTTCATATCGGTATAGGGGGCATAACTGCCGACGATGGTAAATCCGTTGGCCGTCAGTTTCTGTTTGACCTGCGCAGTGATCTGCGCCAGATCGCCGTTGGCATCGGTTGAGGCCAACTCAAAAGGTTTAAGGCGTTCTGCAGCCGTGGCATGCCCGACGCCGACAAACAGCGCGGCTACCACAAATAGCGTATTGATTTGCTTGTGTAGCATTTTTATTCCTCCAATTTGGTTTGTTTGGTGTGGGTATTTAATCACCACCTTGAGATGGCGATTTATGATTGTACTAAAATCTTATAGTATATCTATTCTAGTTGTGCATTATTTTTTACCAATGCGAGGGATAAAATGAGAGATACGAGCGGTTTCAACAGGATATATTTTGCCTGATAGTGCTTTTGTTTATGTCTGTATCTATCTATCTATCTATTTTAATTTATATTTTGTCAAATTATTGAATAATCCAGGACGTACCCATTTATTCTGGAAATACTCGGCATCTTTGCGCATGATGCTCATTAATTCCATTGATGCATTACGGTTGGAAGTCCCTACCGCGTGCAGTACCACAGAAGATGGCTCGTAGTAACAGTGCCAGCCCTGTGCGCGTAGTCGAAAACAGTAATCGCTATCTGAACAGATATGACGCATATTACGATCCAGTAAGCCGATGGACTCAATCGCGTCGATATTAAGAAAGACACTGGCAAAGGTAAGCCACTCTTCCTCCGTACGCATATCCAGATCACCTTTTGATTTCAACCCGGTCTTATGATTGCCTGCGGGGAAGCATTCTTTGGAGCCTCCCCAAGTGATCACATCCGGGTTTGCCATCAACAAATTGCAGCTCCCCACGGCACCAGTCTGATCCCATCCCATTTCCATGAAACAACGTGCCGCAGCATTGATGGAGGCAGATTCGACGGTGGTGTCATTGTTAAGCACCCATATGAGGAAATGATTCGCGCGACGTTTTTCTAGCCGTTGTCGAAGCACTTTTCTGATTCCAGCATTGACTCCTGCCGTGAACAGTAGATTGGTATTAGGGGGGTTATTGTTAATAACTACGATATGGTCGGGGTTGAATAGATTCGTGGGGTAGTCGATCTTGCCGAGGCTGTCCAGGCAATGCTGCAACAGTTGGTCTTCTCCGTAATGTGGAATTACACAATACACCTCAGGTAGATCATTGGATAAATCTGAGGATGTGATTTGATTAGTTGTCATTGCCGGTGTCCATTTTTGTTCGATGAGAATCAATTATTTTGTATCCTGTCTTATTCTGTCGAAAATGATTCAACTCGATCTGAATGAATGATGGTTCACTTAGTATGCCATCAAAAATCTAGTGGTTTTGCAGCGCTGTAGTTACCCGTTCAAACACCGTGGACCAGTCACCTGCCTGATGTTGGCGGAAAAGACGCATGTGCGGATACCATGGTGTCTTTTCATCCGTCAGCATCCAGCGCCAGTCAGGTACATGGGGTAACAATACCCAGGTAGGTTTTCCTAGGGCGCCAGCCAGGTGTGCGACTGAAGTATCGACACTGATTACCAGGTCGAGTCCAGAAATCGCCGCCGCCGTGTCGGAAAAATCATTGAGCATATCGCCCAAATTGATTGCGGATACAGCGTTAGTAGTGAGATCCGAGCAGCGCGCTCCTTTTTGCAAGCTGAATAGCTTGATATTCGCCTGCATTGATAGCGGCCTGAACAAAGCAAGCTCGCAAGAGCGGTTGCGGTCATTTGGGTGTGTTGGCCGTCCGGCCCACACGATACCTACCTTGAGCTGCCCAGGATTGGAGGAAATCGCAGCTAAAATCCGGGCATGATTTTGATCCGGGACTTTCAGATACGGGGTTTGATTTGGCACGCTATTGATCTGGGTTTGAAATATCCGAGGCAGGCTCAATAACGGAGCATGCACGTCGAAGGGGGGTAGAGGCGAACCCTGCACGACCACTTCATCTACACCCTCACAAGTACTGACCAGCTGCGCCAATGGTGCCTGGCATTCCACAATCACGCGACCACCGCGTGCCTTTACGTGCTGTACGTAGCGTACAAATTGCAACGTGTCACCAAGTCCTTGCTCTGCATGCAGCAGGATGGTTCGCCCAGCCAGAATTGAGCCATCCCACAACTTTGTCTTGAAGGAGCGAGGTGGCGTTGCCTGTCTGCGCCAGCGCCATTCATATTCCTCCCAGCCACGCTCGAATTCACCATGCAGCAATAGCAGCAAGCCTAGATTCCAGTGGGCATCTGGGTTGCTAGGGTTGATCCGCGTGGTTTTTTCATACGCTTCGCGCGCCTCGTCATAATGTCCCAGATCGTGATAGGCCATGCCCAGATTCACGTAGGCACCATCCAGAAATGGATTCAGGTGGATCGCCTGCTGACACGCTGCGCAAGCTTCTTCCGAACGTCCAAGTGCATTCAACACTAGCCCCAGATTACTATATGCCTCAGCCAATTCAGGATTCAAGCGTATTGCGGTTTGGCAGCTGTCCAGCGCCTGCTGAATCTTACTCAAGTGCCAGTAAGCAAGACCAAGATTGCAATGTGTCTCGGCGCGCCCGGCTTCCGTAGCCACAGATTTTTTAAAGTGCTCCACTGCATGCGTATAGTTATTCTGCAACAGACATATTTCGCCCAAACCAGCATGTGCCTGTGCATTATCGGGTTTGATCGAAAGCACGGTCCGGTAGCTGTCACTTGCCTCATTAAATTTACCCAGGCCTCGCAATATGAGCCCCAGTTCATAATGCGCATCATAGGCACCCGGCCACAAAGCGACAACCTGTCGGTAACAACGCTCTGCCTCGCCCAGTTGTGCCAATTGCTGATTGATTCGCGCCAGCATTAACCATGCTTCAGCATAATCAGAATCCTGATCAACGGCTTGCTGACAACTTTTTTGCGCCTCTTCTGCCATCCCTTGAGCCATCAATATTGTCGCCAAGCTTAGGTGGGCTTCTGGATACTGGCTGTCGAGCGTAATTGCACGACGGATGCAAGTAGCCGCTACATCCACATTCCCCAATTCACCATTTACTGCACCCAGCATCAGCCAAGCCTCGGCATTGTTGCAGTCGGGCGTGCATAACTGCGTTAACAGCGTTTTGGCTTCCTGCA
This sequence comes from Pseudomonadota bacterium, assembly GCA_040388645.1. Lineage (GTDB taxonomy): Bacteria > Pseudomonadota > Gammaproteobacteria > Burkholderiales > Sulfuriferulaceae > Sulfuriferula. The sequence continues at coordinate 139,029 of JAZKBM010000004.1, forward strand.
GTCGATTAATATCCAGCAGTGCTAGTGCTTGCTGCAGTTTATCCTCTGAATTATGTAGTGACATTCTCCACCTCGCATCTAACCAAGGTACAAATATAACGCCTAATTCTTTAATCTGGGTGTCAATGACTTACGCTTGTCGAATGGCTGGAGTGTTTGTCGAATATTTTTACACCGTTTTAAGCACTCGCATTTATATAATTGATTGTATTATCAAATTATTCTATGGAACAAATTGGCTGTTGCAGTAGTGATTAAATGAAGATTCGACTAGAATCGGGTGGTGGCAAAAGCAATGGTACGTATGTCTATGCCTTGTCTGGTAGATAATCATAAAAAATGATGGGAAGAAACTTTTAGTCACTGTAAGCGGGTTTTGAGTCCCATATCAAAATATACGGCAGGTGGCGATTTGATAGAAATCCTGATCTTTAACGCTGAATTGCACAACTACCCATAACGATTTTATAACGGAGATGAATGATGAGACCTTTAGTCAAAAGTTTACTATCCGCAAGCGTAGCTGCTGCTTGCGCAGTACCCGTAATGGCCCATGCGACCAATGGTTATTTTATGCCTGGGTATGGGGCTGCAGCAGTAGGCATGGGAGGAGTGGGGGTGGCTTTTGCACAGGATTCCATGTCGGCGGCCGCTAACCCTGCGGGTATTGTTGACGTTGGCTCACGTGTTGATCTCGGTTTCGTTCTTTTTAATCCTGTAAGAAGTGCGGCGATTGGTAAAAATGCCGGTCAAAATGCGACTTTCAATGGCTACGCAGATAGTGCCAATCGTTGGTATATGATGCCCGCCGCGGGTATGACTATGGCGTGGGATGACAGGCTGAGTTTTGGTATTGCAATGGTTGGCAATGGCGGCATGAATACGACTTATAAACCGAATTTTTTTGGGCTCGGGAAAAGTTATATAAATAATGAAACTGTAGGTGTGGATCTCATGCAAATGCTGGTGCCGATCACCGCTGCCTACAAAGTGGACGAGCATAATGCCATCGGCGCGTCTTTGGTTCTTGGCGCGCAACGTTTTTCAGCTCGGGGCTTGCGATCATTCGGGTTGTTTGGTATTTCGAGTACGGCATCCCCCTCCAATCCTTACGAAGGCCTGACTGATCAAGGTCATGATTCTGCTATAGGGGCGGGTTTCCGCTTAGGTTGGCGTGGCAAGTTTATGAACGATCGCGTCACGCTGGGAGCGACGTATGCCAGTAAGGTATATATGTCGAGATTTAGTAAATATCGTGGCCTCTTCGCAGAGGGAGGTAGTTTTGATGTGCCGGCAAATTACGCAGTGGGGATTGCAGTCAAGGCAACACCTGCTATGACAGTGGCGTTTGACGTAGAGCGGATACTTTACTCAGGCGTTCCTTCCGTTCACCATCGAGGGCCAGGGGCATCTTTACCGGCCAGTACCGATCCGTCCACATTACTCGGCCTTCCAAACGGGATGGGTTTTGGGTGGACGGACCAGACAGTTTATAAACTCGGTGTCGCCTATCAATACGATCCCAAGTGGGTGTTGAGGGCGGGGTATAACTATGGCGCCAGTCCAATACCGGGCGATCAGGTGACATTCAATACCCTGGCGCCAGCGACGGTTGAAAGGCATTACACTGTCGGATTTACTTACAGTCCGAGTAAATCCAATGACATCACCTTTGCCTATCTGCATGCGGCAGGCAATACCCAGTCAGCTTGCGGACTGTTTTTAGTTAATTGTGCCACGATCAAGATGCATCAAAATGATTTCGAGCTTGCATACAGCTGGAAATTTTAAACACTTGCCTTAGTGCTCATTTATTAAGCCGGGAAGCCCGAACGCAAGTTCGGGCTTTTTTAATTTTAAGTTTCAAATTGTCCTAACAAGTCAGTTTTAATGCAGAAAAATTTTTGTAGTCAAATTTTGATTGAATTGGGCTTGTCGAAAAAACTTACAGTCAAACGTCTGTAGTTGTGTAGATCTATGGATCATATTCAAATAGTCCATTGTTACTAAAGAAAAATAATAACTATAAAAATTAGTGGCTTATTTTTTGCTTATTTAGTCGTTACCTGAAGGAGAGGGAGTGAGCAAAGTTGAGTTTTTGCGAACTTGTCTCCACAGGTGTGGAGCATGAAGATGCCTTTTAAATAATTATTGAGGAGATTCACAATGGTTCCGTTCAAAAAGACAGCATTAGCAATTGCATTGGCAACAGGGATGGTAGCAGGAGGGATGGCACAGGCTGCTACGATTGATACGTTATATGCCGGTGGAGGTACCTTTGCGATGGGCGTATTTACCCCCGCACCAAATACTATCACCGGTTCGTCCAATAATATTGTGGGTGCCTACAATCCGGAAACATGGTCTTCGACCACAGCACAAACTTCAACCCAGCCCGGTGCGATCCTTTCATTTAATTTCAATGGTGGCGGTACTTATGTGAATACATTTACTGCTGCTGCTTCCGCACAGCCTGGTGTAGCGGGCGGTGGGCCGGTCCCAACCGGAACTGTTGGAGGGGCCAATACCACGATTGCCAATGGAGATACAATCGCAGTCGATTTGAGTTCGTTCTTTGCCAACTGGAACGGAACTGATTTCACCCAGGGGACCCCATCCGCCACTGGCACAGTATCAAATGTCTCGGGCAATACTTTTGATTACGCTTTGAATTGGACTAGTAAAGTTTCAGGGGGCTCGTTCAATGGACAAACCGGCACCTGGCATCTGACCGGTACAGGTTCCGTTGCAGCTGCTGCACCTGTGCCATTGCCGGCCGCTGTGTGGCTGCTGGGATCCGGTCTGATTGGTATGGTGGGTGTTGCCCGGCGTCGCAAATCAGGTAATACCGCAAATAGCAATATGATGGCTGCTTAAACGCTGCACTGTGGGTTTGCGGTAGTGATTAGCCGTTAAGACTCAACCAACGCCACGGTCAGCACCAGGATGACCGTGGCGTTCGTATCACAGATGTCGATAAAATTTACAGCTAGTTATAGAAATGCCAAGGAAGCACAGGACATTAAAAAATAAATCGCTGGAGGCAAGATATGAAGATCATGCAAGTGGCGCTGTTATGCGCCGGTGCGATAGGAGGTCAGGTGTGGGCTGCCCCGGTTTTCCAGATTGGTGTAGACAATAATTTGGGTTTTCAATCGGTTGCCAACAATTCAGGTGGTCCGAACCAGATTGCTGTCGGCGACCTGTACTATGGGGTCATCAACGTGCAGGATATCGCTAATACAGCTACTGGCACGACGTCATGGAACGCAAACAACGTGTCGTCAAATCCACCCATTGATTCCTTTTCGGGCTATTTTGTGACGCAAGTCACCAGTGTGACAGCAACATCTACCCCGCTGGGGACTATTTATACCGCCCAATTAGGGGTGGCTTCAAGCGATCCCAATGGCGTATTTTCGGCTGCGGAACTCAGTGCCGGAACCATGATGAAGCTCTACACTGACACCAGCACGGCTTATACCACGGGCGGGCCGGTTGCCACGGATATTGCACATGCTACCGATGGCAATTTTTGGGCGAGTCTGGGATTTGCCCAGTCAGGTGATCATTGGGGTCTGGTCATCACACCAACAGGTTTTGCCGCAACTGGGTCGACCTATGGCGGACTGGATTTTATCAATAACAATTCAGGATTGACCTGGAATAAAGTGCTGGATACCACGTGCGATGTGAGCGGAGGTTGCATGGTTAGCATGAAATTTGCATCAACGTTCAGCCAGGCAACGGCTGGTGGTGCCTGGCAGACGAATATCAACGATCCTGCCACTTTACAGCCGGTGCCATTACCTGCGGCTGGCTGGTTGATGGGGTCTGGTTTGCTTGCGCTGGTTAGGTTGTCCAGTAAGCGTAATAATCGCGCCACTACCGATTAGCACGGTTTTCATTCAGGATTTGCTAACTTTGTACGGTCTAAATATATGAAACATAATCTGAAGACACTCGTTTACACATGTGCGTTGCTGGGTTTCTCTCAGCTGGCAACGGCTACCCCTATATTGGCGTCCGGGGCGATCAATGATGCAAATTTCAATGTGGCGCAAAACATTCAGGATACGGATCATAGCGGCGGCCTGAGTGTGGGCGACCTCATTTATGGCATCCTGAATGTCACACGGATCAGTTCGGCTGGTAATACATTATGGAATGCCAATAATGTTCCGGGCCCAGGAGTGGATTCTTTAAGTGGCTACTATATAGCCGCAGTGACCTCGATCACGGCACTGCCTACTCCCTTTGCGGCGTCGATTACACTCGGCCCCGCGGGTGTGGATCCCAATGGGGTGATGAGTGCTTCTGATCTGGCCGCACACACTGCCGTAAAGTTGTTTACGGATACCACTACGCCGTTCCAGACAGGCGTCAGTATCGCGTCTGATATTGCCAATGCAACCAATGGTTCATTGTGGTTGGCATTGGGCCTGAATGGAGGCTATTGGAGTAGTGTATTGATGAATAATGGATTGATTTTCGCTGGTGGCGGATTGAACTTGACTAACAATAATACGGGTGAGACTTTTACACCGCAAAGCAATCCATCCTGTAGCCCTGGCTGCCCACCAACCGATTTCGTGTTCAATACGATCGCGAACGATAATGGTCCGGGACAAGTTTGGCAATATAGCGGGGCGAATAACGGCTCGCTGGCAACTGTGCCGGAACCGGCCACCCCCCTATTAATCATCGCCGGTTTACTGGGATGGGCAGCGAGTCGACGCGACAGGCACAAAGACGTATCCCCGTTGTCGACTTAAAATCAGACCGAACTAACGTGTTGAGTTAAGGAATTTAGTATGCTTTTTTGCTAAAGATTTACCCTCCAAGGGGATGCCAACCATACTATTATTGGTTGGTTTTTTTTTGGTGTGGGAAGGAGGATGCGTTGATTTACGGCTTCAATTTCTATAAATGGAAGCAGTGGGGTAAATGAAAAGCCATTTCAAATCAAAGAGTGGATTTTTGTGTCGAAGCTCGCACTCTTTGATTTTAAAGACAAAGTGAATGTAAATAAATATCAAAGAATACACAATAAACTATAAACTATTCAGGCTCAGCATATTCACCGAGCCCGTCAATAAGCGGCTTAAGAAATTTACGATAGTTTTTCCAACGACCTATGGATGTTGTATAGATTTCTTGAGTGACCTGATCATGACTGGCTGTAGGGATATGTCGAGGATTATTATGGAAATTCAGACATTTCTCATCCCACTCAAGGCCGCAGTATTCGAGGAGGCGCCGCGAATGAGTTTCCTGATCAGACACAAGTGACTCATAGCGAACCTCCAGCATGTGTATTCCAAGCGTTTCTGTCCAGTGTCGGACAAAGCGCCGATATTGCTTATAGTAATGAGCAATATTCTCTAGGCTGCTTGCCCAAGAGTGCCCACCGCTAAACTGCTGGAAATAGATAGATAGACAGGTATCCAAGGGATGCCGAGTACAATGTACAAAGGCGGCATTAGGAAACAGAAGGGCCATGAGACCTATACAGAAAATGTTGCCAGGCATTTTGTCAGTCATTACTTTAGACTCACCTATCAAAGCGCCAGCTTTCAAATAGTATTGATTGGCCAGTCGGTCGATTTGATCAGCGTCCAGATTTGCGATATTGCTCGGGAAGTCCGGACTGCATTGGATAGTCGTCACGATTTCATTAACGAATGGTAGTTCTCCTGCGCCGTATACGTCAGCATGACTTGCAACAATTTGTTCAACTAGGCTGGTTCCAGATCGCGGCATGCCCATAATGAATATTGGCTTGAATTTGGCATTGGCTGATCTGGGAAGCGATGACCAATCGTTGGGGGAATAGGCATCTATCAGATTTTGGGCTGTTGCTTCAGCTAAATGAGGGTTGTAGGCATTGTATCCAAGTAGCTTGTTGGCTTGTTCGTAGTTTCGGAAAGCGGTATCAAAATTTTGAGTTGAATCATATGCGTCACCTAACGCAAACAGGGCGATGGCGCGCTGTCGTTCGGGTAATGCGGGTTGTTTGCAAATTTTCTCCAGAATCTGCACAGCATAGTCGATGTTTCCTTTCTTTTTGCATACACGTGAAAATGTGCGCGCACCTTCAGCAGTCAATTTTTTGGCACGGGCTAGATTTTCTAGCAATTGGTAACAGCTATCATATGATTTAAGGCGATATAGACATTCAGCTTCCCCTTCTATAGCGAGCGAAGATGCTGGCTCAAGATTGCGTGCTTTGCGATATTCCTGGCAAGCATCATGCAATCTTCCCTGAAGCACAAAAATACTCGCAAGAGAAATATGCAATATTGCAGAATCATTTTTAATTGCTAGAGCGTGTTGCAAACTGAACTCGGCTGCTTTGATATCGCCCAATTCTGCCTGTACAGAAGAAAGTTCCACCAATATTTCAAAGTCGTCTGGGGTCTGTTGAAGAGCTAGCCGAAATGACTCGATTGCTTGGGTGTGTGCACCACACTGTTTCATGGCATGCCCGAGTTTGGCTTGAATGCGCGGATATTTTGGATCGATATAAAGAATATGTTGAAAATGCTTGGTTGCTTCATCACACCGGCCACGAGCAAGGGCTAATTCTCCCGCTAGTTCATGTGCATTTGAATCGTTTCTTGCTAGGGAAAAAATAATTTGCAATTGACGCTCGCATTCGTTCAGCTTTTCGAGTTTTAAAAATGCGCTACCTAATCCAAGATGTATTTTCCTATCGTTAGGAGCCAGTGCAAGACATGTTTTATAGCAGGCGACAGCTTCAGAAAACTTTCCTGTTGACTCAAGCGCCATCGCGAGTTTTAAGTGCGTATCTGGATCGCACCGATCTATACGTATAGCACGCCGGTACGCGCGAATTGCTTGCTCAATCAAGCCCTGTCCATGAAGTATATTTCCGTAAATGACGCACACAGACGCGTTGTTAGGATCGTTAACCAGAATTGTTTTACAGAGATTTTCAACGGCCTCAAGTTGGCCCTGTTGTTGGCATTCAACAAGTCTGGCGAGCAGTTCAGGTAGGTCTACTGTTCCAGTATTGCCTGTGAGCAGTTTTGGTTTCTTTGACTGATGTAATCGCGCATTTTTGGTCAATTTGGTTTCACAATTCGAAGCGTTATAACGAATTAAGTTTGTTCAATCGGGTTTTGTTGGCTGTATTCCAATACAACTGCCTGCACTTCTGTTGCTAACATTTCCTCAGTCATAAAATAGCAATCGCGATATTCATCAGCACGAGCTGCTTTATCTTGTTCGCGGGAATAGCACAGCTGTAGTGAACTCACTCCTAGGATACGAAATTCACCGCAAAGCAACAATGCCCTCTACCCTGTTGTGGCCGTAGCAATCAGTGCCGGATTCACAGTGATAGCATGGCCATGTTGCCATGGGTTTTTTACATGGTATTATCATACTAAAGCAGTTTCGAATTCTTACTAGCGATGATGCTGCATAAACATAAAAATTGATCCGAACCTGGACACGGAGACTTGATGAAAAAGATGATGTCATTCCTTGGCTGCTGCTGCCTTGCAGGAGCGTTGTTAGTTACTTCCCCGGTTTATTCTCAATCTGAAAACGAGACTGCCACGCCGCAAGCTGGTGCTGATAAGGGCTATAAAATCGGCGCGGGTGATGTATTGGAAATTTCGGTATGGAAAGAAGATACGCTTAAAAAAGAAGTGCTGGTTCGCCCGGATGGCGGCGTGTCCTTCCCTTTGGTTGGTGATATGCACGTTGCGGGCGAAACTGCAGAGCAACTGCAACAGGAAATCACCAAAAAACTGGATAAATATATCCCGGATGCGGTTGTGTCAGTCGCACTTCTCAAAGTGAAAAGCAATACGATTTATGTGATTGGCAAGGTCAATAAGCCGGGCGATTACGTTGCCGGCAGTTATATTGATGTGATGCAAGCGCTCAGTATGGCCGGTGGACTGACTCCTTTTGCCGCAGAGAATGACATCAAGGTTTTGCGCAGGGGAGAGCACGGTGAAGTCGCCCTGCCATTTCAATACGCCAGAGTCAAAAAAGGTGAACACCTCGAACAGAACATTCTTCTTAAAGGTGGCGATGTCGTAGTCGTGCCATGAGACTCAAAACGGATTCAGTGGAAATGAAATCGATGAAAGTTTCGAACTGGATTCGCTTGCCACTATTGGTGTGGTTAGTGTCCGCGATGTGTTCTGCGTGGCCGGCAGAATGGAGTGCCGAGCCGTCTATTCTGTTGCGGCAGGAATATAACGACAACATCAACCTTACCGCATTACCGCACGATGCGGTGTGGGGCACGATTCTGACACCGTCACTGAAATTGTCGAGCAAGACCGAAGTTTCGCAAACATCAGCGAGCATACTGTGGAACTTTAACCGTTACACCGGTGCAAGCGGTCTGGATCGGAACGATCAGTTCTACACCTTGAGTTCCAACTATAAAACAGAGCGAGATATCTGGGCCGGCGATTTCGCTTATACGCGCGATTCAACACTGGCCAGCGAACTCAACCAAACAGGGATTGTGGTTACCCGCGCGCAACGCAGTTTGCTGAGTCTGTCACCTTCCTGGACATACCTGCTAACACCGCGAGCTTCACTTAAACTGAGTTATCAGTTTGACAAAGCATCTTACGATGGCGGTGCGGCACAAGGTCTGGTCGATTATACGAACCAAACGGCTCAGGCGGCCTGGATGTATCAAGCAACTGAAAAAGACCTGCTCACGACATCTTTGTCATATTCGCGTTTTCAGACCGTAAATAATAGCTATACGGCCAATACAACCGGGGTTCAAGTCGGGTTGACGCATAGCTTTTCCGAGACCTTGCAGGGGTCGGTGCTGGTTGGACTGAATCGATCCACAAGCACGCTAAACAGTCAGTCCTATCAATACGCATTCGATCAAACCACAGGTACCCTTTATGCGGTTCTTGTTCAGAATACGCTGACCAGCAGCAATCAGGTTCCCGTATTAAGCATGGAACTCAAACAGCAATTTGAAACGGGTAATATCAATGCCTATGCCAGTCGGCAGTTGGTCCCGGGAGGGAATGGATCGCTGGTTGAAACGGATCGTGTGGGGCTGGGCGCTACACATAGTTTTAATGAGAAATTAAGCGGATCGGTGAATGGGGCGGCCTACCGCAGTCGTTACATTGGCGATGCGGTCACGGCAACCGGCAGCCGTTATTACGAACTTGCAATTAACCTGAATTGGCAAATGAATGAGCAATGGAGGCTTGAATCCGGATATCGCTATGCCCGGGTGACATATCAAAATAGTTCCGTGGCTCCGGTTTCCAATCTGGTTTATGCAAGTGTTCGTTACGATTGGCCAAAAATCAGTATTTCAAGATAGGCAGGCAGAGGAAAAAATGGAAGAAGACGCTAAGAGTTTAAAAGACTATCTTGCAGTGGTGCGTCGCCGCAAAGCATCGATTCTCACTGTGGTCGGTATTCTGATTCTCTTGAGTGTGCTGGTTGCTTTTCTGTTGCCGCCAGTATATCGCTCCAGTGCAACCATATTGATCGAGGAGCAGGAAATACCCAGTGACCTGGTGCGTTCAACAATTAACGGCTATGCCGATCAACGGGTTCAAGTAATCACACAGCAAGTGATGACGCGTTCGAATTTGATGCAGATTATTGAAAAATATAATCTCTATGCGAAGCAGCGTCGGCATGACACCACCGAAGAAATTCTCAAGCGGATGCGGGATGACATTCATTTCAATCTGGTTAGCGCCGATGTGATCGACCGTCGTAGCGGCATGAAGACGGTAGCCACGATTGCTTTTACCTTGGCTTACGACGGAGAAACGCCTGACAAGGCACAAAAAGTGGATAGCGAGCTGACGACACTGTATCTCAGCCAAAATCTGAAAACGCGCCAGGAGCAGTCGGCCGAGACCTCTTCCTTCCTGACCGAAGTGGCTAACCGGTTAAGCCAGCACATTTCTGAAATCGAGGCGAAACTGGCAGCATTCAAGGCCAAAAATGTGGGCCGTTTGCCCGAACTGGCGCAGCTTAATATGCAAATGCGTGATCGTACCGATACGCAAATCATGGATGTTGACCGGCAAATCGGTGCGCTGACGCAAAACCAGTATTATCTGGAAGGGCAACTAGCCCAGATCAATCCCGACACCCCGATGTTTTCGGCCAGCGGCGAACGAGTTCTAGATTCAACTGACCGGCTTAAATCCCTGCAGGCACAATATGCGAGCATGTCCGGCATATATTCGCCCAGCTATCCGGACCTGGTCAAAATGCGCAATGAAATTGCGGCACTGAAAAAAGCCACAGGTGCGACTGATGATCATGACGAAGCGGCGAAACAGCTTATCCAAATGCAAACGGATCTCGCCGTCATGCGGAAAAAATATTCCGATGATTATCCCGATGTGATCAAGCTTAAAAAATCCATTGCGGCACTGGAGAAGTCACAAAAGCAGGCGTCTACAGATACGGCAAGCAGTGCCTCTCCTCTCAAAAAACCCGAAAATCCTGCTTACATCACGTTGCAATCGCAGCTCGAATCAACCAAAGCTCAATTGAAGAGTTTGCGAGCACAGAAGGAACAACTCAAAGCACAGATGACGGGTTACGAAACCGATATTGAGAAAACGCCACAAGTCGAGCGTGAATACCTCGACTTGAATCGGGACCATGAAAATTCGCTGAAAAGCTACCAGCAGATCAAAACCAAACAGCTTGAAGCCAAAGTTTCTCAGGAGATGGAAAAAGACAGTAAAGGTGAGCGTTTTTCACTGATCGATCCTCCTGATTTACCCCAGAAACCCCATAGCCCGAATCGTCCTGCCATTCTGTTGCTGGGCATAATCTTGTCATTGGGAGGAGGGGTTGCTTATGCCGGCGTGATGGAGAGCATGGATAATTCTGTCAAGGATTCCAGAGGGCTTACGCGATTGATTACTGCGCCCTTGCTTGCAGTAATCCCCTATGTGGAGAATATTGAAGACCGCCGCAGAAAATCCCGAATCAAAATATCGTTCGTGGTCAGTGTGATTGCCAGTATCGCATTGTCCCTGCTATTGATCCATTTATTTTATATGCCGCTGGATGTGCTTTGGTACACGATTCTGCGCAATTTGTACTTGTGAACATTACTTGATTCAGTCGAGGATGATATGGAACGGATAAGGACAGCACTTGAAAAAGCCCGCGGCGAACGTGCCAGTTATGGTATCGGTTTTGGTGGATCGAAACACGCAGTCGCTCCACAGGCGAAAGCGGTTGGCAGTGTTGATCAGATTAAATATACACAGACCAAGAGTATTGATGTTTCCCGATCGCTGCTGCGGGAAAGACGTATCGTTAGCGGTTTTGAGCCCGGCGTTTATACGGATGCCTTTAAGATTCTGTGTACCCAGGTACTGCAAAAGATGCGTGACAGTGGCTGGAATGCCTTGGCAATCACCAGTCCTGGCGAAAACGAAGGTAAAACCATGACTGCCATTAATCTGGCGATCAGCATGGCGACGGAGGTTAACCAGACCGTGTTGCTGGTGGACGCCAATCTGCGCCATCCTAGCGTGCATCAATATTTTGGCCTGAATGAAGATGTGGGCCTGAGTGATTATCTGACCGGCGACATACCCCTGGAAAAAATATTGATCCATCCCGGCATTGACCATTTTGTGCTCCTGCCAGGTGGAAAGCCGTTATTACATTCGTCCGAAATGCTGGGCTCCCCGAAAATGGCGGAACTGGTGCAAGAACTCAAGCAGCGTTATCCATCACGGATTGTGCTGTTCGATTTGCCTCCGCTACTATCTGCCGCAGATGCGTTGGCTTTTGCCCCGTATGTAGACGCCGCTTTGCTGGTGGTAGAAGAAGCAAAAACCAAAGACGAAGATATTGTCCGGGCTGCCAGTTTGCTTGGCGCAACCAACCTGATTGGCACGGTGTTGAATAAATCGATGGATCCAGAATTCACAGCGCGGAAATCCAGTAGCTGGTTCGGACTGTTTAAGCGCAAAGGCCACTGAGATGTACGAGGCTTTCTACGGGTTTCGTGAGAAACCGTTCTCAATTATTCCGGACCCGGAGTTTCTTTATTTCAGCGCAAAACACCAGATGGCGTTTGATTTGCTGGAATACGGCCTGATGAACCAAGCCGGTTTCAATGTCATCACAGGGGAAATCGGCACCGGCAAAACGACGCTGATTCGCCACTTGTTAACACAGATGGGTGCGGACGTGACAGTTGGATTGATTTCCAACACACACAGGTCATTTGGAGAATTGCTGCAGTGGATACTGTTCGCCTTCAGCCAGGAATACCGTGGCAAGGACAGAGTCGAGATGTTTCATACATTCCTCGATTTTCTTGTTCGGCAATATGGGCAGAATAAACGCACTGTTCTGATCGTCGACGAAGCGCAAAATATGTCAGTCGAAACTTTGGAAGAACTGCGCATGCTCTCCAATGTTAATGCAGACAAAGATCAGTTGCTGCAAGTTATCCTGGTTGGTCAAGCGGGACTGCGAGATACCTTGCGGCATCCAGAACTTGAGCAGTTCGCACAGCGTATCGCGGTGGATTATCACCTGGAACCGCTGGATGAGATGGAGACCCGTGCTTATATTCATCATCGTTTGAATATTGCCGGAGGAAACGATCCGGAATTATTCGATGAGACAGCGTGCCTTGCGATTTACCAGCATAGCCGAGGTGTTCCGCGGCTAATCAATCTTTTGTGCGATACCGCCATGGTTTATGGTTTCGCAGAACAAAAAATTAAAATTGATGCGCAAATTGTCAATGATGTTGCCGAAGACAAGCTGAAAGGCGGGATTTTTCCAGGAGTCGGAAAAAAAAAGACCAGCGACGATTTAGCCGGTCTTGATCAGGCAATTATTGGCGAGATTGAATCTAGGCTCGAGAACGAAAAGGATAACTCGACTTTCGGATCGGAGAATAAGGTGTCTGCCCTGACGATAACCGAAAAAGAAATTGGGCTGCTTAACTATCTTAGAAATATACCTTTCAAGACGGTTGACGTCGACGTGATCAAGTATTTGAAACATGTACATACCGAACTCTACATGAAGCTGAAAATGGCCGTCCGCTCAGGTCAAAAAAATAAAAACAGTGAGCCGTAACCAAACAACGGGTTCTTTTGCCTTCCAAAGGCCTTGAAAAATAATGCGGCACCTATTTTCACGGGAAATTAAGTCATTGTGCTCCAGGTGAATACACAAAAAATTTTCCTTGCTGTGCCGCTTGTCTTGCTGGTGCTGAGTCTTTGGACTGAATCTGCCGACACAGCGCCGGTAAAGGATCAGCTATCAGCGACAGTACCGACTGTTTTACTTCCCAAATCCAGTCTGGGCCCTGATGATCTCGCTGTCATCGTCAATGATGCAGATCCGCTCAGCATCCGGATCGCGCAATACTATCAGGCCAAACGCGCCATTCCCGATAGCAACATGATTCATGTCCATTTCAAACCGGGTGCAACGGTAATGAGCCAGACTGAGTTTGCCAGAATAAAAGCCGAGGTTGATACCAAAACACCCAGGCAGGTACAGGCTTATGCACTTACATGGAGCAAGCCATATCGGGTTGATTGCATGTCTATCACGACGGCCTTTGCAGCAGGATTCGACAAAAAATACTGTGCGAATGGCTGTGCTTTTACCCAGCCCGACCCATACTTCAATTCCACCAGCATTACCCCTTATAAAGATTTCAAACTGCGTCCTACCATGAGCCTGGCCGGGCTGAATTTCGCTGCAGTTAAACAGCTTATTGATCGCGGCGTACGCTCCGACAATACCTACCCCGCCGGCACCGGCTACCTATTGGATACCAGCGACAAAAATCGCAACGTACGCGCACCGATATATGGTGAGTTGATGAAGTACATGCATGGAATTGTCAAACTTGAACGCATCAAGGCTGACTACATTGAAGATAAACCAGATGTGCTGTTTTATTTCACAGGCGTAGCCAATGTTGCCAAACTGGACAGCAATACCTTTGTACCTGGCGCGATTGCCGATCACCTGACTTCCGCAGGCGGGATGCTGACAGACAGTTTCCAGATGAGCAGCTTGCGTTGGCTGGAAGCAGGCGCAACCGGCAGTTACGGGGCGGTTATTGAGCCGTGTAATTATCCGGAAAAATTTCCTAATCCAGGCATCGTGATTAGTCGATACACGCAAGGCGAAACTTTGATTGAAGCCTATTGGAAAAGTGTACTCATGCCGGGCCAAGGTATTTTTATCGGCGAACCATTGGCCAAACCTTACGGTGGTTATCAGGCAACATTGAACGGTGGCGTATTGACATTGCAAACCTATGCGCTGGCACCGGGCAACTACACTGTACTGGCTGCCGACTCGGGCATAGGGCCGTATCGCGTACTGGTGAAGCATGTCCGAGTGGGGCGCGGCAAGGTGGAAATTACGGTAAAAAATGCTGATAAGCTGTTTTATAGCGTTGTGCAGGAAAGCAATTAATGAATTTAAATCCAATACTTAGTGGATTGATAATTTAAATATCTTATGAGCAAGGTTGGATTTATAAGTTTAACAATTTTTCTGCTTGTAATATTAGCGGCTGTTACTTTTATGGATAGACCATTAATCATCGGATTATTTATGGTTGACTCGCATATTACAACCTCCCCAAATTTGCTTGTAATTTTAGAAGGGGGTGGATTGTTGCATTCTCCAACTCGCGAAAGAATGAACAAGTTAATTGAAATATATAAACGTGAGCCAACTAAAATTCTAGTTTGTTCATATCCAAAGTACAAGGATGAACTGTTAACTGCCCTGTATTTAAATGGCGTTAGGCCGTCAGATATTGTTAAAAACAAATACGTCTATGATAAAAGAGGAGGTACTTATAATAATGTTTCAGAAATAATGGATACTTTAAAAAAGAATAAGAAATTTAAAGTAATAGATATTATTACTAGCCCATATCATGAAAAGCGTGTGCAGCTAATTTTTTTAAAACTGTTTCATGAATATGAAATTAATAAGCTGGTGCAAATTTCATTCTCACATATTGAATACTCAGACGTATATTATACAAATAATGAAAGATATTTTGATTTGATTGGTCATGAGATATTAGGTATTGCTTGGTTTGAGATACAAATGCTGCAGGTAAAAATTGAAGGTTTGAAAGAATCAGTTTATGCCAGGTTGTATAATCAATGACCAAAATAATATTAAAAATACTAATTGTTGTTATTATATTGTTTCAATATATATGCGCTGCGGCGGCGGTTGAAGATATAAGGTTATCACAAAAGGCTATTGAAATTGACCCTTTGTCTTACGGAGCAAAAGGTGATGGGGTAACAGACGACACGGAAAGCTTACAAAGAGCATTTAATGTATGCTCAAGAAAAGGATTAATTTGCAAAATACCTGGTGGAAGAAATTTTTTGGTGACGTCACCTCTTTTCTTATGGGGACAGGCAAGTATTGAGGGTGATAAAACAAAAGGAATTATAACATTTAACGTTAAATCAAGCCCCTATTTGTTAAATATTGGAATAAGTGGACGAAAGAAATTAGCTGAACCATTTTCTGGTAATATTTCCGGTGTGCATTTTAAAGTTATAGGTGGAAATGAAGGGCGCATTATTTTCTTCTGGCGTACCGATGGAGCACAAATACTTAATAATACTTTCGATGTTGGTAGGTATGCATACAGCGCTACATCATCTGGAAATGACAATAATTGGGTAGTAAATGGTTTCCAAAACCTAATTAGAAAAAATATTTCCATAATTGGGAACAAGATTGTGGCAAGTTCAAATGATTCTGGAAGCGAAGGTATTGGACTTGGAAATTTTGATGGTGCATTGATTAGCGGTAATACAATTATTGGCGTAGGCGATGATCCGATAGGCATCCATTTTTGCAAAAATATAAAAATACTAAATAATGAGCTAAAAAGCGTTGATGGCAGGCTTTTTGTCGTGAATTCATCGAACGTTGAAATTGCTTACAATAACATCGAACGTATGCGATCCCTAAAAGACAATAAATTTTACACAGGTATATCCCTCTTATATGTTGGGTTTGAAACATTGAATAAAAACGAATTTTCAGCACCAACCAATATTGATATACATAATAATTATTTATATTATCCACCGGGTGCAATAGATCAAGGTGCGGCAATATATCTTTATGGCACAAGAGAAGCAGTTGTTAAGTTAAATAGTGTTGTGAATGATTCTGCGACAGTGACGGCTACAGCTTTGCATTTACTACCAGCTACTTTTACAGGATTGTGGCGTGATCCTGATCATGTTGACCATTCTAATATTGCGCGTGTTAGAGATGTGGTTATCACCAATAACGTAAGTAAGGGGAAATATCCTTTGGAAATGATAATGTCAGGTAACTGCATTGATTATGATGGTAGGATAAATGTAAATAATAATACTGCAAGCGGCTTTAAATTCTATTGCAACAAAGTAGATATTAAAAGTAACTTTAGTTACTGAAGTGCAGAATCAAACGAAAATTAGATACATTATATGAAGATAATAATTTGGATATTATAATTGCCTGAATTATGGCCCTGAAAAAACTTATATCCAACTTGATCGTTAATTATTCAACCAGTCTAGTTGGATTTTTGATTACCATTCTGTGCGCCAGAATTCTTGGTGCAACTGAATATTCCTGGATGGCATTTGGTCTCGCTGTTGCTGGTTTTGCTATTCCAATTCTCAACTTGGGAAATGAAGGCACTTTTGTTAGAGATGCAGTTTCTCTTGGGCATGCAGGAGATGTAGAGCGCATGATCTGTACAAGCTTTGGAATTAGAGTAATGTTGACTCTCATCCTTAGCATTATATTGGCGATTGCGAGCGTGCTTTATACGCATTCCATAATGGATGCTATGGCAATGTTTTCTATTTCCCTTTGGGCAAGCTTGCTAGGGTTGTATCCATCGTCATGGTATGACTATGTTCATAAGACAAGAAATCAAAATATTCTAGTTTTGAGTGAACGGATTGCAAGCCTTGTTCTGCTGTTAATATTATTTTTTATGCCGGTGTACATGCATCTGGCTTTTGTGGTTGGAATTGCACTTCTATTGGTTAGAATGATTTCTATTTCCATGCAAGTAAATGTTTGGTGGAGATTATATGCGGAAAGCCATTTTAAATGGTGTTTGACATTCAGAGGTAACCGACTTGGTGGTGTAAATTTACCAGTTACAACAGCATTATTCTTTAATGCCATAGCAACCTATGGGAATCAATTGATTTTAGGTAATTATCAAGGAAAAACAGAGCTTGCTGCTTATGGTTTAGTTTTCCAGATCATGAGCTTAATATTTATATTTCAAGGACTGTGGATCAGACTAATGAGTCGGCATATTGCTGAAACCTGTAAATCAAAAACAGGAATATTACGTTCAATATTTAAAAATTCAATGATGCTAGCCTTAGGTTCAGCAGTATTGGCTATGGCAGTTTGGGTGGGTATTAAATATTTGCATTTATTACTAGATGACCCTCGATACGTATTGATGAATAAATTCTCTACAATATTATGTATTTGGGTTGTGGTGGTCGGGGCCGGACAAGCAATTACTCAACATAGTTTTGCACTTCACCAAGAATCGTTATATTTGTCGCTAGCAATTATTGGTGGCTTAATGGCATTATTTCTGGGTATAACGTTTGTTCCTCAGTATGGAGGCGAAGCAGTAGCATCAATACTATTAGGCGTGAATAGTTTGATAATATTGGCTGAATTAATAAGGATCCTTTTTTTAGTGAAGACTATAACTATTTATTAAATGTAATCCAGATGATAACAATCTATTTATAAATATGGATATTGTGTAAATGAAGTTTACAAAAATATGGTTTTATTTTGTCATTAGTTTTTTTGCTATATGGTTTATTGTCGCGTCAGTCTTGCTGATAGACACCAGTCAAGAATTGATCTTTTATTATTCTTTATATGTGTTATTGGGATTGGTGATTATATTCATGTCGCGTAAAGACATATTCTCTCCGCCTGGGTTGTTTGTTATTGCTTGTTTTCAGGCATTTGGCCTGAATATACCTTTTTTTGCTGCTGGTTATTTATCTACAACTAATATTACCCAGAACGTTTTATTTACTGGCGACGCTAGCATGGGTGACGGAACACTGGTTAAAATGATGGTTATTTTGCTTTTGGCAGAACTTAGTTTTATTGTTGGGTATCTTTTACCGGTGTATAAACTCATCCCATTAAGCCGTGTGCTTAATGCTGGTATACCCACAAAGAAGGTTACAGTTTTCTCTTTTTTAATTTTAGCTATTGTTGTTGTTGTTGCGGGTTTTATCCGGATTAAATTCCATCTTGGGGAAGCTGGTATTCAACCAACGATCGAAATGGCAGGTTATCTTCAATATATTTTATATAATGGTGTTTTACTACTTTGTTTGTATTATCTGACGCAAGGGATGAGACAAGGTAGTTTATTTACATTTTTGGGGCTGGTATTAATACTAGCTGTTGCAGCAACGCAGGTTTTGCTCAGTTGGCGCGGCGGCATTGTTTATGTGTTAATTACAATATTTTTTATATTCTGGAATAACCAGATTCAATATAAAAGAAAAAAAATGCATCCTCTAGTATGGTTGCTGTGCCTGATAATATTGGTTCCTTCGTTTATTCAGTACGGTAATTCAATTCGTGCAGAGAGATTAGGTGGTTCAAGTATTTTCGCAACCTCAAAAGAGGAATTTGTATTAAATATCCTTAACCGGAGTCAGGGCTCAACAAGATTAGCTGTTGTTGTGAATGATATTGGCCCCCTTAGTCTTACCCATGGATTTATGTTTATTGATTTATTTAAGAAAAATATGACAACTACAAGGTATATAGATCAAAAACTGTACGGTGTTCTGCCATACCAGTCAAATAGCTTTGGAACGTCAGGGCCTGGAGGGCCATATGTCGCATTTGGTCTTCTGGGCGTTATTATTGCATTTGCTTTATATGGTGCACTTTATCGGAGTGGCTATGAATGTATGAAAAGCGCTAACAAGGATAATGTTCTTGGTATTGTTTGGTATGCGATGACCGCTCTTTTATTATTTGATATTTTATCAGAAAATATTAATATTTCTAACGTTAAACTTTTGATCGCCTTATCTGGCTTGATGTTTATTTTTGGCAGATTATTTTTATTAAAAAGGTCTGCCAGAAGTGTTGATTACTAAACGATTATAGTCATGTCAAAGATTCTGTTTGTGGCCAATCAAATTCCATACCCCCCTGACAATGGAGTGAGGATAGTCTCGCATTACGCAATGAAGTTAATGCATGAAGCGGGGCATGAATTGGCTTTAGCAGTACTGACTGAAGAATCGGATGACTTGTCACGACGCTTTCAGAAAATTTCATCGATATGTAAAAATGGATATACCTTGTTGAGGCAACTTCCAATTAGAAATAATTTGATAATTCAATCATCTGCATTATTGAAAAATCGATTATTTCCAATTGAGCGTTATGACTGTAAGGATTTTCGTGAGAAACTCAGTGTGCTCATCAATTCATTTCAGCCTGATGTAGTTCATTTTGACATTATAACAATGTCGCAGTATCGAGATACAGTGCCATCTGGTATAGGAACTATTGCATCAATCAATGATAGCTATTCGTTAACTTTGGAAAATTTGCTAAAAACCGGTCAGTATTCAGGCTTTCAGTATATCTATAGGAAGTGGCAGCTTTATCAAACACGAAAATATGAAGCCTCTGCGTATGTTCAGTTTGATAAGGTTCATGTGATGTCGGAAGTTGATGCAGCTTACTTAAATAAACTTAATCCTGTTATAGACACTTCTATTATACCTAATGGTGTTAATCCGGCGTTATTCGATATAGCTGCTCATACGTTCGAACAAAGAGACGTTATATTTGTAGCCCAATTGGTGGGAGAAAATTTACATTCACTGCAAAAATTTCTCGAAACCAGCTGGCCGATTGTGATTAAAAAATGTCCGGAAGCAAAATTATTTGTAGTAGGGAGATTGAGTTGCGAGGCAATGCAGGTAAAGGATTATTTTGCCAACTCCTTAGGTGTCATCTTTACCGATTATATTGAACACCTTGAAAATATTTATGCCAAGTGTGGAATAGCTGTCGTGCCCATTAATAAAAACTGTGGGATAGTCAATAAGGCCATTGAGGCTATGGTTTCAGGGCTCGCGGTCATTGGCTTTGAAAAAGCATTTTCTGGAATTAAAGAAGCGGATGCTGGTGTGCATTATATTTCGGTGAGTGATTATCATGATATGGGAGACGCCGTTGCTGAGTTGATTCTCGATAAACCACGCTGCCAAGCTATTAAGAAGGCAGCACATGCCTTGGCAGTAAATAATTATTCATGGTCGAGTAGGGCCGAGGCATACGGAAACATGTACTCACAAGCGGCGCAACATGCCAGGGTGGCCTGAACTTATGAAAGTTTTATTCAATGCATCCACCTTGGTTAAGGGTGGGGCGTTGCAGGTAGCAACATCCTTTATCCGCCAGGCGATGTATAACAATGATGGGGTTGATTGGCATTATGCCCTTTCAAAGTCGGTGGTTAAAGAGTTGACTGAAGCAGAATTTGCATGCATCAAATCGTTTACGACAGTTTTCGATGTGTCACCGGCCCGTTCTAAATCTGTACGTAAACAGCTGGAAAACCTATATGTCGCAACTGAGTCGTATGCCGTGTTTACTCTTTTTGGACCGGCATATGTAAAATTTAATGGCCCACATATTTGTGGTGTAGCAGATGGTTGGGTGACGCATTCAAGTTTATTGGCTTTCAATGCACTGGGTGCTGTATCCAGTAGGATACGAATGCTGTTGACGATTTTATATAAGGCATACTGGTTCAGAAAAGCGAATATATGGATTGTTGAGGCTATGCCTGCCAAACAGGGTTTGGTGAATAGACTGAAGATTACGCCAGACCTGATCCATGTCATTTCGAATACATGTAGTCAGTTTTATCGGAACAGACAAGTAGAGCCACGCTTTCCGAAACATGGCGAAAGGGTGCGATTGTTGTGTTTGTCGGCTTATTTTCCCGGGAAGAATCTGAAAATATTACCCGAGGTTGCAATGCATATTCGGGCAATGAACACACACCTGGATTTTGAATTTGTTTTAACACTCCCAGCGGATGACTGCGGACTCAAGATCATAATTGAAAAAGCTAAATTACTTGGTGTCGAAAAGCATATTTGTAACATAGGTACTGTAAAGGTGAGTGAAGGGCCAGAAGTCTACGAGAGCTGCCATATATCATTTCTTCCATCTTTGCTGGAAACATTTTCAGCAAATTATCCAGAAGCGATGGCGATGAAAAGGCCGATTGTGACTACAGACCTGGGATTTGCTCATGATGCCTGCAAAGATGCGGCGCTTTATTATGAACCCCGGAACGCAAAGGCTGCCGCAGAAAAAATATTATTACTTGTGAATAGCCCGGATACCTGGGAGCTGCTTGTTGATAGGGGTAGCAAGGTATTAGCTGAATTGCCAACGCCTGAGCAAAGGTTTAACCAGTATATTGAAATCATCAAGTCTTGTGGTATGGGGCATGTCTGCTGATATTAATTTGCACGATGCATCATGTTCTGGTTGTCTGGATTTAATAAGTATTTAAATAAAACGGAGCGAGATTATGTTTAAAGATAAAACTTTGTTGATCACAGGCGGCACCGGTTCGTTTGGCAACACCGTGCTGGATGCGTTTATCAATACTGACATCGGTGAAATACGCGTGTTCAGTCGTGACGAAACCAAGCAGCATGACATGCGCCTTAAATATAATAATGACAAGATCAAATACTATATTGGTGACGTGCGTTCATTTGACAGTATCAATACAGCCATGCGCGGCGTGGATTATGTATTCAGCGCTGCTGCTCTGAAACAGGTGCCGTCGTGCGAGTTTTATCCGATTGAGGCGGTCAGAACCAATGTGCTAGGCACTGAGAATACCCTTAAAGCAGCCATTAATAATAAGGTAAAAAACGCGATTGTGTTGAGTACCGACAAGGCTGTGTATCCGATCAATGCAATGGGGATGACCAAGGCATTGATGGAAAAAGTGACTGTTGCCACTTCCCGAAATGTGCCGGCGGATGGGCCGGTGATGTGTAATACGCGCTATGGCAATGTGATGGCTTCCAGGGGGTCGGTGATTCCATTGTTTGTCGAGCAGATCAAGGCAGGCAAACCCTTGACGATTACCGATCCGAATATGACGCGCTTCATGATGTCGTTACCGCAAGCGGTTGATCTGGTTCTGTTCGCATTCGAGCATGGCAAGCAGGGCGATACGTTTGTACAGAAAGCACCCGCAGCTACAATTTTAACGCTGGCACAGGCTTTGACAAAAATATTCAATGGTAACGATGAAATCCGAATTTTAGGAACGCGCCACGGCGAAAAAAAGCATGAAGCCTTGCTGAGTCGTGAGGAGTATGCACAGGCAGAAGATATGGGTGGCTATTACAGGGTGCCTGCCGATACGCGTGATTTGAATTACGCAAAATATTTTGTAAAGGGTGAGGCGCGATTGTCGGCGGATGAGGATTATACCTCCGAGAATACCGAGCGCCTGGATGTGGACGGCATGGTGGCGATGTTGATGGAACTGGAATTCATCAAAAACGAACTGGCGACTCAGTAACTTTATGAAAAAAATAATGACCATTGTTGGTACACGGCCGGAGATAATCAAATTGAGTCGTGTCATTGCCGAGTTGGAGAAATACACCGAGCATGTGCTGGTTCATACTGGGCAGAATTACGATTATGAGTTGAACGAGGTATTCTTCAAGGAGATGGGGATTAAAAAACCAGACTATTTCCTTGAAGCCGCGGGCGATAACGCTGCCACGACCATTGCCAATGTCATTGCGAAATCCGATGCTGTTATGGCCGAGGTTAAACCTGATGGTGTGCTGCTGTATGGTGATACAAACAGTTGTCTTGCTGTCATTTCAGCCAAACGCAGAAAAATTCCGGTTTTCCATATGGAGGCAGGCAACCGTTGTTTCGACCAGCGTGTACCAGAAGAAATCAATCGCAAGATTATTGATCATCTAAGCGATATCAATATGGTCCTGACGGAACATGCACGGCGTTATTTGATTGCCGAAGGCATCAATGCTGAGACGATCATCAAAACCGGGTCTTCTATGTTGGAGGTACTACAGTTTTATCAAGGCGGAATAGAAGCATCCGGCGTTCTTCATAATCTTGGTTTGGATGAGCGAGATTTTTTTGTGGTTAGTGCGCATCGCGAAGAAAACATTGACTCCGAGACCAATTTCAAAAATTTGCTGGAATCGCTCAACGCCATTGCACAAGTCTATGGCAAACGTGTGATTGTTTCGACTCATCCACGTACGCGGAAAAAAATCGAGGCGTTGACTGGATGTCATTTTGATCCCTTGATCGAGTTCATGAAGCCGCTGGGATTTTTTGATTACATCGCTCTTCAGCAACATGCCTATTGTGTCGTTTCAGATAGCGGCACAATTACTGAAGAGTCTTCCATACTGGGATTCCCGGCGATAACTATCCGTCAGGCTCATGAACGTCCTGAGGGAATGGATGAAGGCACATTGATTATGGCGGGGCTATGTCGCGAGGATATCCTCGATGCCATCAGAATCGTTACTGAGCAGTGGAATGAAAACAGCAATGTGATACGCCTGGTAGCCGATTACGGTACAGAAAACGTTTCCAAAAAAGTAGTCAGGATAATTGTCAGTTATGTAGATTACATAAAGAGAACGGTATGGAAGGAATACTGACGTGAAGAAAGTGGTTGTGCTTGGATGTGCGGGCATGGCGGGCCACATCATGGCTGAGTATCTGCTTTCTACTCATGATTATGATGTGGTCGGTATTGCGAGAGAGAAGTGTGCCGGTGCGACAGAGTTGCTGAATGTGCTGGATTTTGTTGCACTGGAACAGGCGCTGACTGGCATCCAGCCAGATGTCGTCATAAATTGTATCGGCGTGCTGGTCAGCAAGTCGGCTAATGATATTGGTACTGCCATCCAGATCAACAGCTATCTGCCGCATTTTCTTTCTGCTCTGGGCAGGAGGAGCAATTTTAAACTGATTCATATTAGCACCGACTGTGTTTTTTCTGGGAAACACGGTGCGTACAGCGAGGAGGCCTTCAGGGATGGGGATGATAATTATGCGAGAACCAAGGCGTTGGGTGAAGTCATCAACGATCGGGATTTGACTATTCGTACCTCTATCATAGGGCCAGAACTCAAGCACAACGGTACCGGTCTGCTGGACTGGTTTCTAAAACAGCAATCGGAAATTCACGGATACACGCAGGCATATTGGACGGGGGTGACGACACTGGAACTTGCAAAAGCTACCCATGCATTCATCCAGCAGAATATTTCGGGTTTATATCACCTGTGCTTCACGGAAAAAATATCCAAATACAATCTGCTGAAATTATTCACTCGGGTCTGGAACAAATCGATAACGATTAGTCCTGCTGATGATTATGCGGTGGACAAGAGCCTGGTGTGCAGCCGGCAGGATTTTGATTACGCTGTGCCCGACTATGAAACCATGCTGATCGACATGCATGCTTGGATGGAAGCGCATCCCGATCTTTATATGCATTACCAGTCCTGATTTCATGCGCCTGCTGCTGATTGTTGACGATTATCTGCCTGCAAGCATCAAGGTTGCGGCAAGGATGATGCATGATCTTGCGCTGGCGTGTATTGCGCAGGGGCATGAGGTGACGGTATGCACGGTGGACGATACATTAACCGAGCCCTTTGTGATTGAGGATCTGGATGGTGTGCGCGTGCTGCGTTACCGGACAGGTTCGATCAAGAATGTGTCCCGGGTCAGGCGCGCGATCAATGAGACGCTGCTGTCGCTCCGGGCATGGCGAATATTGGGTCACTATTTCAAGCGTAATCCTCATGATTTGATTGTTTACTATTCGCCGACCATATTTTTCGGGCCCCTGGTTTATAAGCTCAAGACCCTGTGGCAATGCCGGTCTTTCCTGATCCTGCGCGATATTTTTCCGCAGTGGGTGGTGGATAACGGACTGATAAAAAAATATTCGCCGGTGTATTTTTATTTCCGGCTATTCGAGCTGATTAATTACAACGCTGCCAGTGTGATTGCAGTGCAGTCGCCATCGAATTTGTCGTATTTCGACAAATCAGGGAAGTATTTGTCCCGGCTGGACGTGCTGTACAACTGGTCTTCGCTCGAGCCTTTGCCTGCGAGGGGCAGCGTCTACCGGGAAAAGCTGGGTCTGGCTGGCAAGGTGGTTTTTTTTTACGGCGGCAATATTGGCCATGCCCAGGACATGATGAATCTGGTCAGGCTGGCAAAGTCGTTAAGGGATGTGCCCACCGCCCATTTCATTTTTGTCGGCAAGGGCGATGAGGTGGCGCTGATAGAACGCGCTATCCAGGCCGACAAGCTGAGCAATATTACTTACCTGCCCGCGGTCGATCAGGTCGAATACGAACAGATGCTTTCAGCATTCGACGTGGGGCTTTTCAGTTTGCACAAGGATCACAAGACGCATAATTTTCCGGGCAAGTTGCTTGGCTATATGAAACAGTCATTACCAATACTGGGTAGTGTGAATAGAGGAAATGATCTTGAAATGGTCATCTCGCAGGCGAAGGCGGGGTTTGTGAGCGTGAACGGCAACGATGCAGAACTTTTGAAAAATGCCCTGCAATTTATACATTCCACCGAGTTGCGAAAGCAAATGGGACGAAATGCCTTTCAGTTGTTACAAGAGCAATTTTCCGTGCAAACAGCTGTGCAAAAAATTTTAAGCCATGCTTGAAAATTTCCGAATAACTTTGACGGATTATTGTGTTGTTGCCCCTAAATTATTACTTAGCGTATAAACTATGATCTTCTGGTACTAAAGTACCTGTTCGGAATGGTTATATAGACTGCTTCAAATAGGGGGATTTTAGTAGCGAGTCACTGTGGTGCCGGAGATTAAATAAAAAAGCCAATTAGAGGAAGATGGATGAAGAGTACGGACGAAGCAGGCGTGCGAGTATGGAAGGAGTCACCGCTAACCTGGGCATCAATGCTGGTAGCGCTGCTGTTACTACTGGTTACTTTCAGGGATGGCTTGAAGGTGATGGTCGAAACATGGGGCATGGAAGAGTATAGCTACGCTTACCTGTTGCCGTTCATCGTGCTGTTTCTAATCTGGCAGAAAAAAGAACTGCTGGAAAAAATCCCTTATCCCGGCTCTTGGCCTGGGCTTGTACTTGTGCTGATCGGTGTTGGTCTCTTCTTTATCGGCAATCTGGCCACACTCTATGTGATTGTGCAGTATGCCTTCCTGCTTACGTTGGCAGGCGTCGTATTGTCCTATACCGGTTGGCGTGGCTTCAAATTGATATGGGTACCATTACTGATTTTGGTTTTCATGGTGCCATTACCGAGCTTCCTCTTTAATAATCTTTCCGCCCAACTCCAATTAATTTCGTCTCAACTCGGCGTTGCGGTTATCAGACTGTTTGGTATCAGCGTCTATCTGCAAGGAAATGTCATTGATCTTGGCGTATTCAAATTGCAGGTAATCGATGCCTGTAGTGGGCTGCGCTATTTATTCCCGCTGATGACACTCAGTTTTATTGCGGCTTACTTTTTCAAAGGCGCATTCTGGAAACGCGCAATCATTTTTTTATCGAGCATGCCAATCACGGTGTTCATGAACAGTTTCCGCATCGGCGTTATTGGTATTACGGTCGATAATTGGGGCCCCTCAATGGCGGAAGGTTTTCTACATGAATTTGAAGGCTGGGTGGTATTCATGTCGTGCACCGGCGTTCTGATTGTTGAAATGTGGTTGCTGGCCAAAATCGGGAAGGAGAAAAAGCCGTTACGCGAGGTATTCGGTCTGGATTTTCCTGCACCTTCGCCTAATAATGCACAAGTCCTGCACCGCAGCTTGCCCTATTCGTTTATCGCTTCGATCGTATTGTTGTTAATCGTAGCCGTTCTGTCGACCGCCTTACCCAATCGCGCTGAGGTACCACCCCAACGGACCAATTTCACAAATTTCCCGTTGCAAGTCGGTGAATGGCATGGGCAGGGTGGTCATCTCGATCAGATTTATATCGATGCGTTGAAGTTTACCGATTACATCATCGCCGATTATGTGGATTCAGATCATCATGCGGTAAATTTATACATTGCTTACTATGCTTCACAGCGCAAAGGTGCATCGGCGCATTCTCCGCGTTCCTGCATACCTGGAGATGGCTGGGTGATGGCGGAGCTCACTCAACCAGAAATAGCCGGGGCAAGCGTGAATGGCCATCCATTAAGGGTCAATCGCACCGTGATTCAGAAGGGAGATAACAAGGAACTGGTGTATTACTGGTTCCAGCAACGAGGCCGGGTAATTACGAACGAGTATGCAGTGAAATGGTGGCTGTTCTGGGATGCGCTTACCAGAAACCGCACAGATGGTGCCATGATACGTTTAACGACAACTGTTAACGGTGATCAAGGTATGCAAAAGGCGGATGAACGTCTCGCCAGTTTTGCACGTGCGATCACGCCGCAGTTACCTGCGTACATTCCTGATTAGGATGATGCAGTGATCCTTTTTTTCGGTTTTATCATCGCTGTGTTTCTGACGATGGTACTGATCCAGCCGCTGATGCGTCTTGCAGAACGGTTACAGATAATTGATATTCCCGATGCGCGCAAAGTTCATACCGTAGCGATTCCAAGGATAGGCGGGGTAGCCATGGTTGTGGGTGCAATGTTGCCAGTGGCAATGTGGCTGATGCCCCAGCGCGGTATTGAAGGAATACTAGCCGGTGTCGGCATCATTCTTTTTTTTGGCGTTTGGGATGATCGCAAGAATCTGGATTTCCGGATAAAATTTTTCGGCCAAATATTAGCCATCCTGATTGTCGTCATATACGGTGGTATCTCGATCAGGTATGTGCCATTTTGGAATGCGGGCGCATTGCCTGATTATCTCGCTATCCCATTAACTGTATTCGCTTTGCTTGGTATAACCAATGCGATCAATCTGGCAGATGGCCTTGATGGCTTAGCCGCTGGCACGACTTTATTGAGTCTGGGCATGATCGCGCTGCTGGCGTATATGGTAAACGGCACAGCAGTAGTATTGTTTGCTGTCTCCGTAATGGGCAGTATTCTAGGTTTTCTGCGTTACAACACCTATCCGGCCCGTATTTTTATGGGGGATGGGGGTAGTCAGTTTTTGGGGTTTTCTGCCGGCGTACTGGTGATTACGCTGACCCAGCAAGTCAATCCTGTACTCAGCCCCGCCATAGCGCTCCTGATTTTAGGGTTGCCCGTCCTGGATACGGTGATGGTTATTGGGCAAAGAATCTACGAGCACCGTTCGGCGTTTTCACCTGATAAAAATCATATCCATCATAAATTGCTGGGTTTGGGATTTAACCACTACGAAGCGGTTTTCCTGATTTACTTCACGCAATCTATTTTTGTTTTGAGTGCCTATTTTCTGCGGTTCCAGTCGGATGGCATAGTTGTTTCTGTTTATCTACTCCTTTGTTTGGCGATTGTTATTTTTTTTCGGGTCGCCTCTGCGACAGGATGGCGATTACATGTTCAGCACGATGGTCGGCGCCGTTTCTCGATTGAGCGTTGGATCCGCTGGTTGCGTCAGGATGACAGGCTCTTGAAAGCGGGGTTTTATTTTGCTGTGAGCGTTATTGCGCTATTTCTGGTTTTGGGGTCGCTTCTTGTTGAAAATGTGTCCAGAGATATTGCATCGCTGGCCGGAATATTGCTGATTATCATGTGCGCCAGCTATGTGAAACGTCGTGGTCAAGCTTTTCATACTATTGAGCGAACCGTCGCTTATACAACCTTGGCGGTAGTGGTATACCTCGCACAGGTTTCACCTGGTGTATTGGCCGATTTCGTGATGATCAGAAACGTTTTATTGGGAGCTTTGGTGCTGGCAATTGCCATCGGTTTTCGATTCTCGCACACGGACAGGTTTAATGGCACTCCTATGGATTACCTGATTATTTTTACCGCTCTGGTCGTGCCAAATTTACCAGACCTGCATTTATTTAGGCTGGGAGGAACAAATGTTGGGGTTGAGGTCGCGAAGCTGATTATCCTGTTTTATGCCATCGAATTGGTATTAACCAATACCGTCAGGCGCTGGAATATTATGCGTTGGGTGATTTTTACCGCATTGACGATTCTGGTGGCAAGAGGCGCAATTGAGTGAATGAGAGTATGTCAGCGTGACCTGACTAAGAAAAATCGAAACAGATAAATGGAGGAAGTCGGAATGGGTTCAGGAAGAAAAATCAACTTATTAATGGGGTTGATGTTCGCAGCCTCGATTGCATTGTCCGGATGTGGCAGTAAAGCTGAACGCATGGCGGAACATCTGAAAAAAGCAAAAGATTACTATGCTGAGGCAGACTACGATAAGTCGAGGGTTGAGACGAAAAACGTATTGCAACTTGATCCCAAGAATGCCGAAGCCTATTACCTGAGTGGAGAAATCGAGGAGCAACAAAAGGCCTGGCCCAAAGCATATGCAAATTATCTGAAAGCAGTAGAAGTTCAACCCGATTTTCTACCTGCCAAGGCTAAGTTAGGCAAGATCTATTTGCTCACGGGCGATACTGCCAAGGCAGAAAAAATGGCTAACGATATTTTGGCCAAGCAACCTCAGAATGCAGCTGGTCAAACATTGCATGCGGCAATTATGATGCACAAGGGCGATATCGAGGACGCGATCAAAGAGGTTAACCACGTCGTGGCTACAGATCCTTCTCAGGCTGATGCAGTCAGTCTGCTGGCCTTTCTTTACGGGAAGCAGGGCAATAATGCCCAAGCACAAATCGTTCTCGAAAAAGGTATAAAAGCGAGCCCGAAAAATATCACCTTGCATTTGGAACTGGCGAATTTGGCAATAAAAAATAAGGATTTTTCAAAAGCTGAACAATTATATCTAACGATCATTTCGATTGACCCAAAAAAATTAGAATACAGGGCGATGCTGGCTAGTTTTTATGCCAATAATAATCAGCTTGAAAAGGCGGAGGCAGTACTGCGGGACGCTATTAAAGCCGATCCAGAAGATCAAAAACGCGGTTTATTACTGGCACAATTTCTGGCGTCTCGCCGAAGTGGTGAAGCTGCAGAAAAAGAATTATTGACCTTGATCCAGAATGCGCCTAAATCCAAGTCATACCAGTTGCGATTCGGGCTGGCAAAACTGTACGAAGCGATGGGTAAACCGGATAAGGCATTGCAGGTATATCAGGATATTGCCAATCTAGACAAGACAGGACCGGATGCCACGAAAGCTAACGAGCAACGGGCGCGTTTGAAGTTGGCGGCGGGCAAAACAGCAGAAGCAGAAAAGATTATTTCAGAAATTTTGAAGACGAATCCGCAAGATAACGATGCTTTGCTTTTGCGTGGGAAAATTGAGTTGAGTAGAGGCGATACGAAGGATGCAGTCATTGATTTCAGATCGGTGCTTAAGGCGCAACCTGACTCAATTGAAGTCATTAGTCTGCTTGCCAAGGCGTATATGGGTAATAAGGAACCTCAACTGGCGCGCGATACATTCGATAACGCTGTATCCCTGTATCCGGATAAGTTGGATATCCGACTTGCCAGAGCCGACTTTCTGGGATCAATAGGTGACGATGAGAGTGCATTGAAAGATGTGGATGACATATTGGAGAAAGACCCACAGAATCTGGTAGCCATACAGACCAAAGTTAAAGTTTTAGCTACTCAAAAGAATTGGTCGAAAGCTGAAGCTTATTTGTCAAAGGTAAAAGAGATACTGCCGCAGCAACCGATTGGCTATTATTGGTTGGGCATGATTTATCAGGCGCAGAAAAAGTTTGATAAAGCGGTTGTTGAGTTTGATTCTGCATTGCAAAAATCCCCCCAATCTCCGGATATTCTGTCTGAATTGGTCAAGTCTTTAGTCCTGGATGGAAAAAGCAATCAAGCGATTGCGCGGCTAAATCAGATCGTGAAAGATGCGCCCAATAATGCCGCAGCGTATACGCTCTTGGGCGATATTGATGCGAACCAGAAAAATTACCCGGCAGCGACCAATGCATTCAAAAAAGTAATTCAACTCAATCCTAAAAATCCTGCTGCTTATATCTCGCTTGCAAAGCTTGATTTGATGCAAAGTGACGCCAGGTCGGCTATTCTGGTTTTGCGTCAGGGACTCGACGCAATCCCATCAAATATTCAGTTGATGGCCTCATTAGCTGAAATTTATCAAACTACAGGGGATGTCGATAAGGCAATCTCAGAGTATGAAAATATTCTCAAACTCTCACCCCAGTCCGATGTAATCGCTAATAATCTTGCCTCCATTTTGACCGATACGAAGGGAGACAAGGAAAGCTTGGAAAAGGCAATAGGGCTGGCCAAACGCTTTGAAAATTCGGACAATCCGGTGTTTCTGGATACATTGGGATGGGCTTATGTCAAATCGGGTGCATTTGATAGTGCGCAACCCGTTTTGGAAAAAGCAGTAGAGAAAGCTCCAAAAGTGTCTATATTCCAATATCACTTGGGCATGCTGTTCTATAAAAAAGGCGATATGAAATCTGCCAAAACGCATTTGGAACAGGCGATATCGGCCAAGACTAGTTTTCCTGGCATCGAAGAAGCCAAGGGGATTCTGGCGAAAATATGAACCCTGTTTGAGCCACATGAGCGAAATCTAAAATCAAGGAGGAATCGCGATGCTATCGAAACTTGCCTTATTGTCCCGGCCAAGGACGTGCTTCAATCCCTCTGCTTTAACGCTTGCTCTGGGCTTGCTTTCGGCCCCATTGGCTCAGGCACTCACGTTTAATGTAAGTTATGACTCCAGTGTCAGCAGCGCTCCATCTGGTTTCACCTCCGCGTTTCAGAACGCTGTCGTGTTTTATCAGAATACCTTCACCAATCCGATCAATATTAATTTGAATGTTGGCTGGGGTGAGGTTAATGGACAAACATTGGGCAGTGGCTCGTTGGGAGCCAGTAGCAGTTATTTTGTCAATTATGATTACGCTACCGTGCGCACTGCATTGTCGAATGTAGGCGCACCAGGCTATTTGCCGGCTTCGGATCCCACGAACGGGCGCTCGATAGATGTCAATACCGCTAATGCCAAGGCTCTCGGTCTTGGCACCTTTAGCGGACCCCACAGCAGTGATGGCGGGGTAGGCTTCGACAGTACAGCGGCGTGGACTTTTGATCCCAACAACCGTGCTGTAACGGGTGCTTATGATTTTATCGGTGTCGCCATGCATGAGATCTCCGAAGTCATGGGTCGTAGTAGTGCTCTGGTTCCCTCCTGCACTGGGGGCAGCACCTGTAGCGAATCATTGCTGGATCTCTTTCGCTATTCTGCGCCAGCTCAGCTCGACCTTACCGGCACCAATGCATATTTATCCCTTGATGGGGGTAAAAGCCAGATCAATACCTTTAACGGTGATTCGACGAAAGGGGATCTCGGCGACTGGGCAGGAAGCCCTACTGATGCCTACAATTATGCGGTTGGAAAAAATCAATTGCTCAGCATTTCTGGCGGGGATAACACAGAATTGACGGCTATGGGCTACACGCTAGCAACTCCCGTACCCATTCCAGACTCGTTTATTTTATTATTATCCGCTCTTGGATTAAGCGGGTTGATAGCGCGGCGCCGTTTAATCTGAGTAACTCGGTTTGTTATATTTGAATGGTGACTTCAGATTTCGTAGGGTTGAGTGCAGTCCCGCTCAGAATTGCCTGTCGTTCCTCTGTTCTTCAAGATGCCTGCACAAGATGTCAAGCGCAAGTGATAGCATTGCACCGTCGGATTCGATGATTAAAATCCATGGTTCCAAAAAGTGGGGAGCATACAAAAACAGGTTTGGTCGTTTTAATATCCCCGTTATGTTGTATTAAGAACAGTGAAAGGTCCAGTGGCTAAATTTTGCCTGTTTAGGTGATAGGTTTCTGGACCTTTATTCTGTTTTATTGGAAATCAAGCGCCTTTAGCGGCCTCTTTGAGGGATTTTTCGATGGCGCCCGGGGCACACATAATGCTCATAAAGCTATTGTTCCCCATCATGCTCAAATCCGGGAAGTTGATAGCGATACGGAATTTAGCCCCCAATGCATAGACTTTCCCGCCCGAGACCAGGATGTCATAAGGCAAATGGCCGGTAGACTTAATATCCTTGAAATCGATCTTGCTCATAATGTGCGCATCCCCGCTGCAGGCATCCCCCTTACCAGACAAAGCCACCCCGAACAGCGTTTCATCCTTGCCCGGAATCGCCACCTGATAGACCTTGGTCGTTCCGCCATTATGCGCAGCCAGTCCAGCGTTGACCGCATTCAGGGCCTCCTGATAACTCCCATATTCAGCCAAGGTATCCGGATCCGTGAAATAAGGCATCATGAACTTGTAATGGTAATCGCGTAAACCCGAAGGCGTCAGCCCCTTGCTCGACCCATACGCCTCCTCACTGCCCAGCGCCTTTTTCAATTGTGCATCGACGCCTTCCAGATTGTTTTTCAGCCGATAGGCATTCGCCATATAAACCGGATTGGTAAAACTCACCTGCACCTGATTATTCACCTTGGTCACAGTCACCCGTTGTACAGCGGCATAGCCGCCAAAATCAGTCTGGCTGGCGGCCTGCTTGAGTGCCGCATTGGTAACCCCGATCACATCGGCGGAAACAACCGCCCCACTGGGCAGTTTCATATCGGTATAGGGGGCATAACTGCCGACGATGGTAAATCCGTTGGCCGTCAGTTTCTGTTTGACCTGCGCAGTGATCTGCGCCAGATCGCCGTTGGCATCGGTTGAGGCCAACTCAAAAGGTTTAAGGCGTTCTGCAGCCGTGGCATGCCCGACGCCGACAAACAGCGCGGCTACCACAAATAGCGTATTGATTTGCTTGTGTAGCATTTTTATTCCTCCAATTTGGTTTGTTTGGTGTGGGTATTTAATCACCACCTTGAGATGGCGATTTATGATTGTACTAAAATCTTATAGTATATTTTTCAGTGTATGAATTTTTTTATTCATGGGCGGGAATGAAGGCCCAATTTAGATTGGGCGTATCATGCGCTAATAAGATGGGCGAGCACAGTTTGTCCTGTGCTGCGTGTGGTTTTACGAGTGCTCTCTATGCGAATGCGGAATGCTGGAGTGGGATGATCTCCCCATAAAGAGATATGGTTTTTCTGAAGTTGAGATAAGATTACATTGAACTGGTAACAGTACCTTAACCTGATTTATTCTGGTTTAACGGTACTATCTTCCATGGATATCTGTCTGGAAGGTGAGACGGTCGAAATGGCATGCTTGAAAATAGCCTGACTGACATTGTCGTGCCCTTTTAGCATGACCATGTATTGGTCGAATGACTCGATTTTGCCGACTAATTTGATACCATTTACCAGAAACACAGACACAGGCATATGTTCCTTACGTAAGGCATTCAGGAACTGATCCTGCAGATTCAGGCGGTCTTTGTCACTCATCATTGGCCTCACATTTCTCAGTATGCTACATCAAATCCACGTGTATTCAGCATAGTTGCTTACACGATTTTTGCATTTGTATTTTTGCGTGCCTCTTGAAGAAAAAAGCGCGGCATTCGCCGCGCTTTTTTCGGCTTAAAGGAGAAGTTATTCTACTTTGGCACTAGCACGCATATCCGTAATTTCTTTTTTAACCATTTCCTGTTCCATTTGACCACGCAATTGATCCTTTACTTCGCTGAAGGGCGGAATTTTCAGGTCGCGTATATTGTCAACACGAATGACGTGCCAGCCAAATTGGGTATGAACAGGTGTTTTGGTGTATTCGCCTTTTTTCAACTGTACCATTGCATCGGAAAATTCTTTTACCAGGTTACTCGGAGCAGCCCAGCCAATCAAACCACCTTTAGCTGCAGAAGAATCCTTGGATTCCTTCTTGGCTAAATCTTCGAATTTGGCTTTTTTACTGTTGAGTTCTGCAATGATTTTCTTGGCCTCAGCTTCGCTGCCAACGAGGATGTGACTGACTTCATATTCCTTGGTGCCCATCTGAGCTTTAACTTTGTCGTATTGAGCTTTCAGCTCTGCTTCGCTGATAGGATGGGTTTTCACGTAATTTGCGAGAAATGCTTTAGCAAGCATTTCGGTTTTAACCAGATCCAGGCGGGTTTGCATGGTTGGATCCTTATCCAGCCCCATTTTGGTTGCCTGCTGGGCCAGTATCTGTGCATTGATCAAGCTATCTCGTAATGCGGCTTCAGTCTGTGCATTGTCAGGTTGGCCTTGTTGAATTCGATCCTGCTTGAGCAGATTGTATTGGCTTTGGGGAATGGCAACGCCGTTAACAATCGCGACTGGTTTGGAGGATGAGACCGCAGCTGGTTTTGCTTCCGTTTTGCCTGCAGTTTCAGCTGCATTACAGCCTGTAAGAGCTGCAAGTCCCCAAACAAAAACAGTGGCGGCAGCAATTTTTTTCAATAGCATCTGGTGTTCCTTTTATTAAATTAATCAGGGTAACTATAATTCTTCTGGTGTATGCGCTGTAATACTTAGAGCATGTATCTGGTGTTGCATTAGCTCACCCAGCGCATCGTATACCATTCGATGTCGAGCTAGGGTAGTTTTTCCATGGAACGCAGTGGATATAATATGCATCCTGAAATGGCCACCCCCGCTTCTGGCACCGGCATGTCCGGCATGTTGCGCACTTTCATCCTCAATATCAAGATGTTCTACTGGCATTAAGGCCAGCCTGTCGCGTATAAGTTCAATTGTGTTCATGCGGGCAGCACTTTTTTGAATGGTTTCACAATCACATTAGCGTAAACGCCTGCAGCTACATAGGGATCATTCTGCGCCCAAACTTTGGCGGTTTCGAGTGAATCAAACTCAGCCACAATTAGACTGCCGGAAAAGCCTTCAGGGCCAGGATCCGGACTGTCGATAGCGCGAAATGGCCCCGCCAGCAGCAATCGCCCTTCATTCTGGAGTGTTTTCAAGCGCTCTAGGTGCGCAGGTCGAACAGCCATTCGATGCGGCAGGCTATCGCTGACATCGGTGCTCATAATTGCGTACCACATGCTATCTATTCCTCATTATTCATATGTTTAGCCAGAATGAGGCTTTGTGCAATCACAAACACCAACATCATGGCTGTACTGCCAAACAGTTTGAAATCAACCCAAACATCTGTGGAAAAACTGTACGCCACATACAAATTTGTTGCACCCATAACGATGAAAAAGCCTGCCCAGCTCAGATTAAGTTTGTTCCATACAGGGTCAGGCAGGCTGATTTGCTTAGCCATCATCGATCGCATAAAGTTTTTATTGAAGAGCCAGGAGCCGCCTAATAATACTGCTGCAAATAGCCAGTAGAGTACGGTTGGCTTCCATTTGATGAAGGTTTCATTGTGTAGCAGTAGCGTTGCGCCGCCAAATACGACAATAATCGCCAAGCTGATCCACATCATGGGCTCGACTTTTTTACCGCGCACCATCACCCAGCCAATTTGTACAAAACTGGCGGCAATGGCGACACCGGTCGCAACGTAAATGCCACCGAACTTATAAGCGATAAAAAAAAGCAGTATTGGGAAAAAATCAAACAGGAATTTCATGGTATTAGTGCCTGGTAGCCCAGCGTTTAAAGTAATCCTGCATCAATTCGCGCACTTCGGTGCCATAGACTCCTTTTTGAGCCTGCTGCAACCCTTGCTCGAAAAATTCCGGACAATCCTCGGGCAAATTTCTCCCTAGCGTATCAAAGGCTTTTTCCATCAAGGCCTTATTCTGGGTACGTGTTGCAACAATCGCGTAATTGAAATTGATGATGCGCCATGGGCGGGTCGGATCGTTTTTTTCCAGATCGCTTTTGATTGCAGGGGCAGTATGCTCGATGACATCACCGATGACTTCGCACATAGCTGTCAGTGTAGGTACGTCCTGAGTCAGATTGGCACTGGCTGCCAGACTATTGACCAGCGGTTCCAGTGTGCGTAATTCGCCATCGTGGCGGATAACCCAGTGCGCAATGGCCAGTGCGGTTTTTTCCAGATCCATTTTTGATTTTGGCAAACGCAAGCGTTCCGCCCAATAGGCCAGATCCATGATGAATCCAATAGCATGATCACCCAGCTGGCTCACGTCATCGTAGGGGAGAGGCCCGGCTTCTCCATGTTCATTGTCCAGTTTATCGAACACATACAGGAACTGCTCAATGGCTTCGCCAAGTTGGTCGGGCGTCACTTGACTGCCTGCTTGAATGCCGGATTCTGAAAAAGATTGCAGCACAAGATTGTTTGCTTCAGCAAAACTGGTGCGGATTTCCGCGGGGATAGGCATAGATAAGCACGTATCAGGATAGTGGGGGAGACGGTATTTTGCTATGATTTGCCTGTACTTCACAAGTCACCCATCATGCCAGACCAAAATTTTGATTTACATTGCCATTCCAATGTCTCTGATGGCATGTTGCTTCCGGCTGAGCTAGTCGCACGTGCGGCCGCGCAGGGAGTGACGGTATTGTCACTAACGGATCATGATGATGTCGCGGGCCTGGAAGCCGCCCACGCGGCCGCTGTAGAGCATGGTATCCAGTTGGTGAATGGCGTGGAAATTTCCGTGACATGGGGTAGCCATACCCTGCATATCGTTGGTTTAGGGATCAACCCGACACATCCCACACTGAAAAAAGGATTGGAAGGTATCCGTCACGGACGTGGTGAGCGTGCTGAAAAAATGGCTGTCCAGCTCGATAAGGCAGGCATCAAGAACAGCCTGCAAGGTGCTTATCAACATGCAGGTAACAAGAATTTGATTGGCCGCATGCATTTTGCCCGTTATCTGGTGGCACAAGGCATTGTTAAGGATGTGCGTACCGTGTTTAAAAAATATCTGGTCAAGGGCAAGCCAGGTTACGTTAGTCACCAATGGGCAAGCCTGGCGGAGGCGGTTAGCTGGATTGTTGCAAGCGGAGGTCAGGCAGTCATTGCACATCCAGGTCGTTATCAGATGGGTAGCGGGAAAATGCATGAACTGCTTGAAGAATTCAAGAATCTGGGTGGTGTGGGTATAGAAGTGGTGACCGGTAGTCACACGCCGGAACAATACCCGCAATATGCCCAGCTTGCGCAGAAATTCGGTTTGTTATCTTCGCGTGGCTCGGATTTCCATGCCCCGGGTGAAGGTTATCGTGACATTGGGCGCCTGCCTCCTTTGCCCGATTTATGTACGCCAATCTGGCATGACTGGGTGGGCTGCTAAGCAATGTCGCAATACTTTACGTTGCACCCGGATACACCCCAGCCGCGTCTTATCAAACAAGCGGTGGCCATTTTACGTGATGGAGGGGTGGTCGCTTTCCCGACTGACTCCAGTTATGCGCTTGGTTGCCATTTGGGTGACAAGTCTGCTCAAGATCGTATTCGCGCCATTCGTGAAGTGGACGATAAACATCATTTTACTTTGATGTGTCGCGATTTATCCGAGATTGCCCGCTATGCGCAAGTGGATAACCGTCAGTTCCGGCTGCTGAAGGCGAATACGCCAGGAAGTTACACCTTTATACTCGAAGCGACGCGCGAGGTTCCGCGCCGCTTGCAACATCCAAAACGCAATACGATCGGCCTACGCGTGCCGGAGCATTTAGTTACACTGGCATTGCTTGAAGAACTGGGTGAACCGATTATCAGCATGACGTTGATTCTCCCCGGTGATGAACTGCCCATGCATGAAGCCGAAGAAATTCGCGAACGTTTGGAAAAACGTCTTGATCTAATCGTAGATGCGGGTGCTTGCGATGTTGAATCCACAACAGTCATTGATTTGACTAGCGATACCCCCGTATTAGTGCGCGCCGGACGCGGAGACCTGCAACCTTTTGGATTAAATTAATGGAACTCAACCTGATACAAAAAATTAGCATATGGATCATCCCGGTCATTTTTGCGATTACGCTGCACGAAGCCGCACATGGCTATGTTGCCAAGTTTTTCGGCGACTCGACTGCCTGGATGTTGGGACGTGTCACACTGAATCCATTCAAGCATATTGATCCGGTGGGCACGATACTGGTACCTCTCAGCATTCTGTTATTAAGTAAAGTATTGGGTGGCGGTTTTATTCTGTTCGGTTGGGCCAAACCGGTCCCGGTCAATTTTGGCGCATTGCGTAATCCCAAACGCGACATGTTATGGGTAGCTATTGCAGGGCCAGCGGCTAATTTGTTCATGGCAATATTATGGGCTTTGGTAATCAAACTGGGGATATCGCTGGGTGATAGCTACACGCAACCCTTGGTGCTGATGGGTGCGGCTGGCATTTTCATCAATGCCGTGCTGATGGCCCTGAATCTGCTGCCTTTGCCGCCGCTGGATGGTGGCCGTATTGCAGTGAGTTTATTGCCCGGACCTTATGCATATCGTTTTGCCCAGATTGAGCCTTACGGATTTTATATCTTGCTTGCGTTGATGTTTATTGGCTGGCTGGGGTTGATACTGAGTCCGCTATTGATGCTGGTCATCATTATTACAAGTGCTTTCTCAGGATTGGGGCACGCCGAGATTGCAACACTTATCCAAATTATCACCAATTAATCTTAATCATGTACGCAAATCGCGTTTTATCGGGCATGCGCCCTACCGGTAGTCTGCACTTGGGCCATTATCATGGCGTATTGAAAAATTGGGTTAATCTCCAGCATGAGTATGAATGCCTGTTTTTCGTGGCGGACTGGCATGCATTGACCACTCATTACGATACACCGGAGGTGATTCAGGATAACGTATGGGAAATGGTGATTGACTGGCTTGCTGCGGGTGTTGATCCATCCCAGGCAACATTGTTCATCCAGTCACAGGTGCCAGAGCATGCAGAATTGCACCTGTTGTTGTCGATGATTACGCCACTAGGCTGGCTGGAACGAGTGCCTACCTACAAGGATCAGCAGGAAAAATTGAGTGAGAAAGACCTTTCCACCTATGGTTTCCTGGGTTATCCCTTGCTGCAGAGTGCAGATATTTTGATCTATCGGGCCAATCAGGTTCCGGTGGGCGAAGACCA
The DNA here is from genome assembly GCA_040388645.1 of Pseudomonadota bacterium. Taxonomy (GTDB): domain Bacteria; phylum Pseudomonadota; class Gammaproteobacteria; order Burkholderiales; family Sulfuriferulaceae; genus Sulfuriferula. Next base: position 179,207 of record JAZKBM010000004.1, read on the forward strand.
GGTGCCACACATCGAATTTACTCGTGAAATGGCGCGCCGTTTCAATCATTTGTACGGGCGAGAACCTGGCTTTGAGCAGAAGGCTGCTACAGCGGTGAAAAAAATGGGGAGTAAGAAGGCGCGTCTGTACGAGGAATTACGTACACGTTATCAGGAGCAGGGTGATGACGAAGCGCTGGAATCCGCCCAAGCACTGCTGAATGAACAGCAGAACCTGTCGTTGGGCGATCGTGAACGGTTGTTCGGGTATCTCGAAGGCGGAGGAAAAATGATCCTGGCCGAACCCCAGGCACTGCTTACAACCGCCTCCAGAATGCCTGGTCTGGATGGACAAAAAATGTCCAAGTCATACAACAACACCATATCCCTGCGCGAAGATACGGAGAGTGTCACCAAGAAAATTCGCACTATGCCCACCGATCCGGCGCGCGTACGACGCACTGATCCGGGTTCACCGGAAAAATGCCCTGTGTGGCAGCTACATCTGGTGTATTCCAGCGAAGATGTGCAAACCTGGGTACGCGCCGGCTGTACCAGTGCGGGCATCGGTTGCCTGGAATGCAAACAGCCGGTCATCGAAGGCGTATTGAAAGAGCAGGAACCGATGCGCGAGCGTGCCAGGATGTATCAGGAAAGCCCGTCACTAGTACGAAATTTGATTGCTGACGGATGCGAAAAGGCCCGAGACCTCGCGCGCGAGACAATGCGGGATGTGCGCGAGGCTATGGGGCTGGGTTACGATTAGCGTACGCAATCTGGGTTAATCATCGTCATCGTGCTCATGATGACGCCAGTGCCCACGCTCACGTCCTCGCCAATGCTCATGGCGGGAGGAATAACCATAGTAGTTGCCATAATAAACCGGGCGCGGCGGCGCGTAGTAAACTCGAGGTGGGGGCGTGTACACATAAGCGGGGGGGCCGTAATAAACTGGGGCGCCAAACGAAAGGTTAATACCAAGTCGCCCACCGTCATCATCGTGTGCTTGCGCTAATCCTGGTAAACCAATAAGTAGACCAGCGGCTAATAGGAATGCAGTAATCGCAGGGCGTTTTACGTTCATGATCAATCTCCTTGGTTGAGTTACTGTGCAGACGACCAGCTAAAATTTCGTCTGTCCATGTGCGTAGAATAGGCCCAAGCGCCCGCAATAGGCGTATCAGTTTGTAACCAAATGTAACGCGGCAGAGGATATCTCTCTCTGTATTTATCGGATCGACTCCCAAGTCTGGAAATGATCGAAATTCCGCTGTTCGTATCTTGTTCCACCAATTATTGAAAACGTGCTGATACTTTTGCTTGTAAAGTATTTTCAAGCAATGGAAGCATCCTGAGTAGGCTCGAACTTTCGCGTAGGTTATTTTCGTTTGTGTAATTGTAAATAGGTTTTGACTAGATTGATGGTTTCACTATTTGAATTGTTCTGCGAACGTTATTGCTTGCGCATGACGCTTCCTGGTGGGCTCTAAAAACCGGTAATAGGTTTTCATTTAACACGGGAGACAGCCCTGTTCAAGTTATTCTGGCTTGCTTGTATAGCCGTCTTCAATCAACTTATGTCTGCAAATCAACACTCCGTCTGCGCAACGAATCGTCATGGCGACTTCAAGTCTAGAGAAGACATGGTCCTAAATTGTTTACTTAAGCAATTTTAGTAAACGGCTTGGATAATTTTGTCTATATTTATGTCTTTATGGTGCGCTTGATATTTATCTTGGTATTTTTATATGAATTAATTGCTTAAGCGGTATGGGAGTCTTGTGTAATTTCAACTGTTGCAGATATCTGAATAATCATTTCATCCATTGGAGGAATCGATGCAAGTCAATCGGAGACAGTTTTTTAAAATCTGTGCTGCGGGTGTAGGTGGATCCAGCCTGGCCATAATGGGTTTTTCACCGACCGCAGCATTGGCGGAGGTGCGCGAATTCAAGCTGTTGCGTACGACTGAAACCCGGAATACCTGTCCCTACTGCTCGGTAAGCTGTGGTTTGCTCATGTACAGCCTGGGTGACAAAGCCAAAAACGCAAAACTGGAGATCATCCATATTGAGGGCGATCCAGATCACCCGGTAAACCGAGGTACCTTGTGCCCCAAAGGCGCTGGCTTGCTAGATTTTGTTCACAGTCCCAGTCGCCTGAAATATCCGGAATACCGCGCTGCAGGCTCCAAGGAATGGCAGCGCATTTCCTGGGATGATGCCTTCAAGCGCATCGCACGGCATCTCAAGGACGACAGAGACAAGAATTTCATTGCCAAGAACACGGAAGGAATTACGGTAAATCGGTGGTTGTCGGCAGGTTTCCTGGCTGCTTCGGCATCATCCAACGAAAGCGGCTACCTGACTCATAAAATTGTTCGCAGCCTGGGCATACTCGGATTCGATAATCAAGCGCGTGTTTGACACGGACCTACGGTGGCAAGTCTTGCCCCTACGTTCGGTCGCGGCGCGATGACCAATCATTGGGTCGATATCAAGAATGCGAATCTGGTATTGATCATGGGCGGCAATGCCGCCGAGGCGCACCCTTGTGGTTTCAAATGGGTGACGGAGGCGAAAGCCCACAATAAAGCCAAGCTGGTTGTAGTCGATCCACGCTTCAATCGATCAGCAGCAGTGGCTGATTACTATGCGCCTATTCGCACTGGTACTGATATCGCTTTTCTGGGTGGTTTGATTAACTATCTGCTCGCCCACGACAAGATTCAGCATGAATACGTCAAGCAATATACCAATGCCGCGTTTCTGGTGAATGAGAGCTATACCTTTGAGGAAGGGCTGTTTTCTGGTTACGATGCCGAACACCGTAACTACGACAAGTCCACTTGGTCTTATGTGATGGGCCCGGACGGCTACGCAACGGTGGATGAAACCCTGCAGAATCCACGCTGTGTCTTCAATTTGATGAAACAGCATTATTCCCGCTACACAGCCGATGTGGTTAGCAATATCTGCGGTACGCCCAAGGATCAATTCCTTAAGGTATGCGCGATGATTGCCGAAACCAGCGCACCTGACAAAACCATGACCATGATGTATGCATTGGGCTGGACTCAGCACAGTGTAGGGTCACAAATGATTCGCACGGCAGCCATGGTGCAGTTATTGTTGGGTAATGTGGGTATGGCGGGTGGCGGTGTCAACGCATTGCGAGGTCACTCCAACATTCAGGGCCTGACCGACCTGGGTTTACTTACCAATCTGTTACCGGGGTATCTCACCGTACCTGGTGAGAAGGAAGCCAGCTACGAAGAATATTTGAGCAAGCGTTCGCTGAAGCCGACACGTCCCGGGCAAATGTCCTACTGGCAGAATTATCCCAAGTTTTTTGTCAGCCTGATGAAGGCATGGTATGGGACAGCTGCCACCAAGGAGAATAATTTCTGTTACGACTGGTTGCCCAAACTGGACAAGCAGCACGACGTCTTGCAAGTATTCGAGGACATGTTTCTGGGCAAGATGAACGGCTATTTCTGTCAGGGTTTCAACCCGCTGGCGTCTTTTCCCAACAAGGCCAAAATCGGCGGTGCCTTGGCCAAACTAAAGTATCTGGTGATCATTGATCCGCTCGCCACTGAAACCTCGGAATTCTGGAAGAATTTTGGCGAATATAACGATGTGGATTCCAGCAAAATCCAGACCGAGGTATTCCGCCTGCCTTCCACCTGTTTTGCAGAAGAAGACGGCGCCCTGGTCAATAGTAGCCGGTGGCTGCAATGGCATTGGAAGGGCGCGGAACCTCCCGGCGATGCCAAGGGTGATGCAGAAATCATGGCGGGGATTTTCCGTCCGTTGCAAGACATGTATCGCAAGGAAGGCGGGGCTTTCCCTGATCCCATCCTCAATCTCACCTGGGACTATGCGATTCCGGAAGTGCCCAGCTCCGAAGAACTGGCGCGGGAGTATAACGGCAAAGCGCTGGCCGATATTACCGATCCGAAGGACGCAACCAAGGTTGTTCTCAAGGCAGGCCAGCAACTGGATAGTTTTGCCCAGCTGAAGGACGATGGCAGTACCTCCAGTGGTTGCTGGCTGTTTACGGGTTCCTGGACTGAAAAAGGCAATATGATGGCGCGGCGGGACAATGCCGATCCAAGCGGATTGGGCGAGACCTTGAATTGGGCTTTCGCCTGGCCAGCCAATCGACGCATCCTTTATAACCGGGCCTCCTGTGATCCTGCTGGCAAGCCCTGGGATCCGAAACGCGCGATTATAGAATGGAACGGCAGTAAATGGACGGGATTTGATGTGCCTGACTTCAAACCGGATTCGGCACCGGATCAAGGCATGGAACCCTTCATCATGCAGCCCGAGGGGGTGGGACGATTGTTTGCCCTCGACAAGATGGCTGAAGGGCCGTTCCCCGAGCATTACGAGCCGTTCGAGACGCCTATTGGTACCAATCCCCTCCATCCGAAAGTGGTGAGCAACCCCGCAGCAAGGGTATTCAAGGGCGATCTGGAACAGTTTGGTACCGCCAAGGATTTCCCTTACGCGGGCACCACTTACCGGCTCACCGAGCACTTTCATTTCTGGACCAAGCACGCAGTGATCAATTCAGTTCTGCAACCGCAGCAGTTCATCGAAATGGGTGAAGCACTGGCGAAAGAGAAAGGCATAGCCAACGGCAGCATGGTGACGGTGCGCTCCAACCGGGGGCATATCAAGGCGGTGGCTGTCGTGACCAAACGCCTCAAAGCGCTTACCGTAAATGGCAAGACCGTCCATACCATTGGTATTCCGATCCACTGGGGCTTCAAGGGCGTAGCCAAGAACGGCTACCTTGCGAACACCCTGACTCCCTATGTGGGGGATGCGAATACTCAGACACCTGAGTACAAATCGTTCTTGGTTGACATCGAGAAAGCTTGAGGAGACGAGACATGGCATTGCAATCCCTGGATATTCAACGTCGCTCAGCGACCACGACGCCTTCACCCGATATCCGTCAGAACACGCAGACCACGAAAGTGGCCAAGCTTATTGATGTGTCGAAATGCATTGGTTGCAAGGCATGTCAGGCGGCATGCATGGAGTGGAACGATATCCGTGACGAGATTGGCACTTGTGTGGGAGTGTATGACAACCCCCCCAATTTATCGGCAGAATCCTGGACCGTAATGCGCTTCTCCGAGGTTGAACTCGAAGAGGGCAAACTGGAATGGTTGATCCGCAAGGATGGCTGTATGCATTGCGCAGACCCCGGCTGCCTCAAGGCGTGTCCGTCACCGGGAGCAATTGTTCAATATGCAAATGGCATCGTGGATTTTCACGAAGAGAATTGCATCGGTTGCGGATACTGCATTACAGGCTGTCCGTTTGATGTGCCGCGTATCTCGCAGAAGGACAACAAGGCATACAAGTGCACCCTGTGTTCCGATCGCGTCGCAGTAGGGATGGAGCCTGCATGCATCAAGTCGTGCCCTACAGGGGCGCTGGTGTTTGGCAGCAAGGAGGACATGATCCATCATGCGGAGGGACGCATTACTGACCTCAAGGAACGCGGATACCAGAATGCCGGACTTTATGATCCAAAAGGTGTGGGCGGCACCCATGTGATGTATGTTTTGCAACACGCCGACAAGCCGGGGATATACAGCAACTTACCCAAGGATCCCCATATCAGTCCATTAGTATCGTTATGGAAAGGGATCACAAAACCGCTCATGTCAGCTGGTTTGGGCTTGGCCGCACTGGTTGGTTTTTTCCATTACGTTACCGTGGGACCTAACGAGGTCAAGGAAGGGGAAATAGAGCGTGCCGAGGAAGAGGATATTTAATGAACCGGGACAGTCTGATTCCCGCATTCTCTTGGAAAATTTTGATTGGGAGCCATTATGCATAAGCGACCTTACCTGATACAGCGTTATTATCCTTCCGATCGGTTTAACCACTGGTTCGTAGCGATCACTTTTATTTTAGTGGCTTTAAGCGGTCTGGCGCTGTTTCATCCGGCATTTTTCTTTCTCTCGCATCTGTTGGGAGGTGGCCCATGGACACGCATCCTGCATCCTTTCATTGGCGTGGTAATGTTTGTCGCTTTCCTTGTTCTGGCATTTCGCTTCTGGGGAGATAATTTTTTTACCGGAAAAGATCGTCAATGGATCAGGCAAATGGACGATGTGGTTAGCAATCGCGAGGAAAAACTGCCTCCGGTGGGGCGCTACAATGCCGGTCAGAAGTTATTTTTCTGGACCATGGTGACCAGTATTCTCCTGCTATTGATTAGCGGGATATTGATCTGGCAGCCGTATTTCGCACCTTATGTCCCGATCATCGTCATACGTGTAGCAGTACTGGTGCATGCTCTCAGTGCTTTTGTCGCGATTACCGGACTTATTGTTCATATTTATGCGGCAATATGGGTCAAAGGCTCGGTAGAAGCGATGACGCGAGGTACAGTGACCGGGGCTTGGGCGCGGCAGCATCACCTGGACTGGTATCGAAAAATGAAAAATGGAGAAATTCGTGGCCACGACCATTATTGAACCGGGATTTATCCAGCCACCTTCAATTGAACCCCCGTTTTTGCGTCCGCCTGACGTATTGTTTGGGGAACGTTCACGGCGCTTGATGGCCTTGGCCCCGGGGCATGCCATGGCCGACTTCCTGAGTTTCATGGGTGTTTTGGCCGAAGCGCAACAGCACGCAATGGAAAGTCAGTCCATACCTATACTGCCTGAAACCGGGCAAATCGAATTGTGCAAGGCGCATGGCATACCCCCCTTGAATACCCAGACCATGCAACGCGATGCCAGTTGGCGTGAGGGTCTGCACATTATCCTGGAACAACTGGCGGGTCGGGCAAACACCGCAACGCAGGCTGCAATTGCCCGTATCCAGGCATTGTCAGACGCAGATATGGAAAGCTTTGCCGACCGGATACTCAGTGGCGATTATGCCGGCCTGGATCTGGCCGCAGCGCCGTTGATCGGTGCTGCACTGCAGGTTTACTGGGTGCGCTTGGCTACGGCCCTTGATCTGCACGGTTTTACCCGTCCAGATGTACCTACCTTGTGTCCAGTTTGTGGTTCTTTACCTACCGCCAGTGTGGTGCGCATCGGCGGAGTCGAACAAGGTCTACGCTACCTGCATTGTTCATTATGTGAAAGCGAATGGAACATGGTGCGGATTAAGTGCAGTCATTGCGAGTCCACCAAAGGTATCGCCTATTACAATATTGAAGGTGACGATGGGGCAGTGAAGGCGGAAACTTGCGACGAGTGCAATAGCTACCTGAAAATTCTCTATATGGAAAAAAATATGGCGGTTGATCCCATCGCCGATGATCTGACCAGCCTGGCGCTGGACATCCTCATGGATGAAGCGGGCTATCTGCGTAGTGGTCCCAATCTATTACTATTCCCAGGTATGCAAGACGCATGAGTTTGCCATCTCCCCATCCAGCCGAAAATGCTCCGGCAATACCACTGCCTGCCATCCCCTCAGTAGATCGGGTGCTGAACTTGCCTGCCGTATGCGCGCTGACAGAAATTCATGGTCGCCAGAGTACGACTTCAGCTGTACGTCAATTACTTGCTGAATTGCGCGAGAAGTGGGTAAACAATCGGGATTTGCCCGCTGACGCGTTCGCAGAAATCCAGTTGGCAAGTGTGCTGGCGCAGCGCCTGGGTGGTGCGGCTCAACCTCATCTGCGCCCAGTGCTTAACTTGACCGGTACCGTGCTGCACACCAACCTGGGGCGTGCTCGCCTGCCCGACGAAGCCGTAGCGGCGGTGGTCATGGCTGCCTCTCAAGCTTGCAACCTGGAATATGACCTGGGTGGCGGCAAACGCGGTGATCGCGATGATCTGATCGAGTCGCTACTGTGTGAAATTACCGGCGCGGAGGCGGCTACAGTCGTCAACAATAACGCCGCCGCGGTGTTTCTCGCACTTAATAGCTTAGGCTTGCGCAAACAGGTGATTGTTTCGCGCGGGGAGTTGGTAGAAATCGGTGGCTCATTTCGGGTGCCGGATATCATGGCAAGAGCGGGTTGCCGGTTGCGAGAGGTCGGCACGACCAACCGCACTCATCTCAAGGATTTTGCCGATGCCATCGACACCAAAACAGCCTTGTTGCTGAAAGTACATACCAGCAATTATGCCATTCAAGGTTTTACCAGCAGTGTGGAAGAATCCGCACTGGTAGAGCTCGCACATGGCCACAATTTGCCCTTCATGGTGGATCTCGGCAGCGGCACACTGGTCAACCTGCGCGACTTTGGACTACCCCAGGAACCTACACCGATGGATTCGCTGGTAGCAGGTGCTGATCTTGTTACTTTCAGTGGTGACAAACTACTGGGTGGGCCGCAGGCGGGCATTATGGTCGGACGCCGCGACCTGATAGCAAAAATCAAGAAAAACCCGCTGAAACGAGCGTTGCGCGTGGACAAAATGACGCTGGCCGCACTGGAGGCCGTGCTGCAGCTCTACCGCGATCCGGACCGTCTGGTAACGCGATTGCCTACGCTGCGTTTGCTTGCACGCGCAGCAACGGACATCGAACGTACTGCTCATACCCTGTTGCCTGCCATGAGCGCTGCGTTGGCCAGGGTGGCAGAGGTTGAGGTGAAGCCTTGCCATAGTCAGATCGGGAGCGGTTCGTTACCTATTAATTTATTGCCCAGTTTCTGTCTGGCTATCCTGCCCATACAGCAGGGCAAAGGTGAAGGCACAGCACTGAAAAAAATCGAACAAGCTTTTCGCAATCTACCTGTTCCTGTCATTGGCCGGGTAAATGAGGGGGCGTTTTGCCTGGATTTGCGCTGCCTTGAACAAACGGAAATGCTGCAATCACAACTGGGTTCCTTGCATTTTTGATTATCGGTAGTGCAGGTCACATCGACCACGGCAAGACAGCGCTGGTCAAAGCCTTGACCGGTATTGATGCGGATCGTCTCAAAGAAGAGAAGGCGCGTGGCATCACCATTAATCTGGGCTATGCCTATACGCCCTTGCCGAATGGCGATGTACTCGGCATTGTCGATGTCCCTGGCCACGAAAAATTTATCCATAACATGCTGGCGGGCGCGATCGGTATCGATTTCGTACTGCTGGTGGTCGCGGCTGACGACGGCCCCATGCCGCAGACGCGCGAGCACCTGCACATCCTCGATCTGCTGGGTCTGAAGCGTGGCGTTGTGGCACTGACCAAGATAGATCGTGTTTCTGAATCGCGTCTCGCGGAGGCGAAGGCCGAAATTTCAGCCTTGCTGACCGGCACTAACCTGGAAGACTTCGACATTTATCCTGTTTCGGCTTTGATGGGCAACGGTATTGCCGAATTGCGTGAACGTTTGGAGACGGAAGCGCAGGCGCAGCAAAGGCGTTTAGCCAGCGGCCATTTCCGGTTGGCTGTAGATCGTTGCTTTACCCTGTCCGGTATTGGCACGGTAGTCACCGGCACGGTGTTTTCAGGATCCGTGACGGTGGGTGATAAATTGATACTTTCACCCGCTAATATCCCGGTACGTGTACGCAGTATCCATGCCCAGGACCGTCCCGCCGAAATAGGCTTGGCCGGACAGCGTTGCGCGCTTAATCTGGTCGGCTCGGGCTTTGACAAAGAAGCCGTAACGCGGGGAGACTGGGTGTTGGCCGAACCACTGCATGTACCCGTAACGCGATTGGATGCACGGCTACGCGTACTGATGAGCGAAGACAAACCGTTGCGCCATTGGACGCCCGTCCATATCCATCTGGGTACGGTGGATATCATCGGTCGCATATCAGTATTGGAAGGCGATGGGATTGCCCCAGGTGCGGACGCGCTGGTGCAATTGGTGCTGGACAAACCTATCGGTGCCTTACACGGTGATCATTTCATTGTGCGCGACCAGTCCGCCACCCGAACTTTGGGAGGAGGCCTTGTGCTGGATATTTTTCCACCCGCACGCGGACGACGTACACCCGCGCGGATCGCGCAGCTGCATGCATTGGAAACCAGCGCACTTGCCGATGCTTTACAAGTCATGTTGCAGGCGGATGCCAATGGGGTGGACTTACGTCGTTTCACGTTGAACTGCAACTTGCGTGAAGACGAAGCCCGTACCATTTGGACATCACTGCCCATGCGTATCGTACAAGAAGGAGAGGTGAGCATCGGGTTTCTTCCTGCAGCCTGGAAGGCACTCAAAAAACGCCTGCTGGACACATTGGCCGCTGAGCATGCACGCACGCCAGACATGCTTGGTGTAGATCGTGAACGTCTGCGGCGTATGACCGCACCGACCTTGCAGCGCTCAGCTTTTCTCGCGCTCACAGATGAATTGCTGGTCGCAAGAGAGCTGAAAGCCAGCGGTTTATGGCTGCATTTGCCCGGTCATAGCATCACGTTATCTGTGCAGGAGAAAGCTCTGTGGCTTAGTGTGTGTCCTCTACTGGAAACGTCTCTTTATCAACCGCCCAGAGTACGGGATATAGCGAATGTTCTGAAGCTGGAAGAGCCTGTAGTGCGTCAGCTATTGCAGCGTATGGCGCGCCTGGGTGAGGTATTCCAGATAGCACACGATCATTTTTTCACGCATGAGGCGGTAGTGGAGCTTGCTGCGATTGCACGCAATCTTGCCGAAGATGGGCAACTCGAAGCCGCCGCTTTTCGGGACCGCATCGGTGTTGGACGCAAGTTGGCGATCCAGATCCTGGAATTTTTTGACCGCGTGGGTTTCACCCGACGTGCGCACGACAGTCATACATTGCGTCACGCTGAGTTGTTGGCTGATTAGCCGTTGATGTACTCTGCGTGCGTATGCAGAGCCACACATGGAAGAGATTCGTTCCCCGGTGGGGCGGCCGGACTTCAAATCCGGTAAGGATCGTCAGACGATCCTTGGTGGGTTCGACTCCCACTCTCTTCCGCCATTTTCTTTAGCAGAGGCTGTATTTTGTTTAACAGACGACAGTAGCCCAAACTGCCCGGACTCAGGCAAAATGTGCGGATGTCTGAAATACTTGATACCTCGCCATTGGCCCGGGTGAATGGTGAACCGTTCACCGACTTGCCGCAGGATTTGTATATTCCGCCGGATGCCCTGGCAGTTTACCTCCATGCCTTTGAAGGCCCGCTTGATCTGCTGCTGTACCTTATCCGCCGCCACAACCTGGATGTGCTGGATATCCCGATGGCCGATATCACGCGCCAGTACATGGATTACGTCGAACTCATGCGGAGCAATCGACTCGATTTGGCGGCGGAATACCTGCTGATGGCGGCTCTGCTGATCGAAATCAAATCACGTATGTTGCTGCCGCGTCAGTCACAGGTAGATGAAGCAGGAGAAGTGGAGGACCCTCGGGCAGAACTGGTACGACGCTTGCTCGAATACGAGCAGATGAAAATTGCGGGACAAACGATCGAAAATACACCCCGTGAAGGCCGCGATTTCGAAGTAATCGCCATATGGAGCGAAGAGTCCGGGAAATTGTTGCCTCACGTTGAACCGGGAGACTTGCGTGCAGCTTGGCTCGGTCTGGTGGCACGTGCAGGCTCGCATCGTCACCATACGGTCGGTCGGCAGGAATTATCAGTGCGTGAAGCGATGGGACAGATACTGGATGCATTGCAGACGGGTGATTTTCTTGAGTTTTCCTGTTTGTTTGATCCCAGCAAAGGCATACCGCATTTGGTAGTGACATTTCTCGCCATCCTGGAGTTGGCACGGGAACTGATGATCGAAATTACCCAGAGCGAAGCCTTTTCTCCTATTTACATCCGTTTATCCCATGCAGATCAATAATCTTTCAGAGTTAAAAGTCGTGTTAGAAGCCGCGCTGCTTTCCACCAGAGAACCTTTGCTAATCAGCGATATGCAGCGTCTTTTTGAAGAAGAATTAAGCGCCGAATTCTTGCGCCGTGCCCTGGATGAATTGCGTGATGACTGGCAGGGCAGAGGCGTAGAGCTGGTTTTAGTCGCATCCGGCTGGCGTTTTCAGACGCGCACGGAATACCAGCATTTTATCAACCGTCTCAACCCTGAGAAGCCGCCAAAATACTCGCGTGCAGTGATGGAAACGCTGGCCATTATTGCTTATAAACAGCCAGTGACTCGCGGCGATATTGAAGAAATTCGCGGTGTGACGGTGAATACTCAGATGATTAAAACCCTGGAAGAGCGTGATTGGATCAAGGTTGTCGGTCATCGCGATGTACCTGGAAGGCCCGCACTGTATGCAACCACCAAACAATTTTTGAGTGACCTCAATCTGCGTGCACTGGATGAATTGCCACCACTGGTGGAGCTGGGTTCACTGGTTGACCCGAACCCTCATAGTGGCGAACTGAATCTGGCTGAGCTAATTGAGCAGGCAGACGACGATTCGCCGGTATAATTGATACATAGCTGCGTTCTTGCTGCACTTCCGGACCACATCATGCCATCCTCCCCGATTCGCCCCCCTAAAAAATCACGTGCAAAAACTGTCTCTCCGATTCGTCGCCCCAAGACGCCGGAGTCAATCAAGCCCCATGCGCACAACCCCATGCTTGTGCCGGAGGTCAGTACTGAACCTGAAAATGACGCTCCCGCTTCACAAAAACTGCAAAAAGTATTGGCTGGTTCCGGGTTGGGGTCACGCCGCGATATGGAGACCTGGATAGAAGCCGGTAGGGTTTCCGTCAATGGGGTTGTAGCTACGCTGGGGCGACGGGTATCACCGGGTGATCGTATCCTGGTAGATAACCGGCTGGTTAAATTGAATCTGGAAGACGAGCTGCCGCGCGTACTGATTTATCACAAACGTGAAGGCGAAATTGTCAGTCGTGATGACCCGCAAGCGCGCACAACGGTGTTCGATGAATTGCCACGCGTACGTAATGGCAAGTGGATCGCTATAGGCCGCCTGGATTTCAATACCGAAGGGTTGCTCATTTTCACCACCAGCGGTGATCTGGCCAACCGCTTGATGCACCCGAGTTTCGAAGTGGAGCGTGAATATTCAGTACGCATCATGGGTGAACTCAGCCAGGAGCAGATGCGCAGCATGACGGCCGGGATTGAATTGGAAGACGGCCCAGCGCACTTCGAACGAATTGCCGAGCAGGGCGGTGAGAGTTCGAACCGCTGGTATCAGGTAATCATCAAGGAAGGGCGCAATCGCGAAGTGAGACGGATGTTCGAAGCCATGGGCATGATGGTGAGTCGTCTGATCCGGGTGAGATTCGGCATGGTCAATCTGCCGCCGCGGGTAAAGCGGGGTCAGATGCTGGAACTGGAATCACCGCAGGTGGCAGGCATACTGAAATGGGTCGGTTTGCCTGTTCCTGACATGCTGCCGCAAAAACGACCTCAAGATAAGCAGCGTTAAATTATGCTATCTGTGTCGGAAGCGTTTTCCAACACAGATAGCGGTATGTGACATGCAAAGATTATTTACGTTTTTGCGTCATGCGTGCGATGACACCTGCTGCCCAGTCACGCCCACCCAGACCGAAGGCGAGTGCGAACGCCAATCCAACTGCTCCAAAGCCGATAATAAATGCGGCCGTCAGCAATTCTCTGCCAATATTGAGTTGCTCCAGCGCGACAAAAAACACGAAAATCAGCGTGGCATATTCCGAGAGCGTACTAATGGTCAGCGCGCCTTGCACACCAATGTTGCTGAGATAGGCGAAGATCAGGCGGTTGATGAAACGTGCCAGGATTGCGCCCAGTACCAGCACGAATATCGCAACAATGATATTGGGAATATACAGAACAATCCGGTTGAATAATTCCGCTACGATATGCAGGCCCAAGCTATTGGATACGGTGACAATGACAATAAGGATAATCAGCCAGTACATCAGGCCTGCCAGTAATCCGCTGAGCGATACTTCCAACTGGCCTTGCTTAAGAAATGCTTCTACACCCGAGCGTTCAGACAGCTTGTCAAACTGGAGTGCATGCAGCAGTTTGACCATCCCGGCACGCACCAGTTTGGCCACCAGCCAGCCCACGAATAGTAAGACTATTGCAGCCATCAACTGGGGGAGAAAAGCGGCCAGTTGTGTCCAGAATGAAGCGATAGAAGCAAGAAAAATATCAAGCTGTTGCATGAAACCTCCTTTTAAAATGATCCGGCATATTGCAAATTGAACATGAAATCAATTTGTAATATCAAATGTGTGTGAAGATGGGAGAATTACTCAACCAACTGGTTCTTTATCGCGTAATGAGTTAATTCTGCATTGTTGTGCAGCTTCATTTTTAATAATAAACGCGAACGATACATGCTGATCGTTTTGACTGAAAGCGTTAATTCATTGGCAATGTCACTGACGGTTTTGCCCGAGGCAATCATCGTTAAGGTCTGATACTCGCGATCAGATAACAACTCGTGAGGAGGTACTTCCTGCGCATCGTCGAAATGGTTTGCCAATGCCTGGGCGAGTTCGGCTGTAATATATTTTTTCCCGGCGGCCACCTGGCGGATGGCATTGACCAGTTCAGCGGGTGCACTTTGTTTGTTCAAATAGCCCGCCGCGCCCGCTTTGATGGAGCGAATAGCATATTGATCCTCGCGGTGCATGGATAACATGAGCACGGCAATAGCTGGCGATTCTTTTTTAATCTGCTTCAATACCTCGATGCCGCTGCGATCCGGCATGGAGATATCCAATAATAAAACGTGGCAGCCACTCTTGCGGGTCGAGCGGATGGCATCCAGACCATTTTCCGCCTCGCCCGCGACGATAATATCCTTGGTGTCTGCGAGTATTTGTTTCAAGCCTTCGCGCACGATTGCGTGATCATCCGCGATAAACACCTTGATTGCTTTCGTTACTGTCATATGGCTACCTGGCTAGTACTCGAAGTCAAATCCCGACAATTCTGTCGCTTGCGTAATTATCCCGCATTCTCTCATGTTGTGGATAACGGGATTTTGATACGCACCAGACTACCTCCGGCGGGAATCAGGCTGATATGGAGTTTCCCGCCCAGTGCATTGGCGCGCTCGACCATACCGCGAATACCAAATGATTTCGGTTTCATTTGGTCGGCTGTCTCAATACCGCGACCATTATCAGCTATTTCCAGGTCTACGCAGCGTTTACTTAATGCAAGTTTGACGATAACCCGGCTGGCCTGCGCATGTTTGGCGATGTTAGTCAGTGCCTCCTGAAAAATCCTGAACAGTGCGGTTGCCTGATCTGTATCGAGTTGGATCTCTTCGCAATTTGAAGAAAATTTACAGGGTATACCCGCTTGCTTCTCGAATTCCTTGGCGTGCCACTCTAGCGCAGCAACGATGCCAAAGTCCAGTATGCTGGGACGCAAATCCGCCGCAATGCGATGAGCAGATTCAATACTGCGATCGGCAAGCGCTTCTACATAATGTGCTTTTTCCAGCAATTCCGGCGTTTCGGGCAGGCGCCGTATCAGTAAAGCCATTGCCATTTTGATCGCTGTGAGATTGCCGCCCAGATCGTCATGAATTTCACGAGCAATGCGAGTGCGTTCCTGTTCCTTGACTTGTTCAATATGCGCAGACAATTCGGCAAGCTGTGCCCTGGAACTGCGAATTTCATGTTTTTCAAGTCGACTTTGGGTGATGTTGGTCATGACGCCATCCCACGCAACACCCTGGCCTTCGGACTGATCAATGGCGCGCGGGGTGGCGCGCAGATTAATCCACTTGGTGTCTTTCCATTTTTCAATCCAGATTTGCCCCTCCCAGTTCCATGCGGAGAGTGTATGAGCCGAGGCGGTCATTGATTCAACATAAGACGGACGATCTTCTGGCAGAATCAATTCGGCAAATAAGGAAGGATCACTGCGCAATTGATTAGGGGTAACGCCAAGCAGTGCATGGCAGCCGTCACTGAGATAGGGAAAAGCAATTTCTCCATCTTGCAGTCGTACGAACTGATAAACCAGGCCGGGCATGTTGGATACGATCGCATGAAAGCGTGATTCGCTTAATCCAAGGGCTTTGGCTGAAGCTATTGAAGCGGTCTGATCATTGCCGATGGCGATAATCAGTGAGTGTAAAAAAAACATTCGAAAGCTGATGGGATAGGTCGTGCCATCCCGCCGTACCAACGTTAGCTCCATTGGGATACATTCGGCGCTATTGGTACGTAAAGCCTCAAATGACAGCCTCAGCTTCTTTTCGGAAAGCCCGCGTGTCACATTCAGCAAAGTCATGCTGGCCAATTCGGCGCCGCAATACTGAAGATTGTTATATGCGGCTTCATTTGCGTGAACTAAATACAGCGTGTCACAATCCATCACGTATATCTCGCTTAACGTGCCATCCATGAGAACAGGCAGCCATCGCGGATCAGGTATGTCTATTGATGTATTGTTCATGCTGAGTGTTTGGGCGCTCATGTTAGGTGCGGAATAGCCTGCATATTAGTATAAACGTTACCATCTATGATGGCCCGGTTAACCATTTCTATTTTGAAAGTATCCATGAAACTGATTGCATCCCTGACCAGCCCGTATGCCAGAAAAGTGCGTGTAGTGCTTGCGGAGAAACACATTGATTATGAATTGACAGTGGATATTCCCTGGAACGAGGATAGTCATGTTCCAGACTACAATCCACTTGGAAAAATTCCTGTATTGCTTCTGGATGATAGCACTGCGTTATACGACTCAAGAGTGATTGTGGAGTATCTGGATAATATTTCGCCAGTTGGGCGTATGTTTCCGCAAGATCCACATAATCGGATAGTAGTGAAACGTTGGGAGGCTTTGGCGGATGGTATTTGCGATGCGTCGGCCACTATTTTTCTTGAAAAGAAGCGTGTGCAGAGTCAGCAGAATCCTGAATGGATCACGCGCCAGGAAGGCAAAATATTTCGTGGGCTGGAAACCTTGGCGGCGGATCTGGCTGAGAAACCATGGTGCATGGAATCCGGTTTTTCGATGGCTGATATAGCAACTGGTTGTGCGTTGGGTTATCTGGATTTACGGTTTGCCGAGGCGATTAAATGGCGCGAAACTTATCCAAATTTAGCTTGGCTTGCAACAAAGCTGAATGGCCGAGCCTCATTTAGCAGTACCGAACCACTGAACTGAATGACATCCCTCCCTGCTAAGAAGGGGGGATGTTGCCATTTGACCATTATGGTATCGGAGCAACCCAGTTAAAAGAGGTTTATGGTTTAATGTAATTGTAGCCATTTTGCTCTAGTTGCATGATACGTACTATACCGCCTGGGACAAGTACAGCTTCTGGCGCCAACTCTGGAGTATGCCCCAGTTTTTTAGTCATCGCCTGCAAGGTGTTATTGCAAGCGTCAAATTCCACACCCTCGGCATCCAGAGCCTGCAAACGTTTGGCCACTGGAGAATCCTTTAACAGCATTTTAAGTCCGGGGCCATAAGCTACGACAACAACCTGAATCTTATCTGCGCCGAAATATTCAAGCATGTTGGTAGCGTTGTTCAGTGTGAGATTCCAAAGGGCAGGGTCATCCTGACTTACCTGTAGAACGGCATGATGCTTGGCAAAAGGTAATTCATGTACCAGTTTCAGGTGGTCATACGAATAGCCTTCCAGTAGGGACTGGCTAGCCCCAGCTCCTAGTGAAAATAACAATGTGACTGCGAATAGAGAGATTTTTAATTTATTCAAGATCATCGACTTACCTTTCTTTGTATCTGGTTTTAATATCGAATGGGAAAAGCTTCCCGATTTGCCTGCGTGACTGCATGCAGGCCTCCTCCACTTATATTTTGCCGGTTTATAGCCAAGACAAAATACAAGCTTGCTGTTAGGGCTTGATGTACTGCCACCCTTGTTTTTCACGATTTACAATATGGACGGCACCGAATGGGACGACGGTAATACCCTCAGCCAAATCGCTTTCATTCAGCTGCTCGGATTTGAGTGAGCGGCCGCAAGCGATCACTTTAATGCCTTCGCTTTGCACCTTTTGGATCAGCGGAACCTGATCACTGAAGGTAGTCAGTAATTTAACGCTAGGGCCATAGACTACAATTTCAAATTTGGCCTTGGTCAGTACTTCATGCATGTTCGAGGCAAGTATCAGCGCGCGTTTAAAATCTGCGGCGTCGTTTCCATTTGCCTGAACCACCACGCCTTGGGAAACAGCTCCGTCGTGTGCGTATAGAAGATTGCTAAAACCAAAAAATATAAGTAATGCGAGCAGGGTTTTTTTCATCTCCAGTGTCCTTTGTTTTTTATTTCGTATATGCAGGATGTTACCGTTGACGAGCTTATCTGTATAGATAAAGCTGCCAGAAAAAAGAAAATTGTGGAATTTAAATACGAATAACCACTGTCAGGAAGGCTGACAGTGGTTATTGTGAAACGCGTAAATGCGTTATTTGAAAGTGCGCTGAGGTGTTGCGAATATCTTGCCTGATTGCGATGCCATTAAAAATTACCAATATCTGATTATGGCTTTAGATAGACGTAACCCTCTTTTGCCTGTAACCGACCGATTTCCGCTACACCGGATGGTACGATTTTAGCGGGGTAGGCAACTGCTTCTGCGGTCAACTTGCGGCTGTTCAGTGTGTTATTGCAGACTTTGAAATCCACCCCTTCAGCAGAGAGGGTTTCCATGCTGACAGCGTAGGGATTTCCTTTGTCATCCTGCGCATCTTTCAGCATGAAATCAATGCCTTTGCCATGTCCCACAACTGCGATTTTGGTTCCTGGGGCAGCGCTTAAATGATTTCGCACATTGCGTAGCAGTGCGCTGGCATTGGCGCTGTCATTAATGTGATATACGACTTTTTCTTGATTGGCATCTGCTGAATGGGCAGCAGGAGCCATTGCCATACTCATTACCGCGAATCCTGCAGCTAAATATTTAAAAATTGTGCTTAACATGGTGTTATCTCCTGATTATTTATAATCTTAAATACAAAGCTTACAATATTGTAAGCTTGGTTAAAGTATATACGAATATTTGCATCTGAATATTCCCACCCCATGAGAGATAATTACTATATGGAATAAATAAATGTGTACTAGCGTCTAACTCATATGTTTTGGAAAATTTTTAATAAACAAACTGTAATACATAGATTATGAGATTTCTGACTTTATTGGCTGGTGATAGAGAAATTCGTGCCCAACTCAAGGAACGGCGCTCACGTTTGTATCGTGTGGCTTATTCCTGGTGTCATGACCGTACATTGGCTGATGATTTGGTGCAGGAAGCACTTACGCGCGGTTTGGCTCGACTACATCAGTTGCGTGACCCGGCGCAACTGGATAGTTGGTTATTCAAGATTCTGCATAACTGCTGGCGGGACTGTTTTCGATGCAAGAAAAACAATCAGGACATAGAGGAGTTGGAAGACTACCACTATGCCCATGAGGATACACCCGAACATCTCCATTCACGTAGTCAGGTGGTAGATCGCGTGCGGGCCGCCGTCGCCTTACTGCCGATAGGACAGCGCCAGGTACTGACGCTCATTGATCTGGAAGAATTCAGTTACAACGAAGTGGCCGAAATTCTTGAAATTCCGGTTGGAACGGTGATGAGCCGTTTGTGTCGAGGACGTCAGTCCCTGAAAGTGAAACTGATTGAACTTGCACCACAAACTAAGGCTGGGGCGCTGAGGAGCGTGAAATGAAACCAGAAATTTCTCAAGAAGAGTTAAATGCATTTATTGATGGTGAGCTTGATTTAATTGAGCGTGACCGGTTATTTGTTGCATTGGAGGATAATCCGGATCTCGCTCATCAGCTATGTGAATTGCGTGCAGTCAAGGCAATGGTCAGTCACGGTTATGAAGAACCGCCCCCGGCATTTCAACAGGCTAGTCCTCGCCGCTTTTCTGCATCACATTATTTGGCGACTGGCATGGTGCTGGTGTTAGGGCTTGCCGTGGGTTGGTTCGGGCGTGATTGGAGTAGCCCTCAACGATCCTTCAGCCCGATTCATGCTGCGATGCAGCGACCAGTCAGCTTGTCCGGCCTTAAAACGGATACGCGGAAAATTGTTTTACATATTGATTCAGATCAGCCGCTCAAATTACAAACCTTGCTGGACGACGTGGATTACTTGTTACAGCATCAGAAAGTGATTGGACAGCCTGTGCAGATTGAGGTCATTGCGAATAATTATGGTCTGGATCTGTTGCGAACAGACGTCACGCCTTATGCAGCGCGTATTGAAAAACTTGCGCGACAGCATGCCAATATAAGCTTCGTTGCATGCGGACAGACAATGCGTCGACTAGGCCGGGAGGGCGTTAAAGTCAAGTTGCTTCCCGAAACCCGCGTTGCACCTACGGCCATAGGGGAAATCATCAATCGTCTGCAGCATGGTTGGACCTACATCAAAGTTTAATACACTTAAATTTGCTTTATTCGGTTGTATTGTCGCTTTTACCCATCTAGCATAAAGCCATCCATGGCTGACTTAGAAGCATGATGGTGTCGACAATATCGGAGAAAAGTGAATGAAGCAGATCGGTATGCTGGGGTTAGGGAAGATGGGTGCCAATATGGCCCGGCGCTTGGCGCGAGGAGGAATGGAAGTTCATGCCTGGAATCGTAGCCCGGAAGTTGCACTCAATCTGGCACAGGAAAATGCCAATGTACAGGCACGACCTTCTTTGGGCGAACTGGTTGCCGGGCTTTCCAGCCCCCGGTTAATCTGGTTAATGCTCCCGGCAGGATCTGCAACAGATCAGGCGCTGCAGACCTTGTTATCGTTATTGTCCCCCGGCGACACTGTGGTGGACGGTGCCAACGCTTTCTATAAGGACTCCCAGCGCCATGCGGCGGAATTGACGCAGGCAGGTATACATTTTATGGATGCAGGCGTCTCTGGGGGTATATGGGGATTGCAGAACGGTTATGCGTTGATGGTAGGCGGGAGTGCGGAGGCGCTTTCTGCTGCAGAACCCTATATCAAAATACTTGCTCCGGCCCCTGATGCCGGCTGGCTCCATTGTGGTGTTGCCGGTAGCGGGCATTTTGTCAAAATGGTACACAATGGCATCGAATACGGAATGATGCAGGCATTGGCCGAAGGCTTGGCGCTGATGAAAGGTAAATCCGAATTCAATATCGATCTGGCTGCTGTTGCCGAAATGTGGCGTCATGGCAGTGTAGTGCGCTCGTGGTTGCTGGATCTGGCTGCAAAGTTCCTGCAAAGCGATCAAGCCCTGGATGATATTCAACCTTATGTTGCCGACTCCGGTGAAGGGCGCTGGACTGTGCTCGAATCTGTCGAACAAGGCACACCGGCACCGGCCATGTCTATGGCATTGATGATGCGATTTGCGTCGCAGGGGCAGGGGGATTATGCAAACAAGTTGCTGGCGATGATGCGTAGCGGATTTGGCGGTCATGCGGTGAAGGAGAGCGAAGCATGAGCGACTCTATAATGTATCCGTGTAATTTCGTTATTTTTGGCGCAACCGGCAATCTTGCTTCTAACAAGTTGATTCCCGCATTATATCGGCTTGAACAGGCTAAACGTTTACCTGAAAACCTCACCTTCATAGCTTTCGGACGACGTGAGTGGGACGATAAGGTATGGCGTGAGCATGTCATGGAGCTCTTGCATGACAAAGTTCAGGATCGTGGCGATGAGGACGTTTGCGCACGTTTTGTCGCGCGCTTCAGTTATCTGCAGGGTGAATTGGGTGATGTGGAATCCTACCGTCGGCTTAAGGAAGAATTGGGAAAACCCAAAGCTGGCGTATGTTCTAACGTAATCTTTTACCTGGCAATCAAACCAACCGATTTTTCCTCGGTCATCAAGAACCTGGATAAATCCGGCCTCAGCACGCCGCGTGGAATGCATCGCATCGTGGTTGAAAAACCCTTTGGCGAGGATATTGAATCAGCTCAATATCTGAATGAATTATTGCATCGTTATTTTGACGAACAGCAAATTTTTCGCATCGACCACTACCTGGGTAAAGAAACGGTCCAGAACCTGTTGGTGTTCCGCTTCGCCAATACGCTTATAGAGCCATTGTGGAATCGCAATTTTATTGACCATGTGCAGATTACCGTGGCAGAAACGGTGGGAATCGAAAACCGAGCTGATTATTATGACAAAGCGGGTGCCTTGAGGGATATGTTGCAAAACCACTTGATGCAATTACTTACCGTCGTGGCGATGGAACCTCCACCGGCACTCGAAGCGGATGCGTTGCGGGACGAAAAAGTCAAAGTGCTGCGCTCTATTCGTCCCATACCCAAGCGCTCCGTTCATGCTCATGCCTTCCGGGCCCAATACGCGCCCGGTGCAATTGAAGGTGAGACTGTACAGGGCTACCAGCAGGAGCCGGGGGTTGAATCCAATAGCATTACTGAAACATTTGTCGCAGCCAAATTTTATATCGATAACTGGCGCTGGCGTGGCGTACCGTTTTATCTGCGCACGGGTAAGCGTCTTGCTGATCAGACATCCATGATTGCATTACGTTTTCGGCATCCTCCCCAGCAACTGTTTCGTGAAACCCCTTTAGAGACAATAGATCCGAACTGGATCGTGCTTTCAATCCAGCCTGAAGAAAGCATGCGCATGGAAATACAGGTCAAGCAGCCTGGCCTGGATATGGATACACGCATGATGCAGCTCAATGCCAGCTATCGGCAGACTCATGAGGCACCGCTGGACGCATACGAAACACTACTGCTGGATGTGATCGAAGGAGACCGCACACTATTTATTCGTTTTGATGAGGTTGAATGGGCGTGGCGCGTGGTCGATCCCATACTCAAGTATTGGGCTCAGGAACGCGATTTCATTCACACCTATCGTGCAGGCAGTTGGGGGCCACAGGAATCCAATCGGTTGTTTGATTCAGAAGATCAGGAATG
Source organism: Pseudomonadota bacterium (assembly GCA_040388645.1). Lineage (GTDB taxonomy): Bacteria > Pseudomonadota > Gammaproteobacteria > Burkholderiales > Sulfuriferulaceae > Sulfuriferula. The sequence goes on from JAZKBM010000004.1 coordinate 201,975, forward strand.
GCGTAACGCACTTTAAAAATGGGCGTAATTGCTTCTTCATCCGATAAGGACTTTGTTGCCGCCTGAACCGCTACCCACCGTCATCGACAGGTTGCTCAATTCTGGGGCGTTTATTGATTTTGACGGTGGCAACGATTTCTTTTGCTCTGCGCAGTAATTTCAGCTTGGCGAGTTGACCAGGCGTTTGAGCGGCAATCAACTGCAGTAGTGAAGTAGAATCCTTGATGGGTTTGCCATTAACGTCAATCAAGACATCCCCTGGTTTGATACCAGCCAAATCCGCAGGTCCCCCTTTAAGGATTCCGGCGATGAGAGCGCCATCGGTGCTCGGCAATTTAAATGATTCAGCCAACTCAGGGGTCAAATCCTGAACTTCAACACCAATCCAGCCACGTGTCACTGATCCATGTTTGATGATCTGATCCATGATCTGGGTAACCAGGCTAACCGGAATGGCAAAGCCAATTCCTTGAGAACCGCCGGTCCGCGTATAAATTGCGCTATTGATGCCGATCAGATCGCCTTGTGCATTGACGAGTGCACCGCCTGAATTGCCGGGATTGATAGCCGCATCGGTCTGAATGAAGTTTTCAAATGTGTTAATGCCCAAGTGGGTCCGTTCCAGTGCGCTGATAATACCCATCGTGACTGTCTGGCCGACACCGAACGGATCGCCGATGGCAAGAACAAAATCCCCGACATTGCCTTTGTCCGGCTGGGCAAAGCTGATCGCTGGCAGTCCAGTGAGATTGACTTTGAGCACTGCCAAATCTGTGTCTGGATCGGATCCCACCACCTTGGCCAACACGGTACGTCCATCATGCAATGCGACCTGAATTTCATCCGCAGCTTCGACCACATGATGATTAGTCAGGATATAACCATTAGAACTGACGATCACACCTGAACCGAGACTATTGACGCGTTGCGAGCGTGAATTTGGATGTTCGCCAAAAAAACGCTTGAAAATCGGGTCGTCTGCAAGTGGATTGCGAGGCAGACGTACTTCCTTGCTGGTAAAAACATTTACGACAGATGGAATGGCTTTTTTTGCTGCAGCACTCATAGAGTCTACTTGTGACCCGATGCTGGGTGCTGATACTTCCCGAATGGTAATCCCAGGCGCATTGTGCGTATTGTTGCGCCAAGTGAGCCAGTCCGGTCTGAAAATGACGACCACAAAGAGCACGCCAAGCGCGATGGTAGTGCTTTGAGCAAAAACCAGCCAAAACTTCCGCATTTTCAAATACACCTATGGATTAAAACAGATTATTGGAAATTATACAGGACGGACAAGGCCGTAATTTCCCGTTCGATACTTAAATTGTCACTTAAATGTAGGCAGGGGCTTTATATTTCAAGCCGGTTTTGGGTAAAATAGCGGTTTTTGCAATTCCGTAGTCACCTAAACAGGGATCGTTTATGAGCAATCAGCAAGTGGATCGTAGCAAACGGCGCTTCCTTATCGCCGCTACTACTGCCGTTGGCGGAGTAGCGGGTGTCGCCGTAATGGTACCTTTTGTCATGAGTATGCTGCCTAGCGAGCGTGCAAAAGCAGCAGGTGCCCCAGTTGATGTGGATATCAGCAAACTGGAATCGGGTATGCTACTGGCAGTCGCATGGCAGGGCAAACCAGTGTGGGTAGTCAACCGCACCAAGGAAATGCTGGCCAGATTGCCTAAAAATGACTCTTTTCTGCTGGATCCTAAGTCCGAACAGCCTCAGCAGCCCGAATATTGCAAAAACGAGTGGCGCTCCATCAAACCCGAGTTTTTGGTTGTAGTTGGTATATGTACCCACCTTGGTTGTTCCCCAACCTTCCGTAAGGATGTCGGCGCTGCCGACTTGGGTGCGGACTGGCCGGGCGGCTGGCTCTGTCCTTGCCACGGTTCGAAGTATGACCTTGCTGCCCGGGTGTTCAAGGATGTACCGGCGCCTCTGAATATGGATATCCCACCATACAAATTTGTCAACGACAACCTGATTCTGGTTGGTGATGACAGCAAAGGAGCGTAACGAATGAGTACCATGCAAAAATTTGTTGGCTGGATTGATGCGCGTTTTCCATTAACTGCCAACTGGAAAACGCATTTATCCGAGTATTACGCACCGAAGAATTTCAACTTCTGGTATTTCTTCGGCTCGCTGGCCCTGTTGGTATTGGTATTACAGATTGTCACCGGCATTTTCCTCACCATGAACTACAAACCGGATACCGCGCTCGCGTTCTTATCGGTTGAATACATCATGCGTGACGTAGACTGGGGTTGGCTGATCCGTTATATGCATACCACCGGCGCATCGATGTTCTTCGTGGTGGTTTATCTGCACATGTTCCGTGGCTTGATGTATGGTTCATACCGCAAACCGCGTGAATTGATCTGGGTATTTGGCATGTTCCTGTACTTGGCGCTGATGGCCGAAGCGTTTATGGGATACTTGTTGCCTTGGGGGCAGATGTCTTACTGGGGCGCACAGGTGATCATTTCACTGTTTGGTGCCATACCGGTTATCGGTAATGACCTGTCCCTGTGGATTCGCGGCGATTTTGTGGTGTCTGATGCTACGCTAAACCGCTTCTTTGCCTTCCACGTGATCGCTCTGCCGCTGGTGCTGGTGGGCCTGGTCGCCGCGCATATTATCGCGCTGCACGAAGTAGGCTCGAATAATCCCGATGGTATCGAAATCAAGAAGCACAAAGATCCTGTCACGCATATTCCGCTTGATGGCATTCCTTTCCATCCGTATTACACGGTAAAGGACATCATGGGCGTCGTCGTGTTTCTGATGATTTTTTCGGCGATTGTTTTCTTCGCGCCCACTTTTGGCGGCTGGTTTATTGAAGCAAACAATTTTATCCCGGCTAATCCGCTGAAAACGCCTCCGCATATCGAGCCAGTATGGTATTTCACACCGTTCTACGCCATTCTGCGCGCTGTGCCGGATAAATTTCTGGGCGTGGTAGCGATGGGTGCTTCGGTGGTCATCATGTTCTTCCTGCCATGGCTGGATCGTTCCAAAGTAAAATCAATCCGTTATCGCGGCACCTTATATAAAGGCTTCCTGGTATCGTTTGTGATCAGCTTTATTGCGCTCGGTTATCTCGGTACTCAAGGTGTAACGGTGCTTACCACCAATTTGGCACGTGGATTTAGCATTGTTTATTTTGCTTTCTTCCTGTTGATGCCCTGGTATACCAAGATTGACAAGACCAAACCTGAACCGGAAAGGGTGACTGGATAATGAAGAAGTTTCTGTTAGCGCTATTGTTTGTGCCTCTGATTGCCTTTGGTTCGGAAGAGAGCGTCCATCTGGATAAAGCGCCGGTCAACCTCGAGGATTACGCATCCCTGCAACGCGGAGCGCGCATTTTTACCAACTATTGCCTGAGCTGTCACAGTGCAAATGCCATGCGTTATTCACGTCTGGAGGATATTGGCTTAAGCAAAGATCAGATCAAGAATAACCTGATGTTTGCGGCGGCCAATGTGGGCGATATCATGAGTATCAGCATGAACCCCGAAAATGCCAAAGAGTGGTTTGGTGCAGCACCGCCCGATCTCTCCGTGGAGGCACGAGCTCGCACGCCTGACTGGTTGTATACTTATCTGCGTAGTTTTTATCTTGATCCATCGCGTCCGACTGGCTGGAATAATACGGTGTTTGAAAAGGTAGGCATGCCGAATGTCCTATGGAGTCTACAGGGGGAGCAAGTGCTCAAAAAGGGTGCTGACCCTCATGATGAACATGCTGCTCCAGAGTTTGAATTGGTCAAAGCTGGAAAGATGACGCCCATCGAATACAATGCCATGGTGGGTGATCTGGTCAATTATTTGACGTGGATGGGTGAGCCAATCAAAACGACACGTCAGGAATTGGGGATAGTGGTATTGCTGTTCCTGGGTGTATTCTTTGTTCTGGCTTACTACCTGAAAAAAGAGTTCTGGAAGGATATCCACTAGGTTTCAACATACTTCCATCATTGTTTCCTCACGGCCGGCGGTATTCCGTCGGCCATGTCATTTTCAGGGTAAAGCATCATGATGACTTTGTATTCCGGTAATACCTGTCCCTATAGCCAGCGCTGCCGCATCGTGCTGTTCGAAAAGGGCATGGATTTTGAAATCATCGACGTGGACTTGCATAACAAGCCCGAAGATCTGGCATTGATGAACCCCTATAATCGGGTTCCGGTATTGGTTGAACGCGATCTGATTTTGTACGAAGCCAATATCATCAATGAATACATTGATGAGCGTTTCCCGCATCCCCAATTGATGCCGGCGGATCCTGTCATGCGTGCGCGCGCACGATTGTTCCTGTTCAATTTTGAGCAGGATCTTTTCAGCCATGTGCATGCAATTGAACACGGTAGCCAAAAGGCGGCGGAAAAGGGGCGCGCGATGGTCCGTGATAGCCTGACGCAGATCGCGCCAATTTTTGCCAAGCAAAAATACATGCTGAACGATGATTTTTCCATGCTTGACGTAGCGATTGCACCTTTACTGTGGCGTCTTGATCATTATGATGTCCAGCTACCGCGCCAAGCCGCCAATCTGCTGAAATATGCAGAACGAATTTTCAGTCGGCCCGCATTTATCGAGGCGCTGACTCCGAACGAAAAAGTCATGCGTAAGTAAAGAAATGGCATCAGTATCCACCAAACCTTATTTGATACGAGCCATTTACGAATGGTGTGTGGATAATGGTTTTACCCCACATCTTTCGGTTGTGGTGGATCAAAATACGCGGGTACCGATGGAGTTTGTCAAAGATGGGCAAATCGTATTGAATCTGTCCGCATCTGCGACACGCAATCTCACCATGAACAATGACTGGGTTCAGTTTTCTGCCAGATTTGGTGGCGTTTCACGCGAATTGCACATTCCCATGTCAGCCGTGATCGGTATTTTTGCCCGCGAAAATGGGGAAGGTATGGGATTTGCTGTAGAAAAACAAACCGAAACAGCCATTCCACCAGAACCGGAACCGCCAAAACCGACTAAGCCCAGTTTGAAAATCGTCAAGTAACGGATTGGCTTAATCCCCCAGTAACTGTTCCCTTGTCACCAGAAACACATATTCATCACTGTCCCCGGTATCCAGCCAGGTGAACGATCGATTCGGATAGGCTTCCTCCAGCGCGTCGCGATTATGGCCGATTTCGGCAATCAGGATACCGCCCGGATTTAGGTGATCAGGTGCCGCAGCAAGAATGGCACGGATATGCTCCAGGCCATCAGCACCGCTGGCCAGTGCGAGTTGAGGCTCTGCCCGATACTCAGCAGGTAACATACCCATGCTAGGCGCGTTGACGTAGGGCGGGTTACTGACGATCACGTCATAAGTGCGGCCGGAAAGCTGATTGAATAAATCAGATTTAATCGGCTGTATTTGCGCTCGTAACTGGTAATCGTTGATATTGCGCTCGGCTACCGCCAGTGCGTCGGTGGATATATCCACAGCCTCAATCGCGGCAGCGGGGAAGGCATGCGCCATCAAAATTGCCAGGCAACCAGAACCTGTGCACATATCCAATCCGGTTTGCACTGATTCCGGATCTTCCACCCAGGGAGATAGTTGTTCGCGCAATAGCTCGGCAATAAACGAACGTGGAATAATCACCCGCTCATCTACATAAAAAGCGAATTCGCCGAGCCAGGCTTGATGCGTAATATAGGCAGCAGGAATGCGCTGCTTTACGCGTTTTTCAAATACCTGCTTTAAATCTTCACGCTCCACTTCGGTGAGACAGGCATCGAGAAAGGGATCCAGTCTGTCCAGCGGCAGGTGCAGGCTATGCAGAATAAGATAAGCAGCTTCATCATAGGCATTTGTCGTGCCATGCCCAAAGAATACACTGGCCGCATTCATGCGGCTCACACCGAAACGTAGCCAGTCGCGCACGGTGATCAATGCGTCGGTATCGTGAAAATAATCGTGACTCATTTGCTCAGCAGGTTTTCCAGAGTTTTTTGATAGATTGCACGCAAGGGTTCCAGCGCAGCGACCGGCACATTTTCGTTGAGTTTGTGGATGCTTGCATTCATCGGGCCGAATTCCACAACCTGGGCGCAGATATCCGCAATAAAGCGGCCGTCCGAGGTGCCGCCTGTCGTGGAAAGGTCGGTGTCCAATCCGGTAACTTCCTTGATTGCGATACTGATCGCCTCCACCAGGCTACCACGTGGCGTCAGATAGGGATTACCCGATTCTTCCCATTCCAAATCGTATTCCAGCGCATGTCGTTCGAGTATTTCGTGAACACGTGTCTTCAGGTCGTCCTTGGTGCTGGCAGTAGAATGGCGGAAGTTGAAGCGAATTTCCACCGTGCCCGGCACGACGTTGGTTGCGCCTGTACCGCCGTGAATATTGGAAATCTGCCAGCTGGTCGGCGGAAAGTATTCATTGCCTTTATCCCATTCAATCGCAGCCAGCTCGGCGATGGCAGGTGCTACCTGATGAATGGGGTTGCGTACCAGATGCGGATATGCGATGTGTCCCTGGATGCCCTTTACTGTAAGGCGTCCGGACAGCGAGCCACGGCGGCCGTTTTTGATGGTATCGCCTAATTGCGAAACACAGGTTGGTTCGCCGACAATACAACAATCAATTTTCTCGCCGCGCGCAGCCAACATTTCCACCATTTTTACGGTACCGTCCGTAGCGACGCCTTCTTCATCCGAAGTGATCAGCAGTGCAATCGAGCCGATATGGTCGGGGTGTTGGGTGACGAACCCTTCGATTGATGTCACGAATGCGGCCAAAGAGGCTTTCATGTCCGACGCCCCGCGTCCGTACAAAATGCCATCGCGTATGGTTGGGGTAAACGGATCCGAATGCCATTGATCGATCGGCCCACTCGGCACCACATCAGTATGTCCTGCAAAACACACCACCGGACTGGTCTCGCCGCGACGTGCCCATAAATTAATGACACCGTTTGAACTCAAGGTCTCGAAACGAAACCCCAGGGGTGCCAGGCGTTCTTGCAACAAATCCTGACAACCGGCATCGTCGGGGGTATTGGAACGGCGCGAGATAAGCTGCTGGGTGAGTGTGAGGGTATCTGTCATAGTGATTGATCTGCTTGTGGCTTATTAGGGGTAGGTAACATCGATTTTGAACCAGGTAATGCCTGTAAACCTAGGAGGGCCCGCTCAACCCGGCAAGGTTTGACGAACTTCATCCGGGTTCACCAATGCGTCGTAATCCGCCGGATTAAATCCTACCAGTATACGTCCTGCGTGTTCCAGGACAGGACGCTTGATGACGCTGGTTTTTCCCATCATCAGCGTAAAAGCGGCTTCTTGGGAGGAAATGCTCGTTTTGACAGTATCTGGCAGTTGGCGCCAGGTCATGCCCTGACGGTTAAGCAGTTTTTCCCAGCCGACTTGCTGCGCCCATTTAGTCAGCAACTCAAGGTTTACACCAGATTTTTTAAAATCATGGAATTCGTAAACCTGGTGATGTTCATCCAGCCAGGCGAGCGCTTTTTTAACCGTGGTGCAATTGGAAATACCGTAAATGTGCATGGTGCCGATAGAATAGTGATAACTTTGCCCATTTTAATCGAGAACTGCTCATGCGTCGCTTCGCTTCTGATAGCGGCCAGCCCGGCACCGCCGACTGGCGTACGATCCGTTTGCTATTACCCTATCTTTGGGAATACAAATGGCGCGTCGCTATTGCGCTGAGTTTCTTGATTGGCGCCAAGCTGGCTGTGGTGAGCGTGCCGCTGATATTGAAACATGTAGTGGATTCGTTGAACCAGCCCAAGGCGATGCTGGTGGTGCCCGTTGCGCTATTGCTGGCATATGGCGCACTGCGCATGGCCAGTACGGTGTTCTCCGATTTACGCGACATTGTGTTTGCCAAAGTGACTCAGCATGCCATCCGCAGGGTGGGGTTGGAGGTGTTTCGCCATCTGCATAATTTATCACTGCGTTTTCACCTGGAACGCCAGACGGGCGGTGTATCGCGCGATATTGAGCGTGGTGCGCGCGGTATTTCCTCACTCATCAACTTTACCCTGTTTTCCATCCTGCCCACACTGATTGAAATCGGACTGGTGGCGGGAATCCTGTTTGCCAAATTTGACTGGGTGTTCGCTGCCATTACGCTGGCGGTGTTAATCGTATATATCGCGTTGACCATTACCATCACCGAATGGCGTACCCATATCCGCCGGGAAATGAACGAGCTCGATTCGCAGGCCAATACCAAAGCGATCGACAGTCTGCTCAATTACGAAACGGTAAAGTATTTCGGCAATGAGGATTTCGAAGCGCGGCGCTATGATGCCAGCCTGCAACGCTGGGAAAAAGTGGCCATCAAAAGTCAGACCTCGCTGGGTTTTCTGAATGCGGCACAAGCGACGATTATTGCCAGTGGCGTGACGATCATGTTGTTGCGGGCTTCCAGTGGAGTGGTTGCAGGTCAGCTGACGATCGGCGATCTGGTGATGATCAATGCATTTCTGATCCAGATGTTCATTCCGCTGAATTTTCTGGGTGTCATGTACCGTGAAATCAAACAGTCCCTGACTGATATCGAGCGTTTATTCAAATTGTTGCATGTCAACCGTGAAATCCAGGATATGCCGGAAGCAATACCCTTGAAACGCCAAGCCAGCGTGGTGCGTTTTGAAAATGTCCATTTCGGCTACGATGCTGACCGCAGTATCCTGCATGGCGTGAGCTTTGACATTCCGGCAGGACATAACGTCGCCGTTGTGGGCACAAGTGGAGCAGGAAAATCCACGCTGGCACGTCTGCTGTTCCGTTTTTACGATGTCACGGATGGGTGCATCAGCATTGACGGTCAGGATATTCGCTCAGTCACCCAGAGTAGCCTGCGAGTTGCCATTGGCATCGTGCCGCAGGATACCGTACTGTTCAATGACAGTATCTACTACAACATTGCCTATGGCCGTCCCGAGGCAAGCCGTGAAGAAATCATCGAGGCGGCACGTGCTGCCCACATCCTTCATTTTATCGAATCATTGCCCAAAGGCTGGGAAACGACCGTGGGTGAACGGGGTCTCAAACTCTCTGGTGGAGAGAAGCAACGTGTGGCCATTGCACGCACTCTGCTTAAAAACCCGGCCATTCTGATCCTGGATGAAGCCACCTCCGCGCTCGACACCACCACCGAAAAAATTATCCAGACCGAACTCAAGGAAGTCGCAAAATCACGCACTACCTTGACCATTGCTCATCGTCTTTCCACGATTGTCGACGCCGAACAGATATTAGTGATGGAACAAGGCAAAATAGTGGAGCGCGGTAGCCATCGGGAATTGCTGGCACAGCGTGGTGTGTATGCCCGGTTATGGGCAATGCAGCAAGAAGAAGCCGCGCAAAAAGATGAGGCTGCATGAACATTCAAATTGAAACGGTCAGCTGGACGCAACAATCTGCCGCCCTGACAAGCTTGCGTCGCTGTGTGTTCATCGAGGAACAGGGCGTACCGGAAGCGTTGGAGTGGGATGGCCTGGACGCTGTCGCAACACACTTTATTGCATTCGATGATGGCAAGGCGGTCGGCTGCGCACGATTGCTTGCCAATGGTCACATTGGGCGCATGGCGGTGCTGTCTGCCTGGCGCAGAAAAGGCGTGGGGCGGGCATTGCTGAACGCAGTGCTGGATGACGCACGTCATAAGAACATGGGCTGGCTATTCCTGAATGCACAGATCCATGCTGCGGGATTTTATGCCCGCTTCGATTTTCAACCCGTTGGCGCGGAATTTCCCGACGCCGATATTCCTCACCTACGTATGGAGCTTGTTATGCAACAACACACCGATATGCTCAACCAGCAGTTTGCCATTGCCAGTCTGCTTGAATTTGTCGATGCCGCAGCCGGAGTGCCGGTCGTCGAAATCACCACGCCGCATGCGAGTGCACGCATTGCCGTGCAGGGTGCGCAGGTACTGGAGTGGCAGCCGAGCGGACAGCAGCCGGTGCTGTGGGTGAGCCGTGCCGCCTTGTACCAGCCTGGAAAAGGAGTGCGTGGTGGTGTGCCGGTGTGCTGGCCATGGTTTGGCGCCGGAGAGGCCGGCAAGCCTGCACATGGTTTTGTGCGTACGCGTATGTGGGAAGTGCGTGAAACCGGGCAGGGTTTGGCGGACAGCGTATTTATCCGGTTGGGCATCAAGGATGATGAATCCACCCGTGCACTGTGGGATTACGCTTTTGATCTGGAGCTGATTGTCACTGTGGGCGCGACGCTCAAGATGGAATTGGTGACGCGTAATACAGGTACGACTGCATTCGAGATCAGTGAAGGCTTGCACACCTATTTTCATGTCGGAGACATCAATCAAACGCAGACACTGGGCCTGGAAAACACTGAGTATCTGGATAAAGTGCTGGATTTTTCCCGTCACACCCAGATCGGCGCAATCAATTTCACGGGTGAAACTGACCGCGTATATGTCGACACCACGAGTGATTGCATCATTGACGACGCGAAATTGAACCGGAAAATTCGCATAGCAAAATCGGGCAGCACTTCCACCGTGGTGTGGAATCCATGGACGGAAAAAGAGAAAGGTTTTGCCGATATGGCTACGGGTGAGTATCAGGAAATGCTCTGTGTGGAAACGGTCAATGCGGGCGATACCCGTATAACCGTTGCGGCCGGTGCTGCGCATAGCCTGATAGCATTTATCGGCCTGGAGGCGGACAAGTAATCTGCGCACAAAAAATGTAAGGAACCAAATGCTGATGCGACCAATCTGTACATCTGGTTTTCTTGCCAGATTAACGGAGGCGGAATATGCAAAGCTGGGTGATTGTGGCCTTTGTCTTGTTTGTAGGGTTTGTATTGACGCTGCAATTGATGGCCTACTGGCGTGCCCGACGCGTGCTGGGTAGTGTCGCCCCCGATACCAGCAATGTGGATGGCAGCGCAGCGGGTGAACGTCGCCGGGTGTATTATTTTTTTGCCGAGCATTGCGGGTTGTGCCGGGCAATGGCACCGCTGGTTACGCGATTGCAGCAGACGCATCGCAATCTGGTGAAAGTGGATGTGGCGCAATCGCTGGACTTGGCTCGAGCGTTCGGTGTAGCGGCAACACCCAGTTTTATTTTGGTAGAGGACAACACCATCCGTCAGGTACGTTTGGGAGGAATGAGCGAAACACGCCTCAAACATATGCTGGAGGCAAATTGAGATGCTGATTTCCATAGAGAAAAAACGAGCATCAGCTTGAGCAACCGCATAATTTATGCCAGGTATTTGCGTTAATGGCCATAAAGCTTATATGATCCGCCTATGAAGTTGCTCCGTCCGCTACTGATCCTGTTTTTTAGCCTCGCATTGCCGTTCAACGGTTATGCGGCGCTGGCGGCTGCGCTCCCGTCATGTTCGTGTCCTATGCAGCAAGACTCGCATATGACTGCGATGCCAGGCCAGGCAGATGGTTGTGCTTGCAGTGATCGTGGTGACAAGCACGAGGCACCCTGCAAATGCGACACAAGCCAATGTGTAAAAATGTGCACTACCGCAAACTTGTTACCTACCATGGCTTTGGGACTCACGCCCATCGCTATACCCCAACGGCAGTCCTTGCCAAAATTTACTACTCGCATCGTTTCCTCCGACGCATCCGGCGTCTGGCGTCCACCCCGCTTGCTCTGATTCTCTGATCTGGTTTGTTCCCTTACACGTTGTGAGGGGCTGTGCGCTTGTGAGCGCTCATCCTAGGAGTTTTTGAGCATGAATTCATTCCTGTTGCCTACCTGGCGACACAATGTACTGGCTATTGCCGTGGCTGCGATTGCCGTTCCTGTCTGTGCGGCACCCCTGAGTTTTGAATCCGCTTTGCAACTGGCTGAACGTAACGCTCCCTCATTGGCAGTGGATAACGCGCGGCTCGAGGTGGCACGTCAAGCTGCCATTCCTGCGGGCGAATTACCCGATCCAAAGTTGATCCTGGGTCTTAACAATGTACCCATCTCGGGTACCAATCGCTACAGCCTCAACAGCGACTTCATGACCATGCAGCAGATCGGCTTAATGCAGGAAATTCCGAATGCAGACAAGCGTCATGCACGGGTCGCTGTGGCGCAAAGCACAATTGATTTGGTGATTGCCGAACGCAACATAGAACGATTGAAAGTGCGGCGCGAGACAGCGCTGGCCTGGGTGGCACGCCACACGGTGGAACGCAAACTGGCGCTATTCGACGAGCTGTATCGTGAAAATAGAATGCTGACGCAGGCAGTGCACGCACGAATAGCAGCAGGACGTGGTTCGGCAATGGATGCCATATTACCGCGTCAGGAAGCCATCGCATTGGCGGACCGTCACGATCAGTTGGAACAGCAGCGCAGCGATGCCGAAGCTGCGCTTAAGCGCTGGGTGGGAACAGCGGGGAGTGAGCCTCTGGCAGGCGATGTACCGATCTGGCCGATAACGCCTGCCACGCTTGAACATGATCTTGATCAACATCCCGAGTTGACTGTATTTAATCCGATGACACGGCAGGCTGAAGCCCAAGTGCACGAAGCTGAAGCCGCGAAAAAATCCGATTGGGGTGTGCAGCTGGCCTATCAACGGCGCGGTCCGGCATACAGTGACATGGCTTCTATCCAGTTCACCTTCGATCTACCCGTGTTTGCAGAACGCCGCCAGGATCCGAAAATTGCTTCAAAGCGAGCGGAGTTGTTGCGCATCAACGCGCAACGCGAGACTACGCTGCGTGAACAGGCCCAGATACTGGCTACCGATCTGGCTGCATACCAGCAATTTGATCGAGCCGTGCTGCGGCAACAGGATGGTCAGATTCCATTGGCACAAGAGAAGGTGCAACTGGCGCTAGCCGCTTACCGCACGGGTCAGACGGAGCTTGCGACGGTGATTGCCGCACGTAATGAATGGATAGATGCGCGCCTCAAACTGATTGACCTTGAAGGTCAACGCTCTCTCATGGCTGCTCGGCTGCATTACGCATATCAGGAAAATAAATGATGAACACAAAACACTTCAAATTGGCCGCGCTCATGCTGGCTTTTCTGGCTGCGGGTACCGCAGGCGGCTACTGGTGGGCGAATCATGGGCAGACGCATTCCGGGACGGGAAATACGCCATCATCCCCCGCGCCAGCCGAGCGCAAAGTCTTGTATTGGTACGACCCGATGGTGCCTCAGCAGCATTTCGACAAGCCGGGAAAATCGCCTTTCATGGATATGGCGCTGGTGCCGAAATATGCAGACGAAGGCGGTGGCGGAAGTGATGCGGGCACGGTCAGGATCGATCCGCGCGTTACTCAAAATCTGGGGGTACGTACAGGCACGGTAACGATGGGCAACTTGACGCATAAGTTACAAGCGACCGGTGTGCTGGCTTTCAATGAGCGCGATGTGTCCATCGTGCAGGCTCGGGCTGCCGGATTTGTGGAGCGCGTGTTCACGCATGCCCCAGGGGATGTCGTGCGTGCTGGCAGCCCGCTGGTAACGATGCTGGTACCCGAATGGAGCGGGGCGCAGCAGGAATATCTGGTCCTGAAAAAAAGTGGCGATGCCTCATTAATTGCTGCGGCGCGGCAACGTATGCAGCTATTGGGTATGCCCCCTCAACTGATTCAACAGGTAGAAAGTAGCGGTGTGCCTCATCCTGAGGTGACGATCACCTTCCCGATGGGAGGCGTGATACGTGAACTCAATATCCGCACCGGCATGACGGTCATGAGCGGACAGACGCTGGCCAAACTGAATGGCTTGGGCACGGTCTGGCTTGACGTGGCCGTGCCGGAAGCGCAGGCACAGCAGATTCGTGTCGGTCAGGCTGCGCAAGCGCGGCTACCGGCGTTGCCGGGTGAGGTGATCAATGGACGCGTAACGGATATCTTGCCGGAAGCCAACCTGGACAGCCGCACTTTGAAAGTGCGTGTGGAATTGCCCAATAAACACAACCGTCTGCGTCCGGGGCTGACTGCACAAGTGCAATTGATGAATGGTGATGGTCAGAATAGTTTGCTGGTACCCACTGAGGCAATTATCCGTACGGGTAAGGGGGCGATGGTCATGGTGGCGGAAAGCGGGGGTCATTACCGTCCGGTAGAAGTTCAGATTGGCAGTGAGGCCGGCGATAAAACAGCGGTGCTGAGTGGCTTATCCGAAGGACAGAAGGTGGTCACTTCAGGCCAGTTCCTGATCGATTCGGATGCCAGTCTTCAAGGTATTGTTGCTGCTGCCGCTGCCCCGGATTCCCGTCCGGACGCGCAGATCGCTCCGGCTCCGGCAACTTTGCACGAAGCTGACGGCCGTATCGTTGCTATTGGTAAAGGTGAAGTCACGATCGTGCACGGCCCATTCAAGACGCTCAACATGCCGGGCATGACGATGAGTTTTCCGTTGGCGCACGCAAAGCTTGTTCAGGGTCTCAAGGCTGGCGATCAAGTTCGTGTCGGCGTGCAGCAAACTGATGCTGGACTGGTGATCGAACGTCTCGACAAAATCGGGGGTGCCCAATGATCCGGCGCATCATCGAATGGTCGATTAACAATCGATTCCTGGTGCTACTGGCGACACTGTTCATCACTGCCTGGGGAATCTGGTCGGTAGCCACCACACCCATAGACGCGCTGCCTGATTTGTCAGATGTACAGGTAATTATCCGTACACCTTACGCGGGGCAGGCGCCGCAAATCGTGGAAGATCAGGTGACTTATCCGCTGACCACCACAATGATGTCGGTGCCTGGTGCAAAAACAGTCCGCGGGTATTCCTTCTTCGGTGACTCGTATGTCTATGTGATATTCAAGGATGGCACTGACCTCTATTGGGCTCGCTCGCGGGTACTCGAGTATCTCAGTCAGTTGCGAGGCAAGTTGCCAGCAGGCGTCAATCCTTCGCTGGGGCCGGATGCGACCGGGGTGGGCTGGATTTATGAGTATGCGCTGGTGGATCGCACAGGGCAGCATGATCTTGCCCAGCTACGCAGCTTGCAGGACTGGTTTCTGAAATACGAACTGAAAAGCCTGCCCAATGTCGCCGAGGTGGCCACCATTGGCGGTATGGTCAAGCAGTATCAGGTGGTCCTTGATCCGGTCAAGCTGGAAAGTTTTGGGGTAACGCACGAGCAGGTCATTAAAGCAATCCGCAACGCCAACAAGGAAACTGGTGGTGGCGTGGTGGACATGTCGGAAACCGAATACATGGTTCGGGCTTCTGGTTATCTGAAAACGCTGGATGATTTTCGTGAAATTCCGCTGAAAGTGGGGCAGGGCGGGGTACCAATAACACTGGGTGAGGTGGCGCATATTCAGATCGGTCCGGAAATGCGTCGTGGTGTCGCCGAGCTTGACGGGCAGGGTGAGGTCGTCGGCGGCGTGGTGATTTTACGTTCCGGCACAAATGCGCGTACAACGATCGAAGCAGTCAAAGCCAAGCTGGCGGATTTGAAAAAAAGCCTGCCACCTGGGGTGGAAATCGTGCCGACCTATGACCGCAGCCAGCTCATTGATAGCGCCGTGGAGAATCTCAGCCACAAATTGATTGAGGAATTCATCGTTGTCGCCTTGGTGTGCATCGTTTTCCTTTGGCATTTGCGCTCTTCGATGGTGGCAATCGTATCGTTGCCACTGGGTGTATTGATGGCTTTTATCGTGATGCGTTATCAGGGGATTAACGCCAATATCATGTCGCTGGGTGGTATTGCCATTGCCATCGGGGCCATGGTGGATGCGGCGGTGGTGATGATCGAGAATGCGCACAAAAAGATCGAAGCCTGGCAGCACGCACATCCGGGTGAGAAGCTGCAAGGTGATGCACATTGGCAGGTCATTACGACGGCTGCCGCTGAAGTTGGCCCGGCGCTATTTTTTAGCCTATTGATCATTACACTTTCGTTTATTCCGGTATTCACCCTGGAGGCGCAAGAAGGGCGACTATTCGGCCCATTGGCTTTTACCAAAAGCTACGCCATGGCAGCCGCAGCCGGTCTGTCGGTAACTTTGGTGCCGGTACTAATGGGTTTCTGGATTCGGGGTCGTATCCCTGAAGAAGGCCGTAATCCACTCAACCGTTTCCTTATTGGCGTTTATCGGCCATTGCTGGATGCCGTGTTGCGCCGCCCAAAAACCACTTTGGTGTTGGCCGTCCTTGTTTTCCTCACCAGTGCCTGGCCAGTGAGCCAGTTGGGCGGTGAGTTTTTACCGGCAATGAACGAAGGTGACCTGCTGTATATGCCTTCCGCGCTGCCTGGTTTGTCTGTGCAAAAAGCCACTCAACTTTTGCAGCAAACTGATCGCATGATCAAGACCGTGCCCGAAGTTGCCAGTGTTTTCGGCAAGGCGGGACGGGCGGAGACTGCGACTGATCCGGCTCCGCTGGAGATGTTTGAAACGACCATCCAGTTCAAGCCCCGCGATCAATGGCGACCTGGTATGACACCCGCATTGCTGCTCAAGGAACTAGATAAGGCCGTGCAGGTGCCAGGCCTGACGAATCTATGGGTGCAGCCTATCCGCAATCGTATCGACATGCTCGCCACCGGGATCAAAAGTCCGATTGGCGTAAAGGTGGCCGGCAGCAATCTTCATCAGATCGATCAAGTTACCCAGGAGATTGAAAAGGTCGCTAAAACCGTACCCGGAGTCAGTTCAGCCTTGGCTGAACGCCTCACCGGTGGGCGCTATATCAATGTCGACATTGATCGCCGCGCCGCAGCCCGTTACGGTCTGAATGTGAATGACGTGCAATCGGTGGTGGCAAGTCTGATTGGTGGCGAGAATATCGGCGAGACCGTGGAGGGGCTGGCGCGCTATCCGATCAACGTACGTTACGATCGTTCCTGGCGCAGTTCGCCCGAAGCACTCACACGCTTGCCTATTCTTACGCCTACCGGAGAGCGAATCACACTGGGTACGGTCGCCAAGGTCAGTATTACCGACGGCCCACCCATGCTCAAAAGTGAAAATGCCCGTCCGACTGGTTGGGTATATATCGACGTGAGGGGTCGTGATCTGGCTTCCACGGTGGATGACTTGCGCAAGACGGTGACACGGCAAGTCAAATTGCAACCCGGCATGAGTATTACCTATAGCGGCCAGTTCGAATACCTGGAGCGTGCCAACGCGCGCCTCAAGCTGGTGGTGCCGGCCACCTTGCTGATCATCTTTGTACTTCTCTATTTCATCTTCAAGCGTTTTGATGAAGCTGGTCTGATCATGGTGACCTTGCCGTTTGCCCTCACTGGTGGTCTGTGGTTTCTTTATCTGATGGGATACAACCTATCGGTAGCAACCGGTGTGGGGTTCATTGCGCTGGCAGGTGTGTCGTCTGAATTCGGGGTGATTATGCTGCTTTACCTCAAGAATGCCTGGGATGCCCGATGTGAATCGGGACAAGGCGATGATGCGGGTCTGCTGGATGCAATTCGGGAAGGTGCGGTATTACGGATACGCCCTAAAGCCATGACGGTGGCGGTGATCATTGCGGGTCTTCTGCCGATCATTTTGGGAAGCGGCACGGGTAGTGAGGTCATGAGGCGTATTGCCGCGCCCATGCTGGGCGGGATGATCACGGCACCGTTGTTGTCGCTGTTTGTTATTCCCGCAGCGTACAGGCTCATGCGCCGTCGCAAAGACGCTTGATCTGCCTGGAAGCGCTGTACTTGCTTTAAAAACATCAGGTATAGCGTGTTGAGTATGTTTTCTATTTAAAAGGAGATTGTTATGCGTCGCCGTTCATTTTTTACCGCTTTGTTTGGTGTTGTTGCAACGATTACAGGTTATCGATTCTGGCGCGGTTCGACCTCGGCTATGGCTCAAGATAAAAGCATGATGGGCGGTGGGATGATGGGAGGGGGAGGCATGGGAGAAATGATGTCCCCGGAAAACATGCGCGGGCCGATGCGTACTGGCATGGCACTTTTCGAACGTCATAAACTCATTCATCGCACGGTCTCCGAACTGCCTAATGGGGTGCACGACGTCACCACTTCCACCGACCCTACCACAGTGGCACTCATCCAAAAACATGTGATCGAGATGTACGAAAGACTGGATCAGAACCGTCCATTTCCTTATCCAATGAGTAACAGTGTCCCGCAAATGTTCGCCAATCCGACAGGCTATCAACGCAAGTTTGAAATGCTGCCGGATGGCATAGCAGTGACTGAGACTTCTTCCGATCCGGAGATGGTCGCAGTGATTCGTGCGCATGCGGAGGAACTCAACCGGTTTGCCAAAGAAGGCATGCCGGCAATGATGCACGGAATGATGTAACTGCGTGCTGCAATAGTCGGAATCATGCATTCAGACTACGGATAATTACGATTTATACGCTGATCCTGGGTTTTTGTATGAATTCTCTTGGTTACAGCTTGACCTTGGTGTTAGCTCCAAGCGCTATATTGTCAGTAACGAATGGAGAATCTTATGTATACCATCGGTAAAGTGGCCAGGCAGATGGGTGTCAGTGCTGACACACTCCGCTACTACGAAAAAGAAGGCTTGATCGCACCGACATCCAAAACCGCCGCGGGCTATCGGCTTTACAACGACAACGCCTTGCGGCGTATTCGTTTCATCAAGCATGCCCAGCAATGCGGATTCACGCTATCAAATATTAACGATCTTTTGAAACTCAAGCATGAGAACAGCGCTTGCTGCAATGATGTGCGCAGTGTGGCCATTGAGAAAAAGCTGTACCTGGAACACAAAATCAAAGCCTTGCAGCAAATGTCGCAAGCGCTTAGCGAGCTGATCACCATTTGCGACGACGAATCCAGGCCATTGGTGGAATGCCCGATTCTCGCGGCATTGGAAAGCAGCCTGGATAGCCGTTCAAAAGGAGTGAGCCATGATTAAGGTTGAAGTATTTTCCTCTCCGGGTTGCGGAAAATGTACGCAAGCTAAAAATATGCTGAAAGCGATGGTAGAAGAAATGGGGGATGGCCAGATCACCTGGCGTGATGTCAACATTCTGGAAGAAATGGATTATGCGGTAGCGCTGGGCGTCATGTCCTCGCCTTCCATTGCAATTAATGGAGAGCTGGCATTTTCGTCGCTAACCAGCGCCAAAAAATTGAAGGGCGAGTTAGGCAAATGGCTGAATAAATAATGGAGAGGAGAGCGTAATGAATAGCATCTTGCTACTAACTGCGGCGATATTGGGATTTTTATCCTTTTTCGAGCCCTGCACGATTGCTACGCATACCTTGTTCGCCGTACGTACCGGCCACGACACCGGAAGGAAAAGGTGGCTGGCATTGAGTCAACTTATCCTGTCCCGGGCATTTTTACTGGTAGTCATATTCAGCCTGGCTGCCGTTATCGGTTTAACAGAACTTTCTTCCGGCATGGCGGTACTGATACTAGGTTTAATTGGCTTCGTCTATCTGGTTACACGGAAAATTTATTTGCCAGTACCTCATTTCGAACTTTATCGGCTCTTTCCCAAGCATGAGGGGCTCGCTCAAGGATTGAAATTGGGTCTGACTTTGCCGGCGTGCACCCTGCCACTGGTGCTTATTGTCGGCATCATGTCAGCACTCACACAGCAACCGGGTATTGCAATATTGGCAGGTCTGCTGTTTGCAGTGATGTTTACCCTGCCTACGCTTTGTGACAGTACCCACGGCCTGAGTGCGACACATCGCGTCTTTCTTACCCAAGCAGCTAATCTGAGTCCCTACATTACCGCCTTGTTGTTATGGGGTAGTGCACTGCTGATTTGGCAAACAGGAGTTTGAAATGGATCTGGAAACATTACGCAGCACGTTGGAACAAGCCAGTCTGGCATCGTTAGGGGTAGGCTTCACGGCGGGATTTATTTTCAGCTTCAACCCGGTTGCTCTCGCAGCAATTCCCGTGTCTCTCGCCTATGTTACCAAGGCACACGAGACCAGAAAGGCGGTTCTGTTCGGGGGCATGTTCATTCTTGGTCTGATTGTGACGCACGTGCTGATGGGATTCATCGCCGGGTTGGGTGGTCAGTGGGTGCAAAAAATCATGGGGCGTGAATGGGGGTTGGTGCTGGGTCCCCTATTGATAGTGCTGGGTTTGATGTGGCCTGGATGGATCAAGCTTCCTTTTCCAAGCATCACCTTCCGGGCCAAGCGTGCTAGCAGCGGTTGGGGCGCATTCGCATTGGGTATCCCGTTTTCAGTGGCGATATGCCCGTTTTGCACCCCCGTCCTCATAATTCTGCTGGGCGTGGCGACCGGAATCGGTTCTCCGTTATTCGGCGCCACCTTGTTGCTGGCCTTTGCCTTGGGTCGTGCTGTTCCAATCATACTGGGCGCATGGGCAGTGGGTTGGCTGGAAAGCCTGAAATCACTGCGCCACTCCCAACATGCATTCGAGATAGTGGGTGCGGTATTGTTAATCCTTTCCGGTGTTTATATGTTGAATGCCTACTTTGCCTTTATTCCGGAACTGGCCGCTTGAAGAACGTAGTCTGCTCGAATGACATTCCCAAGTGGGCTTATGCTGGAATTGGCGTATACATAATGCAGTAAGCCATCGCGCTGATCTGGCCCTCCACCACTTGGCATGAACCATTCTGACAATCTTTCATGGCAGACATGCCAGCACCCATCATGCCTTTGCCAGGAGAGGTTTCGCCTGGGGGAATAAAATACCGGCACATCCCACACATTTTTCCTTGCATTGGATGATTCTGATAGTGCACCGCTATTTTGCTTGCCTTAGCCGCTTTACTGTCGCTGAGTGCAAGTTTTGGCAAGGCGGCTATAGCAACGGAAAGAAAGATTACATTTCTGAGCCATGCCCGGCGTGGGGCGGGGGTGTCTTGCTTTTCCATGAATACTCCTTTCAACAATCAATGTATCCTCCCATTGTGTGTCCAGGTTCAAATATCTAGTGCTTTAAATCACGTTTCTTTTGCGCGAATTCCTCTGCTCCGATCTCGCCGTGGGCATAGCGTCCCTTAAGAATGTCGCTCCCGCTCTCCGCAGATGTCACTGAAGGCGCGGAGCTGCTGAACAATGCTTTAACCAGAATCACAATACCGGAAACCACTAGCACTCCAAACAATGCCATACCTATGTCCATCCAACCCGAACCATTACTCATCATTTGATTCCACATGCGATGCCTCCAGATAATCAATTTGTTAGCTTCCATAGGTTAAATCCGCCCATGAACCCTTACGAATCAAGCTTGATTGTGATATTTGTTCGACTTAATCGTTTTTATAAGGTTCATATGGATGCAGGGTTAGTAAGTTCAAGTTAATCACGATGGCCGTTCTTGACGAATATACCCTTCATGTACTTTTCTATTTAATAGAAAACCAAGTGCATGAACGTGAATTTTTGAGCAAGACAAATTCACATGATTGTTGAAGCGATGCGATACAATTCGGGAGATGAATACAAGCCAAGTTGATCCATGAACACTTCTTCCACAGCAACTGCCGATTGCACTTCGGACTGCGATGTCCTGGTCATCGGCGGTGGCCCGGCAGGCTCGACAGCCGCTGCGCTGCTGGCCGAGCGCGGCTACCGCGTGACCCTGCTGGAAAAAGCGCACCATCCGCGTTTTCACATCGGTGAATCATTGCTGCCCGCTAATTTGCCATTGCTGGAAAAATTGGGCGTGGCCGACGCAGTCAAAGCGATCGGTATGGAAAAATGGGGGGCGGAATTTGTATCGCCCTGGCATGATCACAAGCAGGCATTTGAATTCGCTGATGCCATGGATAAATCCATGCCGATGGCTTATCAGGTGCGTCGTGCCGAATTTGATGAAATCTTGATCCGCAATGCCAGCCGTAAAAATGCACGCGTTGTGGAAGGCTGCCAGGTACAGAACGTCGACTTTCTTCCCGGCAATGGAGGTGCCCTGGTGCAAGGGCGTCATGATGATGGGCATACTGAAACAGTGCATGCGCGTTTCGTACTCGATGCTTCAGGCCGTGATACCTTTCTCGGCAATCGACTCAAGGCCAAACAGCGCAATAAAAAGCATAACAGCACCGCGATCTATGCCCACTATACGGGTGCCGAACGCAACACGGGCAAGACTGCCGGCAACATCACCATTTTCTGGTTTGAGCATGGCTGGTTCTGGTTCATTCCGTTGGCTGACGGCAGCACCAGTGTAGGTGCAGTGACTTGGCCGTATTATCTGAAAACCCGTAATAAAAAATCGCTTGAGCTATTTCTGCAGGAGACGATCGCCCTGTGCGCGCCGCTAAGCGAGAAACTGCAGCATGCGCAATTGTCATCACCAGTAGAAGCTACCGGCAATTTTTCCTACGCCTGCGACCATACCCACGGCAGCAATTATCTGTTGCTGGGAGATGCGTATACGTTCATCGACCCGGTTTTTTCTTCAGGGGTGATGCTGGCCATGCAAAGCGCTTTTGTGGGCGCAGAAACCGTCGATACCTGTCTGCGCCAACCCGAACAGGCTTCAGCAGCCTTGAAGAGATTCGACCGCGCCATGCGGACCGGGCCAAAAGCATTTTCCTGGTTTATTTACCGGGTAACCAATCCCACCATGCGCGATATGTTCATGGGACCGCGCAATATTTTTCGCGTCAAGGAAGCATTGCTCTCGGTACTGGCTGGTGATGTATTCGGAAAAACACCGATCCATGGTCCTTTATTGATTTTCAAAGGGCTGTATTACACGGCTTCAATGCTCAATTTCAGGCGCACCTTGAAGGCGTGGCGAATGCGTAAAAACAATATTCGCCCGGTGGATGAAGCGGGTGCAACGGTGATCTGATGCGCAATACTGTACCACCTATGCATGGCGCCAGTCTGTCTATCGCGGCTTTACTGAAACAACCACCACAATGGAAAAACAGTGTGCTGGGCACGCTGTGTTTTTCCGCCGATGCTGACGAGCGCCCGATACAAATCGATAGGGGCATCCCATGCATGCGGGTGCCCATGCAAAGACTGGATGCCGAAGATTCTGTGTGCGAGGTGTGGCACAGCAACAGCCAGCTGACTGAAGGACAAAGTGGCGCGATCCGTTATCGCCATGATGATGCCGTGTTGTTCGGGGTGATCGAATTGCCCGAAAAAATGTTTGCGCCAGGACTCGACAAGACGCCACTGCAACAAGCCACGGAATCCGCCTACGGCCAGATATTCAATTTGCTCGACACGCTTCATTACCCTTATCTGTTCCGTTTCTGGAATTACATTGCAGATATCAATATCCACAGCTTTGGACTGGAGCGTTATCGTCAGTTCAATCTGGGGCGTCAGGATGCTTTCCTGGCCCATGGACGCGATGTGGCGGGAAACGTCCCGGCTGCGTGTGCCCTGGGTTCTGCACAAGGGCCATTGGCTATTGCGTTCCTGGCCGGACGGGTAGCGCCGCTGAGTATAGAAAATCCGCGCCAGATGAGCGCCTATCAATATCCTGAGCAATATGGCCCACGCAGTCCGACATTTTCGCGAGCCAGTCTGGTACGGCTAGGACAGGACGAAGTCTTGTTCGTATCGGGAACCGCCAGTATTGTGGGCCATGAAACCTTGCACCCGACCGATGTCCTGGCCCAGACTCGCGAAACCATGGCAAATATCGAGGCTGTATTGGCACAGGCAAACCGTCAGGCCAGCCAACCTGGATTTGAACTGGCCACCATGCATTACAAGGTATATGTACGCCATAGTAAGGATCTGACGCAAATCCGTACCGAACTGAAACGCATCATTGGCACTGAGCCCAATGCAGTCTACCTGCAGGCGGATGTGTGCCGCCACGATCTGCTGGTCGAAATTGAGGCGACGGCAAGCCATGCATTGATGAATTTGGCTGGTCACCGCGATTGATCATGCGCGGCGTATTCCGAGTGCTGGTGAATCTATACGATTATATGGTGTTGTATCTTGGTCTTGCCTGGCTGGGAGTGATCTGCCTGACCTGGACACCGCTTGCGATAATCCTGATGCCTTTATTGCCTGCACGCATGGGGCAGGCACTTGGGCGTTATGTCACCATGGCCGGGTTTCGTTTATACCTTGCCAGCCTTACCATGTCGCGCCGTTGCAGCTTTGATTTGAAGGCCCTGGACGTGCTGCGGGATGAGCCATCGTTGATCATCGCACCTAATCACCCGTGTCTGCTGGACGCGGTGATGGTGATTTCGCGCTTGCCCAATGTCGCCTGCGTGTTGAAAGCCGATCTGATGAACAATATTTTTCTCGGTGCCGGGGCGCGACTGGCACGCTACATTCGCAATGACCCGGTGCGGCGCATGGTGCAGCAGGCCGTCCGTGATTTTGACAGCGGCAGCCATTTGTTACTGTTTCCGGAAGGTACACGCACTGTCACGTGTCCGGTGAATCCTCTCAAGGGTAGTGTCGCGCTGATCGCGTATCATGCCCAGGTCCCTGTGCAGACGGTCCTGATAGAAACTGATTCAAAGTATCTGAGCAAGGGCTGGTCGCTATTCCGTAAAGCTCAGATGCCCATCCATTACCGCGTGCGCCTGGGGAAGCGTTTTGATCCGCCGCAACATACGCAGCAATTCATGGCTGAACTGGAACATTACTTTGCACTTGAATTGGTACAAGGATCGCCATTTTATCCGGCCGGCTCGCTGCCCTTGCAGCCTGACCGTCAGTTTTAACTCAATCCTTTTATCCGCATTATGATTGCTGCCTCAGCCACGCATCTCGTCCTCATCCCCAGCTATAACCCCGGTGCCAAAGTCTATGAAACCGTGCGTACCGCACGCCAATTCTGGAACCCGGTGTGGGTGGTGGTGGACGGCAGCAACGATGGCAGTGCCGAGGGTTTGCAGGCGATGGCAGAAAAAGATGACGGCCTGCGGGTGATGGTCCTGCCGCGCAATCAGGGCAAGGGTGCGGCAGTATTGCACGGCCTGAATCAAGCCGCCGCGGCGGGTTTCAGCCACGTCTTGACCATGGATTCCGACGGCCAGCATCCTGCCCAGTGTATCCCGACATTCATGGCAGAATCCGCGCGTCAGCCGGAAGCGATGATCCTGGGAGTACCGGTATTCGATACCAGTGCGCCGAGCTTGCGCGTGCAAGGTCGGCGCGTGTCCAACTGGTGGGCCAATCTGGAAACGCTATGGGCAGGCATAGGCGACTCGCTGTTCGGATTTCGTGTGTATCCGGTAGAGGCGTTGCGGCAGGTGATGCGCCATCAGCCGTGGATGCGCCATTTCGACTTTGATCCCGAAGCTGTAGTGCGGCTGTGCTGGCGCGGAGTCAGGCCGGTCAATCTGCCCGCCCCAGTGCGTTACTATCGTGCAGAGGAGGGTGGAGTGTCGCATTTCCGCTATCTGCGCGACAACCTGTTGTTGAGCTGGATGCACACGCGCCTGTTTCTGGGTTTTGTGCTGCGCTTACCCATGTTACTCATGCGCCGTACGCTCGGCCGCGTTTGAAGGCAGCGGTACTGGTATGCCGATACGCGGCAACCAGCGTCGCAACAACGGGCTGGTAATCACGGTACTGAAAATCGCCATGATCACCAGTATGGTGAACATTTGCTGCGAGATCACACCGAGGTCATAACCGACGTTAATCACGATCAATTCCATCAGCGCGCGGGTGTTCATCATGATGCCCATGACTTTGCCTTCCTGGTGATTCATCCCGGCGATACGTGCCGCCACGTAGGCCCCGCCGTACTTACCCAGCGTGGCAAGAAAGACGATCAGCGCGCACCAGCCCCAGGCCGCTGCACTGTCGAGGCTGCCGATATTGGTGCGCAGGCCGGTATAGGTAAAAAAGATAGGCAGGAAAAACACCATTACGAACGGGCTGATGCGTGTTTTCCAGGTACGTACAAAGGCATGTTCGTCATGCAGCAACACGCCCATCATGAAACCGCCGAAGATGGCGAAAATGCCGAGCTGATAGGTGGTCATTGCTGACAGGAATATAGCCGCCAGCACAATCCCGAGCAGATTGTGCGAAAGCGCGCCGGAGCGTGCATCACAGTGATGCAGGATGCGCTTCATGACGGGGCGCACGCCAAACCAGCTGAGCAGGAAAAATCCCAGCACCAGTAGTACTTTGAGTGCGAAGCTGGCAGCATTGAAGTCGGACAGCGTGAGCGTGGTGATCAGCGCCAGCAGCAGCCAACCGATGACATCGTTGATCGCCGCCGCGCTGATGGCAATCACACCGATCGGCGTGCGCGTCATGCTGAATTCCATCATGATGCGGCCGAGTATCGGCAAGGCCGTGATCGAGAAAGCCGTTGCCACAAACAACGCGGAACCCAACGCGTGTGCGCCGGGTGACAGTATCGGCGCGCTGATCTGGCCGACTGCAAAACCCAGTGCAAATGGCACAATCAGGCTGGCGCTTGCTACCCATATCACTGCACTGCGGTTGCGACGTTCACCCAGGTGCGAAAAATCGAACTCCAGGCCGATCTGGAACATCAGCAGTACCAGCCCAATTTGCGACAGCATCTGCATCGGTTCGGGTGCGCCGGAATGGAATACATACTGAAATATGTCAGGTGCAAGCAGCCCGAACAGGGAAGGCCCGAGCAGGATGCCGATCACAATTTCACCAACCACTGCCGATTGGCCGATGCGCAATGCAACACTCCCGCCGATACGCGCAGCGAGCACGATCACGGTGAGTTGCAGCAAGGTAAAAAACAGGAGTGCTTCGGTTTTATGTGCAGCGATGGGAACGGCAATGGCCATGAATGGCGAACTTTAGTCTGGCTGGGTAGAGGCGGCCTTGACTGCCTGATACTCGGAAAATATGCCGACTTCAAGGTGTCGTTTCACCTCGGTCAGTCCAGCCGAATTTAACGTCGCAACAACTTGTTCTGGCGGCACGCAGGCTTCGATACTATCCCAGTAATAGCGCCAGATTGTCGCAGTGTCTTTTTGTTTGGATATGAATCGCGTCAGCAGGGGAATCACGCCACGCATATAGCTCTTGAGCAGCCATTGCCCAAAACGGCTTTGCGCCTGGGTGATTTCCAGTATGCATAGGCGACCACCGGGCTTCAGTACTCGTTCAAATTCAGCAAATGCTATCCCAAGATCGCTGATATGACGCAGTGCATAGCCCATGCTCAAAAAATCAAAATGATTATCGGGAAAAGGCAGGGATTCAGCGCGGCCTTCCATCAATACCATGTTGGCGGGCAACTTGCTGGCGGCCATCATGCCGGGGCTGGGATCGACCCCGGTGACCAATGCGGGACTGCCCGTCAGAATGCAGGCTTGAGCCGCCACCAGTCCGGTACCCACGCCGACATCGAGAACCTTCATGCCGGTTTTCAAGCCGCCACGCATCAACGCCTGACGGCGGTAACGAGAGCCAGTACCCCACGCCAGCATTGCCTCGATGCGGTCGTAATCCGGGGCGGTATTGTCAAAAATCTGGCGTAAATAGGCTTGCCGATCCTGCTCGGTCTGATAGTAATCAGTTAACGGGGTATGGGGGGCATGCACCGGGCTGGGTGTAGGGGTTTTCATGTCATTGTTTACCGTTAAATCATGCCGCCGTTGATGGAGATAATCTGCCCGGTAATATAAGCGGCCTGGCTCGAAGCGAGGAAACCGACCAGATCGGCAACTTCTGCTGGACTACCGGCACGTTTCATCGGCACCATGCGGGCAATGTCCTGAGCGTCGAACGCGGATTCACTCATGGCGGTATCGATAATGCCGGGGGCCACAGCGTTGACGGTGATGCCGCGGCTGGCTACTTCCCGCGCCAATGATTTGGTTGCCGAATTCAGCGCGCCTTTGGCCGCAGAATAATTGACCTGACCGGCATTGCCGGTCAGCGCGGCAATGGAAGAGACATTGATAATTCGCCCCCAGCGGCTACGGATCATCGGCATCATCAGTGGCTGAGTGACGTTAAAAAAGCCATTGACGGAAACGTCGATTACACGGTGCCATTGTTGTGCACTCATGCCGGGAAATACCACGTCGTCATGGATACCTGCATTGTTGACTACAATCTGGATCGGTTGATGTTCGACAAGGGGCGTTAGCACATTGCTTACCGCTGTGCTGTCGGTCACATCGAATGTCAGCATCTGGGCGCTGCCGCCATCTGTACAAATGGCGTCAGCTAGGGCCTGGGCAGCTTTAATTCCGTGATTGGCATGAATATACACATGGCAGCCATCAGCGGCCAGGCGTCTGCAAATAGCGGCGCCTATACCTCCGCTACCACCGGTAACCAAAGCGTTTTTCATGGTGTATTTCCTGACGAACTGGAGGTAAGGGCTTCAGCATTCAAGACTACTGCCGCACGACCATCAAGCAGTATTTTCCCGTCCGCGCTGATGCTGAATTGATAAAGAATATTATTTTCGCCGCGGGTGATACAGATAGCTTCCACCTGTAAATCCGCCGCGATGTTATCGAGCCTTGATGTATGTAGTTGAACGCTGCGCACGCTGACCAGATAGCCGACTCGTGCACTGGCAGTGTTCGGTGGTGCCAGCACTGCGCCATGCACTGCCATGGCCTGTGCCGCATATTCGATGCCACAAGCTGCGCCCAGCCGCCCCTGCAGGCGCAATGGGTTGTCAGGTACTCTATGGCTCCGAGCGCAGCACTGAATATGTTGCCCATCCCATGCGAGCACCTGATCCAGCAGGCACATGCTGCCCTGGTGCGGAATATGGCCAGCAATCCAGGTGTGGTCCAGAACTTGATTCAGCATAGGCTGATTGCCACGGAAAGACGCGTGTTATCCAGGTAATCCAATACCACGCACCGGTCTTCCCCCAACGCGATCGCACGCAACAGTGGCAAGCCGCGTGCGGCGGGAATGGTATTGCGCAGGTTTTCGAGCGCAGCATTATCGAGCTCGTCTGCGCTGGTATCTGTCAAATCAACAGTAATTCGCGCGAGTGCCTGTGCGCTGCGTCTGGGGGACAGCACCAAGGCAATGCCGAATGCGTCGGGGATGGGCCTCGCACTATATAGTGGCTCCGGATAGGCGGTATCACACGCCAGTAATACGCTGCGCGTGTCATCAACCACCACCTGGGTCAGCGTTTCCAGTAATCCGGCACCGAAGCAGGCATCGAATGCACACAATACCGATGAACTGGCCATCGCGCCGGTGGCGATACTCCAGTAACCGGATGCCGCGTTATGCACGGAATTATGAAAACGGGTAGGGGAGATTTGCCGGTCATCCGAGGCAAGCATCTCGCAGATGGCATGACAGTTTTCCCCATCGCCTCCGGAGGAGGAAAACACGCTAGGCAGTGTGGCAGGATCGAGTCCGGCTGCCGCGATGGCTTCCAGTCCTGTTGCCAGAGTGAGTTTAACGATTGTACCGCTGCGCCGACGTTCTGCTGCCGGTAGCAAGGTGGGAGGCGGCAGAATGGTCTTGCTCGGTTGGTAGGTCACTTGCCCAGTTAGTACAGCCTGGCTGTCTGGCCAACTGGCCAATCCTGGACCGAGCAGACCGATTCCTTCGATATAGGCTGTAAGTGTCATGAATTGCCCGCCCGTCCCAGAATCAGGCTGCAATTGGTGCCGCCGAATCCAAACGAATTGCTGAGAACGCGCGTTACGGACTGCTCGCGATTCTCCAATATATAGTCGAGGTCCAGCGCCGGATCGAGTTGGCGGATATTCAGCCCGGCTGGCAGCAAGTTATGTTGCAATGCCAGCGCACAAATCACCGCCTCCACCCCCCCGGCTGCGCCGAGCGTATGACCGGTTGCGCCCTTGGTGGAACTGCACGGCATGTTTGCGCCGAATAAGCCAATTACCGCCTTGCCTTCTGCGGCATCGTTACTTTGCGTTGCGGTACCGTGCAGATTGATATAGTCGATGTCAGCGGGATTCAAACTCGCCATCTGCAATGCATCCTGCATCGCCATGCGTGCACCCAAACCATCCGGATGAGGAGAGGACATATGGTAAGCATCGCTGGATTCACCCACGCCAAGCAGTAACACGGCATCAGTATCCGGATGCTCGGGAACGCGTTCCAGTAGTGCGAAAGCTGCCGCTTCACCAATCGAGATGCCATCGCGTTGTGAATCAAACGGGCGGCATGCCTGTGCAGAAATCAGGCCGAGGGAATTGAAGCCGTATAGTGTGGTCAGACATAGCGAATCAACGCCGCCTACCAAGGCTGCGTCAATCAATCCGGCTGCCATCATGCGCCGTGCCGAACTGAATACCTTGGCGCTGGACGAACATGCCGATGAAACCACCACCGCCGGCCCGTTCAGGCCAAAATAATGACGCGTGAAATCGGCGACGGAAAAGGTATTGTGTGTTGTTCCATAAATAAAATCTGCGGGGAATGCGCCGGTTTCAGGATCGCGACGCCGGTAAGCCAATTCGGTTTGCAGGATGCCGGAAGTACTGGTGCCGAGAAATACGCCTATCCTCCGGGTGCCGTATTTTTCAATGGCGGCATGCACAGCTTCGGCGAAGCCATCCTGTAACAATCCCAGTAATGCCAGGCGATTGTTGCGACAATCAAATTCTGACAGATGAGCGGGGAGTGTTATTTCATCTACCCCGGCAACTTCGCCAATAAAAGTAGTCAGTTCCACGGTGTCAAAAGCACAGGGTGCCAATCCGGCACGACCTTGGCGCAAGGCATCCAGAGTCTGGGCAAGGCCACAGCCGATGCTGCTGGTAGCCGTAAAATGAGAAAGATAAAGCGGATTCAAGTTCAGATAACCCAGTACAAATAGAACAAGCTGTTAATAAAAAGATGAAGAGTAGGTAAGCATTGAGTGGCGATGATTACGATTCGTAGGGCGGGTTAAGCCCATATGAGAGATTTGCGTTATGCAGACAGTGATTCATCTGGCGGTGTTGCCCAGCACTCCAGGGCTTGTTCAAACTCACTTACCGGCATTGGTTCCCCGAAAAGGAATCCCTGGAAGTTCAAGCAGTGATGCTGGATAAGAAAGTCTTTTTGCGCCTGCGTTTCGACACCCTCTGCAAATACTTCCATGCCAAGGTTATTCGCCATGGCGATGATGGTTTGCACTATGATGACACCGTCGTGATTGTCGGCGATGTCGTGAATGAAACTCTGATCAATTTTCAGCTGGTCAAGAGGCAATTTTTGCAAGCTGGATAATGATGAGTGTCCCGTACCAAAGTCGTCAATGGCGAATTTTATACCCAATTTCTTGAGCGCCTGCATTTTACTGACCGCCTCGGTAATATTGCTCAGTACCATGCTCTCGGTCAGTTCGAGGGTAATGCGCGCAGGATCAACACTAGCCTCGTTGAGTATATCGGTAATTTCCTCGACAAACTCCGGCTGTAAAAATTGACGTGCGCTCACATTTACAGCAAGGTGCAGATGCGCTTTTGCTGGCTGTTGCTCCCATATTTTTAGTTGATGACATACTGATTTCAATACCCATTGGCCGATGGCAATAATCAATCCGGTATCTTCTGCTATCGCAATAAAATTATCAGGTAAAATTATGCCCTGAACAGGGTGTTTCCAGCGCAACAATACTTCTGCGCCTACAATCACACCTGCGTTATCTACCTGCGCCTGATAGTAGAGCACGAACTGTTGTTGGGTGAGTGCCTGTTTCATCGATTCCTCGAGAGAGGATCGACGCTCGATAGCAGACTGCATATCCAGATCAAAAAAACGAATTGCATTGCGTCCGGCTTTTTTAGCCGAATACATGGCGATATCCGCGCGCTTCATCAGTTCCTCGATGGAAATTGAGTTGCCGGAAAATATAACAACCCCAATGCTTGGCGTGCTGTGGCGATTATGGTTAGCGAGTTGATATGGCTGGTTAAGAATGGCCAGGATTTTTTCGCCAAATACCTCAACCTGGAATGCTGCTTCTTCAGGTTTTTCGCTCAAATTTTCCAGAATGATCACGAATTCGTCGCCGCCCATACGCGCTACTGTATCTTCCTGTCTCACGCAAGTCGTGAGACGCTGTGCGACTTGTTGCAGTAACAAATCGCCATGGTCATGCCCCAGCGTATCGTTCAGCGTTTTGAAATTATCCAGATCGAGAATAATCAGGGCGCTCTGCATGCCACTACGCTCGCTGGAAATTAATGCAAGTTGAAGCCGGTCTATGAGTAACCGCCGATTAGGCAGATTGGTTAGTGGATCATAAAACGCGATCTCGCGAATTTTCAGACGTTGCGAATTGAGTTCGGTGATATCGTGCCCAACGCCCATGACGGAGATGATTGCACCATACATATCGCGCTCAGCGGTTAGCCGGATATGACTACAAAATTCCTTGCAGTTCTGGCCTGTCCAATTCAATTCGAATTCAACATTATTTCCAGTGTCAAATACCTGTCGAATTTTTTTCTCGTATATCATCAGGTTTTCACCACCGGGATACTCCGAAGGTTTTTTTCCGAGCAATGCCGTTTTCCCACCCTCACACATCGCACACATGGACGGATTGACATAAATTCGGCGGCACTCACTATCGTAACGGACGATGGTATTGGGGGAATTCTCTACTAAAGTGCGCCACTCCATTTCGCGCGCGGCGAGCAGTTCTTCCTGTCGCTTTCTGTCGTCGATGTTGAAAGTTACGCCAATAAACCGCTGACCCTGACTATGCTCAGAGCGATCCATGATTTTTCCATAATTGGCATACCAGACCCAGGGACCGCTCTTGGCACGCACCCTGAATTCACTCCGGTATTGGGGCGTAATGCCAGTTAAATGATTGGAGATGGCATTTTTGATCCGCGGGACATCATCAGGATGAACGATTGTAAAAATGCTGTCCATGCTAGAGGCGATATCTTCTTCACTGTAACCGAGTTCGACAAAGATCTTGTTCGATTTGCAGATAACTTCCCCGGTCAGTAAATCGTTCTCCCAGAGGTCAAGGCCAGCCGCTTCCAGGGCAAGCTCAAGACGTTCCTTATTGATATCCTTATCAGCCATGTCTCAATGATCTGGGTAAGGAAGCGCACCAGCGTAGCCGATGTTACGCAGCAATCCTGCGAACGATGCGATCACACCAGCCGTTTCGTATAGTTGAGATGCAGTTTCGATTTTGATAATGCTGACAGCATAACCGGTACTCTTATTTTTCCTTGAATCAAAATAGGTCTCCAGATCGTCAGTGGCATTGGTAAATCCGAGTCCGGTGCTTTCCGAGTAATAACAGATTGAATCAGGCGCGATGATATCCGGTACCCCGCTCCGGCTCGAATACATGATCAGATTTTCATTCAGGTTGTAAATATAGTGCGTCTCGGTGCTTTTTCCCTGTTCAGGGTGATTATCAAGACGGATTATGCCCGCATCAAGAGAGGCGCTGTTGGTCGATTGTGTCACCGCCGTAATATAAAAGTTATTCAGTGTGACCGTAGCAGTACGTCCGGTAATGTCGGTAATCTGGTTTGCAACATCCCTACTGGTAGGCGGGGTAGAAGCATTTAACAGGAACTTCCCCAAGGCCCACGTCTGTGTCAATGTTCCGGCAATGTAGTTGCCGGTCAACGCATAAGCATTGTTTGAATTGGACTGCCAAAGCGCGATTCCGGCGAAGCTGCCAAAGGCAGAAACGATCCCACCTGCCAATGTTTCGATTTGGGCAGCAGTGGGCGCATTGAGTATGGCGGATTGGGAGTTTTCTGCGGTCTGGTCATCGTCAGCCAGTGTGCATGGACCGGCTGCAAGAGTAAGACTGCCGCCATAGGTGGTTTGGGGTAGCTCGGGAACGGCACGACCTGCCCCGTCTCCATTGACGACCCAGATGGCATTATCGGACAAAGCAGCTGCAATGAGAGGCACGATCGAGTTGATGGGACCAATTTCACCGGGAATGACACATCCCAGCACTGTACCTGTCGCAGCTTCAAAGGCATTTATGGTGTTGAAGATGGAGTATTCAACGTCCGTCAAAGTGAGGCTGTCCGCTACATCCGGTGAACCCATCATCGCTAGTACACAGCAATTTGTTGCACCATCATAGTTGTTGATTGGCACGGAACCTTGCCAACCGCGCTGGGCGAGTTCTTCGATTACTTGGGTCGCATCGCTATAGCTACCGCCTCCACCACTCCCGAGAATGGCCGCACCTGTCGCAACGTATTCAAAATCAGTGATTCCAAATTCATAAGTCATCATGGTTTTCCGGATTGTTTACGCAGTTCAATCAGGTAATTGCTGATCAACAAAAAGTATTGCGAACTATAAGCTGAGGCTTGCGCGTACCGAGAATCAGACCCGGCAACCATTTTGACACTGTGGCAAACCAATGAATGATTACCCGGAAATGTGGAAGGTGGCGTTTTGGTATTCGCGCAGACAGGACACTCTCCCCGACTATCAAGTTTTGTTTTATTTTGTATTACGGATATCCAGCGAGGCAACTTTAACAGATATTGGGCTTATGTGGTTTGGACCAACCTGATTAACGCCGTATCTTATGTCCTGAGCACAGACGCAAAGAGAGATAGGCGGCCAGGGTCCCCAGCAATAAACCGGCCAAAACATCGATCACGACATGCTGGCGTGTGGCCAGTGTGGAATACAGGATGCCAATACACCAGATCCAGTTGATACTGAGTATCCATAACGGTGTGCCAAAGCGGCGCAGCAAGTGATGTAGCCAGATACCTGAAAAAACGGCAGTCGTAACGTGTAAGGAAGGGCAGGCATTGCCAGAGGCATCCAGATTTTTAAGAAAATCCACGTTCGGATAGCGCGCCCAGTCGATGTTTGCTGGCGGAACTGCGGTAGGCCAGAAGTAGAAAATAATTAAACCCACAAGACATGCTGCGGCCATGGCTATTCCATAGCGATACATCTCGCGTCGTGAGGTCAGGAAAATCGGCGGCAGAGAAACATAAACCCACAGCGATAGATAGATCGGGAGGGCACGTGGTTGAAAAGCGATCCAGCGATCCAGCCAGGTGATGGGCATGACGGTGATCGGGTAGGCCGGGTGTTTGAGTAAATAGAAATAAGCGCCGAAAAATACGCCGATGAAAAGCATGGTGCCGGTACTTTTGAGATACCAGTATTTTGGGATTACCGCTGCTGCCTGGCGGTACCATGGTATCTGCAAGTGGCTGGTACTCAAAGCTTACCTCCCACTACAGCGCGATTGACCCGCATCACGAAAGCGCGTGGCGCAAAGTAACGAAACGCAGCTTGGCTGTCGAGGCCGCGGCAAGCACGGCAGGAATCACATCAAGAATAACGGGAATGCCACTGGATGTTCGTGCTGCATTGCCATCATGCACCAACAAAATGGAACCTGCACACAGACCATCCAATAATTTGGCTTTGATCCGTTCAGCATCGTTAATCCGGGTGTCAAAGCCGCGTGCCGACCAGCTGGCAAGTTGCAGATCCAATTGGGCCAGTGCCGGATCGAGAAAAGGATTACGCAAACCGGCAGGCGCTCTGAAAAATAGCGGGCGTTGCCCGGTAATCGTGGTAAGTGTGTCCTGTGCGGCCTGTAATTCACGCCTGAAACCGACGTATCCCATCATGGCAAAATGATGACGGTGATACTGGCTGTGATTTTCCACGGCATGGCCGCGCTGCACAATTTCGCGGCACAAGTCTGGATACTGTGCAGCTTTTTCGCCAATACAGAAAAACGTGGCTTGAATTGCGTAACGATCCAGCATGTCCAGTACCTGCGGCGTGACAATAGGGTCAGGGCCGTCGTCAATAGTCAGCGCAATTTCATTCCTTGCTGTTGCGGCCGCCGGCAGTCGCGTCCAGTTCGATCCCAGCCAGTGGCTACGCGGCCATAGACCCAGCAGCGTCAGCAGTGCGTGGTTTGCCAGCACAGCGCCCAGCGCCCAACGCCACTGAGCAGGTTCCGCGATGACCAAAATTGCTGCCAGCACATGCAGCGCGATACTTGCGTGGATCAATGGTGTGGGTTGCCAAGACGAATTACGCATTGGATTTGCGCGCAAAAATGGCAGAGTAAATCAGCGCCAGGATAACGCCGGGTGCAACCGTCACGCCCATGGCCTGCAATATCGATACATTGGAAAATGACAGCAAGCCGAATCCTGCAACTGTGGTGAGGTTGGCGAACAACATGGACGCCAGGGTGCGAGGCGATATGCTTGGGTTATTCGGCCTGGGTTCAGGTTGTGCATCTTCTCCTGTCGGTGGTTGATCAACATGGTCAAAAAACAGGGCGTAATTGGAGCCCACCGCCACAACCAGCAGCAAACCCACCAGATGCAGAATAATCAACTGTTGTCCGAACACAGCCAACCCCGCAGTAACCGTAATGACGGCTGCTGCCAAAGGTATGACGATTCGTAGTACGTGCGCAGGTGAGCGAAATACGAATAACAGCAGGGCGATAATGGCAACCAGTCCGCCAAGCGACAACAGGATGGCTTCATGCAAATAGCCGGAATAAAGACGGTCGGATTCGGCTTTCATATCCACGAACATGACATTCGGCAGGTTTGTGCTACTTAAAGCCGCGCGGATTTGGTCAGCGTTGATGCTTGCGTTTGCAGGAGCGGTGAGCGGCATGAGTGCGCTCCAATGACCACCCTGATGGATGAGCAATGCATCTACAGCCATTGCCATCGAGGTTTGATCCAGGTCAGTGGCTTTTATCAAGGGCTGATGACGTGCCGCAGCGACGTCAGCCAGGAACGGCGCAAACAGGGATGCACGCACCGGCAAACCTTGGGTGGCTTGCACCAGATTTGATTCAAGGACTGCCGTGGGGGGCAGGCTGGCCTGGCGGGCACGTTGCGTGGCTATGCTGGGAAGATAACGGCTCGGGCTTTCAAAGCTGGCCAGTTCTCCTTGATCGACTTGCTTTTTCAGCACCTGAGATACCTGTTCGGCCGAGCCGAGTACGGATTCGCGGCTTGGTCCAGATACCACCACCAGATAACGTACATCTGGCGCACCCATGTCGGCCCGTAATTTTGCATCCAGGTTTACATCAGCTTGCGACACCGGGCTTAACGAAGATATTTTGTCATTCCATAAATTGTTGCGGTGTTCAACAAGAATGGCGCAGGCCACTATCAGGATAATGATGGCTGGCCAGCGCAAAAAGGAGGCGCGCCCAACCAGGCGCGCGAGAGAAACGCCGATTGCTGTGACATCATGAATACGGAAGTTCACCGGTAACAGATGCGGCAGGACGAAGCGCGTAACCAGCGCGGCGGCAATCAGACCGGCAATCGCATAGAGACCGAGTTGTGCCAGCCCCGGAAAGCCGGACAGCAGCAGCGAAGCAAAGCCAAAGATGGAAGTCAGCACACCGAGGCGGATAGTTGGCCAGAAGCGCTTGATCCAGTTTTGCTGATCCACCCCGCTTTGTTCGGATTGCACAAACAGATAGATCGAATAATCCACGGCCTCGCCGATCAGTGCGGTACCAAACCCCAGAGTGATGCCATGCACCGCGCCGAATCCCAGGCTGACCGCGGCAATACCCGCCAGGGCGCCGCTGATCACGGGTAAAAATCCCAATGCCAATGCAGTAAAGGAACGGTAGACCAGCAATAACAAGCTTGCAATGAGCACGACGCTGATGATGGACAGCCGGGTGACCTGACTTTTAATGGTATCGCGCGAGGTAACTGAAAACACACCGGGACCGGTCATCACCAGTTTGGCGGCAGGCGTTGCGC
This sequence comes from Pseudomonadota bacterium, assembly GCA_040388645.1. Classification (GTDB taxonomy): domain Bacteria; phylum Pseudomonadota; class Gammaproteobacteria; order Burkholderiales; family Sulfuriferulaceae; genus Sulfuriferula. The sequence goes on from JAZKBM010000004.1 coordinate 239,536, forward strand.
TCGGCGCACTGTCAAAAGCATGCTGAATGGCGGCCATATCGCGCTGCTGGGCATCCGTATCGGAACCGGAAGCGCGAGTCTGCATTAACAATAAGGCACGATTTCCGTCGCGAGACGCCCATGCACCGTTGATTAATTGCGGATGCGAGCCACCATTCAATTGGTCGAGTAATTGCACCATTTCGCCGGTCGGATCGCGTGGTAATAATGATTTCACCAGCAAGCCGGCGGGCGAGGCAAGCAGATCGATGCTGTCGCTCAGGGCAGCATGCAGGCCGGCTACGGTGAAGCGGGCGGGCGTTACTGCCGGGCTTAGCAGATAACGATGATTGAACAGAAATGCACGGTCGCGTTCGGCGCTGACCGGCTCGCCGTTGTTGACGCTGGCAAAGGCGGGATTAGAACGCAACTTCTGGGCAATTTGTTTGGAAAGCTTGGCCCGGGTGGTGGCATCAGCACCTTCGATCCCCACCAGAATCAGGCGAGAGGCCAGGCCGTCGCGTATCTGTTCCAGCAGTAATTGTTGTTCAGGGGTAGGGCTACGCGGTAAGAATGCGGATAGATCGGTGGTGAACTGGGTGCGGCTGATAATAATGCCGCAAACAAGGATAAAAACGAGCCACAGCGCAATGATTACCCGGGCATGCTTCACGGAGTGACCAACTTTTCGATGAGCATTTTCGAGCTGTCACCGTCTGCCTGATTGATTTCGATACTGCGCACCGTATCAAGCTCACCTGCAATGCGGATGCGTTGTACGACGGCCTGCATTTTTACATCAGTGGGTACGAGTTGCAGAATCCAGTGCTCGGCGGTGCCATCAAGACTAAGCCGATAATTACGTTCCAACGCCTTGCGGTCACCTGCAAGAGTCCCGCGTATGCTGTCAATAAAAGCCGCCAGTTCCGGGTAGTCCGCCAATTGCAGGCGGTATTTCTTGTGTCCCTTTTGGATAATCAGACTGTCGCCATCCACAATCATGGATTCGGGCTTGGGCTTGAGGGTACGTTTTTCCAGGTGGTCCGGCGCTCTATAAAATAGTTCGCCGGACGATTCCACCGGACGGTCGAGCATGGCAATGGTTTTCTTTTCGACAAAGTTGGCCTGGCTTGTGCGAATTCGAGCGAGTCCCTGCATGAGCTGGTCAATATCCCAGGTTGCTGCATGACCGAATGCGGGTAATAGCAGCAAACCAAGCGTAACCAGTAGGCGAGGCAGGGTGGCCGAAATACGAGGGGAGGGTGGTGTAGTCATCATGATCCTGAAGGCACGGCTGCGGGTGCAGTCTGCCAGAAATCGAAAAAGTTAAACCAGTTATAGGGTGCTTTGCGGCAATATTGATCGAGCAGGGCTGCGTAACGCTCGATAGCAGCCTGCAGCGCTGCATCACGTTGATCCCGAGGGATACTGGAAAAATCCGCCAACGCATCGAAATGAATGGCGTAACGGTTACCACCCAGATACAAGCCGGTCATGAAGACCACCGGTCGCCGCAGCAGGGCGGCCATGCGAAACGGTCCGATCGGCAAATTTACGCTGTCGCCCAGAATGGTTGCGGTGGTCATGGCGTCATGGCCGGGAGTGCGGTCGGCCAGCATGCCCACCACGCAACCATCGTCGAGCCGTTCGCGTACCTTGAGCATGGAATCTATGTGGCCCAAACCGATGATATCCTGTACAGATTCAGGATTGATTGCGCCCAGCATTGCATTGATTTTTTGTGCATTATCCTCATGCATTACCATAGAGACACGCAAATCCGTATCTTTCCAGCCAAGTGCCCGGATCACTTCAAAGCTGCCCAGATGCGCCCCCATCAGAAACACGCCATTGCCTGCGGCGATCAGTTGCCGCAGCGCATCCTCACCATGCACCTCAAAATCGAACAGATCGAAGCGACGATTGACCAAATAGACGCGATCATGGATGGTGGAGGCAAAAGTAAAAAAATGCCGGTATATATCCGACCAGCGGACACGGCGGCCAAGTGCGCGCTTAAGGTAATTCCGGGAAGCGCGCCGGCTGGCGGGAGAAAACAAGACAAAATAGCTGGCAATCAGGTGCAAGACTCCGCGTGCAGGACCTCTACCAAGACGCAATGAAATCCACGTCATGATGCGCAACATCTGCATATTGCTGCGCTCTGGCGTATGTGCCCAGGACGTATGGTTAGTAGTGGAGGGCGCTGTCATGCAGATGATTTTGCCATAATACTGCCACTTGCAATTTTCCGCGTCCCCGCCGAAATTTCGAAACGGATGACGCCATTGGCTGCGATGGCATGCTGGATGACCAGTTCATCGCCCGGGATTGCCGGACTCAGGAATTTGACCGAGCTGATCTCGCAGCAATTCAACTCGATATTACCTGCATCTGTTATGGCCAGCAGGGCAATATCCAGTAGCACTACACCGGGGAGGATGGGTGAGCCCGGAAAATGACCATCCAAGGCGGGGTGATCGAGCGGGACGGTCCAATGAATGGTGTTATTCATGTGCATTTTTGTGCGACATGTGCCTGAAACAACTCCTCCAGTACCGCGCGCGGCAGTTTTCCTGTGCAATTGCGTGGCAGTTTCTCGACAAACAATAGCGGCCGTGGCAGGAAAACCGGATCAATATGTTCACGTAAGGCTGCCAGCAGATCGGCGGTTTCCACCCCAGGTGCCTCTACGAAAGCCGCTAGCCGGGTAATGTGAGACTGACCAGTTTCATCCGGCATGTAAAAAGCGCCGTCGACGACACCGGGAATGGAATTGAGTAGATGATTTAGACCGGCCAGCGAATGGCGTTTGCCGGCGATATTGACCAGATCGGCCAAGCGCCCGTGCAGAAAAAAATGTTCATCTGAGACAGGTTCCAGCATGTCGCCCATGGCAATCATGGTGTCAATGTGGCCTCCGCAAGCGCGTACACCGTCGTCATTCACTATCAGTTTTATCCCGGGCAGCAAGTGCCATGCCTCACTTTGGGTAGGGCGACGTGTGGCTATCAGACCGGTCTCCGTACTGCCATAAATTTCCATGAGTGGTGTATGGCAGCATTCCTCGATGTCCTGCGCAAGCGGGATAGACAGTGGAGCAGTGGCAGATACCACCAATGCCAGCGCCGGCAATGACAGGCCAGCATCCAGCAGGGCACGCAGATGTACCGGCGAAGAGACCAGCACGCGTGGTGTAGGCACTGCCGTTAGCGCCTGACAGATGTCGGCCGGATAAAATGGTTGTGCATGACTGAGGGCGCAACCGCTCTGCCATGCCATCAGTACTGTGGATTCAAACCCGTACATGTGTTGTGGTGGTACGGTGCCAATCAGGGTGTGAGGGATATTCTGCAACAGCCCCAGTCGAAAAGCCTCGGCCTGCACGCTGCTGACCAGCGCCCCCCAGGTTTTGAGATGCGGTTGCGGGGTGCCAGTGGAACCGGAAGTGAAGACCACTGCGATGCGCTGGCTGCCATCAATTTGCGGAATGGAAAATACTTCATCCTGGCTCCCGGTCATGGCGGGATAACGCAATTGCGGCAGATCTACCGCGCACAGATTGCTATCCGTCAAACAGAACACGTCTGGTGCAAAAACCCTGATCTGGCGCACGGTTTCCAGGGTGTGGGTAGATGGCAACAGGCTGACCTTGCCCGTCACGATTGCGGCTGCCAGACCCACGCTGAAGCGATAACGGTCGCTACACATATTCAACAGGTGGCCGCCTGCTGGAAATTGTGCAGCAAGCTGATGGACCTCGGCGAGGAACTGACGCAGGGTGACGGCGCCCTCGGCGCGCCAGGCGATGATGCTGTCAGGGGAGGCGTGAGATAGCAGCGGAAATTGAGACATGATCAAGACTGCAACAAATTAGCGTGGGCGCGCCGAGTGATTCCGGAAGGCGCGTACGGCATCAAGGATACGCATATTCTGGGTGTCGGGTAATAGCCACCTGCGTACCCAGTATTCGGCAATGAACATCAATGCAACCAGCGGAAGGGTCATGAAATTGGAAAACACCGACCATACGGACAGCGGCGCCAGAAAGAACAGCAAAGTCGAAATCAAGGCCATCGCAGCGAAGAACAGAGTCCATGCTATGGTCACCTGGCGTGCGTAATTTTCGTGCTGTGGTGTCAATGGTGCGTGCACTGCCTCTGCAAAGCGAGTGCACAGCGGCTGCCGTCCGGCGAACAGAGTGCGGGCAAATGTCATAAACAGGATGAGCTGCATAGCCATATATTGCAGCCAGTACACCAGTCCGAAATGGTGCTCCAGCGTCGACCAGCCAAACCACAATGCCGCACAGGCCAGCACCAGCATGCCCAACATCACGATACGCCGGGCAGAACGCCAAGCCAGGATCAGTGCAATCAAGACTACCGGCGCGATAGCTACCAATGCGCCCAAATTGGGGTTGCTTGCAGTTTCATTGGTGTAATGTGCCAATACCGGATAGCCGATTACCAGCGCAGCAATACCCAGCCAGCGCAGGACGCGAAGCATCATCTAGCGGGTTCTCTGCGTTGCGATATAGTCTGCAAGACTGCGCAATGAACTGAAAATATGCTGATTATCGGCACTGTCAGCGCGCAATTGAAGACCATAACGCTTTGATACCATCAGTGCGACTTCCAGCACATCAATGGAGTCAAGGCCCAAGCCATCGCCGTACAGCGGTGCATCTGCAGAGATTTGATCTGGAGTCACCTCCAAGTTTAAGCATTCAATCATCAGTTCTGCGACTTCAAGTTGCAACTCGGCGGTACTGGCTACAGGTGGTTTTTGATTATCTTGCATAGAAATTTACAATCGTGGTGTATGTGTCAGCAGCAATAGCGCGGACGGGGTGTTTATCGAAGGCGCATTTTACTCGCAGGGAACTGATCGCTTCAATAAATTACATGATTTAACATAATATACATTATGCGAAGTATTGAAATGAGTTTGTGTCTTAATCTTTAAGTACGCAAATAATGCTAACGGCACTGTGTACTGCTTCGCTTGATTAATATCATTTAAAGAGATTCTGCACAAAATTGCATTTGTGCATGATTACAATATCTTTTTTAGCATGACGCCGTCTGTTCGTTAGCGCACCTTATTATTTGTGTTTGAAAATGAATGCGGCATCACGCTTCGCCTGGTCTTGATTGCGCTGGGACGGGACTTCGTCGTGCTGGAGGAAAAAATCATCAGCCTGCGCCTGCATGACCAGTTTGATAGCTGCATCATCGCTCAGGTCGTACATTTCCGTGATGAGTGTCGTGACTTCATCCAGATATTCTTCGTAGGTCATGCTCAATTCCGATTCTTGAATGTCAGGCAGCAGCCAGGCTCGCCGCCAATTCCAGATCCACGGCCACAGTCCGTGAAACCCCGGATTCCTGCATGGTGACACCTATCAGCTGGTGTGCGGCCTCCATGGTGATGCGATTGTGGGTGATAAACAGAAACTGTACATGCTCGGACATTTGTTTGACGAGTCGTGCATAACGCTCGGTGTTACTGTCGTCCAGCGGTGCGTCCACTTCATCGAGCAGACAGAATGGCGCCGGGGTGAGCTTGAACAGTGCAAATATCAAGGATAATGCAGTCAGCGCTTTCTCGCCGCCCGACAATAGATGAATCGAGCTGTTTTTCTTGCCTGGTGGTTGGGCAAATACTTGCACGCCCGCATCCAGCAGTTCATCGCCAGTCAAGATCAATTGCGCTTGGCCACCGCCGAATAAGGTGGTAAACAATTCGGACATGGATTGATTGACGGTATCGAATGTGGTTTTGAGCAGTTCGCGCGTTTCGCCATCGATTTTCTGGATCGCTGATTCCAGGGTAGCAATGGCCTGATTCAAGTCATCGCCTTGGGCAGCAAGATAGGTCTCGCGCTCCTGGGCATGCTGTAATTCGTCCAGAGCCGCGAGATTGACGCCGCCCAGGGTTTCTATTGCGCTGGTAAGTCGAGTGATTTCCGCATTCAGACCGCTGACTCTTGCGCCCTTTTCCATGCTGGCAAGCAATGCGGCTTCGTCGGCCTGCAGGGCGTTCAGTTGCTCTATGCACTGAGCTTCCAATAATCGTGACTCTTGCTCATTTAAACGCAGTTCTTCCATGCGGTTGCGCAAGGGTGTTAATCCTTGTTCGAGACGCATGCGGTCTTCTTCCAACGTGCGTAATTGAGCATTGGTACTTTCCAGTTCATTACGGCGGGCAGCGAGTGCTTGTTCTTGCGCCTGCCGTTCGGAAATCGCTTGTTGCAGAGCCGTCTGCTGCTCTGATTCGTCAATATAAGTCTGTTCGCTGTCAAGTTGCGCGAGTTGAGTATTCAATCGCTCTTTATTCTCAGAGCTCACTTTCATTGCGTTGTTCAGATCATTGATTTTACTGTCACATGACTGGAGCGTGAAGCGAATTTCTTGTAATTTGCGCTCGCTTGAACGCTGGACTTCACGTTTCTGGTTAAGCAAATTTTCCGCATCGCTGCGTGCGCGTCGTGCATCTTCCAGATGCTCGCGTATAAAACCGGCTTGGGTTCTATGCTCATGCAGCCGTTCGCTGGCTGCTTGCTGTTCAGTGCGCTCCTGCTCCATCAGCGCTTCGACTTCTCCCAGTTCCGCTGTAATTTGTGCGCTACGCTGAGTGACGCGCTCCAATTCCTGCTGCACACGCATGGTATCCATCTGTAACTGATGCTGGCGCTGCTGAGTCTGATTGAGCTGGTTACGTAATAAACTAAGGCTTTGTTGTGCATGGCGTAGTGCGTCTTCGCTTTGGGCCAGTTGCTCCGTCAGGGTTTCTTTTTGCAGTGATGATTCTTCAGTTGCTATGGTGAGCCGTTCGATTTCTTTCTGGCGCGCGAGTACGCCCTGCACGGCAGATTGCTCGGCATGGAAGCTCACTGTGTGGCGCGTGAAGACGTGACCTTCCGGGCACACCAGAGAGGCATTGGCAGGCAATTGCTCGCGCATTGTCAGGGCATCAGCCGCATTATTGGCAACGTAAACTTCGCCAATCCAGTCCGCCAGCGCACCGCCCTGCCCTGTTTTCCAGCGTACTTTATCCAGCAATGATGGTAGATGATTATGGATAGTTGCAGCCGGCATGGCATGGGGATCATAAAAACTCACCCGGCTGGGAGGGATGTCATTGATGACACTGGCTATATTCGAGCCGGATTCAGCCAGCGCATTGATGCGTTCACGTAGAACAGCCTCCAATGCAGTTTCCCAGCCACTCTCCACTTCGATGTGTTGCCATAGGCGCGGCAGGGGTGTAAGTTCGTGCTGATTGAGCCAGCCATCGAGTTTGGTATCGGCATCCAGATGTGCCTGAATCTGATTGAGGCCGGCGAGTTGGCCTTCTGACTGGTGCTGGCGACGCGTGATTTCTTCCAGTTGGGTACGCAGATGCTGGCGCTGCGCTTCCAGTGCAGGGAGTTGCTGCTGGGCCATGTCAGACTGTTCGCGCAGGCTTTCCAGTGTCTCGGTAATGGTTTCGAGCTCCGCCTCGGCGACACTCAGCGTCGCCCTGTCGGGTTCAGGTAGTCCGCGCTGCTCATGGGTCAGGCGCGTATGGCGCGCTTCCAGTTGCTGCAGTGTTTTCACGCTATGTTGATGATGTGTTTCATCAATTTGATGCGATTGCTCGCTTAGCGTAAGTTCACGTTGTAAATCTGCGACCCGTGTTTGGGTATCCGCAAGCAGATTTTCCATCTCGGGCAAGCTATCACTGCTTTGGGCAAAGGCGATCTCTGCATCTGACAAAGCGGCATTCGTATCCTGCAAGCGTTGCTGCCATTGCGCCAGACTGGCTGCCATGTCTGCATACTGCTTTTCCAGGCTGTCGCGTTGTTCGGTGAGCTGATGGATTTGAGCCGCCAGGCGTGCGCGTGTGTCGGCAAGATGGCGCAGGTTTTGTTCAAGTCGCGAGACTTCCGCAGATGCAGCGTAGAAATCGCCTTGAGCGGCATTCAGCGCATCGGTAGCTGCATAGTGCGCCGTGCGGGTTTCCTCGATTTGCAGTTCAGTTTGGCGAAATTGGGCGGATTGCGCTTCAATCTGATTACTGGTGTCATCAATCTGGCGCGAAAATCGTTCGCGGGCGGCTTCAGCGTCCCGTTTTTTGACCAGCCATAACATTTGTTGGGCATGCTTCAGGTCGCTTTGCAGCGTGTGATACTCCTGTGCAACCAGCGCCTGCGCCTGCAGTCGCGCGACCTGCTCTGTCAGTTCGCGGCGGATATCATCAACCCGTAACAGATTGTCACTCGTGTCTTTCAAACGGGATTCGGTTTCACGGCGGCGCTCTTTGTATTTTGAGATACCCGCCGCCTCTTCCAGAAAACCGCGTAATTCGTCCGGCTTGGCCTCGATAATGCGCGAGATCATGCCCTGCTCGATAATGGCGTAGGAAGTTTTGGTGCCAAGACCGGTACCCAGAAAAATATCCGTCAGGTCGCGGCGACGTACGTGCTGATTATTGACGTAATAACTTGAATCGCCATCACGGTTAAGCACGCGCTTGACCGAGATCTCGGCATACTGTGTCCACTGACCGGCGGCACGCCCCAGACTATTGTCGAACACCAGTTCCACGGAGGCCCGCGACACCGGTTTGCGCGTGCTGGAGCCGTTAAAAATCACATCCTGCATGGATGCGCCGCGCAATTGCTTGGCCTGCGATTCGCCCAGCACCCAGCGTACGGCATCTATCACATTGGATTTGCCACAGCCGTTCGGCCCCACCACACCGACCATTTGACCGACAATGGGGATATGAGTAGGGTCAACAAAGGATTTGAACCCGGCGAGTTTGATGGCAGTTAAACGCAATTTTTACGAAGTGGTGCGAGAATGGTTCTTATAATTGTGTAATTTTACCTGAAACGGGCCCATTTGATGTTCTACCTCGGACTGGATTTTGGCACCTCGGGTGCGCGCGCTTGTGTCATCAACGCTGGCGGACAAGTTGTGTTCGAAGCGAATATTGATTATGTTGTTACACAACAACAGGATACAGCGGATTGGCGCACCGCCTTATTCGATCTGCTGGCAAATATACCCCGTGCGCAACGTGCAGCCCTGGCAGCAATTTCCGTGGACGGCACCTCCGGCACTGTATTGCTGGCGAATGACGAGCTGGAACCGATAACGCCGCCATTGCTTTATAACGATATGCGCGCTGGCACAAGTGTTGATGGTGTGGTGTTGCCGAGTAGTCTTGCCAAAGGCATATGGTTGATGGCGCAACCGGGCACCGCGCACGCACGCTATTTTTTCCATCAGGCCGACTGGCTGGCAGCCCTGCTGACTGGCGCAGGCGGCGTGAGCGATTATCACAATGCGCTTAAAACAGGTTTTGATCCTCAGCAGCTTAACTGGCCAGCCTGGATACAGGCGCTGCCCATTGCGCAATTGCTGCCCCAGGTAGTTGCTCCCGGCACCAAACTGGGACGCATTAATCGCCACACGGCCCGCCATTTCAACCTCAACCCTGCCTGTATCGTGCGGGCTGGTACTACCGACAGCATCGCCGCTTTCATTGCCACCGGCGTTAGTCGCCCTGGACACGCGGTGACTTCGCTGGGCACCACACTGGTACTAAAGCTGCTCTCGACCACGCGAGTCGAATCAGCGGAATACGGGGTATATAGTCATCGCTTCGGTAATTTATGGCTGGCTGGTGGTGCCTCAAATAGCGGCGGCGGGGTATTGCGGCAATTTTTCACTGACGAGGACCTCATCGCGCTGAGCATGCAAATCCACTCTGAACAGACCAGTGGCCTCGACTACTACCCTTTGCCCCGTCCCGGCGAGCGCTTCCCTGTCGCTGACCCTGTGCTGCAGCCCCGTTTAACACCACGTCCTCCTAATGACGCGTTATTTCTGCATGGCATTCTGGAAGGCATAGCGCGGATCGAGGCTGAGGGTTATGCCAGACTGGCTCAACTGGGCGCAACCCCTTTGCAGCGCGTGATCAGTGCAGGTGGCGGCAGCAAAAATGAAGTCTGGCGCCAGATCCGCGAAAATTTGCTGGGTGTGCCCATTGAGACAGCTCAACAGGGTGAAGCCGCATTTGGTGCCGCCAGGCTGGCCCATGCAGGCGTAAAATTATTGCCATGATCCGCATCACCCGCACACTCGCCATCCCTGACAGCGAAGTTCAGGAACAATTTATCCGCGCTTCCGGACCTGGTGGGCAAAACGTCAACAAGGTTTCCTCCGCCGTGCAATTGCGTTTTGATGTCGCCCACTCGCCTTCCCTGTCTGAAGAAATCCGTGCTCGACTGATCGTGCTGGCCGGTCGACGTATCAGTCAGGATGGTGTACTGACCATCGAAGCGCAGCGTTTCCGGACCCAAGGCCGCAATCGTGATGATGCACGGGTACGTTTGGCCGAGCTTATCCGCAGCGCCACGGAAGTGCCCGAGCTGCGCCGCGCAACCAGGCCGACGCGAGCCTCGCAGCGACGCCGCCTGGATAGCAAGCAGAAACGTGGCGATACCAAGAAACAGCGCAGGTCGGTTGGTACAACGGAAGGATAAGCGCCAGAGCTGTTAACATCAAACCGCTGCACGATTTTTGTAAGCTTGATTCACGCTGTCCGACTAGCGCTAATGACCCGGTATAGGAAAAAGACAAAAAAATGAAACCGACTATACAGAATGCGAATCAGTTGAATAGTTCATCAATATGGCAGCGCTATAGCAGGATACTGTCCGGCCTTACGCTGGCAGTGGCGCTGATGGTGACAGGCGGCTGGGTAGCAGCTGCAAACGCAGCTACGGCAGCCTCCCCTACCCCGGCTGTAAAGTTTGATGGCAAGACTTATACCAATCGCCTGATCAACAGCCATGACCCCTACTTGCTGTTGCATGCGCATAACCCGGTGGACTGGTATCCATGGGGCGCAGAGGCGCTGGAAGCAGCCAAACGTGAGAACAAACCCATCTTCGTCTCCATCGGTTATTCCACCTGTTACTGGTGCCATGTCGCCGAACGGGAGATTTATTCCAATCCGGAAATCGCCAAATTGATGAACCAATGGTTCATCAATATCAAAGTCGATCGCGAACAGCGTCCGGATATCGACCGTATCTATATGCTGGCCACGCAGATCATGACCAGCGGCGGCGGCTGGCCCAATAACGTATTTCTCACGCCGGATCTCAAGCCTTTTTATGCAGGCAGCTATTTTCCTCCTGAAAATCAGGGCAATCTGCCTGGGTTCCCAACTGTATTGAAAAGCATGCACCATGCCTGGATGGATAATCACGCGGAAGTCGTGGCGCTCGCAGATCAGGTATATCTGGCCTTGCAGCAAGCTGAACGAGGTCAGGGCACAGGCTCGGTTGCATTGGCACCGCAACAATGGCTGGATAAAGCGGTTGCCGAAGCTGCTAACAGCTTCGATGTGTTCGACGCGGGTTTTGGCAGCGCCGCCAGCAAATTTCCGCAGTCACCGCTGTTGTCGATGCTACTGAGTACAGCCGATCGCCATGCCAAGGCACAAGGCATGGCCATACAAACGCTGGAGGCTATGGCGGAAGGCGGCGTCATGGATCAGTTGGGCGGAGGTTTCCATCGTTACAGTATCGAACCGAGCTGGTCTATTCCGCATTTTGAAAAAATGCTTTACGACAATGCGCAGCTTCTGGGTCTGTATGCGCAAGCCTATGCGATCACTAAAAAACCGATTTTCCGTCAGGTTGCGCTGCGCACTGCACACTACATGACGACCGAAATGCAGGCGCCGAGTGGGGGATTCTATAGTGCGCAGGATGCCGAAGTGGATGAGAGCGAAGGAGCCAGTTATGTATGGACGCGCCCGCAGATAGAAGCCTTGCTGGGAACGGCTGATACGCAGCGTTTTCTGGCGCTCTATCAATTAGTACCCATGCCACCGGCACCTGCAGGGCACAAGCAGCCCGAGGGAGATGTGTTGCGTCTGCATCGCGATAAGGCTCAGAAACTGGAACAAAAAAATCAGCTGGCGGCCGCCATCGAAAGCTTGCGGCCACTGCGTGACAAGTTACTGGCTGCGCGCCAGAAACGCCTGCAGCCGGCACGCGACGAAAAAATCGTTATCGCCACCAATGCGCTGGCGATCATAGGTTTTACCCAGGCGGGTCACTGGCTGCACCATCCTGCTTTGACCAAAGTGGCGCTGCGCAATGCCAACTGGTTGTGGCAACATGCCTTCGACGCGAAGACCGGCGACCTCAAGCATCAGTTTTTTGCGGGCCGTGCAGCAGGTAGCGGTTTTCTGGACGACTATGCCTTGCTGGGACAGGCATTTCTGACCTTGTATAGACAAACCGGGGATGCAGCGTGGCTGGCGCGCTCGCGTCAGATTGCCGATGCCATGCTGCAACGTTTTGCAAGCCAGGATGGCCGTTTTCTGGAAACGCAGGATCAGCACGACCTGTTGCTCGCGCCACCCGCAGAGGGCGATCCAGTGCTGCCGTCCGGACAATCTTCTTCTATTGTTCTGTTACTCGAATTATCCGTTGCCACGGGTGATGAGCGTTATGCAAGTGCCGCGCACGGAGAGCTCACCTCAATGTCGGCACAGATCGCCGCCGACCCTTTTATCTGGGGTGCTTTGCTGGCACCGCTCAATCAACCGCAACTGATTGCTGCACTGCAAGAAGCAGCCTCGTCGAGTACGGCCAAAGCAGCGACACCGGGTTTCCCGGATTCCGCTGATCATGTACGCGCCAAGGCAAGTCTGGTGCCATCGAAGACCGGCACTGAGTTGATGGTGAGCATTGATATCGAGGCGGGCTACCACATCAATGCCAACCCGGCATCGGATCCGAATCTGATCCCCACGCAATTCTCGCTTCCAGGCTATCCCGATCTGAAAATGGATTATCCGGCTGCAAAAATGTTCAAGGCACCATTCGCCCCGCAAGGCATTGCGGTGTACGAGGGACACATCACCCTGCGGGGACGCGTATCGAAAAAACCGATTCGTTTACCCCTCAACGCAACTCTGCGGATACAGGCCTGCAATGACCAGGTGTGTCTGGCTCCGGCTACCGTGACGGTGCCAGTCCAGGGGCAATAATCCGAATACTGGAAGCACGCGGTTTTCGTACTGCTGGCCTGATGATCGAGGAAGTGTATAATTCTTGCGCATGTCAACCGTCCTGAGACATAGCTGATTGATGCAATCCATCATCACCTTTCTGCGCCCATGGGAATTCTCCCCTACCGTACTCGCCAGCTGCGCGCTGCCGGCAGCAGCCTATATTCGCGGCCTGGCACTCACTAAACGCAAGCACGAGGCGACCGGATTCTGGCGCCCCCTGTCGTTTTTTGTGGGACTGGGTCTGATCTATATTGCGTTGCAGACGTATTTTGATTTTCTGTCGCAGCATATGTTCTGGGTGCACCGACTGCAACACCTTATCCTGCATCACGTTGGCCCGTTTCTGGTCGTACTCGCCGCACCGATGGATATGATGTCGCGAGGCGTGCCGATACGCTTCCGGGAACGGATTCTGCATCCTCTCTGGCACAACAGGGTAGTGCAAGGCATCTACACTTTCTTGCAAAATCCGATCATCGCGCCCGTGTTGTTCGTGGGCCTGATCTATTTCTGGCTGTCGCCAGCGATTCATTTCACTGTCATGCTCAATGAAGACCGTTATCGGCTGATGAACTGGAGCATGGTTGTTGACGGCATTCTGTTCTGGTGGCTGATGCTTGCACCGCGCACTACCAACGGCCATGCCAATATCAGTTATATGAAACGCATCCTGATTCTGTTCATCGTTATGATTGGTCAGGTGTTACTGGGTGCCTACATTTTCATGCACAAGACGATGCTCTACGACGTGTACGGGATTTGCGGACGCGCTTGGGAAATCAGTCCGATGACCGATCAGCAAATCGGCGGCTTGATTACGTGGATTCCGCCATCAATGATGTGCGTGATTGCCGTTCTTGTCGTGCTACGCCGCATTTTGCATGAAGAGGAAGAAATTGTGCCGGCATCCCCCGCCCTGGCAGGCGTTACTACTCCGAAAGCAGGTTAACCAAGCATGTCCGCACTCAATACCCGGTTCGCACGCGATCACCGCATCCATCCATTGGGTATGGTGATGGCGGTGATCATCACCCTGTTCACCTGTTCACTGGCCTTTGCCGCCCCGCAAATCAACGTAAGCAATGCACGCATTCGCCTGCTGCCGGGAGATCTTCCGCTGGCGGGTTATTTCGACCTGATGAATCGGGGTGATCAGAATCTTGTTTTGGTGGGGGCAACCAGTACTGCTTTCAAAATGGTCCATATGCATCGCAGCATGGAGCATGACGGGATATCAAGCATGGCACCGATTGGACGACTGGAGATCAAACCGGGTGCCTCTGTGCATTTTGCGCCAGGTGGCTATCACCTGATGTTGATGCAAGCCACTACACCGTTGAAAGTCGGTGAAAAAATACCGGTGGCACTGCAGTTCGCAGGCGGTCAAACACAGCAAGTGATGTTTACAGTCAATGGCGCGGGGACTGAATGAGCGGAAAATTCCGGAAGTCCTTGAGCCAGGGACGCTGGCTGGCAATCGTCTCGACCTTCGTGTTGTTCAGTCTGACTGCCTGCCAGAAGCAGGAACCCTGGGCACTGGACAACATTACCGGCCTGATGCCCAAACTCGAATTCAATCTGACAAATGATAACGGGCAGCCGGTCACTGCGGATGCCTACCATGGCAAGCTGGTATTGCTCTATTTCGGCTATACCAATTGCCCGGATGTGTGTCCGACAACCCTCGCCACCCTTGCCCAGGCTGTACGCAGTTTGGGTACAGATGCGGACAAGGTGCGCGTGCTGTTCGTGTCAGTTGATCCGGCTCGTGATACCGCGCCAGTCCTCAAAAGCTATACTGGCGCATTCGGCCCGCAATTTGTCGGATTGAGCGGTAACGAGAAGGCGCTGGATGCGCTCACCCGGCGCTATCGCGTGGTTTACAGTCTCGACAAACCCGACGCTCAGGGCAATTACGCGGTCAATCACAGCAGTGGCATATTTATCTTCGACGGCAAAGGCAACGCGCGTTTATTGGGTTCCAGCACCAGCAAGGCGCCGGAAATTACCCAGGATTTACGCCATTTACTCGCTACAGGCTAACCGGAGAGTTTCTCCAAAACTCAGCGCCAGCTGAACATTTTTGCAATGGTGCCATGGCCGACAAACTGATGCCACACGGCGATGATCACGTGACCATACAGATAAATCCACATGATCGTTGCCAATGTCGAATGTACTTCCATCATGTTGCCTACGTTTGGCGTTACGACATCATTAGGCCATAAGCCAATGTAAAGGATGCTGCCGGTGACGGCCATTGCCGTGGCAATCAATAATCCCAGGCCATGTATGGTCCCGGCCAGCGCTCCGGTATCAGCCAGTGCTTTCCATTTTAATGTCATAAAATGCCGGGTTTCAATCATCAAGGCTCGACGGCCTGTGGCATTCATCCACGGAAACAGTTGTCCCTGTCCCTCACGCTTGAAATTTGCCAGCCGGTAAATCCAGCTTGCCAGTAAAACGGCCATTGCAGCCAGGCCCACCCATTCATGCCATTCAAACCAGAAGGCACCGGCCTGACTCATTGGTCGTCTTGCGGAAGGGTGTTCCATCACCAGACTGACGATGAGTTGGAAGGTAATAGTCAGTGCGATCAAGGCATGCAAAATTCGAGTAGTGCGGCTATATGTCATGTAAACCTCTTTTATAAATTAATATTCCAATACACATTAAGTCGAATGCGTTAAGTCAGTTTTGGACCACGCAGGTTAAATTAAATTTTACTTCACCATAATTTTCTCAAGTCCTTCTACCGCTTTTGGATAATCCATTTTGAGGTTTTCCAGTGCGTCACAAATCACATTTGAAATAACCAGGTTACGTTGTAATTTTGAATTGGCAGGCACAATGTACCACGGCGCATGCTTGGTACTGGTGGCGGCGATGGCGTCAGTATAGGCCTGCATGTAATCGCCCCACTGGGCCCGGCTGGCGAGATCGCTGGGGTTGAATTTCCATTGTTTTCTTGGTGTGTCGCGGCGTTCCAGCAGGCGCTCTTTTTGCTCATCCTTGGAAATGTGCAGATAGAATTTAAGGATCGTAGTCCCATTTTCTGCCAGAAATCGTTCGAAGTCATTGATCTGCTGATATCGTGCCTTGCAGGTATCAGCATCAATCCAGCCGTTGACACGGGTGATCAATACGTCCTCATAGTGACTGCGATTGAATATGACGATTTCACCTTTGGCCGGCGTTTTTGCGTGTACACGCCACAAGAAGTCGTGGGCTAACTCCTCCGCTGTAGGCGCCTTGAAGCTGGCGACTTTGACACCTTGCGGATTGACACCATCGAACACCATGCGGATGGTCGAGTCCTTGCCTGCGGTATCCATTGCTTGCAGTACGATGAGCAACTTGTGTTTGCCTTCAGCATAAAGCAACTCCTGCAAAGCTTCGAGCTTGATACGCAATGCTTCCAGCTCAACTTGCGCGTTGTCCTTGTCGCCATTGATAAGTGACTTGTCACTGGTCTCGAATTGGCTCAGCTTGAATTTTTTACCGGGTTTGATTTTGTATGCTTTGGTATTCATGTGTGCGTGCCTGTTAAAAATTCGGATCGACGTGAATATCTCAAGAATACACATAAACTGCAGTTCTGGATTTTTAAGGGAATCGAATTACATCAATGCTACGGAACTATCCAAAAAGTCATGAGTCCTGTTATCCATAGTATCCACCATCATATTGGACACCATTGCCATGCCCGGATTATCACTCGCTCATCAAGCATTTCAGTCATTACAGCAACATGTTTCACAACATATCATCGGCCAGGAAGTCCTTGTAGAGCGGCTTCTGATAGCGCTTTTGGCCGATGGACACCTGTTGGTGGAAGGCGCGCCGGGACTGGCTAAAACGCGTGCCATCAAGGTCTTGAGTGAAGGTATCGACGCCGATTTTCATCGCGTGCAATTCACTCCGGATCTGTTGCCTGCTGATCTGACCGGCACCGATATTTTTCGTCCGCAGGATGGCTCTTTCCAATTCCAGCGCGGCCCCCTCTTCCATAACCTGGTACTGGCCGACGAAGTGAACCGGGCGCCGGCCAAGGTGCAATCCGCGTTGCTCGAAGCCATGGCCGAGCGGCAGATCACGGTCGGTACGACGACTTATCCGTTACCCAAAGTATTTCTGGTCATGGCCACCCAAAACCCTATCGAACAGGAAGGTACTTACCCATTGCCGGAAGCGCAACTGGACCGTTTCCTGCTACATGTGAAGGTTGATTATCCCAAGGCTGAAGCCGAGCGACAGATACTGCAACTGGCGCGCAATGAAGCGTCGCAACAATTGCGCAAGACAGCACCGGCAGTGGTCAAACTGAGCCAGGAATCGCTACTGGCAGCCCGTCAGGAAGTCCTCGAAGTTTATATGGCGGACAATCTGGAACGCTATCTGGTCGAGATCATTCTTGCCACACGCAATCCGTCTTCCTATAACCCGGATCTGGGTAGCTGGGTGCAATGGGGAGCCAGCCCGCGTGCCACCATTGCGCTTGACCGCTGTGCACGCGCTCATGCGTGGCTGGCCGGACGCAATTACGTGGGGCCGGAAGATATTCAGGCGCTGGCTTTCGATGTGCTGCGCCATCGTGTCTTGCTGAGCTATGAGGCCGAAGCCGACGGCCATACGCCTGACCACTTTATCGAGAAATTGATCGACTTGATTCCGGTGCCATGATGCCTGCATTCGGGCGTAGCCAGCCCTCCTCTACCAGTCAAAATTCCATACCAGCAGACACGCCAGATCCAGATGATGGCGTGGTATCCGTCAGTTTGTCTTCGCTGATCGCACTGCATCTTGATGCAGAGTCCCTATCGCTCAAACCAGGGCGGATTCGTTCGTCCATCAGCGGGGGGTACCATTCGCCATTCAAGGGGCGTGGCATGGAATTCGATGAGGTGCGGCCCTACATGCAGGGCGATGATGTACGCATTCTCGACTGGCGCGTTACCGCGCGTACCGGCCGCCCGCATACCAAACTGTTCCGAGAAGAACGCGAACGTGCTGTACTGCTGTGGGTCGATTTGCGTCACAGTATGTTTTTTGCCACCCAGGGTGCATACAAGGCGGTACGCGCCGCCCAAGTGGCAGCCCTGCTGGGATGGCGGGCAGCCGGTCTTGGCGACCGGTTAGGCGCCCTGCTGTTTTCTGAAACTTCACATATCGAGTTGCGCCCCAAGCGCGGCAAAGCGGCGCTGCTGCATGTGCTGAGCCAGATTGCCAATCATGTAGCCTGGAAACAGCAGACGGCACACGATAATACGAAATCGGCAACTCACGTCCTGAATCAGACACTGGTCAGGCTGCGCCGGGTTGCGCAACCTGGCAGCCTGATTATCCTGATCAGCGATTTTGCTCACCTCAATGGTCAGGGAAGCGCGCATCTGGCCCAATTGTCTAGACACAGCGATCTTATCCTTGTCGACATACACGATATGCTTGAGATGGAGTTGCCACTTCCCGGACATTACCGGGTAAGCGATGGCGTGCGTTTTTTGACCCTGGCAACCGAAAACAAGGATTTGCGTGAAGGTTATCGTCAGCGCTTTATCCAGCAACAGGCCATGCTGCAACAATTCTGCCGTAAATATGGCGTGACCCTGTTATCACTGACGACGGCGCAAGATCCGCTGGCTGCCCTTCGGCAAGGGCTTGGGAAGCGCGTATGAATCCGGCATTGAGCCAGTTGCACGATATTCATCTGCCGGCGCGAATTTCATGGTGGCCGCCGGCACCGGGCTGGTGGCTGCTTTTTGCACTGATCCTGCTGCTGGCTGTGGTTTCATATGTGTTGTACCGGTTGCGCAAACGCAACCATTGGCGCCGCTTTGCGCTCAACGAATTGACCCGCCTGCGTGAACAGAATGCATCGCGCCAATCCGATCCGCTCACTGTGATCAGCGAGCTATCCATTCTATTGCGCCGAGTGGCGGTGAGTCGTTTCCAGCGTGTAGAGGTAGCGGCGCTGAATGGAGACAATTGGCTCGCCTTCCTGGATCGCAGCCTGGATGAAAGTCCGGCGTTTCAATCGGATACCGGACGCCTGTTGATCACCATTCCGTATCGCCCGGAAATGGCTGTTGATGCGAGCGAGCTGAGCGCTTTGTTCACACTGGCTGAGCGCTGGTTGAAGAAATTGCCGCGAGGCAAAAAATGATTCACTTCGAGTGGCCCTGGCTGTTTCTTATTTTGCCGCTCCCCTTGTTAGTGCGGCTGCTGCTGCCGCGTGCGGATGAAGCAAAGGAAGCTGCGCTACGCGTACCGGGGCTTGATCCATTTGCAATGGAAAGCAGCGCGAAATCCACCCGGCTGACACAATGGCGCGGCCGTGCATGGATCGGCGCGCTGGCATGGTTACTGTTGGTAACCGCTGCGGCACGTCCGGTCTGGGTGGGCGACCCTGTCGATTTGCCGGTTAGCGGGCGCGATCTGATGCTGGCGGTTGACCTTTCGGGCAGTATGCAAACACCGGATTTTTCCATTAATGGGCATCGGGTGAGCCGTCTCGATGCGATCAAGGCGATTGCCGGCGACTTCATTGATCGCCGCGTCGGCGACCGCATTGGACTGATCCTGTTTGGCACTCAGGCCTATTTGCAAACGCCGCTGACTTTCGACCGGCAAACGGTGCATGACATGCTGGATGAATCCGCTATTGGTCTGGCGGGTGAACAAACCGCTATCGGCGATGCCATTGGTCTGGCAGTCAAACGTTTACGCGAGGTGCCGGCAGGAAACAAGGTGCTGATTTTACTGACTGACGGGGTCAGCAATACGGGCGTACTGACCCCGCTCAAGGCGGCGCAACTGGCTGCCAAAGAAGGCGTTACCATTTACACCATCGGTATCGGTGCCAGTGAGATGCAAGTCCCTTCCTTTTTCGGGATGCAAAGCGTCAATCCTTCCAGTGACCTGGATGAAGATACCCTGCGTGCCATTGCCAAAGAAACCGGCGGTCGTTATTTCCGCGCGCGCGACACTGAACAGTTGAACCAGATATATAACATCCTGGATCAATTACAGCCGCTTGATCAGCAGAAACAAACTTTCCGGCCACACAAGACCCTGTTCTACTGGCCTCTGGCCATCAGCCTGTTGCTTTCCTCGCTGCTCCTTATGCCGCTGGTGAGACGGAGGTGACACCATGGAAATGATTTCGGCATTCCATTTTTTGCGCCCTCTGTGGTTGCTTGCACTACTTCCATTGGGCTTGATGCTGTGGATGATGTGGCGGCAGCGTCTGCTCAGCCGCAGCTGGCAGCGGGTGGTCGATCCACGCTTGCTCGCGCATCTGTTAATCGGGAAAAATGCCCGCAAAGGCCCATGGACAATGCTTGCGGTGGGTCTCGGCGGTGTGCTGGCGATTCTTGCGCTGGCCGGCCCTGCCTGGCAGAAATTGCCGCAGCCGGTATTCCGACAGCAATCGGCATTGGTACTGGTGCTTGACCTGTCACTCTCGATGAACGCGACCGATATCCAACCCAGCCGTCTGGAACGGGCAAAACTGAAATTGCGCGATATTCTGAACCGGCAAAAGGAAGGCCAGACAGCACTGATTGTGTATGCGGCTACCCCATTTGTAGTGAGCCCGCTGACCACCGATGCGCAGACCATTGTCAGTCAACTGGAGGTGCTCACCCCGGCACTGATGCCGGCGCAAGGCTCTCATCCCGGACAGGCGATCAGCCTTGCACAGAAACTGTTGAAGCAGGCCGGTGTTACGCATGGCGGCGTGCTGCTGATTACCGATGGCCTGAACGGCAGCGAATCGGATTCACTCAAAACAGCTATCAGCCATCTGGTCGGGGCTGGCGACCGGTTATCGGTATTGGGTGTTGGCACGACGTCTGGCGCACCGATCCCCGATCCTGCGGGTGGATTTGTGACCAACGACAGCGGTTCCATTGTCATTCCACGGCTGGACGATGCCAGTCTGGCCGAACTGGCCCGCCAGGGTCATGGGGCCTATCGACGCCTGAGTCCGGATGACAGCGATTTTCATGCGTTGCTGGCACCTTTCAAACCCTCTTTTGATCAGCAGCAGGATACCAAGGTCAATGGTCTGATGAGCGATCAATGGCGCGATGAAGGTCCATGGTTGCTGCTACCGTTACTGCTGCTTGGGGCGCTGGCTTTTCGTCGTGGCTATCTTGTCGTATTGCTGCTGATCATGTTGCCGCAGACGCACCCCGCCTATGCATCAGGGTGGAGCAGCCTGTGGCAGCGCGACGATCAGCGTGCACAACAAGCCATGGACGCCAATCAGCCACAACTGGCTGCCAAACTTTTCCATGATCCTCAGTGGCGTGCGGCTGCCGATTATCGGGCCGGCAATTACCAGGCAGCACTGGATAACCTGAAAGGTATCAATAGCGCTGAAGCCGATTACAATCGCGGCAATGCCCTTGCAAAACTGGGCCGCTTGCAAGAGGCAATCCAGGCTTATGACGCAGCCTTGAAACAAGATCCTGAATTGGGTGATGCCAGCTATAACCGCAATCTGGTCGAAGAATTATTAAAAAAACAGCAACAGAAAAAGCAACAGAATCAAGCTGAAAAGCAGCAGAATCAACAAGAAAAAAATAACCAGCAGCCATCTTCCAAAAACGATCAACAGAAAAAATCCGCAGGACAATCGCAACAGACGCCACCGAAATCGGCGCAGGGAAATCAGCAGCCCGATCAGAAATCTGGTCAGTCCAAGCCAAACCAGGGCGAGGCAGGCAAACAGAAACCGGATGCGGGTCAGCAGCAGGGTAATACTGAAAATAAGGCTGGGTCGCAACAACAGAACAAAGCCAGCCAAAAACAGACACAAGATCAGGCTCAATCGCAACCGCAGGCAGCTGAACAGCATGCGGTACCGTCAGGCAGCGCACAGGCAGCAGCCGATGCACAGACACAGCGCAAGCAATTGCAGCAAGCAGATGAACAATGGTTGCGGCGTATCCCGGATGATCCCGGTGGCCTGTGGCGTCGCAAATTTCTTTATCAGTACAAACAGCAACAGCAATTTCAACAGAGTGAAAAACAGCCATGGTAAAAGCTCGTTTTAATCAATTTCTGATTCTTCTGGTCGCCGTATTTTGTGTGCTGTACTACACATCGGCATCGGCCACGTTACAAGCTCAGGTTGACCGTAATCCAGTCGCCATGAACGAGTCGTTCAACCTCACACTGCAAAGCAGTGACAGCAATAGCGGTGACCCGGACCTGAGTGCATTGAAGCGTGACTTTGCCGTACTTGGACAAAGCAAAAGCAGCAGTTTTCAGATCATCAATGGTCAGATATCACACAATACCCAGTGGCAGATCAGCCTCATGCCGAAACAGGCCGGGCAATTCCAGATTCCTGCGCTCACCATTGGCAATCAATCCAGCGCGCCGATCAATGTCACGGTGACCGCCGCAAACCAGGCGGCCACTTCTCAACAAAATAAAGATGTGTTTCTGGAAGTCAGCGCTTCACCGCAGACTGTGCATGTTCAGCAACAGATCATCTTTACCGTGCGCCTGTATAGCGCACTCAGTCTGGGTGATAACAGCAGTCTGAGCGATCCGGCATTCCCCGGTATGGATGCGGTGGTCGAACGACTGGGTAAGGATCATCCGTTTCAGGTGATGCGTAATGGTCAGGCCTATTCGGTGATTGAACGGCGCTTTGCCGTATTCCCGCAAAAAAGCGGGCAATTCAGCAGTAGCCCTATTGTATTTGATGGCAGTGTCGTCGAAGCCAGCCAGAACGGCGGCTTCTTCGCAATGAATCCCTTCAATCAGACCACACGTCCGCTGCGCCTGAGTTCAAAATCGATGTCGTTCACGGTTAAACCAGTCCCTGCAGGTAATGATATTAGCCAATGGTTGCCGGCCAGCAATATGCAACTGACGGAGAAATGGTCTTCCAACCCACCCAAATTTACAGTGGGCGAACCGATCACACGCACGCTGACCATCACCGCAAACGGCCTGACCGCAACCCAGCTGCCGACACTGGATAGCGGAAAAATTGAAGGGCTCAAGATTTATCCAGATCAGCCCACGCTGAAAAACGGTCAGGATGACAACGGCATTATCGGCACACGCGAACAAAAAATTGCCTATATTCCAACGCGTGCAGGGAATATCACCCTGCCGGCTATCGAGATCAAATGGTGGAACATCAATACCCATCAAGCCGAGGTGGCAAGCTTACCGGCACGTAGCGTCACAGTTCTACCTGGTAGCGCGAATCAGGCATCTGCTCCGCCCTCCTCACCTGTTGCGCCAGCGATCACATCTACGGCACCTGCCACCTCATCGGTTCATGCACCCCCGTCTTCTGGCGTTATGGCAGGCAGTTCGCAGCGTTGGTGGGTATGGCTGGCTTTGCTGCTTGGAATCGGCTGGCTGATTACGCTGTTTGTCTGGTGGTGGCGCACACGCAGGCAGTCGCCTCGAACCCAGAACAATAACGCAGCGGAAGAACCACTTGGGCTACTGGAAAAACGATTCAGAAAAGCCTGCATGGAGAACAATGCACCACAGGCCAAAACCGAACTTCTTGCCTGGGCAAAACAATGCTGGCCGCAGACACCGCCAGCCAGTCTGACAGCCATGGCTCGGTTATGCGGACCGGCGCTGGCCGAAGCGATTACACAGCTGGATAGCACTTTGTATTCGAATTCCCAGGCGCAGTGGCATGGCGATATCTTGTGGAACTTATTTAATCAACATAAACCAGAGGTTACCCGGATTAAAAAAGAAAAGCCCGATACTCTGGAGTCGTTATATAGGAATTCATAAGAATGATGTAGCGTGGTCGGATATCCCCACCTCGCCTATTCGTGGTTTTATCCACTAATATGAATCAATATATGAAAACGCATTTTATTTTTGCGGCACTTTGCCTGTTTGGCTTGACGTCGCCCACGTTTGCATTCGATGCCGGTTTGATGGCTGACATTGATGCGCTTAGCCACGGTTTCGCCAAAGTCAATTATCAAATACCCAAACAGGCGCGCGTAGCTGCATTTCAACCACTGATCATCCAGGCGAAGGATCTTCTCAAAACCTATCCTGATGCACCCGAAGCCATGATTATGAATGCGCTCATCTTGTCCAGCACAGCAGCAGTAGAAGGTGGTTTGGATGGGCTTGCCAAAGCCAAGCAAGCGCGAAAACTGCTGCTACAAGCTGAAAAAATTAACCCGACAGCAATGGATGGAGCCCTTTACACATGTTTGGGAAGCTTGTACGCCAAGGTGCCGGGCTGGCCTGTTGCCTACGGAGATAAGAACAAGGCTCGTAAATATCTGGAAAAAGCGTTAAAAATCGACCCGAGAAATATTGATGCAAACTATTTCTATGCCGATTTTTTAGCTGATCATGGTGAATATACCCAGGCAATCAAGCATCTTCAGCTGGCTTTACATGCACCACTCAGAACGGGCCATGAAGATGCCGACACAGGGCGTCGTGACGAAGCAGCCAGATTGCTCGACAAAATCAATCGGGAACGCGGAAGTGAAATCGCAGCACACTAACACCTCAACTCTCGATAAATTCCAGCGCATTGCCATCCGGGTCGCGGCAAAATAGCGCCGCCCGCCCGGATCGGCTGGTGGTGTAAGCCACACCGGCATTGTCGAGACGGCCCTTGAGTGTGGAAATATCGGTGACGGCGAGGGCGATATGGCGGTCGCGTCCGCCATGTTCGGGACGCGCAAGTCCCTGCTCCGGGTTGGGCAGACACAGCAAATGTATCTGGCATGCGCCGATGTCGTACCATGCCCCGGAAAAACTCATCTCCGGCCGGTGCGGACTTGCGCTCATGTCCAGCACACCTTCGTAAAAAGCCCGTGCCCGGTCAAGATCATCCACCAGTATGGAAGCATGCAGCAAACGCGAAACGATGGTCATACGGTTTCCTTGTGTTCCATGTGACCGGAAAATAGACTGGCGACGACAATCATCGCGGCACCCAGCCATTCCTTGCCATGCAGCAGTTCACCCGCCAGAAAATAAGCGGACAATGCCGCCACCACCAGCTCAAACAGCAGAATCACGATCGCACGATTGGCTGCAACATGTATCAACCCATACTGAATGAACAGCGTGACACCAAGCATGGCAAATGCCACCAGAATCAAGCTACCCCAGATCATTGGACCCAGGTTCGCCAGTCCGGCAAAAGAACCCGGTTGTAGCAACAGTACCGGCAAAGAAATCAGTGTCGCACCCAACCATACCCCGAGCGATTTGGCTTCGATACTGACATCACTGGCGTGGCGCGACAACACATTGGTCAAGGCAAAACTGAATCCGGCGGAGAGCCCCATCCATTCAGCCCAATTAGCCGGTAATGGCAGTCCCCCGTCTGGTTGCCACAGCATGATGATGGCGCCGCACAACGATAGCAGCATGATCAGGTAGCCGCCGCGCCCCAAGCGTTCGCCCAGAATCAGCCGGGAAAATACGATGGTCCACAATGGCGCGAGATAAAACAACAGCATGACGCGCATGATCTCGCCGTCGATTACTGCCAGTACATAGGCAATATTGGTCCAACCCGAACTGAACACGATCGCCAGCCATAACCACAGATTGCCACGCAGGGTGCGCAAAGCCTTGAAATAGAATGGCATGCCGATCAGCAACGCCAGCCCGTAGGTAATGAAAGATGCCATCAGACCGGATACCCCCGCCTCGCTCAGCAGACGGTAGGGATACCAGATCAACCCCCATAAAGTGGCACTGGCAAGTAACGCGAGAACGGGTAAAGTCGAGCTTTTGTTTGAGTGCTTGCTTGTGTGCTGCATTATAATTACGCTTTTTCCAATGTTTGCGGCATGAACCCATACCTCGACCGCCTCCAGCCTTATCCGTTCCAGAAATTGCGCGAGTTGTTCAGCGCTATTACGCCGAACCCGCAATATACGCCGATCAATCTTTCCATCGGCGAGCCGAAGCACGCCACGCCGCAGTTGATCAAGGATGCGCTGATTGCCAACCTGGATGGCCTGGCAACTTATCCGCTCACCGCCGGAGTGGCACCATTGCGCCAGGCAATTTCTGCCTGGATAGCCCGTCGTTACGGCATTCCAGCGCCTGATGCCAGTACCCAGATATTGCCGGTGAATGGTAGCCGCGAAGCCTTGTTTGCGTTTGCGCAGACCGTAATCAATCCGTGTTTCGCTAGCCCTGTGGTGATTTCGCCCAACCCGTTTTACCAGATTTACGAAGGCGCAGCACTATTGGCCGGTGCCCAGCCGCATTATCTGCCTACGCTACCCGAAAACGACTATCGCATGGATTTTGCCAACGTGCCGGAAACCGTCCTGGCACGCACCCAACTGGTTTATGTGTGCTCCCCCGACAATCCCACCGGGCGGGTGATGAATAACGGCGAGTGGCGCGAACTGTTCGAATTATCTGATCGTTATGGCTTCATTATCGCTGCCGACGAGTGTTATTCGGAAATCTACTTTGACGAAGCTATGCCTCCGCTTGGCGCATTACAAGCCGCGCAGCAACTGGGGCGCAGTGACTACAAGAATCTGATGGTATTCTCCAGTCTGTCCAAGCGCTCCAATGTGCCGGGCATGCGTTCCGGTTTTGTTGCGGGCGATGCAGCCCTGCTTGCCAAATTTCAGTTGTACCGCACCTATCATGGCTCGGCCATGTCGCCGACGATACAAATGGCCAGCGTCGCAGCCTGGAACGATGAAGCCCACGTGATTGAAAATCGTCGCTTGTACGCAGAAAAATTTGCTGCCGTACAGCCGTTGCTGGCGCAAGTGATGCAGGCGCCAATGCCCGATGCTGCGTTTTACCTGTGGGCGCGCGTGCCGGGTGGCGACGATACCGCCTTCGCCCGCGATCTGTACCGCGATTACCATGTCACGGTGCTGCCAGGCTCTTACCTGGCGCGTGACTTTGCCGGTGTGAATCCAGGCAAAGGTTTTGTTCGCATTGCGCTGGTTGCATCGCTTGCAGAGTGCCTGGATGCTGCGCAAAGAATTCATAAATTACTTGAATAAAATATTTCAACCAATTAAAAGGAAATAAAAATGAGTGAAGTTCAGCAACTTATTGAAGAAGCTTTCGAGCGCCGTGCCGATATCAACCCGCGCAATGCCGATGCCAAACTCAAAGACGCCGTAGCTCACGTACTGGAAGAACTCGACAAGGGGCGCTTACGCGTCGCCAGCAAGGAAAACGGCGAATGGGTTACCCACCAGTGGCTGAAAAAGGCGGTGTTACTGTCGTTCCGCCTGGAAGACAATTATTTCATCAAGGGTGGTTTTACCAATTATTTCGACAAGGTTCCGTCCAAGTTCGCCGACTACAACAGCCGTGATTTCCGCGACGGAGGTTTCCGTGTTGTGCCGCCCGCTGCCGCGCGGCGCGGCTCATTCATTGGCAAAAATGTGGTGCTGATGCCCTCCTACGTCAATATTGGCGCCTATGTCGATGAAGGTACCATGGTCGACACGTGGGCCACGGTCGGTTCCTGCGCCCAGATCGGCAAGAATGTTCACCTGTCCGGCGGTGTCGGTATTGGCGGTGTGCTTGAACCGGTACAGGCCAATCCCACCATCATCGGCGACAACTGCTTCATCGGTGCGCGTTCCGAAGTGGTCGAAGGCGTCATTGTCGAAGACAACGTGGTGATCTCCATGGGCGTGTACATCGGTCAAAGCACCAAAATCTACGATCGTGAAACCGGCGAAGTCATGTATGGCCGCGTCCCTGCAGGGTCTGTCGTGGTCAGCGGCAACCTGCCCTCCAAGGACGGTAGCTACAGCCTTTACTGTGCGGTGATCGTGAAGAAGGTAGACGAGAAAACGCGCAGCAAGGTCGGCATTAACGAGTTGCTGCGCGGGATTTAAATCAGTTACATTTTGGTGATATCCGGCACGATTTCCGTAACCAGGTAATCGTGCCTATCCAATAAGGGATGGTTCGCTGATGACCTCGGTTCCATCAGGAACAGGCCACTCAAGCTCTCCCAAACCCTCGGTGTGGGACTCAGCCTTTCACCTTCTCGATCATGTGGTTGATGACAATGCTGTGCTCATGCTGAGGACTAAACATCACCACCTCAGCGTCTGCATCGACCCTGACATTGTGACCGGGAGGCCAGTAAAAAAGATCATTTTGATTGACCGTCTCCTGCGCGCCATGCTCGTCGGTCGTCGTCAGTTGACCGCACAGGACAAAGCCCCAGTGAGGGCTCTGGCACGAATTACCTTGCAGCCCCTGGAATAACGGCGTGGTATCGACACCCGCGGAGAGAGTGAAATACTCGCAGCTGATTTTTCCTAATCCAGTTGCATCGCCGAAATCCATTCGCTGACGAATCACGGCACCCGGGATCTGCATTTTGACATCCACGTCTTGTTTGGCTATTCGCATGCTCGTTCCTCCTATGTGGTGTGGGGCTACGGGTGCTCATTGTTTTGTGGTGGTCTTGCGCCACATCTATTTAAAGCATACACCTCTCGATCAGCGGCTGTTGTCGTTCTGTCCATTCTGAATAGTTAGGAAAAAAAGACAACTGGAGAGGATGCTCTGTTCTCCCAAGCTTAGCCTCTTGCTAGCAAAATGTTAGCCTGACGAAGAGTAATATACTTAATCGCTCCTATTTATTGATGGATTGTTTCGAAACGGTTGGATGAGAAACTACCACCTGTACACCATAAAAAATGCGAAAAATATTATTTTAAACAATGCAATAATAGATAGACTTCGAGGTAATGCTTTGTCAAAAGGTCCATTATCCAGGTTTACCCGTAACCAATAAGACGATATCAACTGGCTATGGAATTTATTCAAGAACAGCTCTCAATATATAGAGCCCTCCTTACAGCTACTAAAAGTCTGGCTCAGGGCAATACACCGGATGAGGTATTGAGTGCGGCTTGTGATGCGCTGGTGTCGTCTTCCTCTCATATATGTCTGGCTTGGATGTACTTGGGGAATCCCGCATCTGAATCAATTACACCGTCTTATTCGGTAGGTAGGGCATCCGGGTATACCGATGGTTTAGTACTCGATCTTTCTGAAGAAGCGAAGAAAGGGCCCGGTCGTCGTTCATTGGAAAATAACGAACCGGTTTTGGTAAAAGTACACACCGATCTTAGTTTTGGCATTTGGCGAGACAATGCAATTCGATATGGTTTACAAGAAGGCCTCACCCTGCCGATCGGTGACCCAAATCATCCTTTTCGGGGATTGATAGTCGTTTTTGTTGACACGCCTGATTACTTTGAGCACGTAGGCATCGAGCCATTCATTGCCTTTTCCGAGTTGGCTACGGTGTCATTGAATCAGGCGCGTTTAAAAGTTTCTTTAGAAGAAATGGCCTCAATTGATCCTTTAACTGCGCTTCTCAACCGCAGGGCATTTCAGGAAGTGATTAACCGCGAATACGCAAAATCACAAAGAACAACAAAAGCTTTTAGTTTTATCCTCTTTGACCTTGATCGGTTCAAGATGCTTAATGACAATTACGGGCACGATATTGGCGATAAATTTTTGCTTGGCGTCAGCGAAGTAGCCAAGCAGACGCTACGCACCAGCGATTGGTTATGCAGATGGGGTGGTGAAGAATTTTTGGCACTTCTTCCTGATACAGATGAGCATGGCGCTTTCAAGATAGCTGAACGGCTCCGCCATAAAATAGAAAAACTGTCGATTCAGTTCAATGCGCAAAAAATCAAGGCAACTGCAAGTATGGGTATCGCCAGTTACCCACGGGATGGCGACTCATCTGAATTCCTGATTAAAGCAGCAGATGCCGCGCTGTATGAAGCTAAAAAAACGGGTCGTAATCGCGTGGTAGCTGCTAAGGATAAGCGCGAAATTTATTCTATAGCGGCCAAACTTAACCAGGCCATTGAATCAAATCGACTGGTGCCCGCATATCAGGTCATTGTTGACCTGGAAACAAGACTCCCCATTGCAGAAGAAGCCTTGGCCCGACTCATTGATGAATCCGGCAATGTGATTGTAGCTGCGGATTTTATTTCGGCCGCAATGGAATTACAGTTAACTCATCTGATCGATTATCAGATCATTCGACAAACCATGCAGCACTGTGCGGAAAATATAGCGGGCGGAGGGGCACAGATCGCCCACTTCGTCAACATTTCCGCGGACCTGATGCTGCATCAAGACTTGATCCAGAAGTTGTTTGATGAGGCTCAAGCCGCCTGTATATCGTGCGGAGTGGAAATGGGCCCCACGAAACCATTGGTGCTGGAAATCACGGAAAGACAATTGCTTGGTGATGCAAAGGCGGTAAAAGCGAAACTTGCACCCTTCATAGATTATGGAATGCGATTGGCTATTGATGATTTTGGTAGTGGTTATTCTTCATTCCAGTATCTTGCCGACCTGCCAGTTTCATTTCTAAAAATTGAAGGCAGCCTCATCAGGCAGGTAAAAGATAAGCGCATCAGAAAAATCGTAAAGCGTATTTGCGACATCGCAAAAGACCTGCAGTTGATCTCCATAGCCGAATTTGTTGAAGATGAAGAGACGGTTGAGATTCTTGGCGATCTCGATATTGACTGGGCTCAGGGTTATTTCTTTGGCCAACCTACTCTGGTAAAGAGCGTATAGCTGTGCACGGTAAAAAACACGTAGCTAGTAGCCTCTTGGCATCGTCGTTGCAGTAACCCAGAATGTCCGGCTCCACAATGCTCAATGCCTGAGTGCTATCTGAGAACCGTGTCAGTCAGATCATTTTTTGATTGCACAACCAGATTGTTATCCTGCCGCTGTGTGCTGGTCAGCATCTGCGCAACTTGAGCCGCCCTGTGTTTTCCTAGATAGCAATGGATATAGACTTTATCGTGCGGATGATTTCGCAAAATTTCTTGAATCCTGGAGAGGGCTGTCGCATTGAGTGGGCTATTGGATGGCTGGCTACTGTTCATCGGGGTATTGTATTCGGTGATATCCAGTTGATTGGATAGCGCGTTCTCACGCTGGATCAGGGACTTTTCGTAGATAAGATTCTGGTCAAGCAGCGAGATCACGGTGGTCACGCCGCGATGGCGCAAATTGGTCAATAGGGTCGCGTCTGGATATGGGCCGACAATGACGTTAGGCGTGACCTGACGTACCCCTCCCTGAAGAGAATGCAAGGGAAAGAGATAGGGTTCGAACACGGCAAAGTTTGACAGGGCAAAGTAAATCGGCGCCGACGAAATCACCAGTAGTAATACCGCTCGTAGCAACAAACCGGGCGATTTGGCAATAATCGAAGCGGTTTTATGAAGCAGCTTCATGGCTTGCCCCCTGCATTGACTGATTCCACGATGACTTCACGCTTATGTACTCCCCAATGGCTGCGCCATATCTGGAAAGTACCGATAAGCCGTTCAACCGTTACCAATTGCCGGTAACCCAAATACTCGAGCGTTCCCAGAATGGCAATTTTGTAAGAATCACGGATCCTGGGGTATTTGTGCAGAGCGTAGTTGTCCAGCAACACGGCGGCTGCATTCAACCACATTCCCCAAGCGATGGAGAGTACAAAAAACAGCATGGCATAGGTCGGGTTGAGCAGATTGAACAGAAAAAACAGTACAAATCCGAAGTAACCCATGAATTCAATGATGGGGCCGAGTAATTCCACAAAGAAAAAGTATGGCATACCTATCATGCCCGCCTTGCCATACCGGGGATTGAAAAGCATGACTCTGTTGTGCCACAGGCTGTCAACCAGGCCGCGCTGCCAGCGGTTACGCTGTTGCAGCAGGGACGACAGATCCCCGGGTACCTGGGTCCAGCACACAGGCTCAGGAATGTAACGCACCTTGTACTTGATTTTATTCTCCACGCAATGACGATGCAGTCGCAGAACCAGATCCATGTCCTCGCCCACTGTTTTCCGGAAACCCGAAATAGACATCACCATATCTTTCCGGAAAACACCGAACGCACCGGAGATGATCAGCAGACTCTCCATTTCGCCGAATGCCACACGCCCGGTCATGAATCCACGCAGGTACTCGGAAATCTGGATATTGCCCAAAATACCTTTGGGAGCCCGTGCCTCTATGACTTGAGAGTGCTTGACCGTGCAGCCATTCAGCACACGCACGGCCCCACCTGCGGCAATGAGTTCCTTGTCGATCAGGAATTGCTGTCCCATGCGCAGCAAGGAATCCGACTCGAGCAGGGAATCGGCATCAATGGCACAAAAAAGCGGGTAGCTACTGTAGGTCAGACCGGCATTAAGCGCGTCGGCTTTGCCCCCATTGTCTTTATCCAGTACCCATAACCGGGGATCGCTTCGGGAACGCAGGATGGTATGAACATGTGCGGTTTCAAGGACTTGCTTGGGTGGGCGATCAATCTGAATGAGATCGAATGCTTGATGCAATTCTTTCATTGTGTCATCGGTCGACCCATCGTTGATCACAATCACCTCGAATTCTTCATACTGCAGTTGAAGCGTGCCGCGCAGGGAGTTAACGATGTTGAGTTCCTCGTTATAAGCGGGCACCAGAATGCTGATCGGTCGCAAATTACTGAGACTGACCAGATCGTTCAGGCGTGAAAGACCAGGAGTAGCTTGGGAGGAACGCTTGATGAACAGAAATGCGTAAATGGTAATGGCGGTATAAGTGATATTCAGCAGCAGGAAATACAACAGAATGAATACCTGATACACGATCAAAAATATGGCGATAGTCTTCATGTGTTAACCCAGTGCCAAAGTAAAGGCTGCCATGGTTTTGGCATAAGGATCCGTTTTGTTCTCGCCCACTTCGAGCAAGACTCGCTTGCCGCGTTCTTGCATGGAGCGCAGGGTCATCGCGGTTGCGTAACGTACATCGAAGCTGGACGAGTTCATTAAAGTGCCGAGACTGGATTCGATTCGACCATCGTGGTATTCGCAACTACGGATGGCGGCAATCTGGACAATGGTATTGCCGGAACTCAAGCCTTCGATAATCAGATCGTCGCAAAGCCCCATGGCATGCAGCGCAC
The DNA here is from genome assembly GCA_040388645.1 of Pseudomonadota bacterium. Lineage (GTDB taxonomy): Bacteria > Pseudomonadota > Gammaproteobacteria > Burkholderiales > Sulfuriferulaceae > Sulfuriferula. The sequence continues at coordinate 272,605 of JAZKBM010000004.1, forward strand.
GCATGGCGGAAATCTTGATGATGGTATCCCCGGATTTTCTGGCACAGATCACAATGGCCGGAGCCAGCGCATCAATGTGTTCCTTGCCGATCGATAAAATCAGCGCGGAGAGATTGCCGAGACTGGTTTCCTTGCGCTCCAGATTGGCAGCAAGAACAGCATGCACCTGATCGATACTATGAGTAGCGAGCAAGGTGCGAATAGATGTACGGAACACACCTTCGGAAAAACTTGCTGATAATTCCGGCCGGGCATCCATCACCATGGACAGGCGCTGGAAGTCCTCGGGCTCTCCAAGGCTGCTGGAACATGCGTGGAGGCAGTTACCGTAAACGCGTAGATTGTCTTCGCACAACGCGTGTTCAAGCAGAGAATCAAAAAAAACAGGCATGTGCAAATCATGTATGGCGCTCATGCATTGGTAGCGACGGCTCCAATCCCCAGCACTCATGGCTTGCAAAAGAACCGGTTTGATACCGGTATCGATTATGGCCTGTTGTACCGCATGCCAGTCATTCGCGACCTTATAGTCCTGATCGCGCAATGCTTCTGCCAGACAAAGCGCCTGCTCGAAAGTCTCCACGCGCGACAAGTTTGCTGAAGAACCCGGGACCATGGATGCAAGGATTTCCTGGTTATGAGTGATCAGCGCAGTGTGAGTTTTCTTCAGGCGAAGTACGCGATGCTTGTGCAAACCAAGTCCAACAAATAGGGCCAGCAACGAGGCCAAGAAAAAATAGATACCCGCATGCATCACCCATAGGGTGAGCGCAGGAAATACAAGACCGTCAATCGTCTCCACTTACCACCTCTTCGTTACTGCAAATTCAAGGCCGGAACGGTTGTACAGCGCCGCCCGGTGCTCATAAAACGCATCCAGCATCAATGCCACGTCCGGCCTGATATTCAACACGCGACCAATTTTGATACTGTAGGTGGGCGTCTTCACAACCGACGAGGCAATACCAAGTTGTTCTCCAGCCATACCACCCGTCAAATAGGCAAATGTGCGACCACCATCAGCGTTCAGCCAGACCGGGTTGAACATGAGGCTGTAGGCGTTGGTTTCCGGCACATAAAAGATGCCAGTGCGTAAGTTGAAGGTGCCATTGATGGGGAAACTCACGCCTCCAAATAGCACATTGGCGACGGTATTATTGAAAACCAGGTGTCTGACACTGCCTTCCAGGCTGAGATTGCCGAGTTCCTTGGACAATGCCAGAGTTATCGATTCGCGTGCCAGAAAAGTGCCGGACGGGCTATACGTGACGGCAACTTCACCGCTATAGCCGTTACCAAGTGTCCGATAGATATGCACGCCATAGGCAGTGGCGGATTGTCCAAAGCGGCGGGCCTGGTCTATCGTACCAACGACCGTTCCCAGATGTGTGTCCATGCGTAGTTGCAATCCAAAATTGTTGTCGCTCGGCAGATTGCCGGTAGAGGATGCAACACTACCGCTGACGGTCACAGCCATGGGATACAGGGCGCGCGTATCGCCGGCCAGGGCAGTCAACACCGGGCGCCGTTGCTCTTCGGAAAGCCTGGAGAAGGCTTGTTGAGCCTCGCTGGAATGATGGCCTTGCGCTAGAAGAATGACGGATTGCACCGCAAAATCCGTATCTTTCGGATAGCGCTGGGCCATCGCAGCATAGACTTGTTGTGCTTGTTCGATCTGGCGGTTCGCCATATAGGCTTTGGCCAGAATCAGGCCTGCCCGGTAGGCATCCGGCCCAGAGGTATACAGTGGTTCAGCAATGCTGATTGCCCCCGCCGCATCGCCACTATCAAGCATGTGCTGGGCTTGAGTCAGTGCCAGATCGGCTTCAAGCAACTGCGCTTGCGTGGCAAGCCCGGTATCTTTCGGATAGCGCTGAGCCATTGCAGCATAGATTTGTTGCGCCTGCTCGGTCTGGTGATTCGCCAAATAGGCCTTGGCCAGAATCAGCCCCGCCCGGTACGAATCCGGCCCTGAGGTATACAAGGGCTCGGCAATGTTGATCGCACCCGTAGCGTCACCGCTATCCAGCAGATGCTGGGCTTGAGTCAGTGCCAGATCCGCTTCGAGCAACCGGGCTTGCGCGGCAAGCCCGGTATCTTTCGGATAGAGTTGAGCCATCGCAGCATAGACTTGTTGCGCTTGCCCGGTCTGCAGATTCACCATATAAGCTTTAGCCAGAATCAGGCCAGCCCGATATGAATCCGGGCCCAAGAGATACAAGGGCTTGGCGAGACCAATCGCACCCACGGCATCACCAACATCGAGCAGATGCTGGGCCTGGGTCAATGTCATATCTTGATCACAAGACTGTAGAACTCTTTGTAATTCCGGATAGCGGGTATTGCGCTCTTTCAGACTGAGTTGCTGGTAACCCTGGAATTGTCCTTGTGCGCACTGCAACCGTAACCAGATAGCGGTGACCTCCGGATTTCCCGGGTACTTTTTGCGCAGCTGCTGAGCAAGACGATTGGCTAAATCAGCCTGCTGCGTCTGCAACGCGTGCGAAATTGCCCGGATATCATGGTCGTAACCTTTAGCGGCTAGAGCGAAGGGAGCAACCGGCAGGCTAAGCGCAGCACTGGCCAGATACACGCAAACTTTTTTGAATTCAATCATGCGCCCATACCTCATCAAGCCCATTGATGATCCATCCGTGGAAACTGCTATAAGGCACGGGCGAATTGGTCATCGCAAACAACTTTTGTGTGTCAGGAAAGAAAGACAGCCGGGAGGCAGGAATATCCACACGCTGTACGACGGGATGCAGATCGCGAGGATCACGGGTAAGAAAAATTTGATCGCCCTGAGTACGGATGGCTGTATCGACCTGCGCTTTGCTCAACACAATGCTCGATTCATCCGGTAGCCGGGTAATTTCCAGGCCGAGGTCAACCGGTTTGCCGAACATCTTTCCGACGCACAAGGCGTTGTTGGCGATATCCAGAATCTGGCCCAGTTGCGTGCGATAACTCATGATGGCGAGGCGATCCACAGTTGCAGCGACCAGCCCCATCAAATTGTTGCCATGCAAAGTCTTGTGGGCAAACCAGAAAGGGACAGCGACACCCAGTTCGATGCGCCCCGCAGTCGCGGCTTTCAGGGAGACGAGTAACTGGATGTATTGATCAAGAATTGAGGTTTCCTGCGCGCGGTAGGATTGGATCAAATACGGCTCAATATCGAACTGGATACCGGAAAAACCGTGCGTGTGGGTGGCGTTGTACTGCAATACATTGTGAACAATACGCAGCGGCACCGTTGGGTTGAGCACATCGTCCGGTGAGCCGGCAAGCGCCACCACCCGGATACCTGACTGCTTGGCCAGATCCAGTAAATGCGTGAACGAAGCCAGATCAGGCTGGACCTGTACGTTGATTTCATTGATGCCGTGTGCGTGTGCGCGCTGAATAAATAGTGCGGCTGCCTCATTGTTTTGTACAAGTTCCGAAGAGCGCCACACCCAGGCACTGAGATTGCCAACCGGTTTCTGAGCAGCTGAGACTTGTGTACATGCCATGCGGGGCACGGATTGTTCAGGTGGGGGCGACTGCTCCAGATAGATCACTTTTTTGAGTTGGTGATCAACATAGGAAAATTCGACAAATCGTGCTCGCTGTAGTGGCCCTGCTTCCAGTGCGATAGAAGGTGATGAAGGTGATGGCGTATTGCTGGCACAACCTTCAAGAAGCACCAGGCAGATAATCCACAGCATCCCCGAAAATCTGTCAGATTTCGACCTGTTTTTTATTATGTTTGCGTGAAACGACATGATTACTATCCAGTTATGAACGCATTTACTGACTACTTATGACCCGTAAAAACCAGTCAACCAAAGCGGGGTAGCGGATGCGCATAATACGTGAGTATGAGTTCATATGAATTAAGCATTAATCATGCCAATAAAATATCCGGATGTTTTATCACTTCTGTGCTGTTGCAAGATGCGACATGTTTATGACTCTGGAGGTGTCTATCCTTGCTGGAGAAGCGCAGGTTCGATCGGAGTATGAATTTAAGCGGGAAACGAATAATTGCCGACGAAGATAAAGAAAAGTCGCTCGGACAGAAATGTGTTTCAGTAAATTAACTGGCTTTCGAAATAATGACAGCTATGCCAAAAGCTCGACAAACCGCTCTGCTATGGGATAGTTGAATAAAACATCCCATCACACAGCAAATACGATAAGTTGTGAGACGGGGATGGAAAGAGCGGAATGCTCCTTCCATTTTCATATTTACTAAAGTGTCTCTGTCACCTTGTTGAGATTGGCCGGTGCATCAGGATTGAGACCCATACGCTGGGCCAATTCTTCACACGCAAGCTGGGCCAGAAAAGCAAACACCGACGCGCGGGCCCAACGGTCTTCCGGCAACTGGATTGGCAGTCCGGCCTCGTGGGTGGAATCCGTACCAATAGTGACGAATGGCACGCCCCGCGCCAGCAGCGTGGTCACGACCGCCTGCTTGCTGGCCATGGGCTCGTCGGTGCCGGAAAAAATCACCACACGGTCGGATGAATTGAACATGCCGATGGGCCCGTGCAGGAATTCAGCAGCGGAATAACCCGTCGCTGGCATCCCCAGGCTTTCCTGAGCCTTTAGCGCAGCATCCAGCGCACCGGCATAGGATGGTCCGCGCGCAATCCAGGCCACGGTTCGAGCGCCGGCCAGGAAAGTGGCCAGTGAAGATGCAGCCTCACTATTCAGGATTGCCTCCATGGCCTGAGCGGTCTGTTCGGCCGCCTGCACCATTGGATAGCCCGCCACCGCTGCCGCAGCGAATAATTGCGCGGTAAAACTTTTGGTGGCCGGTACCGCTTTTTCAGCACCACAATTCAGGCGGAAGATCGCATCGGCATGTTCGGCCAGACGTATCTCATTTCCCGCGGCGGCGGTGACGCCGACTGCCAAAGCCCCTTTGGATTTGAGCCAGCGCAAGGCATCGGCTATATCGGTACTCTGTCCTGAGGCTGAGAAAGCGTAGACCACTGAATCGCTCCAGTCCGCATCGGGCAGTTCCTGGGTCGTCACCCAAGGACGAAATTCTATCGGATGGCGACCAGTGCGCAGCATGAACAGGTAAGCTGCAAAAGTACAGGCATTGCCCGAACTACCCCGCCCGATCAGTACCACGTTGCGATGCAGATTGCTACGCTCATGAATCGCCTTGGCCTGCGCCTCCCAGCCGGCGGCTTCACGACGCAACATGGCGGGTGTTTCGAGTATTTCCTGTTTCATCTGGCTTTGAGTTGTCATTCTTCTTCCTTTCTGTTGGTGCGCAGTCCTCTGACTTTCCAGAAAAACTCGCACGGGGCACCCGCATGCTGACGTGCGTGAAGTGCATTCAGAATGCCCTCCTCGTTGCCGAACAAAGGAGGCACCTGGGTGTGGTAATGGGAAATCAGTGCGGCCTTGGCCGGCACATCAACCGGCAGAAACATGCGAGAGGAGGATTCACGGCCCAGGCGCTGAAGCGCGCGTAGCGGGTCGTCTTCCGCTCCACTCCCCACCTCGCGATTGACTACGTAGGGAAAGTCTTCATAAAACAGCAGGGATGGTCCCCGCTCTGCCAGCCGTAAAGCTACCCTGGCCACGATGGTATGGTCCACGTGCTGGCCGATACCCATGGGGCTCACCAGCAGGATACGCCCCAGATTCAGGCATAGCCGCTGCAGTATCAGGTAGAGTTCCTCCACATGAGCAAGGTCGTCCACCCGCGGCGCGACCCATTTTTCGTGTGCATGTCGATAGATGAACTGGTTGGTCAGCGGGCTGCGGCGGTAGATGCCATCGGGAAAGCCGAGATGGACAAAATCGGCATCGGCGGCATGCATGGCGGCCACGTCTTCCCGGCGCCTCAATTTGGGATTCACATAGCCTTTGCGCTGCGGTGTCCGATGCGTGCCATCGCGATTCTGTATCACCGGCGGATTGCCGCAATAGATGCTGATAACCAGACAGGACGCCTTGCGCCCGGTCAAGAAATTGAGCAGTCCTCCGCAACTGAGCGCCGCATCGTCGAGGTGAGGCGATAGGATGACTACCCGCTCAATATCATCCCAGGGTAAAGCAGTGGCGAGCGCGGCAGTCTTCATGTCAATACCGGAAGCAAGGCACCGTATTGCTGACGGGCGAGTTCCCAAAGCTGTTTCGCTCTGGCTGCCGTACCCACCAGCGGGTTGGCCTCGAGTGCGTTGAGGATACTTGCCTCAGTGCCATTGCGGGCGGCGTCAGCAGCAAGATGCTGGTAAGTTTCCAACTGTTTCAACAGCGTGCTATGGCCTGGCGGTATCCCGGGGGCGGCGACGCGCTCCCATCCATCAGAACCGAGTTTGCCACGTGTTTCCACCACCGTGCTGGCGGAAAACAATTCCGTGGCACCCTGGTTTTCGACATTCAGTACCAAGGGGGTGCTCTGGTGGTTTTTCAGTGCCTTGATCACCGTCACGGCCAAATCACCAAACCCCGCGGTTCCGCGGTGATGCACGAGATGAGGTTGATCCTTGGCGGCTTCTTCGCGGAAATGCGCATAATAAGAAGGCAGCTTCGCTACGATCGCGTCGCTACGCGGTCCCTGCCGTCTGGACAAACGGACGAATTGTTCCGGGTAGAGATAATAGGGAAGATAGGAATTGGGCCAGTAACCGGGCGTTTTGCGTGCCATGGCCAATGACAATTCGAAGCGCAGCCGATGTTCTTCGTTCACATCTGGCGGTGCCTCGAGTACGGCGGGAAGTTCCACAAGCGGCACCCCGCCGAAACTCAACTCGCTGTACCAGGTTGCATGGTTTAATCCATTACAGCGGTAGGAAATCAGTTCACCCGGATGCCCCAGGGATTGGGCCAGTGCCTGCAAATCTTCATCAGACTGGTCGCAGAGTCCCAACACGCGGACACCACCCCGATCTACCAGCGCCTGGGTCACAATATTACTGGGGTTGGTGTAGTTGAGCAGAAGTGCGTCCGGCGCGACAGCAGCCATTGTATCGGCCACCCGCAGCGCTTCCGGCACGGAACGCAAGGCGAAGAAAAAACCACCCGGGCCCACGGTTTCCTGGCCGGGAATGTCCAGTGCCAGGGGCAGCGTCTCATCGATGCGGCGCGCCTCGAAACCACCTGGTCGCGTGCTGTTGAGAATGGCATCCGCACCTTCCAGCGCTGATGACAGACTGGAAGCGGTTTCCACCTTGAAGCTCGCGCCAGCACTCTGTGCCATCGCTTGTCCCAGACGTCCCACCAGCTCCAGATGCTCGGCATGGGTATCGTAAAGGCGTATGCGCTCCAGACCCAGTGCATTCCCTTGGTGAATGAGTGCCTGCAGCAGGCCGGGTGTATAAGCGCTCCCGCCCCCCAGTATCACAAAATCTTTAATCAATTGTTCATCTCCAGATTAGCTAAAAGTTCGGGGTTCTCTACCACGCCGCCGGATTGTGTCAGTAGCCGGGCGGCAACGCGGCAACCATGACGCAGTGCATCTGCGCCGTCCATGCCGTACAGATGCGCTGCCAGAAAACCGGCGCAAAAGGCGTCGCCGGCACCGGTAAAATCGATGGCGGTCACCGGCTCTGCCGGGCAGCTCACCCATTTGCCGCCCAGCAGTCCGAAAGCGCCTTCGGCTCCGGCGGTCACTACAATGCTGGATGCGGCCCCCTGTAGCAGTTCGGGCGCTTTACGCGGATCGCCGGCGGCACAGGCGGCTTCTTTATCGTTAAGGATCAGCAGATCCCAGGACGGGCTGGAATGATGTTGCAATGCCGCCAATTCCGCCGGTGCCCAACTGCCGGATACACTGATCCTGGCCCCGCCCGCCCGCGCTATGGCCAGGGGCTTTGCCAAATATTTTGCTTCCAGCAAACCGGGTACATGGATCCATTTCGCCGGGCAAAGGGATTCGCAATGTTGCAAGGCGTCAAAATCGGCGGCACTCACAAAGGCCCGATCTTCGGGGCCGGAAAACACCAGCGATATTGCAGGATCGGTCCGGGCAGGCCAGTGCTTCGTTGAAATGCCCAACCGGGCAATACGCTGTGCAATGGCATCGTCGGATAGCCCCTCCCCGCGCGGGTAGGCCAGCACGACATCCAGGCCGAGAGCAGTGGCGACCGAAGCGGTATTGAGTGCGCCACCCAAGCCCAGCCGGATGGCATCCACAAAGACTTCCTGACCGGGTGCCGGCATTGTGACCGGCGGTACAAAAACCTCGAAATAGACGAGACCGGCGACGCAGAGTTCTACTTGTGATTCAGATGGCATAAGCCCTTCCTGACAACTTGATGGGCTTGCTGCATGAGGAGTCATTACAAAAAATCAATAATCTGCTTTCCTGACAGCGTTTAAAAAAATATTTGATCAACCATGTTGATTAAATTCAGAAGCGGCTGAAATTCATCAAGCGTGAGTCATTTACAGTAGCAGCTTCGATATAAATCGCTTGATTGATCAAAGCAGACCTTGGCACGATTTATGGTTGAAATCGTCAAGCAAACAACATGAACTGCAGGGTGCGCGTCTACGACGGTTTGCCCATATTGAAGGACACCATCCCGCTCCGTATTGCTGCTAGCGTTCTGGTTTTTGGCGGGGCCGCGACATCCATACAGCAACTAAAATCGCTGACTTACATCCTTGGCCCTGGTTACCATGATACGCATGCTTGGGGACTCATGTCACCTTTCAAGCCCTTTCGGTTTTGCATAACAACACGTCACAGCAGGCCTATCCAGCTTACCTGCATTTGGTTACAGTTAAAAAAAATCATATAAACAGATAACTAAGATATGTTCATATATATAACCATAAGTAATTCAGATAATATATTGAATTATATAAAAAATTATTAATATTTGGATTGGTCTGGCTAAGAGAATGGCTGAGTACCGGACGAAATTACCGGCCTGAAACGGTGGTAGTGGATATTGAATGCAGGACACGCGTTGAATTACAGAAATGCTTGTATCAGCGGCCAGTTCTCAGCAACTCAGCAAGCGCGTCAGCAGTCATGGGATGCCCGAAAAAATGCCCTTGGCCTTGGTCGCACTGTTGCGCCAGAAGAAATGCGTATTGTTCCGCTGTCTCCACGCCCTCGGCAATGACGCTTTGCCTGAGATTTTTACCCATGCCGATCACGGCGCTGACGATGGTGGCATCGTCCGGGCTGCTGGTTATCTGATTTACGAATGACTGGTCAATCTTCAGGGTATTGATCCGGAACCGCTTCAGATAACTCAGGCTGGAATAGCCGGTGCCGAAGTCATCGATTGCGAGTTTAACGCCCAGGTCTGCGAGCGCATGCAGCACAAAATCAGTCGAGGCAGCATCGCGCATGAGTACGCTTTCAGTCAGCTCAAGTTCCAGATAGCGCGGCTCCAAATGGGCCTCTTCAAGCGTCACTTGCAGATATTCCAGAAAGTCCTTGGCGCGGAACTCGAGTGCGGAGGTATTGACTGCAACGGTGATCGGCGCTAAGCCCGCATCCTGCCAGGCTCGGGCCTGCAAGCAGGCCTCGCGCAGCACCCAGCGGCCTATCGGCAGGATCAGGCCACAGTCTTCGGCGATAGATACAGACTGCGCAGGCAGTAACAGCCCGAGTTCCGGATACTGCCAGCGGATGAGCGCTTCGACGCCGATCATCGTGCCACTTTGAAGATTTATTTTCGGCTGATAGTGCAACACAAATTCCTGCCGTTCGAGTGCGCGGCGCAAGCTGACTTCGACTGATTGCCGCTGGACCGCGCGGGCGTTCATACCTTGATCGAAGAGTTTGTAATTATTGCGTCCGTTTTCCTTCGCATGGTACATCGCGATGTCTGCGTTCTTGATCAGGGTTTCCGCATCCTGACCGTCGTCTGGGTAGATGCTGATACCGATACTCACACCGATATGAAGCTCGTGTTGGTCAATGTGATGAGGCGGTATGAGCGCTGCGAGCAGTTTTTGGGCAGACAGTGCCGCGTCTTCTGCATGCTCAATCAGGGGAAGCAACAGCACGAATTCATCCCCACCTTGACGACTGACGGTATCCGACTGTCGCACACAAGACAGCAGGCGATGTGCCACCGATTTCAGCAACTGGTCGCCCACTCCATGCCCCAGGGAGTCGTTGATATGCTTGAATTGATCGAGGTCCATGAACATTACCGCAAGCTGCGTACACTGACGCTGTGCCAATTCGATCGCCTGGCTCAGTCGGTCTAGCAACAGCACTCGATTCGGCAGACCAGTGAGTGCATCGTGATGGGCCAAATGAGCCAACTCAACTTTAGCCATCTCGACTTGTTCAGCCAGTTTGTGAGCTTCAATTGTAGCGGTGACCAGGTGGGCATTCGCCTGCTGCAAGCGGATCATCTGATCGCCGCACGCTGCCGCGAGTGTGTCTGCCGCACGAATTTCTCGTTCGCGTGCGCTAGCCATCCCTTCCCGTTCATGGGCTTCATTTTCCCGTGTATGCGCCGCACCTTCGCGCGAATCAGCGGCATCTTCACGTAAGTCTGCCGCAACTTCTCGTGCCGTGGCCGATTTTTCGCGGCTTGACACAGTCGCCTCATCACTTATGGCTGCATTATCCTTACGCCGTCTGTCGGTGCCGCGCGCAGCATACAGGCGGCCTTTGTCCTGACTGGCTATGCCCGGTTGATCAGGATCATCGACATCGGTCGTACCATCATTGCCGTTTCTGTTCATCGCCGTGCTCCTTCACCATACCGAGGTAAGGCTGTAATGACCATTAGGATTTGCTCTGGCAATGGCATCGCAGTTTCATGATTGTCCAGAATATTGATGTTAATCATCACCGACAGGAAAAGATAATTCCGGCGGGATTGCGCCATCAACTTCTGTTTCAGCAAGCTCCAGCGCCATGTTCAACGTTTCCATGAACTCGTCCAGTTTGATCGGCTTGGAGAGATAGCGGAAGAATCCGGCTTCAAGACCTTGCTCGATATCGTGGCGCATTGCGTTGGCACTCAGTGCAATCACGGGGATTTGCGCGGTGACCGGATTATCGCGCAGCAGATGCAGCACTTGAAAACCGTTGATGCCAGGAAGATTGATGTCCATCAGGATGACATCAGGAAGATGTAACTTGGCAAGTGCAACGCCCAGATCGCCATTGCGTGCACTCAGTATGCGCAAGTGCGGGTAACTTGCAATGATCTGTTCGACCAGCATCAGATTGGCCGGATTGTCCTCCACGTAGAGCAGAGTGCGCAGCGCAGCATTCGCTTGGGCCTGGATAACCCCAGCAGGCATAAGCTGCCCGGAAGCGAATTGTGGCATGGTGTCCCGGATCAGTTCAATCCAGAATTCGCTACCCGCGCCAACTGTGCTTTCCACGCCGATCGTTCCGCCCATCAGCTCGATGAGTTGCTTGGTCACCACCAGTCCTATGCCGGTTCCTTGCTCGGTGCCATTTTCCTGCCCAAGCCGATTGAACGGCTGGAATAGCTGCGCCAGCTTTTCGGAAGGCAGCCCCGCGCCGCTGTCTTTGACGTGGATGCGGATACGATCTGGAACGGGTGTGCTGCATGTCACTACCACGTTGCCCTGCTCGCGGTTGTATTTGATCGCGTTGGTAAGCAAGTTGATTAACACCTGCTTTAAGCGGATTCGATCGGCACTGACAATCAAAGTAGGGTCGAACGGAATAAAATCCATCTGAATGCCACGTTGTTGCGCGAGGGGCTCCATCATGGTTTGGCATTCACGCACCACATCAACCAGCAGTAATGGTTCCCGCAACAGCATCAACTTGCCAGACTCGATCACCGCGAGATCGAGGATTTCGTTGATCAGTTCCAGCAGATACCATCCCGCCTTGATGATCTGGTGCAGCCTGACCATTTGCACGTCGGTTGGTGCGGGTGAGCCGGCTTCCAATAACTGGGCGAAGCCAAGGATGGCATTCAGCGGGGTCCGCAGTTCATGGCTCATGCTGGAAAGAAAATCCGATTTGGCGAGGCTGGCCTGTTCTGCCGCTAACTTGGCACTTTCAAGGTGAACCTGGGCAATTTCAATTTGTTCGACCAGCTGTTGTGCTTCAATAGCGGCAACGACCAAATGGGTATTGGCTTGCTGCAGCGCCAGCATATGATCGTCGGATGCCGCCTGGGTCGCTTCAATCGCACAGATCGCCAGTTCACGCAAACTTGCCGCCGCTTCGCGCAACTGGACAGCCTTTTCGCGAGCAGTGGCTGAGTTCTCCCTGTTTAGAATAGCCGCCGCATCGTTAATGACAGTGGTTTTCCTGTACAAGTGAGATTTTTTCGCGTCGGTGGGCCAGGCGGCATCGAATTGTCGAGTTGCGTCTGATTTGCCTCGGCCATTGATATCGGAGGCGCTGTCGTCGTCATTTTTGCTCATCGCCATCCTCCATCATCTAGATGTTTTGACTACGGGCTGACCATGGGTCGACCCGACATGATGCCACTATATTCAGACAGTGCTTCGCTAATAACGATGCCTGCATCATTAATGTCGAACAAGCGGATGTCCTTGCTGTGCGCGCTGCCGCGAACTTTCACGACCGACAGCACGCGTTTGAATTGACCGCCGATTTCTACATAGCGCTGCACAATAATGGCATCGGCGAGAAAGGCGCTTCCGAATGGACTAAAGCGTAAATCGGTATAGCGGTCTTCCAGCTCGGAGGTCATTAATATGGTCACGCCCATGGAGGTCAACTCGGCAACCATGCGATACAGCGATCCGCGAAAATCTTCCTGAAACTCGGGTGCCAGTGCCAGTTCAAACCCTGACAGCGAGTCGATGACGACGCGTTTGGCCTGCTTTTGATTAATCATCACGATCAGATCATTGAGAGTTTCATCAATCGACAAATCCAGCGAGCGCGTGTCGATCACCCCCACATCGCCCGCATTAACCAACTCATGCAGCTGATTGCTCAGCAACTGATTGGGACTCTTCTCAAACGCCGCAATGACACCCTTTTCGCCGCGGCGCACGCCTTCAGCGAGGAATTCCGTCGCCAGGATGGTTTTTCCGGAGCCGGAGGGCCCGACTACCAGTAGCGAATAACCTGCGGGCAAACCGCCGCCCAGCATTTCATCCAGGCCCGCGATACCCATCGAAACACGTTCCTCGCCCGTGGATATCTGGGTGGGGCCGGACGCTTCCCCTTGTCCTTGCTGGATTATCGCGCGCGGAAAAACCTGTATGCCTGCGTCGCTGATACGGAAGGTATGCAAACCCGGCGCCTGGGCCTGGCCACGCATTTTGACCACTTGCATTTTGCGCACCATGGAATTGTGGTGCAAATTTTGCGACATCCACAGGATGCCGTCTGCCACGGTAAATACCGGGCTGGATTCAGCTTCCGGTAACAAATACTCGCCAATCAAGAAGGTGGTGGCCTGCCAGCTGGTCATTTGCATGCCCAGTTGTTGCACGAAACGCTGCAGTTCGGTCGAACCTTGTTCCGCTTGCTTCGCTGACTGCACCACGGATCGAAATGAATCAACAAAGACCAGGCTCGGAGAAAAGGATTTCACTTCTTCGGCGATGCGTTCCAGGACACGGTCAAAATTACCCTCCAGGAGGTCCGAAGACAGATTAACGAAACGGATCGATTGATTGACTTTGGTGATGTCGAAAAACGGGAATTGCTGCTGGTAACGCAGCATCTTCAACGCGGGTTCGCCAAGTACCGTGAAGAACAGCGCGCGGTTATCCGGTTTTGCCAAAGCAAACATGATCTGGTGAGCCAGCGTAGTTTTGCCACTTCCGGGTGTGCCGGCAATCAGATTGAATGAAAATTCCGGCAGGCCGCCACCCAACATATTATCCAGGCCGGGTACGCCGGTTGGTAAACGACGTATTGTTACTTTATTGCTCATTTTTGAATTCCTTGTTGGCCGTATCCGAAACGTCATTACCCCAAGCCGAACCTAAAATACTGGTCGTTAATGGCTCGCCAATCAAAGCGGCCAGGATGTCGGTGAAGGTGATCAAGAGCAGGCAGTTTGCTGCGCTGGCTTGCTCGGGCGTTTGCTCTGCAAGACTGGTTTGCAATTGAGTGAACAGGTGATCCCGCTGGGTTGATGGGACAGCAACGGCGAGCCATGGAAAGCGTGCCCGCGCAAGAAATACGCTACGCAGGTAAAGGGAATTGAAACCACCTTCACCAACAATGGAAATGATTTGGGTCGCCATCTGTTCCCATAGATCAATCGCAGCATCTGCAACCTTTTCGGGGTGCTGTGCCATGAGGCTGCGGATTTTCTGATGCCTTAGCAATTCACTGTTTGCCATAAATAAATCTCAATAATGGGTCGATGTCACGACATTGGAGAAATATGGCCGTTGTTTCAATCCGGATTCAGTATGGAAATTTGTCTGGCCAAGTTGCTGCATATGTTTCCATTTCGGCCTGATGTACTTGGTGATCAGCTAGCAGAGACAGGATATCTCTCTGTGTCTTTCAATGACTTCCAGCTTAACATTGATTGCGCCCATTCTGTCGTGTGTTTACAGGGCTTTGGAACAGTATAGTACCTTGTTTCACAATTACCTAAAGTGGATTTGAACAATGTCCAGGCTGGCAAGTCCTGAAGAGGGTATTTGGGTACGAGGACTGATTTTTTGGCAGGATAGCAACCTGACGTTCCTATCCTGGTAAAGCGTGGGTCTAGGAGAGACTGCCCATTTCAACAGCAGTGGTTATTAGGCTAACTAGCCACAGCTACCAGCCATTTCGTATTCAGGCAATCAAGCGAAACTCGGGCATCTTGATTTATGCCCACATTCAGGGCTGCTTCCTTTAGTCCTGAGCCTAATCGTTTACTCATCGCTTCCAGCGTAGTCCATAGCTCGAAGAAACGTCTCTGCTTCGTTGATCCATGCAGCTGATTCAGCGCCTTGCATTCCTGGGTGCTGAAATACAGCGCAGCAATATCATCCATTTCCGGCAGTTCACGCATTTGCTCGATATCTACTCCCACCGGTTGATACCGGGATAGCGCAATGGCGCACCAGCTATCGCGACGCGAGAGGCTGAAATGCAGCTGCCCACTGTGTGGTGCGACGAGGATCGGTTTGCCATGCATTTGCAGGGTGTATGCGATGGTTTCCGGGGCGCAGCAGAGGTAGTGACTGAGCACGGCACGCAGCAGCACGCGCGAGGCAATGAATTGCTGTGCAGTAGTGCGGTTGCCATAAGCCATGGCACGCTGCTGTTCGCTGGCATCCAGACTCTCGCCCGAGACGGCGTGTGGAAGCGGGACAGCAACATATGCTGCCCCATCTGCCAGCTTTGGCAGGGATTCAGGGGTGAGGCCGAAATGGGCAAGCAGCGTGGCGCTATTGATCGTCAAGCGGCTTCTTTCTGTGCCGGGGCACCGATCCAATGGGTGTCTTGGGGCAGTGTTTCGCCTTTCATCATCAGTGACAGCGCACCCAGGCTGGAGCCGGGTTCCATCACGGTGTCGTAGAGCACTACCCCGCTCTCACCCACGCTGCAATGATCGCCTACCCGGACATGGGACATTTTCATGATGCGGTCTTCAAACAGATGCGTTTGCAATGACACATCCTGCGAAATGATGGCGTCATTGCCGATATGCACCAGGTCGAATTCAGTGAAAAAGGTACTCGCAATGAAGGCGCGCTTGCCAACCTTGACACCGAATAATCTCAATATCCAGCCGGCAAATGGTGTGCCCAGCAATGGTGAAAGCAACAAGGGCGCCGCGGTATTTTCATACAGGCCGGTAACAAATTCGGAGCGGCGTACGAAGTGGCTCCACAGCGGTGCAATACGTGGCCGGTAGGCGCCGACCATGACCCATTTAAGCGCAGCTGCGAACAGAGTAATGGCGACCACAACTGCAATCGATACCAGCGGCAGTAGTGCCAGCACGATGGGGAGATCGTAAGTGTCGTCAAGCCAGTCCTGGGCATGGAGTACCACGGCTACCGCACCGAATGATAATGCAGCCGGCAGAATTATCCGCAGCAGTTCATAGGCATAGCGCATGGCTACCTGGCGACGGCTGGGACGATAGGTATCGGTTTCGCTGAAGCCTTCCACCATCTGCCGGCGCGGCAAAAAGAAACTTGGCAAACCGACCCAGGCGCTACCGGCCGCCATGGCTTGGCGCGGAGGCGTGGACAATACGCCGATCAGGCTGCCGTCCGGTACGGTTGCACCCACAGGCAGTGCGGCGGCATTGCCAATGAATGCACGCGCACCAACGCGCACCGGTTGCAATGTGACGAGGCCATGATGAACGCGTGCAGCGCCGATTGAAACCTGGTCGGCCAGAAATGTTTCCTCTCCGATTTCGAGCAGATCCGGCGTGATATTGGAAACCGTGGAAATTTCTGCGCGTGCCCCGATTTTTGCGCCCAGCATGCGCAGGAACGGTGGCAGATAGAGGGTCGCGTACATCCCCTGATTGAAAAGCAGGCTGGTTTCGGCCAGCTTGTCCACCAGCCATTTGCGCAGATAAAATGCGGATTCAACCGGATACACGCCTGCTTCCATCTTCGGCAGGATCAGTCTTTTGAGTGCCACCACCAGCGCCGACAAGGTGATGACGTACAGCAAGCCTGCGGGCAGCAAGGCCGTGAGATAACCGGCTACGCCGGCATGGTGAGTCAGGAACAGGATCAACGCCAACCCGGGTACGATCGCCAGCGCTGGTACCAGGGGCAGGACGGCGAGTGCGGCAATCCAGTATCCGGCAAGCATGGACCAGCCAGTCAGCGGTTTGGCTGCACGTGCCTGATCGCCATTCAACAGGATGGAGGAGAGACCCACTGGCCGGGCAGGTGAGCCTTCCCATGCCTCGTTGGCCGGAATCATCGCACCGGGGGGCAACAGCGATTTTTCCAGCAGCGCTGCGTTATCGCCAATCTGTGTATGAATGCCCACCACAGCCTGACTGCCGACGTGGCTGCCTGTACCCAGGACGATGGACCCGAGTTCCAGCCGGCCGTCCCGCACCGCATAGCCGAGCAACTGGGCGTTGTGGTTGATGCTTGCATCCGCACCGATTTCCAGCATGTCAAAAGCACTGATATGTTGAGTGCCGATGTGACTATGTTTGCCAATCTTGGCACCCATCAAACGCAGATACAAACGCATCAGCGGGGAACCGGCAATCAGATGCAGCGGTACCAGTGCCGCGACCCGATTGGTCAGCCAGAAGCGGAAATAATAACTGCCCCAGAGCGGGTAGCTGCCCGCACGGTAACGGCCAATCACCAGCCATTTCACGGACGCTGCCAGAATGATGGTGAGCACCGGATAGGTCAGTGCGATCAGGCTCACCGTACCCAACAGGCCCACTGCCTGCATCAGGCCGTTCTCGGTGAGGATGACGCCACCAACAATGGCCAGCATCAATGCCGGCAGGAAAAACAGCGCGTAAAGCGCCAATGCCTGCCCTGTTCCAGTCAGGAAATAACGCAGATTGCGCAACCAGTCGGGTGTTGCAGCAGTAGCGGTATGCGTGGGTTGTACATTGACTTGCGGTCGGGCCTTGGCCAGATATTGAGCCAGGCGCTGCACGGTAGGATGGGTATAAAGATCAGACAGGCTGACATGCGCCATGCCCGGATGTTTGCGTAGCTGCGACACAGCCAGCGCAGCAAACAGCGAATGTCCACCCAGATCGAGAAAGAAATCATCTGCCGCGGATACTTTGGGCAGCCCCAGCACCTCCCCCCAGACGCCTGCAATGGTGGTTTCCAGCGGGCCCTGCGGGGCAATGATCTGATCGCTGGCAACCAGCCGATGGAATCCGGGTTGTGGAAGCGCATTACGATTGATCTTGCCGCTGGGTAGCGTGGGCAGGTCACCCACAATCTCGAAGTATGCCGGGATCATATAGGCTGGCAAATCCTGGCGCAGCAGTGCCGCCACGATCTTGTGGTCGATACCGTTGCTGTTTTTCGGCACGATATAAGCGACCAGTTCTTCGATGCCGTCGTCCTGTTTGGCAACGGTAACAGCAGCAGCCTGAATATCCGGTGCGCGCAGCAATACCGATTCGATTTCACCCAGTTCGATGCGATAACCGCGTAATTTTACTTGCAGATCGGCACGTCCCAGGTATTCGATTTCGCCTTCCTGATTCAGCCGGCCCAGATCGCCGGTACGATAGAGGCGCTCGGGTTCCAGTGACAAGGGATTGGAAAGAAATCGTTCGGCAGTCAGTTGAGGCCGATTGGTATAGCCACGCGCCACCCCCACACCACCGATATAGATTTCACCGATGGCCCCGTCCGGTACGGGTTGCATTGCCTCGTCCAGCAAATAAATCGTGTAGGTGGGCAACGCGCGGCCGATGGTCACCGGCTTGTTCGGGGAGAGTTCAGCCCAGGTAGCCGACGCGGTGGCTTCGGTCGGGCCATAAGTATTGATAAAGCGCAGCCCCGGGCGCGACCAGCGCTTGACCAGATGAAGCGGGCAGGCCTCACCACCGACATTGATGAACCGCAGCGTGGGTATGTTTTTATCGATCAGGGACAGCAAGGTGGGTACGGTACACAACACCGTCACCTGATTCGCATTAAGGAAATCCGCCAGGCGGTCGCCCAGCGCCGCTTCCTTGTCCGCCGGGCCGGCTATGAGTACCGCGCCGGCGTTGAAAGTCGTCCAGATCTCTTCAATGGAAAAATCGAACGAGATGGACAGTCCCTGATATACACGGTCTGACTGTTCGATGCCGTAAATCCCGGTGGCCACCTGGATGAAATTTACTGCGCTGCGATGCTCGACTTCCACCCCCTTGGGTTTGCCGGTCGAGCCAGAGGTATAGATGATGTAGCACAGCATGCGCTCCAGATTATCCGGCAGCTTGATGGCCGGACGCGTCGCAGGCAGTGCGCGCAAGTGGTCGATTTCTTTATCGACCAGCAGGCTGGCGCATGGCAGATCAGTCAATAATTGTGCATAACGAGAATGACTGACCAGCAGGCTGAACGCGGCATCTTCCGCAATATAAGCGATGCGTTCGGCGGGAAAGCTGGCATCCAGTGGTACGTATGCAGCCCCCAGTTTGAGGATTGCAATCACCGAGGCATAGGTTTGCAAAGAACGATCCAGCAGAATTCCGACTTTATCGCCCGCCCCTACCCCATGGCTATGCAGGAGCCAAGCCATGCGGTTGGCAAGCCAATCCAGTTCCAGATAGGTGTATTCAACCCCTTCGCAAACCAATGCGATACGATTGGGTGCGGTATCGACGGTATTTTCAAATAACTGATGCAGACCCTCGGTGTGCTGCTCTTGAGGGCGGGGGAATATCCTTGAGGCAGCATCGGCTGCTGTCTGAAAAACCTGCGAATTCATTGGGCGCTACCTAAAGTTTGGACTGGCACGGCTATTAACGAGCCAGCAAGCTAAAGGTTTACACGGCCATGCTAAATAAAGGTTTCAGTATCGCGTATCCATACTGGCGTCCCAGCGGGGATGCGGTCAAACAAATCCGCCACATCCTCATTATTCATGCGGATACAGCCATGTGAACCGGGCACGCCCATCGGCTGGTCATCCGGTGTGCCGTGAATGTAGATGTAGCGGCGCATGGTGTCCATGTTGCCCAGACGATTGAAACCGGGTTCCCGGCCTGATAGCCAGAGTATCCGGGTCAATATCCAGTCGCGTCCGGGACATTGCGCGGCCAGCTCCGGCGACCAGATTTCACCCGTTGGGCGACGACCAATGAACACTGATCCGATTGGCAGACCAGCGCCAATTTTTGCTCGTACCACATGCTGCCCACGAGGGGTTTGATAACTGCCAAATAGCTCTCCAGCCCCGTTGGCCGCGGTCGAAACCTTGTAACGCCTGACCAATTGATCCGCATCATCGAACAGATCAAGCGTTTGTGCTGGCAGCGAAATCTCGATTTTCATGCTTGTTTTGCCATTAAGCGTCGTTCAGCGAAGAATTCTGACAGCATTGCCCCGCATTCAACAGCCAGCACCCCGCCGATCACGCTTGCATGGTGATTCAGACGTGGTTCAGCAAACAGATTCAACACGCTACCTGCTGCACCCGTCTTGAGATCGGGTGCGCCGAATATTACCCTCGCTACACGCGCATGCATGATTGCCCCTGCACACATGGCACAGGGTTCCAGCGTCACATACAAGCTCACTCCGGGCAGCCGATAATTTCCCAGTTGTTGCGAGGCATCGCGCAGCGCCATCATTTCTGCATGAGCGGAAGGGTCGTGGCGTGAAATCGGGGCGTTATAACCGCGGCCGACAATGACATCGTCCAGCACTACAAGCGCACCCACCGGTACCTCGCCAGCGTCCCATGCCTGGCGTGCCAGTTGTAGTGCCTTGCGCATATAAAATTCATCATCCATGAACAAATGATAGCGTTTGCCCGGCCATACTGGTTAGCTAAATTTGTTACAATTAGCCCGTTGCATAAAAGTTTTTGAGTCTCTGCTGTGCTGAAAGTCAGTCAGCCTATCAATTAATATGAGCGCTGCAGCCACCTAATTTCCGAGCATCAATCGTTTACGATTTTTCTCATTCGCGCAGATAACGTGAGCCCCTGTTTCAAAATTGCACTTTTTGGGTAAGTCATGCCCTAAAAGGCCGTATTAAATGAATTCAAGCTGCCGCACAGGCATCGATTTGCATAAACAATCCTATTGGAGTCAAACCATGAACATCCGACAGATGCTGCCATTATTTTGCCTTTTAATTTCATCCGCACACGCCGATCAGATAACACTAAGCAATGGTGACCACATCAGCGGAAAAATTCTGCATATGGAAGCGGGGAAACTGACACTCAAAACCTCATGGAGCATGCCGGAAAAAGTCATTACGGTGTCATGGTCCGCAGTCAAGCAAATCCAATTAAGCAAGCCTGCGCATGTTGTATTGCAAACGGGGGAATTCGATGGCACGGTTGAATCAGATAGCCAGGGGAAAATGCAGATTGCAAGCGGATCTATAAAAGGTGAGCCACTGCGTCGTGATGATATTGTGGCGATTAATCCGGTAACACCAGTCGATCCGGACGCTTTTAAGTATTCCGGCCGACTGGATGCTGGACTTGGTTTTGCGCGGGGTAATACGGAAACCAGCAATTACTATTTCGGGGGGCAGATGAAAGTGGAAAATCACTTGAATCGCACGATCATCAAAGGTGATCTGCGTCATGAGACTGGAGCCAATTCCGTTGTGACCACAGACCGCAGCCGTCTTTCGGGCAAATATGATCGTTTTCTCAGTAAACGTCACTATCTCTACGCCCAAGGCATCCTGGAACAGGATAGGCTCGCCAGCATCAACTTACGTACGACTCTGGGTGCCGGATCGGGTTACCAAATATATCGGGGTGAAAACCTGAATCTGGGGCTGGAAAGTGGCCTGAGTGCGATTCGTACCAACTTCAGTAATGCATCCCCTGTAAATGAAGCTGCACTGCGCCTTGCTGTGGAATATGATCAATATTTCTGGAATCGGGGCTTAAAAGTGGAAAATTCCAGCGAGGTATTCATACCCGTGACCAGTTATGATGATTTGCTTTTGCGTAGCAAGACCGGGTTGATGGTCCCCGTTGGGAAAAGCATTACCACCGGCCTGACATTTACTGTCGATTGGGATCATAAACCTGCTGCGGGAAAAAAATCCCTGGATACAAGTCTGCAAGCCACACTGGGATATGGATTTTGAACGGAGGTCCCCGAAAAGCATTCTTAAGGCATCGATATCTGTTTTTTACGACGCCAGAAACGGCCCATCATAGGTTTGACGCTAATGCCATGGAGAAGAATTGAGAGCGCGACCACAATCAGGGTCATCTGGATTAATTCCAGCGCCAGCGTTTTCGGTAAACCATGTTGTATGGCGTACATCAGATAATAGAGCGAACCGATCCCGCGCACGCCGAACCAAGCGGTCATGCCACGTATCCGCCACGGAGTACGTGTCCCTATCAGGGCGATCAGGACACTGAGCGGACGCGCTACCACGAATAAAAACAAGGCGAGACCCACCGCCTCCCAACTCCATGAATTTATAAATAGCGTGCCCCCGATCAACAAAATCAGGATGACTTCCGAAAGCCGTTCCAGGTGCTCCTTGAATACCAGAGAGCCTTCGCTCACGGTCGGCTGTGGTTCTGGGTCAGACGCAGCATTTGTATCTGTGCGGATAATCTCCTGAGTTGTACGTCCAACATCGCTGATCAGCGCTTTTTTTGCCAGCTTCAATTCCGTCTGGCGTAACGCGACGGCGGCGAAAAAAACTGCCAGAAATCCCCAGGCATGTAGCAGAACTGCCAAACCGTATACAACGCCTATCAGCCCGAGTCCAAGAAAGTCATCCATCAGCTCATGATTTAACGGGGCACGACGCAATTTCCAGCCTAAACGTGCCAGACCAATTCCGGCGGCAACCCCGATGGCAATACCCGCCACCGTGGCCCACAACACATCGATCAGGACCCAACTCAGGGCAAAATTGCCAAGATCATGCAAACCCAGCAATCCCATACCCAACATCACGAACGGAAAAGCACTGCCATCGTTCATGCCTGCCTCGCTAGTCAGGGTAAAACGTAACTGATCACGATCTCCTGGATGCCGGATTTGCACATCGGTTGCCAGTACCGGGTCGGTGGGCGCCACAATTGCACCAAGCAACACACCTGCCCCTAACGGCAGTCCCATTACATAATAGGCAAAAGCTGCAATCATCGCGACGGTCAGTGACATAGACAGAGTCGCCAGCAGGATTGGCGCACGCCAACGGGAAAAGCTGAACGGCACCGGCATCTTTACACCGGCGGAAAATAGCGAAATCAATACTGCTACCTCAGTGAGTGTTTCCAGTAATGCCGATTCCTTGAGGGGGTTGAAATGAAATAAATTGAGTATGGTCGGGCCAACCAGTACACCCACGGCAAGATAAATGATCGCGGAAGTGATCGGCAAACGCTTGAGTATGGAAGTGGTGAGTCCCATGGTAAGCAATAAACCGCCCACCAGCATGAACCACTGCGCATTTGTCATGGTTGTAACTGCTGTATTCAAGAGTGATATTGTTTGTTGGATGAGCTAGGAATTGTGTCACATATTTACTAAACCAGGCGGTGTGAAAGCCCTAAAACGCGACATTCGAACCAATATGGAATTAACAAGGATTGATTTCTTTCTATTGTCACCTATGGTACTAAGATTGTAGGACTAGTTAAAATATGTGGTCACCTCATACTGCGAAAAAATTTGTAGGAAGCTTTAAATAATGTCATTGCATCACGCTGGCAGTGCCGGAAATAAAGACATTTACTACCGCCACACTTTGGCGGTACGACTGATGCACTGGGTAGGTGTCATCGCATTTTTCGTGCTGCTGATGAGCGGTTTGCAAATTTTTAATGCCCATCCGGCACTCAACTGGGGAAAGTCTTCATATTCAGGTCAGCCTCCCATACTGGAAATAGGGGCCAAACAAACCAGCCAGGGCAAGGTAATCGGTGTGACGACTATTTTGGGCCATGAATTCAACACCACCGGTCTATTCGGGTGGACCAAGGGCGCAGATGGAGAACTAACCGCACGCGGGTTTCCTGCCTGGATGACGCTGCCGGGCACGCAATGGCTGGCCATGGCACGGCGCTGGCATTTTTTCTTTGCCTGGGTGCTGGTAATCGATGGTGTCGCTTATTTACTTTATACGCTATTCAGTCATCATCTGAGGCGGGATCTGGCCCCAACCTCGCGCGACTGGCGCTCAATCGGGCAGTCCATCAAAAATCATTTACGCTTCCGTCACCCTTCCGGCGCGGCTGCTCGACGCTACAATATTCTTCAGAAACTGGCTTACCTGAGTGTCATCTTCGGATTGTTTCCACTGATAATTTTGATGGGTTGGGCCATGTCGCCGGGGTTGGATGCATTGATCCCGGGTTGGGTCGATATTGTCGGAGGACGACAGTCAGCACGTACCATCCATTTCATAGTAGCCTGGGCGTTGGTGGTGTTTGTATTGATTCACGTGTTCGAAGTCATGATTAGCGGTGCATGGAATAACCTGCGATCGATGATTACCGGACACTATCGTGTCATTGCCGAGGAAACTGATCATGACCGAGAATAAGGCCAATCGGCGCACCTTTCTTCTACGCGCGTTGACTTCAGGCAGTGTACTGCTGCTGTCCGGATGCGAGCGACTGTCGCGCAGCGAATGGTTCCCGAAGGTTCTCGATAGCGCGGAAAAGCTCACGCATGCCACTCAGCGCCTGATTACACCCCGAAAGGCCATGGCCCAGGAGTTCACCGCAGCCGATTTGTCGCCAACGTTCCGCAGCAATGGCACTTCGAATCCTGAAAATCCCCAGTATCAGGCACTTGCGGCCAATAATTTTGCAGATTATCGATTGCAGGTTGGCGGGTTGGTGGCCCACCCTACTACGTTTTCACTAAACGACTTGTATAGCCTGCCCAGTCGCACGCAGATTACCCGACATGATTGCGTGGAAGGCTGGAGCGCGATAGGCAAATGGAAAGGCACACCCTTGAGCATTGTGCTCGATCAGGTGCAACCTGCACCAGAAGCGCGCTATGTGGTGTTTTACTGTGCCGATCCGATGGATGCACAAGGCACCCGTTATTACGAGAGCATCGATATGGATGATGCACGTCATCCGCAAACCATACTCGCCTATGAATTGAACGATCAGCCTTTGCCTATTGCCAATGGCGCGCCAATCCGCGTCCGTATTGAGCGACAGCTTGGTTACAAGATGGCGAAATATATTACCGGCATTCTGCTTGTAGACAGCTTTGCCAGTATCGAGGGCGGAAAAGGCGGCTACTGGGAAGATCAGGGCTATGAATGGTATGCGGGAATTTGATCAGGGTTGAATACTTGATCTGTACGGTAAAGGCCTATTAACCCCCTTTTTCCATCTCAGGACGATATGTTCCGTAACGTGCGAAACCATTTAGCTTGGCACGCTGATGCAGCGCTTGTTGTGCGGCGAGCACGTTTTCCGCCCTCCCCGACCAGGCTTGAAGGACCGGTTCCTGTAGCGCGCGTCCATATGAAAAAGATAGCGCCCATGGCTGACCGGGAAACAACGCATTCATCGCACTCAAATTAGCGGTGGCCTCCGTGGGACTCAAGCCTCCCGACAGGAAATTGATACTGGGCACTGCTGCAGGCACCGTGCGTCGCAATACCTTGATCGTGGCTTCGGCAATTTGCTCGGAGGTAGCCCTGGACGGATGCAGTTTGCCGGGCAACACCATATTGGGCTTGAGTATCATGTACTCCAGCATTACCTTGTGACGATACAGTGCATTGAATACGGCATGCAGCACTGCCTCAGTCACCTCGAGGCAGCGTATCAAACTATGCTCCCCGTCGATCAGTACCTCGGGCTCGACGATGGGAACAAAACCTTCTGCCTGACAAACAGCAGCATAGCGCGCCAGCATCTCTGCGTTGGCATCCATGCCAAGCTGAGTAGGATTGTGCGCACTGATGGCATAGACTTCACGCCATTTGGCAAAACGTGCTCCCTGCCCTTTATAAACCCTGAGACGTTCAGCCAAGCCATCGAGGCCTTGAGTAATCTCGTCCCCCGGTGAGTGTGCCAGGGGTATCTTGCCTTTGTCGACCTTGATGCCCGGTACAATGTTTTGACGTGACAGGATTTCGGGTAGCGGTGTGCCGTCATCGGCACGCTGTTCAAGCGTTTCTTCGAATAAAATAACGCCGCTAATGTATTTGTCAATTTCTGGCGTTGTGAACATTAACGAACGATAGGCACGACGAGACGCCTCCGTGGACTCAACGCCGATCGGTTTAAAGCGCTTGGCTATCGTGGGCAGACTTTCATCTGCAGCAAGTATTCCCTTGCCTGGCTGAACCATTGCAGTGATGGTCGTCTGTAGTTCCTCTTCAACGCTCATGCTGTGCCTTGTAATGATGCTGATTATTCTAAGATATTCAACAGGTTACTTGCCGTCGATGAATCAACGAATCTGTGCAAACGCCAAATCATGCGCTGCTATATGCTTTTGGGCCTTGGAGAGCGCAAAACTCTGCGGCAAGGTCTTTGGTTTGATAGAGAATCGGAATAAACCAGTCGTATTGTGGCTTGTAGGGCTCGCACAGAAGCAGCCCCTTCTCTCTTTCGGCCCATTTCAGGAATTCAGTGATGATCTTTGTCGCTTCGCTTGCATGTTTGCTGTGGAAAGTAGATATCTTGGTATCGGATACAGCAACAGGAAATAGATTCGCAGCCATTTACATACCCTCCAGTAATGACAGTGGGGACAGCTGGACGTGATTACGCAGCCGAATAGTAAATGTAGACCATCAATTTGCACTCTGCCATGACAAAAATAGAATGCTTTTCCTGGTAGATGGCTGGCCTCAACGCAAGGTTACCAATTCTTCTGAACTGGTCGGATGGATCGCGACCGTATTATCGAAATCCGCTTTGGTCGCACCCATGCGAATTGCAACGGCAAAGCCCTGCATCATTTCATCCGCGCCGTGGCCAATGATGTGACAGCCGATAATTTTCTCGTCTATCCCCACCGTTATAAGGCGCATGGCGGTTTTGACCTTGCGTTGTGTGAACGCATGATACATGGGGGTAAAACGAGTCTGATAGATCTTTACTGCATCACCATGTATTTCGCGTGCCTGGGTCTCACTCATGCCGATGGTTGCTATGGGAGGATGACTGAATATGACTGAGGGAATATTGGTGTAGTCGAGATGACTATCCGGTTTTCCACCAAACAAACGGTCACTGAGTCGACGCCCAGCGGCAATGGCAACGGGGGTCAAGGCAACACGCCCACTGACGTCACCCACAGCGTAGATGCCGGATATCTCTGTATTCTGATACTCGTCGGTACGCACATAGCCCTGTTTATCCGGAATGATGCCTGCCGCTTCAAGATTCAGATTTTCAGTGTTGGGTTCACGTCCGATTGCCCATATCAGGGTATCGAAGCCTGGATTGTTGCGCTCGTCTTCACAATGCAGGGTGAGTTTTCCGGATTCGCGCACGACTTCAATGATCTGTGTGCGTGGCAGGATTTCAATCCCGTCTTCCAGCATCTCTTCCATCAGTGTTTCACGCAGCATCGCATCAAACTGATCCAGAAAATGCCCACGTCTGAGTAGCAGAGAAACTTCACTACCCAGCGCATTCAGCATTCCTGCCAGTTCGACAGCGATATAACCTGCACCGACAATAGCAACACGGTTTGGACGTTGTTCCAGCTCGAAAAATCCGTCTGAGGTGATACCCAATTCTGCACCGGGAATTTCTGGCACTAATGGTCTACCACCCGTAGCGATCAATATATGTTCCGAGGTATACCGCTCCCCACCAACCTCAACAGTATGCGCATCCAAAAAACGGGCTGCGCCGTGAACCAGGCTCACTTTGTTGTCTTCCAGTGTGGTTTGGTAATGCCGGTTCAGATTCTGGATGTAAGTATCACGTGCCTGCTTCAGCTTAGGCCAATGGAACTCGTGCCCGGTCAGCTCGAATCCGTAATCTTCAGCGTGCTCAAGTGCATGGGCGAGTGCCGCCCCATTCCACATTACTTTTTTGGGTACACATCCGACATTGACGCAGGTACCACCCAGTCTGGCTTTCTCAATCACGGCACATTTTGCACCGTAGCGTGCTGCACGGTTGGCAGCGGCGATTCCGCCACTGCCGCCACCAATTGCCATGAAATCGAAATGCTTCGACATTGTTACTCCAAACTTAATTGTGGAAACCTTTACTTTACACTGCGCAACATTTCATTCAGCAAAGAGGGCGATGGTGCTCCATCCACAATACGTACCTTTCCTGAGGCCTCGCGGAACATAATTACTGGAACGCCTGGCATGCGGGTTTGCTTGAATAGCGCTGCATTGTGCTGTAAACGTTGGGTGGATTGTGCAGATGGAATGGTTTCTGCGATGCCTCCAAATTTAGGCGCAGGTCCAAATTCATCTTCGTTTTTATGGAATGCCGCCAACGGGTCCTTCGCTTCCAGTATGGCAGCCGCTTTGCCCGCACTGCTTGGCATTAGTATCCCCACTGGAATCCAGCGAAGCTGCAATCCATCCTTGCCCATCCATGAACGGGTGGCCTGGTAGACCTTATGGCAATAAGGGCACTCGGGATCAAAGAATATATATACCAGACGCGGCCCATGCCCTTCCGCTATCCACGTGGCATCTTTTGCCGCATTCAGGGTTTTGCCCAGCGCCAACTGATTGGATTGCTGGCCTCCTGCTGCAAATGATTGCGTAGCTGCTGCCAATAGCAACACACTCAAAAACAATATGCCAACAAGTTGTAAAAGTTCCTTCCTAATCATACCGATTCCACTCATTTCCGGTC
Organism: Pseudomonadota bacterium; assembly: GCA_040388645.1. GTDB lineage: Bacteria > Pseudomonadota > Gammaproteobacteria > Burkholderiales > Sulfuriferulaceae > Sulfuriferula. Next base: position 300,971 of record JAZKBM010000004.1, read on the forward strand.
GGAACGATGCATTGTTTCCCAAAGTGTTCTCCAATAAAAATAAAATTGATACTGCGGATAATTCAAGGTTGACATTCGGATAGCTGAAAAGATCAGACCGACTACTCGGTCAGAGGAAGTATTTTTTAGTCGGGCGCGCGAGACTTTTCTTACAAAGCCTACAGACCAGTGGGACTCCTGAAGTGATTTTGATCAATGAGCAGCCGAAGCCTCCACAGAGGGCGCCGCCGCCTTGGCTGGGCGTGCCAACCAGATCAAACCGATGAGCCCGATAAACAACAATGCTGAAACCCAGAACAATTCGTCTGCCGCAAGGGTGAACGCCTGTTGATTGATGAGGTTGTTAATCAGGCCAAGCGCTTGTTGCTGGCTCATACCAGCATCGGTCAATTGTCTGATTGTGGCTTGAGTCGTCGGGCTGGCGTAATTAATGTGATCCACCAGAGTTGCATGATGAAAAGTCGCGCGATTTTCCCACAATGTGGTGTAAATGGAGGTGCCAATGGCCCCAGCAGTAATCCGGGCAAAATTCGACAAACCCGAAGCAGCCGGAATTTTATCCGGCGTCAGTCCTGAAAAAATAAGCGTCATCAACGGGACAAAAAAAGCCGCCACTGCGATGCCCTGAATCAGGGATGGAATCATGATAGTTACAAAATCCGTCTCTACGGTAAATCGGGAACGCATCCACAGTATCAAAGCAAAAACGATGAAGGCAAAGCTCGCAAATAAACGCGGATCATACTTATGAACATTCTTCCCTACCCAGGGAGAGAACAGGATTGCCAGCAAGCCGACAGGTGCCAATACAGCTCCGGCGATGGTGGCGGTATAACCCATGTCTTGCTGCAACCACAGCGGCATTAACACAACATTGCCAAAAAATACGCCATAGCCAACAGAGAGGGCCAGCGTGCCGGACCAGAAATTACGACGACGCAACAAACTCAGATCGACAATGGGATGAGCCTCGGTCAATTCCCAGATCAGGAAGAAACAGAAACCCACGGCAGCCACAATGGCGAGAATCACAATTTGCGTGGAAGCAAACCAGTCCAGTTCATTCCCTTTGTCCAGCATGATTTGCAGAGCACCCACCCAGACTATCAAAGCGGTCAGTCCAACGTAATCAATTGGTACCTGACGCGTGGGCGTTTCCCGGGTCCGGTACAACATCCATGTCACGCTCGCGGCAATGAGCCCAACCGGAACATTGATATAAAAAATCCACGGCCAGGAAATGTTATCCGTAATCCACCCACCGAGCAGGGGGCCTACCACCGGCGCAATCAACGTCGTCATCGACCAGATTGCCAATGCCGATCCAGCCTTGGCCTTCGGGTAACTCGCCAGCAATAAGGATTGCGATAGTGGAATCATGGGGCCTGCTACCGCACCCTGAATCACCCGAAACACAATCAGCATACCCAAGCTGGTGGCCATGCCACACAACCATGAGGCTGTAACGAACAGCAGGATACTGGTAACAAACAGCCGTACTGCCCCAAAACGCTGGGTCAGAAATCCGGTTAATGGAACTGCGATTGCGTTGGCTACTGCGAACGATGTAATGACCCAAGTGCCCTGGCTGGCGCTCACAGCCAAATCTCCGGAAATTGCCGGGATCGACACATTGGCAATTGAGGTATCCAGCACATTCATGAAGGTGGCCAGCGCCAACGCCGTGCTGGCCAGAACCAACATGCCACCCTTCAATGGCTCGGGAGCTGCATTATGCCCCTCTGATTTACTATCAGAGGGTGCCTGGGATGGATTGCCAGCGTCGGTCGGTGTTGTCATTTTGACTATTGGGCGGTTGGAACCTGGTGCATATCGAGGTGAGCTGATTTATCGCCCAGGTTATCCGATATGATTTTGTTAACAAGCATATCGGCAGCGTGTTTAAAATTGTTGTACACCGCAGTTTCAGCCACCATTTTTCCTGGCGGGGTAGTGGCCAGCATGCTGCCAGTCTGGTTCGAGACATCTACGGTTGCTTCCATGGATAAGCCGACACGAAGGGGATGCGCGGACACTTCTTCAGGATCGAGCGCGATACGCACTGGAATGCGCTGCACCACCTTGATCCAGTTACCCGTGGCATTCTGCGCCGGCAACAAGGCAAAGGCGGCGCCGGTGCCTGCTCCCATGCCCAATACATGGCCGTGATAAGTCACGCTGCTGCCGTATAAATCAGCCTGCAGGCTGACAGGTTGGCCGATACGCATCTTGCGCAACTGGGTTTCCTTGAAATTGGCATCCACCCAGACTTGCTTCAAGGGAATAAGCGTCATCAGTGTGGTGCCAACGGCCACGCGCTGGCCGAGCTGGACAGCCCGTTTGCCAACATAGCCGTCCATTGGCGCTAAAATCGCATCACGTTTTAAGTCCAGGTAAGTCTGGCGAACCTGAGCCGCGGCGGCCATCACCTTCGGATAGTTACGCACTGTGACACCCGTCGTCAGCACCTGATTGGACTGTAGCTGTTCTTGTGCCGCATTCAGCTGTGCTTTGGCAACAGCGACATGGCTACGCGCATTGTTGACTGCTGTCTGAGCGTGTTGTAATTCCTCTTGCGATACAGCGCCTGAGCCTGATAGCTTTTGTCGGCGTAGCAAATCGGTTTGGGCGCTAGTCAGATCAGCCTGTGCTTGACTTAATTCTGCACGATAGCGGCTCACAGCCGCGGTCAGGCTGCCATTGTTTGAATAAACCGTACGCACTTCACGTACCGTTTGGGCAAGCTGGGCCTCTGCCGCTTGCAAATGCAACTGGGCATTCGTGCCATCCAGTTGAGCTAATACGTCGCCTGCTTTCACATAATCGGTTTCGCTCGCACCGATTGCAACCACCGTACCGGCCACCTGTGGTGTAATTTGCACGATATCGCCGGCCACGTAAGCGTCATCGGCATATTCAAAATGGCGTCCCAAAATATACCAATGCACAGCGTAAGCGATTGCTGCCAGAACGCAGATGGCAACCAGAATCAGCAGCCATTTTTTACGTTGCCGCGGTTTGCCCTGGGGACTGGCTGGTTGTTCAGATACTGTCTGCTCACTCATTCTGTTTCCCCGTATGGCGGCGATTGTTGGATAATTGATGCGTTTTATCTGTCACGACATAGCCTCCGCCTAGCGCCTGCATCAGCGCCACATCGATTTCATAAACGCGGGCTTGCAAGCCGATGAGGCTGCGGCGTTGTTGCTGGACAGCATTCTCGGCAGTGAGTACATCCAGATAGTTGGTCAGACCACCTCGATATCGCGCCAATGCCAGTTCATACGCACTGCTCACCGCAGCTTGAGCTGATATTTGTTCCTTTAACTGGACTTGCAACGCGTGCCATGAGGACAGCTGATCAGCGACATCCCGCATTGCGTTCAATACGGCCGCGTTATAACTTTCAATGGCGGCATCGGTGCGCGCTGTGTTCCCTCGAAGCTTGGCGCGCAGCCGACCAGCATCGAAAATCGGCAAGCTGAGAGCCGGTCCGACACCCAATGTCCGGCTCCCCGCACTCAGCCACTTCGACAAACCAAGTGACTCGAAACCAATAAAGGCGTTGAGATTGATGTTGGGATAAAATTCCGCACGCGTTTCCTGGATGCCATGCAGCTCACTCTCTACACGCCAGCGTGCGGCAACCACATCGGCACGGTGCCCCAGCAATTCGGCAGGAAGGTGGTCGGGTACCGTGGGTAATGCCATGGTGGGTAAGTGTGCGACCAGATTGTCTGTAGTACTGGGTTCTTCACCCAACAATGTAGCGAGACCATGCCGGGCGAGCGCCACCTGTTCATCCAAAGCCGCCATATCACGACGGATTTGTGGCACTTCGGCTTGAGCCTGACGCTCCGCCAGTGTGGTATCCAGACCTGCGGTGACGCGCTGCTTGACCAAATCCAGTGTGCTTTCACGTTGCCGCAACATGGCACGGTCCAGATTTTGTTGCATCTGCAAACGCGCCAGGTTGAAATATTGTTGTGCAACTTTGGCCGCCACCAGCACGCGCGCTGCCTGCGCGTCCGCTTCAGCCGCCCGGGTCTGGCCAATTGCCGCATCCAGTGCAGCGCGATTTTTGCCAAACAGGTCGAGCTGCCATTGACCGATCAATTGGGCGGAATTCATCGTCACTGTACTGCCGCCGAGGGGTGGTGGATAAATGCTGGTAGCGCTCAGGCGTTCCCGTGTTGTTTTGGCTTCACCATTCAACTGTGGATAGCGCGCACTGCCAATTGCAGTTGCAGATGCTTGCGCCTCGATGACGCGGCTCTGAGCAATTTTGAGACTGGGATTGGCAATAATGGCTTGCTGAATCAACGCGTCCAGTTGTGTATCGGCGTATCCTTCCCACCAATTTTTACTCGGGAACACATCGGAATTGACGTCATGTCGCGTGGCTGAACTCAGTGACTGTGGGTGTAGCATTTGCGCTTGAGTATGAATCCCGGCAAAACTCGCGCACCCTTCAAGCCCCAGAAGCAAGAGAGTCAAACCCAGCGTGGATATCGTACGGTGCATAGTGAATACAAATTTCATATGTCACCGTTCGAGGTACCGCCATTCGCCGTGAAACGACGCAGCATTTGCTTGAATAGCTGAAATTCGGTTTCGCTAAAACCTTCCAGATGTCGATTGAGTACCTTGACCAGATGCGCAGGAATTTTTTTGGTTACCTCTTGCCCAGCTTGTGTTAACTCAATATTTACAACGCGCCGATCTTCCAGATTACGTACCCGGCGGATCAGCCCCTTGCTTTCCAACCGATCAAGCATGCGCGTCATCGCCCCGCTATCTGTGTAATTCGCTTGGGCACAGCTTGCAACACTATCGCAGCAGCCCTTGGCGATAAGTAACAGCGGTCCCCATTGCATGCAGGTCAAATCAAGTATCTGCATTTCAGTATCAATGTTTTTGAGTAAAGCCTGCCAGGCACCGCGCAGCAAGTAACCCACCGACTCTTCAGGGGTGTAGTTCGCTTCAGTATAAAAATCTTCCTTGAGTAAATTCACTGAGTATACTTTTCTGTCTGGCACTGAATGATTACTATATTAGTGCCTAGGCAATTATTGTCAAGGCACGTTATTTCTCCGTCATAAATTTGGGGTGTACTAAATTTATGCAGCAAGCCAGATGGTTATGAAGGGCAGCGAGAGGAAGGCGCGGAATGAGAGTTACAGCGATAATAGTAGATAGTTCTTCTTGCAGGGATCAATATCGATTTCTGGCTGCCGCCGAGACGCGATTTCGGGACTGATGCAGATACTTAGCCACGAAAGACTCTGGTCGTACAATAACGAGCACCCCAACATAGCCTCGGAGTGAGACGGATATGGCATTTGGACTGGACAGCCTAGCCAAGCCAAGCCAAGCCTCACTTACTGTACGCTCCAAAAAGGGAGCGTACGCCACCTTACCGTCATTCCATTGAAGAACGTGGCCTTTCAAGGTATTACACCGTATTATGTGTTTACGAATCCTGGGAAATATTTACGATCAATTGATGAGGATAATATTTTGGCATCTAATGAAGGGCGTGCCTACTTCGCACTTAGTGGCTATCATTTCAATCCCGCCGATATCACTCGCCTTCTTGGCATAGAACCTACTTCCGTCGACGCCTCAGGTGCAAATAGTGGATTGGACAAGCCAGTGATCAGTTCCTGGGAGTTATCGACGGACAAAGTCACTGATGATGTAGATGTTTATAAATTGACCGACACCATTATCAAACGGCTGGAACCGGTCAAAGAAAAGATTTTGCAGGTGATTGAAAGCCACAATTTATCTCCCCGCATCGGCGTGGTCTTGGTTTTGTCTATTGACAAAACCGAATCCGTCCCCGATGTGGGTTTCGGTGCCAGAACGATTCGTTTTATTGCGGATATTGGCGCGTTTATTAATGTGAAATACCAGCTTTCGGAACGTATTTAAGCTTCGAAATAGTGGCTGGCATGCAGTATGAAAAGTGGTAATAAGGAGAGCACGGTGCGGCGCAGCGCGTGTATCACAAACCAAACCTGAATAAAGCAGCTACACAACCAACAGGTTGCGTAGCTGATCGCCTTAGGGCTTCTTAGGCGTGCTGTATGGAACTTCTTTCTGGAAAGGTTCCCAGATGGTTTCATAACCAACATAGCCTTTTTCGTTTGCCGGCTTTTGACGGGTTGTCAGATAACGACTCTTGCCTTCGGGAACCTTAGGCCTGGTTTTCGGTGCTTCACTCATATCCATAACTCCCTAATTGGTTTAAACGGAGAAAATAAACTATAGGACAGTCTCGCAATCTTAGCTGACGTAAATGACAAAATCTAGCGCACTGCCATTTTCTGAGACAACTACGAGCACTAATCACAAGCACTTACATACTTTGCCTTACTAATTTGCTCTTGGCAATGTTTTAAACAGGGCGGTTGAAGCGCATGCGAAAAGCATTCGATAATCAATTCAAACTCATCACCCACCTCGTCAGCAAGTGCAGTATCTTTCGTTAACTCGGCCAACACGTTTCGTGCAGTAGACTTATTTACTCGACATAGTACTGCCAGATGAATGGGGAGTTGCTGCTCCATGCATACTGTCAATGCCGTTTCATAAGACCTTATTGCCTCTTCCATGCGATCTGAATTTTCTTCAGATTCGCCTAAATTGTGCAGGACGGCACCACAATTGTTGTGTGTGGCGGCTAACTCAAAAGCAAAATTATCAGCATCGAGTCCTGTAAGGGCATTTTTATAGGCAACAACAGATTTTTGAAGAGTACGGTTGCCTTTTAGAAAAAGGCCATACGTATGGAAAGTGGCGCCCAGTTGATGCATCGCCGATGCCCATTTTCCGGGCATCTCCTTTCGAGACCATACCAACAGCGCATTAGTATAAGCATCAATGGATGATTTCAATGATTTCGGGTCATCCAGTTGCCGGCCCAAAGCTTGCTTTACAGTACCAAGGTTATATTGTGTTGTCGCCCAGTCGAGGGGTGACTTTCCCTGGTTAAATTCTTCTAACGCATTGTTAAAACACTGAACGGCCTTTTCGAATAATGCAACATCGCACCGCTGCTGTCCCTGTGCGGCAATAATGTTTCCAAGACTATTTTGAGTCTCAGCCCAGGCTAGTGGCTCCTGATCCCGAAATACGTCTGTCAGCGATAACTCAAGTGCTTCACGCGCACTGTCAAGAATATTAGAACTGAATCGATACTGTTCGTAATTTCCTCGTGTATGAAGAAAAATATCAGCGGTGGTTGTCCTGGTATCCAGGGTGGCCGTTTCGCCCGACTCTTTACCAAGTAGGCCCAGAGCATAGGCTATCGCCTCTTCCAGGATTTTGTTGTCCGGGTAAAGCAGATAAGTATTGGAAAATTTCATTTATGTCTGGCTGAGAATTTCATTTATATCCGGGTTGGCGCCAACGGCACCGCCAAGGTCGATTTCTTCATCGGTAGCATCACGTATTGTCAAAACTTCCAATCTGAAGATTACGTCTCTCCCACAAAGGGGATTGTTACCGTCAACGGTTAATGTCTTCTCATCGAAACGGGTGACAATAAAGTTTCTAGGTTCACCTTTTTCATTTTCCATGGTGATAGTCATCCCTATTTCCCGATACTCTTCTGGAACATTTTCGATGTGGTCGGTAAATACAAGCGATTCGTCCCTCTCGCCGTATAACAACCTGGTATCAATCGGTATTTCGATTACATCGCCGACTTTCTTGCCATCCAGTTGTTTGGTCACCTGTTCAGACAAAACATCATTCACGCCATGAACATATCCCAGAGGATATTCAACGGTAACAAGTACGTTACCGCTTTTTTCATCGATAACCTTGTAATTCAGTTCAACAAATTTTTCGTTCTGTATTGTATCTGACATAACTAAAAAAGCCTGAGTATAGAAAACGCTGCTGCCATATCCTAATCAATTCTAGAACAGCGTGGCGCCAAATATTTTTACCTTGTCCTTTTCATAACCCAGCACAAGTCTACCCAGCCATTCGCCGTCTTTCTTGGTATGTCTCTGTTTATAGAGAACCGTGACATGTTCACCACGGCGTATCATGCCGAGATATTCATAATCTTCAGATAGATTTTTCGTCAACTCACTTCTAGCAAACTGTTTACCCATCTCGATTTCATTCGCGCCCATCAGCATGGCAGCTGCGAAATTACGAGTAAAGGCGCCGTAGTTTTGTTCGTTTGAGTATTTAACAAGATCAGCCCACATCGGATTCGCAAGGGCTAAAATTTCTTCATCAGTTTTTTCAATAATATTCATAACTTTATTCATCATTTAAAACATGTGTTTAATATTGCGGGACTAAGGCATAGAAAAAAGACCAACAGACAATCTGTTGGTCTTTTTTTGGAAGATAAGTAAAATTATTCGATATCTTACTCAGTTATTTCCCCGGTTCGTCACTTACCAGATGGTAAAGAGGAGCCTTTTCCATGGTGTATTCACCTGTTTTGCGATCGCGATGAGAAACTGTCAGCACGTGCCAGTTTTTATCATCCAGTTTCATCGCATCACCACGGTAGTAATAACCCGGCCAACGCGTTTCCTTACGGAACAAAGTGTGCTGGAACACACTTTCAGAAGTGCGAACACGATGATTTAATTCCCATGCGCGCAACAGCTCGTGTATGTCTGATGCGGCAATCTTCTCCATGTCTTCCTCAAGCGTTTTAAGCTTCTTAAGACCGATGTGAAGAAGTTTTTCGTTGGTCATGTAGTTAACACCAAATCCACCGCAGTATTCATCCATCAGCTTCTGCAAGCGATCCAGCCCCTGTCGTGGATTAATGAAATTTGGATTAACCGATCCGCCCACGATTTCGTTGCTATAAACCCGATAGGTCTCGAGTGGCTTATAGATTTTTTCTTTAAGGTCGTTAATTTGCTTGTCAGTAACGACAATACCTTCGGCCTTGCCATCGTCAATATACTTGCACGCCGCTTTTGCTGCCAAACGACCTTCTGTGAAAGATCCAGATGAGAATGCGTGGGGTGTACCACCGACCGCGTCCCCCGCGCCAAACAGCCCTTCAACGGTGGTCATGCGGTTATAACCCCAATAGTACTCCGGAGGAGAGACGTCTTCAGGACCGGAGCACCATGCGCCACAACCCGTTGCATGTGAACCCATGACGTAGGGCTCAGAAGTTGTTAACTCAGGATTTTCGTATTTCGGATCAACGTCCGTGGCCGCCCAAAGTACCGCTTGGCCAACGGTCATGCCCAAGAAGTTGTGCCAGCCAATCTCTTCAAGATGCGGATCCTGGAAGGCTTCCATGGTGACCATGTGAATGGGACCGCGACCAGCATTCACCTCGGAGATAAAGGCATGGTTACGCAAACAGGTCGGGATAGGCTTGTGGGACAAATGCTGACCTTCTGTATCTAGATATTCTTTGCCAACCATTTCCGTCAACGCTGGGAACCACTTGGATTCATACTCTTCACCCAGACCATTTTGCGTATAAGTTTTGAGGTGCAGGAAGTATGCGCCCACCGGACCGTAACCATCTTTGAATCGTGCAAGCACGATACGGTTTTCCATCTGAGTCATCTTGGCGCCCGCTTCAATCATCAGACCATATGCGGATCCGGATGACCACGGTGCATACCAGACACGACCCGCACCCTCACCGACTGAACGCGGCTTGAAGATGTTGGAAGCACCACCGGCACCACAGATAACGGTCTTGGACTTGAATACGTGGTAATTGCCCGTTCGTACGTTGAAGCCTACCGCACCCGCGACGCGGTTCTCTTTGCTATCGTCCATAAGCAGATGGGTGACGCAGATACGGTTGAATACCTTGTCTGCTGATTTTTTCGCAGCTTCTGCAACGATAGGCTTATAAGATTCACCGTGAATCATAATCTGCCAACGTCCCTCGCGCATATAAGTACCCTTCTTGGGATCTCTCATAAGCGGCAGGCCCCACTCTTCAAATTGGTGTACGGCGGAATCAACGTGGCGTGCCATATCAAAGGCCAGATCCTCACGCACCATACCCATCAGATCCATACGTGCATAGCGTACGTGATCTTCAGGATTGTTTTCACCGAAGCGTGTTCCCATGTAACAGTTGATCGCGTATAAGCCTTGGGCTACCGCACCGGAACGATCAATGTTCGCTTTTTCGGCAATGACAATTTTTTTGTCCTTGCCCCAATATCTGGCTTCAAATGCGGCACCCGTACCACCGAGGCCGGCGCCTACTACCAGAATATCGATATCGTCTTCTATAATTGTCTTGTAGCCCATTAGTAGTACACCCCTGCTTTAAGTTTTAAGCCATTGGATTCCAGTGTATGTAAACCACCGCCATCCATGCGGACATACTTAGGCTCGTTGAACAAAAGCTCACTGTCACGCATTTCCTTGTTGGGAGCGGGCTCTTCGGCGAGTTTCGGGATCCCTGTGCCCCACGGCTTTGTCGTGATCGGCGCCAACAATTCCATGTCTTTTTTACCGTTGCGGAACTTGATGCGCCATGCAATCGTGCCTTTTTCCTCATCACGGAACACTCGTACCGAGTGGCCTAGTGGCGCAAAATCGGCATAACCACGAACGTCAATAGCCTGATGCGGGCAAGCCTTGACGCAGGAGTAACACTCCCAGCACATATCAGGTTCAACGTTGTAAGCACGTCGAAGGGTTTTATCAATATGCATGATGTCTGATGGGCAGATATCAACGCACTGCCCGCAACCATCACACCGAGTCATATATACAAAAGTAGGCATTATTTCATTCCTTTACTTAAGAAAAGTTGAGCTAATGTTAGTAGTGATTTGCTGACTCGCGCCGGATACCAGGCCCCATGTTAGGCGGGTTCTTGCCCATATATTCGGGGATATCCGGAAATTTTGCTTGTACTGTAGGATCAGTCAGATCGTAATCCGGAGGCAAATTCTCTCTTGAGCCATCCGCTTTGGTAATACGTTTCTGTATAGCCGCAGCCGGCTTAAAGAACATATGGGCGAACTTGGAAAAATAGACGCCACCAAATAGCACTGTGCTTGACAGGATAAACAAGACAAAGAATATGGTTAATCCACCGCCAGTAAAAGACCAGATTAATGCGAAAGTCGAGGTCGCAAGAAGCGAGAGAATAAACAAATCTGCTCGCTCGAACCGAAACCATGGAAGGCCTTCCGCAGACACATCAACCCGAATGGAAAACCAGAACCAGTATCCACCAACGGCTAGCATCAGTGCACCGATATGCCATAGCTCCGGCAGTAAGGCAGGCGTGGGTGTTGCCGGCGTCGGATAGCCAAAAATCATAATCGCGGTAGTCACTACGAAAATAATGAATCCGTACATGGTCAACAGATGGGAAAGCCTGCGTCTTGTATTTTTGAATTCGCCGGAAGTTAATACTTCGTTCACCAGCACTGTAGTGGCAATTGATAATTTCTCTCCACCACCCACTGACCGTTTTGCGCTCTTCTGCGCTTTTTTTGCATTTTCGAAAAAGTATTGCGCGCTTTTCTTATGAATCATGTCAAGTATTGTCCCCCCGATAACCAGCAGGACCATTAAAACGATATAAGCCTGCATAATTGTTGGGGATATAGACGCTGACAGCTCGGAAAAAGGATTGCTGATGAACATTAGTTTTATCCTCGTTTATTTTAGTCGTCGGAATATTTTTATAATCAACTCGCCGTTCAGTATAGCCAAAATTGCTCAACTTGGGTCTAGGATATATAAAAAGGCAAAAAGCAACAGTAGATTACATCAGTTGGCTCAGGTTTGGCTTTTACCCCTCTTCTAAATAATGCACGCATCGAGTTTCCAGGCACAGTTTAATGTGCCAACACACATGGTAATCGCCGCGTGCCGATCATCAAAGACAAACGGGGTTTCCCTTTGCGCTTGGTCGTATTATAAGAAGCTGAGATGTAGGTGTTTGCCAATGAACTACCCGATCTCGTCCATGGTAAAGAGTAATCGGGAAACCGTTCCGGTTGCATAAAGCGGTAGGCAAATGTAATGGAGGCATATCATTTAAATCGGCGTTGACAACCTCCGCGTCATGCGTTGATGATTATGGAAGCAGACGCGTAGTTGACTGACGATTCTATCCATGCGATTCGGAAGCCTACGCATGTCAGGGGGACGGGGACTCACGATGAAAAACACGGGGAATTTGCCCTTGACTTGGGCGGTTCTGGCGTTCGCCATGATCGCAACGGGTACGGCGCAGTCAGCCAGCGGGCCGTTGCAGATACGTCGCATCTCACCCAGCGGCGATCAGGTTCAACCGGGCCAGGAGCTCGTGATCCAGTTCGATCGCACCATGGTTGCGCTGGGTGACATGACACGTGCGCCGTCGCAAGCACACGTGCAGGTCAGTCCAGATCCTGGCTGCGAATGGCGTTGGTTGAATACCAGCGAATTGGCCTGCCGATTGGCGGGAAAGCAGCGTTTTCGCCCAGCCACCCAGTACACCGTGACCGTGGATAGTGCACTGAAAGCACTTGACGGCACCCGTCTCGCTGAACCGGTGACGGAAACTTTCACCACGTGGTTACCGCGGGTGGATTCGGCCAATTTTCAGCATTGGCTGGGACCACAGCAACCCAGCTATACGTTGCGCTTCAACATGCCAGTTACCGCTGCCGCGGTGGCAGCAAAGCTGGTGTTCAAAGGCCCTGACGACAGCGTGACCGCCAAAGTCAAACCGTTCACCAAGAAACGCGAGGGCCCGATCTTGCTGCCCATGCCGGGAGCACCTGGCGCCTTGGTCGAAATCGACAATCCCACACCCAATACGCCGCTTGACGCAGACAAGCCTGCAAACGAGGCGCGTCGCTTGTGGCTGATCACGGCGACACACCAACTCAAACCTGATACAGAGTACGCGCTAATCATGCAACCGGGGCTCAAGAGTCCACTGGGACTATTGCCTGGAACCGGTGACCAAGCCGACACCATGCACACCTACGGTGCCTTCAGCTTTCGCGGTATCGATTGCAGCGATCCGAAGCGGGGCTTTCCCAGCATTCGCGTCGTACCGGGCGAGAAACCGACTCAGCGCTGCGTCCCTGGCACCACGCGCCTTCTGTTCAGTGCGCCAATACCCCGTGCGACGTTGGCAGCCAGCCACTGGCAACCGGCGCCGCCCACCAACCTGCGTGAGCGCTGGAAAAACTACCCGCAATGGTTTCTCCGCGACAGGGACTATGCGCGCGATGCCGACTCGCCAGATGCCTATCCGCTGACATTTGTGCCAAACCCCATGAGCAGTTACCAGATCGATATACCGGCGGGCGTCAAGGATGTCTTCGGCCGTACGCTGACACAGGCGTCGTCGGTGACTTTCCTGACTGACCATCGCACACCCTTCCTCGACCTGCCGCCCTTGCCGGCGGTACTGGAAGCGGACGAACCCACGTTCGTGCCGTTTCGTTTCACCAATCTGGACCGTTTCGATTTTTCCTTCCATCGCCTGTTTGCAGCTGACCTGAAACCTGGCGCACTGTCGAAGAACACCGCCCCGCCAGCAAACCTCGACCTGCTGAAGCGGGCTGGCAGCCAGGTTGTACCGGATCGCATCGTGCGCGAATCGTTGGGGCTGCGCGACCTGCTACAGCATCGTTCCGGAGTCGTGTGGGGGCAATTCGACTGGGGCCCCAACGGTCCGTATCAGCCCTACCACGCGCTCATGGAGGTCACGCCGTATCAGGTGTTCGCCAAACTCGGCCTCTTCAATAGCCTGGTCTGGGTCACGTCGTTCAAGACCGGCCATCCCGTGGCCGACGCCCAGATCCGGTTGCTCAAGACCGATGACGGCAATCTCGATCAGTTGCATACCGCGGCCGGGACGACGGTGCTTACCGACGCTAACGGCTTGGCTGTGTTGCCAGGCACCGCGACAATTGGCGAGCGCTGGTTCAATCCCAACCGCCCGAAATTTGACGGCAAAAAACAATATGGTTATTACAACGTCGGTTTCTACCTGTCGGCCGTGCGCGGCAAGGACATGGCACTGTTGCCGCTGAATGGATCGTTCCAGCGCTCGATGTATGAGGCCAGTAACAGCACCGTGTGGGAAAACATCCGTCCCCCCCACGGTCACATGCGGACCTGGCTGGTGACCAGTCAGGGTATTTACCGCCCTGGTAGCGACGTGAAGTTCAGTGTGTTCGTGCGCGATGCTGACAATGACAGCCTGATTGCACCACCCAAACTCGATTACACGATGCAGGTTACCGATCCAACCGGCAACGTGGTGATGACACGCAAGCACGTCAAACTGTCCGCATTTGGGGACTATCAGGCACACCTGCCTGTAAGTGCCAACGCCCCCACGGGCTGGTATGACGTCAGCCTATCCTGGCCAGTCGCAACCGGGACGGATTCGCGGCAGGTCGGCCGCTTCATGGTGACCGAATTCGTGCCTTCGCCCTTCCAAGTGCAGGCCATGCTCGACGGCACTCGCTTCGGCCCTGGCGACAAGGTGCAAGCTAGTGCCAGCGCGCGGCTACATGCGGGCGGTCCATACACCGACGCCAAGATTCGCTTCACCACGGAGATCGTGCCACAGATTTTTGCACCGAACACACCGCTGGCCGCGGGTTTCCAGTTCGGCGGTGCCGACGAGAACACGCCGAGTTCTGTCACCGTGGCGCAGACCGATGGACGATTGAACAACGACGGCGACGCCAAGACGCAAGTTCCGCTGCCGGCCAAGACGGATATCACCTACGGTCAATTGCAGGTGGAGGCTGCCGTGGAGTCGGTCCGCGGCACGCACGTGGCTGCTCACGCCAGCGTGGTTTACACCGCGCGCGACCGTTTTGTCGGCCTGCGCACGGATTCCTGGCTGCAGACCGCGGAAAAGCCGTTCAAGATGCAATACTTGGTAGTCGATGTCGACGGCAAGCCGCAGTCCGGCAGCGGGCTGACGCTGCAACTACAGCGCGCGGTGGTCATGAGTACGCAGGTCAAGAATGCTGCAGGTGATTTCGAAGCCGAAGAGCACACAACCTGGACCACCGAGGATCAATGCAAGGCCGACTCGACGACCGCACCCGCTGCCTGCCCGCTGACGCCCAAACACCCCGGTAGTTACCGGGTATTGGCGAGCGTCACCGACACCCACGGACGGGTGCAGAAGAGCGCTATGTGGACCTGGGTTACCGGCTCAGGCGAGGTGCTGTGGTCACACCAAAAAGCGGGCGTGACCATGGTGCCGGACAAATCGTTCTATCACGTGGGCGACGTTGCCCACGTGATGGTGCAAAACCCCTATCCCGGCGCGCGTGCGCTGGTTACGGTTGAACGCTACGGCGTGTTGTGGAAGGAAATGGTCACGCTGAAAGGTGCCGCGCCGGTGATCGACGTGCCGATCGGCAAGCACTTTTTCCCGGGCGCCTACCTGTCGGTAGCCATCTTCTCACCACGGGTCAGTCCGCCGGCCTATCCCGACCTAGGCAAGCCGCAAATCGCAATGGGCTACCTGCCGTTGAATATCCATGGCAAAGGGAGTGCTCTGAAGATCAGCGTGACCCCCGATGCGCAACAGCACAAGCCTCGCGAAACAGTCAACGTCCAGGTCAACGTGCGCACTCGTGATGGCAAGGCACCGGGGCAGACGCGACTGGTCGTCGCGGTAGTCGATCAGTCGGTGCTCGACTTGTTGCAAAAAGGTGCCGCCACCTACGACCCGCTGGCAACCTTCTACGCGCCACCCTCTGGGCCAGACGTCCGCAATTACAGCCTCGCCAACCAGCTGCTGACTCGTCTGCAGCCGCGCGCAGGCAAAGGTGAAAGCCCCGGTGGTGACGGCGGTGCTAGCACCGGCCCGAACGTACGCAGCCAGTTCAAATCGGCAACGTACTGGAACCCGGTGTTGGTGACTGACGCGCAGGGCAAGGCTTCGTTCCACTTCAAGCTTCCCGACAACCTTACCCGCTGGCGCATTCTGGTGGTCGCGATGACACCCGGTGCAGCGATGGGTCTGGGCGATGCCAGCGTACGCGTGAACCTTCCGATCCAGATCGAGCCGGCGCTCCCCAACCAGGTTCATGTCGGTGACCAATTCGGCGCGGCCTTCAACATAACGAACCGTACCGAGGTGCTGCGCGACATCGCGACCCATCTGGTCGCGAGTGGCCCGATTGCGGGCGACAAGGTCGAGCACGACGGGTTGCTGCGGCTGGGCAAGTTCCAGCACAGCTTAAGCTGGATGAACGTCAATGCCACCGGCACCGGAACCATCCGCTTTACAGGCACGGCACGCTCGGGATCGCTGGGCGATTCGATGACTACGACGATCCCGGTGCGCTTGGCTGGCGCCACCGAGATCGCCGCCGAATACGGTAGTCTCACGTCCGGCGATGCCAAGGTACCAATCAAGTTGCCTGCCGGCGCGCTGCCCAGTACCGCCAAGCTTGCAGTGAGTCTGTCGCCAACGTTGGTTGGGGGCCTTGATGGCGCCTTCGCTTACATGCGTGATGATCCGTTGCAGACGTGGGAGATTCGCCTCAGCCGCGGCGTGCTGGCCTCGGACTATTTGCGCCTGAAACCGGTCATTGGTGATACCTTTGACTGGCCCGCGGCCAAAGACGATGTGGACTCGATGCTGAGCCATGCTTCCGCGTTTCAATCACCCAATGGCGGTATGTCGTTCTGGATTCCGAGCAACATGTTCGTCAGCCCATATTTATCGGTGTACACCGCGCTGGCCTTCAACTGGCTTGAGCGCGACGGCCACACACCGCCCATCGATGTACGGGAGCGTTTGAATGACTATCTGCACACGCAGATACTGGATAGAGCTACCCCTGACGGCTCCTGGCTGGTCCTGCGCGCTGGTGCGCTGGCGGCATTGGCACCGACAGGTACTGTTCCCAAGGGTGCGCTCGCAGGCATACTGCCAAAGCTGCACAAGCTCGACCTGTTCGGCCAGGCGCTGTTGCTAAACGCGGCGTTGGGCATGCACGACCAAGCTAGTGCACGCCAGATCGCGAAATCGTTGTTTTCGTTTGCGGAAGAGTCTGGCGGAGAAATTTCGTTCAACGAACAGAATGGCGATAACTACGTCAGCCTGCTAGCAACGCCTTTACGTTCCAACTGCGTGATCCTCGACGCGTTGGTCGAGTACAAACATCAGATCGGCGATCAGGGATTGCTTGGTGACACCCCGGCCAAGCTGATGCGCTGGATCACGCACCGGCGGCGCAACCAGGGCGGCTGGCCCAACAGTCAGGAAAACGTGTTCTGCACCACGGCGATCACGCATTATTCGGACGTCTATGAAACGCCGGTGCAAAAGCTGACCGGCACCGTCAGCGTAGCTGGCAAGCTGGCCGGAGATGCGCAGTTCGCCTCGCGTAGCAATCCCGGCAAGAGCATCGACCACGCGTTGGATGCCGTTCAGCGCGCGCATCCGTTCGATGTCGACATCAGCCATACTGGCGTGGGCCGGCTGTACTACAACGTGCTTCTGACCTATGCGATGCCGCCCGACGCGCTGGGCGCTACCGACGCGGGCATGACCATCAGTCGCGCCTACTTTGTCCAGCAAGGCAACCATTGGAAACCGGTCGGGACGAGCACGCTGTTACATCGCGGTGACATTGTGCGCGTGAATCTGACCGTGGACGCACCCACCGAGCGCCATTACGTGGTGGTCAGCGACCCGCTGCCTGGCGCCTTCGAAGCGGTCAACAGGCAGCTCGCGACGTCGATGACCAGCACGCCGATGGCCGAGCCGGGCGTAGCGGTCCTGATGTTCGACGGCGGTGCGTGGCCGAACATGTCGATCGTCAGCGGCGGCTTCTACCACCGAGAAATCGCGCTGGATGCGGTGCGTTTTTACGCCGACACCCTGCCGGCTGGCCGCTACGTACTGGTCTACAGCGCCCAGGTGACCAGTCCCGGCCACTTTGTTGCGCCAGCCACCAGCGTGCACGAGATCTACCAACCGGATGTCTTTGGCCGAGGCAAGGCCCAGCACATTGTTGTCGCGCCACTCAAACAATGAGGATGCGCCGGCGGTGGCTATTCGGCTCGGTAGTGGCTGGGGTCGTGGTCGCCACCAGCCTCGCCATCGCCACCTGGCTGTCGCTGATGCCGCTGCCGGCCGCCTTGACGCCGACAAACTCAGCGGTCGCGCAGCAGGTGCTGGCCGCTGACGGTACGCCGCTCAACCGCAGCTTCACCGGCGACCTGAACACGACCGCGACCTTGTCGATGTGGCAGATTCCCACATTGATACGCACTGCCTTCAGAATTTCCGAGGACAGATATTTCTGGCAGCACGGTGGCGCCGACTGGACCGCGCGACTGGCGGCGCTATGGGGCAACCTTCGCGCCGGGCATATAGTGCGCGGTGCCAGCACCATCGGCGAGCAGACCGCGCGGATTATTGAGCCGCGTCCGCGCAGCTACTGGAGCCACTGGATGGCCGGCTTCGACGCCTCGCGCTTGCTGCATCGCTTCGGCCATGCCGCAGTGTTCGAATTCTACCTCAATCAGGTACCCTACGAGGCACAGCGACGCGGTGTTGTCGCGGCGGCGCACTACTACTTTGGGCGTGAACCGGCTGCGCTGGATCCTGCCGAGCAGGTAGCCTTGGCGGTCCTGGTGCGCTCACCCGGCCACTACGATCCACGCCGGCATCCTCGAGCCTTGCGCCGTGCAATCGACGAGCTTGCCGGCCGCATGCAGATGCAGGGTGCCATCGGCAAAGCTGATCTTCTCGCGATCCAGCACGCCCCGATCACACCGGGGCGCACGCCACTGAGCGTGCAGGCAGGAGCATTCGTCGTCTACGCAAAGCAGCGCGCACGCGTGCTGGGACTGGATGCACCGGTCGTGCGCAGTACGCTCGATCCGGGGTTGCAGACGTACGTGCAGCGAGTGCTGCGTCGGCAGCTGACCGCGCTGGCACAGCGCGGCGCAAGCAACGCGGCGGCGCTGGTAGTCAACAACCAGACCGGTGCTGTATTGGCCTGGGCGGTGGAACCGGCTGGCAACGGCCTGGGTTTTGATCCGGTCATCGTGCCGAGACAGCCCGGTTCGACGCTCAAACCCTTTATCTACGGCCTGGCGATGGAACGTCTGGGCTGGCAACCCGATCACGTTATCCAGGACACCCCACTGGCCGAATCGGTGAACGAAGGCGTGCATCGCTACCGCAACTACAGTGGCCGGCATTACGGGCGCGTCAGCCTGCGCTATGCGCTGGCCAACTCACTAAACATTCCGGCGGTGCGCACTGCGCAGGCCGTGGGGGTTCCGCCCATCGTCGGTCTGCTGCAACGTCTCGGCTTCACCGGCCTGGACAAAAGCGCCGACCATTACGGCCCCGCCATTGTGTTGGGAGATGGCGCCGTGCCGTTGTTCGATCTGGTGCAGGGTTACGCCAGTCTGGCGCGTCGTGGCCAGTTTCTGCCGTTGCACGTGCTGGACGGCGAACCACCGGTGAACCCGATACCGGTACTCTCGCCCGAGGTCACCTCCGTCCTCGCCAGTATCCTCTCGGACCCGAACGCACGCAGCGCAGAATTCGGCGCCAACAGCATCCTCGACCTGCCTTACCCCACCGCAGTGAAGACCGGAACCTCCAGTGACTACCGCGACACCTGGACCGTGGGCTTCGATAACCACTATACCGTCGGCGTGTGGATGGGACGCTTGCAGGGAGGGTCTACCGATCACCTGACCGGCTCGAGTGGGCCAGCGCCGGTTTTCCGACAGATCTTCGCCCATCTGCGCAGCGTCGCGCCCTATGCTGGCTTGTGGCAAAGCCCGCAACTGCAAGAGGTGTCAACTTGCGAGTGGATCGGCCCGCCACCTTGCGTGCAGCGCATGGAATGGCGACTGCCCTGGCACGCCGCGGCTCCTGGCGCCCGCCAACGCATTGCCATCGCGCAGCCCGTGGAGGGCGAGATTCTGGCCATCGATCCACGTGTTTCACGCGCGCGGCAACGCCTGCAACTACGCCTTGACACCGGGGAAGCAGTGGTGCTGAAAGTGCAGTGGCGAATCGATAGCAAGGCAGTAGCCAGCTCCGAAGTCGATACTGCCATGTGGACGCTGACGCGGGGCCATCACCAGATCGAGGCAACGGTGTGGCTGCAAAGCGAAAGCCAGCCACGGTCCGTGCCTGTCGTCAGTTTCGAAGTACTGGACGGAAGTACGCCGACCCCAACTTCTGGCGCCAAGGAAAGGCTTACGCACGATTTGGCGAAGTAGCAACGTGCTGACGAAAACGGGCGGGCTCGATCGCGGCAGTCGGTGGTTTCCAGTATGGAAATGGCTGTTTCGCTAAACAACCGGTTTTGGAAAGCCGGCAGGTTGTACTGATTAACGATAGTCTTGCGCATCGTCCTTCTCTGTCGGCCATCCGAGCGCCAGCCACGCACTTCTCGGTCACCCGCCAAAGAGCTTGGCTACGGTCAGCAAGTGCTTGTCGCGCTGCTTCTCCAGCGCGGGGCGCTTGCCCTAGGCCACGGCCTTCTTAGCTTCGATCAGCTTTTCAGGGCCACCGATAACTGCCATGACGTATTTTCTTCAAATTAACACGTTACGGGAATTTTTCGATAGCCGACGATAGTCCCCAAAGGACCTGATTTTACTCCCACTCAATTGTTTCTAAGGCCTGTAAACCCGCATGGATACAGGATTTCTGAGTTGTTACCATCTTACTTTACCGTCATATTTACCGTCAAAAAACAAACGCTTTGACTGGCGCGGGAGATGCGCTCGGTTTGCGCGGCGACTACTCTTCCACATCAATTGTTTCTAAGGCCTGTAAACCCGCATGGATACAGGATTTCTGAGTTGTTACCATCTTACTTTACCGTCATATTTACCGTCAAAAAACAAACGCTTTGACTGGCGCGGGAGATGCGCTCGGTTTGCGCGGCGACTACTCTTCCACATCAATCATCAACTATCGACGGGAACTGGAAGCCCATCGAAGGCAATGCATCCTACATTTTTCCGCTCCAGCAGCAAGTATAAAGCAACGACTTCTCGTTACCAAACGCCATATAGCGAGCGTGTTCCAACCTTTGAAATCCAAGAGCGGGCATTCGTTTGCTAAGTAAGCCGGTTGTTCAATAATTTCCGACAGCCTGGGTCAAAAGTAAGTCAACGCGAACAACTCTCTTCTTTGGCGCAGCTTATGGCGACTTTCGCCTTTGAATTTTCATTATTACCTTTTACGCTCAATTCGCCCCCCATAAGAAAACGAAATTGCCGTTCAGTATCATTTACGGAGGACTTGGCGCTCGCACCAGCGCTTCAAGGATCCTGCGTTGCTTCAAAGAAGAAGCACTCAGGCAAGATGGCCGGAGCGACGTAGTCCGCGTCTTGGGCAGACACGCCACAAGCGAAGAAACTCTCGCGCCACTGGCGCGCGACTGCCACGATCTGCTCGATTCCCCTGCGAGCCACTTCGGCTGACAACCCGAAGCGACCTGACTGCGATAGCAAATTGTAGACGCTGGCCGTGCGGCCGTAGTTGCCCACGGTCAGTGCCAAGTCGCGTCGCTCAAGGCTACCGACAGCAGACTGCAGCGCACTTCGGATGGAACCGATTCGTCAAGTCGGAACGCCGACCACTACCTCTTCGGACTCGAACCACTTTTCTCTCAAAACAAACTGGCGAACCAGCTCCGACTGTGTCGAATAGGCCACCAGCGCCAAGCTACGTTCCGCCCGGCTACAGGTGACATAGAACAGCCGCCGCGTGGATTCGACCGAAGCGTGGCCTGCTTCCTTCCCGCCAAATAGTTTCGCGTAGCTGAAGAGGAAACCCCGAGCCTCGACATCATCCATGATGACCATGACCCTCGGAAACTCAAGCCCCTTGACGCCTTGGTGCGTATCGAAATGCGCCTTTCCGGAGACATAGGCGGCGTAGGGAGCGATCTGTGAAAAAGGCGCCGCGAGAAACTCGTCTATCGCTGTCGCCTTCTGGGTTTGACGATCGACCTCATCATCGCCGTCCTCTTCGACCGCATCTAGCGAGAGATCGCGGTCGACGTTTGGTCGAAGGGCGTCAGGCACGGCGAAAAGTCCACTGCTCGCAACGTTGCGCAGGACATCGCCGAAAGTCGGTTCAGCGCCGGCCTGCCAAAGCGACATCAAGCAGTCGATCGCCTCTCTAGCATGACGCAACTGCGTCGGCTGATCTTCGGTCGCCCGGAGTTTGTCACCACTGAGTAGTGGTGACAATGTGCGAACGATGCGCGCGACGGCGAAACGATCGCTGCGTCGCTGCGCGCTCACGAGCGGCAGGACCTGCTCGGAGAAAAAGCGCACGGACGACAGGCTACCGTCGAGAAGACCGGTCCGGAAGCTTTCCACCTCGTGAAGGGCGACGAACATTTCCAGGAAGCCCATCCTTCTCGCAGCCATCCTGTGTTCGAGGGTCAGGCTCTTGTAGGTCTCGGCGCGCCCCCATCCCTCATCCGCAGTGAGTTGCTCCATTCGCTGCGCCACAGCCCGTTCGGCAGCCGGCTTGTCAGTAGTATCGCTGGGGAGAATAAAGAGGCGAACCCAGCCTTCAGCGCTGTCTGTGCGGGGAACTTGTTCCTGATCGTCAATTGTTTTGCGAACTTTGTTGATCAATCTGATCACCCGCTTGGGACAGCGGTGATTCAAGCGCTTCCCTGGTGTGGCCCAATCGCTCGGCAGGTTCTGGCCCAAGCCCTCCTTTCCGTCGCTATAGATCCGCTGCATCATGTCCCCGAGCAGACCAAGCGCGAAACGCTCGCGGTGGTGCGACTGGACCGCGAACAAGGCATCGATCAGAAGTTTGTTGGTGTCCTGGCTTTCGTCAATAAGAAGAATCGGATAGCGCCCGACCAGAATGCTCTGCATTGCTGGCTTGGTCTGCAAGAAGGTCGCCGAGATCTTGATGACCTCGCTGTGGTTAAGCGCATCGCGCCCGCGGTTGTCACCGGAGGGGCTATAGATGAAACGACGAACGGTGTTCAAGTTGTCCAACCGCTTGCCCTTGGAAGCGATTTTGCTGATGCGCTCCGCCGACGCCTTGGTTCCGCTGCGACCTTTGGCCTCAAGCACCTGGATTTCTGCGATTTCCGTAGCGAGATTTTTTCGCAGCCACTCCCGGATGTCATGGTTCAAGCCGCTGATAAGAGACCAGGCGAAGCTGTGGATCGTCGAGACCTCAACCGTACGATCAAACTCCAGGCGACGGTTGATTTCATCGCATGCCGCATTGGTGAACGTGATGACGCCAACGCGCTGACCCCGAAACCGAAGCGTCTCGCCGTGCAATTGCCGCACATGGTCGAGCGCCTTGACCAGTGATCGTGTCTTGCCGGAACCCGCGCCGGCAAACAGGAAAAAACTTCGAGGAGCGGCCAGATCGAGACACGTCGCGATCTCCTCATCGGCCGGGTTGTCCAGGTCGTTGTCTGGCACGCTGCTGGCGGCCGCCATCATGCGGCCACCTTCGTCTTGCCAATGGCATCTTGCTCCTTGCGCTTCAATTGCACGGCAAGCCAGGCAAGACCGTCGTGGATGTACGCAGGCACATTCAGCGTCGTGATCTTGTCGCTGTAGAGAAGATCGAGCGCAAATTCTGCTTTGTTCCCAGACTTCAGGGCCACATGCACGGCCGCTGCGAGCCCATCGAGGTCGGCGCTGTCCGCAAGGGCATCGCGAAACTTCGCAATAAGTCCGTGACCAGGCAAGTCGGCGAACAGGGTCGGATTCTCATAGAGGAGCGCATCCTCGAAAGTATTCGCGAGCGCCTCGGCCGGAGGCTTCGATTTGAAGCTGAGATTAATCGGCTGCTGATAGGCTACTCGTATCGCGTATCCGCTGGGGTCTTCCTTGACAAGGTCGGGGCCGGTTTTGTCGAGCAGGGCATCCAATGAATCCTCGGCGGGAACCCACGACTTCAATGTTTCGTTTCGCGCCTTCTGCCCGCTATTGCGCTTCGGCGGCAAGGCCGCGCCCGACGTGCCATCCTTGGCATCGATGTCAGTGACGATCAAGGTGGTGAGCCCAAGGTGTTCAAGCAATTGCTTGAGACGATGCGCGTGGCTACCGCCGATTTCGAGCCAAGTTATGTAGCACCGGCGCAAATACTCAAACTCAGGACGTTCGCGAACAAGATGTGGCACGAGAATTCTTTCTGCCGGCCCTTCGATCAACACCGCGCCGTCTGCGAAAAACAGGTCGCAGTGGGTAGCCTTGAGATAGCGCGTGACAAACTTCTCAGTGAGATCGGCGTCGCCGAACACCTCCGAAAGATTCTCCACCGATGCAATAGGCACCGCGCCTGCCTGGGTAGGCGCAGGCAGACGGCGGAAATACCGCAAGGAAGAAAAATCGCATTCGTGGGCAAGATGACTGGAATGCGTGCTGACGACCAATTGGGTTTTCAGGGCGGTGGTGTCACCCAGTTTTGGATGTTTCCGAAGCACCGCATACGCCTGCTTGATGAATAACTGCTGCACTTGGGCATGCAGGTGGGCCTCCGGTTCTTCAACGAGTACGAGATGAAGCGGCGGTACGAAGCTGTCTTCATCGGCGACTGAGCTGCCAGCCTTGCCGACACGCATCCATCTGTCGCTGAAGCTCATGAGACCAAACACCATCGAAACCAGATTCTGGTATCCAAGGCCGTTCGAGTCCTCTGGCAAGCGGTGCCCCTTTGCCGCCTCGGCCAGATGCGTCGGCACTTCGTATTGGACGGCCGAGCCGTGGTTCAGACCGTCTGTCGGCTTGATCCGCGTGGTGATCGTCAGTTTCGGATCAGTGACGCCTGGATAGCCGATGTGCTCCAGTTCCTTCAGCGCTGCGGCGAAGCCCTCTGTCAGACGCGCCTCAAAAGCTGTCTCCGCATCGTGGAGGGCCTGCAGCGCTGTCAGGTCCTTGAGTTCAGGCTTGTCATACGGATCCAGATGCTGTGTGTAGTACGACCGCAGTTGGGCGGACAACTTCTTGCCGCCGCGTGCCTCCTGCGGGTCGTATTTGTAATCGTCTTCGCTGAGGACTCGTGTGCTGTCGGCGTGACCGAACCCGCGTTGTGCGCTGATCTCATCAATGCAGATCAATCCCTTGAAGGGATCGCCGTCGATCGGATCGTTGTCGGGGGACAGCACCTGAGGTATCGCCAAGCCGCCCTTCGGTTTCTTGATTGCCGCTGGGTCCAGAAGGTACGCGCGTACCGTGAAGAGGCCGCGCAATCGACGACCGAGGAAGTCCATCATGGACTGTGGCCACAGCGTGAACGTATAGGCGTGCGCTGCTGACGGCACCGCAAGTAGTTCCATGATGGCCGCCCTAGCCTTCAAGTACTCCCGCTGAAGGCCCTCGGCGTCCTTCGGCTCCAAGCGAAGTCGAACACCAAGATGTCCGCCTTTCCAGTCCAGGGTCGGCAACAGTTTCTGAACATAGTGCAGCTCGTTGTTGGAGACATTGAGCCAGACATCGAGGAATGGGAGAACATCGCTCCAGTCAAGCGCAACTGGCGCCTCGCCGCTGTTGACCGCCGCCTCCCACCCGGCGGCCGATGCGTTGATCTCTGTCCAGTGAGAGAGCGTCAGGTCATTGACGGTGAATTCGGACGGCTCGACCAAGAATCGCCGAAGCGCCACCATCGCAGAAGTTTTCCCGCTGTTGTTGGCACCGACAAAGACCGTCGTCTGCTCCGAAAAATCGATGCGTACCGCTTTGAGTTTCCGGAAATTGCCAATCTCAACGTGCTCAATGTACATTGTGTTGTCTCCTCAGTTGCTGGAAACCGTGCTATATGTGACTGATTTTTATGCTGTATCAACGCGTTAATATATTACCTACAAGCACCTCAGAGGAAATACAGGCGCTGCCGACCATGGGAATGCCGTATAGCGTCACGCAGCACTCTTCGCCCAATGCCATGTCATGCGCAGATGTCATTTTGGCCACTTTACGACGCCAGGCCCAAAGCGCTCGATCTGAGCCTCACGCCGGCCTTTCTTTACTCGCGCGGCGAAGAGCCCGCGACGCGAACCTTGCGCACGAGTCATAAATTTGGCAACGCGCCTGTAATCCGGTGTTGTCAACCACGCATCCCCATGCGCCGCGTCGAATTCGATGCGGTAAGTACCTTCCAGTGGCTTTTCAGCATCCACGCCGACGGAAAAAGCTCGCGTTGCACGACCGACGCTCCACTTTTGCTGCGCGACGCTCAGCAAGTCATCGCGAAAACGCTGCCAAAGTACGGCGGTCTCAGGAGTTGGAAAATCTCCGGCATCCGTCAGCTCTGCTATTTCTTCACTCGCCAACCACTCGCGCATGCCCGAGACCGTGACGAAAACGGCACCCGTTGTGCGGATAGCCGCAATGGCCGCACGGCGCGACGGAAGTCCTGCTCGTATCAGCATGGACATCATGAGCTGAGGCACGCCAGTTTCCAGCGATGCAGTGCCGCCGCCGGAAACGATTTCCGACGACCAACCAAGCGTGACACGACGGGTACGTAGAGCTTCTAGCGCCCAAACAAGGCGGTAGGCAAAGGCATCTTCGATGATGCGCATATTCTCTACGCCGATCGCGTTCACATCGGTGCCTGAGACCCAATCCTTCAGTATATCGCCCCAGTTCGGGGGGAGCGTGTTCTTCTTGTCAGGTACAAAAGGACGGATCACGAGAAGCCGCGTGGCCAACTGCGCCAGCGCGGCTGCGAGCGCCTCAGTGTCATCCCTCAGTGCCGCCTCATCGGCCTGATCAAGCAGCATGCCCAATACGTCTGCCATGCCATCGATAGCCAGGCCGGCTTCGAGACCAACACCCATCGCATAGTGCCCCTTTCGTGTCTGGGGTGTGGTGTGACTCCAGATCACATTCGCACGTGCGGCGAGGATGATTTGGTGTGACTGCTGCTCAGCTTCGCCCTCCCTACCAATCTGGCGCGCCCAAAGCGATCCTTGCAACGCTTCATCGAGAAGTCGCGGCAGGTCTTCGCTGACTGCATCCAGCGCTTCGACCAGGCCCAGCACGGTTGCGTCTAGTTTCTCCACCAGGTACGACATCGGCTCTTCTTCGATCTTTTCTTCCTCGGCATCGTCGTCGGCCTCTCCGGCAGCACCGGCGATCCCCAGCAACTGGTTCACTTCCGCCTGCGACTTCCAAGCTTCTCGTGAACTCGACAGATATTCGACCGCATCTGCGCGATCCAACACCCCTTCGCGGGCTAAGCGTTCAATGATCTCGGCAATGATCTGGTACAGGCCGCTATTCAGCGTGCGAGCCTTGGCCGACAGCACAAGATCTCGCCACTGCTTGATGCGCCAGGCTGGGTTGTCAATGATCACATGAACCACGAGACCTTCGACATCAACGAACGCCCTGCCGGCGCGGCCCGCCACGTTGGCAAACTCTTCTCCTGAAATGACCTTGCCGGACCGAACCAGATACGGCACCAGCAATACAGCTGCGTTCAAGTTCAACCCCTGCGAAAGCGTTGGCGACGCAACAATGACCTTGAGCACGCCCTTGGCCAGCAACGCTTCCAGTTCCCGAAGAAAAGGGCTTGGCAGGCGCCCATGATGAATCGCTACGCCCAGCTTGAGGCAAGCTACGGCGGGATGCTGATCACCTAACCACTCTTGTCCGACTTCCAGCGCTCGCAGCACAGACGCTTCATCGTCTAGCAAAGTCTGCAAGTATCCCCGACGGTGCAGCTCGACGGCGGCCGCCCCATAACCTTCAACCCAATTGGCCTGCGTTGAGAAGACAAGGGTCCGCTTGCCCTGCTGGGCAAACTGCCATGCCGCGAACAACGTCAGATCCTTGGTCTTGCGCGGGTATGGCTTTCTGTCCGGTGCTCGCGCCGGAATTTGCTCTACGAATCGAGCCAGGAAAGGTCCCTGCTGCTCAAGGTCGTAGTTGAGTTTTGCGGCATCACCCTGCCAGACCAATGTACCGAAACGCTGCCGTGTCGGGCGCCAGGATGATCTGACTGGCTCGCCTTCAACGTCACTGCGAATCCAGGCCGTTAAGTCATCGAGTTGTTGGCCGTCTGGAAGGATGGCCGACAAGCAGACGATGCGCCGGATGCCCGCATCTGCGCGCCGCCGTAGCTTTTGCACCAATATCTCATAGCGAATCTCGCGCTCGGTTGGACCGATCAGATGACCCTCATCGAGCACGACCAACCCAATGTCGTCTATCAGCGTCGCGTCGTTGCGAAGTGCGAAGTCGAGTTTTTCGGGTGTGGCGATGATGATGTCCATCGACCTCAGGGCATCTTCGTCACCTGCCGACAATCCGCTCGCACCGTAGAGCGAAGATACTGAGAACCCCAGCGGCGCGAAGGTCTGGCGAAAGGTTCGCTCAGTCTGCGCCGAAAGCGCGCGCAACGGAGTTACGATCAACACCCGCTTGCTGACCGACAAACACATCAGGGCGGCGATCTCGGCGATGCGCGTTTTCCCCGCGCTGGTCGGCAACGCGACGACCAAATCGTCCGAGACATCGGTAGACCGCTTGGCCGCCTCACGCTGCGAAGGCCACAATTCCAGTTCGGCACTCTTGCGTGCATACAGCGATGAAATGAAGAGCCGTCGCAACTCCGGGTATCGCTCGACCCCGTCCTGCGGCGGATTCATTGGCAGTGTTTCGTGCAGGGAATGCGCCCACAGATCATCGATCATGTTGCGGCACAAGCGGATGATCCACCACAGCGACACTGAAGCAGCGGTGTCGGCAAGCTTGATTGCGGTGTCCAGCAGCCCCTTGGCGCTATCCAGCAGCGAAACCTCTCCCGTCTGAAGCGCGAAGTCAAAAAACGCCAAGGCTCGGCAGACGACCGTGTTGAGGATGATCGAGATCGCCTCATCGGACTCGATGTCCTCTTCCTGTAGCAAAGCAGATACACGTGCATCGCTGTTCTCTTCATCCAGTAACTGCGACTTGACGTAAGTCCTGAGGCGATCCAGGTCACGCAGGATCAGCAGTATCAGTGCGGCCTCGGCCGCATTGGTATTGAGTTCCGAGATATGCTGTTCGCCGAACAGTGAGTACGCAATCGCGGAGTAGCCGGCGAGATGATAGGCAGCACCCGCAATCGTGCGATAGAAGCCACGCTCCTCGGCCTCCGGGGCGCCATTGCGAACGAGCGATTCAAAGGCGTTCCCGGCACGTTCGAATGCGCGCTGGCATAGCACCGATGTTCCGTCCAGTTCGCGAAGCGCCAGAGCCGCGCGCAAGATGGAGAACCCATGCTCGGCCAAATCGATATCGATGTCGTCGCCCAGGGGTGGCGCATCCTCCGGCAGTACCCCTGCCTGCCGCATGATCGACCACGCTGCGCCACGATCCAGCAATCGTCCCCAGGCTCCGTCTTGGGTCGCATTGGCCAGGAAGGCCTGTAGTTCATCGCTAGTCTCCAAGATTCATCGCCTCCTCATAGACTTCTGCGATGAACGCTTGATGGTCTTCGATGTGGAGGCTGACGACGTGTTGATTGCGGTCGCTGCCCGCCGCTTCAAGATCTTTCTCCAGCTTCGCCTGTGGTGCGTTCCCAGACATCGTGAACAGCATGTGGTCAATTCGGCTGGCTCGAAGTGCCTTGAGCCCCACTTCATCTCGGATGGTGCGGCCAAGCTCGACATCGCCCTTGTCATCACTTTCCAAGAGACGATTTGCGATAAACAACAGTGAATCGGGCGTGCAACGGCCGCCGTACAGGTTCAACGCTTCGCGTGCCTCTGCGATCGTTACATTGCCAAGATTGGCGCGGCTTTTTGACTCACCCTTCAGGAGCCAGAGTTTTTCATCGGGGTCATAGCCCACACCGATGAAGTCGTCCCCACGCATTGCTACTTCGCGTCCATCTTTAAAACGCATCCGCCGAACGGGGACACGAAATCCCATCTCCTCCTCGACCAGCTCGGAGGCAAGGATTTCACCGAGATCACCCGACCGCGCTCGTTTTGATTGAGGCAGCAGCGCCCTCAGAATTTCAGCAGCACCCTCGTATCCAAGTCGAGCGACATCATCTGCGATCCGATCAGATTGGTCGTAGTGGGTTCTAACCGCTTCGCCGAGCTGTTCAAGAACTGCATCGCGACCGCCGACCTTCTCCGTGTAGGTCAGGAGAGTCTTTTTTTTGTTTTTCTGCTTGGCACCAACGCACCAATCCTTGTATAGAGCCATGTCTCCTCCTGCGCACGTTCTTACTTGTTCTGTTTATGTGAGTGACATGGGCGACCGTACATGGCCCTGCTTTCGCAGCATCAGTTGGATCATCGCGAACAGTCGGTGGAACAGGTAGTCGACCTGATCCACGTCGATCACCGGCACTTGGCTGAGCTCTGAGTGCCGAAAAAGGTGACTGTTTCCAATGGAGTTCAACTCTGTCGCTTCCGCCTCCAGTCTCGCCCGTAGCGACGGCTCCGAGGTGACGGCATCGAGAATGATCTTGATCGACCTCTTCTTGTCTCCGGGGTCAGCAAAAGACTTGAGCCGCTCCCATGCATCCCACAAGCGCTCCAGCACTTCGCGGCGCACCAGCGGATTGCGGTCCGAGAATTTCGTTCGGCATTCTTCCAGCATGTTGTCGAGAGTGCGATCACCGGTTCGAAACAGCGTTCGCTTCAAGTCCTCACCCAGCACTGGTGGAATAACTCGCACGATGCGACCCGCCGACAGCATCTCGAATGCCACGCCATTGCGCGCAAAGATGCGGTTAACGGTCGCGCGGAAATCTTCCTGCCCGGCCTCCTGATCGAACGTCAGGTGGTGGTGACTGAAAAAATCGTGATACTTCCCTGGAATTGGCTTTGCCACCGCAGTGTGGATGAACTCAATGAAGTCCAGGATCAGCAGCGTATCCGGCGCGAACGGCTGGCGCTGCGACAAAAACCCTTCTTCCTTCACGCAGGTGGTTTCGAGCGGCCAAACCAAGCCGGGCATCTCCGCAATCACGGAGGCTGCGAAGGCATCCGAATCGCATCCACAAATTGCTTGCCCGTCTGCGCAGCGCTCGGGAAACCGCAGGCCGAAGGCGCCGCTGTTGATCAGCGCCTGCACCGTTCCCGCCAGGCCCGCCCAGACGGTGGGCGAGATCACTTGCTCTGTGCGGGTGCGAGGGCCGTTCTCTCGATCGCTGAAGTAGTCGGCCATCAATGCCGCTCCTCTTGCGCGAGCGACGCGACTGTTGTGGCGCCGTTGACGATCTGCTCGAATTTCTCCGCGCTGGCGAGTACCGCATCAAGTGCCGGGATATCGCCGAAGATCATCCCGGACATGGCCGCATAGTCCCTGGCGAGTGCATCCCGCATCGCCGCGCTGGGTGTCAGTGTGAATGTGCCGGGTATCGCAGCATCGAGCCCCAGGTCCGCGCTGCCGAAGAACAGCCGCGCATGCTGTGCACAGTCGATCGCGAGCGCATGATCGGCCTGCCATTCGTGTGCTGATGAGGCCTGCATCAGTTGATGCACGTCGTAGTAATGGCGCGAGATACGCTGTCCACCGTGTCGCAGCTCGCCGCGGCGGTCATGCCACTGGCGCAGGCCGTGCAGGATAATGACCTTGTCCCAGAAGGTGCGCTCGGGCTTCACGGTGGTGACGTTGGTGACGGTCAGATCCAGGTCGGGCAAATCCTGAGCTACATAGGGCGTGACTGTGGCCGAGACGTGCGGGTCCAGCGCCGATTTCGCACCGGACTCGATCTTGACGGCGGAGCGCACGTAGTCGCCGCCCGTGGCGGTGACGGCGGGATACCAGAACAGCAGTGTCTGGCCATCCTTATCCTCTGGGTCAGACTCCAGCCGGAAACGGGCTTCTGGAATGACGGATGCAGCGAGCTGCGTGAACTGCGCCGTCAGCGGTCCCGCGATGTAGGCCTGACAAGCGGTACGAATTGCATCGAGACGCGCTCGGCGCCTCTTGCCGCTCAGGGCGGTCAGCTCCGCCACATCGGCCGCATGCCCCAGATCATCACGGAAGACCGTGATGTCAATGTCTTCGGAGAACCGGGAGATCAGACCGAAGGCCTTGGAAAGCGAAGTGCCCCCTTTGAATAGCAGACGGGGGCCGCCGACTGCAAGGCCATTGAATAGCACATCGAGAGTCCAGCAAACCCAGAAGTCTTTTTCGACATTCTGGACTGCAGTGCCCAGTCGAGCGGCAGTTCCGAGGAACAGGTCGCGCCGCTCGGCGTCACTGGCAGCAATGACATCATGGAAGGACGGATTCAACCGGTGACCTCCAGGTGTTTGGCCGAGTGGTGGCGGGTCGCTGGCTGCTTCGTGCCGTTATGCGGCTGCGGTGTCTTGGCCGCTGCAAGCTGCTGATCACAGCCGGGCAGTTCACGAACCAGGCTTTGCATCCACGCGGGCATCGCACCAAAGCCATCGATCAGGTCCTGGCGGATCGCGGCACCGTGGGTTGGGTCTGCCAACACTTGAGCCAATCGGCGCAGGATACGGTCGCGATCAGAAACCAATGTGTCTTTCAGCCAATGCAACGCCTGCACGACGCGCATGGCGGGGCGCCCTGCCCAGTAGAGGCGGCTGGGTGCGGTTTGCTTGAAGTCGATGGTCAGCTTGTCGAGTTGGATGGCGCGACGGCGGGAATCGGTATGGATGGTGACACGGGCCGGCACGGCATCGGTCAAGCCGAGATCGTTGGCGGCGGTCATGCCATCCACCAGTAGACGCAACTGAGCGCGGCGGGCGATGGCCTCGACCACGGCACGATAGTCCGGAGTAGTGGGTCGCTTCGTCAGTCGGTTGAGCGTCGGCTTGTCGTAGAGGCCCCGGTCGATGCGGCGCAGATCACCGGCCTGAACCATGCGTTGCAGGGTTTTGTCGATGGCGTCGCGGTTGCCGAGCTGTGCAAAGTCGGTCGGCACCCAGACATGGCCTGGGCCGGCGGCATCGATTTGCGCAGCGATGATAGATTTGAGATCAGACATGGTTTTATCCTGTCCGATATTTGTACATGTTTTCCGGACGGATGACAAGCCCGTTTGTCCGAAAAGTGTAGTTTTATTTCGGACACCAGCATCCAGGGCAGTCTGGCGTCCCGGCACATGGTGCCGTCGGGCTCGCGGGCGTTGCCCCACGCCTCAAGCCGAGTCGCGGCCATACGGCTTTGATTCCTGACGCCTACGCGCTCCGCTTGCCCAAGAAGCAGTGGAGTGTGTGGGAGGGCGGCCTTGCTGTTCCCTTCAACGTACCACGCCGTTCTCGCCGTCAAGGGCTGTGCGTGCCTGGCACGCTGGCGTCCATGCGGCCGTCTGCGACCCCTGACTGCTTGCGCTGCGCCGTGTTCCTCCGGTTCCGGGCAATTCCGCCCGATTCGGACTGGAGCACGATCATGTCGCAACTTTCTCTTTCCCTTGATTCTTCCCTTCTCGTTCGCGATGTCGCGGGGGACTACCGTCCGGCCAATGCCGACGAGGTGTTGCAGGCGGCGCAGCGTGTGCTCGCCCGGCAGATGCGCGGATGCGAAGCGCTGAACTCGCCGCAAGTAGTGCGCGACTTCCTGCGGGTCAAGCTGGGGACGCTGGAGCACGAGGTGTTCGGCGTCATCCATCTGGATGCACAGAACCGTGTCATCGAATACGTCGAGATGTTCCGCGGTACGGTGAGCCAGACATCGGTGTATCCGCGCGAGGTGGTCAAGGAAGCTCTGGCCAGGAATAGCGCTGCGCTGCTGCTGGTGCATAACCATCCGTCGGGTGTGGCGGAACCCTCACGCGCCGACGAGACGCTGACGCAGACGCTGAAATCGGCGCTGGCACTGGTGGACGTGCGGGTGCTGGATCACCTGATCGTCGCCGGCAGCGCCATCCTGAGTTTTGCCGAACGCGGGCTGCTGTAGCTTGAGGGGGGCATCGCCCCCTTTTTGCTGCGTCCTTGGTTTGGCGAAAAAGCTGCGCGCTGCGCTTGCCTCCAGGGGTCGGCTGACGCCCACCCCGCCGCGCAGGCTTGGCGCCCCGCAAGACCGCCGAACAGGCGACGCCTGATCGGTCTGCGCACATTGCCGTTTTCGTGCTGCGCGCTTCGTTCACTTCTATCAAGGCGTGCCTGCGGCACGTAGCAGCGCTCGCCGCGCGGCGTGGGTCCGTCGCTCATCTGGCCGCAGGCCGGTCATCCGCCTTTCCTCTCCTTCATCACCAATCCCGCGACCGTAGCCAGCGGTGCCTGTCCGTCAAGGCGCGCAGGGCCGTGTCCTCGCCTACGGCTGCGGGCCGCACCAACCCTGCGCTTCTTCCTTGACAGTCAGCCCCTCGCTGGCTCGGTTGTTCGCGGGCGATGAACTCAGGAAAGACGGCGGCAACGGCGACCAGCCCCGGTCACTGCGCCGAACCCACCGAAGCCAACACCGGGCTCCGAATCTTGGAATCCGGTCAGCTTTGAAACCACAACCCGCAACCACTGGAGAAATACCATGCAACTCAGTTCCCGTTTCGGACATGCTTCACCCATCTTGCGCGCCGACCATCCGTTATCGGATGATCAGATTCGCAGCGTGGCCCCTTCCATTTTCGCGGAGGAAAAGCACCAGAGCCGATCCGACCGCTATACCTACATCCCGACCGGCGAGGTATTGGGTGCCCTGCGCAAGGAAGGCTTCCAGCCATTCATGGTGTGCCAGACACGCGTACGCGATACCGGCAAGCGCGAGCACACCAAGCACATGCTGCGATTGCGCCACGCAGCCCAGATCAACGGCGCGGAGGCCAACGAAATCATTCTGCTGAACTCGCACGACGGCACCAGCAGCTATCAGATGCTGGCGGGAATGTTCCGTTTCGTTTGCAGCAATGGGCTGGTGTGCGGCGACACCGTGGCCGACCTGCGCATCCCGCACAAGGGCGACGTGATCGGCCAGGTGATCGAAGGCGCCTACGATGTGCTGGATGGGTTCGAGCTGGTGCGCGAATGTCAGGAAGGGTTGCGCGCCATCACGCTGGACCACGGCGAATCAGAGGTATTCGCCCGCGCCGCGTTGTCGCTGAAATACGATGACCCGGTCAAGCCTGCACCCATCACGGAAACACAATTGCTGCAGCCTCGACGCCGGGACGACGACCGGCCCGACCTGTGGAGCACGTTCAACCGCGTGCAGGAAAATCTGGTTCAAGGTGGGCTGTCTGCACGCACGGCCAACGGACGCAGGAACCGCACCCGCGCCATCCAGGGCATTGACCAGAACGTCAAGGTCAATCGGGCGCTGTGGATATTGGCCGAAGAGATGAAGCGGCTCAAAGGCTGACATGCGAGGGGGCTTTGCCCCCTCACTTCGGCGCAACGCAACGGCGGAGGCATGCAACACCGCCGCGCCGCCCGGCCTTGTCAGTCCGGGCGGCGCGGCAACAGTCGGAAAGCGACTGCCCGATGGCGAAAATGACTTTCGCCATCCCTATCTTTGTTCATCCTTCCAATGAGTTCACCATGCTTTGGGCTGGGCATCCGATCCAAAAAACGCGCCCCGCCGCTTGGGCGGGGCGCTGAGGACGACAGCCGTTGCCGCGCCTGGCTGTGCAATCACGCGCCTTACCCGACGCTGGCGGGCAGACTGCCATAAACGACGGCGGCTCACCGACAGGCCGTCCACCATGCCGAGACCTAACCACGCCGTGACCACTCAAATCCGCACCGATGAGAGAGGCGTTCATCCTTGTTCATCCGGAACTGACCTTGCCTGCGATGAGGTGCGTGCCGGCAACGCTTCTGTGCAGGGATGCCGGAGCCATGCTGCCTTTCGGCGAGGATCACACCCAACGGCGGCCTTGGCTTGTCGTGAATCCTGGCGAGGCAACGGCTGCGCCTCGGGCTTCATGACTGCAACCGTCCGGCCCAACAAATTTCCCCGGCACTGCGAGCCTTCCTCGCGAAACAAATTTCTCGTCCCTCCCGGTCCTTCACGCTGTTTCGGCCGCTGCGCGATGCAGCCCGCCCGTACCTCGCCCTTTGGATCACCGACAAGGCCGCGATGGGCGCGACCTTGCACCACCAAAAGGAGATTCATCATGGCAAACATCGGCACCTTCACCGCACAGAACGACAGCTTCACCGGCACGGTTCGCACCCTGACGCTCAACGTCAAGGTCAAAATCATTCCGAACGCCAAGGAAAGCGAGAACGCCCCGGACTACCGCATCGTCGCCGGCAACTTCGAGATCGGCGCGGCGTGGAAAAAAGTCAGCAAGGCAGAACGCCCCTACCTGTCGGCAACCCTCGACGATCCGTCGTTCCCGGCGACCATCTACGCCCGCCTGGTCGAAGGCGAGGACGGCGCGCACAACCTGATCTGGTCGCGCAGCAAGGGTGACTGATCGTCGCCCTCGACGCCCCGCCCAAGCGGCGGGGCGTTTTTTGCGAAGGCTTTGATTCACAGGCCCCACCGTCAAGGCGTTGATCTTACGATCACGACATGCAAACGGTGCAAGCCGGAACGATTGCTTGCAGGCGCCTGACTTGCAGCACACTCTAGCTTCCAGAATTAACCACATGGACCTTGGCTTTATGATTCAATGACTCTGTTCATGACCACCCCGGCGGACCCTCCTTGAATACTAATACACCCGAATCCAGTCGCAAGGCATTGATCGACGCCCTGCTTCTCAAACTCCCTAGCGTCAGTGCAAGAAAAATCAGCGGCCTTGATGCCTACTTCGTCAGCGACAAGATGTTCGCCTGCATCAGCGGTGACGGTATCGGGCTGCGCCTGCCCGCCGCTACCGCGACCGAACTGCAGTTCTCAAGGGGCGACGTCGTCCCGTTTCAGCCCGGCGGTTTGGCTAGCACCAGGGAATGGGTACAGATCGACCGCGCCGAGGCGGCTGAGTACGAGAAGGATCTCGAGCTGTTTCAGACCTCGCTCGAGTTTGTGAAAGGCGCCCGAACCCTCTAGGTCGGCAGCTTCGTCTGACAGTCACTTATCGGCCAGGAAGTGGGGCCGCCAAGGGGATCGCCGCCACCGTCCGGTCATCAGCCACAGTAAACGCACAAGCTTGTGCTACACAGTTCATTCTTCTTGGTTCGGGCATCCTGGCTTTAGTTTTACTCGCACGGAGATCGTCGGTCGATTGCCTTGAGTAACCTGTATAGGGAGTAAATATGCGAAGAGCGGCAATACTGGTTCTGGGCATGACCTGTAAAGTCAACTGGATGGCAACGGGCCAGTTTGGTGGGCATTTTTAGGACAAAGAGACGGTCGTGAAAAGCTACACCGGCGCTATTGAGCGGCCGGTCCACCCTAGTATCGGTCATTCTATTCGATGCGGGCTTCGCCCGCTCCTCGGCCTTTGCTGACGGTCACCACATCCTGATACACGACACTTGGCAGTGTCGGCTTTCGACAATGTTGAACTGGCGCATTCGACCCAAATGAGACCTTCGCATTTTCCAGAATCGGATATTCGTAGAACCAAATTTGGATACCCCTCCGTTCGGCAATAAAGCTCTCTAGCATACACTCGTGTGCCGCCAGAATTTCTTCTCCCATGGGTCACATAGTCTTCCAAGCACAGTGCAGCAAACCAATATTGAGCCAGCAAACGGCCGGTGCCGGACAACCGCCAACCAGATTTTCCATGGTAGTAGTTTCTTTGTAAATTTGTGGACGCTGCCAACTATTCCAGAGCCAACCTAAATCCCACGCCGACATCTGTGAGGAAGAAACGCGGACGGGCAGGGTTTTCTTCCAGTTTGTGGCGTAGCTGGCCCATATAGATGCGCAGGTAGTGGTTGCTCTCGACGTGGGACGGCCCCCACACCTCAGTTAGAATCTGCCGATGTGTCAGCACCTTGCCTGCATTGCGAACCATCAGGGTCAGCAGCCGGTATTCAATGGGCGTAAGATGCACCAGCTGCCCATCCCGCTTGACAGTTCGGTTGACCAAGTCAAGTTGCACACCACCGAACTCGACCACAGAGGAACCACTTTCATTAGCCCTTTCCCTTCGCCGGAGCGCAACCCGCGCCCGCGCCAGCAATTCTCCCACGCCAAAAGGTTTGGTCAGATAATCATCAGCGCCAACGTCAAGTGCCGCGATTTTTTCCGCCTCGCCCGATCTCGCAGAAAGTACGATGATGGGCAAATCCGACCAACTACGGAAATCCCGGATAAAATCGATGCCATCGCGGTCCGGAAGCCCCAGGTCAAGTATGATGAGATCCGGCTTGCGCGTACCCGCTTCGACCAATCCCTGTCGCACGGTTTCGGCTTCGAAAACGTGCCAGCCCTCAGCTTCGAGCGAGTCTCGCACGAACCGCCGAATTTGCTTCTCGTCCTCAATCAGAACAATGACCGGTGTGATTGCGCTCATTCTCTCGCTTCCCCGGCTTCAATACCCAGAACCTCTGGAAGGTCCGCCAAGGTCGGCGGCGTGCCAAGCGCCAACATGAAAACGAAGCGTGCACCGCCCGTCGGAACATTTTCTGCCCAGATACGGCCTTGGTGAGCCTCAACGATAGCCCGGCATATAGCCAGCCCCAAGCCAACTCCGGGTGTGACCGATTCTTTCTCACCGCGGGTAAATTTTTCGAATATAGCTTCTTCTTTTCCCGGCGGAAAGCCGTGCCCATTGTCGGTGACGGCGATCTGCGCTTCTGTTCCTTTGACTTCTGCTTCGACCCGTATTTCACTGCCCGGTGGGGTGTATTTGGCTGCATTTTCCAGAAGATTGCAAAACACCCGTTCCATCAATACTGCGTCAAATTTCAGCAGCGGAAAACTCCGGGGTATGGAAATTTGTACCCTGTGGCCGAGCAAAGGTTGCTCTTCCGCCTTTAGTGCACTGCCAATCACTTCTTCCACAGGCTGCCATTGCCGGTTGAGGTTGACTTCACCCGCCTGCAAACGCGCCATATCTAGCAGATTGTTGACGAGGGCGCTCATGCGGAATGCTTGTTCCCGTAT
This sequence comes from Pseudomonadota bacterium, assembly GCA_040388645.1. Taxonomy (GTDB): domain Bacteria; phylum Pseudomonadota; class Gammaproteobacteria; order Burkholderiales; family Sulfuriferulaceae; genus Sulfuriferula. The sequence goes on from JAZKBM010000004.1 coordinate 339,863, forward strand.
AGTGTTCGCCATTTCGAGTTGTGTATCACTCAGCCCTGGCTTGGTGACACTAAGCCTGTCAGCCAAACCGACAAGGACCGTCAGCGGCGTACGCAAGTCGTGTGACAAAGCGGACAGCACCGAATTGCGCAATCTTTCGGATTCGATTCGGACCAGCGCATCTTGCGCCACCTCAATATAGTGTACCCGCTCCATAGCAGTAGCGATCAGTGCGGCAAATGCATCCAGTTGGCGCCGCTGCTCGGGGATCAACAGCCAGCGCGAATTGGTCGGATCCACCGCCAGAACACCCCGCGTACGCATCGGCGCAATGAGCGGCAAGTACAATATCGGGCTGCCAGGCAAGGTGTCCGTCCCGAAACCGGCAGGCTCCACATGATCAAAAGACCACTGGGCGATCCCATAATCAATGGCGGAAACCGGCCCGGCATCATCGATCATTACCGGCGCTTCCAGCTTATCGTGTTCATCCACCAGCAGGATCGCGACCTTGACACCGAAAGTCCCTTCGACAAATTTGTGGCTCAGGGCAATAATCTGTTCCGGGAGCAATACTGCGGAAAGGTCCCGGGCCATTTCATATAGCGCCCGCAGGCGCGTCTCGCGTTGTGATGCTATACGTGCCTGATAATGGAGATTGGCGGTCAGTTGGCCAATAATGAGCGCCACCGAAAGCATCACGGCAAACGTCAGCAAATACTGCACGTCGCTGACGGCAAACGACAGACGCGGGGGGACCAGAAAAAAATCGAACAGCGCAACGCTTACAAAAGAAGCCATAACAGCCGGACCGCGCCCGTACTTGACCGCCACCAGAACCACTGCAAGCAGAAAGAGCATGACGATATTCGCGAGGTCGAAATAAGGCGCTACCAAGGTAGCCAACACCGTCGTGGCTGCGCATATGGCCACCGTGCCTATATAGGATGGCCAGGATGGCTTGGTCGTACCTTCACGCCGTGCAAGACGCCCTGCCGGGTACCTCAAGCGGTCATCAGGGGATTCCTGGGCAATCTGGAGCACATCCAGATCTGACGACAATCGCCCCACACGATCCGCAAAGGAAGACTTCCATGGAACCCAGCTTTTCACGGAGTCTCGCCCGACGATGATTTTGCCAAGATTGTGACTGCGTGCGTAGTCGACGACTGTCTCAGCCACATCCTGTCCGGCCAGGGTAGCAGTCTTGCCGCCTAATTCGTGGGCCAGTCGAAGCGAACTCAGGATACGTGCGCGTTCGGCTTCAGGAAGGCGTTGAAGTCGGGGGGTTTCCACATACACAGCGTGCCAGTCCACATTGAGTTGGCCAGCAATGCGACTTGCGCCGCGCACGATTTTTTTCGAGCCCCGATGGGGTCCCACGCAGACCAGCAAAGACCCCTTGGTCTGCCACACTGTCTCGATGGATTGTTCCATTCGATATGTGCGCATCTGGTCGTCGACGCGGTCAGCAGTCCGCCGCAGCGAGAGCTCCCGCAAGGCAATCAGATTGCCTTTGCGGAAGAAGTTCCGTATTGCGCCTTCGGCCTGCTGGGGCAGGTAGATCTTGCCTTCCTTGAGCCGCTGCAGCAATTCATCAGGGGTGATGTCAACCAGAACCACCTCGTCAGCCTCGTCAAACACCTTGTCCGGTACTGTTTCCTGCACGCGGATGCCTGTGATACCGCCTACAATGTCGTTGAGCGTTTCCAGATGCTGGACATTGACTGTAGTCGACACATCAATGCCGGCAGCAAGGAGCTCATCAATATCCTGCCAGCGTTTTGGGTGACGTGAGCCCTCGACGTTCGAGTGGGCGAGTTCATCTACCAGGATAAGCGCCGGTTTCCGTTTGAGTGCGGCATCAAGGTCAAATTCACGCAAGATTTTTCCGCGATATTCAACCTCCTTGAGGGGCAGCACCTCCAGCCCGTCCAGCAACGCCATTGTCTCGGCTCTGCCGTGGGTTTCGACGATGCCAACCACCACATCCCGTCCCTGGGCCCGGAGTTGACGGGCTGCCGACAGCATGGAATAGGTTTTCCCGACACCGGCGGATGCGCCAAAGAATATCTTGAGCTTGCCCCGCTGGGCTTTTTCTTCCTCGCGCTGTATTTTGTCGAGGAGCGCGTCTGGATTAGGGCGTTGATCGGTCATGTTAATCAGTATAAAGCGATATCCATCCCGTCAATGTAGTGCGCTCAGCGCCAGATTGAGCTGCAACACATTCACCCGTGGCTCACCCAATACGCCGAGCTGGCGGTCCTCGGTATGCTGCCGCACCAGCCGGCGTACTTCCTCGACAGGCAAACCCCATACCCGCGCCACACGCTGCACCTGATATTCCGCCGCAGCGGGGCTGATCTCAGGGTCGAGACCGCTGCCGGAAGCGGTGACGAGGTCCACCGGGATCGGTGCGGTATTGCCGGGGTCGGCGTCGTGCAAGACTTTCACCCTGGATTTGACAGCATCGATCAAGGCCGGATTGGTCGGTCCCAGGTTGGAGCCGCTGGATGCGGCAGCGTTATCAGGCATAGGCCCCGTGGCCGAGGGGCGGCCCCAGAAATACTTGGGGTCGCTGAAGTTCTGGCCGATCAGTGCCGAGCCTACAGGCTTGCCGTCTTTCACAATCAGGCTGCCGTTGGCCTGTTCCGGCATGAGCCCCTGGGCAATACCCGTTACGACGAGCGGGTAGGCGATGCCGGTAACCAGCGTGAGGACCAGGAAACTGATAATGGCGGGTTTAAGTTCTTTTAGCATGGCAATTCCTTTCCATTAAACCCATCCGAAGGTGGCGAGAATCATGTCGATCAGCTTGATCCCGATGAAGGGAACGATGATGCCGCCGACGCCATAGATGAGCAGATTGTTGCGCAACAGCACTTCCGCGCCGACAGGACGGTATTTCACACCCTTTAGCGCCAAGGGAATGAGGGCGACGATAACCAGGGCGTTGAAGATTACCGCCGACAGGATCGCGCTCGCCGGCGTGGCCAAATGCATCACGTTCAAGGCAGCCAGCGCCGGATAGGTGGTAACAAAAGCCGCCGGGATAATGGCGAAATACTTGGCCACATCGTTGGCAATGCTAAAGGTGGTGAGGGCGCCTCGCGTCATCAGCATCTGTTTGCCGGTTTCCACGATCTCGATCAGCTTGGTGGGATTCGAGTCCAGATCCACCATGTTGCCCGCCTCCTTGGCAGCCTGAGTGCCGCTATTCATCGCCACTGCCACATCGGCCTGCGCCAGCGCCGGCGCATCATTGGTGCCGTCGCCGGTCATTGCCACCAGGCGACCCTGTGACTGATGTTCACGGATGAGCTTGAGTTTCGCTTCGGGTGTAGCCTCGGCCAGGAAATCGTCCACCCCCGCCTCGGCGGCGATGGCTGCCGCGGTGAGACGGTTGTCGCCGGTGATCATGATGGTCTTGATGCCCATGCGGCGCAGTTCGGCAAAACGCTCCTTGATGCCGCCCTTGACGATATCCTTGAGCTCCACCACGCCCAGCACTTTGGTGCCATCGGCGACTACCAGGGGGGTACTGCCGCGGCGCGCGGCGTCATCAACCAGGGTTTGTACATCGGCAGGATAATCGCCACCCAGACTTTTCACATGGTCACGAATTGAATCAGCCGCGCCTTTGCGGATCTGCCTGGCGTCCAGATTGACCCCGCTCATACGGGTGTGTGCGGTGAAGGGCACGAAGGTGGCGCCAAGCTCATGAATGTTGCGTTCGCGCAGCTCGAATTTCTCCTTGGCCAGCACCACGATGCTGCGCCCCTCCGGAGTTTCGTCCGCAAGGGAGGCAAGCTGGGCGGCATCGGCCAGTTCGCGCTCGGTCACACCGCCGGCAGGGAGAAATCGGTTTGCCTGACGATTGCCCAGGGTGATGGTGCCGGTCTTGTCCAGCAGCAGCACGTCCACGTCTCCAGCCGCCTCAACTGCACGGCCGGAAGTGGCGATGACATTCTTCTGCATCATGCGCCCCATCCCTGCCACCCCGATGGCTGACAGAAGACCGCCGATGGTGGTGGGAATCAGGCAAACCAGCAGCGCCACCAACACGGTGATCGTGACCGGCTGGCCTGCTTTCGCCACCTCTACGCTATACAGCGAAAAAGGCAGCAGCGTCACAGTAGCCAGCAGGAAAATGATCGTCATCGCCACCAGCAGAATGGTCAGGGCGATTTCATTGGGCGTTTTCTGGCGCTTGGCTCCTTCCACCATGGCAATCATACGGTCAATGAAGGCTTCGCCAGGGTTGACCGTGACGCGTACCACGAGCCAGTCGGACAGCACTGTGGTGCCCCCGGTGACGGCGCTGAAATCGCCGCCGGATTCGCGGATCACTGGTGCCGATTCGCCGGTGATGGCGCTCTCGTTTACCGATGCAACGCCTTCGATGACATCACCGTCCGCCGGTAACATGCCACCAGCCTCCACCAGCACCACATCGCCGCGCCGCAAATCCGTGCCGTGCACGGAATCGACCTGGGCGCCGTAGCGCGGATCGCGCAGTTTTTTGGCAACTACTGTCTTCTTGGCAGCACGCAGTGATGCGGCCTGGGCTTTGCTGCGACCTTCTGCCAGTGCCTCGGCAAAGTTGGCGAACAGCACGGTGAACCACAGCCACAACGCGATTGCCAGAATGAAGCCGATCGGCGCTTCGCCGTGACCGCCCAAAGCCTGGAAGAACAGGATTGTGGTCAGGATGCTACCGATCCACACCACAAACATCACGGGGTTTCTCATTTGCTGCTGGGGTGTCAATTTCTTGAATGTATCCCATAGCGCCTGTTGAGCGATCTCTCGATCGAACAGGGAAAAAGTCTTGCTTCTGCCGGTCATATCAATTCTCCTAAACAGCCCGCGATTAATGCGCGCCGATCATGGTCAAGTGTTCGACAATGGGCCCGAGGCCCAGCGCTGGCACGAAGGTCAGCGCCCCAACCAGAATCACTATGCCGATCAACAGCCCGACAAATAACAGGGTATGGGTGTGCATGGTTCCTGCTCCCTCCGGAATACGCTTCTTCGCCGCCAGGGAACCGGCCAGGGCCAGCACCGGGATCATCAGCCAGAAGCGGCCAAACCATGCCGAGAAGCCCAATGCGGTGTTGTAGAAGGGCGTATTCGCGGAGATGCCGGCAAACGCGCTGCCGTTGTTGCCGACAGCCGACGTAAACGCATACAGAACCTCGCTGAAGCCATGGGCGCCGGGGTTGAAAATACTGCTCTTGCCAACGTCCAGCATGACCGCCAAGGCCGTTCCGCCCAGGATGATCAGTGGCGGGATCAGAATGACCAGGGATGCCATCTTGATGTCGAATGCCTCGATTTTCTTGCCCAGGTATTCCGGCGTGCGTCCGATCATCAAACCGGCGATAAATACCGCGATCACGGCGTAGATCAGCATGACGTACAGCCCCGATCCCACCCCGCCGAACACGACTTCACCAAGCTGCATTTGCGCCAGGGGCACCAGTCCGCCCAGGGGCATGAACGAATCGTGCATGCTGTTCACCGCACCGCACGAGGCGGCCGTGGTAACGGTGGCGAACAGGGCGGAATTGACGATGCCGAAACGGGTTTCCTTGCCTTCCATGTTGCCGCCGGGCTGGTTTGCGGAAGCGGTTTGGTCTACGCCCAGCGCAGCAAACGCGGGGTTGCCCTGCTGCTCCGAAATCTCCGCCACTGCCAGGAAGCCTGCGAACAACACGGTCATGGCGGCTAGGATGGCCCAGCCCTGGCGCGTGTCACCCACCATGCTGCCGAAGGTGTAGCAAAGGGCGGCGGGGATCAGGAAAATCGCCAGCATTTCCAGGAAATTGGTTAACGGCGTGGGGTTCTCGAACGGGTGCGCCGAGTTGGCGTTGAAGAAGCCGCCGCCGTTGGTGCCCAGTTCCTTGATCGATTCCTGCGAGGCAACCGGTCCAAGCGCGATGGTCTGCTCCTTCACGGTCATTTTTTCTGTCACCGGATTGCCGGTGGCGTCCTTCATCGGATTGCCAGCCGCGTCCAGTTTTGGCTGGTCATAACTGACGCTTTCCACGAGGGGAACGGATTTATATTCCGAGAAGTTCTGCACCACGCCCTGGCTGACCAACACCAAGGCGAGCAGAACGGACAGCGGCAGCAGGATGTAGACGATGCTGCGAGTCATGTCCACCCAGAAGTTGCCGATGGTCTCCGCACTATGCCGGGCCAAACCACGAATCAACGCCACAAGAACAGCCATGCCAGTAGCGGCGGAGAAGAAGTTCTGTACCGCCAGAGCCACCATCTGCGTGAGGTAACTCATGGTGGTTTCGCCAACGTAGCCCTGCCAGTTGGTGTTAGTGACGAAGCTTAGCGCCGTGTTGAAGGAAGAATCCGGGCTAACCGCACCGAAATGCTGGGGATTCAGCGGCAGCCAGCCTTGCAGCCGTTGCATGGCATATACTGCCAACACCCCGAGCAGGCTGAACCACAATACGGCGAACGCATACCGGGTCCAGCGCATCTCCTCCTCACGATTCACCCCGCACAAGTGATAAAACCGATTTTCAACAGGTGCCATCCAGCGCATAAACGCCGGCAGATTACCCTCGTAGACTCGCGCCATGTACCAGCCCAGGGGCTTCGTCAGGGCTAGAAGCACCCCGAGGAACAAGGCGATTTGCAGCAATCCATTCGCACTCATGAAAACAGCTCCGGTTTAAGCAATGCGACGACGAGATACACCATCAAGCCGATGGCAACGATTGCGCCTAATGTGTAAATCCAGGTCATGACGGCCTCCTTAACTTTTCGCAGCCATAGACAAAAAGGGCCGATAGTCCAAAAAAGACCACAACAAGCCCGAGATAAAGTAAGTCCATTTGATTTCCCCAAGTGATGATTCACTATGTGCATGCTAGATAACAGGGGATAAAATTTGCGTAAAGATCGCTGGAAGAGTTGTAAAGATTTCGTAAAGATGGACGGCGGTTTGGCAGGATCAGCGCGGTAGGTAACTTCTTCAGCGCAATGGATAAGACCAGCCGGTAGATGCACCTACGGAGCGACAAGTTGAAATGCAACCTGTTTGGAAAGCAGGCGCTCTAAAGCATGAACCAGCGATGACGGCCATCACTACCCATCCGGAGATTAATTTCGCGCAGGCGGGATGTTTTACAAGAAGCCTACTTGACTTCTGCTTGAAGCCAGGAGGCCAAAATGTTTGGCATCAACAATGCCATCGCCAATGAAGGCGCACCCCCTGCGGACGAATTTCTTGAGATTGAAAACTTGGTCCGAGGAGTTTGCAAAAAAGATGGCGGAGTAAGAACAAATCACCTTGTCACTGGAACACTAGGGAGTCATTGATTTTCTAGGCGATTATTAGTCAGCGATGCGGCCTGTGTACGAGCGGCTGTGCTGTTCAAGGAGAAGGAATTCGTCTACAAAGACGGACGCAAGTACTTGTATAACCTGTTGCCTGTGGTCCGGTGGTGCAGACCTACAAGATCGCAGGGCTGCCGTTGTCTGCATCCGGTTTGGATCCCTCATTCGGCAGCGCTGAGAATTGCCCCACCCGCAGCAACTCGTAACCACCTTTTATGACCGTCAGCGATCGGTTTTTTGCTTTCGAATGGCCGTTTTTGAGTACAAGCTCGACCATCTGTTTTTGGCACAGAACGGGTATTGAATTCTGGTTCCAGAAAGCGGACATTGGCAAACCCAAAAGGGGTTCCACCGACCGTCCGCATTGGCCGAATTTGATACGGCCAAGTGAGAACGACATCAGGCCGGAGTTGGAAGGCGACATTGGTTTTTCGATTGAACACGTCCGCTGTACGAACAAGACTGGTCGTTGGTTCAACTCTCACTCACTATCCCCGCGAACGCGGGGGAAACACTACGCGCACCATCCCAAGCCCATCAAGTACGGGCCTATCCCCGCAAACGCGGGGGAAACCTGCTAATCGCTGGATTCCAGACGGTGAGAAATATACTGTGATGGGCTGTTCCGGGGTCGATAGCACACAGTTGCGTTGCGGAAAAGCTGCTGTTCAGTATGATTCCCGCACCTATGGCCGGTGAAGGCGCCATTCCGGCCATTCACATCCCTGTAGTGGTCACGTGTTTTCAGACACAGCAATAGGTTGTTTTACTGCCATTTTGCGCTTGAAGGTAGAGGGATTGAGGGAGGAACCCGAGATGGGTGGGGCTCTACCTCTGTACCTACCAAAGCTGTTCGGACATTGGCGCCGAATCGTTGCTGGTTTGCTCTAGAGATTCCAATGGTTTGCCGATTGCAAACCCCTGAGCGTAGTCAATACCAATATCGCGCAGTATGTCTAGTAGTAAAGTATCCTCGACCGATTTCGCGCCCACCTTGAGGTGAAATCCATGCAACATTTCTGTCAGGTTTTTTACGAAGCTGAGGTTTTTCGGATTGTCCTTCAGGCCACGAATCAAGCTGGGATGAATTTTGACCATGTCGATCGACAATTTCTCCAGATACTGTAAGGAGGCCGGTCCTAGACCAAAATCATCCAGGATCAGTAAACAGCCAAGCTCGCGGATCTGTGCTGCCAGGCTTCGGGTCAAAGCCAGATTTTGTAAGGCGGTCGCCTCAGAAACTTCAAAACGCAGTTTGCTGTTGAGACCGGGATATTCTTGCAAAATTGCTTCTATTTTTTCGATCAGGTTTTTGTCCAGCAGGGTTTTGGGGGACAGGTTGATTGATACGCCCACATCCTCTGCGTGATCGATCAGCGGCACTACTCTGCGCGCTGCCTTGCGGATGACCATCAAATCAATGGATGAACTTAAATTGGCGCGTTCAGCAGACTCTAGAAACTGTCCCGGAGAAATTAAGTGACCATTGCTGTCCTCCATTCGTAGCAAGGCTTCATAGCCATCGGTACGGCCAGACTTAAGATTCAACAGGGGTTGATACAGCAATAAGAATTGATCGTTTTCCAAAGCACGGCGGATGCGCGCTTCCCATTGCAGGTGGGCTTGTACATGCTGAATTTCTGTGGACGAAGCCCCATACAGCCGCCAGCAACCTCGGCCTGCCTTTTTCGCCTCATACATTGCCGCATCGGCATACATAATCAGCTCGTTGGTGGTACTGGCATGCTCCGGAACGAAAGCGAGGCCAATGCTGGCCGAAGCCTGGAAGAGCTCGCCGCCAAAACAAAACGATAGTTGAGCGAAGCCAGCCAGCAGCTTGTTGCCCACGAGGTGGGCTTCGGAACCGACTGTTTCCGGCAAGAACGCCGCAAATTCATCTCCGCCCCAACGCGCCACGATATCGGTGGCACGAAGTTTCTGAGTTAGCAATTCAGCCACCGCATTTAAATATTGATCACCTGCGTTGTGACCATATGTGTCATTGACGAACTTGAACTTATCCAGATCGATAAACAGCAACGTGCCTTGTCTACCATAGCGTGCCGCATATTCCATCCAGTCTTCTAAGGTTTTTTGGAAACGGCGCCGATTGAGGAGTCCCGTTAATGCATCATGATCGGCCATATGCCCGATTAGCTCGTTTGCATGGCGAGATTCTTCCAGGGCAAGACGAAGGGATTCGGTCTTATCCTGAACCTGCTTCTCCAAGGTATTTAAAAATTGATGAATACGATCCTGTCGTGTACCGGCACAGCGCGCAACGAGGCCGAGGAACACCGGCGCGGTATCAATTAAATATAATAGGCGGTTATCATGGGCGTTTCGGATGATTTCGATCCAGTTGCCCATCCCCAGTGCATGCGTAAAATAAAGAAACAGGATGGCGCCGAGTGGAAAACAGAGTCCGAAGAGGACGCCGTATATTGTATATTTGTTTTTCTCACTCCAGTTTTGCATAACGCCACTCCCCTATTCTTGAGTCAAGTATTGCACCGTCCGGATTTGGTTCCGGTTTCTAATTCCGCGCACAGGTTAGCGAATCATCGACCATTTTCGGATTTGGCGATTTGAAACTCCCCTACCCATTGGCCACGCCGATTGTCGATGAACAGCTGTTGAGGTACGAAAGCCGATTGGTTTTTAATTGGAAATCCTGCCAGGGAGGCTGCAACGCCGCCTAGATCTCTTATGAAATTTCCATGCCATGACCATTTGCGTTTACATGTCTTGTTGTCCAACCGGCTATCAGAATTCAAGCCGAGAACAGCGAATGGTTTAAAGCATCTAGGCTCGCCCGCCAATTGACCGCAGATATGGTGGACCCCTCAGTCAAGACAAGTCAAGTATTGTTCAATGCAAGCCTTTCCTGTTTGTGCACCGAGACCACTACCGATCGTGCCAAGGATCTACCAACAGGATTGGTGTGATTGAAACAGCTGCCAGATTTCGCGCACATTGAGTATTCCGGCGTTACGTGGGTGGTGTGGTATCAAAGTTGCTTGTTTTCATGTGTACAACAAATATAAGAACAGGAGACTGAAGATGAATCCTAATATCTGCTATACCCGTACCGCTATCGGTCAGGAAGAATTAAAACAACCAAAATTGGGGCTTAGACCCCGTTGCCGACAACTTCTGTTCGTGCTGGATGGTAAGTTATCAGTAGCGCAAATCGGCGAAATCATGCGGGGAATTACCGATCTGGAAGGCACGCTGCAAGACATGCTAAAACTGGGTTTGATTTGTCCCAGCGGCGAGACCCCTGCGCAAACCAGCGGCGTAGTGACTACCCATGTCGCGGCAACCCATCACGACGATCTGGCTGAGAAGCTGGACCATGCCATGCAGCACAGCTCAGATAGTGGCAACCGTTTCGAAGATGCCAAACATCATGCTGTCGATATGATGACCGCCCTATTTGGTGGCAAATCCCCTCATGTAGGTAAACTTGCACAGGCCAACACCCAAAGCGAGTTACTGGCTGAGGTTGCCAAGTGCAAAAAAATTCTCGCAGCTGTCGCCAGTTCGTCAAAAGCGCAGAATTTTGAACAATCCGTGATGAACGCGTTGCAAAAATAAGCATATTGCGTGCTTATCAGGTTGCCTCCCATGGCGCGTGTCAGCGCGTCAAGCCGAGGTTGAATTGCGTACGCAGGCGTCAATATGCCACCAGTTGCGGCCCCCAAAGAGAAGAGTGCCCCGCTTGCTGCACGGGAATGACCTGCCGTGACCCATCGCAATCCTGCTTTTTTTTCAGTATCTTTCCACGCAATATCTGTGATTGAACGCTATTGTTTGTCAATCAGCGCGCTGTTTTTGCTAACAACAGCGTGAGCATATACCCACAGCGCCGACTTCAAGCTCGATGCAGCTTGTGCGTTTTTTCTCGGTGCTAATTTTTTAAAAAAATGGAAAATTAAAAATGCTGATTCACAAAGTTCCGTCTTGCAGAGGCTTGCAAGTTCAGCGCCTTGCCGCAAGGCAGTGGCGCTGAAGGTAGAACCCATCCTCGTAGACCAGCAGTATTTTCCGGTACATGGCCCCATCCCTTAATCGCTGCGCTTTGTTCCTTTACCAAGGTGCGCATCAACCTCCGGTCCCGAGCCTCCCAGTGCCAAGAAGAGCTGCGCTGTATCCATATAGCGCTCGGCGCTTACGCGTACATAGGCAAGCTTCGCTTGTTGATAGTGACGCTCAGCGTCGAGGACCTGTAATACGCCAATATTGCCTTCTTGGTAGCTTTTACGCATCAGGTTCAGACTATTGCGCGCCGCTTGCTGGGCATGGGCCTGTGCATCCAGCGCCTCTCCATCGTGTTCCAGCGCTTGCAGGGAATCGGCGACTTGACCGAACGCGCTCAGGACTGTCTGCTGATACTTCGCAGCGCTCGCCTGCATGGCATCTACCGCCGCTCTGCGCTGAGCAAGCAATGTACCGCCATCGAGTATCGGCGCAACAAGGCCGCCGGCGAGACTCCAGGCGCTACTACCCGGGCTAAACAACTGACTGAATACTGTGGATTGCTGACTGAAGGAGGCGCTGATATCTATACGTGGGTAGAGATTGGCTGTGGCAACCCCGACGGCGGCCGTTGCAGTATGTAGCTCTGCCTCTGCCGCCAGAATGTCGGGACGTTGGTGCACGAGCTCTGACGGCAAGCTGACAGGTAACTGGGGTGGCAGGGTTAGCAGCGCCAGATCAACTTCTGGTACCGCCCCGTCTGCCGGTGCCTTGCCAAGGAGGATAGCCAATGCATGTTGGGCTAGACTCAATTCCTGGTGCAGTGGCGGCAACAGTGCGTTATCTGTTGAGAGCTGACTTTCCGCGCTAACAATGTCGAGCCGAGAGACCGCACCCGCATCGAAGGCCTCATGCACCAGTTTCAGGTTTGCTTGATCCTCTTCCAGCAATGCTTGGAGAGTCGCGATCTGGCTACGCAGCGAGGCGATCCTGAGCGATTGCAAGACCGCATTGCCACTGACAGCAAGGTAGGCCGCCTTGAGTTGCTGCTTTTGGTAATTCGCTTTTGCCTCCTGCTGTTCGACCGATCGCGCGGCGCCGCCAGTGTAATCTAGCGAATAGCTGACCGTTGGCCCAACAGCGAAATAAGTAAATGGCGGTGGTTTGGGCGAAGTGCCCAGAAACTCGGCACCGTATTTTTCCCGACCTACCCCCGCAGTGATGCCTACCTGTGGTGACAGTGTCCCAGTCTGTGCAGCAGCAAGATCTTGCGCTTGAGCAAGCGTATAGCGCGCGGCAACGATGGTGCGGTTCTGGGTCAGGGCGCGTTTAACTACACTATTGAGCGCATCGGACTGAAACAACTGCCACCATGCTTGGTCAAGCTGTTTGCCCAGGATGATCTGCTGCGCCGATGCGTCACTTGGATTCTTGCGTTCCAGATTCAGTGGCTGTGCCGTATAACGGTCTGTATGAGGCGGGTCTGGGCGTTTGAAATCGGGCCCTACCGTGCACCCGGCAAGCAGCGTCGCCGCCATTGTCAACACGGAGGTCAATGTAATTCTGTTCATTCCATTACCATGGGCTCTGCCCCCTTCGTTGCCTGAGCGGTCTTCAACAGCATGATCAGCGGAATGGCACAAACCGTGAGTATCATCATCATCTTGAAATCGTTGTTGTAGGCAATCATCGCCGCTTGGTTACTTACCAGTTGATTGAGTTGGGCCAGCCCGCCGCTGGTTGAGAGCGCTTCGTGCGGAAGCGCATGCAGAACACTCCCAAACGGCGTAACCTGTTCGGCAAGGCGAGAATGCATGGTCTGTGTACCCCGTGTCAGCATGGTTTCCACCACTGAAATGCCGATACTGCTGCCGACATTCCGGATGAGGCTGAACATCGCCGTTCCTTCATTGCGATATTGCGTTGACAGCGTCGCAAACGTGATCGCCGCGAGCGGCACATAGACGAAACCTGTCCCGATGCCTTGAATCAATCCAGACCACATGACGAGGGAGCTGTTCATCTGCAGATAGAATCCGGTCATCTGCCACAGCGAATAGGCGGTAAGCACAAAGCCGGTGGCGATGATCAGGCGGGTATCGACCTTCCCCATGACCCAACCAACAATGAATACAGCCGCCAGTGTCCCCACACCGCGCGGCGCGGTTAACAAACCGGTCAGGACGACCGGATAATGCATCAGGTCTTGTAATAATGGTGGCAGTAGAGCGAGCGTTGCAAACAGGACAACGCCTACAATGAAGATAAATACATTGCCGGTGAGAAAATTACGGTCCTTGAACAAGGCTGGACTCACAAACGGCTTCTTCGTTGTGGTCAGCATGTGCACGATAAAGAGGTAGAGCGCGAAACCCGCTACAGCGGCCTCGATCCAGATTTCGGTCGAGTTAAACCAATCCTTGAGCTGGCCGCGGTCCAGCATCAACTGGAACGCGCCGATGGCGAAGCTGAGGGTGGTGAAGCCAAAAAAATCGAACGCCGATTTGCGAATCTTCGTTTCCGGCATAAACGACAAAACACCGAAAAATGAAAGGATACCGAACGGTACGTTGATATAAAAAACCCAGCGCCAATTGTAGTTCTCGGTAAGCCAGCCTCCAAGAACGGGACCCAGAATCGGCCCAATAATGACGGCCATTACCCACATGGACATCGCACGCGCATGTTTTTCTGGCGGATTGATGTCGAGCAGCACGGCTTGCGACATCGGAATCAGGGCTGCACCGCACAGGCCCTGAAACAGACGGGCAAGAACAATCTCCGGCAAAGACTGAGCCAATCCGCACAAAGCCGATGCAACCGTGAAGCCGACAATGGAATACAGAAATACCCGTCGCCGACCAATCTGGCCCGCAAGCCATCCGCTTAAGGGCGTCATGATTGCAGCGGCAATGATGTAAGAAGTGAGTACCCAGGTCATCTGATCCTGCGTGGTCGACAGCGAACCCTGGATGCGTGGCAGGGCCACGTTGGCAATCGTATTGTCGAGTGCTTGCATGATGGATGCCAGCATCACCGACGCGGTAATTAAACCTCGGTTGTGTGCACTCCCAGACGCCTCTGCGAGCGCCTCTGTCAATTGCGGCCCCTCAGCGTATTGGCGGATCCCACATCGGCGCGCTCAAACAAATGGCGCTGGTAGTGCGTATCCACACTCACATCTGCGCTCAAGCCTCCTTTTAGTGGAAATTTGACCGGATCAGGGTGATCAAGCTTGATGCGCACGGGCAAACGTTGCACGACCTTAACCCAGTTGCCCGTCGCATTTTCCGCTGGCAATACCGAGAATTGCGAGCCGGTTCCTGGGCTGAGGCTTGCTACTCGCCCTTTAAAGGTTTTATCAGGATAGCTGTCAATCTGGATCGTGGCTGTCTCGCCAGGCTGCATGTGCGCGAGCTGGTCTTCCTTAAAATTTGCTACGACCCAAACATCGCGCGTTGATACCAGCGCGAATACGGGCGCTGCTGCATTGATATGGCTGCCGACCTGCAATTCTTCGACGCGTGTGACCACGCCGTCAGCGGGCGCTCTGACTAAGGTGTAAGACATATTGAGTTTGGCGCGGTCGAGCAACGCTTGGGCCTGCTGTACCTCGGGATGGCGGCCCAGAGCAATATCAGGATTGCCCGCCAGATTTGCAATCACGGCGGCGGTCTGCTGCTTGATTCCGCTTAGCTGGGCACGTGCCGTTTGATACGCATGCAGGGCCTCATCCATCTGAACCTGTGATGTGATACCCGTTTTGGACAACCGAAGTGCTCGTTGATACTCAGTCTGAGCGAACCTCAGTGTATCCTGCGCCGATACGATATCTGTCTGATGTTGCCGATAGTTAGCTTTCAACATTTCAACCTTTAACTTTGCTGTGGCAAGTTGAGCCCGCGCGGCGTCGACTGCAATGCGAAACGGTGCATCGTCGAGGCGGAACAACACATCGCCCGTATGAACCCGCTGGTTGTCGTGCACGTCAATTTCCGTTACCCGTCCCGCAACGTCTGCACTGATTGCCACTTGAGCTGCTTGCACGTAAGCATCATCGGTCTCTTCAAAACGGCCACCGCTGAGATAGAAATAGACAGCGATACCAACCACGACAGCCAGCCCGAGAAGCATCAAAGGCAGACGCAAACGGGATCGCGAGCTTTTGCCTGGCAATACCTGAGATGTGCCGGGCTCTTGTGTAACTTGTGTGGGTTCATCCATGGAGGTCATTCTGTTGTGGGTTTGGCTGATCGGTGCTTCGCATTTGCCGGGCTTGGTGCAGCCTCACCTGGATGGTCTTCTGATAGAAATTCAATCGGCAAATCTTCGAGTTGGCGCAGATTGCTCTCCAAGCGCTCAAGTACGTCCAGGAAAACATCTCGCTCCGACTGGCTGATGCCGGAAAATGTCTCCGCGCGAGTCAAAGCAGC
Source organism: Pseudomonadota bacterium (assembly GCA_040388645.1). GTDB lineage: Bacteria > Pseudomonadota > Gammaproteobacteria > Burkholderiales > Sulfuriferulaceae > Sulfuriferula. The sequence goes on from JAZKBM010000004.1 coordinate 355,621, forward strand.
GAGCCGCCAGATTTCATCGAGCGTGGGTTTAGACTTTGGTGTGAGATAGAGGCTGCGTGCTCTTCGATCGATGGGATCTGGCCTGCGCTCAACGATGCCGTCTGCTTCCATGCGATCGAGAATGCGCACCATTGCCATGGGTTCGATATTGGCGAGTTCTGCAAGCTTGGACTGGTTGATGCTCTCGTGACGCTCGAGAATCGTCATAACTTTGCATGTAGGTAGCGTCAATGATATTGCTTGAGCACGTTGTTCGAAACGCCTTACATAACGACGACTGACCTCAGCAAGCAGAAAACCGAAACTACGTAAACGATCCATGATCTGTCAATGCAGAAAGTAACTATTGATATAGTATCAATCGTTACTTTATTGGGTCAACTTGGAATTTTGTTACAGTGTCAGCTTGGATTCCCTAAGCATTGACTGGAATGCAGCGTATAGCAGACCTGAGTTGTTCATGACACCACAGGCAGCAATGGCCGAACTGCTGCCTGATGGGATTTTCACTTGGCCGTCTCAAAGTCGGCCATTGCGGCCGGTGCCGTGGCCTTAGCTGAATGACCGGTGTCGCGCAGGTTGCCGACGTTTAGTGAGTACGCCGCCTGAATGGCCGCTTTCGTTAGCAGCGAAGGACGGCACCCGACCCGAAGCGGCCCTTTTCCACTCAGTCAAGCGGACCAATGTACGCGGTCGTTCAGCACGCAGTGTAAGACCCAGCGAACCGAGTTCGCTATTGTTGGCAATCAGCGCGCTGTTTTGCCAGCCATCAGTGTGAGCTTCAACCAATCACGCTGATGCCAAGCACGATTACATCGTGGCTTGTGGATTTTTTTCGGTGCTAATTCTTTAAAAAATTGGAAAATTAAAAAAACTGATTCACACGCTTCGCATCTTTGCGGCTGCGGCCGTTTGTCCCTCAATAGGCCGTCCCGATCAACTGGCTATCCTTCAGCCCATGAGAGAAACGAAGGACAAGGAAATTATTTCATTCGGCCACTGATGACGGACGTATTGAGAAAATTGCTCCCGAGGGGTCCATCACACACTATTTTAAAAAAATTTCCTCCTGAAATAAAGGAGGAAAGTTCAGATATAAACGGCAAACTTGAGTTTGTTAGTAACTCTGCAGTTTTGAATATCCATTTATTTTTTGTTGCCGTGAGTATTCGCGTGTTTCTTGCTTGCCTCGGCACCATGTTCTTTAGCGTGGAGCATATGACCATGAGCGACTTGAGCGTGGTGCGCCGCCGATTTGTGGTCGCCGGATTCGTGATGCTTAGCAGCTTCCTTGTGATGCTTGGAGGCTTGATCATGATGCTCTGCCGCTTTTTGATGATGTTGCTGGGGAGTATGATTTTGCATTGCTTCTTGGTCTTTCGTGTCCTTCGTTTGGTTCTGTGTCATTTGTGGCTCCTAGCCTAAAAAAAGATTATTGAAGTTACTCCATGCAGGACGATGGATTCATCCTGGTTCCAAGCATACGGGGATGGAAATAATTCTTCCGTGTGAGGCCGTACATAATGGGGCTTAAGAGACAAAACACGCGCCGGTGTGAGAAATCTGACGTTCGAACATGATGAATTGACCACGTCGGCCACATGGAACCGACGCTGTCTTCGGAGTACGCAGTAGACGAATCCTCTTACGTATCCAATAGCTTTTTATTTTGCACGTCTAGGAACCTTTTTTTAATGGTCGAAATCCCAGAATTTTCATTGAGGAACTGAGGCCTTGCGCCGAAGAGCGATAGTCTTTCCATGGACTGTTTCCAACCTCCAGACGATCCTGGATATTGGAAATGTTCCACTGCGCGCTGCCAGTAACAGAATCAAGTTCTGACCATTGGATCGGTATTGATATTCCTAAGCCGGGTCGCGAACGGACGGACCACGCGGCAACCGTCGTCGCCCCAAACCCATTCCGTAAATAATCTATAAAAATTTTTCCTACCCGATTACGTGGCCCGCTTTTAGCAGTGAATCGTTGGGGTAGCGTACCAGCCAGATGCTTTACAATTGCTTGAGAAAAATCTTTTACAGCCTCCCACCCATATAAGCGATGGATAGGCACAACAATATGCAATCCCTTTCCCCCGCTCGTTTTTATGAACGAGACCAGTCCCAACTGCGATAGAAATTCCCGTACCAGTTGGGCCGAGTCACGGATTTCTGTCCATGCAACACCCGCTCCTGGATCCAGGTCAAAGGTCATGCGATCCGGCTTTAAAATATTCGTTTTCGTCGCATTCCAGGTATGGAACTCAAGCACATTCATTTGCGCCGCCGCTAACAGGCCGGCTGGCCGGTAAACTTCCAGAAGCGGCGCGTGACCCGGGTTTAGCTCCGACGCGAGTTGCTTGATGCCCGGCATATTCACTTTGTCGATATGCTTTTGAAAAAAAAACGGGCCTGCAATGCCCTCCGGCGCTCTCACCAGCGATACTGGACGGCCCTTGAGATGTTCCATCATCAGCGGCGCAATCAAAAAGTAATACTGGATCACATCCAATTTTGTGACTTTAATTGAGGTATCTACCACTCTGTCCGGGTGGGACACCTTGAACGTCTTCGGTAACTCGTTCGTTTTCTGCGCTCCCTGCAAATGTGCTGGTTTTTCTCGAAACACAGATTTCGCTTTCTTATCCGCCCTCACACCATGAAATACCGCATGGCGCACTCTCCCCGCGCGTGTCCATTCCCCGAAAGACACCTCAGCGACTAGACGAGGGACTACCCAGTGCGCCTTTTGACGAGTGCCAAGCTTCGTTTCCATGAAAGGGTTTTGAGGGCTTGCAAGGCCGTCCAGTTTTTTCTTGATGTCTTCTAATGACGTCCTGTTAAAACCGGTTCCGACATTCCCGGCGTAATGCAGTTTTCCGCTTTCATCATATACGCCCAGCAAAAGGGATCCGATACCCAGCCGTTTGCCTTGCGGATCGGTGTAGCCGCCGATTACGAATTCCTGCCGTTGCGTGCATTTCAACTTGATCCAGTCGTGGGAGCGGCGCGATACATAGAGCGAGGTCTTTTTTTTCCCGATTACCCCTTCCAGGCCCAGACGGCACGCAGATGCCAGCAGATCCCCCTGTGGAGCGTCAAATGCATTGCTAAAGCGAATTAGGGCATCGTCCGACTTGCCGATGATTGTCTTAAGCAATGTTCTGCGCTCCCCTAATGGCACAGCAGTAAGGTCAAATCCGTTATAAAAAGGCAAATCGAACACGTAGAAAATGATATTTTCCGTCAGGGCATGATCAAAAGCTCCCTGCAACGCCTGAAAATCAGGAATACCACTGTCGTTCAGTACTACAATTTCACCGTCGAGCCACGCTGGCGGGAGGCGCAATTTTTTTATTGCGGCAACCAGCGCAGACAGCTTGCCGCTCCAATCATTGCCATTTCGCGTAAACAAACGCACCGTGTTCGCTTCGATGCGCGCCATGAGACGGTAACCATCAAATTTTATTTCGTATTGCCATTCTGCCGAATCTGGCGGCGGCGCGGCCACCAACGTCGCCAATTGCGGCTTGAACTGCGTAGGCAAACCAGACTTTTTTGCATCGGCACGCCAGCCCTCTTTAGAAGACTTTCGAGACGTGTTTTTTTCAACGGGGGAGCCTTTGGCTACGAGTGTCTTTTCTGGAAGTTTTTTTTCGGCCACGCTGTCTGGGAGTGCCTCGACAATTCTGTATTCCGTATGTGACCGAGCGAACTCATCCTTCTCCTTGATGAGGAGCCAAGGCGGCTGTTTTTCTCGCTTTGTATTCATGCGCACCAAGACCCATTTGCCCTCGAGTTTATGGCCATGAAGTTCAAACTTCAAATGTCCGTCTTCATACGCTAGGTAGGGATCGCCCACCGGAATCCAGTAGCCTTTATCCCAGATAATCACTTCACCCGCCCCATATTGCATTGCCGGAATTTTCCCTTCAAATGTATTGTAGGAAATAGGGTGATCTTCGACTTGTATTGCCATGCGCTTTTCGCCTGGGTCCAAGCTTGGACCCTTGGGCACCGCCCAACTTTTCATGTAGCCATCCAATTCCAACCTGAAGTCGTAGTGCAGTCGGCTTGCCCAATGTTTCTGTATAACAAATGAGCGCTTCGATTCGTTGGCCATCCCGCCTGTTCGCGGTTCCGGGGTGACTTTAAAATCTCGTTTGCCCTTATAGGTCTTGAGCGGAACCTTAGAAGCCATCGTTTATGCTGCCTTCGGTTTGGCAGTTTTCTTGCGTATGGGTTTAGAGGAAGGTTTCTTTGCAGGCTTTGCTTTTTTAACGGAAGAAATGGCCTTACCCTGTTTACCCTTTGGTTTCAGGCTGTTTTGCAACAACTCTGTCAGGTCATATATCGTCGCTGTATGTCCCGGGGTTTCCATAGGGTCAATTTCAGCGACCGTTTCGACCTGTCCCGCCTTAACTTTCTTTTGAACTAACTGCAGTATCTGTTGCTTGAATGTGTCCTTGTAGGCAGCGGGGTCCCAGTCCGCGCTCATGTCGGCAACCAGTTGCTCTCCCATTTGCATTTCTTTCTCGGTCAGACCCGCGGCCTTTATCCCTTCGGGTGGCAGCGGAAGCGCATCCCGAGACCGGATAGAGTCTTCCCAACGCAATAAATTGAGGACCAGGACCGGGCCCGCGGGTATCAAGGCTGCAAGATGCTGCTTGGTCTGTATCACGACTCGGGCAATTCCTGCCATGCCGCTTTTATGCAGAATTTCACGTAGCAGCGCGTAAACCTTGGCGCCCTTGTTGATCGGCGCGACGTAATATGGCCGGTCCATATACAAAAAGGAAATGTCCACTGTCGGAACAAAGGCTTCGATTTCAATCGTCTGTGTTGTTTTTGGATAGGCGCCTTCAATTTCTTCCGGCGACAGCACGACATATTGCCCTTCTTCATATTCAATGCCCTTGATGATGTCTTGTTTGGCGATTTCCTTTCCCGTTTTTTTATTAATCCGTTTATAGCCGACCGGATCCATGCTGCGTTTATCCAGCCAATCGAAGTCTAGCCCTTGTTCCGAAGTGGCTGGATACAAGGCAATTGGAATATGAACCAATCCAAATGAAATAGCCCCCTTCCAGAGGGTCCGCAAATTGGGAGTGGACATTATCTGTGCCCCATTCAAAAGTTGATATTAAGTATAAGAATCGGCAATAACCTGTCTGTGTGGCGCCGTACGTTACGGTTGCATTCTGCAAAACCTCTTTACCGAGCTCTTGCTCCTGAGCCCCTTTTCAACATTAGGCCCCACTAAGATAGTCGGCTCATCGGCCTTTGCGGACGGTCACCACATACTGATACACGACACTCGCCAGTGTCGGCTTTTGGCAATATTGAACTGGCGATTTCGGTAGAGTAGAGATGTGGCGCGGTAACCGTAGGTTCGGTTTGTCTGTTGCCGCCCCTTTCGTCTGGCGGTGCCCAAGTAACTTGGCCGTAACCCCGTTTCCACCTCCCGCTCATCGAACCGGACATGCAGATTTCCCGCATCCGGCTCTCGAACAAGACTACACACCTTCGGCCACGCCACGTCACGCCCTCGCACACTCAGACGAACGAGTCGGAAATACTCGTAGAGGTGCTGGAGTGGATAGCTCCCACCCCTGCGCCGTCAGACCTTGTACTTGTTGCCAACCGCGTTGCCGTGTAGCTGTCGAGCGCACGATACGCCCGGCTGACGGTTCCTACACTGAAGTAGTTCGCCCAGCCGCGTAGCATGCGGTTCAACTTGTCTACCAGTTCCGTGGTCTCTTGCCACCCCGTCGGACCATTTGCTTGCCCGAACACCGCAACAACGAGCTTGAGGCTTCCCGCTCTGCGATCTTGTGGTGTTCAGGAGAGATCAATTGGCAATGGCGCAGGATCAGAATAACCGCGTGAGCATTGCACCCGCGCCCCAGTCCGGGCTGGTTACACGGCAACTTGGATCCAATGTTCAGCTGCTGGCTGCGAAATAAGGACGTAGCGAAAAGACATATCATATCAGCCTCTATCCAACCCCAATTAACAGGGGCAATCGCTTTAGTATCGCTTCAAACTGTTCAATCGGCTCCGGCTTGCCAAACAGATAGCCTTGATAATGAGTACAGCCATTGCTCAGCAGGAATTGCCGTTGATCTTCCGTCTCCACTCCTTCTGCAATGACATCCAGATTCAGGCTTAATGCCATGCCAATGATGGTGCCCACAATCGCCCTGTCACTGCTGTCCGTGGCAATATCACGCACGAACGACCGGTCAATCTTGATCTGATCGAGCGGCAACTGTTTCAGATATTGCAGTGATGAGTAGCCTGTACCAAAGTCATCCAGGGAGAGCGCCACACCGATCTTTTTCAACGCATTCATGGTCGAAATGTAGTGGTCAAGTATTTTCAGACACAGCGATAGGTTGTTTTACTGCCATTTT